>NZ_AP025305.1:1200000-2400000 GCF_036492635.1 Aureibacter tunicatorum
TTGAATAACTTCATTGCTTCAATGATGCAAATTGTTTTTCCTGGACTTACAGTATCTCCAACTTTCAAGAATGCAGCAGCGTCAGGGCTAGGTGATTTGTAGAAAGTACCTATCATAGTCGAGTTGATAGTTATGTACTTGTCTTCATTTGACGCTGCAGGAGCCGCTTCAGCCGCAGGAGTTGCTGCCGGTTGAGCTGCCGCAGGAGCAGGAGCTGTTGCAGGTGCTGCCACAGCTGCTTGAGGGGCCGCTGCTACAGGCGCTGATACGATTTGCTCGATAACCTTTGGAGCGTCAGCTTCTCTTTTCACTGAAAGCTTGAACTGCTCAGTCTCTATGTTTACTTCGTTAAGTCCTGATTTTGATATGAAATCAATTAGGTTTTTTATTTCGCTTGGTTTCATAATTTCTTATTCTAATTTCTTATTCTTTTACTCTTTCTACATATGAACGATCGCGTGTGTCTACCTTGATAAGTTGGTCTTGATTGACAAAAAGAGGTACTTGGATTTCTGCGTCAGTTTCCAAAGTGGCTGGTTTAGTCGCGTTTGTCGCTGTATCTCCTTTTAATCCCGGCTCTGTGTAAACAACTCTCAATGTTACGTGAGCAGGCAATTCCACAGTTAGAGGTCTTTCAGTTTCAGCATGGAAAAGTATCTCAGCTTCTTGTCCGTCTTTTATCAAGTCAGCATTGGTGATTAGATTCTCATCAATGGCTACTTGCTCAAAAGTTTCCGAATTCATGAAATTGTAACCGTAATCATCTTTAAAAAGGAATTGGTGCTTTCTTCTTTCAATTCTCGCTGTTTGGATTTTATGGCCAGAAGAAAAAGTGTTGTCGATTACTTTGCCAGTTTCCAAATTTTTAAGTTTCGTTCTAACAAACGCAGGACCTTTGCCCGGTTTTACGTGTTGGAACTCGATTACACTATAAAGGCCGTGGTTGAATTCAATGCAAAGGCCGTTTTTTATATCAGCGGTAGTTGCCATATCGTAATATTTTATTCTAATTAGATCCTTAGGAAAAGTAAATTTAATGGATTTTTGTCTTGTTGAAAAAGAAACAAAAAAAAAGTCTTATAAAACTAAGACTTTTTCAAGGTAATAATACTATTGTATTGGATTATATGCCCATTTGATATAAATAGAGCCCCAAGTAAATCCACCACCAAATGCAGCGAGTATGATATTGTCGCCTTTTTTTAGTTTGGACTCATAGTCCCAAAGGCACAAAGGTATCGTCGCACTGGTTGTATTTCCGTATTTTTGAATATTCAACATCACTTTGTTTTCATCAAGGCCAATTCTTCTAGCTGTGGCATCAATGATTCGCTTGTTGGCTTGGTGAGGCACCAACCAAGCTATGTCTTCATGGCTAAGATTGTTCTTGTTGACAATCTCCTCAGAAACGTCGGCCATTTTGGATACAGCGAATTTGAATACAGTAGAACCGTCTTGGAAGACAAAGTGCTCTTTATTGTTTATCGTTTCAATGCTAGCGGGTTTGCGGCTTCCTCCTGCTTTCATATGCAGTGATTTTTCGCCTATTCCATCAGTTTTTAAGATAGAATCAATCACGCCAAGTCCGTCTTCACTTGGTTCCAGAAGAACCGCGCCAGCACCATCTCCGAAAAGAATACATGTCTGGCGATCTGTATAGTCAATGATCGAAGACATTTTGTCGGCGCCTATGACGATAACTTTCTTATATTTCCCCGTTTCGATATATTGAGCGCCGGTAGTTAGCGCGAATAAGAAGCCTGAGCAAGCAGCATTCATGTCGAAGCTGAATGCGTTTTCAGCGCCTATGCCATGAGAGATGATATTGGCTGTCGCAGGGAACATCATGTCTGGTGTTACCGTAGAGCAAATAATCAAGTCGATGTCTTCAGGTTTGGTGCCGGTTTTTTCAAGCAGCCCTTGAGCAGCCTTGATCCCCAACACTGATGTGCCGGCATTTTCCCCTTTAAGTATTCTTCTCTCTTTGATGCCTGTACGCGTTGTTATCCATTCATCATTTGTGTCCACCATTCTCTCCAGTTCCTGATTGGTTAGGACATACTCAGGAGTGTAACCATGCACGCCTGTTATTGCTGCTGTTATTTTTTTCATAGTATGGAAAGGATTTCGACCCAAGCACGTTAAGCACTCGATTAAAAATATGATGAACAGTCGTGATTCACCATACGTAAAGATAGTAAGAGTAAGGAGAAAATAATGTCTTGTTAGCGAATTTTTGAAAGTAGATTCGCAAAAGGGTAAAAATATGCTCTAAAGTGGAAGAGGATAATAAAAAAGCAGTCCAACATATTAATGATAGGACTGCTTTGCAACTGTTTCTTATACAGCAACTTCTTTTTCCATGTAAACTTTTCCTTTGTAGTAAAGTTTGCCTTCGTGCCAGTAAGCTCTGTGTCTCAAGTGAGTCTCGCCTGTAGTAGGGCAAACAGAAAGCGTAGCAGCAGTTGCTTTTACGTGAGTTCTTCTTTTATCTCTTCTTGTTTTCGACGTTTTACGTTTTGGATGTGCCATTTTTACTTAGCTATTTAATATTTAAATCAATTTTCTTTATTGTTAGACAGTTTTTTTAGCGCTTCCCATCTAGGGTCAACAGCTTCGCTGTCACTTTTATTCTCTTCTTTCTCCTCAATCTCTTCGGAAGCAGTTTCGCTGCTGTATATCAGCCTTTCTCCATCTTCCCATTCTTCTTCATCTTGATATTTGGGATGAAGTTTTTTAAAAGGAATCTCAAGCATTATGAATTCGTAGCATAGCGTTGAGAAGTTGTATTCGTGCACCGCAGGGTGTAGAAATATAATTTCATCATTGCTTTCTTGTTCGGATTCGGAAAATTTAAACAAAATTTTTCTATCCGATTTCAAGTTGTATTCATACGCTTCAAGGCTTCTATCGCAAATCAGCTCTACAAAGCCTTCAATATGAAAGTTGGCGGCAATGACATTGCTTGTCTTTTCCAACGTCAAGTCAATTTTCAAACTGCCTTTGTCAGTAAGGCTATGGTCGAAATTCTTGAAAAAGGAATCTTCAATAATGAAATCATATTGATGGGTTCCTTCTTTAAGATTGACAATGTTAATATTGAAGTCTTTTAAATCTTTCACTTCTAGCTTCCTCAATTAAAGTCTGCAAATTTAAGTATTATTTTCAATAAAAGTAAATTATATTTATTTTATTCTCCCTTTTTTTGATCTCCTTTGTTTACAGCGGATTTGCGTCTAGGAATGAATGGTTTCTTTGATCTACCTTTATGATTGGAAGACTGTTTAGGTTTTTCTTCTTTATTTTTATTGCTTTTGTTTTCAATAACGTCATCAAGATCCTCAAGCTTGTGATCTTGCGTTTCTTTTTCTAGATCTTCAACCAATATGTCCTCGTCTGACTCTTGATAATCGTTTTTTCCTTTTGGCAGAGCCGCTTTTGGATTTGGTTTGCTTGGTTTTTCCGAAGTTTCTGTACGGGCTTTGATTATGTCATATGCCATGAATATCGCTTGGCTCATGGATGTCTCATCAGCTAAATTTTTGCCTGCAATATTGTATGCGGTGCCATGATCAGGCGAAGTTCGAATTAATTGAAGCCCGGCGGTAAAGTTAACACCAGCGTCAAATGCGATAGTTTTGAAAGGAATAAGTCCTTGATCATGATACATCGCTAATACTGCGTCGAATCTTTTGTATTGAGACATTCCAAAAAAGCCGTCGGAAGGGTATGGTCCGTATACTAGTTCTCCTTGTTGCTTGAATTCATTGATGGCTGGAATGATCACGTTGTTCTCTTCTTCACCTAGCAATCCTTCTTCGCCAGCATGCGGGTTGAGGCCCATGATAGCGATTTTAGGTTTGGCGATGCCAAAGTCGCGTTTTAAGCTTTTGATAAGCGTTTTTATCTTGCTTTTAAGTTTTTCGGCGGTAATGCTTTCACTTACCTTGCTTAGAGGAATGTGGCCAGTGATGACGCCGACTCTAAGGCCTTCATGGCATAAGAGCATCACTGAGTCATCTGCTTGGTCAAGTTGTTGGTAATACTCTGTGTGTCCCGCGAACTTGAAATCATCTGCTTGTATGTTGTTTTTATTTATAGGCGCAGTGACAATTGCTTGTATCAATCCTTTTTTAAGATCCTCTGAAGATTGTTGGATGGACATTAATGCGTATTTTCCTCCATCTTCGTTGTCTGTGCCGGGCTTTACTTCAACATTGTCTTGCCAGATATTCAGCACATTGACTTTCTTGGGATTGATTTGGTCGATAGTTTTGGCTTGATGATAGCTGAAGTCATCAAGCTTCAGTTTCTTTTTGTAAAATGCCAGAACTTTGGACGATCCATAAATGATTGGAGTGAAAAAATTGAGTATGCGTTGGTCTGAAAGAGCTTTTATGATCACTTCCGGGCCGATGCCGTTGATGTCCCCAATGGTTATGCCTATTTTGGGAAGTTGGTTTTTTGTATGATTAGATTTGCTGCTCATTGTCGTCCTGTTATTATCGTATTACATTTCATCGGCCTAAAATACTAATCTTTTTCGAATTGCGATATTGAGAGTCAAAAGAAAGTAACATTTAAGGAGATTTCATGTATTTACAATGCGTAGAATCATACTTTGGTTTCGCTTTTTCGAGAACCTTGGATGATTGATGAGGCTACAATGAATTATTATTGTACTTTTGTCGGGAAATAAACATTGAGCATGAAACAAGTAAGAGCAAAGAAGCATTTAGGACAACATTTTCTTGAAGATTTGATGATCGCAGAGAATATTGTGGATTCGCTGACTGGGCATGGTGGATATAAGCAAGTATTGGAAGTAGGACCGGGAATGGGGGTTTTAACTCAATTTTTGGTGCCAAAGCGAGATTATGAAACCACTCTTGTGGATATCGACAAGGAGTCTATTGCTTATTTGAATGAAAGATTCCCAATGCTTAGGGGCAGAATTATCGATGGGGATTTTTTGAGAATGAATTTCAAGGAAATGTTTGATCCCAAGATGGCTATAATAGGCAATTTTCCATACAATATTTCTTCGCAAATATTTTTCAAAATTTTGGAAAATAAAGATCAAGTAACGGAAGCTGTGGGGATGGTGCAGAAAGAAGTTGCAGAAAGGATTGCTTCGCCTCCGAGAAAAAAGGCTTACGGTATCTTGAGTGTGTTTTTGCAAGCATATTTCGATGTTGAGTATTTGTTCACAGTAGGGCCGGAAGTTTTTACTCCTCCTCCAAAGGTGGATTCGGCTGTCTTAAGGTTGAGACGAAATAATGTCGAGAAGTTGGATTGCGATGAGAAATTGTTTTTTAGAGTTGTGAAGCAAGGCTTTCAAAACCGAAGAAAGACTTTGAGAAATGCTTTGAAACCTATGGGCTTGAGTGATGAACTGAGAGAAGACGAGGTTTTGTCATTGCGAGCGGAACAACTTTCAGTTCAGGATTTTGTTGATCTTACGAATAAAATAGCTAATTCATGATTCCAAATGTACCCTTTGAAGTAAGTATTGAGTATGTGCAGCTCCTTAGGCAAGCGGTGGAAGAGAAAGAGAGTGAATTTATAAGGAGTAGCATGGACGGAGTCCTGCCTGCGGATATTACTTCTGTTCTTGAAGAATTGGAAGCGGAGGAATGCAAGTATGTGCTTCAGCAACTGGATATGGAAGTGTCCGCTGAAATATTAGCCGAACTGCAAGAGGATCTCCGCAAAGATTTTTTGAGTTACTTCAAGGATGAGGAGCTAGCCGCGTATTTGGAAGAAATGGATTCCGATGACGCTGTGGATATTCTCAATGAACTGTCTTTGGAGGATAGGGAGAAAGTAATTGCTTACATCCATAGCGAGGAGAAGATCTCCAATATCCTCGACTTGTTGCGCTACGATGATGATTGTGCAGGGGGATTGATGGCGAAGGAGCTTATCAAAGTCAACTACAATTGGAATGTAGTGCAATGCATTGAGGAAATCAGAAGGCAGGCGGAGAATGTTGAGAAGGTTTACACATTGTATGTGGTTGATGACGCGGACAAGTTGATGGGTAAAGTGTCATTGAAAAAAATAATATTGGCTTCGGATCATGTGAGAATAAAAGACCTGTATGATTCCGAAGTAGTGTCTGTGGAAACATACCTCAAAGAAGAGGAAGTCTCTCAGATAATGAGAAAGTACGATTTGGAAGTTGTGCCGGTGGTTAATCTAAGAGGTACGCTAGTGGGGAGGATTACGATTGACGATATCTTGGATGTGATCACTGAAACTGTGGAGGAAGAGCGTCAGATGATGGCGGGTATCTCTGAGGATGTGGAAGAAGCGGATAGTGTTTGGGTTCTTTCTCGTGCAAGACTGCCTTGGTTGGTCATTGGTATGGGCGGAGGCATGCTTGCCGCTCAGTTTATGGGGATGTTTGATTCGGATATTAGCTTGGTTCCCGCGCTTGCGACTTTTGTCCCTTTGATAACAGCTACAGGCGGAAATGTAGGGTTGCAATCCTCTTCCTTGGTTTTGCAAAGCTTGGCGAATCCTTCGATTTTTGAAGATAAGTTATTGAAAAGATTGTGGAAGGTGCTTCTAGTAGCTTTGATGAATGGTTTGGTGCTGTCGACTTGCGTGTTTGTGATCAATTATTTTGTAGGGCAAGCTATCCTATTGGCGGTAGTTGTTTCAGTGGCTTTGTTTTCAGTAGTGTTGCTGGCTTCGCTATTGGGGACGATTACGCCTATAGTCATGGACAAGCTCGATCTGAATCCTGCATTGGCGTCAGGTCCATTTATCACCATTGCTAATGATTTATTGGGCTTGGGCGTATATTTTTCAGTGGCTCATTTGTTGTTTTTTTAAAGTCGGATATCTTTGTTGAGAAGGCCCTTTGAGGAAAGGGGAAATGCCAAATCTGTGAAATTATGAAAATACTTGTTATTGATAAGATGCACGATAGCATCACGTCTTTGTTGGGACAAAAAGGCTTTGAAGTGGACTATAAGCCTAAAATTAGCAGAAGTGAAATATTAGACACAGTTCATGCTTATGACGGCATGGTAGTGAGAAGCAAGACGCCTATTGATAAGGAGCTTATAGATAAGGCGGTTAATTTGAAATTTATAGCAAGAGCAGGAGCGGGCATTGATCAGCTTGATGTGCAAGAGCTTGAAAATAAAGGTGTGCGAATCGTTAATGCTCCTGAAGGAAATAGGGATGCTGTGGGTGAGCATACCATTGGCATGTTGCTTTGTTTGTTTAATAATATTGTGCAAGGTGATGCTCAGGTTCGAAAAGGAATCTGGGATCGAGAAGGCAATCGCGGTGTGGAGTTGATGGGGAAGACTGTCGCGATTATTGGATATGGCAATATGGGTAGAGCTTTCGCTCAGCGATTGAAGTGTTTTGGTTGCGATGTGTTGGCTTTTGACAAGTATAAAGAGAATTACAGTGACGAGTACGCAACAGAGGCGACTTGGGATGAGATTTTTCAAAAGGCTGATATTCTAAGCTTGCATACGCCATTGACTTTCGAAACGAAAGAAATGATAGATAGCGAGCTTTTGAATAAGTTTGCCAAGGATATATATATAATCAATGTCGCTCGAGGAGAGATTGCTCCTTTTTCTGTATTGGAGGAAGCTTTGAAGAGTGGTAAGCTAAAAGGAGCCTTGCTTGATGTGTTGGAGAACGAGAAATTGGCGAAGCTTACCGATGATCAGAAGGAGAACTTTGAAAACTTGGTAAAGAGAGATAATGTGCTGTTTAGCCCTCATGTGGCTGGTTGGACGCATGAATCTTATCGAAAGATAAATGAAGTTTTGACGGAGAAAATCGCTCAATTGTTTGAATAAATTGTAAAGAATAAAAACTATATTTTCGATAATTCGTTATTGGGTTATACAATTTGATAAGTTGTTAAATATTCTTAGTTTTGTGTTGCATGCGGATTTTAGAATGCCTCTCGGCACTTTTGGCATGATAATTTGAGATGGAATTCTTATCATTTTAATCACAATATTTTCGAAACGAATATAATAATAGAATTAATGCAAGACGGTTCTAACTTGGAGTCGTTTTTTGTTTTTTAAAAAAGATAATTATGGCTGGTTTATCATATTACACAGAAGAAGGACTTAAGAAATTGAAGGATGAGCTTCAAGAGTTGAAAACTAAGGGCAGAGCTGATATCGCTAAGCAAATCGCTGAAGCAAGGGATAAGGGTGATTTGAGTGAGAATGCTGAATACGATGCCGCTAAGGATGCTCAAGGCCTTTTGGAAATGAAAATTGCCAAATTAGGAGAAGTAGTTGCTAATGCTAGAATTTTGAGGGAAGGTGATATCGATACGTCTAAAGTGTCTTTGTTGTCTAAAGTCAGAATTAAAAACTTGAAAGTTAACAAAGAGGTTACTTATACTTTGGTTTCGGAAGAAGAGGCTGATTTGAAAACGGGCAGAATTTCAATTAAGTCGCCTATAGGCAAAGGTCTTGTGGGTAAAAAAGTTGGAGAAGTTGCTTTGGTGAAAGCTCCTGCCGGAGAAATTAAGTTCGAGGTTATGGAGATTGGTATGTAATCCAATAATGTATTATATTGAGGAGAACATGAATGTGTTCTCCTTTTTTGTTTAAAATATTTGATAATCGCAATGGCTTCTATTTTTACCAAAATTATTAATCGTGAAATACCAGCGTATATTATCGCTGAGGATGAAAATCATATAGCTTTTTTGGATGTCTTTCCTTTAGTGAAAGGCCATGTGCTAGTAGTGCCCAAAAAAGAGGTAGACTATATCTTTGACTTGGAAGATGAGCAGTACGCTTCATTGCATATGTTTGCGAAGAAAGTAGCGCACGCAGTCAAAGAAGCTATGCCTTGTTTGAGAGTGGGAGAAGCTGTGATTGGCTTGGAAGTGCCGCATGTGCATATTCACTTGATACCTATGCAGGTAATGGATGATATGAATTTTAGCAGGCCAAAGTTAAAGCTTTCGGAAGAGGAATTTGAAGATGCGAGGAATAAGATCGTGGAGGCTTATGAGAAGCTCTAAATGATTGGAATTTATAATTTGATAGCCTGTTTTTACAGGCTATTTTTTTATCCGATTAGGATTCGATTGGATGAAGTCGTCCCAAGAATTGCTTTTTGAAGTTTTGCTGTTTGTGGGTTTAGAGCTTTTTTTGCTTGAAGTCGTGATGCTTGGAAGAACCCCGGAGTTGTAGTGGTGGCAAAGAGCGACTCCGAGAGCGTCAGTCGCATCCAGATGTTCTGGTATGTCGTTTAATCCAAGTTGTTGTTGAAGAGATCGAGCGATTTGTTCTTTGGATGCAGCGCCATTGCCGGTGATGGCTTTTTTTATTTTACGTGGAGCGTATTCCGTAATAGGTATTTCTCGTGATAATGCAGCAGCCATGGCAATGCCTTGGGCGCGACCGAGTTTCAGCATGGATTGAACATTCTTCCCAAAGAATGGAGCTTCCAAAGCCATTTCGTCAGGCAAGTATTCTTCTATTAAACTTAGGACGCGATCGAAAATTTTTTTCAACTTCAGTTCATGCGAAGCGTATTTTTTCAAATGAATGACGCCATATTGCATCACGCTAATATTTTTGCCTTTGATCATGATGACAGCATAACCCATGATGCTTGTTCCTGGGTCGATGCCCATGATTATTTTTTCCTTGGAGTTGTTCAATGTTTTGATTGTCGATCTGCTAATATTTCTTGCAATTTAACTAAAAATATTGGATTGCATCTCTTTTTTTGTCTTTTTGCGAGTGGAAATGAAATTGCGGCAAATATTCTACAAGAAGATTCTTAATCGAATGTTTATTATATTTGCTCTTGATTATAAGCAATGCAAAAATGGAACAACTAGAATTTGATATTTTGGATGAGTTGTATTTCGTGTTGTCATTTGAAAAATTGATGGATGAAATCGATTGCGAATCTAAAGACGATTTGGAAGTGGCGCTTAGGAATATGGTTGACAAAGGATGGGTCAAAGTCATGTCCGATGTGGATACGGATATGGTTGAGGATGAATTAGAATCTTGTCAGTACGAGCATTGTTATTTTTTAGCGACCAAAAAAGGGTTGTTTGCTCATAATACTATGTAAAAGCCTTGCTATGGAAAATGTAATCTCATTGGAGAGTAAATATAAGCTGAAAGAACTGGAATTGAATGCCTTGTTGGAAATAACCAAGGCAATCAATAATAATTTGGCAGAGGAGTCTTTGTATCGGATTTATGAATTTACATTGAGGGCAAGTTTGAATATCAGCAAGCTGGCTTTGTATGTGAATGACGAGATTTGGAAAGGGAAAGTGAATTTTGGCACAAAGATAAACTTTAAAGACAAGGAGTTAGGAAAGGAGTTTTTAGAGCTTGATGGAATTCATGACCTAAAGGAAATGAAATGCGACTCGGACTTTAAAGAGTTTGACAAGGCGATACCTGTTGCTCATAAGACAGAATTGCTTGCTGTCGTGTTTATTTCATATAGAAAGGATAAGGAAAGCGCTGAAAGCTTGGTAAATACCGATTTTGTGCAAGCTTTAAGCAACATCATGCTCGTGGCGATTGAGAATAAAAAATTGGCGAGAAAGCAAATGTATCAAGAGCTTATCAATCGAGAACTCGAAATTGCGGAGAAAGTGCAGAAGCATTTGTTGCCAAAGTCTTTGCCTAATGAAGGCAATGTTCAAGTAGCGGCGAAGTATCAACCTCACCATTCTGTAGGGGGAGATTATTACGACCTTTTGAAGGTTTCTGATGAAAAGTATATAGTTTGCATCGCGGACGTGTCAGGAAAAGGCGTTCCTGCCGCATTGTTGATGTCAAACTTTCAAGCTTCTTTAAGAACAATCGTTAAAAAAACTCATGACCTGAAAGAAATAGTGGAGGTAGTCAATTCTCAGGTGCATAAGGGAGGAAATTCAGAGAATTTTATCACATTTTTTATCGCGATGATTGACAAGGAGCGTAAGCTAATGACTTATGTGAACGCTGGTCATAACCCTCCAATATTATTTGGTAAAGAAGGAGGCGCTCAGCTTTTGAAAAAGGGCTGCACCGTGTTGGGCTTTTTTGAGCCCTTGCCGTTTTTGGAGATAGGAAATGTGGATTTAAGTGGAGGATTTACGTTGTTTTGCTATACTGATGGATTGACGGAGAATTTCAGTCCTTTAGGTGAGGAGTTTGGAGAGTCGAGAGTGATAAGCTATTTGTCTGGAAATATTAATAAGGACTTGGAGGACATTCACCAAGGCTTGGTTTATTCGCTTCATGAGTTTAAAGGGGATAAGCAATATGACGATGATATTACCCTTTTGTCGTTCAGGCTAAAAGATATTCCTTCTGATGATTCCGCATAAAGTGCCAGAATTAATCTCCGATCAGTTTCCTGAATTGATTTGGAGAAAGGATAGCGATAAGCTGTATTTGACTTTTGATGACGGGCCTATACCAAGAGTTACAGAATGGGTGCTGGATGTGTTGCGGGAGAAAGGAGTCAAAGCGACTTTTTTTTGGGTTGGAGATAATGTGAGAAAATATCCGGAATTGGCTCATAAAGTGGTCGATGATGGCCATGCTTTTGGAAATCATACATTCAATCATGTGGTAGGAACAAAAGTCTTTGATGATTTTTATCGCAATAATATTTTGCTTTTCGAAAAGCAAATTGATAAGGAAGGTTTGTCTGATAAATACAAGAAGCTGTTCAGGCCTCCTCATGGACGGATTCGTAAATCCCAGATTGAAAGTTTGGTAAACGAGTATCGTATTGTCATGTGGGATGTGTTGGTCGCTGATTATCTTAAGTATTTGCCGGCCGAGCTTTGTTTGAAATTAGCGATAAGAAATACTAATCCAGGTTCCGTGATAGTGTTTCATGACAGTTTGAAATCAGAAAAATTGTTAAAATATGTGTTGCCAAGATATATTGATCATTTCAAGTCTCTTGGTTTTAGCTTTGATATATTGTAAATAAAATATTATGAAATTTGTAGATACACATGCTCATATATATAGCGAAGAGTTTGAGCAGGACGTTGATCAAATTATAGAAGAATGTTTGTCTTCAGGCGTGGAAAAGATATTTATGCCTAATATCGACGAGGATTCAATCCAGAAAATGTTGGCTCTGGAATCAAAATATCCTGAAGTATGTCATCCGATGATTGGCATACATCCATGTTATGTAAAGTCTGATTATCCTCAACAGTTGGAAAGAGTTGAAAAGCTTTTGGGTGAAAGAAATTGGACGGCAGTAGGGGAGATTGGCATTGATCTTTATTGGGATAAGAGCTTGAAAAAAGAGCAGGAATTGGCTTTGGCAATGCAAATTGATATGGCTAAAGAGCATAATTTGCCAATTGTTCTGCATTGCAGAGATTCGTTTGAAGAAACGTATGAAATAGTCAAATCCAAGCAAGATGGAAATCTGGAAGGTATTTTTCATTGCTTTACAGGCAGTGTGGAAGATGCAAGGAAAATTGAGGATTTAGGTTTTTATATAGGAATTGGAGGCGTATCGACATTTAAAAACGGGGGCTTGGATAAGGTTCTCCCTCATGTAGGCTTGGATAGAATCGTATTGGAGACTGACGCGCCTTATCTTTCACCGACTCCATATAGGGGAAAGCGTAATAAACCTTCATATATTCCGTTGATAGCTCAAAGAATCGCTGATTTAAAAGAAGTGAGATTGGAGGAAGTCGCGAAAGTGACAACTGACAATAGTTTGAAAATTTTTAAGAACTTTTGATGCTTAAAATTGAACGAGAAGGACAAGCCAAAGAAGCCGAAGGCTTGGTGCATGTCCTGATTATTTATACTGGCGGAACTATCGGGATGGTTCAAAATGGAGGAGGTGCTTTGGTGCCGATGCCTTTTGACCAGATCATGGAAAAGGTTCCTGAATTGAATAGCATGGATATCGCTTTGGATGTTCATTCATTTGATAAGACAATTGATTCTTCTAATGTGTCTTTTGAAGACTGGAAGAGCATCGCTCGTGTGATTGAAGAAAACTACTTATTGTTTGACAGTTTTGTGGTTTTGCATGGAACGGATACAATGGCTTATTCCGCGTCGGCTTTGAGTTATTTGCTTAAAGGTTTGAATAAGCCTGTGATTTTTACCGGATCTCAAATGCCTATAGGCGCTAGGAGAACTGACGCTCGTGCAAATTTGATTACAGCGATTGAAATAGCGGCTAAGAGAGTAGGTGGAAGGCCTGCTGTTCCGGAAGTTTGCATATATTTCGATTACAAACTGTTCAGAGGAAATAGAGCTCAAAAAGAAAAAAGCAGTTTGTTTGCCGCTTTTGAGTCGGAGAATTACCCGACTTTGGCCAAAGCGGGAATAATGATCGAATATGATTACAATGTAATTATGCCTTATAATCCATATGGTGTTTTGGAGGTGAAATATGATTTTGACCCTAATGTAGCCGTTTTGAGATTATATCCATCCATTACCAAGGAGATTGTCAAGGCAGTGTTGAATGCGGAGAACTTGAGAGGCGTGGTGATTGAATCTTACGGCTCTGGGAATGCTCCAACAGATGCGTGGTTTTTGGATCTGTTGTCTGAGGCCAATGAAAAAGGAATAGTGCTATTTAACGTTTCTCAATGCGCTGGAGGGAAAGTCGTTCATGGTCAATACGCTACAAGCTCGCAACTCGAAAGTAGGGGTGTTTTGAGCGGAAAAGATATTACAACGGAGGCGGCTGTGACAAAATTGATGTATTTGTTGGGCAATATGAAGGAAGTTGATCTGGTCAAGACGTGGCTGGAAGTTCCGTTGGCTGGCGAAATGATATAAAAAAAATACTGGCTTAAAAAACTATTTAGTTCTTGCATAAAGATATTTTTATTGATTTATTTGTGTTCGCTAATTTTAAGCCAGCATTGAAATAGAGAGGTGACCGAGTGGCTGAAGGTGCTCGCCTGGAAAGCGAGTGTGCATCGAGAAGATGTACCGAGGGTTCGAATCCCTTCCTCTCTGCAGATTTTTTAAAAATTTCTTAACTAATCTTTAATACTGAATTTACTTAAAAACTGAACTATGAAAAAGTTATTTTCTTTATTGATGATTGCCGGTGCGATGTCGTTCGGTATTCCTTCAATTACTTTCGCTCAAGATGCTGAAGAGAGCGAGACAATTGCTGTTGATTCAACAGAAGCTGCTGAAGATGGCGGTGTTGCAGAGACAATCGTTGAAGATTCTCCTGCTGCTGAAGCTGAAGCTGTTACTCCTTCTGCTCCTGAAGAGGAAGCAAAGCCAATTGGATTCCGTCAAGCGGTGAAAGAGAAATTCATCGAAGGTGGTCCTGAGTTCATGGGAATTGTATTGATCTGTTTGATTTTAGGTCTTGCTATTGCTATTGAAAGAATCATCACTTTGAACTTGGCTACAACTAACACTAAGAAGTTGTTGGCTAAAGTTGAAGACGCTTTGCAATCAGGTGGAATCGAAGCTGCTAAAGAAGTATGCAAGAACACTAAAGGTCCTGTTGCTTCTATCTTTACTCAAGGTCTTTTGAGATACTCAGAAGGAATCGATATGGTTGAGAAGTCAATCATCGCTTACGGTTCTGTTGAAATGGGTAGAATGGAAAAAGGTCTAGTTTGGATCTCTCTATTTATCTCTTTGGCTCCGATGCTAGGATTCATGGGTACTGTAATTGGTATGATTGGTGCATTTGACGCTATCCAAGCTGCTGGAGACATCTCTCCTTCATTGGTTGCTGGTGGTATTAAAGTAGCCCTATTGACTACAGTAGGTGGTTTGATCGTTGCGATTATCCTTCAGTTGTTCTATAACTATTGTGTTTCTAAAATTGATTCTTTGGTTAACCAAATGGAAGATGCTTCTATTTCTCTAGTAGACTTGCTAGTGAAGCACAACCTTTCTAAATAATATTAGAAACAATTTATCGTTAACTAATCAAAGAAACAATAATGGAGAATTTAGTAGATATAGGATTAAATTTGACTTACTTCTTGCTAGGTGTTTCTATCCTTGCAGCTGTAGTCATGCCGTTAATCAACGCTATTGGTGATCCTAAGTCCATCCTAAAATTCGCTGGAGCTATTGTGGTTTTGGCTGTTGTTTTTGGGATATCTTATAGTGTCGCTGGTAACGAAGTATTGGCTACTTACACTAAAGCTGGTGTAGGTGCTACTGGATCGCAAGTAGTTGGTGGTATGTTGAATATGACATACGTATTGACTTTCGTTGCTGTAGTAGGTATGGTATATACCGAATTTCATAAGATTATTAAATAAATAGCTTTTTATGAAGAAATCTAAGAGAGCTTCAGCTGAGGTGAACGCTGGTTCGATGGCCGATATCGCTTTCTTGCTTTTGATCTTCTTCTTGGTGACTACAACAATCGCATCGGATAAAGGTATCTTGTTGCTATTGCCACCAAAAGCGGATCCGAATGAAGAACAAATCGATGTTAAGATTAAGGATAAGAACTTATTCAAAATCTTGGTGAACTCGAGCGATAGAGTGCTAGTGAATGGCGAGCCTTGGACGCAACCACTGGAGAACTTGAAGCCTAAGGTGCAGGAATTTGTATTAAATAATGGAAGAAAAGAAGACTTATCTGAAAGTCCGAAAAAAGCCATTGTTTCATTCAAAACTGACCGTGGTACAAGTTATGAAAAATTCATAGGAATACTTGATGTGCTTCACTTATCTTATAATGAGATATATGCGAAGAAAATGGGTATGACTTTGGAAGAATTCAATAATTTCGATAGGAAAGATGCTGATAAAAAGGATAAATACGATGAGATTCGTAAGACTATTCCTAAGCAGATTTCAATTGCTGAACCATCTAAAATCGGTAACTAATTATGTCGAAGTTTAAGAAAAAAACCGGAACTAGTCAGGAGATCCCTACATCAGCATTGCCAGATATTATCTTCATGCTTTTGTTCTTCTTCATGGTAACAACTGTGATGAGAACGGATGACTTGTTGATTACGCAAAAATTGCCTCAGGCAAGCCAGCTGAGTAAGATCGAAAAGAAATCTCTGGTAAGTTACATATTTATTGGTACTCCAAAGGAAGTAACAAAATATGGTGATGAGCCTAAGATTCAAGCAAATGGAGTTTTGATGGAACCTGAAGATATCGCTTTGTTCGTGGAGCAGGAGAAAACAAAACTACCGGAGTCGGATAGAAATAAGATTACAATGTCAATGAAAATTTCGCAAGAAGCGAAAATGGGTATTGTAACAGACGTTCAAGAGGAACTAAAGAAAGCGAATGCTCGTAAGATCCTTTACGCTTCCACTCCAAAACTAGTGAAATAAGATTGATGAAAATCAATAGAAATATTAAAAACCGATTCTGAAAAGAATCGGTTTTTTTTGTTTTTAGCCCTTTCAAAAAAATAATTTAGGCTATGGATAATAAAATCGACTTCAATAAAAACTTAAGTGTTCAGATAATCGCTGTGAGCGTGAGTGTATTGTTGCTATTGGTGAAGTTAGTTGCTTACTATTATACTTCCTCCATGTCGATACTTACTGATGCTTTGGAGTCGATTGTGAATGTCGTAGCGGGAGTTTTTTCATTTTATAGCTTGTTTCTGGTTTCTTTTCCAAAAGATAAAAATCATCCGTATGGTCATGGGAAGATAGAGTTTATCGCTTCTGGAATTGAAGGAGCAATGATAGGTTTTGCCGGTTTAGCAATGATTGTAAAGTCTATTCACGGCTTTTTTAATCCTCATGAATTGGAAAGTCTAGATTTAGGTTTGGCTTTGATTTTATTTACGGGTATGGTGAATTATTTTTTAGGCAGATATATGGTTAAGCAAGGAGAGAGCAATCATTCAGTGACTTTGATCGCAAGCGGCAAGCATTTGAAGTCTGATGCATATTCTACCGTTGGCTTGGTTTTAGGCCTTGCTGCAATTATGCTCACCGGATATGAATTTTTGGATAATGCTATGGCTATAGTCTTTGGCTTGATCATTTTAGTTACAGGGGTGAAAATTGTCAGAAAATCCATAGCCGGTATCATGGACGAGGCGGATTACAAAGAAGTTGAGAAAGTCGTTGAGATGCTAAGCAAGCATCGAAGAGATGAATGGATAGATGTTCATAATTTGAGAATTATTAAATACGGCCCGGCTTTGCATGTTGATTGTCATGTGACCTTGCCAAGGTATTACGAGCTGGAAAAGGCTCATGACCTTGTTGATAGCATTGAAAAGCTTGCTGGTGAGGAGTCTGAAGTGCCTATAGAGTTCTTTATACATGCGGATCCATGTTTGCCATCTGCTTGCGAGATATGCAGAGTAAAGGATTGTCCTGCAAGGCAATTTGAATTTAAAGAAGCTGTGGAATGGAACTTGGCTAATGTCATGCAGGTGAATAGACATGAGTATCAGAAAAATATTGGTGTTGAGGAAGAATTAGTTGGCTAAATTTGTTAGTGCTCTTTTTTTTAGTTTTTTATTCCTTATATTGCTAAACCTTTGATAATGCACTTCTATTTTTTTAATTTGTGTTTTTAGTGAGTTGAAAGATTAAAATTGTAGATGCATGGATAAGGTTGTTTCGCCCTTAAGGGCTGTGACATTGATAGTGTTTGTTGGAGTATTGTTGTATATATACTCAGGATTGCCAAACAGCGTATTGGTAGGGAGTGCGGATGTAAGCCAGTTGGATGACATGGTAAGTCGCAATGAATTTTTTTATGGAACAGTTGTGTTCGTGCTGATAGCCAATTTGGCTTTTTTAGTTTTGGGTAACCTGATGAAGCAAAATATATCTTCTTCCGCCAGACCTGCATTGATAAAGGGGGTAGTGGAATGGCTAGCAGGGTTTAATGCGATTCTTAATTTAATATTCACGCTTAGCGTGGTGTTTATAGGAATGTTGAATAACAATGACATCAAGGATTTGAGTATTGCCTCGCCATTAATTTATGCGATGTCAGGATTGTTTTTAATCGGTTTGGCTTGGCTTGTTAAAGTGTTGTTGATGAGCAAAAGCAAGTAGAAGCGGATTCTTTTGTAGAAATAAAATATAAATGGCTGAAAATAAATCAAATTATACAGAAGATAGTATCCGGTCGTTGGACTGGAAAGAACATATTAGGCTGAGGCCCGGAATGTACATCGGTAAATTGGGGGACGGTTCCGCTCAAGACGATGGTATTTACGTGTTGGTGAAGGAAATCATTGATAACTGCATCGATGAGCACGTGATGGGATTTGGCAAGCAAATTAACATTAGTATTTCAGAGCATCGTGTAGAAGTAAGAGATTATGGAAGAGGAATTCCTTTGGGAAAAGTTGTGGATTGTGTTTCCAAAATCAACACAGGTGGTAAGTATGATTCGAAGGCTTTTCAAAAGTCTGTAGGATTGAATGGTGTGGGTACGAAAGCGGTGAATGCTCTTTCCACATATTTCAAAGTGCAATCATTTAGAGATGGACAAACAAAGTTTGCGGAATTCAATCAAGGGGAACTATTGAATGAAAGCGAGCTAGAGCCAACAAACCAAAAGAATGGCACTTTGATAATTTTTGAACCGGATGATTCGATTTTCAAAAATTATCACTTTATACCTCAATATCTTGATGACCAGATTTGGAACTATGCTTTTCTAAACGCTGGCCTTACAGTAAATTTCAATAATGTAAAATACCATTCGGAAAATGGGTTATTAGATTTATTGCAAAGAAAAACGAATGAGGAAGCATTAAGATATCCAATTGTTCATCTAAAAGGCGATGACATTGAATTGGCTTTGACGCACTCCAACCAATATGGCGAGGAATACTATTCATTTGTTAATGGACAGTTTACTACTCAAGGAGGAACGCATCTTCAGGCATTCAGGGAAGCTTTGGTGAAGACGGTTAGGGACTTCTATGGAAAAAATTATGACGCGACGGATGTTCGCGCTAGCATAGTGGCTTCCGTGTCTGTGAGAGTTATGGAACCTGTGTTTGAGTCGCAGACAAAGACGAAATTGGGGTCGCAGGCAGTAGGACCTGACGGACCAACGATGAGAGTCTTTGTGAATGACTTTGTGAAAAAGTCATTGGATGATTACCTGCACAAGCATGCTGATGTTGCCGAAGCTTTGCAAAAGAGAATTTTGCAGTCGGAAAGAGAACGAAAAGAAATTTCCGGCATTAAGAAGCTGGCTAATGAAAGAGCTAAAAAGGCTAACCTGCATAATAAGAAACTTCGAGATTGCAGAATGCACTACAATGATGTAAAAGCTAAAAATCCTGAAGACACAATGATTTTCATTACCGAGGGGGATTCCGCAAGTGGATCTATCACCAAGTCTAGGGATGTGCAGACTCAAGCAGTATTTAGTTTGAGGGGGAAACCGTTGAATTGTTTCAATCTTACGAAGAAGGTAGTATATGAAAATGAAGAATTCAACTTGTTGCAACACGCTTTGAATATTGAAGATGGAATAGATGGCTTGAGGTACAGAAAAATTGTAATCGCTACCGATGCTGATGTTGATGGCATGCATATACGCTTGTTGTTGATGACATTCTTCTTGCAGTTTTTTCCTGACGTGGTTAAAAATGGACATTTGTTTATTTTAGAAACGCCGCTTTTCAGAGTGAGAAATAAAAAGGAAACGATTTATTGTTATTCGGAAGCAGAAAAGCAAAAAGCTACTAATAAGCTCGGAGCAAAGGCGGAAGTGACAAGATTCAAGGGACTTGGCGAGATTTCTCCTAATGAGTTTGGCGATTTCATCGGTGAAAATATAAGGTTGGAGCCTGTGATACTGCAAAAGCAAACTTCGATTGAGCAATTGCTTACATTCTACATGGGTAAAAATACACCTAACCGACAGAATTTCATCATAGACAATCTTAGAGTAGAAAAGGATGTGATTGATGAAATCGCGTCTTAGTTTGAAATTGGAATTTTAAATGGAAGATAATAATTCAAATATAGACCCATTAGGTCAAAAAAAAGACGACTCTTTGCATGACGCTCTTGTTGTGTCGGGCATGTACCAAAACTGGTTTTTGGATTACGCATCCTATGTAATACTCGAAAGAGCGGTGCCTTCGATACAAGATGGATTCAAGCCTGTGCAGCGTAGAATTATGCACGCTATGAAAGAGCTTGATGATGGACGTTATAACAAGGTTGCAAATATCATAGGGCATACCATGCAATTTCACCCGCATGGTGATGCGGCTATTGGCGATGCTATTGTCCATATGGGGCAAAAGGATTTGTTGATCGATACGCAGGGTAACTGGGGAGATGTAAGGACTGGAGACAGGGCAGCCGCGCCAAGATATATTGAAGCAAGGCTTTCAAAGTTTGCATTGGCGGTATTGTTCAACAAGCAGACTACTGATTGGCAACTTTCTTATGATGGACGTAAGAATGAGCCTATAAATTTGCCAGTGAAATTTCCACTTTTATTGGCGCAAGGCGTTGAAGGTATCGCAGTAGGTCTCTCCACGAAGATATTGCCGCATAACTTTATCGAGCTGATTGAAGCGTCTATTAATTTGCTTAAAGGCAAGAATGTTGAAATTTATCCTGATTTTCCGACAGGTGGCATGGCTGACTTTACGGATTATAATCAAGGTAAGAGAGGAGGCAAGGTAAGAGTAAGGGCGAAGATTGAAGCAGTAGATAAAAAAACGCTGGCGATCAAAGATATTCCATTTGGCACGACAACGAATAGCTTGATCGAGTCTATTATCAAAGCCAATGACAAAGGAAAAATCAAGGTCAAGAAAGTTGTCGATAATACGGCAAAGGATGTGGAGATTTTGGTCCATTTGGCTCCTAACCAATCG
Source organism: Aureibacter tunicatorum (assembly GCF_036492635.1). Lineage (GTDB taxonomy): Bacteria > Bacteroidota > Bacteroidia > Cytophagales > Cyclobacteriaceae > Aureibacter > Aureibacter tunicatorum. The sequence continues at coordinate 1,220,824 of NZ_AP025305.1, forward strand.
CCGGATTTGCTGATAGACGCTTTGTATGCCTTTACGGATTGTGAAGTTTCAATTTCGCCAAATGCTTGTGTGATCATTGGCGAAAAACCAGCTTTTCTGGGCGTTGATGATATACTTAGAACATGCAATGAACAGACGGTTTCTTTGTTGACTAGGGAGCTGGAGATAAAGAGAGACGAGCTTAAGGAAAAATATTTATTCTCTTCTTTGGAAAAAATATTCATTGAGAATAGAATATATAGAGATATTGAAGAGTGTGAAACGTGGGAAGCTGTTCTTCAAACGATTGATAAAGGCTTGGAGCCTTTTAAACCTGAATTTTATAGAGAAATCAATGATGAGGACATTGTAAGACTCACAGAGATTAAGATCAAGCGTATATCTAAATTCGACTCTTTCAAAGCGGATGAGTTGATGAAGAATATCGAAGAAGAACTTCAGGAAACGGAATATCATTTGGCGCATATTGTTGATTTTGCAATTGCGTACTATCAGGATTTGTTGAAAAGGTTCGGCAAAGGCAAAGAGCGAAAGACGGAAATCAGAAGTTTTGAAAATATTGATGCTACGGCAGTAGCTGCCAGCAATGTCAAGCTTTATGTCAATCGCAAGGAAGGTTTCATAGGAACATCTCTTAAAAAGGATGAGTTTGTCGCGGATTGCTCTGATATTGACGATATTTTGGTGTTTAGAAGAGACGGAAGATGCTTGGTGACCAAGAACTCTGATAAAGTATTTGTCGGCAAGGATATCATTCATGTTGAAGTTTTCAAGCGCAATGATGAACGCAAGGTTTTCAATTTGGTTTATCTGGACGGAGATTCTGGAAGAACTATGATCAAACGTTTTCAAGTCTTGACGGTAACTCGTGACCGTGAATACGAATTGATCAAAGGAGGAAAGAAGTCTAAGGTGCTATACTTCTCTGCTAATCCAAATGGTGAGGCTGAGATTATCAAAGTGAAGCTAACGGCAGGTTGTGCGGCTAGAACGAAGATATTCGAATATGATTTCGCGGAATTGGATATTAAGGGAAGAGCTGCTGCTGGAAATATTTTGACTAAATATTCTCTGGCGAGAAACGGCATCACAAAAATATCTGATGGAGCTTCGACTCTTGGAGGCATTGAAGTTTGGTATGACAGTACTGTTGGACGACTGAATAATGATGGGAGAGGCAAGAGTTTAGGGAAATTCTCGGGTGACAGGTTGATTGCTTTTTACAAGGATGGAACATATGAGTTGCAAACATATGAGCCTTCTCTAAGATTTGATATTGAGACTTTGATGCACTTGGAGAAATTCGATGAGGAAAGCGTTTTCTCTGCGATCTATTTCGATGGAGCTCAGAAGGAATATTTTGCCAAGAGATTTAGAGTTGAGACTTCAACATTGAACAAGCGATTCAAGTTCATATCTGATCATAGAAGGTCAGAGTTGCGTGTGGTGAGTTCTTCGGATGCGCCGCAAGTGGAAATAGCTTATACTCCGCAAGGCACTAGAAAAAAGCAAACTTCAATATATGACATGGATTTGTTGGATACTGTCAAAGGTTGGAAATCCATAGGGAATAAGCTTGGCATAGGCAAAATATCCATGATCAAGTTGCTTGAGGAACAAAATCAGTCAGCTGGAGACGATAAGGAACAGTTGGGCTTATTTGGCAAATGATTTGAAAAATGACTGAAGAAAATATACTAAGCCCTGATGACAGGGCTTTTTGTGATTATTTGGAAGGGGTAATTACTGAGCATAAAAGAAATCTAATACATACTGTTCTTCAGGATAGAACGCGTTGGGTTTCTGTTGTATTGGAAAATATCTATAAACCTCATAATGCCAGCGCTATCATGAGAACTTGCGATTGCTTTGGCGTTCAAGATTTGTATATGATCGAACAGGAAAGTCAATACAGGCTAAATCCATATGTGGCCAAAGGAGCCGGGAGATGGGTGGATGTTCATCAGTTTCATGAAGAGAATACCTCTAATACAAGGCTTTGTTATGAGCAATTGAAAGCAAAAGGATATAAAATTTATGCGACATCTCCTCATGCCGAAGGAGTGAGTGTGTCTGATATTCCTTTGGATCAAAAAGTAGCAATAGTGCTGGGGAATGAGCATCAAGGTTTGAGTGATGAGGCCTTGGAGCTTGCAGACGCGTATGTGACTCTTCCGATGTATGGATTCACAGAAAGTTTTAACATTTCGGTTACCGCGGCTATTTGCCTTCATGATTTGACTGAGAGGTTGCATAAGTCGGATATTGAATTTAAGTTGAATGAAAATGAAAAGGAAGCTTTGAAATATCATTGGTATCAGAGCTTGGTTAAAAATTTGCCTAAACACAGGAAAGGTTTTGAAAACAAAAAGTCTTCATAAGTTCAAGAGCAGAGTTTTTTCGAGTTTGATGATACTCGTTTTATTTTGCGCATTCGCATCGTGCCAGCCGGAGTTTGGCAGAGAAAAGATGAAGTCTCCGCCGGTTTTTGATCGTGAATATTATCAAGAATACCTGGAAGAGCTTAACGGAAAAATTATAAGAAATACACAAGATCCTAGAATTTATTTTCAAAAAGCGAAAGTGTCGATGCTATTGGGAGATAGCATTGCAGCTCTTCGTGCTATGGATAAGGCCGTGGAGCTTGACTCAGCGTCCTTGGAGATGAAGCAGTTTTACACAGGTATGTTGTTGAGAGTTGGAGATGTGGGGAAAGCTGTTCAATACGCTGAAGACTTGTATGAGAGCGGAGATCGTTCGTTTTCAGTACTGAGCATTTTAGCCCAAGGGAAATTCGAGCAAGGAGAGGATTCTGCCGCTTTCGAGTATGTCGGGCAGGCGTTGGCCTTGCGAAACGAGTCGCCGAATATGCTTTCTTTGCTAGGTTATTTGGATCTAAGAAAATCCGATACATTAGGCGCTGAGCAGGCCTGGCAACGAAGTTTGAGGTCTCAATTTGATGATCAGATTTACCATAGTTTATTCGATCTGTATTTAAGCGAGCAGGATTCTAGCAAAGTCATGTCTTTGAAAAATGAATTTGAAGGCAATGTGACGGATTCGATTCAAAAAGCGATTGATGATGCGCTGTACTATCAGTTGATAGGCAAGAATAAAGAAGCATTGGGTGCTTTGCAAAGTCAATATGAAAAAGATACAAGCAATATCCGGCTTTTGAAGTTGTTGAGTGATGGATACTTGAGCTTGAACTTTTATGATTCCGCGATTTATTATGCTCAAAAAGGGATTGCGATTGACAGCACGCAAGTGGATTTCTTTGTGATCGAAGCAAAGTCTTATGAAAGTAAATTTTGGTATACATCTGCTATTGAATTTTATCAAAAAGCGTTAAATTTAAGTCCTGCAGATTCGGCTTTAATTCGGGATATGGATAATGTCCGCAGAAAAAGAGAATTTGTAAGAAGGAAAAAGGAGCTGGAGTCCAAAGAGGAAGTCGCTCCTATAAAACACATCAATAGTTTGTAGTATTGATAATGAAATTTTAAAACAACAACAAAAATGGTAAAAATTACATTGCCTGATGGAAGTATTAGAGAATACGAATCAGGCGTGACAAGTGCTCAAATCGCTTCCAGTATTAGCGAAGGTTTAGCAAGAAATGTATTGTCAGCTAAAGTAAATGGTGAGGTTTGGGATAGTTCCCGACCAATCAACGAAGATTCTGAAGTTCAGCTTTTGACATGGAATGACGCCGATGGAAAACAAACATACTGGCACTCCAGCGCTCACTTGCTAGCGGAAGCTTTGGAAGCGCTTTATCCAGGCATTAAGTTCGGTATTGGGCCTAGCATTGATACTGGGTTCTATTATGACGTGGATTTTGGCGATATCGAATTTTCGGCGGATGATTTGGAAAAAGTCGAGAAAAAAATGCAGGAGCTTGCCAAGCAGAAAAATCAGTACATCAGAACTGAGGTAAGCAAAGCTGATGCCATTGATTATTTTACAAAAAAAGGCGATGAGTATAAGTTAGAGCTTATCGATGGTTTGGAAGACGGATCGATTACATTCTACCAACAAGGTGAGTTTGTCGATCTTTGTCGTGGACCGCATATTCCTCATACAGGCATGATCAAGTCTGTGAAGCTAATGACAGTGGCTGGAGCTTACTGGAGAGGCGATGAGAAGAACAAAATGCTTACTCGTATTTACGGTGTTACATTTCCTAAGAAAAAGGAATTGACAGAATACCTTGAAATGATCGAGGAAGCGAAGAAGAGAGATCATAGAAAGTTAGGAAAAGAGCTTGAATTGTTCACTTTCTCTGAGAAAGTCGGCATGGGCATGCCTCTTTGGTTGCCAAAAGGCACATTGTTGAGGGATCGCTTGACGGATTTCTTGAAAAAAGCGCAAGTTAAAGCTGGATACCAAGGAGTAATTACTCCTCATATTGGACATAAGGATTTGTATGTGACTTCTGGTCACTATGAGAAATATGGAGAGGATTCTTTCCAACCGATCAAGACTCCTCATGAAGGCGAGGAATATCTTTTGAAGCCGATGAACTGTCCGCATCACTGTGAAATATTCAAGTCAAGACCAAGGTCTTATAAGGAATTGCCTTTGCGACTTGCTGAATTTGGAACAGTATACAGATACGAGCAACATGGAGAATTGCATGGCTTGACACGTGTGAGATCATTTACTCAAGATGACGCGCATATTTTCTGTCGTCCGGATCAGGTGAAAGAAGAGTTCAAGAAAGTGGTTGATTTGGTATTGTATGTTTTCAACGCCTTAGGGTTTGATGATTACACTGCTCAGATATCATTGCGTGATCCTGAAAATAAAGCGAAATACATAGGAGACGATAAGCTTTGGGAAGAGGCCGAGGCAGCTATCGCTGAAGCCGCTGAAGAGAAAGGCTTAAAGACTGTGACAGAACTTGGCGAGGCGGCTTTTTATGGACCGAAGCTTGACTTTATGGTCAAAGACGCTCTTGGCCGTAGCTGGCAGTTGGGTACTATTCAGGTGGATTATCAATTGCCGCAAAGGTTCGAGTTGGAATATGTAGGGAACGATAACCAAAAGCACCGTCCAGTAATGATTCATAGAGCTCCATTTGGCTCGTTGGAAAGATTTACAGCGGTATTGATCGAACATTGCGCTGGCAAGTTCCCATTATGGTTGGCTCCTGAGCAAGTAGCGGTATTGCCTATTTCTGAAAAGTTTGAAGAGTATGCAGAGAAGGTATACGGCGCTTTCCAAGAAGGAGATATCACTGGCTATGTGGATCATAGAGATGAAAAAATAGGAAGAAAAATACGCGATGCTGAGGTGAAGCGTATTCCGTATATGCTTATTGTGGGAGAAAAAGAGGCTGAAAGCCAGACAGTTTCGATCAGAAAGCAAGGAGAAGGAGATATTGGAACTTTTAGCATTGAAGAAGCGGTGGCTTATTTCAAAAATGAAATCAAACAAAGCATAGAAGGTTAAGTTAATATATGTCATTCTGCGTCTTTTGAGTTTTTTTGAGGAAAAAAAATGATAAAGACGCAGAATTGATTTTCAAATTTTTTGTTTTTAAAAAAAATAATGATATTTGCATTCTCAAAATTTTTAAACATAAAAGGAGGTAACAATCAGCAAACAAAGGAGATCTAACAATCGCGGTCGAGTTAGGGTGGAAGAACCTTACAGAGTTAATGGAAAAATTACCGCAAGAGAAGTAAGAGTAGTAGGTGAAAATGTGGAGCAAGGCGTATATCCGGTATCGGAGGCGATAAAAGTTGCGCAAGCGCATGGCTTAGATTTGGTAGAAATATCGCCTAAAGCTGATCCTCCGGTTTGTAAGGTTATCGACTACTCTAAATTCAAGTACGAGCAAAAGAAGAAGCAAAAAGAGATCAAAGCGAAGGCTCAGAAGACAGTTCTTAAAGAAATTAGATTCGGACCTAATACTGATGATCACGATTTCAACTTCAAATTGAAGCATGCCCAAAACTTCCTTAACGAAGGATGCAAAGTAAAGGCTTATGTGCACTTTGTCGGGCGTACTATTGTCTTCAAGGAACGTGGAGAAATATTATTGCTTAAGTTCGCTCAGGCCTTGGAAGAGGTGGCTAAAGTAGATCAGCTTCCTAAGTTGGAAGGAAAGAGGATGATCATTATGCTTTCGCCTAAAGTGAAGAAGAAATAATTATTTTACTATTTTAATAAATAACGATTATGCCAAAGGTTAAAACTAAATCTGGAGCTAAAAAGAGATTTAAGCTTACAGGTACAGGAAAAATCAAGAGAAAGCACGCATTCAAAAGCCATATCTTGACTAAGAAAGAAACTAAGCAAAAGAGAAATCTTACGAAAGCTGGTTTGGTTCACAAGTCGGATGAGAGCAACGTGAAAGCGATGTTGAGAATCGGATAAGATTCTACAAATGGTGGGAAGATATGAGCGGATTGCTTTTGGAATCGTCAAGTATTGGATCACTTCTATATTTAAATCAATGAAACTATTGGTTTCTTAATTTGCAACCCGATGTTTGGTCTCAAGTGCCTGCAAAGGACACCAAATCGTCAAAAAATTAAAAATTATGCCTAGATCAGTAAATACCGTTGCTTCAAGAGCACGTAGAAAAAGAGTATTAAAGTTAGCTAAAGGTTACTTTGGCAGAAGAAAGAATGTATGGACAGTAGCGAAAAATGCTGTTGAAAAAGGTCTTGGATACGCGTACCGTGACAGAAAAGTTAAGAAAAGAGAATTCAGAAAACTTTGGATTCAAAGAATTAACGCTGGTGCGAGACAAGAAGGTCTTTCTTATTCAGCATTGATGGGTGCTTTGAAGAAAGCTAATATCGATCTTAACAGAAAAGTATTGGCTGACCTAGCGCTAAATAATCCTGCAGCTTTCAAAGCAATCGTTGAGAAAGTAAAATAGTATTAAGCTATTAAGCAAAATAATTATATGAGGCCCTGCGGATCGCAGGGCTTTTTTTATGCGTATCTTTTTCTAAGAATTACTTTTTGAACTATTCTTTTGAGAATAAGCAGGCTGAGATTGTGGGCGGGCTTTTCAGATTCCAATGCCGAGACAAATTCCTTTTCTTTGAGATCAATTCTGTAGATCAAGTTCAATAGGCCTTCAAAGTTTTTGTCCAATTGATAGTGAATGTATTTGACAAGCATTTGGTAAAGATCGTTGAGATCATTGTTTTCATTCACTACTAACTCATTGAAATATTCGACAGTTAGTTTTTTTGTGCCTAAAAGGATTTCTTGCCTTTCGTCGGATTTGACTTGATCGAAGTGAATCAGACTTTCGTCAAATGTGCTCATAACAGTTGATGTTTAGTGTCAAGACATTAATAACTTGAAAAATGCCAATGATGTTGAAATTCTCCTCTTGTAAAGTTACTGATAAAAAAACTTAAAAATAGCCGTGAAGTTATCATTGAAAAAAGAAATTATTATGGATTATAACACGGTGATGGAGCGATTGGGATTTGACAAGCACTCCACTTCTATGATTGAGAATTTGATAGCGGAAAGCTATGCGGTCAAATACACGGATCAGTTATTGAAAAATGGGCAATATGTGCTTGACAGCGAAGCATTGAGCGATGAAGAGAAAATTTTATTGATGGTAGGTGTTGCCAATGTTTTGAAGAATAAATCTTTGATTGACGTATTAGTGAAAAAAGCCGTAAAGGAAGAGGTGATACATTTGGATCAAGTTGGTGAAGTATTGGTATTAAGCTCGTCAATGACATTTCATAATACGCTTGGCAAAGTGAGAGGATTTGTAGGAGGAAAGGATTTGGCGGAGCTTGAGGCTCATGATAATTTTCAATTTGATGAACAAAAGAAAATCAGCGACAGAGTAGTGGAGTTGGTTTGTTTAGGTGTTTCTATTACGAATGGATGTAAAATGTGCACAAGAGCACACTTTGATAAGGCTAAAGAGGCTGGAATTGATCAAAAAGAGATGGAATTGGCATTGAATATTGTGGCTTTTGTAAATAGTTTCGACAAACTAGATTATTGAAAAATATGATATCAAAAGCATTTCATCAGAGATGCTTTTGATTTTTTATAATTATTTGTACTTTTGTTGTTAAATAACCACCCTTTAAAGTTTAGAGTCATGTAATTTTCGGTAATAAATATTTTTAAAGACGATCGTTTTGACACGATCCGCGTCTTTGCTTAAGCGTTGGAGTCTGTATTCTACTCCTTGAAATTTAGCGTTTGAGCCACCGTAAATTATTATAAACTAATCCCAATAATTTTCTTAGAGAATCCAGTCATTTTCAAGATGGCTGTGAAATAGTCATGTCTTTTATTTGGGATGCGAATTGATTTCTAAATATCATGAATCAATCTATGAAGTATCCGAGGAGTCTCCATGCTCAAATAAGCAAAGGAACAACCTCGGATGACCGGTTTATGCCCAATGGCTATGTTGAGGCATTTTCCAAAATGAAAAATATAGTGATGACCGAAAAGCTAGACGGTCAAAATAATTGTATTTCTGAAAAAGGAGTTTTTGCCAGATCTCATGCGCAAGTGAGTCGACACCCATGGGACAAGCCTTTGATTGAAAGATGGAATCTTATCAAGGGTGATTTGCAAGACTTGGAAATATTTGGAGAAAATATGTATGGCACACATTCCATAGTTTATGAAGGTCTTGAGTCTTATTTTTATGTATTTGCTGTTAGGAACAAGGACAAATGGTTGTCATGGGATGAGGTAAAATTCATAGCGGAGTGTTTTGATTTTCCTACAGTGCCCGAAATAGGGTTGAAATTTTTATTGAGCGATTTTATTTCTCAGCATAAAGATGAAAATCAAGCATTGGGAGCTTGGCTAAAGGCTAATTTGGGCATGGATTGGGAAGAGAGTGTGCTTACAGCTGGTCAGCTGGGGGGATATGAAGAAATATCCCAAAGACCATGTTCTGAAGGATTTGTAGTGAGAAATGCAGAAGAGTTCAGCACTAATGAAGGAATGTTGCCTGTTTCTAAAAATGAATTTGATAGCTTATTTAAGCTAGTTAGAATGTCTCATGTGAAAACAGATATTCATTGGTCTAAAACATGGAAGCAGGCTAGATTAATTGATTACAACAAGTATAAATGGTATGGCTATGAGTATTTATCTGAAAAGTGATTGGAAAAAATCGATTATAGATATTTCCGATCAGTTTGATTTGGAGGTATTGGCTAAGTCTTATAAGTGGGTGGAACGAATGAAAGGAGTGCCTCAAGATGGAGAGTGGCATGCTGAGGGTGATGTCTTTGTTCATACTGATATGGTTGTGAAAAGCTTGTTGTCGTCCAATTTCTACCAAAGTTTGGAAATGCTTGAGAAGCAAGTGCTGGCAATGTCGGCTGTAATGCATGATATAGAAAAAGTTTCAACAACTGAAGTAGCTGTTATCGACGGCAGGGAGAGGATTATTAGTCCCAAGCACGCGTTAAAGGGAGAAAAAAGAGCTCGTTCGATTTTGTATAGAGATTTTGAAGTGCCTTTTAGAGTAAGAGAGATGATTTCGAAGCTTGTGAGATTGCATGGATTGCCTATTTGGGCAATTGAAAAGAAGAATGCCGCTAAGGATGCCATAAAGTCAAGCTTGATGGTGGATACACGTTTATTGGCAGAATTAGCTCGGGCGGATATCAGAGGCCGAATTTGCAGAGATGCGGAAGAGATAATGCTTAAGATTGATTTATACGAAGAATTATGCAAAGAAAATGACTGCTGGGGAGTTGAAAGAAAGTTTGCTTCCCAAGCTGGAAAGTTTGACTATTTTCAAGGGAAAAGCGACTACGCTGATTATTTGCCTTTTGAAAACTTTGGTTCAAAGGTGATTATGATGTCAGGTTTGCCCGGAAGTGGAAAAGATACTTACATTTCGAAGAATTTTGATCTACCGGTAGTCTCTTTGGATGATATACGGCGTAAATTGAAAATTTCCCCAACGGACAGCAAAGGCAATGGTAGAGTAATTCAGGAAGCCAAGTCTACTGTTAAGGAGTATTTGAGGAAGAAGCAAGCATTTGTTTTCAATGCGACAAATATAACCTCTGATATGAGAGGTCGATGGGTTGATTTGTTCACTACCTACAATGCTTGGATTGAAATGGTTTACGTTGAAGTGCCATATGCTAAACTGCTAAAGCAGAATAATAATCGAGAATTTGCTATACCTCAAGCAGCGCTTGAAAAAATGATTGACAAGCTGGATATTCCTGATGCAACAGAAGCTCATGAAGTGGTATATGCTGTGTAGATAGCAAGTTGGATTTGATAAAAAACGAGATTGTGAAGTGTTGGTAATCTCGTTTTTATTTATATTTTAATAAAATTAGAAAAGCCTTATTTCATAAGCGCAAAAATAGGCTTAGCTTTTAGCCATCAGGTAAAGTTTGTAGTTTTTATACCCGCCTGAGAGGTTGAAGACTTGTCGGAACCCCAGGTTTTGAAGAAGATTCTGAGCAGCGTTTCCAGTGACTCCTTTATTGCAATGAACGACAACTTTAGCATGCTTTTCAATTTGATTATATTTTTCCCTAAGTTCTGGCAAAGGAATATTGATAGCGCCTTCTATATGGCCGTCATTATATTGTTTGGAGGATCTTACGTCCACCACTTGATAATCTTGCCTGTTTTTTAGAAGCTCATAGGGAGTAATGATTGGATTGGAGTTTTTGACCGCATTATTCAGAACCATGCCTGAGTAATGCACAGGGTCTTTGGTCGTTGAAAATGGAGGCGCGTAAGCAAGGTCTAAATGGAACAGCTGTTCAGCAGTAGCTCCAAAAGTAATTGCCGTGGCGATAACATCTATGCGTTTGTCAACACCATTTTTTCCAATGATTTGAGCTCCTAGGATTTTGCCCGTATCTTTGTCAGCGATCATTTTTATCATCATTTCTGAGGAACTTGCAAAGTATTCGGTCTGATTGGGTTTGAAGTTGTGATGTACTGCGATATTGTATCCTTTGTTGCGTGCTTCTTCTTCTGTGAAGCCAGTCGTAGCGACAGATAAGTCGAATACTTTGAATATTCCAGTCCCTAGTATTCCTTCAAATTTTAGAGACCCGCCAGTAATATGATCTCCGCATATTCTTCCCATTTTATTGGCCGTGGAGCCTAATGGCACCCATACTGGTTCAAAATCTATTCTTGAATAAGCGACAGCGCAATCACCAACAGCATAGATATTGTCAATGCTGGTTTGCATGTGTTCATTGACCCTTATCGCACCGTGGACGCTGGTTTGCAGGTTAATGTTTTTAGCCAATTCAGTCTGAGGTTTTACTCCTGTGCTGACAATTACAAGATCGGCTTTTATTTGCTTTCCGGATTTTAGTTCTACGAATTTATTTTCGTTGAAATGAAGAATGCTATCAGCTGTTTCGTTGCCGTAAAACTCGATTTTTTTATTTTTCAATTCCTTGAGAATATGCACGGACACATCTGGATCCAGAGCGGGCATAGGCAAAGCCTCCATTTCTATTATGGACACTTTCAAGCCTCTGTTCTGAAGGTTTTCCGCCATTTCCAATCCAATGTAACCCGATCCGATGATTGCCGCATGCTTTGGTGCGTGATTGGAAATAAAGTTTAAGATTGAATCAGCTTGGTGGACATTTCTGAGCGAGAAGACATGTTTTTGATTCAAGTTTTTTATCGGAGGGATGAATGGAGTAGCTCCTGTGGCCAATACCAGTTTGTCATATTTGTCCTGAAAGAGGTCTCCAGTAGCCAGATTTCGAATTGTTAATGTTTGGGTGGAAGGGTTTATGTCAATAACTTCATGTTGGGTATTGATATCGATGTTGAATCTTTTTTTAAACCAACTTGGAGTTCTTGGAGTAAGGTTGTCTCTTTTAATGTAGTCTTCGCCGATATAGTATGGAAGCCCGCAGCCTGAATAACTAATGTCAGAATCTTTTTCATAGATCGTTATTTCGACATTTTCTTGATTTCTTCTAGCTTTAGCGGCTACGGAAGTTCCCGCAGCCACAGATCCGATGATGATGATTTTCATGAATATGCGATTAGGTTGATATCTTATCTACACTTTTGAAATGAAAGAGTTTGTATTTGTTTTGGTTATTGATATATCGCAATATTACGATTATTGTTTTTCTATAAAAGCATTGCCCAGTATATTTTAACTTAGGGAATGGAAATTCTTATTAATTCAAAGGTATTTCTTCTAAAAAATAAATCTTAAGCCTCCGCTGCCTCCCCACCATAGTGTGGCTCTGGTATCGCCAAAGGTGTAATTTTTGATGCTAAGGCCTTCTCTTCGAGTTAATTCCAGAAGGTTAGGCGCATCTTCTTCATAAAACTGCATGGACAAGGATCCGTTGGCGAACACTTCAAAATGCTTCGAAAATTGATAGTTCAGCCCTACTATAAATCTGCCCATGAAATTGGTTTGAGTGATGTCAATTTCCTCAAGGTTGATTTTGATAGCATGCAGTTCCGTGTTGACGCTTAGTTTGTTGACGATAGAAATATTGCTTCCTATTCCATAGCTGAATGTCCAAGCAAAAGGCTCTTGGCCAATCAGCCATCCAAATCCTAATATGTTGTAAAAGGCTTTTTGACCTGTTTTGAAGTTCAGATTCAGCAAGCCAATTTCATTATAAGACATGTCAAAAGCTTGATAACCATTTTTGATAAATGAAAGCAAACCTATGGAAATACCGCTATTCTGGTGCTTTATGGCATTGAACAAGCCAATCTGGACACCGGAAAGAGTATCGGCCAAGTTGATCATGCTAAACTGAAAACCGTCAACGGAGCCTGATATATTGAGCAATGACGATATTTGAGCACCGGAAACCTCGCCTTTGTTGAGCAACGCGGAGAATTGAAGGCCTTTGATATGGCTTTTGGCCCAATTGAATCCTGCGGTAAATTGTACGCCCTTTATTTCATTATTTGCCAAATTATAGAATCCGCTAAGTTGAAAACCTGAGAAGGCTTCTTTCTTCCCTGAGTGATTGTTGAATCCCGAAATTTGCCAGCCAGAGCCGCCTTGGCAGAAATTCCCAAAACCGCCAATTTGCAAGCCTTTGAGTTTTCCTGAGCTTGAGTTGGTGAATCCTGCTATCTGACAACCAGTGATTTCTCTTGTCGCGACATTTGCAAATCCTGATATTTGCAAGCCACTGGCTCTTAAAGTAGCGACATTTGTCAAGCCTGATATTTGGCAACCGAAAGCATTGCCTCCAGTGATATTGCATAATCCCGCCATTTGAAATCCTTTGACATCGTATTTCTCAAAATTAGCCAGTGGGCTAACTTCCACTCCATTGAGACCTCCGGCGTATCCTGCGTAAAGATTGAAAGATACGGAATTTTCAGTCATGCGATTATAAGGGCCATTGGTGCTTACTATAGGAATCACGCTGAACTGAACAGGTGAGCTTAACAAATTTTCAGCGGGGTTTTCATTTAGAATATATTTTTTAGGCACGAACAGGTTTTTCCATTGAGTACCTTTTTCCAGTTTCAAGTCGATATAAACCGCTGAATTGAGATTTTTTGACTTTTCAATTTGGGCAAGTATTTCGTATGATCTGTTTGGCATAGGCTTCAATCCCAATGTCAAGTCTTGATCGGATTTTAGTTTGAAGTTGAATTTTTTCTCTTCATAGCCTTCGCTCAGAGCTTTAAGTTGAAAGAGAAAGTCTGTGGTCGGGACTATGATGGAAAATTCTCCTTGCGCGTCAGTTTTAGCGATTTCTCCCAATATATCGTCTATGAGGACGGCATTCGCAACAGGGTTTTGTGTGATTTCGTCAATGATCTTGCCATTAAGCTTGAGCAAAGTAGGCTTGGATTTGTCTTTGGATTTTGGAAAAAAAATGACAATATCATCCTTGATTTTGTAGTCAATAGCCGATTGGTTTGAAATCTGATCCAATGCGGCGATTAGCTGTATCTCGGGAGATAAAAGCGTTATATTGAGGTTTTCGTTGGCCAAATTGGCGTTATAAGCGTAATCAAAATGCGCTTGATTGCTCAAATCGGAAATGACCATGCCCAGAGGCTCTTCTTGATAGCCGGCTTTGACGATCTTGTTCAGCAAATTTCCTTTTTGAGCGTATGATTGTAGTATCGAGCTTAATATAAACGCAACTACGAAAAATAACCTATGCATAGAATTAAGTTCGAACTAATGAATATAGTAAACGCTATCTTTTAAAGTGACTTTTACATTGTAAGTGGATTCAAGTGAGTTGAATACTTTTTGTATTGTCGGATCATGAAACTTGCCGTTGAATGTTTTGCTGTTAAGCTTGGCGCTTTCATTGACGATTTTGACGTCGAAAATATCTTCAATGTCCGCGATTACTTCAGGCATAGGCGTATTGGCAAAGGAAATTATATTGCCGCTTTTCCATGCGAAAATATTGTTTGTAAGCATTTTATGTTCAGAAATCGACTTGGAACTATTGCTGTACTCGCCGATATTATTTTTTGTAAGCAATATTCCTTTGACAGAATCTTCCATGCTTTTGTTTTTGTACATCCAAACTTTGCCTTCCTGTACGGCGACTTGGGTTTTGTTTTTTTCGATATCCACTGAAAATTGAGTGCCCAATACTTTGACATTGATATTTTGGGTGTGCACGACAAATGGGCGTTGGGAATCTTTAGTAACATCAAAGAAGGCTTTTCCTTCGAGACGTATTTCTCTGGCTATTTGGTTGAAATTTTCAGGAAATTGGATTTTGGAGTCTACAGCGATCGTGACAATAGAGCTATCAGGAAGACTATAATTAATAGGGTGGTCCTCATGATTGGTGACATGATTCCAAGCTATTTGGACAGGCTCGCTAGTATTTTTTCTTAATAACAAAAAAGTTATCACGGTGCCCAATACTATCGCCGCCGCTGATGCATAAGCCCACCAGGGAGTGATTTTTCGAGAGGCAACTGTGGGTTTAACATTCTCCCATGCCTTGTTCTCGTCAATTGCATTGAAGGTTTCATGGCTAGCGCTATCTTCGCTTTCATTCCAGATAAGCATGAAGTCGTCGAAATACTTTTTATTATCCGCATTCATTGAAAGCCAATTCTGAAGAATTTTGTCTTCTTCGGAGCTGGTTTCCTTGAGAATATGCTTTATGATTAGGTTGTCGATTTCCTCTTGTGTCATTTTAGATCTTCTTACTTGATAATAAGATACTTGATTCGTGTTTTACCCCTATTTACTTTTTGAAAAAAATACTGAAAAAAACTAATATCGCCGGCAAATATTCTTTTAAGGCTTCACGCATGTGTCTTAAAGCTTTGCCCATTTGGTTTTCAACAGTTTTGGGTGAAATATTCAATTTGTCAGCTATTTCTTTGTACTTAAGCCCTTCGTTTCTGCTCATCTCAAAAACTTTTCTTCTTTGTTCAGGCAGGCTGGATATCGTTTCATGAATTTTAGCTTGCAACTCGTTTTTTTCAATTGTTTGATCTTCAACCGAATCCGAACTGTTGGTTTTGATGACCTTGTGATGTTCAGAGTGAAGTTGACGAGTTTGGATTTCCTTTAGGCTATTTAGCCGAGTAGCGGTATACAAATATGATTTGAAAGAGCTGTGAATATTCAGATTGCTTCTTTTTTCCCAAAGTTTGCAAAAAAGCTCTTGCACAACTTCCTCGGCAAGATCATAGGATTGCAGATGTTTGGCGGAAAAGAGGCATAAGTTTTTGTAGTGCCTTTTGAATAGCACTTCATAAGCGTTTACGTCTCCTGATTTGAATTTTTCAAGCAGTATGTCGTCTTCCAGATTTTTCAATTTTCAAAAAAGTACTTAAAGGTTATTGGATTATCGATTCATCGAAGGGCAAATTTCCTGCTGCAAAGATGCGGCAAAAAAAATATTTACAAAAATTTTCAGTCATGAGTGGGGGTGTTTGAAAGTTTGCGAATCATAGTGTTGAAAAGGGACGAATTAGTCCTGCGATTACAAAATGCAAAATATTAAATTTTAAGATAAGATGAAAAGAGTACTAACACTAGCAGCAGCTATCGTAATGATTTTTTTGAATGGCAGATCTTTCGGGCAAGAGAAAGTCAATACCTTGGGGCAAGTTTCTTTCGCCTATCCTATTGGAACCAATGGGTTCGAATCCATGGATTATGTAAATGACTTTTCTTTCAATATTATCTATGGTATGAATGGAGGAGTGAATGGTTTTGAGTTGGGTTCGGTAATGAACTACAATCAAGGAAATGTGAGTGGATTTCAGATAGGAGGTGTGACGAATATCACTATGGGGTATCAGAAAGGCTTTAGCCTTTCAGGGGTTGCTAATATTGTCAAGGATAGTATTGATGGTTTTGGGCTTTCAGGCGTAGCGAACTTGATGAATGCGAACTCTAAAGGTGTGTTTATTTCCGGAGCTGCGAATTTGGCTAAAGGAAATGTAAAAGGTTTTCAATTGAGTACGATCAACGTTACTAATGGCGAATTGGACGGATTTGGATTAGGAGTTGTCAATGTTACTCGAAAGCTTAAAGGAGCTCAGTTTGGAGTAGTGAATGTCGTTGGAAGCGAAGAAGGCGCTACTCCTATAGGTTTGATAAATGTTGTAAAAGGCGGTTTGTATGAAATAGAATTGGCAGGTGGAGAAGCTCTTTATGCCAATGTGAACTTTAAGATGGGTGTTGAGAAGTTTTATACGATTTTTAAAGCAGGTTACTCGACGCACAAAGGCGAGGACATATTTAGTTATGGTTTAGGTTTTGGTACCAATATCGCTTTGTCTTCGACTCGCAAGCATAATTTAGTGTTTGATCTTAGCGCGAATCAATTGGTTAGAGCTTGGGACTGGGACTATGACGAAATCAATTTGTTGAATAAGTTGGATATTACTTACAAGTACAGATTGAATGATCACATTTCATTTTTTGCGGGTCCTTCATTCAATGTCTATGTGACTGGATTGAAAGTGGATGGTGAGTATGGCTCATTGGAAATTCCTTATACCCTTTTTGAATCAGAAAGCAGCAAGAATAAAACTTATGGATGGATTGGCGCGAATGCAGGTGTGTCGTTCCGACTTTAAAATTTGCCAAGGCTGAGTAGGAAGAATTCTTCTCAGCCTTATTTTTTTTCAAAAATCTCCAATACTTTATTTCTGTAGCTGAGTCCCACAGGAATTTTTGATTGTCCTACCGTTAGCTCATTGCCGTATAAGCTTTTGATCTGTTTGATTGATACGATAAAAGATTTATGAACTCTAATGAATTGCTCTTCAGGAAGCTCCATTTCAAGTTTCTTTAAGGAGGAAATGCATGATATTTCATCATCATGAGTATGGAAAATGACATATTCTCTTTGGCTTTCCAAATATACCAAGTCGCTGTAATTGATCTTGTAGTAATGATGATTTGCTTTGACGCTTATGTACTCCGTGTATGTGGATACATATTTATATCCAGTATCTGAAGATTCTTCATGTGGCATTGAGGCTACATCTTTAGCTTCTTGATAGTATTTGATTACTTTGTTGATCGTTTGAAGGAATCTAGTAAAGACAATGGGTTTTAGCAAATAGTCGAATACGCCCAATTCATATCCCTTAAGAGCATGTTCGGAGTATGCTGTGGTAAACACGGTTAGTGGTTTTTGTGGTAATGATTCCAATAGCTCTATGCCTGTGATATCGGGCATTTGAATATCCAAAAACATCAAGTCGGGAGTATCCGTGCTAAGAAAGTTTAGTGCCTCTAATGGATTATTGAATTCTCCTACAAGCTCAAGTTGAGGGATTTTGCTGATATACTCTATGAGAAGCTGCCTTACCATGCGTTCATCCTCCACGACGATAGTTCTGATTTTTTCCATGTTTAGAGAGTTATTTTAAGTTGTAGAGAATAAACGTTTGTAGACTGATCTACGGATAACTCGTAGCGGTTTTTATAACGAAGTTCCAGCCTTTTTTGAATATTTTCAATGCCAATGCCTCCATTAGTGTTCGAAGCTGTATTGGCCTTGCTTAGACTATTTTGAATATTAAAGGTTAATTGCTTATTGGTTTGAGTGAATTCTATATTGATGTATGCGTCATCATATTTGTCAATACCGCTGTACTTGAAGGCATTTTCCACTAAAGGCTCCAAAAGCATGGGTTCTATCTTGGTGTCAGGAGTTTGAATATTGGCAGTGAATTTAACATTTTCCGGATGATTTATTTTCATCAATTGGAACCCTATGAAGCTATTAAGGTAGTCAAGTTCTTTTTGCAAGCTTACTTCTTCCTCGTTGCATTCATATAGAAGATATCGGAGCATATCGGAAAGCTTGGCAATATTTTCAGTAGTACCCTCCATTTTCATATAGCTCATGGTATAAAGGCTACTGAGGGCGTTGAATAGAAAGTGAGGATTGATTTGAGACTTGAGAAACTTCAACTCTGTTTGCATTTTTTGCTCGGCAAGCTCTCTTTTTTGCTTGTCTTTCTTTTTATCACGCTCTTGAAGTTCGTAAAGAAGGTTAATAAAGATCAGCACAAAAATAGCTGGAGAAACTAAAAAAATTCCATCCAAGAAGCTTTCATGAAACTCATTGAAGCTGAAATCAGGGTTTTTGAGCCATTCTTCAAGCTCCTCAAGCAACTTTTCATACACAGAGTTTTCAATTTGGGTAAAGGCGAACATATCAACGAAATAGTCAATCGTTCCTGCGCAAGCTAATAACGCAATCAAACAGATGATATAAAGGCCGATTTTTTTATTCTCTATTAAAATAAATTGGGGCAATAGAATCTTTTTATTGATCCAAAAAGCGACGACAAGCACAATAAGTATCCCTGAGCTTCGAATAGCCGCATAGGTCGTTCCAAATGTATTCATGCTCAGAAAATAGATTATAAAAAATGCTATTGATATGAGAGCAATGATCAAAGGTTCTTTTAAGGATTTCTTTATCATTATCGATTTTTTGTTTCAAGGTATTCGATTGAGAGTGAATCATAAAATATTATCTACGAAATAGTCTTGGCAAAGGATGAAATATATGATGCATGCCATCAACTGTGATTTATGATCTATGAAGCTTTTCATATGACTTATAACCCTGTGTGTAGATAACTTTTTTAGAGTAGCTGGAGCTTTTAGAAATTCAAATTCAGTTGAGCTAAAAACCATATTAATTATGTCAAGAAATCTATTTAGTTTAGTAGCGATCATGCTATTGTCGATAGCAAATTTTTCCGCTTATAGCCAGTATGTCATTAAAGGCAAAGTTGTCAATAAAAGCAATGAGGCGCAGCCTTTTGCTAATATTGTGGTGAAGTCCGAAGATAAAACCCAGCTTGTCAAAGGAGGTACTAGTAGCATGGATGGCAGTTTTTCGGTGTCATTGGATGAAAAAGGCAAGTATTTTTTTCAAGTGTCTATGATGGGATATGAAACTTACGCAGTTGAAAGCTTGGAGGTTTTAGACAAAACCACTGATATGGGAACCGTGAAATTGGAAGATGCTTTGGAGATGCTAGAGGCTGTGTCGGTAACTTCGACTAGGCAAGCTGTGCAAGTCAGTCCGGGTATGCAGACGATCAATGTAACCTCTGAGTTGCTGTCGTTGGGAGGGAATGCCGAAGCTTTATTGAAAGCTGTTCCGGCAGTGGAAATATCGCCCAAAGGAAATATCGAAGTCAGAGGGAGTTCGAATATTTTGTTTTTGATTAATGGGAAGCGTTCGGTTATGGGAATGAACCCTAAGCAATTATTGAAAATGTTGCCATTGTCAGCAATAGAACGGGTGGAGGTGATTACAACTCCTTCTCCTAAATACGATAGCGAGGGAGTTGATTCGATCATCAATATTATTTTGAAGAAGGGAGCAATGGATGGTTTTGGAATGAGCGCTGGAGTTGAGTGGAGCCCTAATCCTTCTATGTTTGGAGGAAATATGATGGCGTCTTATCGCAAGGGAGATTGGAATGTTACTGGTGCTTTTGGGTATTTTACAGAAAACTATCCTTATGAAGTGGATAATGAAAGAATCGGTGAAGGGGTTGGATTGGTTCAGAAAGGCGATGGCAAAGAAAAAACGCAAGGTTATTTCACGTCGATTAATTTGGGGTATGAGATCAGCGAGGGAGAGAGCTTGGATTTTGAAGTTGGTCATATGAATTTTGAACAGCGGTCGGATCTCACTCAGAAAAACAGTTTTGGGGAAAACCAAAGTTCAATTGTGGACACGAAGTCCAATATAGATTTCAAAGGAACTGAAATGTCCTTGAATTATGGGAAGGAATTTACAAAAGCCAGAAAACTGGATATGTTGTCGAATTTTTCATTTGGCAAAAGCGATGGAGAGAATAATATTGTCGAGCAAGGAATTGAAAGCAATCAAACGCTTATTCACAATAATGCAAAGTATAGAATGGGTGAAATCAAGCTTGATTACATAGATTCTTTGGGCAGTAGGATAAAGTTGGAATCAGGAATGTCGGCAAATTTATTAAGTTTCAATGTGGATCAGAATAATGAAAGAAGCGACTTTCAGGAAAGGTATAAGTTTTTGCAACAGCAATATGCTCTGTATGCCATGGCTAAGATCAGTTTCAATAAATTGATGATCGGAGTGGGGGGGAGATTGCAGTATTTCAATAGTGATGGGAAAGAGCAAGTGAACAATGTGGATATTGACCAATCTTTCGTAAATCCTTTGCCAAATGTAATGCTTCAATACAATATTTCGGAAGGTAAACATTTCCATATCGTATCGATGATTTATAATAAAAAGATCAACAGGCCTTCTTATGAGCAACTTAACCCTGTGATGAATATTGAAGATCCTTATAATGTTGTTCAAGGGAATATAAATCTAAAGCCCGAAAAAGTGCATAATATGGAGTTGTTTCATCAGATCAGAACTGACAAGCTTCAGTTTTCTACGACGATTTTTGGAAGAAACACTCAAGATGTCATTCAGCGAATAAATACGTTGAAAGATGATGTGGTGTTGACGACATTTGAAAATTACTCTCAATCTTATGCTTTGGGTATAGAAAATAAGTCGGAATGGGAACCTATGGAAATGTTGGAGTTTTCAGCGGGTTTCACAGCTCAAAAGCGCTGGTTCCCAGACGCTAAAAGTTCCACGGTGGATATGAATAAAACGGGTTATGCCTTTAGCGCGAATGGTAGCGTGACTGTTCGTACTGGTTCAGGGCCAACAGTGACTTTGAGGGGGAATTATTTTGGGAAGAATGTTCAAGCATTTTCATACAGAGAGGCTTATTCGAAGTTTGATATTAATGTATCTCAAAATATATTGAAGGGCTTGGTTACTCTGGGGGTGAATGCTGAAGACTTGTTCAATAGCGCGGGCAAAGAGATTTGGGTAACTAATGGTGATGGCTTTGAGAACAGAACGAACTGGAGAACATTTTCGAGAAGAGTTTCATTTTCGATTTATTTTAACTTCATGTAATTCAGGTATAAAAGTGCAGTGTTAATGTGTATTTGAAGGAACTGGTAGTCATTGCCAGTTCCTTTTGCATATGATAATTGATTGTGATTGCTTAATTTATTTTTTGTCCATGAGTAATCTCTTCACTGCCCCTGAATAGGATCTGATCTCTTTCGTTGAGGTTGCCAAATACTTCTATGCTGTCTCCTTGTATAAGTCCTTTTTTGACTGATATTCTATTTGCTATGCCATTCTGAATAGAAATAAGAAATTGATCTTCCATCGCAGTGACAATAGCGGTTTTAGGCACAACAAATGAAAGGCCAGATCTTGAAATATTTAATTCGCCCGTGGCGTACATTCCTGCTTTGAGCTTATTTGAAGAGTTGATATGTTCAAACTCCCAAAGCTCTGTGCGTGTGTCGAAGTCGATTTCGCCTGATTTTCTTTTGAGTTTTGCTTCGAAAACTTTGTTGTGGATAGCATCTGTTTCAAATCTTAATATGCTGTCTTGTAAATGGAAGTTTACATAGCTTTCAGGCATGTAAAGATGCACACGGCTTGTGCTCATATCCATCAAGTGAAATAACTTGGACTTGCTATTGGTACTGACGAAATCTCCAATATTTATGAATCTTTTGCTTATTTGCCCGTCAAAAGGCGCTCTGATGACTAAATATTCCTTTAATTGAGCAAAAGAATTAACAGCAGAACTGGCGGATGTTAATGCGGACAGAGAAGCTTCCATATGCTTTTGAGCTTGGATCAAATCAGCATTAGAGATGATGCCATTCATCTTAGAAGCTTTAGTCAGGCGGTCAAAGTTGTCTTTGCTCGCTGCGTATACTGCTTGAGCTTCGTTCCGCTTGGCTTGAGCTTCCGCATAATTTGCAATGATTTCAGGGGCGTCAAGAATTAGCAAAATTTGACCTTTTTTGACAAAGTCGCCAATGTCTACTCTCAAATCTTTGATGTAGCCTTCCACTTTTGGGCTAATGATCGCTTCATCTTGAGGAAAAATTTCGACGGGAAGTTGAAGCGTTTTTTCAATCTTCTTTTTTTCCAGCTTAAAGGTCTTAAACTCTTTATTTGACGACGGCACAGTTTGTTTCTCTTTTGAGTCGCAACTGAATATGCTCATTAGAATGAGACAGCTTATAGATTGCCAATAAATTAATTTATTCATGACTTAATATTTTCAGTTTTTTAAATTTTTATGCTCTGCTGATCTGGCGTATTTGCTAAAGGAGTCTTCAGGATTGAGAGATTCGCTACTGTAGGGATGCTTACCGCAAAATGCATGGTAAAGCAATGGCAGGATTAGTAAGATGCTTATCATCGATGCGGCAAGTCCGCCAATTACAGCAAGCCCCAATGGTGCTACTTGATCGCCTCCTTCACCCATCGCTAACGCCATAGGGAGCATGCCGGACATCATCGCCAAGCCCGTCATTAGTATCGGACGTATTCTGTTCGCGGCGGCGGTTATATAGGCAGTTTCATCGCCTTCTTTTCTTAGATCTTCAGCATTGGTTATATAAAGCACTGCATTGGATACTGATACGCCGACTGCCATGATCATGCCCATGTAGGATTGAATGTTAAGGCTATGGCCAGTAGCGATGAGCAAAACTAATGAGCCTGCTATGACTAGTGGAAGAATCGAAAGAGAAGTAATCGCAGTTTTAAAGGATTGAAAACTAGCTGACAACATTAAGAAGATTACGATAATAGCTATGAACAAGCCTAATTGCAATTCATCTAAAGTTAAGTTTAGCAAGTCAGCTTGCCCTTTTTTGAGGATTTTCACGCCAGCGGGCAGGTTTTGGATAGAAGCGATAGCATTATCTAGATCTTTGATGGCGCTGCCCAAGTCTTTATCATGCGTATTGGCTGTTAATGTAATGTATCTTTGTTGGTTTAAGCGATCATATTCAGCTGGGGTTTGCAATTCTTTCCAACTAGCGACATCTCTGAAATAGATTTTCTTGCCATTTTTATTGGCAATAGGAACCATTTCAATGTCTTCAATTTTATTCATTTCATGTTGAGGATATTCAACTTGAACTTGGTAGGCAACTCCCGAATTGGGCTCTCGCCAATAATTGGGTTGGGTAAAACGACTGGAAGAAGTTGCTGTGACCAATGATTTCGAAATTTGCTCGACAGTAAGTCCTAACTTTGCCGCTTTTACTCGATCAATCTCCAGCTTAACACCGGGATAGTCCAAGGGAGTTGTGATTTGCACATCTCTATAGTATGGAATCTTTGATATTTTGTCTTTTAGTTGCTGAGCGACTTTCATAGATTCGGACAAGTTTTTACCCATGACAGCGACTTCAATAGGGTTGGTTGCTCCAAGGTTTATTACTTGATCGACGAGATCTCCCGGCTCAAAAGAAATGGAGGCTTCAGGATATTTTAAAGAAAAACGTTTTCTAAGTTCTTCTTTGAACTCCTCAATTGGGTAGTCGGCTTTTTTAGATAAATTGATTTTGATAACGGATTCATGAGGGCCTGAAGTCCAAAGGTGAATCAAGTTAACGGGAAAGCTTGAAGGCTGCGTACCTATGAAAGCGGAAGTTATGTCTAGATTATTTTCACCAACAATGCCTTTTGATATTTGGAGCAGATCCTTGGTCACTTCTTCTGTTCTTTCTATTCTTGTGCCTGTCGCTAATCTTAGCCTCACTTGAGTTTGCCCTGCATCCACTTTTGGAAATATATCCAAACCTATAATAAAAGCGCTGACACCAAGAATGAGCAATGAAACCGAAAAATAAGCGATGATTGAGCTTTTGCTGTTTCTTTTGAGCGACTTTAATAAGCTTAAATATTTTGATTTGAACCGCTCGAACTTGTCGCTTTCATGTTTGCTTGGGTCAAATTGCTTTAACAACCATATGGCAAGCACAGGCACAAAGGTCATGGATAATAAAAAGGAGGCAATCATCGAAAAGCCTACAGCCAAAGACATTGGCATAAACATGCCTTTGGGAACTCCTGACATGAATAATGCAGGCGCGAAAACAGCTAAAATACTGAAGAGTATCAGCAGTTTTGGTTTTACAATTTCTCTACAACCTGCTAAAACCGCTTCGGCTTTTGACTTTCCCATCTCTTGATGACGGTGTATGTTTTCGATAGTTACAGTCGCTTCATCGACAAGCATGCCGACAGAAAGCGCTAAGCCTCCCAAGGTCATGATATTGATAGTTTGTCCGATGAGGTTCAAGCCAATTACACTTGATAAGATAGCTATCGGTATGGTTAGCACGACAATTAGAGCTGATCTTTTATCTCCAAGGAAGAGCAATACCATCAAACCTGTTAATAGCGCGCCTAAAAAACCTTCGAATATCACACTCTTTAATGAATTGATTACATATCCTGATTGATCGAACTCATAAGAAACGTTTATGTCTTCGGGAACTGAAGCTTGCATATCGGGCAAGGCTTTTTTAACATTTTGAACCACTTCCCAAGTGGAGGCATCGGCTCTTTTGGTTACAGGAATATATACAGATCTAGCACCATTGACCAATGCATATCCTGTAGTTATATCAGCTCCTATGGATACATTGGCAATATCTTTAAGGTAAACATTAGCTCCTTTGCCTTGAGTCAAAGGAATGTTGCCAAACTCTTCGATATCTTCAACAACAGTGTTTTGAGCCGTAATGAGCATTTCATTATTTACGCCTATATTTCCCGCGGGAGAGATAATGTTTGATTGGGCAAGTGTCGTAACAATCTCATCTGGAGAGAAATTATATCTTCTCACTTTTTCAGGATCTACTTTTACCACAACTGTTTTGGATGAGCCTCCGAATGGGGGAGGAGCGGAAACGCCCGGCAACGTAGAGAACATTGGTCTGACTTTGAAAAGCGCCAAGTCGGCGATTTCTCCCAAGGTTCTTGTCTCTGATGAAAATACCAATTGGCCAACAGGCACGGAACCAGCGTCAAACCTTGTTACAAAAGGCGGAACAGTTCCTGGCGGCATGAATGCTCTTGATCTGTTGACGTATCCTACAACTTCTGCCGCTGCTTGGCTCATGTCCGTTCCTTCATGAAATTCGATTTTAATAAGCGCATTGCCTTGCACGGACTTGGATTCTACTTTTTTAACACCTGTGACATACAAAAAATGGTATTCATAATAGTTGGTGACAAATGACTCCATTTGTTCAGGTGACAGTCCGCCATAAGGTTGAGCAACATAAATTGTGGGTGACCCGAATGTCGGAAATATATCGATTTTCATATTCCTGATTGTAAGAATTGAAAATATTGCTATAGCTATTACGCCGACCATGATTGAAATCGGCTTGCTTAGTGATCCTTCTATTAATTTCATGGTAAGTTTTCGATTTGATGTAGAAACAGCTCCAAATCGCCTTCGACTAATGCGATTTTCAGCAGCGATTTCCATGCATTTAAATGAGCGTTGTTGAGTTTGGCTTGAGATTGCAACAACTCGTATTGGGATTGCATCAGTCCTGTATAATCCACAAGTCCTTCTTCATATCTGATCGTTAGAGCTTTGTAAGCAGATTCGCTAGCGTGAAATTCTTTAGGAACTTCTTGGGCTATATCAAGTGCGATTTGCAAGTTCTCAGCTTCTAAGGAAGCTTTTTTTGCGATATTATTTTCTATTTGCCTCTGGTATGATTGAGCTGATCTAAGGTATGCCTCTTGTTTGTTTTTCTCTGTTTTGTGCGTGGCTAGACTCATTAATGGCAATGAAAGCTGCAATCCTACGCCATAATTATATCGTTGCATATTCCAGCCATTGGAATGATTTACATTTCCCTCGAAATCCACTCCTGAGCCTCTCGCGTAAGTTGTTCCCCAAATTGAAATTTTTGGGAAGATATCTTTCTTCACTTCATCTAATTTGGCTTCAAAAGCATTAGTTTGGCTGATGGAAGCTTTAATCAAGGGGTTGTTGAGGAGGTTGATATCATCCTGATTCGGTGATAAAGGGAGGTTGCTAAAGATTTTTTCTTCGAATGCTATTTTGCTGAAATTATCTCTAGCCAAGAACTCTTTCAAGTTTTCGTTTTGTTCATTAAGAAGTCGTTTCAGTTGATAAAGCTCTGTTTTTGATTTGGAAAGCTCAGCGTGAAATTGCAAGCTGTCCACAGAAGGTTTTAGTCCAGCTTCGATAAGTGTTCGTGCTCTTAGCAGGTTGAAGCTATTTCGATCAACATTTTTCTCATAGGCCTCTATTAATTCTTGAGTGCCGGCGATTTCCAGATACAAGTACGCTACCTTGAATTGAATGCTGAGAATTTCATTGTCGACCATGGCAAGTTGTTTCTCATAATTGCTTTTTTCGTATTCGATAGCATTTTTTCGTTGCCCAAAAGTTATAGGATTCCATCTCATGGTTAAACCTACTCCGGACCCTATCGTAGGTCCATAATTGTCATCAGATGGAGGCCCTGAAATAGGAATGTTGTTGCCTGGATAATTCATTCCTGTAATATTATTGTACGTGGCGAAATTGGCATCATATCCAATGTCAAGGGTTGGCAGCAGGCTTTTCTTTTCTAAGCTGATGTTGGCCTTTTGAGCTTCAGCTTCAGCTTGTTTTGCTGCTATGGCTGGGTAATTCTTTTCAGCGATTTTCAGCAAATCACTCAAGCTTTCTTGACTTAGAGCATTGTATGGCATTATTCCCGCAAGAACAAGTAATAGCAGGATTCTGAGTTGAGTAGGAATCTTACTTTTTCTGAATATCATTTGCATCTTGTTTATTCTTAAATTCCATGTCCAAAGAGTTATGGAATTGCACAATTGATTTTATCCAGATGGCATGTATTTAAATGCTTCTGGATTTGTACTATTTGAATTGAATTTCAATGATGCAAGAATACGGACGATGCCTGTCAATCAATGGTCGATTTGAAAAAAGTGTGGTATGGCTGAGCATGACAGGTTTTGCTCCAGAATTAAGAGTGGTAGAGTAATGATGATGTTTATTGTAGGAATGATTTGAAAAAAAAGGAATAAAGCACTACTTAGCTCTTATTGTTTTTGACTTTAATCTTAGAAAAGTAACTTAGCGAAGGCTTTATGAGCAAAATTTATTTCATGTTTTTTATTCGATAGGGTGTTGGCTATTATTTATTTTGAATAATTTCTGTAAATCCTTTCTCTAAATGTTTTAAGTCAATAGAAAATTCTCCTTTAGCGTGTTGATTAAGCCAGCCGTAAAGCTTTATAGTTTGTTTTTTTAGCTTATTGGATTTATTGGAAATATCTCCAAGGCACGATTCGTATAAGAGTTCTTTTTTATTAACTATATCGAAATCGTGATTCAATTCAAGCCACATTAGTTTTGATTCAACACCGCAGGCGCAATAGCCTTCACTATAGCAAGTCCCTTGAGAATAAAAACTATAATTAATCAGGATATATGATTTGTTTTCCAATTGTTTTTCAGCAAGTATGCTATATTCGAATGGGGCTTTGTTGTCCGGAAGACCTACGATGACATTGGAGTTTTCCCGACTTATGTTGAACGTGAATCGGCAAGTTCTTTTTGCGGAAGGTTGAAGAGGCTTCATGCTAAGAAAGTCCTGTTTTTGCGAGTACAAATACTTCCATTTACCAAACAGTTCCTCACCTTCGAAGTACCCTTTGAAAATCGCTATCACGTTCAAATTCTCATCCATTTGACTTAAATAAATCGCATTTGATTCGAGCTTGCCATAGACTTTTAGCTTTTTGCTGTTATTATCGAAAGAATAATGTCCAATCACTTCTTGTTCATGAATGTTCAATATCATGCTTGCTTGCTCATCATCAATTTCTCCGCTAAGCTGGAGGATTGGGCAATTTTGGGAAACAGAAAGCTGAGTGTCTTGAGCGTAGGTATTGAGTATTGAAAATGAAAACAACAAGTAAACTGTTGTTAGAATAATCTGAAATAATGAGGCTTGCATATCAAATGGTTTCAATTCGCTGAATTTATGAAAATCAAGCAAAAAAATCAATGAATGCATAGAAATGAAAAAAGCTATCGGAGTAGATAGCTTTGATTGTGGACCCAACAGGGCTCGAACCTGTGACCCTCTGATTATGAGTCAGATGCTCTAACCAACTGAGCTATGGGTCCTTTCTTCACAAGGAAGATGTATTTTATAGTGGGCCCTACTGGATTCGAACCAGTGACCCCCTGCTTGTAAGGCAGGTGCTCTGAACCAACTGAGCTAAGAGCCCGAATAAATTCGGGAGCAAAGTAAATTGCTTTTAATTAATGTGGACCCAACAGGGCTCGAACCTGTGACCCTCTGATTATGAGTCAGATGCTCTAACCAACTGAGCTATGGGTCCTTTCTTCACAAGGAAGATATGTTTTAATAGTGGGCCCTACTGGATTCGAACCAGTGACCCCCTGCTTGTAAGGCAGGTGCTCTGAACCAACTGAGCTAAGAGCCCGAATAATTCGGAAGCAAAGTGAATTGCTTTTAGTTAATGTGGACCCAACAGGGCTCGAACCTGTGACCCTCTGATTATGAGTCAGATGCTCTAACCAACTGAGCTATGGGTCCTTTCTTCACAAGGAAGATATGTTTTAATAGTGGGCCCTACTGGATTCGAACCAGTGACCCCCTGCTTGTAAGGCAGGTGCTCTGAACCAACTGAGCTAAGAGCCCGAATAAATTCGGAAGCAAAGTGAATTGCTTTTAATTAATGTGGACCCAACAGGGCTCGAACCTGTGACCCTCTGATTATGAGTCAGATGCTCTAACCAACTGAGCTATGGGTCCTAAAACAAGCTAGAAGCTTATTTCCCTCGTTTGGGGATGCAATATTAGGGAATACTTTTCAAATCCACAAATAGAAAATCATTCATATTAAAAAAAATATTTTGGAATTAATGACTATTAGACTTGGGGTGCATTGAACCTTATTGAAGGTTTTAAGTGTTGCAACTTATTGCTCAATGGTTTAACTTCATGAAGAGAGTGTGTAATAGGGAGAAAAGTAAATGTGAAAAATAATGAATGACAAGCAGGCAAGAAAAAAAATGGTAGTGCTTACTGGTGCGGGAGTAAGCGCCGAAAGCGGACTGAGAACTTTTAGAGATTCAGGAGGTTTGTGGGAAGGTTATGATGTCATGAAGGTGGCTAGCATTGAGGGGTGGCATGAAGACCAGGAATTGGTTTTGTCATTTTATAATCAAAGGAGAAAAGACGCATTGAAGTCTGAGCCCAATCAAGCTCATAAGATTTTGAAAGAGTTGGAGGCTTATTTTGATTTAAAGATTGTAACTCAAAATGTGGATAATTTGCATGAAAAAGCAGGTAGTTCTCACGTATTGCATTTGCATGGCTCTTTGTTTGAAGCTAAAAGCTCTAAAGATGAAAGCTTGATTTATCCCATGGAGGGAGATATTCATTTGGGAGATCAATGTGAAAAAGGAAGTCAGTTGAGGCCTAATATTGTTTGGTTTGGCGAAGCTGTGCCGATGATGGATAAGGCAATCGAAGAAGTTTTGGACGCTGACATCTTTTTGATTTTAGGAACTTCCTTGGCTGTTTATCCCGCGGCGAGTTTGATTGAGTATGTCAATGACAATGCGGAATTGTTCCTAGTAGATCCTGTTATGCCGGATAAAGAATTGCCGAGACATATGAAGTTTGTTCAGAATGTCGCAACCAAAGGCATGATTGAAGTTAAAAAACTGTTGTTGGAAGAATTGGATTAGATAAGAATGAGTGCCTTGTGTGAAGAGTGGCGAGAACGAGAGTTGAACTCGTGACCTCCGGGTTATGAATCCGACGCTCTAACCAACTGAGCTACCTCGCCGATGATATTTTGAATTAAAGACTCTATGAATCTTTGTTAAAGAGTGGCGAGAACGAGAGTTGAACTCGTGACCTCCGGGTTATGAATCCGACGCTCTAACCAACTGAGCTACCTCGCCAATAATATTTTGGATGAAGATTATGTGAATCTTTGTTAAAGAGTGGCGAGAACGAGAGTTGAACTCGTGACCTCCGGGTTATGAATCCGACGCTCTAACCAACTGAGCTACCTCGCCGATAATATTTTGAATTAAAGATTCTGTTAATCTTGTGTTAAAGAGTGGCGAGAACGAGAGTTGAACTCGTGACCTCCGGGTTATGAATCCGACGCTCTAACCAACTGAGCTACCTCGCCAATAATATTTTGAATTAAAGATTTTGTTAATCTTTGTTAAAGAGTGGCGAGAACGAGAGTTGAACTCGTGACCTCCGGGTTATGAATCCGACGCTCTAACCAACTGAGCTACCTCGCCAAAACGGACTGCAAATATAATTGGATGCTTTGCTTAAAAGCAAGTCTTTTGATGTATTATTTTGCCGTTTTCAAACATATGAAGCTTAAGGGCTTGATTTATAGAAACAAATAAATTTTTATTATTGAACAAAACTGGGCCAACTTATATTCTGCATAGAGATGAACTTTGATCTTTGTAAGTAAACATATTTATTCTTTAATTTACAGATTGGTGTGCGACGTGTGTTTGTTACTGAATTTGTATGAAAAAACTCGATAAACTAATATATCAATCTTTTTTAGGGCCTTTTCTATTGACCTTGGTTGTGGTGATCTTCATCTTATTGATGCAATTATTGTTGCGTTATTTTGATGATTTGGTAGGAAAAGATCTTGGAGTAGGCGTGTTGGTTGAACTATTCTTTTATTTAGCAGTCTATTTATCGCCGCAGGCTTTTCCATTGGCCGTATTGCTGGCCTCTTTGATAACCTTCGGTAATCTTGGAGAGCATTTTGAATTGACTGCGATCAAGGCTTCAGGGATTTCGTTGCTCAGAGCTTTGCAGCCGATTTTCTTTTTCGCAATCTTTTTGACGGGAATGGCTTTCTATTTCAATAGTTTTATAGTCCCCAAGGCCAATGCCAAAGCATTTAGGTTACTCTGGGATGTGAAGCAAAAGAAAGCAGCTATGCAGTTGCCTGAAGGGTCGTTTTATAGGGATTTGCCGGGGTTTCAGATTAAGGCTAATAAGAAGTTTCCCGATGGCAGGTTAAGAGAGGTGATTATTTACGATCATTCGGACAATGATGGGAATACGGCTCAAATTTTAGCGGATTCTGGGAAAATGTATACTATCATGGAAGGAGCTTATTTGGTAATGGAGCTTTATTCTGGGAATAGATACGCAGAGTCAACAACATCAACCGGAGGCACAAGAAGGCCAAGGAATATCATAGAGCCTTATGAAAGGAATGATTTCGATTCTATGAAAATGGTATTTAGTTTGTCTTCTTTTGAGATGGGAGAGACAGATGAAAGTTTATTTCAAGGACAAAGAATGACGAAGACCTTGCCGGAACTGTTGACCGCTTTGGACTCTATGAGTCTTGATCTTGATAATGTCAAGTATGAGTTTTACCAAGATTTGCCTTCGTATTTTTCGTTTCACTTGAGAGAAGGAATCAAGGTGCCTGAGAATATCAAGGTTAATGTTAAGAAAAGAGATTCGATATTGAACGCGCTCCATCAAAAGGAGCAAGAGGAGTTGGATAAGCAACAAGTTGCTAAAAATGAAACTGAAAAAGAAAAAGCTATTGATAGTTTGGACGTCTTAAATGAAGAGGTGGCCGAATCTCAAGAGGAGAAGGATTCTTTGACAGAAGAGCTTGTGGCGTATAGCGTGTCAACTGATACGACAGACTATATAGCCAAATTAGATTCAGCCGCAGCAGTCTCTGGCAGGGAAAGCGCGATGATAAAAGCTGCTCAAGGCAAGGTCAGGGGAGCGAAGACAAGACTTCAAGTGAAGGCTGATCGAATAGAAAACATGCAAAAGAATATTTACAAGTTTGAAATCGCTAAGGCTAAGAAATATTCTGAAGCGTTCGCTTGTCTGATTATGTTTCTGATAGGTGCGCCGCTTGGGTCGATTATCAAAAAAGGAGGGCTTGGAATGCCTGTATTGATTTCCATTGCATTTTTTATTGTTTATTATGTAGTGAATGTGACGGGAGACAAATGGGCGAAAGAGGGAATTATTTCTTCGGAGCTGGGTCTATGGTTGGCTAATATTTTGCTGTTGCCTATAGGGTTGTTCTTTTTACGACAAGCGAAAAACGACGCCAGGATATTCGAAGTTGATTATTATAAAGTTGCTGTTGCAAAGCTGAAAAAGAGGTTTGGAGGCAAGAAGATTGCAACAAAATAAATTGCTAGTAATAATAAATTACGTATCTTTGCGTCTTGAAATAAGTTTTATTAACATTTATTTAAGCTAATCATGTATTTAACGAAAGAGAAAAAAACTGAAATTTTCGAGAATCATGGTCGGTTGAAGTCTACATCTGATACCGGTTCTCCAGAGTCTCAAATTGCTTTGTTCACGTTTAGAATTAATCACTTGACTGAGCACTTGAAGCAAAACAAAAAAGATCACTCGACTCGTCTTGGTCTTTTGAAATTGGTAGGTAAAAGAAGAAGACTTTTGGATTACTTGATGAAAAATGATATCGAGAGATATAGAGCAATTATTGCTGAACTAGGAATCAGAAAGTAATTTTATCGAGATAGCAGAGGGGATTCAGACGGGTTCCCTCTTTTACTGTTTTAATGGGAGGGTGTGTTTTTGGACTTATGTGGTGATCATCTTCTCTATCCGTCTATTTTAAAAATAAAGAAAATATATACTTTAGATATTTTTATTCTAATTCTATGTCACTTAACGTTTTTACGAAGAATATAAATTTGCCTGATGGTCGTGAAATCACGATCGAAACAGGTAAGCTTGCGAAGCAGGCTGATGGATCTGTAGTGGTTCGAATGGGAGATACAATGCTTTTAGCTACTGTTGTTTCCAGCAAAGACGCTATGGATGGTATCGATTTTTTGCCGCTTTCGGTTGATTATCAAGAAAAATTCGCTTCAGCAGGTCGTATCCCTGGAGGTTTCTTGAAAAGAGAAGGAAGATTGTCTGATTTTGAAGTGTTGGTTTCAAGATTAGTGGATAGAGCGATCAGACCATTGTTCCCAAGCGATTATCATGCGGATACACAGGTGATGATTCAGTTGATCTCAGCTGATAAGGACGCGCTTCCTGATCAATTGGCTGCTTTGGCCGCTTCCGCTGCTTTGACGATTTCTGATATTCCATTCAATGGGCCGATTTCTGAAGTTAGAGTAGTAAGACATGAGAATGAATATTTGGTAAACCCTACACCTGAGCAACTTGATAACGCTGACATAGATTTGATCGTAGCTGCTACTATGGAGAATATCCTTATGGTAGAAGGTGAGATGGATGAAGTTTCTGAGTCTGAAATGCTTGAGGCAATGAAAGTTGCGCATGATGCGATTAGAACTCAATGTCAAGCTCAGTTGGAACTGGCTTCTGAAATGGGAGTTGGCGAAAAGAGAGAGTATTGTCATGAAGACAGCGATGAGGAATTAAGAAAAGAATTGTTTGAAAAGTTGTATGCGCGTGTTTATGCGATTTTCGAACAACATATTACGAATAAAAACGAAAGAAAGCAGACGATCAAGGCTGTCAAAGAAGCATATTTAGCTGAATTGGCGGAAGATCATGAAGTTGATTTGTCTTTGGTGGATAAGTATTTCAATGAAATTGAAAAGAAAGCCGCTAGAGAATATGTTCTGGATACAAATATTAGAATTGACGGAAGAAAGCCGAATGAAGTAAGACCTGTTTGGTGTGAAGTGGATTACTTGCCAACACCTCATGGTTCTGCAGTGTTCACAAGAGGCGAGACTCAGTCATTGTGTACTGTTACTTTAGGAACTAAGCTTGATGAGCAAATCATCGACAGAGCTATGGTGAATGATGTTAGCAGATTTTTATTGCACTACAATTTCCCAGGTTTCTCAACAGGGGAAGTGAGACCAAATAGAGGTCCGGGTCGTAGAGAAGTAGGACATGGAAACTTGGCTTTGAGAGCTTTGAAGCAAGTGTTGCCTCCAAAAGATGAAAACCCTTATACAATAAGAATCGTTTCAGATATACTTGAGTCTAATGGATCTTCGTCCATGGCTACAGTTTGTGGTGGTACTTTGGCGTTGATGGATGCGGGTATTGCTATCAAAAGACCTGTTTCAGGTATTGCTATGGGAATGATTTCGGATAGCGAGACAGGAAGATACGCGATTTTGTCTGATATCTTGGGTGATGAGGATCACTTGGGAGATATGGACTTTAAAGTTACAGGTACTGAAAAGGGAATCACTGCTTGCCAAATGGATATCAAGGTGGATGGACTTTCTTATGAAGTTCTTGAAACTGCATTGATGCAAGCTAACGAAGGTAGAAACCATATATTAGGCGAAATGCTTAAGGTAATGCCAGAGACTAGAGAAGACTTTAAACCTAATGCGCCTAGAACTTGTTCTCTATACATCCATAAAGATACTATCGGAGCATTGATAGGACCTGGAGGTAAAGTTGTTCAGGAGATTCAAGCTGAGACAAACACTACTATCGTTATCGAAGAAGTGGATGGTAAAGGTTTGGTGAATATCTTCGCTTCTAATCAAGATGACATGGACAAGGCTGTGACTTGGGTTAAGAACATCGTTGCTATGCCTGAGGTTGGAGAGGTTTATGAAGCTAAAGTGAAATCTATCATGCCTTTCGGTGCTTTCGTTGAGTTCTTGCCTAACAAAGAAGGTTTGTTGCATATCTCTGAGATTAAGAGAGAGCGTCTTGAAAATATGGATGGTGTCTTGGAAGTTGGTGAAATGATAAAGGTTAAGCTGATTGACATTGACAAGAAAACAGGCAAGTTCAAGCTTTCAAGAAAAGTTTTATTGCCTAAGCCAGAGAGAAGTGGGAACGGAAAGTCTGAAGAGGGTGGCAATCAAGAAAGACGTTCTGGTGGTAAAGGAAGACCGCCAAGAAGGAACGCTTAATTCCCCAAAGGTTTAAAAAAAACCGAAAGCCAAAAATAAATCATATAATTTTTGGCTTTTCGGGTCGTTTATCATATAGTGTGGTTTGGAAAGCTGTTTTGCTTTTTATCTCCATGCTTTTTTGATTTGAGTATATGAGCATGATGCAAAATTATTAGTTTATTAATTTTTGTATTCTTAACTTGTATTTAATTAACAAAGAAATTTCGAATGAGACAGCTCAAGATTAGTAAGCAAATTACCAATAGAGAAAGCCAATCCTTGGACAAGTACTTGCAAGAGATCGGAAAAGTTGATCTTTTGACTCCGGACGAGGAGGTAGAACTTGCAAAGAGGATTAGAGAAGGTGATCAAATTGCGTTGGAAAAATTGACGAAAGCGAACTTAAGATTCGTAGTGTCAGTGGCAAAGCAATATCAGAATCAAGGGCTTTCTTTGGGGGATTTGATTAACGAGGGGAATCTTGGATTGATCAAAGCCGCGCAAAGATTTGACGAAACGAGGGGGTTTAAGTTTATTTCATATGCAGTGTGGTGGATTCGTCAGTCGATTCTTCAAGCGTTGGCAGAGCAGTCAAGAATAGTTCGTTTACCTCTTAACAGAGTTGGTTCTTTGAATAAGATTTCAAAAACATTCTCTGACTTGGAGCAAAAATATGAAAGAGAGCCTTCGCCGGATGAATTGGCGGAAGTTTTGGATGTCAGCACAGCGGAAGTAGTTGATACTATGAAGATTTCCGGTAGGCATGTATCCATGGATGCTCCTTTTGTCCAAGGAGAAGAGAATAGTCTTTTGGACGTTTTGGAAAACGATTCGGAAGAAAAGCCTGATTCTGAGTTGATGAACGACTCGTTGAGAAGAGAAGTGCAAAGAGCGCTTTCGACATTGACAAAAAGAGAGGCTGATGTGATTACATTATACTTTGGCTTGAATGGAGAGCATGCGATGACTTTGGAAGAGATTGGCGAGAAATTCAATCTTACCAGAGAGCGTGTAAGACAAATTAAAGAAAAAGCTATTCGTAGATTAAGACATACTTCAAGAAGCAAAGCTTTAAAGCCTTATTTGGGATAAAATTTTACGTTTTGGATATAATAAGGGTCTCTTTTAATCAGGAGACCTTTTTTTGTAATGTGTTAAATCGTATTAAAATCGATGCAGCATTTGAGAGATTTAGTAACTATCATCGAAGCGATTGCGTAAGGTGAAGTTGGAAATGTCGTCTGTATTGAAAAATTACTTATTTTTGTGTAATAGAAAAATAGAAGAATAAAAGTTATGAACAGAGAAGAAGTCGAAGTTTTGATCTTAGGATCAGGTCCGGCAGGATATACTGCAGCAATATATGCGTCTAGAGCTGGCTTGAAACCGGTATTGTATCAAGGTTCTCAACCAGGAGGCCAATTGACGATTACTAATGATGTAGAAAACTTCCCTGGTTATCCTGAAGGCATTAATGGCCCTCAGATGATGATGGATCTTGAGCAACAAGCAAAAAGATTCGATGCGGATATCCGTATTGGTTTAGCTACTGCTGTTGATTTTTCTTCTTACCCTCACGTAGTTACGATTGATGAAGAAAAAGAAATTTCAGCTAAAACTGTTATTATATCCACTGGTGCTTCTGCGAAGTGGTTGGGCTTGCCTTCTGAAGATAAGTACAATGGTCAAGGAGTTTCTGCTTGCGCTGTTTGTGACGGATTTTTCTATAGAGGACAAGATGTAGCTGTTGTTGGTGCTGGAGATACTGCTTGTGAAGAAGCTGCATATCTTTCAAAGATTTGCAACAAAGTTTATATGATCGTAAGAAGAGATGAAATGAGAGCTTCTAAGATTATGCAAAGTAGAGTTGAGAACGCTGAAAACATTGAGATCCTTTGGAATACGGAAACAGAGGAAATTCTAGGAGACGAAAACGGTGTGAATAAAGCTAGACTTGTGAACAATGTTACCAAAGAGGTTTCTGAAATTGATGTTACAGGATTCTTCGTAGCTATTGGACATAAGCCGAATACCGATATTTTTGCTGACTACCTTGAGATGGATGACGCGGGTTATATTGTAACTAAGCCTGATTCAAGCAAGACAAATGTAGAAGGCGTTTTTGCCGCTGGCGATGCTCAAGATAAAATCTATCGTCAGGCTGTGACTGCTGCTGGAACTGGATGTATGGCGGCATTGGATGCGGAGAGGTTTTTGGCAGCTAAAGAATTGGTGTAATGGTTGATGGAGTTGGAATTCGTTTTTTGTTTTTTATACTCCTTCTAGCGGGTGTCACTCCTGCCTATTCGCAGAAAAAGAAGAAATTCTGGGATATATTTAAAAAGAAAGATAATAAAGCTGAACAGACTTATATTGAGTCTGATTCAGCTTTTATTGATTTTGACGAGGGCGAATTTGATTTGGCCTATGACTCCAGTCTTCAAATGATGGTCAAGGATCATTTTATGGAGTTGGAAGATATTACCGAGACGAGCGCTGAAGAGGAAAAGGTATTGGTGGAGGTATCCGAACAGTTGAAGATTGATGATGTATGGGTGAATTCATTTCAGTATTATTCCATTTGGAATGAATGGAGTGTTGATCCTTATCATATGGATTTGAAGAATTTCTCTGATACATTGAGGTTGCCTTTGTATGACTCCAAAAAAGGGGAGCACTGGGCTTATCCTATGAAGCCTTCCAAAGTCACTTCTGATTTTGGAATGAGAAATTATCAATGGCATTATGGCATTGATTTGAGACTGAATACAGGGGATCCTATATACGCAGCTTTCGATGGAATCGTTAGGATGGCCAGATATAATCGCGGAGGCTATGGTTATTATGTTGTCTTGAGACATAAAAATGGCTTGGAAACTATTTATGCCCATTTGTCGAAATATGTGGTGAAAATAGGACAAGAAGTGAAAGCTGGTGAAATGATCGGTAAAGGAGGGAGTACTGGAAGAAGTACAGGTCCGCATTTGCACTTTGAGGTTAGGTATAATGGAATTGCCATAGATCCTAATGCCTTGTTTAACTTTGAAGACTACGTATTGCTTCGTGATAAAATGGTCATTACGCCTGAGACTTTTGCTTATATGAAGGAGATCAGGAAAGTAGTGCACCATAGGATAAGGTCCGGCGATACGCTTTCACGCATTTCAAGAAGATACTCTACGTCTATAAGCAAGATTTGTAAATTAAATGGTATTAGTCGAAATACTATATTGCGTGTTGGGCGTAAATTAAGGGTGAGATAAAAATCTATCCAGCATATATAATGGAGACGAAATTAGATATATTAGTAATCGCAGCGCATCCTGATGATGCTGAGTTAATGTGTTCAGGAACTATAGCGAAGCATGTTGCGCAAGGGCATAAAGTAGGCGTCCTTGATTTGACTAGAGGTGAGTTGGGAACGAGAGGGACTATTCATACTCGAAGAGAAGAGGCGGAGAACTCAGCTAAGATACTTGGGTTGAGTGTGAGAGAAAATGCTGAATTTGAAGATGGGTTCTTCGTTAATGACAAGCAACATCAGTTGGAATTAATAAAATTCATTAGAAAGTTTCAGCCAGATATGGTGATTTGCAATCCTAATGAGGATAGGCATCCAGATCATGGAAGAGCGGCTAAACTTGTGATTGACTCATGTTT
Organism: Aureibacter tunicatorum; assembly: GCF_036492635.1. Taxonomy (GTDB): domain Bacteria; phylum Bacteroidota; class Bacteroidia; order Cytophagales; family Cyclobacteriaceae; genus Aureibacter; species Aureibacter tunicatorum. The sequence goes on from NZ_AP025305.1 coordinate 1,259,797, forward strand.
TTTGTCTGGGTTAAGAAAAGTTGAGACGATCGATAGAGGAGTGGAGCAAAAAGAATGGAGGCCTAAGCATATCTATCAATTTATTCAAAATGATTATATCCAGCCTGACTTTGTCGTGGATATTACTGAATATTGGGAACTTAAGCTAGCTTCGATTAGAGCGTTTTCCACACAGTTTTTTACTGGAGGAAATGATTTGGAAGATGAACCCGAGACATTTATTTCCAATCCTGGTTTTATGGAGTTTATAGAAGCAAGAGCTAAGGAGTATGGCCATCAAATTGGTGTAAAATACGGAGAAGGTTTTACTACAGTCAAAAGAACAATCGGAGTTGATTTATTGACTGATTTGATTTAGATAATATAAAACAGAAAAAGGGGGGCTCAATTTTTTGAAAGCCCCTTTTTCTGTTTACAAGTATAAATTTAGAAGCGAGATTCCTGCAATGAATAGCATCATTGGGTTTATCTCTTTATGTTTTCCCGAGCATACTTTGATGATGACATAGCTTAAGAACCCAAAACTTATTCCAGTGCTTATACTGTATGTTAATGGCATCAAGAAAATAGTTAAAAATGCTGGCAGACTTTCAGATACATCTTTGTAATTTATTTTTGCGACATTTTTAAACATTAGCATTCCGATATATACAAGAGCCGGTGCTGTGGCAAATGAAGGGACGGATTTTATAATAGGAGCGAAAAAAAGAGCTACTAGAAATAGCAAGCCAGTAAAAATTGACGCAAGTCCTGTTCTGGCTCCTGCAGATATGCCGGAGGCTGATTCAATGAATGTGGTGGTAGTGCTGGTTCCAATCAAAGCCCCGATAATAGTAGCGATAGCATCAGATTCTAATATTTTTCCGACTTTTTCTATCTTGCCATTTTTGTCAACCATTTCTGCCTCGTATGAGCAAGCGACTGCTGTTCCTATTGAATCAAATAAGTCGACAAACATGAATGAGAAGATCGCGCTGATCAGTGATAGGCTTAGGGCGTTCATAATATCGAGTTTGAGGAATATCGGGGTGATGCTTGGAGGTAGGCTTACGAATGATTCAGGCATCAAGACTTCTTTTGTTAAAAGACCTCCGATAAAAGTGAATAATATTCCATAAAGAATTCCTCCTTTGACTTTAGATGACTCTAATAGGGCTGTGATTAAAAGTCCTGTGATCCCAAGAATGGCAGGCTTTGTAAATGCGCCAAGGCTTACAAGAGTAGTCTCCGAACTTATAATAAGCTCCATGTTTTTAAAGCCTATAAATGCAATGAAAAGACCTATTCCTGCAGCTACGGCAAGTCTAAGTGAAAGCGGAATAGCGCTAATGATTTTTTCTCTTACTCCAAGAAGTGTTAAGGCAAGAAAAAATACGCCTGAAAGAAATACAACGCCTAAGGCTGTTTCCCAACTAATGTGTTCTCCCTTGACTAATGTGTAGGTAAAGAAAGCGTTCAATCCCATTCCGGGAGCCATAGCAAAAGGAACATTAGCCCAAATTGCGACTATCAAAGTTCCGATAAATGCTGCGAGGCAAGTGGCTGTAATTAAAGCGTTTTTATCCATTCCAGATTCGCTTAGAATATCAGGGTTGACAAAAATAATATAGGCCATAGTCAGGAATGTGGTTAGACCTCCTATGGCTTCTTTTTTTGTCGTTGTTTGGTGTTTTTTAAGTTTAAATATTTTATCGAGCATCATAAATCATTCTTAAGTTATTGCCATCTATATCTTAAAGCCACTGTTGGCATGACTTCTATATCTCCGTCATAAGTGAAGAAATTTTTGCTGATTTCGACTTCTCCGCCGATATCAAAATTATCTATTACTTCATACCAGAGCTGAGGCTCTGTTAAAAATGTAATCTGTTTGCCTGTTCCTTCAAATTCATCACTAGTCCAGATATCCAGAAAGCCTGTGAAGTGGAGTTTGTTGTTGAAGAATTTTTTATGCCATACCATGGTGAATTGTCCGTCAAGCCTGCCTTCGAAAGGTATTCTGGCTAAATAGTTTGTAGTGAAGATCCAGCCTTTGAAACCAAAATCATAACCAATTCCGGTAAGCGCCGCTGGAGTGATAAAGTTGGCTGTGCCGTCATTGTATTCAATATGAAAGTTGAAATTTTTAAACTTGCCGGGAAGTGTGAATTTTCTTGCGATTTCCCAGTATGCGAATGACATGCCACCTCCTTCTTTGGCGAAGTCCATGTCTGCAAAAAAGAATGTGGAGCCCAGTTTATCAGGTTTGAACATTTCTGTTGTTACAGTAAAGTAATTTCGGTCCTTGTTAATGTCTCCGTCATTTGCTCGGCCATAATCATAATGCAATTGAATATTTTGCGAATATGATAAAGTCGACAATACGAAAACCGCACTGAAAAAAAGTAGAGCTTTTTTCATTAATTTCTATTTTAAATGAACAAATGTTTGTGCGATCTCGCTAGAGGTGAATTGGAGATTTATGATCTAGTGAAAAAGGTGTATTTTATTTCACTGAATTTTAAGTTTTAAAACAAGCGCTCAGTGATGAGGTCACTCATTTCAAAAGGTTTATTTATTCTTCCCACATAACAACTTCACACTTTTCGAAGGGCTCGATCTGAAACCTTGAAATCTGATCGATTCGAAAATATTTGCAAAAATAGATATAATATTGCTTGGTTTGATGTTTTTTTGACTTAATTTCTAGAGTTGATTGGAAAACGATTGCGGTAGACTATTGAGTGGGGGCAAGTAGAGTTTAAAAAATAAAAAAGCTTGCCTTTATTATTAAAAACAAGCTTTGAGTTAAGAACTTTTAAAGGAAATTATCTTTGTGAATATTCTTTTACGGTGTCAATAAAACATTTGACTTTATCCGGCTTTAAGTCAGGGTAAAGTCCGTGTCCAAGATTAGCGATATGCTTGTCTTTTCCAAAAGCATCTAACATTTTCTTTGTCTCGCTTTTTATATCATCGAAGCTTCCATATAGCGCGCATGGATCAAGGTTTCCTTGTAATACTTTTTCATTTCCGATTAGACTTCTGGATTCTGCCACATCCATATTCCAGTCTAAGCCGATAGTGTTGCAATTCAATTTACCTAAATCTTCTCTTACGAAGTAAGCGCCCTTTGCAAATACTGTTACTGGAACTTTTTGATCAATGGCGTCGCAGATTTTGCTGATATAAGGCAAAGCGAAAGTTCTGTATTGCTCTGGAGAAAGAATTCCAGCCCATGAATCAAATAGTTGAAGCATGTCTGCTCCAGCTTCGACTTGAGCGTTTAAGTAATCGATTGTGCTTTGCGTTATCATTTCCAGAAGTTGGTGGGATAATTCTGGATCTGTATAAAGCATTTTTTTGGCTACTGAAAAAGTTTTGCTTCCAGCGCCTTCCACCATATAGGAGAAGATTGTCCAAGGTGCTCCAGCGAAGCCTATCAGAGGAACTCTGTCGTTTAATTCTTTTTTTGTGATTTTGATAGCTTCCAATACATAGCCCAAGTCTGAATGAACATCAGCTTTTCTCACTTGCTTCAGGTCTTCAGCTGATCTTACAGTTTTTGGAAAGTATGGACCTTTCTTTTCCACCATTTCGTATGCCAGTCCCATTGCTTCAGGAATCACAAGAATATCTGAAAAGATAATCGCGGCATCGACACCTAGTATGTCTACAGGTTGTATCGTAACTTCGGCTGCTAATTCAGGCGTTTGAGCTAACTCTATGAATCCACTTACACTATTTCTCACAGCTCTGTATTCGGGCAATACTCTGCCTGCTTGTCTCATTAGCCATACGGGAGTTCTTTCTGTTTTTTCTCCTCTGGCAGTCCTTAGGATAAGGTCATTTTGTAATGTCATGCTATATTTTATTGTCTTTCTTCTACTTTGCCTCCGAGAGAATTGCTGTAGTCCAGCACTTTCGGATCTCCGGAGTAATGAATGCTCGCTCCTGTCGAAGCTTTTGCCTCAAGTTTGTCCGTAGCATTGATTTCGATATTTCCTCCAGTGTTGGCTTTGACAAACGCTTCGCTCACTTTCAAGTCATAAGCATCGATGCTTCCGCCTGCGCTGGAATTGCCTTGCATGTTTTGTGCATGGCCTCGAAGGATGATAGTTCCTCCGCTATTTGTTGACACATCCAAGTAGCTAACTTCCAAAGGCAGCTCCATGTTGCCGTTTGTGTCCGCTTCAAGCTTGATGCTTTCAATTTCAATAGCACTATCTGCTTTCACTAAAGCTGAACTTCCAGATCTAATGTGTCTGATTTGCTCATAGTACACCGTTATGACTACTCGAATGTTTTTGTAAATCTTAGTTTTTAGCTTAAGCCTTAATTCATCATTATGAACTTCAGAAATAATGTCTGTGCTTGATATATTGCTGGCTTCAATATTTAATTTTTTTGAATCTCCTTTTTTTAGGATGACTTCTATGTTGCCTGAAGCGTTCACTTTAGTGAATGAGCCGACGGATCTGCTGATGTTTGTTTGCCCATAACTAAGTCCTGTGCTCAAGATTAAGGCAAAAAATAAGAATAAGCCTAAATTCGCTTGATTTTTCATAGAAAGTTCATTTGAAGTGATTTAGTATGTTAATCATCAACAATATTACAAAAAAAGCACCTTTTCTCTAGCTTGATAATTTATTATCTCTATAAAAATGTTAAGGCTAGTGTTTCGTATAGCTTTTAAAGCTCCAATTTTTGACTATGATTATAGCATAGCGACGATTATTTTTACAAAAATTTGATTAACTTTACGAGCCATTTTATCCGAGCCCTTCCAAATGTTGAAAATTTTCGTTAATGGGGAAATCGGAATGGAATTTATGTTTCGCATGAAATTACTCTGAAAATATGTTCGAAAATTTAACGCAGAAATTAGATAAAGCCTTTAAGAACCTGAAAGGTCAAGGCAGCATCACTGAGATAAACGTAGCTAGTACTGTAAAAGAAATTCGTAGAGCTTTGATAGACGCCGATGTTAACTACAAGGTGGCTAAAGAAGTTACTGATAAGATCAAAAATGAGGCGATAGGCCAAGATGTTTTGATTTCCGTTTCGCCAGGACAGCTTTTGGTTAAGATTACTAGTGACGAGCTGACTGCGCTTATGGGGGAAAAAGCTGTTCCTTTGAGCACAGACGGAAGCCCGGCGATTATCTTGATTTCAGGTCTTCAAGGTTCTGGTAAGACAACTTTTTCAGGTAAGTTAGCCCAATTCATCAAAAAGCAAGGCAAGGATGTGTTGTTGACAGCTTGCGATATTTACCGTCCTGCGGCGATTGACCAGTTGAAGGTGTTGGGAGAGCAGGTAGGCGTGGATGTATATGCTGAGCCGGAAAATAAAAACGCTCTTGAAATTGCCAATAATGCGCTTGATTATGCGAAGAAGAATGGCAAAAAGGTAGTTATCGTCGATACGGCGGGACGTTTGGCTGTTGATGAGCAAATGATGAATGAGATTGAGGGCTTGAAGAAAGGACTTAATCCGACAGAAACATTGTTTGTCGTGGATTCCATGACGGGGCAAGATGCCGTTAATACAGCTAAGACTTTTAATGAAAGATTGGATTTCGACGGAGTTGTATTGACGAAGTTGGATGGTGATACTCGTGGTGGAGCTGCTTTGTCTATTCGTACGGTTGTGGATAAGCCAATCAAGTTTATCTCTTATGGTGAGAAAATGGACGCGCTAGATGTCTTCCACCCTGATCGTATGAGTCAACGTATCTTGGGTATGGGTGATGTTATTTCCCTAGTGGAAAGAGCTCAGCAGACCTTTGATGAAGATGAAGCGAAGAGAATTAACAAGAAGATACGCAAGAACCAGTTTAGCTTCGATGATTTCTTGTCTCAGTTGCAGCAAATCAAGAAAATGGGTAATATCAAAGACTTGATAGGAATGTTGCCTGGCGCTGGTAAGTTGATGAAAGATATTGATATTGACGATGATGCATTCAAGCCTATTGAAGCAATCATTTTGTCAATGACTAAGGATGAAAGAGAGAATCCTGAAATCATTAATGGTTCGAGAAGAAGAAGGATCGCTAATGGTAGTGGTACATCTATTCAGGACGTTAACAAGTTGTTGAAGCAATTCAATGATATGAGAAAGTTGATGAAGACTATGAATAAATTTTCTGGTTCGAGAAGAGGTTTGCCAAACATGAACATGTTTAAGAAATAATAATAAATCTTTTAAAGAAAGAGATGAAAGCCCGGCATATGCCGGGCTTTTTTGTTATAGCATGACTAACATTTAGCAAGAAGAGAATGTTAAAGTTGATATAAGTCTATTTTTTTGAGGTGAAAGTTTATCAAGCAAAGGCAAAGTCCAAAATTAAAAGAGCTCAGTCAGAAGGATTTGCCAAGTCCCCTGAAGGTTTTATTCCAAACTTAGTAGGTGATTCGCTTTCGGTTCGTAATTTTTTCAAGCCGCTTCAATGTCTATTTACCAAGAAACAAATACAGGAACATATGGCCATGAAATGTGGCTTTAAAAGACAAAAACCGGATGAGTATCTTGTGGTTGAAAATCAAGAAGAAGGCGATGAGCAGCTCGTGCATGAATTCTTATTTTCTATTTCAGAGAAAGAAAAACTTAAGCCGACGACTCTTGATGGGGAAAAGAGGTTTGGTAAAATGAAGCAAATGGATCATTTTAAAAGAGTATTTAAACTGCTTGATGCTTATCACGCTACTGAAAAGGTGGAGTTTGGCGATGAAGATGAGTCGGCTATAGTTGATGCTATGATTAGGGTTGAGAATGCATCCAGGGTTTTTGAGCATCAGGATAACTTATTTTATAGACAGAAAGCGATAATGGAAGATCCGTTAAGCTTTAGAGGTAGGAACTTTACGGACAAACATAGAGAAGTGGCGATTACTACTCTTGCTAATAATGCTGCGTGGCCTTTGAGAAGGGAAGAGGCTTTGATGTTCGATGAGTTGGTTGAGGAGGAAATAGCTCATATTTGGAGGAAAGCCAAAGTCAAGTGCAAAGATAGGAAATGGCTGAATGCGGTGGAGCATTTTAGAACGGAGGAAGCAATGATTCATTCAGAAATGGAAAGCTTGGCAACAGTTGAACCGAAAAGCGAAGAGGATGAAATGAGGATGGAGCAATTGAGTGAATTGGAAAAAGCTTTGCATAATAAGTTTCCTGAAGTTGATAAGGTGAAGCTTTATAATTATTGCATAAATCATCCAGAAGAAAGTGGTATTTCACCTGATGCAAGAATGTTGTTGGAGAATTGTGTCAAACGTTATTTTTTGAGTGATGGCGAAAAAGAAAAATACGTTCGAATGACTTCAAAGCCACCTAAGGAATGGTGTCGAGCAAGCGATGAGTTGGAGGAAGCAAAACTGGAAGTGTCTAAACTGAAGAGATATAAAGAGTTGATGTGTTTTGATGACAAAGGTGAGCAGTTGATGGAAAATGGCAAGCCAGTTTTGAAACGCGTAAGTTTAGCTAGTGAGGAGTTTGTCTTGCATGAGCAAATGAGGATATTGGATGCTTTGGAACATATTGTTTACAATTGGTTTAAAAGGAACTTGGTCATTGACTTGCAGGATGAAGAGGTTAGCATACTGCTTGATTTGCTAAGGGATGTGCAAAAAGAGCATATTGGAGTAGTGGAAAAAATTTCAGCTTATGGAGTGCCCATTTGGTTGCCGGATGCAGGGAAAATGAAAGATGCTGATTTCAAAGAGATTCAAAAGTTTTGGAGAAATTTAAGTGAAGGTAAAACAAATTTGGTATACGGCAAATCGATAAGCGATAAAGGAGAATCGTTTGCAAATGGGTTTAGAATGCATGTGAATGCTATGCATGCAAGGTTGCTGACAAGGCCTGAAGGTCGAAAATTATTGCAAAATGTTGCTCATGGTAGCTTTTTGGAACGAGATTTTTCCAGCTCAAAGAGTAAATTTCAATCAGTGCCTAATGTAGTTGTGCTTGAGAATGGAGATTCAATGCCAAGAGTGCAAGGTGGAGAAGTGCCGCTATTGTTTCTACATCCTTTTTTCAATGATGCGGAAGACTTTTGCTTTGAAGAGCGCAGGCATGGCTTTTTATACCTTGATAAGAGTCTTTGCCATATTTTGACACCGGGCTTTATTCATTATGCTTCAGCATTGGAGTGGGCGCATAGATATCAATCTACAGCAAAACCGCTGACTAAACCTCATGCTTCATTAGGAGAAGTCTATTGTTTTCAAGACATGGATAGATATAGGCAGAGATCCAAAGCGAGAGTCTCTCCCGCATTGGAAAATAGATTTTTTGTATTAGAATGGAGCCGTTCTTTGAGAAAAGAGCATGGGCTGCCTGAGTTTCAGTCTTAGAGCGCTTAGAAATTCAAAGGCTCTTTGTTAAGTATTGCCATGCCTTCTTCAACGTTTAGCTTAAGTTCTCTAGCAGTTCTGTGAGGCGAAGGGTTGTTGATGGAGCAAACAATAAGATTGACTACGTAAAGTGCAGTGTATAGCGGATGGCCGGTAATTATGAATGCAATAGTTATTGTAATGCCGCTTAATAGAAAGAATAAGAATTTAAGGACTGTGCTATTGAACAGGCTGGTCATTTTTTCTTTAAGACTATCTTCTTTTACAGCACTGCTCAGTTGTTTTTTGTAAAGGAATATTCCCAAAGTTGCCAATGTTGCTGATATGCCTATTGTCAGATAAGAAATCGTTTTGGAGTTTTCAATGAATGGCGTTAGAAGACTACTTTCGTAGTTTAGATAGAAGTATAGGAAAAGACCCATTGGCAGTCCTATAGTAGCATAGACAAATATGTTAAGTTTGTCGAGGAATTCTTTGCTAGAATTGAATTTTGGATTCAAACGCATTTTGATTCGTTGTTTATGTATGGTTGTGTGCGAAATTAACGTCCAAATAACGTAATTTATTCAAAATTATGACGAATCAAAGGTGATTTAAATTAAGCGAAAAGTTGATTTTCGCTTAATTTTATGAATTTCATGTGCTAAGCAGCAAGCTTCATAGATTTGATTTCATTTACTGGTCCGAAAGACTCTGATTTCAAAACTTGATCGCCTTTTAATACCTGAATTTCAACAGGAATTAGCTTTTTAGCTCTTGTAGCCTCTACTGCTTTTTGGAAGTACGCATAAGCTTCATCATCAGCGCCTTTGCCGAAGTCAACAACTTTGTCTGAGCTTGATACTGATCCTGGTACTACCATGTAGAATTTTGTTACTACCTTGTATCTTTTTGCGAAAGGGTTTAGGCTTGCAAAGAACTTTTTCATAGAGTAATTATATTTTTTTGTTTGATTCAAAGGGTGAATGAAGAGTAATTTATTTAATTTAAATCTTTTAAACAAAGAATTGTCATTTTTTTTGCTGATTTAAATCAGTTAAATCTTGAGTGATTTGTTGTGAAATTACATGAGTAAGGTATGAGCGGAATAAAGACTGAATTCTTTCCAAAAGGCAATTTTGTTGAAAGCTTCTTGTCCTTTATCAAATTTTTTTTGAGATTAGCACTTTAATTATAGTTATAATGGCTTAGTATGTTAAATTTGGAGGCTTTTGGTCAGCTTATTTCCAATCCACAAAAGGTGGTGATTATTCCTCACATGAAGCCTGATGCGGATGCTTTGGGTTCTTGCCTTGGATGGCAAGGAGTATTGGATAAGCTTGGACACAAAACAAGCGTGGTTTCTCCTACGGACTTTCCGGGGTTTTTGAAGTGGATGAAAGGCGTTGAAGATGTTCTGATATTTGATCAGGATGATTCCAGCAGGGCAAAAGCTGAAAAGCTGATTTCTGAGGCTGAGATCGTTTTTTGCGTGGATTTCTCTTGCTTGAATAGAATCAATGAATTGGGAGAAATTGTCAGAGGGTCAAGCGCTGTTAAAGTTGTTGTTGATCACCATTTGGAGCCTGAGTGCTTTTCGGAACATATGATTTGGGACGCAAAGGCTGCGGCTACTGCTGAGATCACATTTGATACGTTGGTGGCTTTAGGCTATAAGGACTTGATTGATGTGGACATAGCTAACGATTTGTACGCAGGCATTATGACAGACACAGGGTGTTTTAAGCACTCGAATACGAGCAAGAATGTTCATGAAGTTGTCGCCCAATTAATTGATTTGGGAGCTGAAAATTCTAAAGTAGGCAGCTTGATTTATGATACTAATTCACTTGATAAACTTAGATTTTTAGGATACGCGTTAAGCGAAAAGCTGGTTGTTCACCCGGAAATGAATACTGCTTATTTTAAGATTGATAAAAGCGACCTGCAAAAATTTAAATCTAAAACAGGCGATACGGAGGGATTGGTGAATTATGCTTTGTCTCTCGAAGGCATTGTATTCGCGGCGATGATTATTGAGAGAGAGGATGGTGTTAAGCTTTCATTGAGGTCTAAGGGCAGCTTTGCGGTAAATGAGTTCGCCAGAGATCATTTCAATGGAGGAGGCCACAAAAATGCTTCAGGAGGTCGATCGGATTACAATTTTGAGAAAACGGTGAGTTATTTTGAAGAGTTGTTGCCTAAGTATAAGGATAAGCTCTCAAAAGTTGATATTTAAATAGTCAAAATAGAATAATAATTAATATTAAAGAATAATGAAACTTAAGAACATTTTTGCTTGGTCAGTTGTAGGTGTTAGCGCCTTGTTTTTTCAGTCATGCTCAGCCAAATTCGAGAAAAACGAGGAAGGTTTGGAGTATAAGTATTTCAAAAAAGGGAATGGAACTCAGCCGAAACAAGGCGAGTTTGTTGTATACGATTTAGTGTTGACAAATACTTCCAATAAAGATACTGTCTTAATCAATACTGGAGAAGAGGGTGTGCCTCAAGTGTATAGATATGATACGCTTTCATTTAAAGATAATATTTTGGGTAGCGGTTTTGCTATGCTTAAGAAAGGTGACAGCGTTGAGTTTAGACTTCCAGTGGATAGCTTGCAATCCAATGGTATGGTGCCGACGACTTGGAATACCAAGAGCGGAGACATGTTGAATTTCGACATCGGTGTGAAGCAAGTTTTGACGCTTGATGAATTCCAAGAGTGGAGAATCGAGCAGATGAAGAAAATTCAAGAGTTGAATGAAGAAAAAGAAAAAGAGCAGTTGACTAAGGACGAGGCAACGATCGACGCTTATTTGAAAAAGAACAATATCAATTACAAGACGACTGAGTCTGGTCTAAGGTATGTGATTGAGAATGAAAACCCATCAGGTGAAAAAGCGGAAGCTGGAGACGAGGTTTCTGTAAATTATGTTGGAAAGCTTATGAACGGGACTGTATTTGATACAAACAACCCGGAAGTAGCGAAAGAAGCTGGTATTTTCACTGAAGGAAGACCTTATGAGCCACTGAATTTTTATTTAGGCAGAGGCCAGGTGATTAAAGGATGGGATGAAGGCATAGGCTTGTTGAGAACAGGTGAAAAAGCTGTTTTGTATATTCCTTCGCCTTTGGCATATGGAAGCCGCCCTGCCGGAGATAAAATTCCAGCGAATTCTATATTGATCTTTGATGTGGAATTGGTAAAGGTTACTAAAAAAGATAAAGAGAATAAGTAAAAATTATATTGAAATTTAAAAAAAACAGATCACCTTTTTAGGTTGATCTGTTTTTTTTATACTTTAGGGTCAATATCACCGTTTTTATGATGATTTGATTTACAAACTTAACCTTATGAATATATTGAAAAAGTTTACTGTTAAGAATTTATTGATTGGATTTTCGCTTTCAGCATTGATGTTTACAGCGTGTAATTCTGAAGTTACGGATGAAGGTTCTTCTGGTGGAGGTAACAACAGTAGCGAGGAGATTAACAAGGTTAAAAGCTATATTGATCAAAATAGCTTGGGAAGCGATATAACTCAGTTGACTACAGGCTTGTATGTAAGAAAAGACAGACAAGGCAGCGAAGATGGAGAAGTTAGCTCTTCGGATACTGTAGGGATATATTTTCAAGTGAAGAACTTGACAGGGGAAATTATTTATGAGCATTTGGCTGAAGATGGCGAACCTATGCCATTTGTGCGAAAAAATAGGGATGCTGGCGGGAATATTTTTCCAGGCTTAATCAACTTGTATTCTGATCAATTGTATCTTGGAGATTCATTGCAGTTTATAGGAATTTCCGATTTCTTTTATAGAAATTTTAATTTGTCGTCTTTTGATGGCTTTGGCAATATCGAAGCTTTTACTCCAAAAATTATTAATATAAAAATTGATAGTAAAGTGGGGAAAGATGATATCGTGGAGACTGATCAAAAATTCATAGAGGAATATTTGAGTAGTCGACAAGAATTTCAAGGCAAAGAAGTTGTGGATTTGATGGGCGGGATAAAACTGATATTCATGGATCCTGATAATCCTGATGGACTTTATCCGAAAGATGGAGAGAAAATGGCTTTGGAGTATACAGGCTACCTTCCGATGAATGATGATTACGTATTTGAATCGACTTTGGATAGTTTGGATACGAATGGCGGTAGATTGCTGGATTCAGATGGCAATCCATTGAAATCTTATAAGCATCATGTGAAGAAGTTTAATCTTGAGAACTTGATAGTTGGATGGATGGAAGCACTGCCTTTGATGAAGACTGGAAGAAAAGCTGTGATACTTATACCTTCTCAGTATGCTTATGGAGCTGATGAAAGCAGAGGATTTAGGGCATTCCCTGAAAGTTACCGTAGAAAATTAATGGGAGCAAATCATATGAATCCGAATAATGCGATTCCTCCATTTTCAGTATTGGCTTTTGAAGTGAAAATTTTAGCTCTTGGAAAAGATGCTATGAAGTTATAATATTTAGACTTTTGAAAAAAATTAAAAAGGATTCTGTACATTTGCTGTATGGAATCCTTTTCTATGTAATAATAATTTGTTTACAATGTATAAAAACACAATCAACATAGTTTGTCAGCCAAAAGTGGGTGATGTTCTTATCGATGAACTTAAGGAATTGGGATATGAGGGAGAGCTTGTCAGCCCTTTAAACGCAAGGGTGAAAGGCGATTTCAATGATGCCATGATTTTGAATATGTTCTTAAGAACAGCCAACAAAGTGTTGTTGTTGATTGAGGAGTTTGAGGTTAGCAATGCTGAAGAGTTGTATGAAAAAGCCAAGGGAATTGCATGGGATCAAATCTTCAAGTCAAGAGGTTATTTTAGCATTGATTCTTTCGTGAAAAATGACTCTATCGTTGACACTAGATTTCCAAATCTAAAGTTAAAGGATGCCATTGTTGATTCATTTCAAGAGAAATACGGACATAGGCCTGATGCAGGATCTAAAAAAGATGCTACTAACTTTTTTATGTATTGGGTTGGAGATAAATGTTCTATCTATTTGGATACAAGCGGCGCGACAATAGCGAAGCATGGTTATCGCAAGGAATCGTTTAAAGCTCCTGTATTGGAAAGCTTGGCTTCCGCATTGATCTTATCATCCCAATGGGATAAAGAATCTAATTTCATCAATCCGATGTGCGGTAGTGGAACGTTGTCTATAGAGGCTGCTTTGATCGCATTGAACAAAGCTCCGGGGTTATATAGACAAAATTTCGGTTTTATGCATGTTTTGCAGTACAATGAAGCGGATTGGAGAAAAATCAGCCGAATGGCAAGACGCAAGGTTGTGAAAGAGGATTTGAAATTTAAGATCATAGCCACTGACCATGATCCGGAAGCGCTTAAGGCGGCAAGACTTAATGCGAAATACGCGGAAGTGGATCACTTAATAGAGTTTTCTTTATGCGATTTTGAAGAGACGTTTATTCCTTTTAAAAACCAAGGGGTGGTATTCTTGAATCCTGAATATGGCGAGAGATTAGGAGAGGAACCAGAGTTGGAAGAAACTTACGCTAGAATAGGAGACTTCTTAAAGCAGGATTGCCAAGGCTACTGTGGCTATATATTTACAGGTAATCTTGACTTGGCTAAAAAGATTGGGTTGAGAACAACAAGAAGAATTCCTTTCAATAATGGGCAAATTGAATGTCGATTATTGGAGTATGAATTATATGAAGGAAGTAAAAAGTAATGTTTAAAGAGTTGATTATTCAACTCTTTTTCTTTTTTTATTGCTTTGGTTTTATTTTTTTAGATGAAATATCATTATTGAAATGATATTTGCCTAAGCTAAATTACTTGTTTTGAAAAATATTGCCAATGCTACCAGAGTGGCGATGGTAATGGAGGAAGCCGATTTTACTAATTAAATCTGACGTTTGCATGAACTTTTTATATCCGCAGTTTCTTTGGGCATTGACAGCATTGGCAATACCAGTGATGATACACCTGTTTAATTTGAGAAAAGTTAAAAAGGTGCATTTTACCAATAATGCCTTTTTGCACCAAGTTCAATCTCAAAATAAATCCAAGCAAAGGATTAAGCATCTGTTGATATTGTGTTCGAGAATGCTTGCGCTGGCTTTTTTGGTGATCGCTTTCGCCAGACCGTTTATTCCCGCGTCTGAAGACGCTGTAGCCTCTGACAAGGTGAATATTTACTTGGACAATTCTTTAAGCATGTCTAATAAAATGTCCAATGACAATAGCGCTTTCGACGAAGCTATAAGCTATGTGAATACTTTGTCAGAGGTTTATCCAGAAGGAACTAAATTCAGGTTGTTGACCAATGATTTCTCCCCGATTTCCAATAGGTATCTTTCCAAAAAGCAATTAGGAGAATACCTGACGGAATTGAAAATGACAGGAGTGTCAAGGCCTTGGACTTCTATTACGAGTCGGTTGAAACAAGGCAACGAGGCTGGACAAACCTTTTGGCTTTCCGATTTTCAAAAATCAACGATGGGTGATTTGGATTTGAACGTCTTAGATTCGTCTATTGTGACTACGATTGTGCCTTTGGATTATGACTCGCCATCGAATATACTCATTGATACGGTTTATTTGGGCAGTCCAAGCTTATCTGATTTTGAACAAAATCATTTGCATGTCAAGTTTGTGAACAGAGGAAGCATATCGAGGAATGATGTTCCGGTAAGACTATTGATAAATGATTTTCAAACGGCCAACACGACTGTGGATCTTAGTCCGGGTGAAGAGAAAGAGGTGGTTTTTGATTTGGGAAATAAGATGGGAAGAGTCAATAAGGGCTTGTTGGAAATTCAGGATTTTCCTGTCAGTTATGACAATGATTATTACTTCACTTTGAAAAAAGCGCCGAAGTTGAATATTGCGGATTTGGCGGGGAATCAAATGACTAAAGATATAGGACATGTTTTTTCCAATGATCAACTTTTTGATTATAAAAGGCATAATGCCTCCAATCTTGATTATTCTTTGTTTAATAGATCTGACTTTGTCGTATTGAACGGTCTGGATGATGTTGATGAGGCATTATCGGCAGGACTTCAAGATTATATGTCAAAAGGGGGCGTTGCTTTGCTTTTGCCAACTTCAAACGCAGGCAAATCAGGCTATAAATTGCTTGGCAGAAGTCTTGAGTTGAAAGATAAGGAAGCATCTAGACATGAAGTTTCTAAATTGGATTTGGAAGATCCTTTTTTCGACCAGATTTTCGATGGAGACCAAAATAAGTACCAGATGTTCGAAGCTTCCATGGCGTTCAAGTCGCCTAAGGCAAGGGATGTGAAAATGAGATATGAGAACGGACAGCCATTTCTTTTTGAAGAAGCAGGACAAAAGAACCTTTGGGTATTGAACTCTCAAGTCGATGATGAAGGAGCGTTTAATAATCATGCCTTGTTTGTCCCGATGATGTATAAATTGGCCAATTCATCCAGAGGAGGCGTTATTTCCAGATTGGCGTATTACCTTAACGAACCAATGGTTGGAATGCATCTGGATTCTATTAGCAAACAAGATGTTGTGGCTTTGAAAAACGATGGGTTTGAGTTGATACCGGCGCAGCAATTTCAAGGTAATAAGTTGATGATGGAATTGCCCAAGGATAAATTAACCAAGGGCTTTTATGATATTACCCTTGATGGAAGGCCATTGGATGTAATCGCATTGAATCCAGATAAATCAGAATCATATCTAGAGAATTACTCTTTGGAGAATATGCTCGAAATGGCGAGCAGTAGAGCATCAGTGAATGTGATGGAAGCTTTGGACTCGAAAGATTTTGCAAAAACCCTTACCGAAGCATATCAAGGCCGTGAATTATGGGTTTATGCAGTAATTTTTGTGTTGTTTTTTTTATTGGGAGAGGTATTAATCATTAGATTTGTAAAATAATCTAGCCGAAATAAAAATGAGAGTATTAATAAAGTCAGTGGAGATTCGCGACGCCGGATCGAAGTATAACAAACAAGTCAAAAATGTGCTGTTGGACAATGGTGTGATCGTTTCTATCGATGATAATGAAGCGGAAGCCGATCAAGTAATAGACGGACAGGGCATGTTGTTGTCGCAAGGCTGGTTTGACTTGAGGGCTAATTTCAATGACCCTGGTTTGGAATTCAAGGAAGATTTGGAGTCGGGTGCCAATGCGGCGAAAGCCGGAGGTTTCACTGACGTGTTGCTTCTGCCAAATACCGAACCTGTGATTGACTCAAAAAATGAAGTGAATTATGTCACTTCAAGAAACAGGTCACGATTGACTCAGTTGCATGTGGCAGCTGCTGTTACAAAAGGCGCTAAAGGCGAGGATTTTACTGATATTGTGGATTTGCATCATCAAGGAGCATTAGCTTTTACTGATGGGGAAAAACCTCTTTATAATAGCGATATTTTATTGAAGGCATTGCAGTATTTGCAAAAGTTTGATGGAGTATTGATGAATAGGCCATCGGATAAGTACTTGTCCATGTTTGGACAAATGCACGAAGGTCATCAAAGCACAATGTTGGGTATGAAGGGCATCCCTTCTATGGCTGAAGAGCTTATGGTCATCAGGGATTTGAAGTTGTTGGAATATGCTGGAGGAGGCAAGTTGCACTTTAGCAATTTATCCACTAAAGAGTCCGTTGACTTGATTCGAAAAGCTAAGAAAGATGGATTAAACGTAACTTGCGATATAGCTTCTCATCAATTGCTGTTTGACGATTCTCAGTTGGTTGGATTCGACACGAATTATAAAGTTGATCCGCCTTTCAGGTCTACGGAAGATATTGAAGCATTGAAAGTTGGTTTGAAAGACGGTACTATTGACGCGGTTGTCTCAAGCCATACTCCGCACGATCAAGAGTGCAAGCAATTGGAGTTTGATTTGGCTGATTTTGGTGTAATTGGTCTTCAGACTGTGTATTCTTCATTGAAGCAGGCTGGGCTTGATGATGATTTGATTGTTGAGAAATTAGTGGAGGGCCCAAGAAGAGTGTTAGGATTGGAGAACATGACAATTGAAGAAGGAAAAAAGCTAAGCTTGACATTGTTTGATCCTGAAGCGAATTGGACTTTTGACGCGAGTACTAATAAGTCAAAAGCGAACAACTCGCCATTATTTGGCAAAGAGCTAAAGGGGAGAGCTAAGGCTGTTGTCAATAACGGACAAGTAGAGGAATTGTATTAATAATAAGAAATAAATATGGGGAAGGCGCTTTCAAAGCGTCTTTTTTGTTCCATTTGAAATAAAGATAAAAAGATGAATAACTTGTTGGTGAAAATAGGCCTTAAGTATGGTGGTATCGGAGGTTTGATGGCTGTTTTGGCAATGGTGGCTTTCGTGTTTATCGATAATAATCCATTAGGTCCAGAGTTTTATTTTGCCGCTCCTTTGGTTTTTGTTTTTGTGTTTTTTGCAATGCGAGAATTTAAGTTTTTCAAAGATGGATACATGACATTTTCTCAAGGGGTTGCCATTGGCTTTATAACCTATGTTATGATTGGGATAATTTCTGGGATTGCAGTGTTTGCTCTTTTGCAATGGATCGAGCCTGAATTATTGCCCCATTATATTGAGTTGAAGATGAAAGGTTTAATGGAAAACAAAACTGAGATTATCGCTCAATATGGAGAAGGGGTATTCAATGATAATTACGACAAACTTCCGAAAACGACGGCTTGGGAATTAGGCCTTACAGATTTTATTCAAAAACTATTGTCAGGAGTAATAATCACTATGATTTTGACGATGTTGATGAGAAAATCAAAACCAATAGAAGAATAAGTTTTTTCTAAAACAAACTAAGAGGGATAGCAGTGGTTAAATTGCTGAGGAGGCAATTTGTATCATGAAGATTTCTGTAAAAGAAAATATCGTAAAGTTCACTTTCTTAATTGGAACTTTTGATATTTTATGGTTCTTTTTTGTTTTTGTAATCAATAAGGAGTGGTTTGTCAGCACAGGCCACACTATTGGGTTGTACATTGTCAATACACTTTGGATGTATTTCGCGGGTGTGAGTTTGAGAAATAGACAAGGCGGTTTTATAACTTTCAAATGCGCATTCAATTTTTACTTGGCTTTGTTGATTGGCGTAGGAACGATAGTTTTTTTGTTTAAATTATTGATTTTTAAAGTTGTAGACCCAACGCTTGGAGATACGTTGAGTGAGATTGTAACTAGAAAGTTGACAAGCAATTTGCAAGATATTTTAACAGGCGAAGAGTTGGAAAAACTGTTGAAAGCTCATGAAAAGGCTAACCCTTACGGGGTGGAGGGACTATTTGTAAATTACATTTGGAAAATACTTTGGTATTTTGTCGCATCATTTTTATTGGCATTAATTCTCAAAAGAAAAAGAAGGCCATTTGAAGAATTAAAATAAAAAAGTAATATTTTTATGTGACGAGGCTTTATTGAGAAGTTTGTCCATTAATAATATATTTTGACAGTCTGGGCATAGTGATTGGTGTGGTGTTGTAAACTCTAGTCTCGGTTTAATTTTTAAAGTACTTTTTGGCGTAATTTACGGATTTTAATGGCGAATCATTTAGATATTTCTATACTAGTGCCCTCGTATAATGAGGATGAATCTTTACCGGAGCTTTGTTCTTGGATCAAAAAAGTAATGGATGAGAAGAACTTTGCTTATGAAGTTGTGATCGTTGATGACGGAAGCACGGACAGGACTTGGGAAGTTACTCAAGAAATCAATGCGAAGGATAAAAACGTAAAGGGAATCAAGTTCAATAGAAATTATGGCAAGTCCGCGGCCTTGAATGTAGGGTTTAAAGCAGTGAAAGGCGATGTAGTCATTACTATGGATGCTGATCTGCAAGATTCGCCGGACGAGATTCCTGCCTTATATGATAAAATCATGAAAGAAGGCTATGACTTGGTTTCCGGTTGGAAAAAGAAGCGTTATGACCCGATTTCCAAGACTGTTCCTTCCAAGTTTTTTAACGCGGTGACCAGAAAACTTTCAGGCATTGAGCTTAATGACTTTAATTGCGGTCTTAAAGCATATAAAAATGCTGTCGTAAAGAATGTAGCTATACATGGCGAGATGCACCGTTACATTCCTGTGATAGCGAAATGGAGAGGTTTTGATAAGATTGGCGAGCAGGTAGTAGAGCATAGAGCCAGGCAATATGGAGTGTCCAAGTTCGGATTGGAGAGATTTATCAATGGTTTTCTTGATTTATTGTCGATTACTTTCGTGACCAAATTTCGCAAGAAGCCAATGCACTTCTTTGGCTTGTTGGGGACGTTGTCATTTATGTTTGGATTCGTTAGCACTTTATTTCTTATTTGGGAGAAATGGATAAATCTTAAGGATGGAACTCATGTGAGGGAAATTGTAGATCAGCCGTTTTTCTATATCGCATTGGTGATGTTGGTAATTGGTGTTCAATTATTCTTAGGAGGCTTTCTTGCCGAAATGATTACTATGAATGGACATAAGGAGGATGATTATTTGGTGATAGAGGAAGTAGGAAATGATTAAGTTTACGGCAGTAATTCCTGTATACAACAGGCCCGAAGAGATAGACGAGCTTTTAGAAAGCTTGACAAAACAGACCTATACTCACTTTGAAGTAATTGTCGTAGAGGATGGCTCTAGAGAGGGCGAAAAGTGTGAGGAAATCACAAGCTCTTATTCCGATCGTTTGGATGTGAAGTATTTTTATAAGGAAAATACGGGACAGGGATTTAGCCGTAATTATGGATTTGAGAAAGCTTCGGGGGATTATTTTGTGGTGTTTGATTCTGACTGTATTATCCCCGAAAAATATTTTGAAGAAGTAAATTCATTTCTTGAAAATCAATGGCTTGATGCTTTTGGTGGGCCGGATAGAGCTTCTGAAGATTTTAATGATATGCAGAAAGCTATATCTTACTCCATGACTTCCTTGTTTACTACTGGAGGAATCAGAGGAAAGAAAAAGCATGTTGGACAGTTTCAGCCAAGAAGTTTTAACATGGGCATTTCCAAGGAGGTGTTTCAGAAAACGGGCGGATACGCGATGACCAATATGGGGGAAGATATTGAGTATAGCGTTCGGATGATTAATGCAGGGTTTAAGGTCGATTTAATTCCTGAAGCATATGTTTATCATAAGCGACGGGGGAGTTTTAAGCAATTTTTCAAGCAGATATTTTCATTTGGAAGATCAAGAATCATCATGAGATCGTTTTTGCCTGGAGCTTTGAAGCCGGTACATTTTTTCCCATTGTGTTTTGTAATTGCGATGTTGGTGTTTTTGATGTTGCCATTTATCAATTTTGATTTATTTAAAATTGCATGCATCTTTGTAGTGTTTTATTTTGGCGGGATCTTATTGGATTCAAGTATTCAGAATAAAAGCATAAAAGTAGGGGTATTAAGTATAATCGCTTCTGTGGTTCAGCTGACAGCTTATGGTCTTGGCTTTTTAAAAGAATTAATGACTAGCAAATGAGATGGATTGTGTTCATATTGACAGCATATTTATTCGGCTTGGGCTTGATGCCTTGTCAGGATATGCCTATGGACCACGATTTGGCTCACATGCAACAGATCAAAGAAGCTAATCATTGCTCGACTACAGAGCCTCATTCAGATGACAAAACCGGTGATGAAGAACATGAGCATAATATCTGTTCGCCATTTTGTTCTTGTGCCTGCTGTGGCATTACTCTTGAGCGTTTAGAGTTTGCTCATATACCTGATTTTACTGAAGAGCTTATAGTTCTAAAAGCGTATAATTCTACATACAAATCTCCTGAGCTTTTCGATATGGCTCATAATATTTGGAACCCTCCCAAATCTTTCATTTCATAATAATTCAGCATCTTGTTATAATCTAAATATTTCCAAGTTAAGAAAGCTATTGCCTACTTAAGTAGTGACCTATGTTTCTATGGGATAACTAGATTGCTCAATGAATATTTATTCTATTCTCAAGAGTGTAAACCCAAATGAGTCTTTGGTTAAGATGTTTGAATTACTTTAAGAATATTTTTTGAAATGTGGACAATTGATCCGCAGGGTATTCAAATATGAATCATTATGATTGAAACAATAATAAAATTTTCTATAAAAAATAAATTTATCATAGGATTGTTGATGGTGGCTTGGATAGTTGCCGGAATATGGTCTATGAGGGAAGTTCCCATCGATGCAACGCCTGACATTACCAATAATCAGGTGCAGGTAATTACTCTATCTTCTAACCTTGGTACAACAGACATTGAGCAGTTTGTGACTTATCCTGTAGAGTTGGCGATGGGGAACTTGCCGGGTGTCGAAGAGATTCGTTCTATTTCCAGGTTTGGTCTTTCGGTAGTGACGATTGTCTTTGAAGAAGATATGGGAACGTATTTGCCTCGACAACTTGTTTCTGAAAAGTTAGGAGAGGTAAAAGAAGAGATTCCCGAAGGTTTTGGAACTCCTGAGATGGGACCAATTACGACAGGTCTTGGAGAAATATATCAGTATACTTTGGAGGTTGATCCTAAGTATAAGAACAAATACGATGAAACAGAACTAAGAACGATTCAGGATTGGATTGTCAAGCGTCAGATGTCAATGCTCCCCGGCGTGGTGGAAGTGAATACATTCGGAGGCAAAGAAAAGCAATATGAAGTAGCTGTAGATCCATACAAACTGCAAAGTATGGGGATTACGATCACAGAAATAGCTGATGCCTTGATGGCTAATAATGAAAATGTAGGTGGAGCTTACATTGAAAAAGAACGAAAAGCAAATTTCATCCGTGGAGAGGGGTTGATGCTGACTAAGGATGACATCGCCAATACGGTGGTGAAAAATGAAAACGGCAGACCTGTATTGGTCAAAGATGTCGGGACAGTCAAGTTTGGAAGTGGGGTTCGCTATGGTTCTTTTACTGCCAATGGAGACGAAGCCGTCGGCGGAATGGTATTGATGCTCAAAGGTGCCAATTCTGATAAAGTCATCAAAAGAGTAAAAGAAAGGATAGCTGAGATTCAGAAATCTTTGCCGGAAGGTGTGACGATCAAGCCATTTTTGGATAGGTCGCAATTAATAGCGAAAACGACTTCAACGGTAAAGACGAATTTGATCGAAGGTGGCTTGATCGTGATTTTTATCTTGGTGATATTGCTAGGCAACTGGCGGGGAGGATTGGTTGTCGCGACTACTATTCCATTGTCATTGTTATTTGCATTTATCTTGATGAATGTCTTTGGCGTATGGGCTAACCTGATGAGCTTGGGAGCTATAGACTTTGGGATTATAGTCGATGGAGCGGTGATCATTGTGGAGTCAGCTGTATTTTACATGACAGGATTCTTGCATCGAAATAAGGAAATGAATGCTGAAGATAGAGATCGCCTGACGATAGAAGCCTCTTCTAAGATGATGAATGCGGCTTTCTTTGGTCAATTGATTATTCTGATCGTATTCTTGCCAATATTGACGTTGACAGGAATCGAGGGCAAGATGTTTCGGCCAATGGCATTGACTTTTAGTTTTGCAATGATCGGAGCGATGATATTGTGCCTGACTTATGTGCCAATGATCACAGCGCTTTTTGTAAATGTGCAACCAAAGGAAAAGCAGAAAAAAAGCATAGGTGATAAAATCATGGGTTTATTTCATAGAGTCTATGAACCGTCTTTGACTTGGGCTTTGGATCATGGAAAAATAGTCGTTGGAGCTTCTTTAGGGTTGCTTGTCGCTGGTGGTTTTTTCTTTACCAGATTGGGAGGAGAATTTATCCCTAAGATTGATGAAGGGGATATAGCTATGCAAGCTTTGTTGAAGCCCGGAAGTGCATTGTCGGAAACGACCAAGGCTAGTGAAAAGATTGAGGATATTTTATTGAAAGAATTTCCTGATGAAATAAAAAGTGTCATGGCTAGAATTGGTGTTTCTGAGATTCCTACAGATCCTATGCCGATGGATATAGCCGATATGTTTATTATTCTTAACTCTAAAGATGAATGGACAAAAGCCAAGACAAAAAATGAGTTGATTGATCAGATGAAAGTAAAGCTTGGCGTGCTACCGGGAATTAACTTTCAGTTTTCTCAACCGATGGAATTGCGATTCAACGAGTTGATGACTGGGGTTCGTCAAGATTTGGCTATTATGATTTTTGGAGAAGATCTTGGAGTTCTGTCTCACAAGGCTGAAGAAGTCGGAAAGCTTATCGCTGGTGTTCCAGGAGTTGGTGATGTGCAGGTGGAAGCTACAGAAGGTTTGCCTCAGATGACTGTAAAGTACAACAGAATGAAGTTGGCTAGATATGGGTTAAATATTGCGGATATCAATCGAGTGATAAGCGCAGGATATGGAGGAGAGAAAGCCGGTGTTATTTTCGAAGGTGAGAAGAAGTTTGATATGGTAGTCAGATTCAAGGAAAATGCTAAGAAGGATATTGAGTCACTTCGCAATCTTTTTGTCAGCTTGCCAAACGGAAAGCAGATTCCTCTCAAAGAAGTCGCTCAGATAGATTACATTCCAGCTCCTATGCAGATCTCAAGAGATAATACAAAGCGAAAAATTGCTGTTGGAGTAAATGTGCGTGGCAGAGATGTAGAAACATTGGTGGCTGAGATTGAAAGCATATTGGATGAGCAATTGAATTTGCCACCGGGCTATTCGATTAAGTATGGAGGTTCTTTCGAGAATTTGAAAAAAGCGAAAGATCGTTTGTCAATCGTTGTTCCGATAGCTTTAGGTTTGATATTCGTATTGCTTTATTTTGCTTTGAAATCAGCTGTCCAGTCACTTGTGATTTATATTGCTATTCCGCTGGCGGCTATTGGTGGGATTTTTTCACTGCTTGTTCGGGATATGCCTTTTAGTATTTCAGCAGGAGTTGGGTTTATCGTCCTTTTTGGAGTGGCGGTATTGAATGGTTTGGTTTTGATCACTAGCCTCAATGAACTAAAAGAAGCAGGAGTTGAAAATTTGCGTGAGCGAATCAAAAAAGCAACGCACAGCAGACTGCGACCGATTGTCTTGACAGCATCAACGGATATTTTGGGATTTTTGCCTATGGCAATAGCCTCAGGTGCCGGAGCAGAGGTTCAAAAACCTCTGGCTACAGTAGTGATTGGAGGCTTGTTCACAGCGACTTTATTGACACTTTATGTTTTGCCGATATTGTATCAATGGCTTGAAAGTCGCAAAGGAAATCATTCGGGTATAAAAAAGCCTGCAATAGCATGTTTAATGATTCTAGGAGCTTCGCAGTTATTGAACCCTTACGATGTTCAAGCTCAAAATGAACCTCAAGCATATACTTTGGAAGAGGCATTGGAAGTCGCTAAGGAAAATTTTCCAGCGATGAAAAAAGCTTTATTGGTAGTAGAACAAAGCGAGGCGATGAGAAAGACAGCTTTTGACCTTGGACAAACTGATATATTTACTGGAAGAGAAGAGGTGGGTGACGAGCCGGTAACAACTAAAGTTGGTTTTGGTCAGACGATTGATTTTCCGACGAGTTTTACAGCAAAAAGTAGATTGCTAAAAAGTCAGGTAAAGCTTCAGGAAGATGTATTGGAAATGACTGAAAATGATTTGGTGAGAAATGTCAAGACTTCTTATTATAGTGTGCTTTATGCTCAAAGCAGGTTTTATTTGATAAATAAAGTCAATGAGATCTATAAGGACTTTGAAAGAGTTGCTAGGATCAGATTTGAAACTGAAGAGACGACAAAGCTGGAATATATTTCCGCAAGCAATAAATATCAGCAGGTTAAAGTGGCTAAAGTACAGGCTGAAGTAGATGTGAATATTGCAAAACAACAGTTGGCGCTTTGGTTAAATACTACTGATGAAATTGAAGTGACAGGAGAGTTGGAACAGAACTTAGCTTCATTGCCTGAGAATCTCGCATTGACTGAAGTTATTAATAATCCGACGCTTAAAATGTTGGATCAACAAGTGCAAATCAATGATGCGCAACGAAAAGTAGAGTCTAATGAAATGGCCCCTAAGATCAATTTGCAATATGCTTTGCAGGAGACTCCTAACAGTAGCAATGTTTATAGCTATCAAGTTGGTGTGTCGGTGCCTTTGTGGTTCAAGCCTCAGTTGGGAAGAATTCAGTCAGCGAAGATTCAGAAAGATATAAGCCAAAGAGCGTATGAAGAACAGAAAATCAGGTTGGAAAGCCAATTTGTTCAGTTGCTTCAGGAATTTGATAAGGTTGAGAGATCTTTGGAATATTATCAAAGTACAGCATTGAATCTAGCGGAAGAACAGATTGACGCTTCTGCGAAGAGTTATAAAGAAGGTGAAATTGATTATGTCGCTTACATTCAAAATGTGGAAGAAGCGTTGAGAATCAAACAGGATTATTTGTCATTTCTTAATCAAAGCAATCAGCTGATCGCGCAAATCAATTATCAATTAGGGAACAGGTAGGTGCGCAATATTTTGTGTACCAACTGTGCACCAACAAAAGGAAAACAATGAAAACAATAATAGCAACATCATTGGCAATATTAGCGCTAAGTTTCAGTGCCTGCCAATCAAATAATAAAGGAAATTCTTCTGAAGATGATCATGAGCACCATCACGAAGAAGGTGATGCGACAACGGTTACGCTGAATGAAGTGCAGATGAAGTCTGTTGATATGCAGTTGGGTAAAATCGAAGACCGTAATATTTTCAGTACTTTGAAAGTGACTGGAGAGCTCGAATTGCCACCACAAAACAAAGCTTCTGTTTCTCCATATTTGGAAGGAATTGTCGATAGAGTATTTGTAATGGAGGGTGAAAAAGTTCGAAAAGGACAAGTGTTAGCTTATCTATCACAGCCCGAGTATATTCATCTGCAAGATCAGTATTTATCCAAATACAATGAATTGAAATACCTCAAAAAAGAGTATGAGCGCAAGAAGCGACTTTATGAAGAAAAAATTACTTCAGGAAAGGATTTTCAAAGCGTGGAGGCTAATTACAATTCCGCGATGGCAAAAGTGCAGGCATTGAAAGAAAAGCTATTGCTGATGAATTTCTCTCCAGAGCAAGTGAAGAAAGGGAAGATTTCTCAAGTAGCCAAAATTATATCCCCTATTGACGGTTTTATCACGCAGGTAAATACGAATGTTGGGAAGAATGCTTCTCCGCAAACGCCAATGTTTTTGATTGTCAATAATAAAGGCTTATATCTGGATTTGACTGTTTATGAAAATGATCTTAATGATGTGGAAGTCGGTCAGAAATTGAAATTTACAGTTGCAAATCAAAAAGATGTGATGGAGGCTGAGGTTTTCGCGATCAACCAATCATTTGAAAAAGATACCAAGGCTGTAAAAGTTCTTGCGAATATAATAGGCGAGAAGAAAGGAAACCTATTGGCAGGCATGTACGTCAATGCTACGATTGATTTGGGGGAAGAGAAAGTGCCGACTTTGCCGAGTGAGGCTGTGATCACGGAAGGTGATGGATCTTATATTTTTATTGTAAAGGCTGAAAAGCATGAAGTTCACGAAGAAAATGCCGAAAGCCATAGTCATAAGGAACATAATCACGAAGGTCATGACCATTCAAAGGAGCTCGCTCCACAGAATATCATTCATGGGGATCATGATCACAGCCATGAGGCAAATCTAGACCATTCATTGACATTTGAAAAAGTCAAAGTAATCAAAGGAAGAGAAGCAGATGGCTTTATAGAAGTCACCTTGCTTCAAAAATTGCCAAAAAATACTGAAGTAGCCATCAACGGAGCTTATTACCTTATTTCTGAAATGGGCAAATCCGAGACAGCGCATACGCATTAGGATTAAATTATTAGCCAGATTTTAATATCTGGCTAAAACCAATTTTATCGAAGTCTATAAATGACAGGAAATGTTAATTCATGTTTAATTCCTTGCCCTCTTAATTTATAGGGTGTTACGCGATCAATTAAACTTAATACTCTTAATGTTTCCTCATTTAGGTAAGGATTTAAGTTGTTAATGATAATAATATCATTTACGTTTCCTTCTTTTGAAATTATCATTTTAATGTAAACACTGCCTTGTATTGCTCTTCTTCTTGCTTTGCCTGGGTATTTTAAATTATTACTTATAAATTCATATAATCCTTTTATTCCTTTATCACCTATAGAGACTTCTTCTGTAATTTGTTCATAAGAATATTTATTTCTCTGATCATCAAAGCTTACTCCTCTGACAAGTTCACCATTTTCATACTTCTCTTCATAGCTCAATAATTTGCTGTCAATATCATAGCCCTTCCACTTGCCATGCTTGCGCATATCTTTTACCATTCCAGAGTCGATGAGCACATTATTTTCATAATTCAGCATTGTGCCATTTCCTTCAGAGATTAATTGCTTGCCGAGACTGTCATAAAATGAGACAACCTTTTGATTGTATTGGGTTCTGGATAAGGAATCATCATAAAGCACTTCTTTTTGCAGTTGCTTGTTGGAGTACCAATGACTTTCTATTCCTTCTTTTATATCTTCTTTATAAAGTACTTTCGTTTTTTGATTCCCATTTTTATGGTATGTGATAAAGTACCCATCTTGATACTCGTAAGTGTCAAACTTTCCTTTTTTCTCTTCAAATCTGTGCAATTTACGGCCTTGCTGGTAAAGCTCGCCGCTCATATGATAGATTTTGAATGTAGTATAATCATTCACCTTATCAGATTCAATTCGATAATATTTTGCTTCTGTTGAATCGGTAGTGTTAAGATGTTCATCGAGCAGTGTTCTTTTTTGGGCTAATAGAGATTCGCTTGTCCAAAGAGCAAATATGAGGAATAATATTTTTTTCATGTAAGTAGGTTGTGGGTCTGTTGAATTTAAATATTTATGAATTTTAATCTTTTAATTTGAATTTATGGCTTATTATTTATTTTTTAAGCAAATTAATTACTTTTTTAACTGAAAAAATTAAAATTATTGAGAGGGGCTAGTTTAACATTCCATGTTTTGAGGTGTTGAGGAATTATTCAAATCGACGAAATATGGAAATGAAAAGGAATGTTGACTTAGGTTTATTGATATTAAGAGTATCCTTGAGTTTTATTTTAATGTTTCATGGAGTTGCAAAACTACGAGATGGAGTGAGTTTTATCACTAATTTGTTGAGCGAAAAGGGCTTGCCCGAGTTTATAGCCTATGGATCGTATTTTGGGGAATTGATAGCTCCATTCTTGGTGTTATTGGGATATCGCACAAAGCTATTTGCAGGCTTTATAGCTGGAAATATGTTTGTTGTTATTTATTTGGCGCATATGAATGAACTTTTTACGCTTAATCAATACGGCGGGTGGGCTGTGGAGCTTCCGGCTTTGTTTTTTTTCGGAGCCTTATCGTTGATGTTTACTGGTGGAGGGAAGTTCGCAGTGTCTTCAAAATCAATATTAGATTAGTGAATTCTAATTTATTTTATTAATTGCCCAATAATCAATGACTGGTTTCAGTATATTTGTTTTATTATACTTATGATAAAACACAATAATTAAATGAAACTACACAAGCTTTTGCTGGGGCTACTGTTAGCACCGATGTTTTTTGGGTGTTCTGCTTTGTTTGATCCTTCTTCTGGTGGGGATACTGTTGAGAAGAATCCTTATAGATTGAAAACGACGAATGTTTTTATGTCAACAGGAATTCAAACATCAAAAATCGAATATTTTTATCAGGACGAAAGAGTTACGCATTCTATTTACTCAGTGCCATCAGTAGATAATTCGTGGTTTGAGACAAGAAAAGACGTCTATGAATATGATGGCAATAAAGTAACGAAATTCGAGTTTTTTAAAGCTGAATCAGGTGACTGGGAAGAAAGCAATGCTTACACGTATTTCGAATTTGAAGATGGAAGATTAGTCAAACTTACATATGATATTTTTAATGGCACTGATGTGCAGGAGTATGCATATGATGGCAATGCGTTGGCTTCCATGGAGTTTAGAAAGTTCACAGGAGCCAATAAGGATCAGGAAGTAATGTATAATAAGCATGAAAATGTCTATCAGGGTGGCAACTTGATAGAGTCTATAGTCTACTATAAGGATAAGCTATCAATACTTGAATTGAGTCCTTACACCAAAGACAGTTTTATCTATAATTCTGATAATTTGACTAAATATGTGAACTATCAATATGATATGAATACATCGGAATGGAAAGAGCGAAACATAACTGAATACACTTATACAGGTGGCTTAATGGACTCATATGTGAAGTCATATTGGAGCGATGCTGAAAATAAATGGTTGGTTACCTTTCAGGCTGATTATGAGTATAATGAAAATAATTTCGTTGTGAGAATGGAAAATGTTTACACAGAATCTCCTTCTGTGAATAATAGAATACATACTTATGAGTATGAAGAAGAGAAAGGAAATTTGAAGTCATTTGAAGATCCTCAAAGAATTGGCATATATCAAACTTCTGTGCTTTAATTTCAATTGTTGAAATGCTCAAAGCCGTCTCTTTGAAGTGACGGCTTTGAGTTAATGACTAATCTATTTTATATAATTGAGGAAGTTTATAGCTTCCTTCATATACTTCTTTTTCAGGTTCATATAGTCTAAATTGCAACATGAAATCCTCGTTAGGAGCCGGCAACCAATTAGCCTTCATTTTTTTATCTTTAGGTTGCTTGTGAGAAATATAGATGGTTAAGCTGCCGTCATCATTTTTGATTAACTTTTCCGTTGTTGAACCGATTTTGTATCTGTCAATTTTATTTTCGACCATGAATCTGTCTTTAGCATCATACATGGTAATCGACCAAAAACCTCCATCTTGTTCTCTCACAGGGATATCAGCAGGAAGCGTGATTTGGTATGAGTTGTTCCCGTTTAATTGAACACCCTTGTTGTCAACATATCTTTTGGGATACATGGCTCTTTCAGGAGAATTAAGTCCTATAGAATTCATGTTTATGGAAGATCTTGCCAGATAATCAGTGCCATAAACTCCTGCATTGTATTCCCAATTCCAACCGTTGACTGGTTGTGAACTGTTTCTTGCAGCATCTAAAATAATATTGAAGCCATCAATATACGCTTGTTGCAATGCTAGAGCTTTTATCTCGCTTATTGAATCAATCGAATTTGCTCCTATTCCGATTTCCTTGAATGTATCTACGATCGCTTGGTCTTCAGCCAGCGGATTTTCAGCGATAACAACTTCCAGTCGTTTAAACCATTCTAGACCTTGAGGGAAATTAACTTTTGGAGCTTCTGAACTATTTTGCGGAGTTGGCTGAGAAGGTCCGTTAGGGTATTGGTCTAAAGGCATCAAGCGAAATTCTTTCTGAATTTGTCGAGCTATTTTTTGATCTTTGTTGTTCTTCACGCCAATTCTCCCGGCAAGCCATATATATTTAGTTCGTGAATAATATACAGGTAGGTTTTCAGGCAATGGGCCATCATAACCTTCTTTTGCTAAAATGAAATATCCGCCTTCTTCACCAACAGTAGCGTTGCATAGATCAACCACAGACTCTGTATACATGTCCAATATTTGCTCAATCCAATAGCGATTTTCTATTTTCGGGACAAAAAGCACCATTGGCTGGTCATCAAGGTCGGCCCAGCCCTGTATGTAATAGGTGTCGTTATTGGGCGTGGTATAGGATCTGTCTCTATAATCCCAAAGCCTAGTTATCGGTCCAAGCTCATTGATGGGCGCTTGCCCATTGCTCATCGGGTGATCTACTGAGGTTTGAAGCTCTCTGGCCACATCCATCATGACAGGAGCCCAACCATAGACCATTGCTTGCACGCCTATGCTGTATGCGTAGTTATATTCATTTTTATCCTTTTCATTCATGTCATTACTTGACGTTTGCATTCCAAAGGATGGCATGGAAACTATAATGGCCAAAAGGAATATTGCGATTATTTTATTTACTTTTTGCATGACTTTATTATTTTGATTGTCAATAAAGAGCAAGTTTAGCTTTGTGGTTTCAGCTAATAAGCTTTTAATGACACAAAGGTCAGCTATTTGGAGTGATTTCAGCTTTTAAGTAAGTGTCTTTGACTTTTAAAAAAATGGCAAATATTTTTTAAACGAGTTATAGATTGGGAAATAGATTGTACTGCTATGAAAAACGAAGTCCAACTGGATGTGTCAGATGACAATACATCTGGCTTTTTTGAAAAAATCAGCGAAAAGCGTGGCGGAAATTGGAATGGAGAATCGCTTGACTTTTCAGATGATGATGGCGTGTATCAGGTTATATCATTTCAATATGAAAATGACGTTCAAGTAGGAATAACGGAAATGCGCTTGAATTATCCGTTAAGAATAGTCAATAAGCCAACAGGCAAGGCTAAGCATGTTGCAATTAGGATAGGTTTTAATGGCGATATCTATAACCTTAAAGGTCAAGATGTTCCCACAGAAGGAGTTTTTATGTACAATGCGGCTCAGTCTTATGAAGCTGTATTTCCAGCATATATTTGGTTGAAGTGGATGGTCATTAGGTTTCCTTATGACTATTTTGATAAATGGAATCAAGAAAGGGAATTCAAACTATCTCAAATTATGAAATCTCAAGACAAATGGTTTTTATACTATAGGCTAATTCCAGAAATTGAAGCATTGGTAAGAGAATGCTTTAACAAGTCAATGACTAATGAGCTCAGGAGAATAATCTATTACGCAAGAGCTTATGAAATTATAGGGCGGATTATGTTGTTGGTGGAGTCTGAAGGAGAAAGAGTCGTAAGCATGAAAGTGCGCGAAGATGATTTGAACGTGATGTTTAGAGTGAAAGATTTTATATTGAATGACTTTTCAATGACTCCTAATTTGGAAGATTTAAGCAAGCAGTTTCTGATGAGCAAATCCAAATTGCAGCGAACATTCAAAAAAGTCTTTAATATGCCGTTGCTGAAGCTTTACAATCATCATAGAATGGAAGAAGCTCATAAAATGCTGAAATACTCAGACATGCCAGTGTATGAGATTGGCGAACAGCTTGGCTTTAGCGATTTAGCGCACTTTAGCAGCAGCTTCAAGAAATTCTTTGGCTATAATCCGAATGATTTGAGGTGATCTTATGGATAGGTATTTATCTATATATCCATAAAGCCTTATCTTGTCTTTGAAACTGTCATATCTGAATTTGCTGGGAAGGTAATTTGAAATGCAAATATTAGTTGGGATTAAAGTATTCGTTGGATAGATTGATAAAGGGGATATTTTTAGTGATTCTACGTGTATTTAATTATCTTTAATGTGTATTTATTTATTGATTTTTAAAGAGATGGAATGAAAAAAATACACATGTGGAAAATTATTGGCCGCGTGCTGATAATTTGCTTGGCTTTGTCTTGTTCAGAGCAAAAAGAAACAAATAAGAATAAAATTGAGAATCCATTGTTAGGTAAATTTGATAATAAATTTGGAGCCGCTCCATTTGATAAAATAAAGCCGGAGCATTTTATCCCTGCGATAGAAGCGGGTATTCAAGAAGGAAAAAAGGAGGTTGAAGCGATAATTGATAACTCCGAGAAGCCTAGTTTTGAGAACACAATTGTGGCTTTGGAGCGTTCGGGAGCTTTGCTTTCCAGAACGAACACTTTACTGGGGCATTTGAATAGCGCTGAGACAAATTCTGATATTCAGGAAGCTGCAAGAAAAGCATCGCCATTGACTTCTGATTATTACAACGATTTATTGCTTAATGAAGCTTTATTCAAAAGAGTGAAGCAAGTGTACGATCAAAAGTCGACTTTGGGATTGAATCCAGAGCAATCGACTTTGCTGGAAAACAAGTACAGAATGTTCGCTAATAACGGAGCTTTATTGGATAGTGAGGGCAAAAATCATTTGAGAGAAATCAATAAGAAATTGTCCGAGTTGAAGATAAAATTCGGAGAAAATGTGTTGGCAGAAACGAATGAGCTATTGGTCGTGGTAGAGGAAGAGTCCAGACTGTCGGGAATTCCAGAAGACGCGATAGAAAGGGCCAAAAAAGTAGCTACTGACAAACAAATGCCTGAATCATGGGCGTTTACCTTGCATATGCCAAGCTATATAGCTGTGATGACATATGCCGATGATCGACAGTTGAGAGAGGAAATGCTTAAAACGTACAAGAGCCAAGGAAACAACGGCAACGAGAATGACAATAGAGAAGTTGTAAGACAATTGGTGCAACTTCGATACGAGAAGGCTAAGCTTTTAGGATATGGCAATTATGCAGATATGGTTTTGGAGGAGCGCATGGCCGATTCAGAGGAAGCTGTGATTGGATTCTTGGATAAATTGTATGACTTGGCAATGCCTGTGGCTCAAAAGGAGAAAAAAGAGCTCGCTGAATTCATGAAAAAAGAAGGATTGAACGATGACGTTCAAGCTTGGGACTGGTCGTATTATTCTGAAAAATTGAAAAAGTCGAAGTTTGATGTCAATGATGAAGATCTAAAGCCATATTTCAAATTGGAGAATGTTTTGGATGGGATTTTTGAAATATCAAATCGTTTATTCGGAATTAGCTTTGAAAAGGTAGAGGGGATTCCTGTCTGGCATGAGGATGTGATGACATATGAGATGAAAGACGAGAATGGTAAGCATTTGGCTTTATTTTACGCTGATTATTTCCCTAGAGAAGGCAAGCGAGGCGGTGCTTGGATGAATTCGATTAGACCTCAATTGACAGGCGAGCAAGGCGAGGTGAGACCTCATGTGATCAATATTTGCAGCTTTACGCCGCCTACTGAAGATAAACCGTCATTATTGACTTATAGAGAGGTTGAAACATTGTTTCATGAATTTGGACATGGATTGCACGGCATGTTAGCCCAAGGGAATTACGCGAGTATTTCAGGTACAGGAGTTTATAGAGATTTTGTGGAGTTGCCATCCCAGTTGTTGGAAAATTGGGCTGGAGAAGCGGAAGCATTGGAGCTATTTGCCAAGCATTATCAAACGGGAGAATCAATTCCTGCTGAATTGGTGGACAAGATCAAGAAAAGCTCTCAATTCAATGAAGGCTACGCAACAATAAGACAGCTTAGTTTTGGGTACTTGGATATGGCTTGGCATACTTTGGGAGAGAATGAGTCTCAACGAATGAATGAATTCGCGAAAGACATCAATAGTGTGGAGAGCTTTGAAAATGACGCCATGAAGAAAACAAGAATGTTTCCGGTGATTGATGGCGATGTGATGAGCACTCAGTTCGGGCATTTGTTTGCGGGAGGTTATGCCGCAGGATATTATAGTTACAAGTGGGCTGAAGTTTTGGATGCTGACGCTTTTGAGCAATTCAAGAAACAAGGAATCTTTGACCAAACAGTTGCCGACAAGTTCAAGGACAATGTATTGACTAAAGGTGGTTCCGAGCACCCGATGGTATTATACAAGCGATTTGCTGGACAAGAGCCTTCTGTGGACGCCTTGGCAAGACGAGCAGGTTTTATTAAATAAAATATTATTCTATAAAAAGTAATTCTAAGCAACTGCTATTGGCAGTTGCTTTTTTGTTTCCGGCAGTTTCAATAAATGAATGAGAATATTGCAGGACAGTTTTACTCAATGCAGTGATTGGTTGGGGAATTTTAGCCAGTTCTTTTTAAATTAAATACAAATCGAAGAACTATGGCAGAAAGAAAAAATCATTGGGAAACAGTATACCTTAATAAAAGTCCCGAACAAGTCAGTTGGACGCAAGAAGAACCAACAGTATCCTTGGAAATGATTAAAGGGTTAAAGTTGGAGAAATCAGCTAAAATTATTGATGTAGGGGGAGGGGATAGCAACTTAGTTGACTTTTTATTAGAAGAGGGCTATGAGAATATCACCGTTTTGGATATTTCAACCAAAGCTTTGGAAAAGGCTCAACAAAGGTTAGGAATAGAGAAAGCGTCGAAAGTTAAATGGATTGCAAGTGATATTGTCGAATTTAAACCAGAAGAGCATTATGATTTATGGCATGATAGGGCTGCATTTCACTTTCTTACTACTGAAGAACAGATCAACGCGTATATCAAAATTGCCGAGGAATTTGCAGACAGATATTTGGTTGTAGGCACTTTTTCAGATAACGGTCCCAAAAAATGCAGTGGCTTGGAAATTACTCAATATAGCGAAGAGGAGATGGCTAATGTGTTTGGGGAAGATTTTGAAAAGATGTACTGCATAGAGCATGAACATGTGACGCCTTTTAATACGAAGCAGAATTTCGTGTTTTGCAGTTTTATGAAAAAATGATTTTAGATAAAATAACCTCTCAATGATTCTGTGATTGAGAGGTTATTAATATTCAATTAGCTATTTAGTTAATTTGCTTTCTAAAAATGAATCTAGTAATGAAGATCCCTTTGCCATCGCCTTTACCGCTATCACTTTCAACTCCACTTGTCACAAATGCTAATTCATATCCTTCTTTAACCAAGCTGTTAATTTTCGATGATATTAAGGCATCGTTTGATGCTACATTTTGGAAGTTGATACCAGCAGCACTAAAAAAGTTAAGAAGTTTTGTTTCAGCAAACTTATTTACTTTTGCATCAGATCTTTTGACATCTTTTTGATTGCTTTTTTTCCCATCAACTCTTTCAGTAGTGAAGCTCTCGGCATCTAAAGGATTTTTCTCTTCGATGATTCTTGACCTACCAATACCCATTGGTACAATTGATTCGACAGTTGTTACAATTTTGTACTCATAATCTTGAGAAAAAGCTACTTCAGAAATTGCCATTAATGCAAAAACCAAAGATAAAATTTTAATTTTAAGCATAGTATTTAGTTTAATTAGTTTAGTTAGCTCAAAATTGACTTTTTTATTGTAAAATTTCAACTGATATTATGTGAATTGTTCTTTGAATATTATTATTTAGTTTGTTTAATAAATAAAATGCATTATTTTATTTATTAAGTTAAATAATGCAAATTTAGGCATGAATATTCAATGGGTTATAGTTTTGACTTTTAAAAAAATTAAATGCCTATCCTTGAAGAGTATGTTTTGAGTTGTGTTTTCTTTTAGAGAAAGTATGGATTGTTAAGTCTCTTTCTGATATGGATATAATGGAAGTTAAAAAAGGGAATTAATCATAAAAAAACCACTATGATCAAATGACCACAGTGGCTTATTCTCAACTTAAAATTTAGCGTAATTTAAAATAGACGCTAACACTATTTAACCAGCACTCTCTTTACTACTTTTCCTTCAGAAGTGTTGATATGCACTAAATAAACTCCTGATACTTGATCGCTTATATCTACTTTGGAACCTTCAGTAATGGTAGCGATTTGTTTGCCTATTACATTATAAACAATAATTGATTGAATCGTAATTCCTATGCCATTCACATGGAACACCCCTTGATTAGGGTTAGGGTGGATTTTGATATTGGCTGTCAGGTCGTTATTGCCCAAAGGAACTGAATTCTCGATAGTAATAGATTTTATAACATCTTCGGCAGGGTTGAATTCATCATTTCCATCTTGAGAAGCAGTCACATCAGCAGTCCCTGGACCAACTATTAACAATTCTCCATTTTCAATTCTAACTACAGATACATCTGAGCTTGAATACGCAACATCCAGTCCAGATGTAGCAGTTGCTGTCAATGCAATATTAGCATCGCCAACTTTAGCCGTTGACTGAAGATTGAATGTGATGGTTTGGTCTTGAGCTTCAATTTCTTTTTCTTTTTGACCTGCTTTTATTTGAGCTTCAGGCTCTTCATTATATGCATAGTCAATGATTTCAACAGTAGATCCATCCGCCGCAACTGCAAATTGAGCCCATCCGTAATGATCTTTTCCTGCTATTGTAAATCTAAATCCTGCGTAACCCGTCTGACCAGCCCATACTGTATAATCGTCATTGTACAAATGATGTAGATTATTTGAATCTCCGCCTTGAACCCAATTTGAATTCTCGTCAATTACTTCATTTTCATTTATTAAGGTAACATTCCTATCTCCGTCGACAGAAACAACGAAACCTTGATAAGACTCAACTTCAAAACTAGATCCGTTATACCAAATGCCGTGTCCTTTAGCCCCTGATGGAGAAAAATCCATATCTAAAGTAAAGAACCATTTTCTAAATGTATTATCTCCTTTATCAATCGTTTTTGTAGCGACATCATGATTGCCGTCAACTATTTCATCACCGTAGATTATTTTATATGGGCCTTTTACAGCTATAGAGTAATTATTAAGGTCTACATTGATAACTTTATCAGCATCGACACCTTCAAAAGCTGCGTCAGTAAACTCTATAGTAATATTCTCAAATGCATCTCCAACAGACAAAGAAGATGGATCTGAAACTACTATTCTTCCCATTAGAGAAGTCGCTGTAGATTTTGATATTTCTAAAGTAAATCCGCTCGGCAAGCCATCAACAGTATAGTGTGTCCCTTCAATTAAATCACCATTAATTGCGCTATTAAATTCTCCGTTTTTAATGTTGATCACATTATCCACTGACATAGCATTTCCATTTTGAAGTCTCAGTTGGAATTCTGATGATGCAGGACTGATTACAGGAGCTAATTGTGGAATAGTAATAGGTAAATTAGGAGCGAGTCTATAAGCTGCGTCTATGACGGTTACATCATTAGCATTGTTTCCTACAGCGATTTGCAACCATGCATAATGTTTTTGACCATTTGTAAATTCAAGTTCAAGGCCTATAAAACCTTCCGTATTCTCAAACACTGTATAGTTGTCATTCCAGAAACTAGGATAGTCCGGATAAGCTTCTGATTGCAATAAGTTTGAATTTGGCCCTACAACATCGCCAGATTCAAGTTTATCAATATTCGTTGTGTTTCCAATAACAACAACTCTACCTACTTGATACATTTCCAAATCCCATGCACCAGGATCTTTGCCTGTATTCCAAAATGTTCCAAATCCCCACTGTGATTCATCATTTGGGTTGCTTGCTTGATTGTCAGTGATTCTAAACCACTCCCATCCATCATCGTTGTATACATTCAATGGAACATACTCAATTCCATCTTCAATTAGTATTTGATCTTTATCTTCAAAGTTAATGCTTAAATCAAAATCAACATCTTTGAAAGCCGATGCGTCATTATTACTAAATGCGGAATTATTAAATGTTAAAGTTATATTATCAACATTATGATAAGATTCATGCTTGTCAGCATTTCCAATCAAATTAAGGGTTACTTCATTTGATGATGCTATCTCTAGTTCGGCTGTTAAACCTGAAGGGATATTTTCAACGGTATAATCCGTTCCCAATGTCAACTGTCCCGTTGAAGCCTTAAATTGAACGTTGTCACTTATGATTTCAAAAGTGGTTGAGCCCACCGAACCATTATTTTCTTCATTTTCATTAAAAACCAAAGAGCCAGGAACTATTTTATTTGATCCTTTAAATCCAGTTACAATTGGACCATCTGGTTTATTATAATAAGCCGCGTCAATGACTGTGATTTCATCTCCGGCAGCATTGACTGCGATCTGAATCCATCCATAAAATCTTTCGCCTTCATGCTCAAAAGAAATACCCGCATATTTTGACTGGCCCACCCAAGATGTGAAATTAACACCATCTGTTTTTTTGACAGAATGGTAATAATAATTACTGGCATTGATATTTGATGTTAGCCATTGGGAGTTTCCTGCTGGATTAGATCCTACTTCTACGCCTTCATCTAGCATTTCCACATATGTATATTCAGTAGATCCGGGCTCCATGGTCGCTAATACTTGGCGTCCACCTTCATCAGACATACCTAACTCAAGATAATCACCATCAGCATAAGTATAGAAATATGTATTTGGCACACTAAGATCAATCGTAAAACCTACATTGCCTCTGTCGTCATCGTCATCAGCGCTTCCCGAATTATTAGAAACAGCTGGAGAGAATTTTTTGTAAATTACGTCATAATCGTCTCTAAAAACAATCGATATTACATCGCTTCCGGGGTTTTGAATCATCGAAACATCTAGATTAAACGCAGGAGCCAAGAACTCCAATTCAAAATTTGTCACGCTTTCAGATGCAGTATGCGCGTTAGCTTTTCCAGTAAATGTTATTTTTACTGAAGTAGCGCTAGCAACGGTTACCACAGGAGTCAAACCATCAGGCACATTGCTCACTCTATAGTCAGTTCCTGAGACTAATTCTTGTCCCACAGGTTTGGTGAAATTCATTGCTGATGGATCTGATGTTCCTTTGATGGTTATTTCAATTTCACTATCGACTAGTCCGTCATTTGACAAGTTTTCTTTAAATCTAAGTTTATCAAATGAAAGAGCATAACTGTCAATTCCAAGGGTCCTTTTTAGGTTTTCAGGTGTCCATAACTGGTTACGTTCTGCTTCAGGACTATTAAGCGAAGCTATTAATCGCTCTTTTTGTCCAAATGTAAACATTTTTGTACAAGCGGAATAATCCATGAAATTTTCATGGTTCACAGGCACGCCGCATGGTTCAAAACTGTCATTACAGCCTTCAGGACCATGGCTTGTTGTCGGAGGAGTATCATCCACGAAGTCATTTGGCCCATCGCATCCACCTTGGAAAGGGTGAGCTAAGTTTAAGAAGTGGCCTAATTCATGAGTAAGCACTCGCTTCATGTGAAGGTTAAAGTCTCTGTCATCAGCAAAACCGCCCCAACCTAAAAATCGAGGGTTGAAAACGATGCCGTCTATGCCTTCATCAGCATAAGCTTGATTCGGCAAGAATGCCCATCCAGAGCCATATAGATCGTCGTCAGAGCCAGTATCCAAATCAGGAATATCTGTCAACCAAATATTGACATAACCCGGCCAATAGTCAGTATTGTCTTTTAGAAGACTTCCTCTCCAGTTGTTGTCTCTGCCACCGTCTTTGCCTTCATTTCGACCATCGTATTCGACACCTGGATATCTCACTATGCCGGCTTCATCAAGTCGGTTGCCTTCCGGGTCAAATATTGCCAGTCTAAATTCTATGCCCATGTTGGCTCTTAAGTGAGCAAATCTAGGATCGACATCATTATAGTCATCATTCAATGCGTTGTAGTCTTCATTTAGAATCTCAACAGCGCTTTCGATTTGCTGTCTGGTAACAACGTCTCTTGAGCTCAGATTAAATCCTCTCACGCCATCGGAGATGTGGAAGATTAATGGAATAATATAATTGGTTTCAACGTCTGCTGATCTTGAAGCACGTTGCTTTTGGATATAGCTGTTGATGAATTCTTGCAAGCGATTGTATGAGTCCGCGTACTCTGAATTTTCCTGCATATTTTTCTTGTGCAATTCCTCATCATGGTGAGTATGTGAGGGGTGCTCATGTGCAAATGCTCCGATTAAGGGGATCAATATGGCTAGTCCCCATAAGAGTAGTTTTTTGTTCATTTCAAATCAAGTTTAATTAAAGTATAACTATTGTTGTTGTAAGGTCAATTCAAAAATGTCTTTGGTTTAAAATATGATTATTCCGATTTTTTGATCGTTAAATTACTCATTTGTTATAGAATATTTGTCTGATGCTCCCTAAACGCGCATTTGCATGTCTGAATGAAGATTAACTGAATATATATAAACTTAAACTCAAAAAGAAATTTTCAAAGAGGTGTTAAAGGATGATGAAAAATCATTTCTATATTTATTTTTTAATCTTAAATTGTTTTAATTGATTATATATTTGTTTTAATAATATTTTAATTGAATTAAAATATTTTATTATTGATTATTTAATGGGTGTGTGTTTATGGAAATAAATGCAACTTTGTTGCATTTATTTTTAATGAAGGATTTATCTTCCTAGTGAAAACAAATACGATAATTACATAATAAATAGATTGTGTTTATTTGTTAAATTGAACTTTTTTAATTTTGGGTTTGCCGGTTTTTCAGATGGACGAGAGGTTTTACTTCCGAATTCAGATGAGAGCAACAAAGAATTTCTTAACAAGTAGTAGTAATTTTTGACTTAAAAAATATTAATTATATATTTAAATAGTTAAAGTGTTGTTGTGCGTTGATTCAATTTTATGGTTGAAATATGGCATCGCTTTTTCTTTGTTAGAAATAAAATTGATATCAATATTTGATATTTTTTTAAAAAGGGAATCATTACAATTTTTACCTAAAACAATATATAAATGCAACGTATTTTTGGATTTCTATTTTTAGTTGTGATCACGTTTTCGTGCAAACATGACAAAAGGCAGGTCAACAATGGACCAAGTGAAGGGCAAAAGAATAATGTGAATGTAGTCAATCAATATTTTAAACATTTCAACGGACACGATTGGCAAAAAATGGCTGAGCTGTATCAAGAGACAGCTCTCTTTAAAGATCCTAGTATTGGAAATAAGCCAATTAGCCAATCTCATGAAGAAATAGTTGGAAAGTATTCGACTCTAAATGAGGTTATCCCTGATTTGCATGATGAGGTAATCGAAGTTTACCCTTCAGGAGATAAAAATGTAATCGTTGAGTTTGTGTCCACAGGCACGACTCCTGACGGCAATAAATTTGAATTGCCGATTTGCACCATTTTCACTATTGAAAACGGGAAAATAAGCAAGGACTTTACTTATTATGATAATTTTGATGAAAGCGGAGAGTGATTCATGAAATGCAAATGCAGAGTCCAATATTTTAGACTCTGCATTGTACAGTATATGAAATAATTAAAGAGTTTCTATTTAACTGTTTTTGTGTTCAAATATTTGACAAAGCAAGGTCAGTACAAAAAGCTTCGAATCGCTTCGTAAGCATTATCCTGAAACTTTTGATTGCTCAAATCACTAAATATAGAGCTTTGATCCACCAATTTTCCTGTTAATACATTCTTTTTGCTGCCATAGAATATTCCGCTTTTAAATGCAGGGTTATTAATTCCTTCCACAAATCTAGACGCTCCTTTTTCCAAACTATGGGACAAGCCTAACAGCGGCATAAAAATCGGCATGCCAATATACTTAAACATAATTCTCTGCAATAAAGGCATATCATCAAAACCTTGCGTCCCGCGCGTTCCGCCGGGACTCATGCTTATGAATCTTAAATGAGGATGTTTTCTTGCCATGGAAGACATCCACATGGTTCCTCCGTATTTGATAACGCCATACACTTGCATTGCGTCAAAGTCGTTTCCAAAAGCTTTGCCATTGAATACTTCTTTAAACTCCTTCACTGAAGAAGTCTTAAGGCTTGGTCTTTTCATTCCTGTTTTTTCTATGCCTCTGGCTGCTTCAGAACTTGCAAAAAGAGCTGTTTTTTTCAGCTTATCATATTTGATCATTTCATCCAGTAGATAAACATGTCCTAGCAAATTGGTGGCTGTGATCTGGGTAACACCGTCTGAAGTGATCTTTTCAGGAGTTTTGCCACCCATGCCGCCCGCATTCATAATCAATGCATCGACAGGTTCATTCATGCTCATAACAGCATTCCTAACCGAATTTAGATTGGATACATCCATGACTATTATTTCAAAGACTTTCCTGCCTGTCTTTTCCTCAAGATCTTTTTTTGCTTCCTCTGCTTTGACTCTGTTTCTGCATGCCAAATAGATCTTTTCAGTATGATTCAACATGGCAAGCTGTCTAGCAGTGTCTTTGCCAATACCCGCATTTGCACCTGTGATTAAAACTGACTTATTCATAATCTCTAGTGATTTTTAATTTGAAATGAAATTTGTTAGAAGGAGTGAAGACTATGCTGTCTTTTTGCCATTATATTGGTATATCGAAAAGAAGACAAAGCCGGTAATGCCAAGGATTAACTCCAATCCAGTAGCCTTGACCAAGCCATCAACGGGCATTCCATCCGCCAGTATGCTGATCAATCTTCCGATACCTAGAGATGTGAATAATAAGGATGCTAATAGTGTGGACGTATAACTTAGCGAGCATCGAAAAGCTCCTAGCAAACTAACTATCGACACTCCTAATAACAGAGCGCCGAAAGCTCTTGAATCATTGATAATATTGATGTTTTCAGCGATATCTATGCCTGATCCAGCTTTAAATTCCACAGGAACGGATAATGTGGCTCCGCCAAGAACCATCAATAAGATTCCGGATAAGATAAGGTAGGTTTTTAATACTTTTGAATTTCTCATAACATTGTTCTTTAATTGTTTCGATACAAATGTCGCGGTAATCCAAAAGATTGATTTTACAGATTAGCTCAAAAGCTTCTCATTTTAGCTCAATCGAAAGTCTGTGGGCGATTTTCCATATTCAGCGGAGAAATTGCGATTAAAAGTAGCCAAGGAGTCATAGCCCACATCAAAAGCTATATCCGAAATTCGTTCGTTTCCCGATTTCAACATATCAGCGGCGCGTTCTACTTTTCTTTTATTAATATATTTCTTCGGACTTTCGTCAAATACTTCTTTGAACTTTCTTTTGAAAGAGGGCAAACTCAAATGAGCAAGCGCAGCTAATTCTTCCAAGCTAAGGTTAGCAAATAGATTTTGTTGAATGACTTTCTTGAACTCAAGCTCTTTGGGTTGAAATAAAGCTGATAAAAAATCCAGCTGAGAAGGCGCTTGTTGTGACTTGGTCATCAATAGAACGAATTCTTTGAGCTTAGTTTTGATCATATTATCGTCGGCAAGTTCGGGACTGTCTAATAATATATTGATACTTTCTCGATAATTATCCAACAATCGATCGACTTGAACTTGCTTCATGTTATAATCTGTTTTATAGTCTGTAACCGAATACTCAAATTCAAAAAGATCTTTGACTAAAGAAGGGTACAAAA
This sequence comes from Aureibacter tunicatorum, assembly GCF_036492635.1. GTDB lineage: Bacteria > Bacteroidota > Bacteroidia > Cytophagales > Cyclobacteriaceae > Aureibacter > Aureibacter tunicatorum. Next base: position 1,303,785 of record NZ_AP025305.1, read on the forward strand.
AAACGCCAACAGCTTCCACGCCTTCCTTGCAAAGAACAGGATCATCCGTTGGTTCAAAAAAATAGTTGAGACACTTGGCTAGCATTGCTGTGCTTCTATTTAGTTTAAGGTAGTCTTCCGGTGCTCTAAGGCCGACTTCACCCTGATTTACAAACATAAAGCAAGCTTCATCTTCGACATAGTTTTTTAGTGTTCGATTAAAAAAAGGCATGGAAAGTCGAATAAACACAATCTTTCCTTTGTACTTGATTACTTGCTCTTTGAATTCCATTTATAATTATGATTGCTAAACAAATAAAATAGATAATTAAGTTGAATATATAAGGTTCAATGTTTGTATTCTATAAAAAATGAAAAAATAGATTTTAATATGCTTTAAGAAGTATATTTTATCTTTTGTGTTAATTTTTAAACATGCATTAGTTTATTTATTTTTAATGCTAATAAAGTTATATATGATACTGTTTTGTTTTTTTTTATTGTTTTGGTTATAATATAGTATATTTATTTTGCATGCAATTCGTTGTTATTGTTAAAAATCTAATTTTTATTTTTGTTTTACAGTTTTATTTTTCGCTTTGTTAGTGAGATATTTAACAATATGTTCATATATTGTTGTGTGTTTTTAGTTTGAAAAAAATTAGATTTGTTTCAGTAATATAAATATTTCATTTGTCTCATGTTATTTCAGTTATGATAAAAAAGTTTTTTTGTTTTATTATCTACTCTTTGTTTTCTTTAGACTTGGTATTTAATAGTATTCATGGTGAGTCTAGAGTAGGTAGAGAATGATTGATAGGAATTATTGACTGGAGAAATATTTGTGCTTTGTATCATTTAGGTAATTTTCAAATCGTTTCAATTATGAGGAAAATTAAGTTCATTGTTCTTACAGTAGGCGCTTTACTTGCATTTGTTTCAACTGTTGACGTTGTTAATGCTGGTACTCAAGGTAGCGGTTGTTCTCCTTGCCCGACAGGTGGCCCAATTTGCTGTGTTTCAGATGGAATATATTTTTATGGTTATTTCGATGATGAAAGATAGCTTTTGCTGTTAAGATTGTGATCTTTTTATGTCTTTTCTTTTTAGTTCATTGAGTCTTTATTGAATAATTCATGAGGTGAGTTTAAGCGTTATGTGTTATGTAGTGTATTGAATTAATTTGCTATAGTTAAGATATTGTGATTTCATTTATTTAAATATTTTTTATGAAAAAGGTTTAACTACTTGTTTTGACATTAGGTGTAATGGTAGTGCTTGGTACGACTGTAAATACTTCTGTTGTTGCAGGGCCAATAGGTGATGGTTGTGATCTTTCACAATGTAGTGGTAGTACATTTGTATGTTGTAATCAAGGTAATGGTTTAATATTCTATATGGGAAGAGATTCGAATAGGTAGTAGTTTCTCTCTTTGTAATGGAGGTGAAATAAAGTGTTGGGTAATTAAGTAATAAATTATTTGAGTCGATAAGACTTGTAATAAGGTTCAAGATATTCACATCAAGGTGGTGTGTATTTTAATAATTAATTTTAAACAAAACTTATTTTATTATGAAAAAGGCAAAATTGTTTGTTTTCGCTATTGGTGCAATGGTAGCACTTGGTTCGGCTGTAAATACTTCTGTTGTTGCAGGCCCTCAAGGGGACGATTGTGGTGTTGCAGCTTGTGGAGGTGGTCCATCTAAATGTTGTCAAACATTTAATGCACGTTATTATACTCGAGTTAATTAAATCGTATTAATTTAAGACTACATGAAAAAGCTTCTTTTTCATGTAGTTTTTCACAGTATTATATTGATTTAATTAGATTAAAAGATACTGATATTGGGTCAGTATGTGATTTTTTAATTGAGTATGCGTTAAATCATAATTTAAAATATGAATATAAAAAATATAGGAATAATATCTATTGGAGTAATATTATTAGGAATTTTTTACTTAAATAGTAATAAAAGTAGAATAAATTCTACTAAATTTGACGCAGAGTTAAATCAGCAAGTTACTTTTATAAGTAATATTGTTGAAATTGAAAGAATAGATTTAAATAAATCATATTCAAAATTCAGAAAAGATAAAAAGGTGTTTTATTTTTTAGATACTAAAGATCATAAAATATATACACATGATTTAAAAGGGAAAAAAATAGCATCTATAGGTGGAGGAAAAGGAATGGCACCTGATGAGAGTGTTTGGGTTTATGATCATAAGTACGATTCAAGTGGGGTTTTTATTGTTGATATACAAGGGGCTAATTTGAAAAAGATCTCTCATGAGGGAGACTTAATTTCATATGGTAAACTAATTGATGAAAAAGGTGAACTAAATAGAGGTGTTGCATTAGGTAATAATATATTCTTACTTACTAAGTTTGATGAACTTTCGAATCAACTAAGAGTAATTAAATTAAGTTTAAGGAAAGATTCAATAAACTTAATTGAGGAAAATATATTAAAATTGCCTAAAGAATCTTCTAGATATGATTTCTATTATGATGGAGATTTTGTTACAAATGGGAATGAATCTGTTTATTATTGTTGGTTTACAAATGATTTTGTAATTCTTGATAACAATGGTAGAACAAAATTTAATGCAAAGTCTATTTTTGAATCTGAAGGACCTAAAGTAGTTACCAAAACAAATGTAAAAGGACATCAATATACAAAGTATAAGTCAAGATATTATTTAAATAATTCAGCAGCCATCGATGAATCTTACTTTTATATGCTTACTAAATTGAATCATGGGGAAGAAACTGAACAGAAGCAAAGCTATATAGATGTTTATAGCCTAAAAAATGGTGACTATGTAGGTACGTTGAAAATTCCTGCGATTCAAGCAACGGGTGACCTTGTTGAATACCCGAAAGAAATATATAAAGAAATGGATTCAAATGATCTTTATGTCTTATATGAAGAAAGTCACCTCGTAAAATATAAATTAGAAGATGAAAGATTCAATTAAAAGCAATATCAGCAATGGAAGCGATTTGATTATGATCCTTCTCTATTCATATACAGGTATCATTAAAATATTTGATTATAATGGCTTTATTTATAAGCTGAAGACATCCTCTGTAATCGATAGCGATTTGATTTATTATTCGGCGATGACTACGCCATTTTTAGAAGTGATTATCGCTGTGGCTTTATTATTTAATAAAACAAAAACGTTAGGTAGAATATCCAGCATATCTTTGATGTCTCTCTTTACTTTTTATCTTATATTTTTAAAAGCCGATGGCCAAAGTTGTTCATGCGGTGGTATATTCGAGCAATTGTCATTTGACCAGCATTTGTATTTGAATGTTGCCTTTATCATAATTGCTGGGCTTCCATTTCTTTTTTCCTCTAATAAGGAAGATAAGATCATTCAGGCACAAGGTTAATTATATATATTGTAGCAGCTATAAGCCAATAAATGGAGTATAGCTGTTTTTTCTTTTATGAGTTCATTTCGAGTTATTCTTATATTTATTCTTTTAAGTTTGTTAGGCTTGTTTGTATTGCCTTATCAAACGGTTAGCTTATTGCCTATAAAAGATAAAAATGGAATATCAATTTCGTATATTTTTGCAGATGCTAGCCCTGAGAATGTTGAGAGCGAAGTGACATCGTTCTTGGAAAACCATTTATCAGCGATTAAAGGACTTAAGTCAATAGAGTCCGAGTCTAGATATGAGTTTGGAAGTATTCACCTTGAGTTTGATGAAGGGGTGGATTTATTTCAAATGAAAAATGAGATAGGAATAATTTTAAGGAATTGTTATCATCAGTTGCCTAAATCATGCAGCTATCCTTTCGTTAGGTTTTCTTCCAATACAAATATCAATACAGAGGAACCATTGCTGGTATATCAAGTGTGGGGAGATTATCCTCTTCCTGAGCTTAAGGAAATTTCAAATCAAGTAATTCAAAATAATATATCGCAGCTGCAAGGAGTCAAAAAAGTAGCTGTGCATGGGGCGCCGGAAATGGTGTTGAGAATAGCATATGATGTTAATAAACTGCAGGCTAATAGATTAAACAAGTCTAATATAATAAACAGCTTAAATAATTTAAATTCAAAAGCTGTCCAGAGAGAAAATATTACAAAAGCAGGTCAAAGATATCTGGTAGGAATAAAACCAAGAATCAATTCTTTAGAAGATCTGAGAAAAATTACAATTGCTAATTCTAACAATGATTTGATTGTTCTGGGAAATATTGCGGATATTTATTTTGAAAAGAATGAGAAAAGCACCCATTTTAAAGTAAATGGTAAAAATGCTCTAGTGCTTAAAGTCTTTGCCGAAGATGAGGCAAACAAGCTGTTGACCGGAACCGATGTGAAAGAAGCTATTGATGAATTGAATAGTCAATTGCCCGCTGGAAGCAATTTAACTTTACTTCATGATCAGACTGATTTTATCAATCTTGAATTAAATAAAATATATGTAAGGTCATTTATCTCTTTAATGATATTAGCATTATTTATATTGGCGATTAGGTCTGGTGTAAGATATATACTTGTATTATTCTCTAGCTTAATTATAAATGTTTTACTGGTTTCGCTCATACTGTTTGTGTTTAAGGTTCACATTCATATATACACATTAGCAGGCTTGTCTATTTCGTTTGGAATAATGATAGACAATGCTGTGATTATGATGGATCATTATGGTGCAAATAGAAACAAGTTTATAATTACAGCATTGATCGCTATTTCCTTAACAACTGTGCTCGCTTTATTGGCAATATTCTTATTGCCCGATAGTATATCAGGTGATTTGAATGACTTTGGGTTGATTATAGCTATTTGCATAGTTTCGTCTCTTTTTATTTCATTTTGGTTTATTCCTGCCATGATGAATATGTTTGATTTTGGTTTATCTCAACCAAGTGATAAAACCAAGTTTAAGGCGAAGAAGTGGTTCATAAGGTATAATGCTATGCTGATAGTATTATCGAAAAATAAAATACTGGTATCATTAGCAATAATATTGACATTCGGCGTTCCTGTATATCTAATTCCTGATAAAATAAAAGGCGATAGTAAATGGTCGATAGTATACAATGATATTTCAGATAAAATAGAATTTAAGGAAAAAGCACAACCAATTTTAGACAAGATGCTAGGGGGAACGGTGAGTTGGTTTTTGAAAAATTTGCATGAAAATTCCGGCTTTAGAGATTCAAAAGAATTGGTGTTGAGGTTGAATGTCAAAATGGATCCTTCTTACGACTCGGATTATTTAGGAAGAGTATTAGCTAAGGTTGAGCAAGAGTTATTGAAAAACGAAGGAATTAGACAGATCTTCACTACACATATGCCCAATAATACGGGTCTAATTGAGCTGTTCTTTCATGATGATTACATTGAAAGCGGAGGAGCTTTTAAAGTGAAAAATGATTTAGCCAATTTGTCGGTTAATTGGTCTGGATTTCATTGGGTCATTTCTGGTATAGGAAAGCCATTTACTATGGGGATGACTAATAATTTAGAGGCTTCAAATTTTGTTGTCAGATCTTATGGGTATAATCTTGACCAACTTAACAAACAGGTGGAAAAGCTGACAGAGAGTTTAGTTTCTAATGAAAGAATACAGGATGTAAATACAAATCTAGACTTTAATGGTCATAAAGAGTGGAGTACGAAAAGTCTAATACTGAAGCCTGATTTGTTGGGACTTAATTCTTATAACCATGCTTTGACAGAGTCATTCAGTCAAATTGAACAGTACAAAAGCGTCGGATATGCCAAGCAGAATATAACACTGGAAAATAAAAACCACATTGTGAGTGTCAGAGAGAAAAAAGATGATGTGTTTTCATCATATGACTTAATGAATCTCGCTATGGAAGTTGATTCAGCGAAGTTTATTAGCCTTAGCGCTGTGTCTTTTATGGACAAACAGAAAAGCGTGTCTAGTATTTATAAATACAATAGGAATTATATTAAAGATATTTCATTCCTGTACGAGGGAAGTTATAAGTTTGGGGACTATTTTCTAAAGGATGTACTTGAGAAGTTTTCCAAAACATTGCCATTGGGCTATAAGTTCGAAAAGTTATCAGGCAGTTGGAAGTGGGAGGAAGAAAAGCAAAAGTATGGTCTTTTGTTTCTCTTATTGATCGCAATATTTTTTGTATGTTCTATTTTATTTGAAAATATTCGACTTCCATTAGCTGTAATATGCGTCATACCGATATCTTTTATTGGCGTGTTTATCGGTTTTGCGAGCACTGAGTTTTATTTTGACCAAGGAGGGTATGCCGCTTTTTTGATGTTGTCGGGTATTTCGGTAAATGCGGGCATACTCATAATGAATGATTATTTATCAAATAAAAACAAAGGTTTGCGCAACCCCATGCTTAAAGCTCTAATTAATAAGTGCAAGCCTATATTTATCACAAATATGTCTACCTGCTTAGGCTTGGTCCCTTTTTTAATGGGAGGGGATGAAGATGTTTTTTGGTTTTCCATGGCATTTGGTACGATAGCGGGCTTGTTTTTTTCTGTGCTGGCTGTATTTGTGTTTATACCATGCTTTGTCATTGTTGATAGAAAAAAAACAAAATTAGTAAATAACCTTATATCAATAGATCATGAATGAGTTCAATTTTATATTAGCCATTTTTTTGCTTATGACTTCTTGTAAGTATGAACCAAATAATGTAGAATTCAAAGAATCTAGATTAAGCAAGGATTTAGCAATTGTCAAAGTGAAGACGAAGGAAGTTAAAAGCGGTGAATTTGATATGAGAGTCCTTGTAAAAGGCATCGCAGAGCCTGAAATAGAGGCAGATATTAGGGCTCGGATTCCTGAAGAAATCGTGCGCCTGAATATATACAATGGAAAAAAGGTTTCCAAGGGTGATACTTTAGCCTTATTGAATGATAATGAATTCAAAATTCAATATAAGAAAGCTTTGGAGGATTATTTGAAAAATTTTCAAGAGTATGAAGCTTCACTTGTAGAATACAATTTATTGGATTCGGGTTCTAATAATAAACTAAAGAATATTTTAAAAATCAAACATGAAGTTGGCAAGTATAAATTTCTTTTAGAAGAAACGGAATTGAAGTTGAGCTATACTAGTATTCAGTCTCCAGTTGATGGGATAATATCGAACTTAAACCATAAGCAATATCAGTTTATCGAAAGCGACAAGAGCTTGTGTACGGTATATTCCAACCATTCTATGCTAATAAAATGCAGAGTTCTTGAATCAGATGCTCTTCGAATTAAAAAGGGACAGGCAGCTGTCGTTAAGGTTGTTGGAAATGATATAGAGATTAAAGCGAAAGTAGTTGAAGTAGATCCTTCCATTGACGAGCACGGGATGTTTCAAGTATGGGTGAAGACTACTGAGCAGGAGACCAATTTGATCAAAGGAATGCATGCTATGGTTGAATTGCAAATTCCTGTTCAGAATGCGCTTGTGATTCCTAAGGAAGCCATACTTATGAGATCGGGAAAAGAAGTGGTTTTTACATATGAAAATGGGAAAGCCAAATGGAATTATGTTAAAATAGTTCAGGATAATGGGGATGAAGTTATGATTTCTGAAGATTTAAAGTATGGAAGGAATGTAATAGTCTCAAATAATTTGCATTTATCTCATGACTCTCCCGTGGCTTTAATAAAATAATAAAGATGGTTTCATACTTGCTTAAACGGCCTATAGGAGTGATAATGAGCTTCATTATGGCGATATTTTTAGGGCTAATGGCTGCGATGTCACTGCCTGTGGGACTTTTACCCGATGCGGAGATTCCTGAGCTTTTAATAAAAGTTGAAGCTGAAGGTTATTCTCCTCAAGATGTAGAGAACAATATTCTTTCAATCATAAGGAAAGATCTTATGTCCTTGGAAAGATTGAAGGATTTGGAAAGCAAATCTTCCAATAATGAAGGCGTGATCAGATTGTATTTTGATCACGGCACTAAGATGGATTTTATTTACCTAGAGGTAAATGAAATTATTGATCGACTAAGCTCTGTGTTTCCGGATAATATTCCCAGACCAAAAATTATTAAAATCAATTCCACGGATTTGCCTATGTTGACCTTGCATGTGATGCCTAATTTTGGAGTGGATTTTGTGCAGACAAGCAAGCTTGTGAAAAATACAATTAAAAGAAGGTTGGAGCAAATAGCCGGCGTTTCTCTTGTTGATTATAATGGGATGTCAGAAGAGGTGATTTCAATTAAGCCGCAAATAGATAAAATGGATGCTCTGGGAGTGAATATTGATCAGTTGGTTGAGACTATAGAGCGCGCGAATATAAATTTGGGAACTATTTTGCTTAAAGATGGGCAAATGTCTTATAATTTAAATCTTTCCCTTTTCGCTTATGAAGAATCGGATATTGCCAATTTGACATTGAGGTTGCCTTCCGATGATTTGGTTTCATTAAAGCATGTTGCAAATGTAGAGAGAGCAAGCTCTGATGATAAAGGAAGTCATTACTATAATAGCCATAAAGCAATTGCGATCAACATTCATAAAAAGCATGATGCGGTTTATGATGATGTGCGAGAGGATATTAGCGATTTAGTTTCTAATCTAGAAAGCGAATATGAAGGTCTAAGCATAAAGTATAGCCAAGATCAACATCGCTTTTTGAAAGCAAGTATTGGAAGTTTGAAATCCAATCTTTTTTTTGGTGGAATCTTCGCATTTATAGTTTTGTTTGTTTTTATGGGAAATTGGAGAGCACCATTGCTTATAGGCATTTTAATACCTGTTTCCTTTATTTTGACGTTTTTGTGTTTTTACTTGCTGAATGTCTCTATCAATATAATTTCATTAAGTGGGATGACTTTAGGTTTGGGCATGATGATAGACAATGGAATTATTGTCATTGAAAGCATTAGCAATAGATTGAAACTGGAGACGAATAGAGCGACAGCTATATGTAAAGGTGTTTCCGATGTGGCACCCTCTCTAATTAGTTCTTCTTTGACTACGATTGCTGTGTTTGTCCCATTGATATACATGGATGGATGGACTGGAGCATTGTTTACAGATCAAGCAATGGCTATTGCATTGACTTTAGGCATGTCATTACTAACGTCTTTTATATTAATTCCTATACTATCCAACTTATTCATTGATGATAGTTCTCAACAAGTTGAAAACATTTTTTATTTAAAGGTAAGAGCGTATTATCGAAAAATGTATGATTGGATTAATGCGAAAAAACATAGGGCGCTTGTGTTGAGTTTTTCTTTGTTATTTCCAGCCATATGCGTTGTATTCATAATCAACGTAGATAGCTTTCCAGAAATTGAGAATAAGAATTTCATATTAGAGATTGACTGGAAAGAGCCAATACATATAAGTGAGAATGAAAAAAGAAAAAATGAAATAGATAGTTTATTAATGAATTTCATTCAATTGAATACAAGCAATATAGGTCTAACTCAATATTCTCAACAATTAAACTATCAGTCTTACCGTAGATCATCATTCTACTTAGAGTTTTTAGATGAGAGTTCAATTGTTGACGGACGAAAATCTTTAAGGACCTTTATGGATTCAAACTATCCTAATGCTGTTTATAATGTTGTTGATGCTCCGAATTCATTTAATATGTTATTCAAGAATAGCACACCTTATTTGGAGGCAAGAATTTATAATAATCGAAGTAATTACCCATTAAGTAGCGAAAAAATTAATGCTTGGAAAGATAAAGAGGCTGTATATCATGCGCTTGATTGGAAAGGGATGCAAGAGTCTCAAATTCTGGAAGCATCGATTAAGATGGATCATTTAAATTTATACAATATTAATTTTAATGAATTCAAAAAGTCATTGCTACTAATAGGGAAAGAGAATATCGTTGCCAAGCTTAGGAACTATGGAGAGGTTAAAAAGGTGCTTTTGAGGAGTGATAACGCAAATTTAAGTCAGCAATTGAAAGGCACGTTTGTCAAAAACAATGATAATATTTTATTTCCAATTTCAAAATTCATCGACTTGTCCTACAGTTTAGATTTTGATGATATTTATGCGGATAACCATGGCGTCTTTCAGAGTATTATTTGGCAAGATGCTAATGGTCTAAGTGAAATTGAACATCTGAAATCCCATTGCCACTCTATAGGGACTATAACAGCTACGAAAGGCCAATTTATTGATAATCAGTTGATGTTGTCAAAGTTGATCAAAATATTATGCGTATGTTTATTGCTATTATATTTTATCTTGGCCGCTCAATTTGAATCATTGTTGCAACCCATGATAGTAGTGTTAACAATTCCGTTAGGTATTTCGGGAGCCTTGCTATTATTGTATTTAACAAATAATACGCTTAATGTAATGTCTCTGATGGGGATCATTATTATGTTGGGAGTGCTTGTCAATGATTCTATATTAAAGATTGATGCCACTAATAAAATTATAAAAAACAAGAAGAATGATTATGATGTTAGTGAAGCTCTTAAAATGAGCGGAAATCAAAGGCTGAAGCCTATTTTGATGACTACAATAACAACGATATTAGCAGTGCTTCCTGTTTTGTTTTCATCGAATTTAGGGGCTGACTTGCAGCAGTCTCTTGTAATATCAATAGTAGGAGGTTTGACGGTAGGAACAGTGTCCGCTTTATTTGTAGTGCCTTCTATTTATAAATTATTTTATAAGCCTATTTGGAAGTCATGAATTTGAATTAATGGATGACAATTGAAGAGAATTTATGATTGGAGGTGCATAGGTCCGAATTGAAGGGTTGGGCATAAATATTTTACTGTGTTTATTCATTTTCTTCCAAAGCTTCCATCAAGAAGTATTTGTTATTTGCCTTTTCAAAGTTTCCAAACAGTAGTGTTGTGTCTGAAGAACTGACAGTCACCCAAGCTCCGCTGTTGATGGAGAATTCATATTGCTGATCATTTTGAGAGATAGTGCCGATGATTTGACAAGGCAATACGCCAAACAAATGATGCCATTCAGGCCCGTTAATAGCTCTGGACTCAGCGAATACTTTTTTGATTTCTGATTTATTTAATTCCCAGCTCTGGCACATCGATGTATCATTCTCAGAAGAGGGATAATCGTTGTTTTTTTCGAAAGAAAGTATTTCAAATGGTTTTTGTTGGTTGAATAGTACAAACGTTTGTTTAATCTCTTCCTTTTTTGATTGACAGCTGTAAAAAGTTATTAGTAGTGAGAAAATTAGTTTGAATAGTTTCAGGGTACCACCAATCATTGAATTCATATTTATATTCTTTGTTTTTGTTATCTATAATCAGCGATGTACATTTGAATGGATTTTCGATTAGATTCGCTGAACGATTGAATCTTTCCGTCAAGAAGTCAAACTCTATGATCAATCGAGCTTCTTTTATAAAATATAAGTCAGATTTAAGGCTTTTAACAAGTTCTGGGAACCATTTTATATATGAATTGATAGGTATGTGAATGAAATTATTAAACTCTAGTGACGGTGATTTTTTTTTATTTATAATATTTATTTCAAAACGATCAAGTTGTTTCTCTTTCAAAAATGATTGGATATGGCCAAGTACATAGTCATTATGATAATAGTTGGTAAGGCTAATAAACGAATGACCGAAATTATGTGCCACAGCTTTTAACGTTTTGTACTTAGCCATATTAAATTAGAGATTTTCTATTTGGACTTAAATAATTGAATTGCTTTACTTCAAACAAGTCTTCAAGAGCTTCATAGCCTTTAGTTATTTTAAAATTTCTTTCTTTTTCAGTAATTGGTATAATGTTCCCCCCTTTTTTAGGACCGCAAAGTAGTTAAACTTAATTTTATTTTTTGGTTTCTCATTTCAAGAGCTTCATAAATTTCAATATCAGGTTCTGTCAAGGGCGGCTTGTGTTGCGCCTGCGGCAAGCCGTTTATACCCTTGACGGGTTCTGGTATTGAACTTACCTTTGCTTTTGAGATAAAAGCCAAATTCGATTCTTCAAAGTAGAGTTCTCTAGGTCGCTTGTGCTCCAATGAACTATGTCTTCTTTGGTGATTGTAAAAATCAAAATACTCGAGCAAGCCTACGAATAGTTCATTTCCTGTCGCGTAAGCTTTAAGGTAAATATCTTCATATTTTACGGTTCTCCATAGTCTTTCGATAAATATATTATCGATCGCCCGTCCTTTACCATCCATGCTGATTCGTATTTGCTTTGAGTGTAAATAAGAGGTGAATACTTCGCTGGTAAATTGGCTGCCTTGGTCGGTATTGACTATTTCAGGAACTCCATATTGTTCAACGCATTCTTGCATGGTTTCCTGACACCACTCAGCATCCATAGTATTGGAAATGGACCAACCCACAACAAATCGACTCTTTAAATCGATAACTGCCATTAAGTAAAAGTAGCCTCCCTCTACTGGAATATAAGTGATATCCGTCGCCCACACTTGATTGATTCGCTCGATTTTAAGCGATTCAAGCAGGTAAGGATATGTTTTATGTTGTTTATTTCCTTTAGAAGTATGAGGGCCCGGAACGATGGCTCGCAGATCCATTAGCCGATACAATCGCTCTATTCTTTTGGAGTTTATATTATAATCCATATCTTTTTTAAGCCAAATGCTCATAGAAGGCACTCCCCAAAATGGTCGCTTTTGATACTGCTTGTCAATTAATTTCATAAGCTTCAAATTAAGTTCGGACTCACCTTTAGATTTATAATAATAGCTTGATTTATGAATACCTAAGAGGGAGCACTGCCTCGTAATACTCAAGATATCATGCGCCTTATCGACTAGCTTTTTGCGTTCTTGTGTGTTTTTGTTTACGATAAGGCTTTCTTTAAAAAATCCACTTCAACTTGAAGTTGGCCTATTTTGGAGTAGAGCGTTTCTTTTTCCTTTTCCAAGCTATCCGTGGCTTCTTTTCGATCGCTATTTTTTTTAAAAAGGGAAGAGGCATTATTCAAAAACTCGCGTTTCCAAGTGTTGATTTGAGTAGGGCTCAGATCAAATTCTTGTGCTAAAATTGCGATTGTTTTCTGCTCTTTGATAGCGGCTAATGCCACTTTTGCTTTGAATTCAGGGGTAAATTTTCTTCTGCTTTTCATAGTAACTAAGTTAATAGATTGTATCTTAACTTGCAGTCCTAATTTTTGGGGGAACTATAGTATTAGCCAATAACAATGGAAAGTTTTCCCTTTAAATTGAAAAAACTCCAGTTTTTCTTCATCTAGATAAGGCAATGATATATAAAGGAAATTGCATTCAGAATTACCAAGCCAAGGTCTTCCGATACTTAAAGTGTGATTTAGGTTAAGTGGCTCAGCACTTTGATGAAATGATGCACACATTGTTAATAATTCGACTAAGCTTTTATTTTGTTCTGGTGAGAATATAAAAAGCTCGATAGTATTTATGTCTGACTTTTCATTAGACATACCAACAGTAAGGTAAGTCCACATCTTATGCATATTATTGGGCGGAATTTCAAGTACGTAAAAATCCGAGTTTATATTATTAGTAGTAATTTGACTCCAATATTGCTTAACTCCCTTTGTTTTAAAAAATGATTCATAATGCTTTCTTAATGCCTTAGTATAGCTAATTTTATAAAATATCATATTGATCAATTTTCTAAGATATTTAGTCTAATCTTATCTCTAATATAGTTATAAAAGAAACCAGTTGAATCTATCAATATGAAATTCACCAAAATAATTATTTCATCCTCTCATTCAAGGCTTTAATCCTTTTTTGGTAATACTCTTTTTGATTAATTTCTAAGGCCTTTTTTACATATTTTATTGCATTGGCATAATCACCTTGGCTTTCGTAAAAGTCAGCCATCGAATCATATACATTGGCGCTTTTGGGATAATATTTTATGGCCTGCTCAAAATACATTTTCGATTTGTCTAATTGATTAAACTCCATATTCATATATCCGGACATATTGAGCAAGTCCTCAGGGTAAGGAGCTTCAAGATAGCCAAAGTGGGCTTTGAGCTTGTTCTCGCGATGGTCAATAATAGCTAGCAATTCTTCTTTGGTCGTCTGAGGATTATTTATTTTATCAGTATTTTCCATCTGGTACCAGCTGAAAATGGAAATCAACCCATCCATGATCGATGGCAGTTGCACAGTGCCGTGGAGGTCATTTGGATAAAACTTCCATTCATAGGAAAGTCCATTGTTATCAAGACTTTTGATGAATTCCGATGTTTCGATATTGGAGCGTGCGAATAATGTGAATTCGCTCTGGTCTTCCATTACATTGTCGATAGTGATGGATGAGTTTTGCATGTGAAGCTGACCGCTTAAGGATATGAATAAGGCCTGATGTGCAAATTGTTTGCTAGTCAATTTTTCTTTGGCTTCTTTCAATAGCCTTTGGTCATCCCAATCCATGCTTGGATCTATTGCCAAGTAGTTCGCAAATAAATCTGAATGATTGATTAGCGCATACATTGTAAATAGTCCTCCATATGAATGGCCAATTAATGTTCTGTAGCCAGTTACCGGGTAGTTATTTTCAATATGAGGGAAGAGCTCTTCATTCAGGAATGTTACAAAGTTTTCAGCTTCGCCATTGGCTTCTCTAGCAGGCATGTCATATAGCGTCTTCACTGGTGATGTTGTCAAGTCCCTTAATCTGTCATGGTCGTTAGATATGCCAATGATAAACATCTCTGGCATATACCCGCCACTATAGTAGTCATGAATTGTTTTGACTGCAGGAAGCAAGATTTCCCCGTCCAATACATATGCAACGGGATACTTTTGATTGGCTTTGATATGTTGGGGAGCTTGTATATATATCTTTCTGGATTGTCCCAATACTTGGGAGTAAATGCTATCCACCAATCCAGTTTGGCTTAAGTAAACCTTGTTTTGAGTGAAAGCGAATTGGGTTATGCAAAATGTCAAGATGAGTAGTGTGTATATTCTTTTCATGGTCGTTTAGGGCGAATGATCGAAAATAGTTCTGATGAAAAAAGTAGATGATTGTATAAACTACAGTTAAAAAATGTCTAATCCAATTAATGAATGTTAACTAAATATGATTAAAGCTTGTCCTGTAGAAAGTCGAATTTAACGCTGTTGACAATGACACTGCTTTGATTAAAAATTTGGAAAGGAATATTCGCTTCTTTTAACCTTGCTAGAAAGCTTTCAAAGCTATCTTTGTTCTCATAATATTCTTTAGCCTTTTGTCTGTTCCATGTGATAATATATTGCCAAATTAACCTCTGGTGATCTTGGTGATGGATATTTTTATATACACTCTTGAAAATTCTTACAAGTTCATCTGTGATTTCTATGTGTTTCAACCAATTCAAAGCGAGTCGAAACCAGTAATGAGAATCATGGAGGATGGCAAATGAAATGATATCAACGATTGGAAAATCGGTATTGGCTTGAGTTTCATATTTTGATATCGTTTTGATGAATTCTTTCGGATCGCATTCTAATATTGGCAATCTCCATAAATAATTATTATCCTTTTCAATTATTTCAAAAGGTTTGTCGCCATCATGCAATAGCCATTTTCCTTGTTCTAAAGAAATTGAGTAGTTTTTGTGTTGGAAGATACATATTTTATTATTTGCTGTATTAGAATTCATAATAATAGAATGGATATGGGGTGCAATTTAAAATTTGAAAAATTATTTGATGCATGTACTTATTGTAATTTGAATGAAGTGAAAAGAGTTTTGCATCAAAAGATAGACTTAAATCAGAGAAATGAAAAAGGATTGACTCCCTTGATTTGCGCAGTGGAGCATGATTGTATTGATATAGCGAAGCTGTTTATTGAAAACGGAGCGGATGTCAATTACATAGGATATAATCAATGGTCTCTATTGCATCATGCTGTGGATATTTGGTATGAGGAGGTGAAAAATGGGGATGACAAGGGTGACATTTCTATCATTAAATTATTGGTTGAAAATGGGGTTGACTATTTGATGAAAGATATAAATGGACAAACACCATTAAGTATTGCCCAAGAAATAAATTTTATTCAAGCTATCGAATATTTCCAATCTTTAAATGGAGACTGATATTTCGATTGGAAATGAATATAAAAAAAGCTGCCTCAATTAAGAAGCAGCTTTTTGCTTATCGCTATTGTTGGTTGTTAAACAACAATATTCACAATCTTTTTAGGAACGACGATAACTCTTTTTGGAGCTTTTCCTTCCGTCCACTTGATGACTTTTTCATCAGCCAAAGCGGCTTTTTCTATATCCTCTTTCTTGGCATCCGCCGGCATTTGGATTTTAGCTCTCATTTTGCCGTTGATCATTATCGGATATTCGAATTCGCTTTCTTTCAAATACTCTTCGTTGAAATCAGGGAATGAAGCCAAGCTTACGCTTTCAGTCTTGCCAAGCTTAGACCAAAGCTCTTCGGCGATATGAGGCGCGTAAGGAGAAACAAGGATTGGCAATAATTCTAGGATTTCTCTTTTGTTGCACTTCAATGATTGTAGCTCATTAACGCATATCATGAAGTTGGAAACAGAGGTGTTGAATGAATATCTGTTCAAGTCTTCTGTTACCTTTTTAATACAAGTATGAAGAACTTTAAGCTCTTTCTTGTCAGCTTTTTCTTCCGATACTTCAAATGCGCCTTCAGCTCCTCCGTGGTACAATCTCCATAGTTTTTTCAAAAACTTGTATACGCCATCTATTCCATTCGTATTCCAAGGCTTGAATTGTTCCAAAGGTCCTAAGAACATCTCGTAAAGTCTGAATGTGTCCGCTCCAAATTGATCCACCATATCGTCAGGATTCACCACATTGAATTTGGACTTGGACATTTTTTCCACTTCGTTTCCGCAGATATATTGGCCACCTTCAAGGATGAATTCCGCATCTTTGAAATCCGGACGCCAGCTTTTGAACGCTTCGGTATCGAGGATATCGTTTTTCACAATATTCACATCCACGTGAAGCGCGTCAGCTTCGTAATCCTTTCTCAATCCATGAGAAACGAATTTGTTGGTTCCTTTCACTCTGTATACAAAGTTGGACCTACCTTGAATCATTCCTTGGTTGATAAGCTTTTTGAAAGGCTCGTCAGTCTTCAGGTAGCCAAGGTCGAAAAGAATCTTTGTCCAAAAACGAGAATAAAGCAAATGGCCAGTCGCGTGCTCAGATCCACCAATATAAAGATCCACGTCTTGCCAGTAGTCCAAAGCTTCTTTGCTGGCGAACTCATTGTCATTATGCGGATCCATGTATCTAAACAAATACCAGCTAGAACCAGCCCAACCCGGCATAGTGCTTAATTCATAGGCGTACTTCTCATCATATTTCCAGCCTTTAGCTCTTCCTAATGGAGGCTCGCCGCTTTCTGTAGGTAAGTATTCATCCACCTCAGGAAGCCTCAAAGGCAATTGATCTTCGCTGATAAGCTTGGCGTCTCCTTTTTCATCATAGAATACAGGAATAGGCTCTCCCCAGTATCTTTGACGTGTAAATACCGCATCACGCATCTTGAACTGAACTTTCGCTTGTCCTATGCTCATTTCTTCTACTTTCGCAATCGCAGCAGGGCCAGCTTCAGCTACAGTCATTCCGTTAAGAAAGTCTGAATTAACCATGGTGCCCGCTTTCGCGTCAAAGTCATCTTGAGAAATGTCTGTGCGATCGCCTTCTTGAATATTTACAATAGGCAAATCAAAGTGCTGAGCGAAAGCATAATCTCTTGTGTCAGAGCAAGGAACAGCCATCACTACGCCTGTGCCATAACCAGCCAATACATAATCAGCAACCCATATAGGCACTTGCTTGCCGGTAAATGGATGAACGGCATAAGAACCAGTGAATACGCCGGAGATTGTTTTCACGTCGGACATACGCTCTCTTTCCGATCTGTTCTTCGCTTGAGTTACATAAGCCTCAACAGCATCTTTTTGCTCAGGACTGGTCAATTCCTCTACCCATTCGTGTTCAGGAGCAATGCTCATGAAGCTTACGCCAAAGATAGTGTCCACTCTTGTAGTGAATACTTCAAGTTCTCTTTCCGAGTTCTCTACATTGAACTTAACAGAACATCCATATGATTTTCCAATCCAGTTTCTTTGGATGTCTTTCAATGGCTCGCTAAAGTCAATTCTGTCAAGTCCTTCCAATAGTCTGTCGGCATAAGCAGTGATACGCATGCTCCATTGAAGCATGTTTTTGCGCTCTACTGGATGGCCGCCACGCTCAGAAAGTCCATTGATCACTTCGTCATTGGCTAACACTGTTCCCAAAGCAGGACACCAGTTCACGGTAGTCTCAGCAAGGTAAGTCAATCTATACTTCAGTAGAATAGGGCTTTTTTCGTTTTCAGAATAAACGTTCCACTCTTCAGCTGTGAATGAAGCAGTATCCTCATCGCAAGAAGCATTTACATTAGTATTTCCTTCTTTTTCGAAGATTGCTTCAAGTTCGGCTATTCTTCTAGCTTTCTTTTGGTCATTGTCATACCAGCTGTCGAAGATTTGCATGAAGATCCACTGTGTCCACTTGTAGTATTCAGGCGAACTAGTTCTTACTTCCTTGTCCCAGTCAAAAGAAAAACCGATTTTACCTAGCTGCTCTTTGTAGCGGTTGATATTTGTTTCAGTCGTAATTGCTGGGTGTTGCCCTGTCTGAATAGCGTATTGTTCGGCAGGCAAGCCAAAAGAATCAAAGCCCATAGGATGCAGGACATTGAAGCCTTTTAGTCTCTTGTATCTAGCGATAATATCAGAAGCTATGTAACCCAGTGGATGCCCAACATGAAGTCCCGCGCCTGAAGGGTAGGGGAACATATCCAAAGCGTAAAACTTTGGCTTGCTAGGGTCTACTTTGGCATTGAATGTCTGGTTGTCTTCCCAGTATTTTTGCCACTTTGATTCAATCTCATTAAAGCTGTATTCTGCCATATTTATGATGTCAATTGACGGTAATATATTTCACTATCTGTATAATCTGTAAAAATAGTTTTTTTGCGGTTTAATTGGTAGATCAAAACTATTTTTTTGTTCAAAGCCACAGTACTAGGTTTTGAAATATTAAAAGGAAGATTTTGAGCAAGCAAATAGACACTCATTGATATAGAACAATATTTAGGTCAAGTGATTTTAAGGAAATGCAACAAATTCATTATCAATAGAAAAGATAATCAGAAGGCATAGTTTTTGGTTTTGAAAAATCATAAAATGAAATGATTTTTTCGTATATTAATTGAGAATTAAATAAAAAACTATGGGAGAAAAGGTACAGAATGAGGAAGAAAGGCTGAAGCATGAGTTGGATCAGAACATTTTTTTCATCCGTATGAACTATTTGTTCAAGGTGTTGTTGGTTGCTTTGTTGGGATATTTTTATTTAGAGACAGAGAATATGTCTTTGATAGTTTTGATTATCGCATTGCCGATTATGGTGTATTTTACGAATGTCAAAAGGCTTCATAAAGAGCGATCAACTTTGAAAGACAAAATGAGCGCTTTATAAACTCTATTAAAATGAAAAAGCTCGAGAATATCGAGCTTTTTTATGTTTCCGGATAGATTTGGTTTTTATTGAACCACTATCTTGTGGGTGAATCCGGTAGATGTTTTCAATAGATAAATTCCATCGCTTAAGCTAGAAAGGTTAATTTCTTTCGTTTCCTCCACGATGTTCATGATTATTTTACCACTCAAGTTAATGATTTGACCTGAGATTGGCTGGCTGAATTTTACCATTCCGCTTGTCGGATTAGGGTAAATATTTAGAACTTCACTTGTTTGATCAATGCCTGTTTTAGAATCTTTGTCTTTTTTAGGAATCACAGGCGTGAAATTCAATGTCATGTCCGCAGGCAAGTCATAAACATACAAAGCTGTTTTCTTTCCAGTCTCGATGATTACACCGTCATCTTCAGGAGCGTCGATTCCATAGTCATTGTCGTTGCAAATAGCAATAGTATTTGCATCGATAATTGTGATGCCTTCAGGCTTGTCGAAGCTTGCGTCCCATCCAGTTCCCATTAGCTCGAACATAAGTTTTTTAGCCACTGGCTCGATACCATAAGGTTTCAATCCTTCAGCATCCAACAACTCTTCTAGATACTTGCCGTCAAACATTCGGTCTTCTTCTACCTTTTTAGCTTTGCTAATATCGATTTTGAATACGTTTTTGAAGTTTGTCGCTTTTCTTTGAGCGTGTTCAAGCACTAGGAATTCCGTATTGTTCACAGCAACCAAATCGCCAATTTTCCAATCTTTGTTTCTGATATCTGCCACAGGAGCTTCGTGCAAATAAACATAGTATGCAGACTCTCCGGTAGCCGGGTCCATTTCAAGGATTCTATGAATTCTAGATTCAACAACCGCTTCGCTGGAAGGATTGTACATTGGGGATTGGATGATAGAGTAGATTTTTCCGTTTGGAGTTACAGCTACGCCTTCAAATCCTCTGTTAGCTCTTCTGTTTTTGAATTGCTCAAACCCATAGTCTTTGCTGTTTGGCTCAGACTCATCAAAAGGGTGGTATTTATTGATAGCGGTATAAGTGTCTGCGTCGATATTCCAAACGCTTGGGCCATATTCGTCGCATAACCAAAGCGTGCTGTCAGTTCCGAATACTATACCTTCTGTGTCAACTCCCCAAAAATCAGGATTTTCAACCGATGGGTTTTCAATCTCGCCGCTCCAAGCTTCCTCTCCCGTATTGCCATAACCTTCAGGGTTTGGCAGACCTGAAGCTTTTTGCATCATGTCATCAATTATAGGTCTGTTGATCGGAGCGAAATCTATGATATTTAATTCTCCAGTATTTTCTCCAGCTTCGTTGGTTGCGGATACTTTGAAAATCTTAGGCGCGTAGTTGGGGAATGGGAAGTATTTGATTTTTTTCCCGTCGGCTTTAGGATGATTGTCAGCCACGGCATTTGGACCTCTGTCGGTTACCATGAAGAACTCGTTTTCAGTGCCTTGGATGAAATGAAGTCCAGAAATACCGCCTTCACGATAAGTGATATCTCCTACTTCTCCAATTACAGGAGTTTCAGGCATGTCGTATCTTCTTACTTTGATATAATCGTCTTTTTCCCAATTAGGGCTAACTTCAAATACGCCTAATGTACCGCTTACCTCATAGCCTACTAACAAAAGAGCTCTGCCGGATGGACTATCTTCAGCGCTTACAAAATGAAGCCCTTCAGGCGCTATGTCGCCAGTGCCATTCTCAAAGTCAGAAGTATTGATATAATCGTTGAATACAGGTTTTTCAGGGTTGGTAACATCATAAACCATGATTCCGCCCATTCTTTCCAACCCAATGAAAGCTAATATTTTGTCTCCAACTCTTCCAACAGCAGTGCCTTCCGGTTCTGCTCCTTTATCGTCGCTTCGATTTTTTCTCTCGAAGATCATCTCCTCATCGTCAAAGTCCGAGTTGAAATAATCAGGGTAATTTGCCTCGAAATATTTTTCAAATTCATTTCCGCTATCCCATACTTTGTTTCCATTTTCATCCCATACAGTAAAGGATCTTGCTCCATAGCTGAAGATTTGATCATAGTCTCCATCTCCATCAAGGTCGCCAAGCGCTTCTGTTATTTTTAATCTTCCAAGCTCTTCTTTTTCCTGTAGCTCGGAAGCATTAGGAAATACAGTTGGATCAAGATCAATTTTCTCTAATCTTGTTTCCTCTGAATATCCATCATAATCTCTTGCGTCGCCTTCATTGGCTGAAATAACGTAAGTCTTGCCATTGATAGTAAATGCGTCGATTGCATCAGGTTGGTAAAGGCCTCTCACAGGATGGGCTTTGATGTCAATATCATCCGATTTGTCGCTTCCGTCAAATCCATTTTCTTCCAAGCTATGGTCTTTATATCCCAACCCTTTGATCATGATCTCTTTTGTCTCCAAATCAAGGATGATCATAGCATTGTTTTCTTGACAAGCGATAAAAGCTTTTTTGTCATCTTCCGATACTGCGATATACTCAGGCTCTAAATCTTGAGCTAAAATAGTGCCTTCAGGACTGGCTACTTTGATATAACCGCTAGCTTCCGTATTGTACTCAGTGTTGTTAAGTGATTTGAAGCTGATAGTTTCGGCATAAGCATTGGCTGGGTCATCCGTAAGAGTGATAATAGATATAGAGCCTTCAGGATCAATGGTATAGTCGTCATTAGGCTCTCCTTCATTGGCAACCAATATCATGGACTTGTCATTGGTAAGCTTCAACATGTCAGGCAAAGCTCCAACCTTAAGTATTCTAACACTTTTCTTGGTGCTTTTGCTGAATATTACTACTTGACCATTATTGGTTTTTGTATCTGCAGCTAAGGCTACTGCTATATATTCGTCAAATTCGACAATACTATTAGGTGCTCCATAGCCGATTAATGAGATGCTGTCTGACTTTACAGGCACCAATGGATTTGACAAATCAATTTGATATACTTTTGGTGTTTCCTCATTTTCATTATTTAGAACCCAAGCAGTTTTGTCAAATGCATCGAAAGTTACTATTTCAGCAGCGCCTTCGCCGCCTACCTTAAAGCTATTCAGGTGCTTGATAGCTACTTTGTTTTGAGCATTCATAGCTAGTGGAGCTAGCAAAAGTGAAGAGGCGATCAAGTGCCTTTTCATATTGTAGAATAGTTTCATACGTTCGGTTTTAGATGTTTGTAGTATCTCAAAGCTAGCACTCAGGTATTAATTTAAGATGATTTGCAAATTATAAGAAGTTATAGAATTCATGTTATTATTATTCGAATGTTATTATTAGGGAGTTTACAGCTAGATTTAACTGCGTTTTGAAATTGCATGCGAAAGCGCAATAACATATATTGTTTTTTTTCGTTATCGGAAGGTTGTATACAGATAAAATAATCACACCAGCTTATGAGTAAAAGGAATGAGGCGGACAAATTGGGATCCATGAGCATATTGCCATTGCTAGTGAAGATGTCAGTGCCTAGCATGATTGGCCTGGTGGTGCTTATGTTGTACAATGTTGTCGATACGATTTTTATAGGACATTATAGCGGAGCAATGGCGATAGCCGGACTTGCTGTTGTGATGCCTGTGAATATGCTTATTCCTACTTTTGGATTGGCTGTTGGAGTCGGTGGAGGCTCGATCATTTCCAGAGCGCTTGGTGAAAATAAATTGGACAAGGCTAATCGGGCCTTGGGAAACGTGTTGTTTTTATCTTTTTTCTCAGCCTTGATTTTGACATTGTTGTCATATTGGACGAGAGACTTTTTAATAGAATTGTTTGGAGGCAAGGGCGAAATATATAGCTATGCCGCGGAGTATTTCGATGTTGTGATGCTCGGGGCTCCTTTTATGGGTGTGATGATGGGGCTTAATAATGTTTTGAGATCTGAAGGAAAAGCTCAACTCTCTATGATGGTCATGGTAGTGTCTTCTGTTTTCAATATTGCATTGGATTACTATTTTATGGCGATTTTGAATATGGGGATCAGAGGCGCGGGATTGGCGACATTTGTTTCGCAATTGTTGACAGCTGTGTTTTTGGTAGTTTATTATGCCAAAACCAATGGACCATTGAGGATAAATATGAGGCTTGTACGATTTGATATGCCCATGGCAAAGGAAATCAGCGCTATTGGCATTAGCACACTTTCAAGGCAAGGAGGAAGCAGTGTCTTGGCTTTGGTTTTGAATAATGCATTGTTGAAGTACGGTGGCGATTCCGCCGTAGCCGTTTATGGAGTTCTTAATAGATTGATTTTGTTTATTTACACGCCAATATTTGGAATTGTGCAAGGATTTATTCCTGTTGCGGGGTATAATTTTGGAGCCAAGAGCTTTGATAGAGTCATGAGCTCTATTCGAGTCTCGATAGGCTTGACATTTCTTATTGGCAGCCTTGCGTTTTTAGCGGTGTTTATGTTTTCCAAGCAAATGATAGGAGTGTTTACCAATGACCAGACTATACTGATGATTGGCCGAAATGCTTTGAAAATAATCGTGCTTTTTCTGCCTATGGTGGGAGTGCAGATCATAGCCGCCAGTTATTTTCAATCCATAGGCAAAGCAAAGACTGCTTTGTGGCTGACTATGTCGAGACAGATTTTTATTTTGATACCTTTGATTTTCTTACTGTCTCCAATTTACGGCTTGAATGGCGTATGGTATTCGTTTCCTTTGTCAGACTTTCTGGCTTTGCTGATTACATTTTTCTTCTTTGTGAAAGAATGGGGCAGGTTGAAACAGAGCAAGCTAGAAAAAGAAATAGACAAAGAGCCTGCACTGGAAGAAGCTTGTAATTAACCATTTTGCATTCAATTTTTCTACCTTGCTGTAGCTCCTTCGCTTTCACCTTCGCCAGTCGATCTATAGCGACTCAGTAATTCTTTGAATTGTCTTAAAGTCCATGTTTCAAATGCTGCTTTTCCTTTGGTTTGGCGCTCTATGAACCTGTTGAAGAGTGGTAGCTTGGTTCCAGAGAGTATTCTTTGACAAAAGTATATCAAGTCTAAGGCTGTGTCATGATAATTTTTCATTTCAGGAATAACAGAATCCCATAATTTTTCCCTTGCCCAAAAATCGCTGTCCATAGTTGAATAATGAAAACCAATAAAGCTTCCTTCCCCAGCGTTTAGTTTGCTGCTGTCAGGTACTTTCTCCCAAGCTGTTTTAGCTTCATGATGTATTCTTTGGAACATCATGTTTACAAATCTATTAGGATTTATCAATCCCCCGAAATTGCATAAGGGTGAAATATAGCGCATGATTTCTATCGCCAACTCTTCCTTTAACCTAAGCGCAAGTATGCCGTAACTAAATTTAAGAACCAATTGAAACACAGCTTGCTCTCTGGCGTCAGCGAAATTGATTACAAATTTCGGAGGAACAATTTGGCTTAAATCGTACTCATGAATACGAGATACTCTTTGTGCTTTGGCTCTTTCAAAAGTTTCATCGACAGTTTTCAGGGTTAACTTGGTAAGCCTTCGTGATTTTAGAGAAGCTTCCAAATGCTTTAGCTTGCTAAACCAAATGCCAAATTCTTGAGTGTTTCTGTCAGTGGAGGGCCCAAATACATTTCTTAGAATATGTTGGTCGAACTGTTTTTGGATCGCAAATAACCGTGTCCTGACTTCTTCAGGCAAGCCTTCTATGCTTTCGACTCCAAGGTCTTTTTTGAAATCAGCAAATTTAATATGCTCTTCCAGCATTTCGGGATTGGCATGTATTACTCCTTCAGCTTGAGTTGCATGATGCTTTTTCTTTTTTTTCTTCTTTTTGGCTGTTTTTGTTTCTACCCCTGCCTCAGCGGTTATTGGAGAAGCATCTGCCAATGCTTCCTCCATTTCTGGTATTTCTTCTACTTCTAAAGGAGTGAAAGGTGTTGGTTTGGCAATGACTTCTTCAGAAAGGACGTCTTGTTTTGATTCAGTTTTTTTCTCCGATTTTACCGGAACTAATTCAAAAGGAGGTTCTGGAGCAGGTGACTCAAGGGTTAAAGACGTTAATTCTGGAATGAATGGAGTCTCTTCAAACTCGGAGATAGCTGTCTCTCCATCAGCTTTTTTCTTTTTATGTTTTTTCTTTTTTCTGCGACTGGGAGCTGCTTCAGCTTTCGGCTCTTCCAATTCAACTGTTGTGGTGTTGGTTGTTGTACTTGTTGGGGTTGGCATAGGTTCTTCTAGCGGCGCAAGTGGAGTGAACCCTGCTTCGGGAGTTTTCTTTTTTTTCTTTTTCTTTGCTTCAATAATGAATTCACCGTTTTCAAATGGCAATTCCGCACTCTCCAATCCAAAGTATCTGACAGCTTCTTGCTCAGACATGCCTTGAGGAATTTTAGGTCCCCCAACAAGAAGCTCGGGAATATTGGCCGACTTGATCCATTTATTGATGGTCCGTATTATCATAACGCCTTCCGGGTGAATGCTTTCAGGCCTAAAAATTCCCTTGTCCTTATCTTCATGAAAAATGTATCTGGGAGCTATTTTTGACGCAGAATAATGCATTTTTGTCACTTCAAGAGTAACTGTTTCTTTTTTTGGATCATATGAGGCAAAGTCCACATCGACGGTCAAGTGTGGATAATGTCTTGTGAAGGGCAGTAAAAATGAATTTCTGATACTTGTTCTTAAGAACCGGTCTTGAAATCTAGGATCAGCGGCATTGGCATACCATTCTCTGGCGCTTACTTCAAATTTCACGCATTGTATAGGTTGGGTAGTGTTGGGTGTGGATGATTGATTTGACTTTTGTATAGTCTGGCTTTGTTTTGATTCTTTATTTTTTAAATGAATGATCATTATTTGGCTCTAAAAAGAATGCGGAATTGACATGTTTATAATAATTGTCATTAAAGAGAATAGATATTTTATTGATTTTGTTTGCCAGTTAAAACTAAGCTAGAGTTTAAACAAGGGAAAAATTAGACCAGCGATCAAACTATTTGGAATGCTTGAGCTTATGTAAGAACAAAAGAATTTCAATATTGAGTTAGTATGGATAAGTTTTCACCCTTTTCTAATTGGTGGTCGATAGTTGTCAAAGGTGTAGTGGCGCTTTTGTTTGGTTTGTTTGCCATGCTTGAAACCAAAATGGCTTTTCAGACATTGATTTATTATTTCGGATTTCTGGCGATATTTTCAGGGTTAATTGTTTTTGTGGCAGGTCTTAAATCGCGACAGGATAATAGACAAACTAATTATTGGCTTGTGGAGGGGATTTTGGATATTGTTATCGGCGTGATGGTGGTGTTGTTTCCAGCGCAAAGCGCTGAAGTGGTGCTATTGTTTATTGGTGCTTGGGCTTTGTTTATGGGAATCATGCAGTTTGTTTACGCATTTAAGATCCAGCATTATAAATTGATATGGGCTTTTAATGGCGCGATTTCTTTGTTGTTTTCTTATTTGATTTTTAAAGATCCATTTGCTGGAGCGGTTGCTTTGACGATGATTATCGGCATTTATGCCTTTTTGCTGGGTATTTTCTTAATAGTCATAGGCCTTAAGCTAAGGAATTTTAATCAAAGATTCGATCAATAAAATGTGGTTCAGTAACGCTTGCTAGTTTGACGTCATAGTTGATTTTTTTAGTATTTGCCAAGTTAATTGTTAAAATGCGGGCAATGTCTCAAAAATGGCTCATTTAATTCTATAGTTTTTATAATTTTGCTGCTCAAATAAAATGTTTTTTATGATGAGATCGGTAATTTTATGGTGCGCGGTGGGGCTAATGTTTTTTGCTTTTTCTGCATGTAAGCAAGGTAAATCACCAGAAAAAGCAGTAGAGCAAACGAAAGAGGTGGTTGAGAATAAGTATGCGAAAAATTTTGAGATTTTTGAATCCAATGGTTTGAAGTATCTTTATATACTGAATCCTCAAAATAATGATGATACCATAAAATATGTTTTGACATATGATGATAAAGAAGGAGCAAGCTTTGAAGATCATCATGTTATTACACTTCCTTTGCAAAGTATTGTTCCTTTGTCTTCTACTAATATTGGAGCACTTAAGCTCCTGAATGAGGAAAAGAAAATCTCTGCTGTTAGTGAAATCGAATATGTGTATGATAGTTCCTTACAGGCCCGGTTTGCTCAAGGAGATTTGAAGGAAGTAGGACAGTCCCAGTCGTTGAATTTTGAAAAAGTAATTCAATTGAATCCAGACTTAGTGATTGCCATAGGGTATTCGGGGGTGTCGCTTTCTAAATTTGATAAATTGTCGGATTTTGGGATACCAGTTTTGTTGAGCACAAATTGGCAGGAGAGCACGCCTTTAGCCAGAGCTGAATGGATCAAGGTGTATGGACTTCTTTTGGATAAGTTTGATGAGTCGATCGGAATATTTAATGGAATTGAAAGTAGATATCAAGAGATAAAAAGCCATGATGCTATTAAAGGTGAGCCGGAAGAAGTTTTGGTGAACATACCTTTTAAAGGAACATGGTATATGCCCAATGGAGGATCTTATATGGCTCATTTCATGAGAGATGCTCATATGCAAACTCCTTGGATGCACACTAAAGGGACCGGTAGCTTGGCGCTTAATTTTGAAGAAGTGTACCCTTTTGGTTTGAAGACTCAAAAGTGGATTAATGTGAGTTATGAAAACTCTATAGAGGGGATAGTCGGTTTGGATAATCGATTTAAAGATTTCGCATCAATAAAAAATGGCCAAGTGTACAATAACAATAATAAAGTAAACCAAGCGGGCGCGAATGATTATTGGGAATCAGGGCCTTACTATCCGGATGTGATTTTGCAGGATTTAATGAAAATTGCTTTTCCAAAGGCAATGGAAAGTCATGAGTTTTATTACTATAAAAAATTGCAAAAATAATATGGATGATAAGCAGTCAGCAGTTGATAAACAGCATTTATTTAGAATATTAATGCTGGCTTTTGCTGCTTTAGTGTTGTTTTTTGCAAATATGAGCTTTGGATCAATTGACATTACATTTGAGGAAATTGGTCGTGTGTTGATGGGATATGATATTCAGAGTGACGTGAATGCCAAAATAATTCATCTGATTAGACTTCCAAAGGCTCTTTCCGCTGTTTTAGCGGGGATGGCATTATCTGTTGCTGGGTTGCAAATGCAGACTTTGTTTAGAAATCCCCTTGCAGGGCCGACTGTCTTAGGCTTGAGTTCGGGAGCGAGTTTGGGAGTTGCATTTGTCATGCTAGCTTCAGGTGCTGGAGCAGCTGTTATGAATATTAAGGAGCTAGGAGTGAATGCGGGAGGTTTGATTGTATTGGCTTCGACATTGGGGGCTGCTTCGGTAATGCTCGTCATTTTATTGGTTTCGATAAGGATTCGAGACAATGTTGTGCTCTTGATTATTGGAATGATGGTTGGAAACCTGACCTATGCCATTGTGAGTGTTTGGCAATACTTTAGCCACCCGGAACTCATCAAGGATTATTTGCTGTGGTCGTTTGGGAGTTTGGGAGGTGTGAGCTTGGATCAGATACCTGTCTTCTCATTTTCAGTATGTATCGGATTGATTGGCACTTTGTTGCTGTCTAAGTCTTTGAATATTTTGATGCTTGGTGAGCAATATGCCAGTAGCTTGGGAGTGAATGTCAAAAGAGTAAGAGTATTGATTATCATTTTCAGCAGTTTGCTTGCCGGAGCGGTGACAGGCTATTGCGGACCGATTAGCTTTATAGGCATAGCTTGCCCGCATATTGCCAGAAGTATAATACATACAAATGACCATAGATGGTTGTCAATAGCCTCTGCTTTATGCGGTACGATTATATTACTGGCTTGCGACATGCTGTCAAGCTTGCCGGGCAATTCTGTTTCATTACCGATTAATGCGATCACAGCGATGATAGGCTCTCCAATAGTGATAGCAGTGATTGTTAAGAGCAGGAACCTTCAGAGGGCATTTTGATGCCTTTAACTATTTGTTTATTCTAATTAAGCGCTTATGCTACGCACACTTGATTTAGGAGTTGGATACATCATCAAAGGAAAAAAGGAGAATGTTTTGGGGGGGCTTGATCTGAACCTTGGCAGAAGCGAGCTTTGCACTTTGATTGGTCCTAATGGCATTGGCAAGAGTACCTTGATGAGAACGATATCAGGAGTTCAAAAGCCCTTGACTGGTCATGTTGAAATTGATGGACAAGATGTATTGGCTTTGTCAGCTGTGGAAAAGTCAAAAATATTGAGTGTGGTATTTGCCGATAGACCTAACGCTCTTAATATGACCGTGAGGGAGTTGGCCAATATTGGCAGAGCGCCTTATACAAATTGGATGGGGATGTTGTCCGCTAGAGACAAATTCGCTGTGGAGAATGCGCTAGAATGCACGAAGTTGAGTGAACTTGCCAACAGGAAACTGTATACTTTGAGCGATGGACAAAAGCAACGAGCAATGATCGCTCGCGCATTAGCTCAAGACACTCCGGTTATGCTGCTGGATGAGCCAACGGCCCACCTTGATTTACCTAACAGAATTGAATTGTTTGAGTTGTTGGGGAAAATAGCGTCGGACAATGAAAAGTCTATTTTAGTCTCTTCCCATGAACTGGATTTGGCAATACAATTTTCAGATAGAATTTGGATGGCTGATCATTCAAGAGCGGTTTGTGAAGGAATTCCTGAGGATTTGATCTGGAGGAAAGATATTGAAGGTCTTTTTGACAATGAAAGTATTGTTTTCAATTATCAAGCAGGAAGATTCGAGTTTAATAGAAAAGAGAAGGATTTTAGCGTTTGCGTAAAAGGGGATGAACAAACTCGAAAATGGGTGGAGCATGCATTGATTAGAATAGGAGTTGCAATTGTTGATCAGCCAACAGAAAATGGATTAGAGATTGATTGCCAAGAATCTTTAATTGATTTAAAATGTAAAAATAGAACCTTTTCGTTTGATAATATTGAGAAAGTGTTGGTGCAAATAAAATTATTAATGAATAATAAGTAAAAATTTTGTTTTTAATCTCTTTAATGTTGAAATTATTATAAATAATGTAATTTTAATTTATGAAGAGATTGAGAGTAGTATTGCTTGCACTGTCTTCTTTAATATTATTTTACGCTTGTAGTTATAGTTGTGATGACTGCGTTGGGAATGATCAGGATCGCCGTTGCAAAACTGAAGCAGAGGAGTTGACATCATTGGCAGGAGAAATAATGAGCAGTTCGTTGGATAATTCTCTTGAAAAAACTGGATTAATCGGATCTTTGGAAAAATGTGATTTGAATAAATACTCTTTTCTATCGGATTTGGAAAACCAGTTTAATTGTGAAATTCAGAGATTGTCAGATAGAAGTCGGAACTTAAAAAGCTCGTTAAAAACGCAAAGCGATTATAAAGTATGGGAAGAATTTAAGGAAGCTTATAAAAGCAAGCCGGAGATAGATACATTGTTGGTGAATAAGAAAGGCGAATTGGTCTATTATAAGACAATAAGTATTGATAATAAATCTTGTTTGAATTGTCACGGAAATGAAAAGAATATGACAAGACAATTTAAAGAAAGGTTGTCGGACCTTTATCCTCAAGATAAGGCGAAGAATTATTTGATGAATGACTTAAGAGGAGTATGGAAAGTAACCTTTAAGAATCAACAAAATAAATAAACAAAAAGGCCCATTATTGGGTCTTTTTGTTTTGCCATTCAATTTAACAATAAGCATTTACTGACGATAAACTAGGTCAGAAATATCCATTGTAGTTAAACTTGGAAGATAACTGTAAGCTTAAATTTTGATTGGAATCAATGAGCCAATATGGAAAAACTAAGCTCCATGAGTATTGTCGAGAGAATCAGTTGAAGTTTATAACGCAGTATCCCAGTTAGCGCTTTCTGAAGTTAGCGTTTTGTTGGGAGAATTGTTTTTGCTTGTTTCTTAGCTTCAAGTCTCTATGATACAATTGAAGTGAGCTTGTTAAGTAGTTGAAAATGCTGTTGTAAAGTTTAGTTTAATCGTAGTATTATTTTATTAACTGAGTTTGACAGAAATGAAACTCATTATTAATACAGTATTTCAAGAATTGATTGAAGCATGGGATAATATTTGTCAAAACAGCTTTTTTTCATGGTCATTGTTGCGTATAACTTTATCTTTGTGGCAAAACAAATTATTTTTTTGAGGTGATTTACGATATAATAATAGTAGGTGGTGGTATCGTTGGTTTGGCTACTGCTTACAACTTGCAAAAAGAGAAGCCTTCATTGAAGATTCTTGTCTTGGAAAAAGAAAGCGAACTGGCTTCTCACCAGACAGCTAACAATAGCGGTGTGATTCATTCCGGACTTTATTACAAGCCAGGCAGCTTGAAAGCCAGAAATTGCATCGATGGCTATCATAAGTTGATTGACTTTTGTCAAAAGGAGGAGATCCCTTACGAATTGTGCGGCAAAATAGTGGTTGCTACTACCGAGGAGCAGATTCCTTTGATGGAGAATTTGTATGCGAGAGGTTTGGAAAATGGCTTGGAAGGATTGAAGAAAATAGGTCCTGAGCAGATTAAAGAATATGAGCCGCACGTTGCTGGATTGAAAGGGATATTTGTTCCTCAAACAGGGATTGTTGATTACTTGGTTGTAGCGAAAAAATATGCTGAGAAGATACAGCAAAATGGCGGCATAGTGAAGTTGGGTGAGAAAGTCGTAGGAGTTAGCAATCAAGGCCAAAAAGCGTTTGTCCAAACAAACAGAGGTGAATATCATGCAAAAGTGCTGGTGGATTGCGCAGGACTTTATTCTGACAAGATTGCGAAGATGACGCAACCAGATCTAGATGTCAAGATTGTGCCCTTCAGAGGAGAGTATTACAAACTCAAAAAAGAAAAGGAGTACTTGGTGAAGAATTTAATATATCCGGTGCCGGATCCGAATTTTCCATTTTTGGGAGTCCATTTCACAAGAATGATGAGAGGCGGTGTGGAAGCTGGCCCGAATGCTGTATTGGCTTTCGGCCGTGAAAGCTATCGAAAAAGCCAAATCAACATGAAAGAGATGATGGAAACATTGGCTTGGCCTGGGTTTCAAAAAGTAGCTTCAAAATACTGGAAAGTAGGAGCTGGAGAAATGTATAGATCTTTTTCGAAAGCAGCGTTTACTAAAGCATTGCAAGGCTTAATTCCAGAAATTCAAGAGAGCGACTTGGTTGAAG
Organism: Aureibacter tunicatorum; assembly: GCF_036492635.1. Lineage (GTDB taxonomy): Bacteria > Bacteroidota > Bacteroidia > Cytophagales > Cyclobacteriaceae > Aureibacter > Aureibacter tunicatorum. The sequence goes on from NZ_AP025305.1 coordinate 1,336,336, forward strand.
GTGGTGCAGGTATAAGAGCCCAAGCCTGTGATAAGTCAGGAGGGCTTGTTGATGATTTCTTGATTTATGAAAATGAGATCGCTGTGAATGTGTGCAATGCTCCATCCCCTGCAGCGACTTCTTCGCTTTCTATCGGAGAGACGGTAGCTCAAAAAGTTTTGAGGAGATTTTAGATGAAAAAAGCATTTGCATTTAATTTTCTTTATGCTTGGCTTTTGATGATGTCCTTTTCATGTCAAAATCATAAAAAAGGCGAGTCAACTCTAAAATGGGATATTCAATATCTTGAAGGATCTCCTCACTTAAGAGGGCTTTATGTAGTTGATAACAATGTGGCATGGGTAAGTGGGACGAATGGAGTGTATGCATTGACGACTGATGGTGGAGGAAATTGGAAGCAGGGAGTGGTGCCAATGGCTGAAGGTTTGGATTTTCGCGATGTTCATGCTTTTGACTCTCTAAGAGCTGTTCTGATGTCTGTTGGTTCTCCTGGTTACATTTATTTAACTGAGGATGGTGGTGAAAATTGGAAAGAAGTGCACAAAGACTCAAGGCCCGAAGTTTTCTTTGATGGACTTGATTTTTGGAATGATAAAGAAGGAATGCTTTATGGAGATCCTATTGATGGCAAGATGTTGATTTTAAAAACAGCAGATGGAGGTGGTTCTTGGCAAGAGATTCCCGATGATTCAAAACCATTTACATTGAAAGGCGAAGCGGGTTTTGCCGCAAGTGGGACAGGCATCGTTTTGAAAGGTGATAGTTTGGCTTGGATAGGCATGGGGTCTAATTTGGCAAGAGTATTTAAGTCAGTTGATCAAGGTAATACTTGGGAAGCTGTAAATACGCCTATGAAGCAATCTAATTCTGTTGATGGAATTTACGGGATGCATTTTCTTGATGAAGTCAATGGCTTTTGTGTAGGAGGAAATTATAAGGACAGTACAAGTAGGGCTGATTGTATTATAGTTACTAAAGATGGCGGGAATACATGGACGCATGTATCCAAACCGACAAGCGGTTTCAAGTCTGCAATGGTAATGAGCAATGTTCGTAATGAGGCGTTTGCGGTGAGCAGGTACGGAACTGATTTTTCGTTAGATAATGGAAATACTTGGAATAAAATGGATACAGTTTCTCTTTATGCTGTGGGTTCTGATTCTTCAGGAAACTTGGTCTTGGCAACGGGTCCTTATGGTAAAATTGCTATATTAAAATGATGTTATTTTGTGTAATACTGATATGAGGCTTGCAATTTTGCAAGCCTTTTTTGTTATATTTTTGCTGTCGTAATTATATTTGTGGGCATAAATCATGTGTCGTAATCAAAACTATTGTTAAGTAATTGTTAATTGTGATCTTTTGTTCGGATAAAATAGATATATAATTCCTAATTTTTATTATTTATTTTACTTTTGTATCATGAGTTTTGATTTTTCAAAGGATTGCATTAGTCTCAATTTTAATTCTATTAAGCAACGGTATCTGTCTGTTATGCTTATGACTCTGCATGTCTTTTTATTTTTTATCATTCCGATTAACTTAGTGTTTTCTACACCAAGTCGTTTTGTTCAAGATAATGAGCTAGTGGGGATAAATCCTCATAGCGATATTAATCAATTAACTTTAGAGCATTTTACTCATGAAAAAGGGTTGCCATCTAGTGGCGGCTTATTGATTTTTCAAAGCAGGTCAGGTTATACTTGGATTTCCACTTACAATGGTTTGGTCAGGTTTGATGGCGTTGAGTTTGATATTTTTGACAAATCCAAACTGCCGGTAATAAGTACGAATGCTTTTACTGATATGGATGAGGATGATCAAGGAAATTTCTTGATAGGTTCGTATGGAGGTTTGTTGGTTTGGAATAATGAGAAGCTTAAACTCTACACTGAAGATGATGGACTTCCCAATACAGTAGTGGATTTCATAGAAAAGGACGAGAGAGGCTTTTTTTGGATTGGAACGATTAAAGGTTTATGTATTTATGAAAATGGAAATATTCATCAAAAATATGTGCCAGAGAATTTAAAAACCAAAAGAGTGAGTTCTGCCTATTTTAATGGAGAGGTTAAGTGGTTTGCGACTCATGAAGCAGGTCTTTTCAAGGTTGTGAATGATAAGGTGGAAGAACATTATTTGACCTCGAAAGGTTTGTCATCTAATACAATATTTAATGTTGTGTGTGATAAATTGTCAAATGTTTGGGTCGCAACCAGCAATGGATTAGATAAGATCAATGAAGACGGCTTGGTTGAATCTTATACTAAACAAAATGGATATTCAACATTAGGTAAAGTAACAGCTCTATGTGTGGATCGACATAATGTATTGTGGATTGGTACTAGTGAAGGAGTTATGAAAATGTATGATGGCAATTTTTCTGATTTTCGTAAATTACCAAATGTTAGTCGTTATGAGCCAACTTCAATTTATGAGGATTCTGAAGGGAATGTTTGGGTTTCCACTTACAGAGATGGCTTTTTTATTTTAAGAGATAATATTTTTGAGGTTTTTGATCAAAGACATGGACTGGGGGGGAAAGTAGTTTATGCTGTCGCGGAAGCAAAAAATAAAGAAAGCTATATTGTAGCTACTAGTAATGGGCTTTTTAAAGGTGGAGGAAATGAGTTTAAGCCTTATTTGAGAAGTCAATTGCCTTCAAAAGCAATTAGGGATATTTTAATCGATTACGATGGGAATGAGTGGTATTGCACAACTCAAGGTCTATTGAAGGTTACTCCTGAAGGTGTTGCAAAAGTATTTGGACTACAAACAGGTTTTGCTAGTGATTATATAAGGAATATCTGTCAAACTCAATCTGGGGATATTTGGATTGGGACAAGAAATGGATTGCATATAATTAAGAAAAATGGTGTCCAGATTATACAAGAGGAAAGCGGGCTAATAAATAACTATGTTCTTTCAATTATGGAAGATTCAAAAGGGAAAATTTGGGTCGGAACAAAAGGAGGAATCTCTTTATTTGAAGGTGACAGAATAGAAAACTTTACTTACAAAAATGGTTTGGCTGGGGATGTTTCCTTTAAAATTTATGAGGATAAAGATGGTGTGATTTGGGCTGGAGCTAATGGTGGTTTGGCACGGTACAAAGATGGTGTTTTTCGAAGAATAAACTCGTCGAATGGATTGTATGAAGATAGTGCTTTTCAGATATTGGAAGATGATCAGGGCTACTTTTGGGTAACTTGCAATACAGGAATTTATAAAGTATTGAAAGCTGAACTTAATGCATTTTGTGAATCTAAAATAGTATCTGTTAAGTGTGTAGGCTACAATAAATATGATGGTCTTAAAACTGGTGCAACAGCTAATTCAAGAAGTTTGATTGATCATAATGGAGGAATGTGGTTTTGCACTCAATCAGGTTTATTCAAATTGAATGAAAATAGAGGTAATCCTAATCAGCCGCCAAGGATATTATTAAAGTCACTGAAAATTGATGAGAATCTAAGTTATTTAAATCAAGGTGAATTGGTTTTGGATCCGCAAGTTAGAAGGCTGGAGTTCAGCTTCGCTGGAATTAACTATAAATCACCCAAGAAGCTTAGCTATGCATTTAAATTAGAGAACTTTGATGACGATTGGAATTATACGTTAAAACGAGAGGCTGTCTATACGAATATACCTGCGGGAGATTATGTGTTTAAAGTTAAAGCTATAGACCATGAAGGCAATGAAAGTTTAGTTCCCCTTGAAGTCATTTTGACGAAACAGCCTCATTTTTACGAGACCGTTTATTTTTATGCCTTAGTTTTTTTAGGAATGTTGATGCTTTCAGGCTTGTTTTATTATTGGAGACTGATGGTTCATAAAAAATATGCGATTGAGTTGGAGGGAGTCGTAGAGGCTCGAACGCATGAATTGATGATCAAAGGGGAAGAGTTGAGCGCTCAAGCTGAGAGTATGAAGCTTTTGAGTGATGAGATCAAAAGACAAAATGACAATATCAGAAGTAGTATCAAATATGCAAAGAGAATTCAGACGGCGATGCTTCCTGATTTGGATTTGATTCGTAGAGATTTTCCAGACTTTTTTGTTTTCTTCAAGCCTAGGGATGATGTGTCCGGTGATTTCTTTTGGTATTCAAAAGTTGGAGGCAAAGCGGTTATCGCTGCTGTCGACTGTACAGGCCATGGTGTGCCAGGAGCATTCATGAGTATGATAGGCGAGACTTTGCTGAATCAAATTGTAAACCTAGAGAAAACAACCTCGCCAAAGTTGATTTTGGAAAAATTGAATTTGTATATTTTTCAGACGCTAAACCAGAAAAAATCGTATAATAGAGATGGTATGGACTTGTCTGTTGTAACGGTGGATTTAGATTGCAATGAAATCAGATATTCAGGTGCAAGAATGCCTATCATTATGTTTGAGCAAGATGAATCTGGGGTTTATCACTTAAAGCATGTTAAAGCAAATAGAAATACGGTAGGAGGGTATCAAAATCTATTTGAAAATTCAAGCTATGACGAACATGTTTTTGAAGTTACTCAAGAGACTGTCGTTTATATGTTTTCTGATGGATACCAAGACCAGTTTGGAGGAGAAAAGAATAAGAAATTTATGCTTAAGCGTATTAAAGATATGTTGATTGATATTCAGAATATTTCGATGGATGATCAATATTATGAAGTTGAAAATAACCTTAAGCAATGGATGAGGAAAGAGCAACAGGTGGATGATGTGCTGTTTATGGGATTTAAAGTTAAAGCTAGGAACTTGGAAGAAGTAAAAAAGCCCTCGCAAAAGGGCTTTGAATATAACATGAGCAAAAATTAAGTTTGTTCTTAAAATGTGAAACCGATATCAAAGCTAACGACGTCGTTTTTTACAGTAAAATCTTCACCACCAGCTCTATTGTTTATTAATCCACGTTGATAGCTGATGCCAGCAAAAATAGCGTTACCAAAGTCAAAAGTATATTCCATGCCTAAGCCTATAAGCAAGTCAATGTCAACCCAGCTGGCTTTGTCTAATAAGATGCTATTGCTGTCTATATTGTCATTGATTTTAATGTCAAAATTTCCACCTAGTTGTGTGTAAATTTTAGTGTTGTTAGCAATTTCATTTGAAAATAGCTTGATTGTAAGTGGAATTTGAATGTATTGGAAGTCGTAGTTTTCTGTAAAAGTTTGGTTTGTCTCCAAGTGAGTTCCTTGAAGTTTGTATCCATTTGTAGAAAAGAGGATACCTGTGTTGAATGCGTAATTTTCATCAAAGAAAACATCGACTACAGGGCCTATGACAAATTTGAAAGGGGCTCCTGTTGAAGTTATTCCGTAATCGGCGGAATTGTTTTTGGTTACTCGGCCTGTATTTATTGTCGGGGAAGCTTTTAGGCTTATTTTTGTTTGGCTGAATGCAATTGAACAGCCAATAAGCAATGTTAATGCAGTTAGTAAGATCTTTTTCATGGAAAAAATAATTTAAAATTATCTGCCAGGTTTGACATTTTAGGCAGATTTATAGTTTCATTTTATCTCTTGTTTAAATAATTTAAAATCTGGCGGTGATTAAAAGTTCCAAGTCCTTGTAGTTGATGTTGAATTTTGAGGCAATCAAAGGATTGGTTAGGCAGCCTTTGTAAGTGTATACACCATTCATGAAGCCATGATGGCTGTATATCATTTCGTCAATCCCACCGCGATCGCCAATATTCAACAATATTGGCGTGAATATATTGCTGATTGCTTTTGTGGCTGTGCGGGCAACTTTTGAAGCAATATTAGGGACACAGTAGTGTATTACTCCATGTTTTATGAAGACAGGATTGTTAAGCTTAGTAGGTTGTGATGTCTCAAAACACCCGCCCTGATCGATCGCAATGTCGATGATGACAGAGCCTTCCTGCATTTGGCTTATCATTTCTTCAGTTACCCAGTATCGAGCTCTGCCTCTGTCAGGCTTTAGCGCGCCTATTACCACATCAGCTGATTTAAGCGCATTGGATAGTGCTTTGGAGTCTATAGTGCAAGTTGGAATTTGCAGTCCAATGGCATGCTTCAATCTTCTCAGTTTATAAATATGGTTGTCAAAGATTTTGATTTCAGCGCCAAGTCCTATCGCTGCTCTCGCTGCATGTTCAGCTACAGTTCCTGAACCCAAAATGACAACTTTTGAAGGCATTACTCCTGATATGCTTCCAATCATAATTCCCTTACCATGCGGTGTCGAGCTTAAATACTCTGAAGCGATGAGCATAGCTATGCTGCCGGCGATTTCGCTCATAGCTCTGACAAATGGCGTTTGGCCTGATAGATCTTGAAGCAATTCATAGGCTAATGCTGTGATTCTTTTTTTCTTAAGTTTTTCAAGGTATGGAAGACTTAAGTTGCCCATTTGCAAAGCGGAAATGATCACAGCTTCTGGTTTCATGTAGCCTAGTTCCTCAAGCGTGGGAGGCGCTACTTTTACAATGATTTGGCTTTCGAATACTTCTTTAGAATGATAACATATTTTAGCGCCAGCATCGCTGTATTCATTGTCAGGATAATTAGAACAAACTCCAGCATTGGCCTCTACAAGTACTTCATGTCCATTATTGACTAAAATTTCCACAGCGTCCGGAGTTAGCGTTACTCTGTTTTCATCTGAAGAATTCTCTTTGGGAACGCCGATTCTCAATGATTGGCTTTTTAAGTTGATGGGCATCATTGACTCTTTTGTCAAAATAGTTGTTTTTGACTCGGAGAAATCGATTTTAGGCTGGTCATTCATATTTTGTAGCTTTGATCGTGCGGTGCTTTTCGTCTTCTATGCTTATTTCAATTTTTATATGTTTTTCTGGAAGTAGACTGGGAATTAATGATGCCCATTCCAAGAAACAGACATGTCCTGAGTAAAAGTATTCATCAACGCCAATATCCATAGCTTCAACTTCATTTTTTATTCTATAGAAGTCGAAGTGATAAAAATAATTGTCCTTATTGTCGATGTATTCATTGACTATCGAAAAAGTTGGACTGCTTACATTGTCTATAATGTTAAGCTCTTTGGCCATTGCTGAAATGGTAGTGGTTTTTCCTGCTCCCATTTCTCCATCAAAAATCCAGATAGTATGTTCTTGAGCAAATTCAATGACCTGTCTGCATACTTCAGGCAGGTCATTGATAGTATATTTTTCTATAATGAGTTCGTTATTTCCCATTTTTAGATTGTAATGTGACTAAAGGAATAATCATTTCCTCCAAAGAAACTCCCCCATGTTGGAAAGTGTCTTTGTAGTAGTTGACATAATAGTTATAATTGTTTGGATATGCAAAGAAATAATCTTCCGTTGAGAATACATAAGCCGTAGACACATTTACTTGTGGAAGGTGGAATTTCTTAGGATCTCTTGCCACAAAAACTTTATCTTCATCAAAACTTAGATTCTTCCCTTGCTTGTAACGAAGGTTTGTGTTGGTGTTTCTGTCCCCTATGATTTTATATGGCTTTTTAACTCTCATAGTTCCATGGTCAGTAGTTAATACTACTTTCACGTCTTTTTTAGCGAGCTTTTGGAAGATTTCCAGAAGAGGAGAATGCATGAACCATGATTTGGTCAGAGATCTATACGCTGATTCGTTCGGCGCTAATTCCCTGATTACTTCCATTTCAGTACGGGCATGAGAAAGCATGTCCACAAAATTGTAGACGATGACATTTAGCTGGTTGTTCATCAAGTTGTTGATGTTGTCAGCCAATTGCTTGCCTTGGTTAAGTTGTTTGATTTTATGGTAAGACCATTTGATGTCAAGGTTATTCCTTCTTAATTGTCTTTCCAAAAACGCATCCTCGGCGTTGTTCTTTCCTTCGTCGGAATCTTCTCCCTCCCATAGGTCAGGGTAGTGCTTTGACATTTCCAAAGGCAACATGCCAGAGAAGATGGAGTTTCTTGAATACGCCGTTGTAGTTGGTAATATTGAGAAATAAGAACTTTCTTCCTCAGTATTGAAATATTCATTGAAGATAGGTTGCAAGACTTTCCATTGATCTGAACGCAAATTGTCTATCACCACGAAAAATACAGGCTGGTCGCTGTTTTTCAAGTGAGGAAACACTTTCTCTTTCATGATTTGATGCGAAAGCAAGGGTTTGTCCACTTCAGGGTCATTCAACCAGTCAACGTAATTTTCTTTGATGAACTTGGTGAAATTGACATTGGCGTCAGTTTTTTGCATTTCCAGCACTTCGGACATGCTGTTGTCTGAGGATTGTTCGATTTCCAATTCCCAGAAAATCAATTTATTGTATATGTCCGTCCATTCTTCATGGTCCATATAGTCGCTGAAAGCCATGCTGATGTTTCGAAAATCTTGCTGATAACTCATATTGGTTCTTTCAGAAACCAATCTTTTGTTTTCAGTAAGTTTTTTTATCGCAAGAAGAATTTGATTTGGATTCAAAGGCTTGATAAGGTAATCGCTGATTTTTGAAGCGATAGCCTCTTCCATGATATGTTCTTCCTCACTTTTAGTGATCATAATGATCGGCGTGTTAGGTTTTTTCTCCTTGATATGAGGAATGGCTTCCAGTCCAGTCATCCCCGGCATATTTTCATCCAAGAATATGATATCGCAGTTGGCTTCATCCAATGCGTCAAGAACCTCGGTGGCGCTTTTGAAAGGATGGATAGTGTATCCTTTTTTCTCCAAGAAAAGTATATGGGGCTTTAAAAGCTCAATTTCGTCGTCGGCCCAGAAAATATGATATGTCTGCATACGTTGTGTTGTTACCTATTCAAAATTAACAATTTTAATCAGAATGAAACGTCTGAAAGGTTTGTTTACGGTTTGTGAATATTTTTGGACGATAATTAGCGGTTAAAAGTTGTTAACTAGCTTGAGTATCAGTCTGAAAAGCTTTTTTTAATATTTTTGATAAAAGCAGGGATTGATTATATTCACCACAAATATTTTTTTATTTTAAAAGTACAAATATTTTTCATTTTGAAGAAGAAAAAAATAATTAATGACCCTTTATATGGCTTGATTGATATTCCAGATGGTTTGGTGTTTGAACTAATCGAACACCCCTATTTTCAGCGATTAAGGCGGATAAAGCAATTAGGATTGACAGATTACGTGTATCCAGGGGCTTTTCATACAAGGTTTCAACATGCTCTGGGAGCTATGCATTTGATGAGGAAATGTTTATCAAGTTTAAAAGCCAAGGGAGTGCTGATATCGGATGACGAGATGGAGGGGGCGATGGTTGCGATACTATTGCATGATATTGGGCACGGACCTTTTTCGCACGCTTTGGAGTTCAGTTTGATGAAAAATATTTCTCATGAGCATGTTTCCATCTCGTTTATGAATCAATTGAATGATGAGTTCGGAGGACGGTTGGATCTAGCGATCAAAATGTTCAAAGGCCGATACGAGCGGGAGTTTTTTCATCAGCTGATATCGAGTCAATTGGATGTGGATAGAATTGATTATTTGAATAGAGATAGTTTTTATTCTGGGGTGATGGAAGGAAGAGTCGGCGCTGATAGAATTATTAAACTGTTGAATGTTGTAGATGATCAGTTGGTGCTTGAGGAAAAGGGGATTTATAGTGTTGAAAATTTTTTGATAGCAAGGCGGCATATGTATTGGCAAGTTTATTTGCATAAAGCATCGGTTTGCGCTGAGGCTATGCTTGTTTCGATGATTAATAGAGCTCGGTGCTTATTAACATCAGGAAAGGATATCCCTGGATCAACATCATTAAAGTATTTTTTGTCAAATGAAGTTGATAAGAACTCATTTAATAATCGAAAAGGGTTAATGCATTTCAACGAGATAGATGATTGTGATATAACTTATGTTATGAAGTTATGGAGTAAAAGCGAAGATGTAGTGCTGAAAGTTTTAAGTACAGGTTTGTTGGATAGAAGCTTGTTTAAGGTTGAGATTATGAATGAGCCAGTTTCCAAAATGGAATTGACAAATTATAGATGTTTAATTGATCAATATTATGATATTGAATTGTCTGAGTCTGATTTTTTTTTATTGAAAGGAGAGTTGTCTAATAAAACGTATGTTGTTGGAGGACAGGATATTAATGTGCTGACTAAGAAGGGAGAGATAAAAAGTATAATAGAATGCAGTGAGTTGTCGCATATATTGGCACAAAGCAAAATTGTTAAAAAATATTACATTTGCTGGCCTAAAATGATATCTTTGTGAGAATTTTTAAAAAATTGACAGATAAAATCGATGGAGTTTAGTGTTGAGCAAATCGCCCAAATGCTGGGGGGCGAAGTAATTGGTGACAAATCGGCAAAAATCAGTAAACTGGGTAAAATTGAGGAAGCTGGCAGTAATGCTATATCATTTTTGGCAAATTTGAAGTATGAGTCGCATCTTTATACTTCAGAGGCAGGTGCTGTGATTGTCAATAAGGATTTTGAACCTAAACAAGAGTTTACGACTACATTGATCAAAGTTGATGATGCTTACACGGCATTTACTAGTCTGTTGGAAGAGTATCAGAAAGCTTTGAAAAGCTCGAAAGTCGGCGTTGAGTCGCCGTCATTCATAGGTGAGAATGTCACAGAGGGAGAGAATATTTACAGAGGCGCGTTTTCATATATCGGATCACAATCTACACTTGGTGATGGAGTGAAGATTTATCCTCATGTTTATATCGGAGAACATGTGATTATTGGTGAGAATTCAACTATTGAGGCTGGAGTTAAAATTTACCCAGGTACTATTATTGGTAAGAATTGCGTTATCGCCGCGGGATCAGTGATCGGAAGCGATGGATTTGGTTTTGCTCCTCAAATGGATGGAACTTATAAGACCATACCTCAGCTTGGAAATGTGATTATCGAGGATAATGTGAATATAGGTGCTAACACCGTGATTGATTGCGCTACATTAGGCTCGACAATCATCAAGCAAGGAGTTAAACTTGACAACTTGATTCAAATAGCTCATAATGTCGAAGTTGGAAAGAATACAGTAATAGCAGCTCAAACAGGAATATCGGGATCAACAAAGATTGGTGAAAATTGCATGTTTGGAGGTCAAGTAGGATTGGCAGGGCATTTGAAAATGGCAGATCGAACAATGTTAGCAGCTCAAGCAGGGGTGTCAAAATCTAATAATAAAGAAGGAGAAGTTTTGATGGGAGCTCCGGCATTTAACAGCATGAAATTCTTTAAATCTTATGCAGCTTTTAGGAAATTGCCTGAAACTGTGGAAAGACTGTCAAAATTGGAACAAAAGATAAACGAATCGAAATAATTTCGAGATAAATATGAAACTTAAACAGCATACTATAAAATCATCAGTTAAGGTAGCTGGTGTCGGTCTTCATACAGGAGTCGTAGCTACAATGACTTTTATTCCAGCGAGTCCTAATGAGGGAATCAGATTTCAAAGAATTGATCTAGAAGGGGAGCCTATCATCGAAGCTGACGTTGATTTGGTTTCTGATACATCTAGAGGAACTACTTTGAAAAAAGGAGAAGCTACTGTTAGCACTATAGAACATACGTTGGCCGCTTTAGTAGCTCTAGAGATTGATAATGTGCTTATTCAGTTGAGTGGGCCTGAATGTCCAATTCTTGACGGAAGTTCATATCCTATACTTGAGGCTTTGGAGTCTGTTGGTGTAGAGGAACAAAACGCTTTAAGAGATATATTTGAAGTGCCGAAAGGGATTTTTTATAGCGATCCGAAAAATAATATCGAAATAGGCGCTTTGCCTTGCGATGATTACAGAGTTACAGTAATGGTGGATTACAATTCGCCAGTGCTAGGGAGTCAACATGCTTCGCTTACGAATTTATCGCAATTTAAAAATGAAATTGCCCCTTGTAGAACATTTTGCTTTTTGCATGAATTGGAAATGCTTCTTGAGGCTGGCTTGATCAAAGGTGGTGATGTTGATAATGCTATCGTGATCGTTGATCGTGAGGTGCAAGAGCACGAATTGGATCGATTAGCTAAGTTATTCAATAAAGATAAGATTGAAGTAAAGGAAGGGACTCTTAATAATATCGAGTTAAGATATAAAAATGAGCCGGCACGTCATAAATTATTGGATGTGATGGGTGATTTGGCTTTGGTTGGTACTCCTTTTAAGGCTCAGATCATGGCCGCGCGACCTGGCCATGCTGCGAACGTTGCATTTGCCAAGAAGCTTAAGAAAATGATTAAGGAAAGTAATAATAGCGATTTTCCGCATTATGATCCTAAGCTGCCTCCAGTGTATGATGTGAATAAAATCGCTCAGACTTTGGCGCATAGATATCCTTTTGCTCTAGTAGATAAAATTTTTCATTTAAATGACACCAGAGTTGCGGGAGTTAAGAATATTACAATGAACGAGCCATGTTTTCAAGGACATTTTCCTGAAAACCCAATCTTTCCAGGAGTACTTCAAATCGAAGCTATGGCTCAAACAGGCGGTATACTTGTGTTGAATACGGTGCCTGATCCAGAGAATTATTGGACATTTTTCTTAGGCTTGGAAAATTGCAAATTTAGACAGATGGTAACGCCTGGTGATACATTGATACTACAATGCGAGCTATTACAGCCTATCAAGCGTGGAATTGCAAAGATGCAAGGAAAAGCGTATGTTGCAGGTAAATTGGTGGCCGAAGCAATAATGATGGCCCGAATAGTAAGAAAAGACGCATGATGATAAGTCCATTAGCAAATGTTCATCCAGATGCTAAAGTCGCTGAAGGAGTGGTTGTTGAACCTTTCGCGGTAATACATAAGGATGTTGAAATAGGAGAGGGTACTTGGATTGGCTCTCATACAGTGATCTGTGATGGTGCACGTATAGGTAAGAAGTGTGAAGTCCATCCGGGAGCTGTAATTTCAGGTGTTCCTCAAGATTTGAAGTTTGAGGGAGAGGTTACAACCTGCGAAATCGGAGATAACACAATTATTAGAGAGTGTGTGACGATTAGTCGAGGAACTAAAGATAAGTTGAAGACGGTTATTGGTAACAATGTCTTGTTGATGGCCTATGTCCATGTCGCTCATGATTGTATTATAGGCGATCGTTGTATTGTTGCCAATGCAGTTCAGATTGCGGGACATTGTACTATTAACGAATGGGCGATTATTGGAGGAACAACGGCTATTCATCAGTTTGTGACTATCGGAAAACATGCTATGGTCGCAGGTGGAGCTAGACTTGGTAAAGATGTGCCTCCATATGTATTGACAACTAGAGTTCCCGCAGGATTTGCCGGAGTGAATACTTTAGGGTTGAGAAGAAGAGGATTCTCGAATGATAAAATCAGGGAGATTCAGGAAGTTTACAAGGCTTTTTATGAAGAAGGACGAAATATAACACAATCTATAAGCTTTGTAGAAGAGAATGTTGTGTCTTCTGAAGTTAGAGATGAGATTCTTGCGTTCATCAAAGGCTCGGATAGGGGTGTTTTGAGATTAGTGAAAGAAGATTATACTTAAATAATATGAGCAATTTAAATATTGCTATTAAGACTCAAAATTTAGGCAAGAAATTCCAGCGCGAATGGATTTTCAAAGGCTTGGATTTTGAGTTTTTTTATGGCAAATCCTATGCGATAGTTGGCTCGAATGGAAGCGGTAAGTCTACTTTGTTGCAAATATTGGCGGGATTTATGCCTTATTCGGTTGGTGAATTGAATTATTTTAATCCCCAAGGGGGGAGTGTGGAGCCGTCTTCTTTTTATAACCATTTGGCTATTGCGACACCTTATTTGGAACTAATTGAAGAGTATACGTTGAAAGAGTTTTTGAATTTTCATTTTTATTTTAAAAAAATAAATGTTAATATTGATATAGATAGACTCATTTCAATAATGTATTTGGAGAAATCGAGAAATAAACCAATTAGGAATTTTTCCTCGGGCATGAAGCAGAGGTTGAAATTAGGTTTGGCTTTTTTTGACGAATCTCCAGTAGTTTTATTGGATGAACCTACTATGAATCTTGATTCTAAAGGAATAGATTGGTATAAGACTCATTTAAGTCAAATAGTTAATAAAAAATTAATACTAATTTGTTCGAATCAAGATTATGAATATGAACTTTGTGATGATGTTTTGAATATTGAGGATTTTAAAATTTAAATGTAATTCAATGAGAAAGTTTAATTATTTGTTCACCCTGTTATTGGGTATTACGGTTATTTTTTCAGCTTGTAAGAGTGATGATGATGGCGGATCTACACCTGGTATTTCTACGGAAGAAGCTAAGTTCTTAGGTGATGGCGGTATTCCTGCTGCTTGGGTTTTTGAAAGTGGAACAGTAGGTAGCGATAATTTGGTTGATGATCATGATTATAACCAAACACATATCATAACGTTTTCGCCGACGGTAAATGGTACTGGAATTTTCATGTCTTCAGGAGACCAAGATAAATTGGATTTGTATAATAGCGTTGTTTCTTGGAAACTTGATGGTGAAAATAAAAAGGTGACTTTTGTTGATGCTGCTCACATTCAGAATGCTGGTGAGGCTTCATATGAGTTTCAAGAAAATAATACTAAGTTAGTGTTGGATTATAATTTCGATAACGAGTCCGCTTCTGCTAGAACAAGAGGTTTGACAGGAGCTGTTACGATTACTTATACAAAGCAATCTGTTGCTACTAATTAATTGACTCAATTAATTTTATGATATGAGGCCGCTCAAATATTGAGCGGCTTTTTTTGTTTTATATATACGTCAATGCAGTTGCTCTGGAAAAAATCTTTATTTTTGTTGGTTAGAATATTTATTTGAGAAAAAGATAAATTTTAAAAAATATAAACAATATGTCTCTATCTACTAAATATAGTCCGCAAGAGGTAGAAAGCAAGTGGTATCAGCATTGGTTGGATCAAGGCTTTTTTCATTCAGAACCAAATGAGAAAAAATCGTACACGATAGTCATTCCTCCTCCCAACGTCACAGGAGTCTTGCATATGGGACATATGTTGAACAATACGATTCAAGATGTTTTGATCCGTAGAGCTCGTATGCAGGGATTCAATGCGTGTTGGGTGCCGGGTACTGATCATGCTTCTATTGCTACAGAGTCAAAAGTAGTTGCTAGATTGGCTTCTCAAGGAATTAAAAAATCTGACCTGACAAGAGAAGAGTTTTTAAAGCATGCTTTCGAATGGAAAGATGAGCACGGTGGCATAATCCTTAAGCAGTTGAAAAGACTCGGAGCTTCATGTGATTGGGATCGTACTACTTTTACGATGGATCCGTATTACAGTTCGCAAGTAGTGAATACGTTTGTTGATCTTTACAATAAAGGCAAGATTTACAGAGGTGTGCGTATGGTTAACTGGGATCCGGAAGCAAAGACAGCCCTTTCTGATGAAGAAGTAAACCACTCTGAGGAAAATTCTAAACTTTATCATGTTCGTTATCAAGTCGAAGGTGAAGACGAGTTTGTGACTATAGCGACGACACGTCCAGAAACTATTTTAGGTGATACAGCTATTTGTATCAATCCAAATGATGAGCGTTATACTCATTTGAAAGGAAAGAAAGCGATTGTTCCTTTGGTAGGTCGTGTGATTCCGATCATCTTTGATGAGTATGTTGATATGGAGTTTGGTACAGGTTGTCTTAAAGTGACTCCTGCGCACGATATCAATGACTACGAATTGGGTATCAAGCATAACCTTGAAGTCGTTGAGATTTTGGATGATGCTGGTCGACTTAGTGAAGCAGCTCAGTTGTATATTGGAGAGGATAGATTTGCTGTAAGAAAGAAAATTGAGAAAGATCTTGATGCTGCAAGTAATCTTGTAGAAGTTGAAGATTATAAAAATAAAGTTGGTCGTTCGGAAAGAACAAATGCAGTGATCGAGCCTAAAATTTCCACGCAGTGGTTCTGTAAGATGAAAGAATTGGCTCAGCCGGCTCTTGAAAATGTGATGAACGATACTATCCAGTTCTTTCCTGAAAATGCGAAGAATACTTATCGTCACTGGATGGAAAACATCAAAGATTGGTGCGTCTCTCGTCAGTTATGGTGGGGACATAGGATTCCGGCTTTCTATTATGGAACAGGCAATGATGACTTTGTAGTTGCAAATACAGTTGAGGAAGCCCTGGAATTGGCTAAGGCAAAATCAGGAAATGCAGATCTTCAAGCTTCTGATTTGAGACAAGACGAAGATGTGCTTGATACTTGGTTTTCATCTTGGTTATGGCCGATGAGCGTATTCCAAACAGAAGAAGAAGTAGATTATTACTATCCTACTAAGACGATCGTTACTGGTCCGGATATTATGTTCTTCTGGGTAGCTCGTATGATTATGGCTGGTTATGAGTACAAAGGAGAAAAGCCTTTTGACAATGTTTATTTCACTGGATTGATCAGAGACAAGCAACGTCGCAAGATGTCCAAGTCTCTTGGCAATTCGCCTGATGCATTGAAGCTTATTGATGATTATGGCGCTGACGGGGTAAGATCAGGCTTGCTATTGACTTCAGCTGCAGGTAATGACTTGTTGTTTCAAGATGAAGAGAGAGAGGGCAAAACTATTTATCCGCAATGCGAACAAGGAAGAAACTTTGCCAATAAGATTTGGAATGCATTCCGTCTGGTTAAGCAATGGAAAGTTGACTCAAGTCTGTTAAGTGATAAGAACGCTACAGCTGTGAAGTGGTTTGATGCCAAATTCAACGCTACTTTGGTTGAAGTAAATGATCATTTTGATAAATATAGAATCTCAGACGCATTGTTGTCTACATATAAATTGGTATGGGATGATTTCTGCTCTTGGTATCTTGAGATGATAAAGCCAGGCTTTGAACAGCCAATCGATCAAGCGACCTATGACGCTACGATTGAGTTCTTGGAAAGATTGATGAAATTGCTTCACCCATTTATGCCGTTCATTTCTGAGGAAGTGTGGAATAATATCAAAGAAAGAAGCGCAGAAGATTGCATTACTATTTCCGAATGGCCTGAGGTTAAAGATATTGATCAGGGAGTTTTGACTCTTGGAGCCAATGCCTTTGATGTAATTTCTAACGTGAGAAATATCAGAAACCAAAAGCAAATTTCTCCAAAAGAAGAGCTTTCGCTTTCGATCAAGGCTGATAAAGCTGGTTATGAATTATTCGAAGATGTAATCGTGAAACTAGCCAATCTTTCTTCTATTGCCTATGTTACTGAGAAGGTTGAAAATGCTGTTTCTTTCTTGATCAAAGCAGATGAGTGTTTTGTTCCATTGGAAGGAATGATTGATGTTGAGAAGGAATTGGCAAACCTTGAAGAGGAGTTGAAATACACTAAAGGATTCTTGATATCTGTAACTAAGAAGTTGTCAAATGAGAGGTTTGTAAATAATGCTCCAGAGAAAGTGGTTGTCATGGAGAAGAAAAAACAAGCAGATGCTGAAGCTAAGATAAAGACTTTGGAAGAAGCTATTGTTGCTTTGAAGGGTTGATTAATAATCAATAAGTAAGTATTTGTAAAGCCAGATGATTCTTTCATCTGGCTTTTTTATTTTCTGAATTAATGTGATTTTATCTTAATTTTTTAACGATAATTAGATGTGCCTTTGAAATAAAATTTTGTAAAAAGCTAGTTAAACTAATTTTATGTTAACAAACTAGGCTAGTATTAATTTATCTATTAATTCTAGGAAGGAGATTTTTGATTTTTTGTTAATGTAAGTTTTTGTTGATAATCAAAGTCTAAAATAATGATATAAGCGAATTTTGATAGAGCGATTGCCTGATTTATATGTAAATTTTTATTTATATGAAAAATTAGTACTGGAAATGCTCTGGTTTTTTCTTTAGCTTATGTTATTGATTCATGTGATAATTTAATGATAATTTAGACTTTCCCCTATGGCTAAAAAAATACTAAATTTAATTTTTCTTTTTTTGCTATTAACCTTTTCTACTCCTGTATTTCCTCAAAATAATTTTGATGGTTTTAAGTGTAGTGGAGCTCTTTATCAAATCTATGGAAAAGGAGGTGGTTATAGTTTAGCAAAACTAGTTGTAAACCAAGAAACTAATAAAGTTGCAATTGAGGATGAATTTACTTTGCCAAGCAAATATTCAAAAATTAATTCTGCGGCTTATAATGTTAAAGATGGTTATATCTATTTTGTCGCTAGATTGAAAGATAGCTCAGGAAAAGAAATTCCAGAGTTAATATTAAGTCGAATAAAGATAGACCTTTCTAATAATTCATTCAAGACGGAGGATTTAGGTAGAATAATAGCTTCTGATAATAATAATCCCTGGTATTATGTCGGAGAGATTGATTTTGACGGGAATTATTGGTTGATGAGCGCAACAGAGCAAAAATTGAAAGTTCTACGATTGCAGCAGCTATTGGATGATTACAAGGAGCAAGGTAAGCAGTTGCCTTTTACAGAGCCATTATTGATTGAAAATATGTTCAATAATATAAAAATAGGGGCGAATGTAAGTGATTTTGTAATGAATCCTGATGATAATAAATTGTACGGCTGGGACAGGGATAAAAGAAGGTTAGCGAAAATTAACCCATATACAACTGATCCAACAAATATTGTTGAATTTGTAGGCCCGGTTGAACGATTTACAGGTACTGGGGCTACTTATTTTGTAGATGGAATGTTTTGGGGCTACACAACTGATCCAAATTATAATACTCAACAAACATCAATCATTATTGTAGATCCTGAAACAGGAGTTGTGGTAAATGCAGACCCTAATGATATATCAAGAGGTCCTGCTACAGGCCAAAACGACGGCTGTTCTTGCGCTTATGTTTTTGAGTTGTCCACTTCAGTTAGCCAGACGGATTTTTGCTTGGGAGCTGAGCATGAGTTTGAGATTTATTTTGAGATTACGAATAAGACTAAGCAGGATATTAATAATTTGGAGTTGAACTATATTTTGCCAGAAGGCTTTGTTTTCACCACGAATATGATGGCGATGAACGCTGATGGAGAGTATGAGTTGATCCCGGAAGTAGATGGAGTTATTAATAGTGGGATACAAGGTAGTACAGAAATAAACTCTAGCAATTCATCATTTAACTATAAATATGATGAAGATTCGGATGTTTATAAGATGAAGGTTGGCGTTAAGGTTTATGATAGTTATGAAAAAGTTGGTGAGCTTGTTTTAGGTAAAAGGATCTTGGACAACACGGTTCCAGCGGATGAGCAAAAAGCTACAGCCATGATCCCTTTGTTTTCAAGCAAGCATGGCAGCGGTTTTAATGGTTACGAGAATGCTTACTCGGACAGTTTAAAGCTTAATTTTTATGAAACGCCACGATTCTCTGATAATGATCCTTTGAAGCTAACCCGAGATGGAAAGGTCTGTGGTACGGAGATGACATTGGATTTTCCGATGAGTGTTTTGACGGTTGCGAGCACGGATTTGACCGCAGAAGAGGAGCATAAGGTTTATGTCGCGAGTATATTGGATGCAGATGGTCTTGACGCTTCGTCTAAGGTTGAAGTTGAGTACTTAGCGCAAGATGCTGAGGCAGGAGTTCAACAAGTGAAGTTGAGCATTTCTGATGCTGCGAACTATGGCAGCTATACTATCAGTTGGGTAGAGGACAACGGCACATGTTCGGATGGCTTTGATTCTGAGATTCGTTTTGACGAGTCAGTTTTGCCTCAGATCTTGACAGTGGATCAATTGTATTGCAGCAGCAGTATGACAGAATCGTTCGAAGCCGCCACTATTGATTTGACAGCAGCGATGACTGCTAACGGAGCTTATACTCAATGGGAAGTTGCTGTTGATGAAGGTGAGTCTTATACTTCATTGGATTTTAGCATGAGCACCATCAAAGGGAATCTGACGCAAGTGAGGTATTTGCCGTCTGATCCGTCGAGTGTTGTATTTGATTTGAAAAGAACCTTTCGCAATGGCGAATGCGTGAGCGAGTCTGTTTTGGAAGATATTGTTTTTGACGCGCCGGTGTATGCGAGCATCGCTTCGCCTCCAGGTCCAGAAGGTATTTGTATAAATGAGGCGGGTGTTGAGCAGTTGGTCACGCTTTCAGGCGTCAAGCCGGACCATGGGACAGGAGTTTGGTCTGTCGAAAGTCCTGCGGGAGCGATTGATGCTGAGCAGCAAGGCGACGATTATGTGATTAATTTGGGAGGCACAGCTCCCGGTCAATATACATTTGTTTGGACTGTTGCCAATGGTTCTTGCGAAGAGAGGGCTTCAACGGAGGTCATCTTCCATGAAAACGTTGATATACAGCTTCAAATGTCTCCTGAAATATGCGGAGATGAAATCTTGCTTGACGCTCAAGCGAATGCTGACAGTTATGAATGGAGCAAGATTTCCGGTCCTTCGGGCTGGTTGGAGTTTGAGGACATTAATTCAGCGAGCACGAATGTTAAAGTCTCGTCTTTCGGAGAGCATGTATTCAAGCTGAGCGTTGATCGTGGCGTTTGCCATAACGAGCAGGAGGTTTCGGTTCGTTTTGATCGTCCTGTTTCAGTTCAGTTGTTCTCCTCCAAGGATCTTGATGGCGTGATTTGCGGCGATGCTGTAGAGGTTGTTGTCAATGAGCAGTTGGACAATGACGGAAATCCATTGTCACCGAATTGGGACTACACGCTTTCGGCGGATTTTGAAGTTGAAGCGACAAGTTCTTTGAAGCGAGTATTTGATTTGAGCGCAAGTTCATCTCAAGGAGTTATGGCTGTTGGAGCTTCTTATGATAATGGCGTTTGTTTTGCGGAGGCAGTTCCGGTTAGTTTTGAATTGGCCAAAGCTGTTTCCGAGATTGAGCCAATGGATCCTCCTTTCGAATGCTTGCCGCCGAGTGATTTGGGTACTGCTGAGTCGGCTGTTTCTTTTAGGGCCAAGGGCACAGCAGGATTTGCCGGAGTTTGGGAAATTGTAACGAATGTTCCTTCATCTGATGGGCAGTTGAGCGCAGAAATAGTTCCGGGTAGTGTTGTGCATCATCCAGACGGCAGCAGTGAGGTGTCGGTGATGGCGAACGCGTATGGCGAAATTCAGGTGAAGTATGTTGTTGAGGTCAATGATAAATGTCAAGCGGAGGATCAGATATCATTTAGCTTCAGGCAGGCATTGTCAGGACTGGAGATGAGTGTCTTTGCCGAGGAGGAATTGGAAGACGGAGCTAGAGTCAATGAAGGGACTACTTTGGGCTTTCATTCATCAGCGGGAGGCATCAGTGATTTCAGGTGGAACAAGGACGGCTTGTTTGTTTACCAGGTTAATGAAACTACGACGGCTTATCAGGATGCGCCGTCTGCAGACGCGGTTTATGAGGTGTCGGCTGTGAATGCGTTTGGTTGTGGGGCTTCGAGGAGTTTTAATATCTCTGTAAACAAGCGCCCTGTGTTGCGCAATGATCATGGCGAGGTTTTGAATACGGAAGTGTTGGTGTTGGATATTTTGTCTCAGGATGAGGATGAGAATGAAGTAGAACTGAAGGTTGGCTTGACTTTGTCTGATTTGACGCAGAACGGCGTTGATTTGAATCCGAATACGGCGGCTGTTGAGACGGAGTATATTGAGACGACTAGCGAAGGTTTGGAGCTTTGGCGTTACGAGCTTCAAGCGGATGGTAAGTTGAAGTTCACGCCTAATCCTGAAGCTGGTTTTGTGGGCCCTGCAGTGATAAGATATACGCTTACGGACAAGGAAGGAGCTCAATCTTTTCCGGCTTATGTTCGCGTGCATGTGTACGGAGCTCCTGTAGCTATCTCTGATACCGTGGAAGTTATTGGCGGTCGCGAGGTCGTGTTTGATTTGGTTTATCCTATAGATAGAGCTCAGGATTGGGATCCTGACGATGATTTGTTGGTTTCAACGATCAAGTTGTTGTCGGAGCCAGAGTCTGGCTTTGTGGTTGATTTGGATCCATCGACGGGAGCGTTGATTTACCAATCGATAGAGTTTGTTGATATGCCTGAGCGAGAGGCGAATGATGCTGACCAGCGCAAGCGTGTGGAGTTTATCTATGAGATTTGCGACAGCAAGAACAATTGCGATACAGCTAAGGTGGTGATTTATGTTTTGGACGATAGGATTTCGATTCCCAATGTGTTCACACCAAATACGAAAGACGGCTATAACGATACATTTGTGATCAAGGGAGTTGAATACTACGAGACTCGCAGGTTGCAGATTTTCAATCGATGGGGCAAGCTGGTTTATGAGAATGAGCGTTATGACCAGTCATGGGATGGTCGCAGCAATGTAGGCAATGAGTTTGAAGGCAATGTTCTGAGCAAGGGGACTTATTTTTATGTGCTGGACTTGGATGATCAGGAGCAATACAAGTACTCGGGCTGGGTTTATATTGCGGATTAAAGAGATTGTAAACAGGCTGGCTAATTTAAGTCGGCCTGTTTATTTACACTTCAGAGATACTTACACAGGACTTTATTGATTAGAAAACACCTAAACACTATTAATATGATAAAAAGGTTTACTATACTTTTATTCTTAATGGGAGTCGTCTCTCAATTATCCTTTGCCCAATCCACCTTTGATGGCTTTAAATGTAGTGGAGCCCTATATCAGGTGTATCAAGATAAATCAGGACGATGTGTTTTAAGCTATATCGATGTTCAAGAAACAGGCGATGGTAATGTTACAGGTGAGTTTATAGAGGTGTATGAGCTTCCTTTTCCTTCTACAGATGTAATTAATGCCGCTGCTTATAATGTTGTGGATGGTTATATTTATTTTTTAAGAACTAGTGGTGGTAGAAGGTCGATAAATCGAATTAGAAGAGATATTGTTAATGATGGTTATATTGTTGAGCTCGTCGTAAACCTGAGAAATAATAATGGGGCTTATAATTTAAATCAACAATATAATAATGGAGAGTTTGATTCAGAAGGAGTATACTGGTTGAGAGGTAATTTTGATTATGTTGTAACTCTGGATATTAGTACTCTTACTAGTGGAAAAGCTTTACCCTTAGCTGGTGAATATGAATACGACTTGAAATTTGATCTAAGAGGTAGAGGACTTCCTCCTACTGGCGATTTTGTTTTAAACCCTGAAGATGGAATCTTCTATGGTTGGGATTGGCAAAGTAAAAGATTTGTAGCATTTGATCCATCAAAAGATGTTGATCAAGCATTTACATATATTGGTGGTGTACCTCCAGTGTATCAAAATGTAGATAGGGTGATTATTGGTGCTACATACATGGTTAGAGGCAAGTTTTGGGGGTATGGAGTAGGGGCGAGTCCTGGTGAATTAGTCGAGATTGATATTGAAACAGGTGAATTAACAATTCTTGATTCACCAGGTATTCAAACCAACCAAAATGATGGTTGTTCATGTTCTTATGTTTTTGAGCTGGAAACCTCAATAAGTCAAACTGACTTTTGTGTTGGGGAATCAAATGAGTTTGAAGTGTTTTTTGATATCAATAATAAAACTAAAAAAGATATTGAAAACCTTGAGTTGAATTACATCCTTCCAGAAGGCTTTGTTTTTACAACAAATATGATGGAGCGGAGAGCTGATGGAGAATATTATGAAATAGGGCAAACAGGTGATGTGCTTAATGAAATAAAGGGAGAAACTGAAATTAATTCATCAAACTCATCATTTGTATATAAATATGACCCTAGTCAAGATATTTATAGAATGAAGGTGGGGGTGAAAATATATGAAGATTTTAAGGGAACGGGACAGATAGTACTAGGCAAGAGAATTTTTGATAATACATTAGAAGAAAGCGAACAACAAGCTACAGCCATGATTCCTTTGTTTTCAAGCAAGCATGGAAATGGATTTAGTGGATATGATAATGCTTATGCTGATAGTTTAATAATCAATCTGTACGAAACGCCACGATTCTCTGATAATGATCCTTTGAAGCTAACCCGAGATGGAAAGGTTTGCGGTACGGAGATGACATTGGATTTTCCGATGAGTGTTTTGACGGCTGCGAGCACGGATTTGACCGCAGAAGAGGAGCATAAGGTTTATGTCGCGAGTATATTGGATGCAGATGGTCTTGACGCTTCGTCTAAGGTTGAAGTTGAGTACTTAGCGCAAGATGCTGAGGCAGGAGTTCAACAAGTGAAGTTGAGCATTTCTGATGCTGCGAACTATGGCAGCTATACTATCAGTTGGGTAGAGGACAACGGCACATGTTCGGATGGCTTTGATTCTGAGATTCGTTTTGACGAGTCAGTTTTGCCTCAGATCTTGACAGTGGATCAGTTGTATTGTAGCGACAATATGACAGAACCGTTCGAAGCCGCCACTATTGATTTGACAGCAGCGATGACTGCTAATGGAGCTTATACTCAATGGGAAGTTGCTGTTGATGAAGGTGAGTCTTATACTTCATTGGATTTTAGCATGAGCACCATCAAAGGGAATCTGACGCAAGTGAGATATTTGCCGTCTGATCCGTCGAGTGTTGTATTTGATTTGAAAAGAACCTTCCGCAATGGCGAATGCGTGAGCGAGTCTGTTTTGGAAGATATTGTTTTTGACGCGCCGGTGTATGCGAGCATCGCTTCGCCTCCAGGTCCAGAAGGTATTTGTATAAATGAGGCGGGTGTTGAGCAGTTGGTCACGCTTTCAGGCGTCAAGCCGGACCATGGGACAGGAGTTTGGTCTGTCGAAAGTCCTGCGGGAGCGATTGATGCTGAGCAGCAAGGCGACGATTATGTGATTAATTTGGGAGGCACAGCTCCCGGTCAATATACATTTGTTTGGACTGTTGCCAATGGTTCTTGCGAAGAGAGGGCTTCAACGGAGGTCATCTTCCATGAAAACGTTGATATACAGCTTCAAATGTCTCCTGAAATATGCGGAGATGAAATCTTGCTTGACGCTCAAGCGAATGCTGACAGTTATGAATGGAGCAAGATTTCCGGTCCTTCGGGCTGGTTGGAGTTTGAGGACATTAATTCAGCGAGCACGAATGTTAAAGTCTCGTCTTTCGGAGAGCATGTATTCAAGCTGAGCGTTGATCGTGGCGTTTGCCATAACGAGCAGGAGGTTTCGGTTCGTTTTGATCGTCCTGTTTCAGTTCAGTTGTTCTCCTCCAAGGATCTTGATGGCGTGATTTGCGGCGATGCTGTAGAGGTTGTTGTCAATGAGCAGTTGGACAATGACGGAAATCCATTGTCACCGAATTGGGACTACGCGCTTTCGGCGGATTTTGAAGTTGAAGCGACAAGTTCTTTGAAGCGAGTATTTGATTTGAGCGCAAGTTCATCTCAAGGAGTTATGGCTGTTGGAGCTTCTTATGATAATGGCGTTTGTTTTGCGGAGGCAGTTCCGGTTAGTTTTGAATTGGCCAAAGCTGTTTCCGAGATTGAGCCAATGGACCCTCCTTTCGAATGCTTGCCGCCGAGTGATTTGGGTACTGCTGAGTCAGCTGTTTCTTTTAGGGCCAAGGGCACAGCAGGATTTGCCGGAGTTTGGGAAATTGTAACGAATGTTCCTTCATCTGATGGGCAGTTGAGCGCAGAAATAGTTCCGGGTAGTGTTGTGCATCATCCAGACGGCAGCAGTGAGGTGTCGGTGATGGCTAACGCGTATGGCGAAATTCAGGTGAAGTATGTTGTTGAGGTCAATGACAAATGTCAAGCGGAGGATCAGATATCATTTAGCTTCAGGCAGGCATTGTCAGGACTGGAGATGAGTGTCTTTGCCGAGGAGGAATTGGAAGACGGAGCTAGAGTCAATGAAGGGACTACTTTGGGCTTTCATTCATCAGCGGGAGGCATCAGTGATTTCAGGTGGAACAAGGATGGCTTGTTTGTTTACCAAGTTAATGAAACTACGGCGGCTTATCAGGATGCGCCGTCTGCAGACGCGGTTTATGAGGTGTCGGCTGTGAATGCGTTTGGTTGTGGGGCTTCGAGGAGTTTTAATATCTCTGTAAACAAGCGCCCTGTGTTGCGCAATGATCATGGCGAGGTTTTGAATACGGAAGCGTTGGTGTTGGATATTTTGTCTCAGGATGAGGATAAGAATGAAGTAGAACTGAAGGTTGGCTTGACTTTGTCTGATTTGACGCAGAACGGCGTTGATTTGAATCCGAATACGGCGGCTGTTGAGGCGGAGTACATTGAGACGACTAGCGAAGGTTTGGAGCTTTGGCGTTACGAGCTTCAAGCGGATGGTAAGTTGAAGTTCACGCCTAATCCTGAAGCTGGTTTTGTGGGCCCTGCAGTAATAAGATATACGCTTACGGACAAGGAAGGAGCTCAATCTTTTCCGGCTTATGTTCGCGTGCATGTGTACGGAGCTCCTGTAGCTATCTCTGATACCGTGGAAGTTGTTGGCGGTCGCGAGGTCGTGTTTGATTTGGTTTATCCTATAGATAGAGCTCAGGATTGGGATCCTGACGATGATTTGTTGGTTTCAACGATCAAGTTGTTGTCGGAGCCAGAGTCTGGCTTTGTGGTTGATTTGGATCCATCGACGGGAGCGTTGATTTACCAATCGATAGAGTTTGTTGATATGCCTGAGCGAGAGGCTAATGATGCTGACCAGCGCAAGCGTGTGGAGTTTATCTATGAGATTTGCGACAGCAAGAACAATTGCGATACGGCTAAGGTGGTGATTTATGTCTTGGACGATAGGATTTCGATTCCCAATGTGTTCACACCAAATACGAAAGACGGCTATAACGATACATTTGTGATCAAGGGAGTTGAATACTACGAGACTCGCAGGTTGCAGATTTTCAATCGATGGGGCAAGCTGGTTTATGAGAATGAGCGTTATGATCAGTCATGGGATGGTCGCAGCAATGTAGGCAATGAGTTTGAAGGCAATGTTCTGAGCAAGGGGACTTATTTTTATGTGCTGGACTTGGATGATCAGGAGCAGTACAAGTACTCGGGCTGGGTTTATATTGCGGATTAAAGAGATTATTGAATAAGAACTGGTAATATGCTAGTTCTTATTTTTTGCTATTATACTTTTTTGAAAGTACGAACACGAAACACAATTATATAAACAGGCATGGGAAAGAAGTTTACTCTGATTTTATTTTTAATATCAATACTGTACAATGCAAGTGAAGCACAGTCAAACTTTGATGGTTTTAAATGTAGCGGTACATTGTTCCAAATATATGAGAAAGATATAGGCGGAGTGAAAAATTTTTATTTCGAAAAATTGGATAAAGTTGTTACTGAAATAAATGGGGAAATTCAAGAAGATGTTGTCTTTACTACTTTAAAAAAATTTGAAGGCTCAGAAAATGGGATTTCTTTAAATTTTGATAGAGCAAATGCTGTAGCTTATAATGTGAAGGATGGATATATTTATTTTGTTGGAAGGGTAAGAGGTACATCGCAAACTTATATATATAGAATTAAGAATGACCTTAATGAAGGAGGATATATTATTGAAAAATTAGGTAAAATTGCTAGTTTTTTCAACGTTGGTGAAATAGATTTTAATGGAATTTATTGGTTAGGAAATGGAGGGACAAATTTGAAAAGAGTAGATTTGGAAAAATCACTCGCAGAAATAGAAGAGCAAAATATAATTAATCCGAATAGTTATACTTTCCCTCTAGAAACTATAGTTAATCAAAATCTAAATTTAAGTTATGGGGATTTTGTTTTTAACCCTGATGATAATTTTTTGTATTGTTGGGATGCGGAAACAAAGCGTCTTGCTCGATTTGATCCTTATGCTGATAATCCTAGGGCAACAGTAGATGCATATGGAGAGGTGAAAAATAGATTTGGAGGAGCAGGCTCTACATATATCGTTAATGGAGAGTTTTGGGGTTTTGGTCCAGATAGTCAACATAAAGATGGAATAGGTGGACAAACTTCAATTTTTAGGATTGATCTTGAAACAGGAAAATATCTGGGTGTTTCAAATGGAAGTCAAGTGACAAGTAAAAACGACGGCTGTTCTTGCGCTTATGTTTTTGAGTTGTCCACTTCAGTTAGCCAGACGGATTTTTGCTTGGGAGCTGAGCATGAGTTTGAGATTTATTTTGAGATTACGAATAAGACTAAGCAGGATATTAATAATTTGGAGTTGAACTATATTTTGCCAGAAGGCTTTGTTTTCACCACGAATATGATGGCGATGAACGCTGAAGGAGAGTATGAGTTGATTCCTGAAGTAGATGGAGTTATTAATAGTGGGATACAAGGTAGCACAGAAATAAACTCTAGCAATTCATCATTTAACTATAAATATGATGAAGATTCGGATGTTTATAAAATGAAGGTTGGCGTAAAGGTTTATGATAGTTATGAAAAAGTAGGTGAGCTTGTTTTAGGTAAAAGGATCTTGGACAACACAGTTCCAGCGGATGAGCAAAAAGCTACAGCCATGATCCCTTTGTTTTCAAGCAAGCATGGCAGCGGTTTTAATGGTTACGAGAATGCTTACTCGGACAGTTTAAAGCTTAATTTTTATGAAACGCCACGATTCTCTGATAATGATCCTTTGAAGCTAACCCGAGATGGAAAGGTCTGCGGTACGGAGATGACATTGGATTTTCCGATGAGTGTTTTGACGGTTGCGAGCACGGATTTGACCGCAGAAGAGGAGCATAAGGTTTATGTCGCGAGTATATTGGATGCAGATGGTCTTGACGCTTCGTCTAAGGTTGAAGTTGAGTACTTAGCGCAAGATGCTGAGGCAGGAGTTCAGCAAGTGAAGTTGAGCATTTCTGATGCTTCGAATTATGGCAGCTATACTATCATTTGGGTAGAGGATAACGGCACATGTTCGGATAGCTTTGATTCTGAGATTCGTTTTGACGAGTCTGTTTTGCCTCAGATCTTGACAGTGGAGCAGTTGTATTGTAGCGACAATATGACAGAATCGTTCGAAGCCGCCACTATTGATTTGACAGCAGCGATGACTGCTAACGGAGCTTATACTCAATGGGAAGTTGCTGTTGATGAAGGTGAGTCTTATACTTCATTGGATTTTAGCATGAGCACCATCAAAGGGAATCTGACGCAAGTGAGGTATTTGCCGTCTGATCCGTCGAGTGTTGTATTTGATTTGAAAAGAACCTTCCGCAATGGCGAATGCGTGAGCGAGTCTGTTTTGGAAGATATTGTTTTTGACGCGCCGGTGTATGCGAGCATCGCTTCGCCACCAGGTCCAGAAGGTATTTGTATAAATGAGGCGGGTGTTGAGCAGTTGGTCACGCTTTCAGGCGTCAAGCCGGACCATGGGACAGGAGTTTGGTCTGTCGAAAGTCCTGCAGGAGCGATTGATGCTGAGCAGCAAGGCGACGATTATGTGATTAATTTGGGAGGCACAGCTCCCGGTCAATATACATTTGTTTGGACTGTTGCCAATGGTTCTTGCGAAGAGAGGGCTTCAACGGAGGTCATCTTCCATGAAAACGTTGATATACAGCTTCAAATGTCTCCTGAAATATGCGGAGATGAAATCTTGCTTGACGCTCAAGCGAATGCTGACAGTTATGAATGGAGCAAGATTTCCGGTCCTTCGGGCTGGTTGGAGTTTGAGGACATTAATTCAGCGAGCACGAATGTTAAAGTCTCGTCTTTCGGAGAGCATGTATTCAAGCTGAGCGTTGATCGTGGCGTTTGCCATAACGAGCAGGAGGTTTCGGTTCGTTTTGATCGTCCTGTTTCAGTTCAGTTGTTCTCCTCCAAGGATCTTGATGGCGTGATTTGCGGCGATGCTGTAGAGGTTGTTGTCAATGAGCAGTTGGACAATGACGGAAATCCATTGTCACCGAATTGGGACTACGCGCTTTCGGCGGATTTTGAAGTTGAAGCGACAAGTTCTTTGAAGCGAGTATTTGATTTGAGCGCAAGTTCATCTCAAGGAGTTATGGCTGTTGGAGCTTCTTATGATAATGGCGTTTGTTTTGCGGAGGCAGTTCCGGTTAGTTTTGAATTGGCCAAAGCTGTTTCCGAGATTGAGCCAATGGACCCTCCTTTCGAATGCTTGCCGCCGAGTGATTTGGGTACTGCTGAGTCAGCTGTTTCTTTTAGGGCCAAGGGCACAGCAGGATTTGCCGGAGTTTGGGAAATTGTAACGAATGTTCCTTCATCTGATGGGCAGTTGAGCGCAGAAATAGTTCCGGGTAGTGTTGTGCATCATCCAGACGGCAGCAGTGAGGTGTCGGTGATGGCTAACGCGTATGGCGAAATTCAGGTGAAGTATGTTGTTGAGGTCAATGACAAATGTCAAGCGGAGGATCAGATATCATTTAGCTTCAGGCAGGCATTGTCAGGACTGGAGATGAGTGTCTTTGCCGAGGAGGAATTGGAAGACGGAGCTAGAGTCAATGAAGGGACTACTTTGGGCTTTCATTCATCAGCGGGAGGCATCAGCGACTTCAGATGGAACAAGGATGGTTTATTTGTTTATCAAGTTAATGAAACTACTGCGGCTTATCAGGATGCGCCGTCTGAAGACGCTGTTTATGAGGTATCGGCGGTGAACGCGTTTGGATGCCCAGCTTCGAGAAGTTTCAATATATCCGTAAATAAGCGTCCAGTGTTACACAATGATCATGGCGAGGTTTTGAATACGGAAGAATTGGTGTTGGATATTTTGTCTCAGGATGAGGATGAGAATGAAGAGGAGTTGAAGATAGGCTTGACATTGTCAGATTTGACGCAGAATGGCATTGATTTGAATCCGAACACGGCGGCTGTTGAGGCGGAGTACATTGAGACGACTAGCGAAGGTTTGGAGCTTTGGCGTTACGAGCTTCAAGCGGATGGCAAGTTGAAGTTTACACCTAATCCTGAAGCTGGTTTTGTGGGCCCTGCAGTGATAAGATATACGCTTACGGACAAGGAAGGAGCTCAATCTTTTCCGGCTTATGTTCGCGTGCATGTGTACGGAGCTCCTGTAGCTATCTCTGATACGGTGGAAGTTGTTGGCGGTCGCGAGATCGTGTTTGATTTGGTTTATCCTATAGATAGAGCTCAGGATTGGGATCCTGACGATGATTTGTTGGTTTCAACGATCAAGTTGTTGTCGGAGCCAGAGTCTGGCTTTGTGGTTGACTTGGATCCATCGACGGGAGTGTTGATTTACCAATCGATAGAGTTTGTTGATATGCCGGAGCGAGAGGCGAATGATGCTGACCAGCGCAAGCGTGTGGAGTTTGTCTATGAGATTTGCGACAGCAAGAATAATTGCGATACGGCTAAGGTGGTGATTTATGTTTTGGACGATAGGATTTCGATTCCCAATGTGTTCACACCAAATACGAAAGACGGCTATAACGATACATTTGTGATCAAGGGAGTTGAATACTACGAGACTCGCAAGCTGCAGATTTTCAATCGATGGGGCAAGCTGGTTTATGAGAATGAGCGTTATGATCAGTCATGGGATGGTCGCAGCAATGTAGGCAATGAGTTTGAAGGCAATGTTCTGAGCAAGGGGACTTATTTTTATGTGCTGGACTTAGATGACCAGGAGCAGTACAAGTACTCGGGCTGGGTTTATATTGCGGATTGACAGAATTGAAATAGGGTTATATAAATTGAACGAGCCGAATGTCTTAGGATATTCGGCTTTTTTATTTAAGGGTTAGTAGTGCTGTTTGATGTCGGTTTGTGAAATTATTGTGAATTAATACAAATCCTTGGCAGAGGATTTTGAAAAGAGTATCTTTGCAAGCCTTAAATTGGGTGGCTTGTGGTGAATGAAAAAATGCGGGTTTGTTACCCAAATGGATTAAGAAATAAACTATTGAAAATCGATAAAAATTTACACAGAAATGCAGATGATGCAAATGAAAAAAGATGTTCTGTCAGGATTGACTGTGGCTTTGGCCTTAGTGCCGGAAGCTGTAGCGTTCTCTTTTGTGGCAGGAGTTGAGCCATTAGTGGGCTTGTATGCCGCCTTTTTGGTTGGTTTGATTACAGCTGCTATCGGCGGGCGACCTGGTATGATTTCAGGAGCTACTGGAGCCTTGGCTGTTGTGATGGTGGCTTTGGTGAAGGCGCATGGAGTTGAATACCTGTTTGCGGCGGTTTTATTAATGGGCTTTATACAGATTTTAGCAGGTGTGGCAAGGTTAGGAAAGTTTGTTAGGCTTATACCTCATCCAGTAATGCTGGGCTTTGTGAATGGCCTGGCTATAGTTATCTTTTTAGCTCAGTTGAGTTCATTTAAAGTGGCTGATTTGGCAACGAATGCGGAAGTATGGATGAGTGGCTCTCAGCTATATATTATGGCAGGTTTGGTAGCTTTGACTATGGCGATTATTTATTTCCTGCCTAAATTGACAAAGGCAATCCCTTCTTCATTAGCGGCTATTATTGTCGTGTCTATGATTGCCATATTTGCTGGGTTGGATACTGTGACAGTTGGAGATAAGGCGAAAATTGCAGGAGGTTTGCCTCAGTTTCATATTCCTATGGTTCCTTTTAACTTGGAGACTTTGAAAATCATTTTACCATATTCAGTGATTTTGGCTGCAATAGGTTTGATTGAATCTTTGATGACGCTTTCGCTAGTTGATGAAGTTACTGAAACTCATGGCAGTTCTAATAAGGAGTGTGTCGCGCAAGGATTGGCAAATGTCGCTTGCGGAGTTTTTGGAGCAATGGGAGGTTGCGCAATGATTGGACAAAGTATGATTAATGTGAATTCAGGAGGCCGAGGCAGAGCTTCGGGAATATCAGCGGCGATATTTTTATTGATCTTTATTTTGTTTGCATCCCAGTGGATTGAAATGATACCTATTGCGGCCTTGACAGGAGTTATGTTTATGGTAGTAATTGGAACGTTCGCGTGGTCAAGCTTGAGAATATTGCATAAGATACCTAAGTCTGATGCTTTTGTTTTGATTTTGGTGTCGGGATTAACTGTTGTGTTTGATTTGGCAATTGCAGTAGCTTCAGGTGTTGTTGTTTCTGCTTTGGTATTTGCTTGGGAGAATGCGGTTAGAATTCGTGCTAGAAGAAGCCTGATTGAGGATGGCAAGACAAAGCTTTATGAAATCTATGGCCCTTTGTTTTTTGGATCAATAACGACATTTAACGGGAAGTTTGATATAAAAGAAGATCCTGAAAATATAATTGTTGATTTTAAAGAATCGAGAGTAATGGATCATTCAGGTTTGGAGGCTATCAATAAATTAGCTGAGAAGTATCAAAAAGAAGGAAAAACGATTCATTTCAGACATTTGAGCGCAGATTGCAAAAGATTGTTGGATAAGGCTGGGGATTTAGTTCAAGTGAATGTAATGGAAGACCCGGAATATCAAGTCTCTTTGGATAGAAATCCAATCTAAAAAATACAATGTATGAATGGGATAAAAAAAGCAACATGTGTTTTACATGTTGCTTTTTTTGTTAAAGGCTGGCTGGCTTATGAGACCTTCGTTAAACGAATAGTATTCGTTCTTTCCTTATTGGCTATAGGCAATGTACCGGTAGTAACCACTAAATCACCATCTTGAATTTCGCCAAGAGATTTCAAGTCTTCATTAATTGTCAAGAATGCTTCTTCAGTCGATTCAGCGAATTTTTCCTTGAAGTATCCTCTAACACCCCAGATTAAACTCAATTGAGTAAGCAATTGCATGTTGTCAGTGAAGATTTGGATTTCTGCTTTTGGTCTGAATCTCGATACTTTGAATGCTGTGTAGCCTGTGAAGGTCATTCCTGTGATAGCAACAGCTTCTGTGTCTCTGGCAAGGTAAGCCGAGCTGGCAAGCACTCTGTCCTCGTTGTAAGTCTTAGAGCTTTTTTCCAATTCGAAATTTCTGTTGTAAATATGCTCAGAGTTGTTTTCCACTGATTTTATGATTTTAGACATCGCGCCAACAGCTAATGGCGGATAATTACCAAAAGCAGTCTCTCCCGAAAGCATCACAGCATCCGCTCCATCAAGAATCGCATTGGCAACATCTGATGCTTCCGCTCTTGTAGGTCTAGGATTGTTGATCATACTGTCAAGCATCTGTGTCGCTACGATAACAGGCTTAGCGGCCATGTTACATTTTTTGATAATCTCCTTCTGGATTACAGGAACTTCCTCCATCGGGATTTCAACACCTAAGTCTCCTCTGGCTACCATGATGGCGTCAGTCACATTGATGATCTCATCGATATTATTTACCGCTTCAGGCTTTTCGATTTTAGCAACTACTTTAGTCGTTTTGCCAGCTTGCTTGATAATGTTTTTCAACTCAATGATATCCTCGGCTCTTCTAACAAAAGAAAGCGCTACCCAGTCTACATTGTGCTCCAATCCGAACTGAAGGTCGTCAAGGTCTTTTTGAGTCATAGAAGGAGTCGAAAGGTTTGAGCCTGGTAGGTTGATGCCTTTTTTAGACTTAAGCATTCCGCCATGAACAACAATTGTTTTCACTTCGCCTTCTCCTTTGTCGATAACTTTTAGCTCCAAGTTACCATCGTCGATAAGAATAGGGTCGCCGATTTCAACATCGTCAGTCAGAGATTCGTAAGTTGTGCTTACTTTGTGTCTGTTGCCGACCATTGGAGTAGAGCAGATCACAAGCTCTTCACCAACGTTGATTTCAACGCCTTCATTTTCCACTTCCCCGATACGAATTTTTGGTCCTTGCAAGTCTTGCAACAAACCAACATTTACACCCAATTCCTTGTTGAGATCTCTTACAATGTTGATTCTATTTAGCTGCACGTCGTGACCACCGTGAGAAAAGTTCAATCTAGCCACATTAAGTCCGGCTTGGATGAGCTCTTTTACTTTTGGTTTTGATTCGCTAGTAGGGCCTAAAGTGGCTACAATTTTGGTTTTGTTTCTTCTTACTTGATTTTTCATGTAAACTTTTCAGACAATTAATATCTCTTGAGAATTGATTTTAGATAAATCCAATATTTTAATAAAATTAATGGATGAGTTTTGTTTGAGCTGTGAGATGAAATTGTTGAGCTTTTCCTCTGAAACCCATCCGTCAATGAGCATGAAGAAATTGAATTGGCGCAAGTCGTGAAGCAAGAACTTTGATCCTTCATCACTGCTGTAAGACTTGTTCTTAACGAGTGTTACAACAGAGCGATCATCCATGTGCTTGAATCTTGAAAAGCTGAAAGGCTTTTCTTCGGTCTGCGAGGAGAAATCCTGAGTTTTGATGAGCTTCAGGTAAGTCTCTTGGTTGATGTTCCAAGCAAGTTTATAATCTTTGAGATCAGTAACAATCCCTATTAGTTTATAATTTTCGTCAATCATAACTTTTAGGCGTCCTGCCGATAAATTTTTAATTCATTTGAATCAAAAAGTAATGATGCAATCTAAATTTATGGCAATAACGAAAAATGCTCCGCCAACTGCTTTTGAGTCAAAAACTTCGACGTTCATCGAAACGAGATTACTTTGCACTCGCTTCTTATTAGTTATCAAGCAAATTTAGTGATTTATTGCTATGTATTGTTTATAAATTTGTTAAAAAATAAATTATAAAAAAAATCACATTGCTGATTGCTTTTTATTCATAATCTGAACTTGATATATTGCAATAATGTTGTGCGTGTTAATGTTTGGTTTCTCTATAATTCTTTATAATGGTTGAATATCCCGCAAAATGAATGAATAAATCTTATTGCCTGTATTGTTTGTAATTTGCTTATTACTAGGTTGTTAAAAGAATGTTAGCCTGTTGTTGCTTTTAATCTTGGAGAAAATTGTTTGACATTATTGGATTAAATGTATTTCTTTGCAGGGTGTTCAAATAAAATATGTAAAACGATGTCTGAAATAGCACAGAAAGTAAAAGAGATTATTATTGATAAGTTAGGTGTTGAAGAGTCAGAAGTGACTCCTGAGGCTAGCTTCACAAATGATCTAGGAGCAGATTCACTTGATACTGTTGAGTTGATCATGGAATTCGAAAAAGAATTCAATGTTTCTATCCCTGATGATCAAGCGGAAAACATCGCTACTGTAGGTCAAGCAATCTCTTACCTAGAAGAGAACGCAAAATAATTTAAATTTTTCACTACACACTAAAATTCATATATGAATTTAAAAAGAGTAGTTGTTACAGGTCTTGGTGCGTTGACACCATTAGGCAATACTGTCGAGGAGTACTGGACAGGCTTGGTTAATGGCGTCAGCGGCGCTGGCCCGATCACAAAATTCGATGCAGCTAAGTTTAAAACTAGATTTGCATGCGAAGTGAAAAACTTCAATGTCAATAATTACATGGACAGAAAAGAAGCAAGAAGATTAGATCCTTTTGCTCAATATGCCATGGTGACGGCTGAAGAAGCTTTTCAAGATTCGGGCATCGATTTGGAAAAGATCGACTTGAGGAAGGCCGGTGTGATTTGGGGATCGGGAATTGGAGGTCTTCAAAGCTTTGAGACAGAAGTCAAGGAATACACGGAGAGAGGTTTTACACCAAGATTCAATCCATTTTTTATTCCGAAAATGATAGCGGATATCGCCGCTGGTCATATTTCAATCAAATACGGTTTTAGAGGAGCGAATTACGCAACAGTTTCTGCTTGCGCTTCGGCTACGCATGCGATAAGCGCGGCGGCTGATTACATTCGTTTGGGCAAAGCCAATGTCATGATAACAGGCGGCTCTGAGGCTTCAGTAGCTGCGGCAGGTGTTGGTGGATTTAGCGCTTTGAAAGCGTTGTCTGAGAGAAATGATTCTCCGGAAACTGCATCAAGACCATTTGACAAGGATAGAGACGGATTTGTGCTTGGAGAAGGAGCTGGTGCTTTGATCCTTGAAGAATATGAGCATGCAAAAGCGAGAGGAGCTAAGATATACTGCGAATTGGCAGGTTCTGGAGCTTCTGCGGATGCGTATCATATGACGGCGCCTCATCCAGAAGGATTGGGAGCGACAGAGGTAATGCAATATGCATTGGAAGATGCTGGAATGAAGGCTGAGGAAATTGATTATATTAATGTGCATGGTACATCAACGCCTTTAGGGGATGTGGCTGAGCTTAAAGCTGTTGAAAAAGCTTTTGGCGAGCATGCATATGAATTGAACATTAGTTCTACTAAGTCAATGACTGGTCACTTGCTTGGTGCGGCGGGAGCTATTGAGGCGATTGCTTGTGTTAAAGCATTGGAGAGCCAAACAGTTCCTCCTACGATCAATCATTTCACTGATGACGAGGAGATTAATCCTAGATTGAAGCTTACATTCAATACAGCGCAAAAGAGAGAAATTAAAGCGGCTCTAAGCAATACCTTCGGGTTTGGCGGACATAATTCTTCCGTGATTTTTAGAGTGATTGAGGAATAGAAATTTTTGTGGGAAGTGGTATTGAAAAGATTATTAAACCTGCATATATTTTCTTCAAAAAAAAATAAAAGGCTTATATACACAATCAAAAGCATTGTAGGATATAAGCCTTTAAATTTATCCATCTATAAGCTGGTAACTCAGCATAGTTCGATAGCGAAGGAGAATGCCCAAGGTTTCAAAGAGTCCAATGAGAGGTTGGAGTACCTGGGAGATGCTATTCTAGGGGCAATTATCGCCGAATATTTATTCAAGAAGTATCCTTATAAAAATGAAGGCTTTCTTACTGAGATAAGGTCAAGGATTGTCAATAGGGAGTCCCTTAATCAGTTGGCCTTGAAGATAGGACTCAATAAGCTTATCGAGTACAATCAAAAACCTCAAAGGCATTCCATGTCTTTCAAGTCGATATATGGAGATTCTTTGGAGGCTTTGGTGGGAGCTGTGTATTTGGATAGGGGATATAAGAAATGCAAAAAGTTTGTGATCAACAAACTGCTATTGCCTCATTATGACCTTGATGAAATAATCAAGAAAAACCCTAATCACAAAAGCCAGTTGATCGAATGGGCTCATCAAGAGCAGAAAGAAGTCAAGTTCGAAATTGTGCAGGTGAAAAATAGCAGTCCTTACAAGGAGTTTGTGGCAGAGGTGGTTGTGGAAGGCGAAGCAGTGAGTAGAGGCACAGGTCTTAGCAAGAAAAAGGCCGAGCAAAGCGCTGCTGAAAAAGCGCTTGAAAAATTAAAAGTAATTGGCTAATGACGAAAAAAGCCTGACCAAATTGATCAGGCTTGTCTGTAGAAACGTTATTGTTTCAGTTAGTGGAAGAGTTCTTTTAACTTTTCGTCCAATTCTTCGCCTCTAAGGTTTTTAGCGATGATTTTGCCATCTTTGTCAAGCAAGAATGTTGATGGAATTGAATTGACTTGATATTCTTTTGCTACCTCTGAATTGAAATACTTCAAATCCGATACTTGAGGCCAAGTTAGTTTGTCATCAGTGATCGCTTGTTCCCATTTGTCTTTGTCTTTGTCTAAAGATACTCCGATAAATTCGATTCCTTTGCTGTGATACTCATCGTATAAAGAAACCAAGTGAGGGTTTGCTTTTCGGCAAGGCGGGCACCAAGAAGCCCAAAAGTCAATGAGTACGTATTGTCCTTCAAAATCGCTTAAGCTTAATTTCTTGCCATCTGGTTGTGGTAATGTGAAGTTTGGAGCTTTCGATCCGATGGCTAGTTTTTTCGAGTTTTCAACTTGCTTGGCGAAATCGGTGATAATTGGCAACTCTGGATATTTTTTCTTTAGCTCTTGAGCTACTTTGTCAATGGTGTTTATATCCTTATCCGGATCCAATAGCCCTACTAGCTGCAAGTCTCCAAGTACGATTTCGTTGCTGTTGATGAGATTTTTGATTTCCGTTTGAATAGTGTTTTGCAGTGAGTCGAATTTGGCTGTGTAAAGGTTTTCTGCCAATGCGTCACCACTAGCCATTGCTTGAGAATAGTCTATTTCTATTTGCGTGGCTTTGACTCTAAAATCTTCAAGGAACACATTTGCTTTGTCTAATAGATCGTGCGATTTAGATCCTTTTATCTCAACAACTCCTTTAGGGTTGTTTCCGTCAACTTGGATGTTTATGTTTTCATTGCCATCAAGCACAAGGTTGACGTTTTGCTGATTGTAAAAGTTCAGTCTGTAAAATCCTGATTCAAGTTCATCGGAATTCACATTGAAAGTACTGTCTTTTACAGCTAAAGTATCTATCGGAGTTGGTATTTGGCCTTCCCATTTTTCCAACACAACTGCTCCTGATTCAGAAGGATGATTTATTTTTCCTGAAATAGTTATTTCAGCATTCTTGCTGTTTTTATTGCAAGCTAAAAATGCAAAGCAAATGCCCGCTCCAATAAAAATGTTCTTTAATTTCATCTGAAATTTGTTTAATGTTCCTAATGCTTAAAGGACAGCCTTTAAGTTTTGTTTTAAAAAAAGTGAATTCTTATGTGTTTTGCTAAATACATAGAATCCCTAATGAATATGAAAAAAGGGAGCGAAGAGCTCCCTTTGATTCAAAACTTTTTTATGTTATATCAGCGTAGCTGCTTTTTCTACTACTTTATCAAGTCCATTTATATCTTTGCCTCCAGCTGTAGCAACTGAAGGTTGACCTCCCCCACCTCCTTTGATCTCTTTGGCTAATTCTCTAACGATTTGTCCTGCATTGAGGCCTTTTTCAGAGATTAAGCTTTCAGATACAACGACGGAGATTTGAGGCTTTCCTGCAATGTTCGCGGCTAATACCATATAGACATTTTCAACCTCATTTTTAATCTCATAAGATAACTTTTTTAAAGCGTCTGCATTAGGCATTTTGACTTTGCTAAATATGCAGTTTACATCGTCTTTCTTTACCGCATTTTTAATCAAGTCTTGTTTGATTTGACCAGCTTTTTCCAAGTTAAGTTTCTCAAGCTCTTTTGCTAGGCTTGACTTGTCTTCCAAAAGTTGTTGAACCGCTTTTAGCGTATCTTTAGGATTTTTAAGAGCTTCCTTGATTTCCTTTAACAATTCAATGTGGCTTTGGACGAAGTTCTGTGCCTCAATAGCAGTTACAGCTTCAATTCTTCTTACGCCGGCAGCAACAGAGCTTTCAGCGACAATTTTGAATAAGCCAATCTCGCCTGTGGATTTTACATGCGTTCCTCCGCAGAGTTCAATAGAGTAAGACGAGTCGAATGTAATTACCCTTACAAATTCGCCATACTTTTCTCCAAATAAAGCTGTAGCGCCTAGTTCCATAGCTTCTTTGATTGGAATATTTCTTTTTTCGTCTAATGAAATATTTTCTCTTATCTTTTCATTAACGATATTTTCAATCTGGCTGATTTCTTCGTCAGTTACTTTCGCGAAGTGAGAAAAGTCGAATCTAAGTACTTTGTCGGATACCAAAGATCCCTTTTGTTGCACATGATCGCCTAAAACTTGTTTAAGAGCCG
This sequence comes from Aureibacter tunicatorum, assembly GCF_036492635.1. Taxonomy (GTDB): domain Bacteria; phylum Bacteroidota; class Bacteroidia; order Cytophagales; family Cyclobacteriaceae; genus Aureibacter; species Aureibacter tunicatorum. Next base: position 1,376,503 of record NZ_AP025305.1, read on the forward strand.
CATGAAGCAAGTGTGTGGCGCTATGGTTGTTGGCAGAAAATTTTCTTTTCTCTATATCAACGACTGCTTTGAAAGTCGACTCAGGAGAAGCTGGGATTTTTTCAGCAAAGTGAACGATCAGATCATTTTCCTTTTTAGTGTCGAGGATTTTGATCGTTTCGTCTTCTGATATGATATAACCAGTATCTCCAACTTGTCCACCGCTTTCAGCGTAGAAAGGCGTTTGGTTAAGTACAATTTGATAAAGCGAGCCTTTTTTCTGCTTTACTTCTCTATATTTTACAATACTGGCGTCTGCCTCTAGGTTGTCATAACCGATAAAGGTGATTTCGTCTTGTTCCTTAAGAATATTCCAGTCGCCTGTTTCTACTTCAGCGGCTTTTCTAGAACGAGCTTTTTGCTCAGCCATTTCTTTTTCAAAACCAACCTCATCGATGACTAGGCCATGCTCTCTAGCAATCAATGCTGTAAGATCAAGAGGGAAGCCAAATGTGTCATAAAGTTCGAAAGCGATCTTGCCTTCAACTTTCACATCATTTTTTGCTTTGACATCAGCAACAATTTCGTCCATTTTTTTAAGACCCACTTCCAGAGTTCTAAGGAATGAAGCTTCTTCTTCTTGAATTACTTTTTGAATGAATTCAGCTTGCTCTTTTAGTTCAGGGAATACTTGGTCGAATTGGCTTGCAAGTATTTCCACCAACTCATACATGAACGGTGCTTTGAAGCCAAGGAAAGTATATCCGTATCTTACAGCTCTTCTAAGAATTCTTCTGATCACATACCCAGCTTTGTTGTTAGAAGGAAGCTGTCCGTCGGAAATAGCGAAAGTAATCGCTCTGATATGATCGACAATCACTCTTAGAGCGATATCTGTTTTTTCATCAACGCCGTATTCAACGTTGGATTTTTTCGCAATGTATTGAATCATTGGCTGGAAAACATCAGTATCATAATTGGATGTTTTTCCTTGAATAGCCATCGCCAATCTCTCAAATCCCATACCTGTGTCAACATGTTGTTCAGGCAGATTTTCAAGTGTTCCATTGGCTAGACGGTTGAACTGCATGAATACAAGGTTCCAGATTTCAATAACTAAAGGGTGGTCTTGGTTCACCAAATCTTTCCCTGGTATTTTGTCTAATTCGCTTTCAGGTCGAATGTCGATATGTATTTCAGAGCACGGTCCGCATGGGCCTGTGTCTCCCATTTCCCAGAAATTGTCCTTTTTATTACCGTTCAATATTCTGTTTTCAGGAATTAATTCCTTCCAAAAATTGTATGCTTCTTGATCTCTTTCAAGTTTTTCAGATGCATCGCCTTCGAAAATCGTAACATAAAGCCTGTCTTTAGGAAGACCATATACGTCAGTCAGTAGTTCCCATGCCCAAGCAATAGCTTCTTTTTTGAAATAATCGCCAAATGACCAGTTTCCAAGCATTTCAAACATTGTGTGGTGGTAAGTGTCGATACCAACTTCTTCCAAGTCGTTATGCTTGCCTGATACTCTAAGACACTTTTGAGTGTCTGATACTCTTCTGACATCAGGAACTTTGTTTCCTAGAAAGTAGTCTTTGAACTGATTCATTCCAGCATTGGTGAACATCAGCGTAGGGTCGTCTTTGATGACCATTGGAGCTGAATCTACTATTTTATGCTGTTTATTTTCAAAAAAATCAAGAAAAGCTTTCCTTATCGATTTCGAATCCATGTATATACTGATTAAATATTTATTTTAATGCCTAATGAATTTAAGTATAAATATACCTATATTGCAAAAATCAAGTGAACATTATCTGCCAAGCCTTATGAATAGCTGGCAGTGTTTCAGATAGCAAAAGTAAAGGATTTAGACTACAATATTGTAATGGCAAAGATAAAATATTCCTATGATACGGAGACTTGCAAGTACGAACGAGTAAAGACCTCCAAATCCGATATTCTTATCAATGCTTTGAGCTTTTTTTCAGTATCGTTGATTATATCTTTTTTTATTTTGCTGGCTTTTCAGGCATTTTTCACCTCTCCAAAAGAAGCGGCTTTGATCAAGGAGAATAAGGAATTGAAATTGTACAATGAAATGCTAAGCAAAAGAATGGATGATACTGAAAATGTATTGGAACTGTTGCAGAGCAAGGATGATAATTTATACAGGACAGTTTTTGAAGCAGAACCTATTCCAAATTCTATTCGAAATGGAGGAGTTGGAGGAGTGAAAAGGTACAAGGACTTGTTGGATTTGAATTTGAGTCAGGAAGAGATGATTATCAATCAGTTTGAAAAAATCGACCGATTGAGAACAAGAATGTACATACAGATGGAGTCTTTTGACCAGATTTCTGAGATGGCTAAAAATAAGGAAAAGATGTGGGCGTCTATTCCAGCTATTCAGCCGGTGAATAATAAAGAAATGAAAAGACTTTCATCCGGGTTTGGGACCAGAATGCACCCGATCTTGAAAAGATGGAGATTGCATGAAGGGGTTGATTACTCAGCGCCTAAAGGGACGCCGATATATGCGACCGGAGATGGCAAAGTGGTGACTGTGAAATCGAATTTTGGAGGATATGGGAAAGAAGTGGTGATCGACCATGGTTTTGGGTTTACTACTCGATACGCTCATATGCAGTCTTTTAATGTTAAGAGAGGCCAAAAAGTAAAAAGAGGCGAGTGCATTGGATTTGTTGGCAATACTGGTCGATCTACGGCACCGCATTTGCATTATGAAGTAAGGAAGAATGACAAGCCTGTTAATCCTATTCATTATATATTCAAGGATATCACAGCCGAAGAATATGAGGAGCTTTTGAAATTGGCTTCAGTTAAAAACCAATCATTGTCTTAACTAAAATTTTTTGAACAGTGCCATACAAAGAAAGAGCGATAGAAAAAAGATATTTTAGCATAGGAGAAGTAGCGGAACAATTAAAGGTGGCTCCATCTCTGATCCGTTTTTGGGAGTCTGAGTTTGATATTATCAGACCTCGAAAAAATAGAAAAGGTACTCGACAGTTTACACAAGAAGATATCAAGAACCTCACATTGATTTATCACTTGGTGAAAGAAAAAAGGTATACTATCAATGGAGCGAAAGAATATTTGAAACATCAGTCGGAAGGCTTCTTGGATAGAGTGCAGACGATTAACAAGCTTAAGAGTATGAAAGAATTCTTGACAAGCTTGAGAGACGAAATAGCTCCCGGAGATCATGCGGATAAAGAGGAAGAGTATTATATGGATGATATGGAGGGAGTAGAGGATTATGAGGACGGAGAGGATATTGAAATGTCGGAAAAGGAAGAGAATCCAAGTCCGTACAAACCAAATATCAATCCGGAAGCGAATTACGGATTTTAGAATTTAGAGGCTTAGGCCTCTTTTTTTTGGCTAAGAAATTGTACTCGTATTTAACCCCGCTAGGGATTTGAATTATTTTCAATTGCGATTTCGCATAAGAGTATATTATATGAGTCAGCTTACGATCTTAGCCTTATCCTTGATCGAAGGCATAGGAGGTAGCGCTATCAAGCAGATGCTAAGCCAAATGGATGAAATCGATATGTTAAGGAATTTGTCCGCTTATGAAATTTGCGGCATGTCTAATATCGGAGAAAGAAAGGCTTATGCTATTTCGTCAAGTTTGGAACGAAAGCTATTAGAAGCTGAGGAAGTGCTGGATAAAGCTGAGAAGTATGGTGTCGATGTTATTTCAGTAGATCAAGATCTTTTTCCTAAAAATCTAAAGGAAATATATGATTGCCCTTGTGTTATTTATCAAAAAGGCAACATTAGGCTAGAGGGCAGAAAAGTGGTTAGCTTTGTCGGGACAAGAAAAGCTACTCATTATGGTCAATCTTTAGTGGAGTCGCTTATCGATCAAATTCAAGCCTATGACCCAGTTATTGTAAGTGGTTTGGCATATGGCATAGATTATAAATCCCATTCAGAAGCTTTGAAAAGAGGTCTTTCTACGATTGCTGTTATGGCTAGTGGATTGGATATCGTGTATCCTTCAAAGCATAAGTATATCGCGGAAGAAATGCTTGAAAGAGGTGGTTGGATTTCAGAACAGCCCTTTGGTGTATTGCCTGACGCACGAAGGTTTCCTGCAAGAAATAGAATTATTGCAGGTCTTGCGGAGGGAACAATAGTTATTGAAGCCGCTCAAAAAGGGGGTGCATTGATTACAGCTTATTTGGCTAACGATTATAATCGTGAAGTTTTTGCTGTGCCGGGAAATTTAAGTAACCCTTACAGCAAGGGTTGCAATGAGTTGATCAAAACTCATAAAGCTCAGTTGATAACAAATGGGGATGATATTGTCAACGCTTTGAACTGGGATTTGAAGAAGAAGTCATCAATACAAAAGGAGATAGGTTTTATGCCGGAAATGACCACTGAAGAGAAGCAGATTTTTGAAATTCTTAAGAAAAAGCCAAGCATCCACATAGATGAATTGAGTTGGTTGAGTGAAATGAAGGTTAGCCGGTTGGCAAGTCCTTTATTGTCTCTTGAGTTAAAGGGGATTGTGAAACAGAATTATGGCAAAAATATAAGTTTGGATTTGAAGTATATATAAAAAGCCGATGCTGTCTAAGACATGCACCGGCTACGAACAACAAACAAAAGAATTGCTTTTAATTTTTTTTAGTCGGCAATTTGAACCATTCCATTGAATTTGTATTTGCCTTTGTCTACTTCAAGTATATAGAAATATGTGCCTTGAGAAAGTCTTTTTCCTCCAAATGTGCTGGTATTTGCTGTTCCATCCCATGATTGATCATAGTTCTCTTTCTCATAGACCAGTTGTCCCCAACGATTAAATATTTTCAAAGAATTGTCTTGATAGAATTCAAGTCCATTGATAATGAAAGTATCATTTTTACGATCTTTAAGATAAGGAGTGATCAGTTCATTGGCTTGAATTCTGTCATCAATGATGTAAACAATTATGTCAGCTTGATCGCATAAACCTTCGCTATCGCAAATTTCGTAAGTGAAGCTGATCATTTTGGATCTTTCAATAGGGTCATATTCAGCATTCTGGATGCTGGAAAAATCCGGAGCTTGATAATGTACAATGCCATTTTCTAAATCGATGTTAATGATTTCACCGTATTCAGGCTCTTTAATGATTTTGAACGTAGACTCTATGATGTCATTGTCAAGATCATAATCTTGATCTCTTTCAATAGGATAAAGTGCTTCGATTGCTATTTCATGATTGCTTTGAACTCTTACAGTGTCATTGATGGCTACTGGTCTTCCATATATGTATACTGTTATTTGAGCAATATTGGAGACAGCTCCCTCTTTGTCTGTAATCGTATAGTTGATTTTAGTAATTCCGTGATGTATGTCTGATATAGGTGTAAATAATATTTTCCCATTGGATTGTAATTTAAAAGTTCCTCCATCAGTTGTAATCGACCCTTGGAATTCAGGAGTCTCTGGATCTAAGTCGATATCGATATTTCCTGGATTTAAAGTTCGGTGATCCGCATCGCTATCATTGTTCAAGATATCAATTTCTATTGTTTTTTCATTATGGACACTGACTGAATCATTGATTGCATATGGAGGGTTGTTTGATAATATATTTACCTCTCTTGTAATACTGCAACCAAATTGGTTCTGAATAAAAACAAGGTATTTTGTCTCACCTTTAACGATTTCTGTTAGTTCGCTTGTAGAGTTAATAGGTAAAGTGTTCAAACTGGATTGAAACCATGAGTATTCTATAGGGTCAGTTTGTCGGCTGGATTCAATTACATTCAGTTTAATTTTTTGGCCTAATGTCGCCTCTATCGGAGATTGGTAAAAACCTAAATCTATATTGTTTAAAGTGACATTAATACCGTTGATTTCAGGCATTGATCCTATAGAAATTGTCGTGGTTGCTGAAGCTGAAGAACAATTATTTTCATTTGTATTGACTGTCCAAGTAATATCGTAGATTCCGAAATCTGTAATTGAAGCTGGATTAATTTCTAAAGTATTACCTGAAATTGAGCCGATAGAGACAGTATTGTTGTCTTTTTCAATAATCCATGCTCCTGTTCCAGTATTATTTGAGCCTGTGATAACAAAAGGATTATCATTAGCGCATGCATTTGTGATTGGGTTGTCGATGCTTGCGATAATTGGCTCATTGAAGGTAATCGTGATAGGATCTGAGTCTATTTCACAGCCCTCAGTGTTGATTACTTTTCTTATGACTGTGTATTCACCAAACATTCCTTCATTGATGGTTAATGAAGCGCTTGAGGCATTAATATTATCAAAACTAGCATCATCCGCATTGTCACTAGTAATTTCCCAAGCGTAAGAATTAGGAGCAATAGCTTCCGAGCCTGTTAGAGTTGCGGATGAACTGCAGACTTTCAAGTCGTTGCCAGCGTCAAGCTTTATGGCGTTGTTAATGGTGATTTGAGTTGTGGCAGATTGCTCTGAGCAGTTGCTGCTATTGTCTGGAGTCACAGTCCAAGTAATATCATAAGTTCCGAAATCTGTAATTGAAGCTGGATCAATTTCTAAAGTATTATCTGAAATTGAGCCGATAGAAACAGTGTTGTTGTCTTTTTCAATAGTCCATACTCCTGTGCCGGTGTTACTTGAGCCTGTGATAATAAAAGGATTATCATTAGCGCATGCATTAGTGATTGGGTTATCGATACTTGCGATAATTGGCTCATTGAAGGTAATTGTGATGGGGTCTGAGTCTATTTCACAGCTCTCAGTGTTGATTACTTTTCTTATGACTGTGTATTCACCAAACATTCCTTCATTGATGGTTAATGAAGCGCTTGAGGTATTAATATCATCAAAACTAGCATCATCCGCATTGTCGCCAGTAATTTCCCAAGCGTAAGAATTAGGAGCAATAGCTTCCGATCCTGTTAAAGTTGCGGATAAACCGCAGACTTCCAAGTCGTTGCCAGCGTCAAGCTTTATGGTGTTGTTAATGGTGATTTGAGTCGTGGCAGATTGCTCTGAGCAGTTGCTGCTATTGTCTGGAGCCACAGTCCATGTAATATCATATGTACCGAAATCTGTAATTGAAGCCGGATCAATTTCTAAAATATTATCTGAAATTGAGCCGATAGAGACAGTGTTGTTGTCTTTTTCAATAGTCCATACTCCTGTGCCGGTGTTATTTGAGCCTGTGATAATAAAAGGATTATCATTAGCGCATGCATTAGTGATTGGGTTGTCGATGTTTGCGGTAATTGGCTCATTGAAGGTAATCTTGATAGGATCTGAGTCTATTTCACAGCCCTCAGTGTTGATTACTTTTCTTATGACCGTGTATTCGCCAAACATTCCTTCATTGATGGTTAATGAAGCGCTTGAAGCATTAATATCATCAAAACTAGCATCATCCGCATTGTCGCTAGTAATTTCCCAAGCGTAAGAATTAGGAGCAATAGCTTCCGAGCCTGTTAGAGTTGCGGTTGAACCGCAGACTTCACTTTCAGCAACTGAAGCGGAAAGCTTGCTGTTTTTTCTGAATGTTATTTCTTTATTGATTAGATCTTCACACATTCCATTAGATTCTTTCCAAGTAATAATGTAAGTTCCAAAATCGCTGTCATTTGAAATGGAAATTGTTACTGGATATATGCCCTCTGAGAAATCTGTAGGTTTGTTGTAAGTGATATTAACTTTGTCATTGAGAGAATTTGTTCCCGATTCATCCGTAATTTGAGTGATTTCTACTTTGTGATCAAGCTGTATAAGTTCTGTGGGGTTTGTGGCTTCTTCCAATAGTGTAATTGGAAGCTCAACTTCGACGCTTTTCTCATTACAGTTCACTTGTAGGGGAAGTAGTGATTCGGTGAAATTAGGTTTTTTTATAAATGTTAAGTCAAAGGCTGAAGCTTCTTCATCATCATATCCTTTAAAGTCGGATAAGTTGGATAATTTAATTTGGACAGCATTGTGTGTGGCTGTTGGGTTGTCGTTGACTGTGCCATTGTCAAGCCCAATTCTTAATGTTCCTTCGTCGTAATTAGTTCCGTCTTCACTTTTTAACTGAAAACTATTGCTGATTTGAACTTTAACTCTGAACTTGTATGATTTACTGCTATTTTCGTAAGGTAGTTCAATTGTACAGTTGGTTGCTGTGGCATTTGATGAGCCATTGATATTATTTAATTTAAAATATGAGTTAGCCGTAGTGTAGTTGTTTGTTATTTCATCAAATGCTTCGATGTTTGATTCGAATGTCATTCCTTCAGGTAAAGAGAGCTCGAATGGAATTTCAGTTATATCGCGTCGAGTTCTATTTGTGATTTCAAAGAAGTAATAAAACTCCAATTCTTCCTCAGGTACATTATCACCTAGGCAAAACTCGGATTTGGATGGTGTTTGTTTAAGTGTTAAGTCATATGCGCATGAACAACCGTCATTTTGACCTGTAGGCTCGCCTCTTGAAAGGTTATTGCCATTTTGCAAAGTACCGTCATTTGGATCGAATATGATCAATGTTGTTTGCCCAGCTTCGCTGTATGTATGATCTCTGGCGTATGCCCAAAATTGACCATCTACAAAGTAAACAGCTCCTGCACCTCCGTAATTGTAGAATTGTGGACTTACAGTCTCCAACGCTAAATTTTCATCATTTTCAGTAGTATTTATTCTAACAAGTCTGCCGTCAAAGATCGTATTATCGATTGCATTACGAGCTTGTTTCCATCCGTATATTTTATTGTCGTCAGGATTGAATACGATATCGGCAATTCCAGAGGAAATGGTTGCGTATTTTTGAGTGAAAGATTGGTCAGATATAGGCAGCGTTTTTTGCGATCCGTCAGGATTGTATATAGCATTATGCAGATCAAAATACACTACTCTGCCACCTCCTGTGCACCAATAACGACCATTGACATCAATGTCTCCACTGTTGAAATATTCGCCAACTTTGCAAACTAGCTCAACTTTGTAGTCAAAGTTTTCTCCATTAATATTGTCCTTTTTTAATCTGTATATACTAGTGTTCGAGCTATTTCCATAGTTGGCTAGAAAATAGATATACCCATCTTTGACATTGAAAGCCGCGGCATTCATTGTGGAGAAATTAAGGTTTATCCCATTGTTTACTCCATTAAACAGAAACCGTCGCTCAAGTGTGACAGATTGTGTTTGAGCATTCATTTTTAGTTCTTCTAGGGCGTAGTTTGAAGACCCCGAAATCTTGTAAATTTGGAATAAAGCGCCTGAACAAGTAAATCCGTCAAATTCAGAGGCAGGTAATGTCCCTTGGGCGTTTGCTGAATTGAGATTGAAATCAACCAAGGTGAAAATAAAGCTAATCAGCAGGAGAGTTTTTCTGATCATGGTGTGTAATGTATCAATGATAAATATGTATCAAATTTATTTTTATAAAAAAATAATAGATTTTATCAGTAAACTCTAGTACTTAATTGTCATTAATTTGATTTAAAGTTAAAAAGTTGACAATTGTTAATGTTTTGTATGAAGCGAGACTATTAATGGTTTAGATTAGTTGGTTTTGAATTATATCAAATTATCTGAAAGAGTAGTATAAGTTAAAGTGCCTTTCAATAATTTTGAAAGGCAAACAAGAGTTTAAAAAAGCAGTTTTGACGCTTTTAGAATCGCCATGCATGATATTACATCTGTGATTTTTTCATTCATGACCATATCGAGAGCTTTTTCAAAAGGAACTTTCATTATTTCAATTACTTCAGTTTCATCAAATTCGGTTTCATGTTGACTGAGATCTTCCGCTAGGAAAATGAAACCTTCTTCATCAGTGCAGGAGTTCGACGTATGAAATTTGCCTATGTTTGTCCATTTTTGAGCTTTAAGCCCCGTTTCTTCTTTGAGTTCTCTCTTGGCGCTTTCCAATATATCTTCATTTAAAGGGCCGCCACCCATTGGGATTTCCCACGAGTACTCGTCAATAGTGTATCTGTATTGGCCAACTAGCCATGTGTTGCCTTGAGAGTCAATTGGTAAAATAGCGATTGCTCTATTCTTGAAAAGAACTTTTCCATAGATGCCTTCTTTTCCATTAGGCATGATGACATCGTGTTCTTCGACTTTAATCCACGGGTTTTCATAAATGTTCTTTTTATCTTTGAATTGCCATGGATTTTGTTTGCTATTATTTATCGACATGTTATAAGTATCTATTTGTTGCAAAATAATTTGAGAAAGTTAAACGCTTGTATGAAATTTCTCTATTTATAGTTGAGTATGGGATAAATATTATTTTCTAATTGTTCGATGCTTAATATACTGAATTTATAAATGTTGGCAAATGCGAGTAAAGTTACTCGTGTAATATTGGTCGTAACTTTTTAAATTTTCTTCTGTTATTTCCCTAAGTGAGAGCTTCTTGCTATATTTGCGGACGATTTTAATTAACGAGAGGAAATGATCTATTTAAGTAAGGAATTGACGTTTTGTGCGGCGCATCAATTGTATAATCCAAAATGGAGCAAGGAAAAAAATGAGGAAGTCTTTGAAGGATGCGCTCATGAAAATTGGCATGGACATAATTATCATCTGACTGTGACTGTAAAGGGAAGACCTGATGAAGATACGGGTATGGTGATGAATTTCAAGGACTTGAAAAGAATTGTCAAAAAAGAGGTGATTTCTAAAGTGGATCATAAGAATCTTAATTTGGATGTCGACTTCATGAAAGGTAAGATGACGACTTGTGAAGTATTAGTGGAAGCTATGTGGGGAGTGCTTGCTCCAAAGATCAGTGAATTTACTGATGGTAGAGTAGTGTTGCATTCATTGAAATTATATGAGACAAACACAAGTTTTGCTGAATATTACGGTGAGTAATTGATTGTATTTAGTTTAAGAATATGAAAGCGTCGCTAATTTAAAGCGACGCTTTTTTGTTACTGTTGAATGAAAATGTAACTTTATTTCATGAGATATTTTATTGTTGCCGGAGAGAGATCCGGTGATTTGCATGCTTCAAATTTAGTCAAGGCTTTAAAGTCTCAAGATAGCGATGCTGTTTTCGCTGGTTTTGGTGGAGATTATATGGCAGAGGCTGGAGTTGAGGTCAAGGTTCATATCAGGGAACTTGCATTTATGGGGTTTCTTGAAATAGTCAAGGGGTTGTTTAAAATCTTGGGCTTTTTGAAGATTTGCAAGTCCGAGATCGAATCATTTAAGCCCGATGTTATTATATTGGTCGATTATGGCGGATTTAATATGAAAATAGCTAAGTGGGCCAAGGAAAATGGGATTAGAGTATTTTATTATATTTCACCTAAAGTGTGGGCATGGAACACGTCCAGAGCTTGGAAGCTCAAAAAGACAGTAGATAAGATGTTTTCAATACTGCCTTTTGAAAAAGCTTTTTTTATGCAATTTGATGACTGGGATGTTGATTATGTTGGTAACCCAGTCGTAGACGCTGTGATGGCGCACAATAAGAATGATGAGTTTATGGAAGGTAATAATCTTCCAAAAGACAAGCCACTTGTTGCTTTATTGCCAGGAAGTAGAAAGCAAGAGTTGAAATACATCTTGCCGACAATGCTGGAAGTTGCTGATAAGTTTCCTGATTGCCACTTTTGCGTTGCTGGTGTGAAATCATTGGATTTGACATTATACGATAGCTTAAAAGGACATAGTAATATTTCTCTTATTTTTGACCAAACATACGATTTGTATTCCAATGCATCTGCTGGAATAATTACTTCTGGAACAGCAACCTTGGAAACGGCTTTGTTTGAATTGCCTCAGGTTGTTGCTTATCGAGGAGGGAAGATATCTTACGCGATAGCTAAATTAGTAGCTAAAGTAAAATACATTTCTTTGGTGAACTTGATAATGGATAAGCAAGTAGTGAAAGAATATATTCAGGAAGAGATGACAGTTCAAAATCTATCAAGGGAATTAGAGCTTTTGTTGGATAATAATTCGAATGAAAGATTGTCAATGAAGAAAGATTATATTGAATTGAAAAATATATTGGGGAGTGAATCAGCTTCGGTTCGAGCAGCGAAAAAAATGTATGGATATTTGATTGAGAAGGTTAAATAGAAAAAGGAGCGTTGTGGCTCCTTTTATATTTTTATGCAACATGCAGTTGCTTTAATTTCGAATTCTCAAATTTTTCTTTGGCGTATTCAAGAGTAACCTCAAACTCTTTCACATTTTCTTCTGAAGGAAGGTGGAACATTGCGTCCGTAATGATCGCCTCGCAAATTGATCTAAGTCCTCTGGCTCCTAATTTGAATTCTGTTGCTCTTTGCACTATATAGTCAAGCGCTTCGTCTGAAAAGCTGATATCAATGCCTTCCATGTCAAACAATTTTTTGTATTGTTTGACCAGAGCGTTTTTAGGGCTAGTCAGTATTAGCTTTAGCGTTTCAGATGTTAGCGGATCCAAATGCGTAATGACAGGTAGACGTCCGATCAGTTCTGGAATCAAGCCAAATGATTTTAGGTCCTGAGCGGAAACATATTTCAATAAATTGTCTTTGTCAATGTCGTTCTTTGAGCGATTTTCATCATTTGAAGCAAAACCTAGTGGTCTTGTGTCAAGTCTGTTGGCGATATGCCTTTTGATGCCGTCAAAAGCTCCTCCGCATACGAAAAGAATATTCTCAGTATTTACTTGAATCATCTTTTGATCCGGATGTTTTCTTCCTCCTTGTGGTGGAACATTTACAACTGTTCCTTCAAGAAGCTTAAGCATTGCTTGTTGCACTCCTTCGCCACTCACATCTCTTGTGATGGAAGGGTTGTCGGATTTTCTCGCTATTTTATCTATTTCATCGATGTAAATGATGCCTCTTTCAGCTGCTTCTACATCATAATCTGATGCTTGGAGCAATCGTGTCAAGATGCTTTCCACATCTTCGCCAACGTAGCCGGCTTCAGTAAGCACAGTGGCATCTGCGATACAGAAAGGCACTTGAAGTTGATTGGCCAAAGTACGGGCCAAGTAAGTTTTTCCTGTTCCAGTCTCGCCGACCATGATGATATTGGATTTTTCGATTTTCACATCTCCTTCATCATGCTGCTTTAGTCTTTTGTAATGGTTGTAAACCGCTACAGATAAGAATTTTTTCGCATCATCTTGACCAACAACATATTTGTCAAGTTCTTTTTTAAGATCAGCAGGTTTGATAAGTTTGAAGTCGTCAGAAGCTTCGTTTTTGCTTTTTTGCTTAACTTCTTCTTTTAAGATTTGCTGAGCCTGATCGATACAATGATTACATATATGGGCGTTGATACCCGAAACCATTAAGTCAACATCTTTTTTTTGTCTTCCGCAAAATGAACACGTAATTTGAGCCATATATGCAATATAATTTTTGCTTGTTTATTAACTGTGAAAATAAAAATAAGTACACTCTCAACCAACGAAGTCTTGGGTGCACTTATTTTTTAAATTTTTAATGAATGCTATTTTTTTGTCAGTACCTCGTCAATAAGTCCATATTCTTTAGCTTGAGCGGCTTTCATCCAATAATCCCTATCGCAATGTTTTTCAACATCGTCGAATGGTTTGCCTGAATGATCCGCTAGAATTTGGATAAGTTCTTTTTTGAGGATGAGTATCTGCTGAGCAGTGATCTCGATATCAGAGGCTTGTCCTTGAGCTCCGCCAAGTGGTTGGTGAATCATGATACGCGAGTGCGGCAAGGCAGATCTTTTGCCTTCAGCTCCACCTGCTAGAAGAACGGCTCCCATGGATGCCGCAAGCCCTGTGCAGATCGTCGCAACATCAGGAGAAACATATTGCATAGTGTCATACATGCCAAGTCCTGCGTAAACAGAACCGCCTGGGCTGTTGACATATAGCAAGATGTCTTTTTTAGCATCGACTGATTCCAAGAATAACAATTGGGCAGTGATGATATTGGCGATGTTGTCATCTACTTGAGTGCCTAAGAAGATGATTCTATCCATCATTAATCTAGAGAATACATCTATCTCTCTAAAGTTGGTTGGGCGCTCTTCAATAACTGAGCGCGTCATGTTTTCAACATGGTTCACGTAGCTGTCAACGGTAGTTCCGGCAATTCCTTTTCCATGAACGGCGTATTTGCGAAATTCTTCTTTGTTGATCATGTAGTGAAAGGTTTTTTAAATTATAAAAACAAAAAAGTCCTTCAAATAAAGGACTTTTTTAATTTACGAAAAAAACTATGATTAGTTGTTTATTATTTCTTTAAATTCATCAACAGTTGTCTCTTTTTTGTTGATTTCTGATGCTTCTTTAACTTTTTCGATGACTTTAGAGAATTTCAATTGCTGCATGATGTTCATGTAGTTTTGTCCATTCTCAGCTTTCAAGTAGTTGTCAACGAATCCAGCAAGGTTTTCCTCAAGTTGCTCTGGCGGAAGACCGTATTGCAAGAATTGTTGCTTGATTTGCTCAGCAGCCATTTCTTGAATATCGCTGTTGTTGATTTCGATGTTGTTGTCCATGACAATTTTGTCAGAGATCAACATCCATTTCAATTCTTCTATGTATTTGTCGAAGTCAGCGTCAACTTTTTCTTCAGTTAGGTCTTTTTGCGAAGCCAAAAGCCATTTTTTGAAGAATGTTTGAGGTAGAGTGATTTCAGTGTTTTTAACCAACTCGTCTCTTAGGTTTTTCTCAGCGTAAGCTTCAGTCTCTCTATTGTAGTTCTCACCTAGTAGTTCCTTAAGCTTAGCTCTGAATTCCTCTTCATTCGTAACCTGATCTTTGCCTAGAGCTTTGTCAAAGAATTCTTGGTTGATTTCCGCAGGAACAGTTCTGCTGATATTCAATACTTTGAATTCAACGTCACCTTCGATTTCTTTAACTTCCTCTTCAGTTCTATTCAAGAAGTTGGCAAGCTTTTCATTCGATCTATATGCTTTCCTGATATCGAAAGTTTTGCTTTCTTCTTTTTTCATGTCAACGAATATGCTCTTGCCAGTCTTAGTAGCCAAGTCAGAAACGTCAACAAGCACTTTTACAGGCTCTTCTTCTCCAGGAAGGCTGATTTCTCCATACACGTTGTCTTCTTCACTTACTTCATCAGGAGTAGATCTTTCACCCATTTGGATTTTTAGCTCATCGATAGTTTTTTCGATGTCCTCGTCAGCAACTTGGATTTCGTATTGGTCAGCCTTTTGAGCAAGATTTACAGAGAATTCTTCTACCAATCCGATTTCATACTCGAATTCGAATTCTTTTTGAGTTTTAAAGTCGATTTCTTCGTTAACAACAGGAAGAGGCTCACCGATGATGTTGAGCTTGTTGTCTTGGATGTAGCTGTTAAGGCTCTTGCTTACCAATTCGTTGATCTCATCAACTAGCAAAGAAGCACCGTACATTTTTTTGATCATTCCTACAGGAACTTTGCCCGGTCTAAATCCTTTGATATTTGCTTTTTTGCTGTACTCCTTGGCTCTATTTTCAACACCCGGTTGATAATCCGCTTCAACTATTTTTAATTTGATTGAAGTCTCATTTGCTGCGCTTTTGTCTAACGTAATATCCAAAGCCTTACTTTTTTAAAATTTCCATTAACTAAAAAACCCTCGTGCCGATCCTGTCGATGCCGAGGGTAAAGTGCGGATGGAGGGAGTCGAACCCCCACGCCTTGCGGCGCTAGATCCTAAGTCTAGTGCGTCTACCAATTCCGCCACATCCGCTCGCTCACATTGAGTGGTGCAAATTTAAATAAAAATTACGGATATTCAACTAACGCACATCTTATTTTTTTATAAGTCCCTTATTAAATGACTATTGAGTCGTCACCATTAAGTCTTGGACTTTGTTTTCAAAGGCTTGTTTGTCTAGGCTTTCCAATAGAAAAGGATAATAGCTGATAGTGTATTGCAGAAAGAACTGGCTTAATATGAACCCGTATTTGGCTCTGGTATATGCTAATTTTGCTTCTAAACTTGCTTGTTGGGCATCTAAAAGGTTAATAATTGGGGTTTTGCCGGATTTATACCCTTTTTCAACTAGAATGTAATTGTTCTCTGAGCTTTCCGAGGCTTCCTTGGTTAATTGAACGTTATAATACTCTTTGGATAAATCGTAAAGAGATTTCTGGACACTAAGAAAAATGTTCTGCAATAGAATTTCTCTTTCTTGAATTAATTGGTTGAGCTGAATTTTCTGTTTTTGAGTGGTTTTAGTGATTCCTCTTCCTGTTAAAGGGATGGATAATTCAATGTTGGCTAGCCAAGTGTCATTGACTTGTTCAGCTCCCAGAGCTTTCACTTCTTCAGGGAATTCCGCTGCGGCTCCAGATCTATAGAATACATGATAAGCTTGGGCTGTAGCGTATAATTCAGGAATATACCTTTGCCTTTTATTTGATTTAATTAGTCTTTCTTGAGCTGCGATTTGTTGATCTATCGATTTTAAGGTAGGCGAGTTGTCATAAGCAATCAATGTTAAAACTTCGCTGAGTTTTTTGATTTGATTTTCTGTTACAAAGTAATCGCTGATTATGTCTAATGTGTATGTTTCATTTTTTTCGTATACACTGGCCAATATGTGATCTGTGTTTAGCGGAAGGTTCAAAGTTTTGTTTAACTGTTTTATAAAATACAAAGTATTTTGATAAGCGCTTACACTTTGACTTGAATGATTGGCAAGAGATGTTTCCCATCTGTATATTTCGGATCTGCTAGAAGTTCCTGCTTGCACTCGGCTTTTAGCTAGGTCTAGATTTTGTTTTGACAGTGTAACATTGGTCTCGTATATTTCTTGTGTAGCTTTTGAGTATAGAACATCAATGTAAGAGTTTAAGGCTTGAAATACAGTCTGATTTTTTGATTCTTTTAGGCTGTTGACTTGACCCTCCAATAGAAATTCTTGAGCTTTTATTTGACCTAGATCGTATTCTGAAAACAGGTTTTGGCTGAGTTGAATTTGACCATTTAGTTGAAATTGAGAGTTAATGCCTAAGGATTGTCTTGCTAATTTGGGGTCGAGAAAGTAGTGAGTAGCGCTGCCTTCGAATACGGGAGCGAATCTGGTCAAGCTTAATTCATAATCCTTTGCTACAGATTCCAAAGTGAGTTTTTCATTGTTGTATTCCAAGTTATCTGAAATTGCGATTTCTACAGCTTCAAGTATTGAAATAGTCGCTTGAGGCGATTGATTGTTTATTTTTCCGAGTTGAATTTGCTCGAGAATTGGAATTTCAAGCTGAAGTTGATGTAATGTGTTTTCATTGATTGTAGGCTTGGGTATTTCATTCAAGTTGAATGGAAAGTTATTAAGGTTTTGCCGATCAATGACTTTTTGTATGCTTTCAGCCAATGTGTTGTTCCACATGTTCATGGATGGAGGCAATGAGTTGCTGATAAGAGCGCCAAGTTGCAAGTCTTCATAGGTATTGCTGAAGCTTGGAATATTGGAATTGTTGAGTTGGTCAAAGAGTTGTTGCCTTTGTTGAAAGGTTAAATTTTGTTTGGAATTAACAATAAAGCAAGCATCTACTTCTGCGGGAAGCTTGAAATTGTTATTTGTAATTGTATTGTAGTTGATAATCTGTATAGATGCGGAATCAATTTGAATTTTATCGAAATCAATAAATTGGCCGGCATTTTCGTTGATTATGACAGCGAGTTTTTTATAGCTTATGTTTTTTTGAAAGGCTTTTACATTAAATTCTATTGTTGTCCCGCTTTCATTAAAGCAGGTCATATTGTATACATTTGAGTGCTTGGCTCCTTGTGAAGTAATGTTCTCCAAGTAAGGATCAAGTATGGATGCGCATATTGTCGGTTTTTGAAATTTTGATTGTATTGCTATATAATTGGCTGAGAATTCTCCAAAGACAATGATTATATCAACCTCAGGATTGTTTGAGAAATTTTTGAAGGTTTCAAGGGCATTGTATGCATCTGCGTTGTCGATTTTTATAGTTCTATAAATTTTACATTTTGACAGAGAATCAAAAAGTTCGCTTTTGCCTTGCAGTATATTTATAGTTTCATCGTTTAAGTTGTATTGACTGTCAATGATAACGCCTATGTTTTGAACCGTTTTTGTTTGCGAGTATGTAAGTTGTGAACTTAGTAAAATAGCAAAGAAGAGAGATAAATATATACGCATGAGGTCAAGGGCAGAATAAAGTTTGAAAATGATAGGCAAAAACTATAACCATTTTTTCTTGCGAACGTTCTGAGATGTTTATAAATATTGCCGCAAATTGCGTTAGTTTTAAAGGAAAATTCCATTCTTTCGTTACAATATCAGAAGGTAGGCTACATTGCAGTATCTTCGACGATAGAATTTATTCTTAATTTATATATATTTGTATTCATAGATAAATAACAATAAACACTTTAGTTTTGGATTTCGAGTCAATAAAAGAGAAGATTTATCAGTACAAGGACGAAGGTAAATCAATGTTTACCACATCGTCTTTTCAATCGCACAGTATTGTCTTGCTTCATATCTTGAGCGAGGTTGACCGAACGATACCGGTGTATTTCATTAATACGGGGTATCATTTTCCGGAAACGATCATTTATCGTGACCAGATTACGGATATGCTGGGGTTGAATTTGGTGGACTTAAAATCACCTACTCCAAAATTCATGCAAAAAGATGCTGAAGGCAAATTTTTGTTCGCTTCCGATCCAGACTACTGTTGCTTTATCAATAAAACAAATCCTATGGACGCCATTTTGAGGCAAAAGGATGTATGGATCAACGGAGTAAGAGGAGATCAAAGTGCGGTAAGGAAGGCAATGAAAGTCGAACAGCCAGCGCCGCATGATTGTATGAGATTTCACCCGATGCTGGATTGGAATTCCAAGATGATCTGGCAATATAGGAAAGAGCATAATTTGCCGCCGCATCCTTTGGAGGAAAAAGGTTACATGAGTATTGGCTGTGAGCCGTGTACAAGAAAGATGGACCCGGAAATGCAGGAAAGAGAAGCTCGTTGGTATGGCATGAACAAAGTGGAATGCGGACTGCATACGGATTTGGTGAAATAATCAGAGGTTAATTACATACAAAACAAGACAAAAACACATGAAAATATTAGTGACGGGCGGAGCTGGCTATATTGGTACTCAATTGGTCAAGTCTGTGCTCGATAATTCTGAAGTGGAGGAAGTGGTCGTTTATGACAATCTCAGTAGGAAAAACTTCAACCTTTTTTTAGGTTTGCCAATGAAAAATGGGCATAAAGTCAAGTTTGTTTCGGGTGATATTCTGGATTCTAGAAAATTCAGAAAAGCTTTGAAAGGAATCGATGTCGTTTACCATTTGGCTGCCAATGTTTCTACGCCTTACTCTGATATTAATTCGCACGTTTTTGAGCAAGTTAATCACTGGGGAACAGCGGAAGTAGTTTCTGCTGTCGAGGAAGCTGATGTCAAGCAATTTGTGTATGTGAGCAGCGCCTCTGTTTATGGAAGAACGAACGGCTTGGTGGAAGAGGATACTACACCAAACCCTAAGACGGCTTACGGTATATCTAAATCCCGTGGAGAAGAGCATGTCAGAAGGTTGATGAGCAAAATGGATGCTTATATTCTCAGATGCGCTAATGTTTACGGATATAGCAAAAGCATGCGTTTTGATGCTGTTATTAACAGGTTCATGTTTGAAGCTCATTATTCCAATAGGATTTCTATTAATGGAAGTGGAAAACAGCATAGACCTTTTATTCATATCGATACTTTGGCGAAAGTTCTAAGTGAAATTATCATAAAGGATGTGCCTTCCGGTACTTATAATCTTGTCGATAAGAATCTTCAAATTTTGGATGTAGTTGACGCGATGAAGGAGATTTATCCTTCGTTGGAGTTTATTTTCACTAACCAGCATTTGGATTTGGATGGTTTGCAATTAAGTCCAAGCGCTGAGTTGAAAAAGTATATTCCATACCAAAATTATGAATCTTTGTATGACGAGCTAATGAGATTCAAGACTAGGTTTTCATTCTTTCATGGGAGCTATTCAAGCTCTGAATGGTACTTTAGCATATAGTTGGAATATTGAAATAATTGACTTTATATAGTTCAGTGATATTATTTAAGGAGGCTTTGCCTCCTTTTTTTTGTTAATATTATTTAATATATTAAACAATATTATTTAATCTATATTTTAAATAACTTTGTTTCTTGGGAAGTTGATCATTATAGGTGAGAATAACTCCATAATTGATAAGAGATATCAGATAATTCACAAAGCTTATGAAAGTTAAACTTTTACATATATATACAATATTTTTTTTAATTCTTTCAGGCTCTTCCGTGGCGCAAAGCCTTAGGGTACAGACTTTAATGAGGCCGAATTGTGCAGATCCGAATTCAGCGAGTGTTGAAGTCGCTGTTGATAATCCTACGAGCGATTTTAAAATCGAAATTTTTGACTCCAATGATGTCTCTGTAGGCTTGGAAAGTGTTGCAGGGTTTTCTGGAACAGTTTATACGCATAGTTTTTCAGGTTTGTCCAAAGGCGAATACTTGGTCAAGCTTAATGATACTTTAGATGAATTGCCTGTGAATTTAGAAACCATAGATGCTGATGTCGAGCTTCTCCAAAGGAGCGAGAGCGTATGCATGGGAACAGTAGCGGAAGTGGTGATTAATGAAAGTCAAGCAAATGTCGATTATCAATTATTTAATATAACTGAAAATTCATTAGTAGGAACTGCTGTAAGCGGAGATGGAAATGCAATATTTTTAAAGACAGACGCTATCAATGAAGATCAAGAGTATTTGGTGAGAGCCTCAGCGTGTGGAGGAACGGAATTAGTAGATTTAAATACGAGATTATCTTTTACAGCTTTGCAACAAGATTTGGATGTGAGTTTTATTGTTTCTTCCAACAGTCTTTGCGAAGGCGAAAAAATAGAGTTGGAAGTGCCTAATGCTAAGTCGTCAGTGTCTTACCGTGTTTATGATAAGCTTGATGGACAATTTCTGTCTGATTGGAAGGTTGGAGAAGATGGGAATAGTGTCAAGTTTGATTTGAATGAACTGTCGAACACGGTGCAATTGCAATTATTGATTCAAACTGAAAAGTGCGGAGATTATTTTTCGACGCATGAGGAAAGTGTGATTGTTGATCAACGCCCAATGATTGTTTCCAGTACCTTGCAATTGTCGTCTTCAAATATTTGCGAAGGGGAAACTGCTGAAGTTAGCGTGTCAAATTCAAATGCAAGCTACTCATATGTTTTGGTGAATGAGAAGTCATTAGAAGAGGTGAGTGTTCCAGTAGCTGGAAATGGAGGAGACTTGATACTTGTAAGCTCTCCTTTGGATGATGATATTCGATTGCTTGTCAAGGCTTTTGAACCGGGTAAATGTGAAAGCTATTTTGAAAGCTCTTTTGGGATAAATGTAAATATAGTTTCGACGCCGTTTGTCTTGAATGAGAATCAAGAGTTTTGTACAGGTGAATTAGTGTCTGATTTGAAGCCTCAAGGAGATGATTTGGAATGGTATGATGAAGTAGGAACATTGCTTGATGGTTCGGAAGTTTTGCAAAATGGAAAATATGTAGTTAAAAGAAAATCGGGACAGTGTTTAAGTGAAGGTGTTGAAGTTGCTGTTAGTAAAAGAGCGGACCAACAGGTAGAGTTCACAATAGAAAATGCAGAAGATGATAATGGCGATGGCAGAGTTATGCCAATTATGAGTATCAGCAAAGCTGGTCTGTTGTCAAGCTTTAGAGTTAAATTAGATTATGATGTCTCCAAGTTGATGTTTGTTGGTTTGGAGGACTATAAACTAGGAGGAGAGTTTACGGCATCAGAAGTAAATGACGGCTTGGAAATTATTTGGAATGCTGGAGATTTAGGTGGTTTGTTTTTCCCTGATGGAGTTAATGTCTTGGAGTTGAGCTTTGCAAGAAGACAAGGAGTGCTTGACTGTGCTCCAATATTGTTGAGCATAGATACAGGAGACTTTGAATTGACCGCAGGCGAGAGTGCTATAACTTGCGGCGCGTCATTAGCGGCTATGACAGCTTCATTGCAATTCAAACAAACGCCATTTTTTGAAATCTCAACAGAGAGAACTTTGATTTGCAATGGCGATGAAATTACAATTTCAGCAACAAATCTTAGAAATGCAGGTGTTAATCCCGTTGTGGAATGGTATATCAATGATGTGAAGCAAAGTGGTTCAGGATTGAATTTTACGTTTGATGGATTTAATGATGGAGACATTGTGAAGGCAAAAATGACTCCTGATATTACTTGCCCTTCAGTGGCGGAAGTTTATTCCAATGAGTTGTTGATGGAAGTTGGCAATAAAAAGTCAAGGGTTGAGCTTTTTGCTATAAAAGGAACCGGAGAAAGATTTAATGATGAGATTTCTTTATGTAGTGGTGATATACTGACTATTAGCGCTGAAACAACCACGGCTGGAGACAATCCATCTTACACTTGGTACAGAAAAAAAGCCGGCGAATCTTTTTATTCGGAAATTATAGGTTTATTCACTAGTAGTAAAACGTATATAGGAGGGCATCCTTTTGCAGACGGCGATTCGATATTTGTGCAAGTCAATGTTTCAACAGGTACTTGCCAGTCGGGATTTGAAAACAAATTTGCGATTTCGAATAAAGTTCGTTTCAATGTCAATGGATTGGCTCCAACAGTTCAAGTAGAATCGAATAAGCCTGTTTATTGCAAAGGTGAATCAGCGACATTGATTGCTAGGGGGGATAATTTTAGAGAAAATCCTTTCTTCATTTGGACAGTAGATGGCACTGAATATCCGAAAACTAGTGATAGTGTTTTTATCGTCGATAATCTTCAAAAAGAAATTGATGTTTCGGTTAAGGTTGAGCTGAATGGAGTTGTAAATGATTTATCATGTTTTGCTGAGACTGAGAAAGAGTCCAATATAGCCACGTTGCAAATTGGAAATCTTAACAATAGTATTGAAGTAAATTCTGATGATGCGAGAGCGTGCGTAGTAGGCGAGTTGATGACTTTTGATGCGAATGTTAGCGGATATGCTAATCCAACATATCAATGGCGTAAAAATGGAGCTGATATTATCGGTGAAACTGATGCTAGTTTTAGCTCGACAAGTTTGATCGATAATGATTTGATTAATGTTGTTGTGTCGGAGCAAGGTGGTGAGTGTTTGTTGAGTTCCGAACCCGTAAATGTTTCTATAGGCCAAGATGTGCTGGATTTGAAAATGGAAGTAACAAAAGAAGTTTCTTGCGTTGGTGACCTTGTTTCTGTAATAGCGCACTCTTCAGTAGATGAAGCATTTTTGGATTTTCAATGGAGCGTAAACGGAACTTTATTATCAAATGAAACTTCAAATACATTGACTCGTAATTTTTGGGGCAATGGGGATGAAGTGCAAGTGACAGTTTCTTCCTCTGAACCATGTGTATTAGGATCTCCAATCACATCCGAAATAATTGTAATTAATGTAAAATCAAGAGAAACGCGAATAAAGGTGCAAGCTAGCAAAGAGTTAGTGTGTTCGGGCGAGAGTGTGACATTGGAAATTGTAGGGGATGATTTGCCAGATGATTTGACTTATTTGTGGTTCAAAGATGGTCAGATATTAGACTTTTTCGCTAATGAAAGAACGTTTGATGTGAGCAATATTCAGTCTTCTGGAAAGTATTACGCTGAGTTGAGAAAAGGCATAGCTGATGATCTAAACTGTCTTGATTTTGAAAACATAATAATGGATACAGCTCAGATCGATATTTTGCCAAGCGAGTATAATTTTGAGTTGAAAGTCGATAAAGAGCGTGTTTGCTCAGGAGATCGTGTTAATCTGACATTGGAATCCGATTTAAACCTTGATTCATTTCAATTTGAATGGTATTTGAATGGTAATTTGATTCCAGGAGTTGATGAGTCTTCATATTCAATACCAGTAGCCACCTCTAGTGAGATTAAAGTCAAAGTGTCGAATTCTGGTTTAGCCTGTTTTACAGCTTTGGAAAGATCAGTGAATGTTGATATTGGAGATGTCGAACCTACTATTTCTATTGATGCAAACAATACGACTGTTTGTGAGGGGGAAACGGTTAGTTTTACCGCTCAAGTTTCAGATGCTGGCGATGCTCCGCAATATGTTTGGATGATTAATGGAGTGGAGATAGCTAAAACATACTCACCAACTTTTGAAACAGCAGACTTAATCGATCAAGATCAAGTGTCGGTGAAAGTGATTAGTAGTTTGTCATGCGATAAAGCCAATGAAGCAACTTCGGAAATATTGAATATCACCATTGATAATTTGCCGATGGAAGTTGATCTGCTTACAGATGAGGATAATTATTGCCTGAACGAGTCTGCTACATTTACTGCTGATGTCCGCCACGGAGGAGATAGTCCTGCATATCAGTGGTTTGTCAATGGTAATGAAATATTAGGACATAATGCTCCAACATATGAATACTTTACCAACGCTGAAGGGCAAGCTCACATTGAGGTTGTGGTAAGTAGTTCAAGAATTTGTTCTCCTGGAGAAAAGAAAAGGGCGGAAAAAACTATAGGAGTTGGAAAGAAGAAATTAGAATTGACAATAAGTCCGGATAAGGAAAGTGTATGCTCTCCAACGGATGTTGTATTGTTTACCGCTGTATTGCCAAGTATTGATGATCAAGTCACTATAAATTGGTGGGTAAATGGTATCGTTCAAAAATCAGGAACTGACAAAACTTTTGTCTATGGAGGATTTGATCATGGAGATATTGTGGAAGCTGAAGCTGTTTCAACTTCATCGTGTGCTTTAAACTCTAGAACGGTATCCAATGAAATTGTAATAAATAATATTCCAAAGCCAGTATTGAGTTTGAATGTGCCGAATATAGAAGTTTGTGAAGGTGGTTTTATTGATCTTTCTCAATACATGGAGGTTGACTTTGATGGGGGAACTTTTACATTCAATAGCACTGAATCTTTGACAGATTCTGATGGAATGTTTGACGCAAGCTCTTTATCAGCAGGAGAAGTGAGGAAAATTACGGTATCATATGACCACCCTTTTGCATGTGTTAAAGCTGATGATTTGGAATTTGATGTTAATGTCGTGGTTTGCTCAACAGAACCATGTGATGATTTTGTTATTGAAGGAGTATTTGGTCAAAGTCCATCTTGTGGAAGCTCTCCGGAAGGCAAGCTTTCCATTAACTTGTCTGGCGGGGTCGCTTATGAGTTGCAATACAAATTGGATACCGAGAGTGCTTGGAGCCCTATTTTGAGTACTAACACCAACAATATCTTGATTTCCGACCTTATAGCAGGCACATATCAGATTAGAGGACGTTTGAAAAAGGCGGTAATTTGCGAATGGTCAGAGATACATACATTTTATTTGCAACCTTTGAAGTCGAGTTTGATCGATAATGTTGTGATAGGACATACAACAGTAGAAACTCCAGGGATTGGTTTTGTTGAAGTGCGAGGCAAAACATTTGAAGGAGGTGTATTAAGGGATGACACGTTTGATTTTCACATAGAAGATAAATATGGGAATGTGCTGGTGAATCAGACGGGGCTTTTTGAAAATTTGAGAGCTGGAGAATATGTCTTGTCAATAACGTCTTTAACAACTGGATGTATTTCTAATGATTCAACAGTTGTGATTGAAGAGAGGGAGTCGCTGAATTGCGATAATGTGATTTTTGATTTCGAGCTTTCGAAACCGCAAACTTGTCAAGCTTTTGGGGAAATCAATTTTGTCGCTAGTGGAGGTTCTGGAGATTATGAATATCGTCTTTATAAGCTGCAACAAAATAACCAATGGCAGGAGGTGAGTCCTTATCAAACTCAACCGCAGTTTACTATTGAGGCGGGAACCTATAAAGTGGAGCTTAAGGATTTGAATTACGACTGCACTAAACTTTCTCAAGAGGTTCAAGTTGCTGAGCAAAGAGTTAACCTTGTATTGAATTGGGATGTGATTAGTTCAAGTACTTGTGGTAAGAATGATGGCAGCTTTAGGATGAATCAAATAACTGGCGGAGTAAGTTCATCTTTTTATTCATGGAAATGGATTAATAAGGGGGATGAGGCATTTACTCCTTTTATTGAAGGCACAGTGATTGAGAATGTGGGAAGTGAAGTTCAGTATTTGGTACTAAAGGATGAGTTTACCGGTTGTACGAAAAATGTAGAGATAACAGTAGGAGGACCTGAAGTAGTCTATTTTGAATTACAAAAGGTAGATCCAACTTGTGGTGGAGGCGGAGATGATGGCAAGCTTACTGTTAATATTGACAAAGATAGAACAAACACGGATTGGCCTTATTTTGTAACTATTATTAAAGATGATACTGAAGAAGTGTATGTGAGAGATTTAATGGAATCTTTTTCTAAAGAGTATAAAGATCTTTCTTCTGGTCAATACACTGTTCGAATAGTTTCCGAAGATAGCGGTAACTCATGCCCAAGCCAATCAAATATTGAAATTGGCGGAGCTTATGTTAATGTTGATTTTACTATGAATGTGAATTTGCCTTACTGTTCAGACGATGAGGCTGAGATTATTGTCGGAGAAATAATTGGAGATGATGCTCTTGACTATAAACTCACTTTGCTGAACGATCAAGGGGAGGTTGTAATTGAAGACAGTTTCCAAAACGACATTAACTTTATAAATTATGTTATTGACGATTCTCAGTTAAGTGAGGGAGATTATTCACTCTCTTTGTCCCAAGAGCAAAGCGGCTGTGTGATTTCTGAAAAAAGAGCAATATCTATTTCAAGGCCTGAAAATCCTTTGAGAATAGAAGAGCTTGTGATTGATGAAAAGTACTTGCCATTTGATAGCGAGAATGGAAATATAGGTATTGTTAATCTTGTGGATATTACTCGAAGCGGTGAAGGAGGGTATAGAGTCAAGCTTAAGCTGGAGGAAAAGCTTACCTCTTATGGAAGCGAACAAGCTGGAGATATTATCTTTGAAGCGCAGTTGACTGATCATTACGATTTGTCTAAAGATGCGGAAGCTACATTTAGAAATCTTCATGCGGGAGAGTATTCAGTGATTTTGAATGACACTTCCGGATGCGTAGTTTCGGAGAATTTTGTATTGGAAATGACGCAAGGTATTTGGATCCCGAATATTTTCACTCCAAATGGAGATCGATACAACAATGTGTTTGAAATAGGCAATATGCCTAGAGCTAATGAGGCAGGATGGACAATCGTGATTACAAATAGAGCCGGCAGAACTGTTTTCAAATCGACGGATTATAAATTAGGCAATGAATGGACGGGGGAAGGACAGCCGGAGGGAATTTATTTTTATGAATTGAATGCTGGAGATCATGGTAACTTCACAGGTTGGGTAGAGTTGTTTAGAGGCGATCCTGCAAAACTTAATTCATCGGCATCAGGATCAGCTCAAAGTAATTAGAAATAATAAGAGGTTAATTTTGCTTTATATTATCAATAATTACCCAATTGTGGTTTTATATTGGCATAAAATTTATCAATGTTAAGAATATTTTTTAAATTATGATCTGGATATTAAGAATTTAATTTTTGAAGATCAAAGAGATAAACAATGGCTGATAATCAAACTATAGCATATAAAGGAGCTACGACTGAGTTGTTCGAAGGATGGGATTGGAGACCATCGGAAGATTGGATGACAATCAGAACTATTGACTTGCATACTGGCGGGGAGCCTCTTAGAGTGTATATCGACGGATTGCCTGAAATCAAGGGAGAAACGGTGCTTGAGAGACGAAGATATTTTAGGGATAATCTGGATTTTATCAGAACAGGCACAATGTGGGAGCCAAGAGGGCATGCGGATATGTATGGAGCTGTGATTGTTCCTGCCAATACGCCTGACGGAGACTTTGGTACATTCTTTTTGCATAATGAAGGCTATAGTACTATGTGCGGTCATGCAATGATTGCTTTGGTGACTTTAGTGTTAGACACAGGAATGATTAAAAAAGAAGGCGATAATCCAGTGATCAAAATTGATTGTCCATGCGGAAGAATAACTGCGACTGCTAAAATAGGTGAAGATGGCAAGGTGAAGAAAGTTTCTTTCTTGAATGTGCCTTCGTTTATGCCTTTGAAAGATCAAGAAGTAGAAGTGCCGGGCTTAGGCAAAGTGAAGTTTGACTTAGGATACGGTGGAGCTTTTTATGCTTATGTGCAAGCTGCGGATTTAGGATTGAAGCTTACTGGAGAAGATCATGATCGTTTGGTGGATTATGGAAGAAGAATCAAGTACGCTGTGATGGAAAACTTTGAGATCAAGCATCCATTCGAAGAGGATTTATCTTTCTTGTATGGAACCATTTTTATTGGCGATGCTCATGAAGAGAGTCATCATTCTCGTAACGTGTGTATTTTTGCGGAAGGAGAAGTGGATAGGTCACCAACTGGATCAGGAGTTTCTGGACGTGCGGCTATACATTACGCTAAAGGCGAGATTGCCCATGGAGAGGAAATTACCATCGAAAGTATATTGGGAACATTGATGGATGTTGAAGTTGTGGAAGAGACTAAATATGGTCCTTTTGATGCAATTATACCAAAAGTATCAGGCACAGCCGCTATTGTTGGAAGAAATGAGTTTTTCTTCGATCCAAAAGATGCTTTGAAAGATGGATTTATTTTGAGGTAATTGATTGAATCAAATTAAAATACGGAAGTCATGCTTTATTATTGAGGCATGGCTCTTTTTATAACTACACATTTTATATGAAAAATTTGACTAAACCATTTGCAATGTTTGTCATGCTTTTGACTTTATTCGCTTCTTGCCAGCAAAGCGGAAATAAAAAAGTAGAAGCGTCAAGCGAAGCTAAGCAGACATCTAAATTAAGAGAGTTTCTAGGTACTCTGGAAAACGTGCAAATCGAGGAAATGGAGATTTCCGACCCTAAAGATGAAATATATTCGGAGAAATACAAATTGATGTTTACCCAACCGATAGATCATAAAGATCTTTCAAAAGGAGTGTTTCAACAAAAAGTGGTTTTATCTCACGTTTCAGCTGCAAAACCTATTGTTGCCGAGCTTCAAGGTTACGTGATGTGGTCTGACAAGGCAGGAGAACTGAGCACATTGTTGGAATCGAATCAGGTGGTGATTGAGCATAGATATTTTGGAGAATCAATGCCTAAGGACTGCATTCAATGGTCAACTTTGAATATCGAGCAAGCAGCCGCAGATCAACATGCGATTATTTCAAAACTGAAGAAATTTTATACTTCCAAATGGATTACCACAGGTATTTCCAAAGGTGGACAAACAACAATTTATCACAAGTATTTCTACCCAGAAGATGTGGATGTAGCTGTGCCGTATGTTGCGCCGATTATGTTGGCATTGGAAGAAGACAGAATTTATCCGTTTTTGGATCAAGTAGGAACAAAAGAATGCCGAGATAAAGTTTATGGCTTTCAAAGAGCTATGTTGGAAAGAAAAGCTGAACTATTGCCTAAGTTCAAGGAGTATACTGAAGAGAAAGGATACGATTATGTTTTTGATCTTGAAGGTGCTTATGATTATGGTGCATTGGAGTTTCCATTTGGCTTTTGGCAATGGGGCTACACATCTTGCGATGATATTGTGGCTGTAGACGCTGATGCCCAAGAGTTTTTTGATTTTATGGTAAAAGCGGTTAGATTCAGAGATTATGACAAGGCTACTGTGAAAGAAACAGAATCATTCTACTACCAAGCTTCTACGCAGTTGGGTTATTATGGATATAGAACAGATGGTTTGGAGGATTTGCTTTCTGTTGAAAATCCTAACAATCAAGTGTTTGCTCCAAAAGGAATTCCATTAGAGTATGATAATTCAGATATGAAGAAAGTAGTGGAATGGTTGAAGACGAATGATAATAATTTCCTATATCTTTATGGTGAATATGATACTTGGACTGCTTGCGCAATAGATATTTCGGATCATACGACAAATGCTGTTAAGATGGTGCATCCAAAAGGTTCTCATGGTGTGAGAATAAAACATTTCTCTGAAGAAGATAAGAATAAGATTTATGATACATTGGAGTCTTGGTTAAAATATAAAATTCCTGAATCAGGAAAAGCCAAGACGATTGATAAGAAGAAAAAACTTCAATAGATATACAGAAAAGCCGACGCATATAGTCGGCTTTTTTATTTAATATTCTAAATACTGATCAAATACTTTTTGCGTATAGGCTTTGGCTTTGTCGAGGTTCTTTCTTTTGATGTTTTCAAAACCTATATCACTTGACATAATCGAATCAATTTCATTATTGTAAATCAAATAGCCGTTATTGTCTTTCCATCCTAATATATCTCCAGAGCAATAGTAAGCGAAATCAACGCTATTACTGTCTAGCAAGTCCTTGCTCCAATAAAAGTTTGTTTTGTTTTCGAGATTCATTTGCGCCAGTATTGTAGCTGGAAAATCAGTCTGATTCCCTATTTTTTTGATCCTTTTGCCTTTGAATTCATTTTTAAGAGCTGGTCCCCATATTACCAGTGGAATTTTTCTTCTGTCAGGTAAGTCGTGAGTATAGGTTCTGGGGTTGGTATGGGTATGATCGGCAATCATGATGAATAAAGTATTCTCGTAATCCGGTAGAACGTTTCTGGCTTTAGCAACATAATTGTTAATGCAACTGTCCGTATACCAAGCTCCATTAAGGTATCCTTTATGTATTCCACCCCATGTTATTTGATCTTGAACTGGCTGGTCGTAAGGAGAATGTGTGCTTTGAGTGAAAGCCACTGAAAAGTAGGGGGATTTTAGCTCCTTTTGATAAGTTAAAAGTTTATTGAACAAGTGTTCGTCATGAGCGCCAAGTCTGCTGGTAATTTCTCTATCTGAAAAATCGTCAATGTCGAAAATATCTTGCATGCCTTGTCCATAAAGAAAAGCTTTGATATTCCCGAAATTGAGTTGTCCGCCGAAATGGAAAGAAGTGGAGTACTCTTCATTTTTGAGAATGTTGAGCATGGATGGCAGTTTTCGGGATTTTGCGGGCATCTTTCCTAGAGATGTGTATTGTTGGGCTGGAAATGCGGAGAAAATGCTTGCTATTCCATCTTGGCTTCTTTCAGCAGAGGCATAAATATGCTCAAAAAGCAAGCCTTGGGAAATGATGGAGTCCAGATTGGGAGTTATGTCTTTGAATCCTCCCATAGCTCCAATAATATCAGCGCCCATGCTTTCTCCAATGATTAAAACGATATTAGGACGTTGAGTTTTCAATATTGATAAATTGGCTTTATTTTGATTATGATAAAGCCCTCTTACGATATCGGCAGACTCTTTTTTTT
This sequence comes from Aureibacter tunicatorum, assembly GCF_036492635.1. Lineage (GTDB taxonomy): Bacteria > Bacteroidota > Bacteroidia > Cytophagales > Cyclobacteriaceae > Aureibacter > Aureibacter tunicatorum. Next base: position 1,407,722 of record NZ_AP025305.1, read on the forward strand.
CGAAGTATTTATATGGGTTTTCAGTTAAGGTCTTTCCATTTTTCAGAACACTGTGCATGAAGTTCCAAGTGGTATTGGTCGCTAAAAGGTTCATGTGGTTATTTTCTGAAAAATAAACATCGCTTTGTTGGATCGGCATTTCTTGAACTCCTCCTCGGATGGTCAAGACATTAAGAGTTACAGTTAGTATGAAAGTAATAAACGCAAAAGCCCAATTGGGCTTGGAGAAAGTTTTGTAAGTGCCATCGAAAACTATTTTTTGGTATATTTTTTTGAATAAATAGGTAAAGCAAGCAATTAGAATGAATGAAATTGCTACGCGAGGCAGTGGCGTGTTTTTTAATACTTCCCAAGGCTGAGATAAATAATTGAATATTTTATAATTGATTTTGCTTTGCCATTCGTAATAAAGAGGTATGTCGACGATCGCTAGTGTGAAAGTGGTGAAAAGCAAAATTGAGTTCGTGATTGAGTTGACCTTTATCAAAAACCTGCTTTGATGAATTGTAAAAATGTAACCCAGCAAAACAGGGATAGTGATGAAGTATCCAGCCATGGACATGTCAAGATATGCTCCATTGGCAAAGGCCTTGTAAATATCTTGGAGCCCGTCAGAGGTGCTTTGGTTGAATGTAAGCAACATAAAAATCACTCTTTGCGAAAAAAATACGAAAAGCCAAAAAAATAGCGATTTTAATATAGTTATGAGATATGTTTTTAACATTTTTAACATTTTCAGTTGTTTTTTCAAACGAACAAAAAGCGATGAATATTGCGGAATTTCTCAGTAGGATTTGAAAAATGGACTTTGTATTTGTTTTTAATTTATTGACAATCAGATAAATAATGTTTTGTGTTGATTGAAATCATAAAATCAGAGAATTATGCCTTATGTGAATATTAAAATAACGGATGAAGGAGTAACCAAGGAACAAAAGAAAGCGCTAATCGAAGGAGCTACTCAGCTTTTGGTGGATGTGCTTGGCAAGAACCCCTCGACAACAGTCGTGGTGATAGATGAAGTGAATACCGATAATTGGGGAATTGGCTTCGAGCAAGTCACTGACTTGCGAAAAAAAAGGAATGAATGATAAAATAGCTTTAAGTTTCTCTTTTTTATTTCGCTTGATAGCGATTCAATTATTAATCAGTATTTTTGCAGTTCAAATATTTTGAAATAAATGATGGAGAAGAATTTGCTTAATGCTTTGCCCTACATAATTGACGAGGAGATAATTGTTCTAGACAAGGATGTCAATAAAGAGGGCTTAGTGCTTGAGGAAGAAGCCGGAGAATATTCCAGTGCTGCATCGAGTCAACATGAGAGTGAATATTTGATTCTTCATGATGAGCATGGCAATAGCGATATGGAAACTTTCTTGGAGAAAATTATCGCTTCAAGAAGTATTGATTTGAAGCATTGCTCAGTGTTGGACCAATTTCCAGATGGAGTAGAATTCAAAACAATAATATCTTTCGGCATCCACGTGCCGGGCTCGGATATTCAGTCTTATCAAGTATCAGAAGGGAGTGGAGCAGAAGAAATTTTAATGGCAGATAAATTAAGTTTGATTTCAAAGGATGTTAGTTTGAAGAAGAAACTATGGTCCTGTTTGAAAGAATTGAAATTTTAACTACTGTTGATATTTTTTTATCTAAAATAATGATCAAAGTCAGAGTTTGATGTGATTTTAAGAATATCATTCAGAAGGTTGGCCTTTTACATTTGCAAGGATAACTAATGAAGTGATATATGAAAAGATTTACACTCAGCTTAATTTTAAGCTTTATGTATTTGTCTGTTATGGCACAGCATAAAGAATATCAAGATGATTTTCATGATAGTTTTGCTACAGAAGCACATGGTGAGAACAAACATCAAGAGCATCATCACTTGGGAATTTTTCTAGGAGGAGATAGCAACAATAATAATCCAGTTGGCATCGAATATGAGTACAAGACTGGACTTATGCATCATCACTTGGGATTTGGTTTTACTACTGAATTTTTTAAAACGAGCGAAGGCGAGCACGGTGGCGGAGGCCATGAACCAAATGGCGAATCTAAAACGAGCACCGAGGGCATAATTATAGGAGAAGTGATTTATCATCCATTGGCGGGACTGAAATTTTTGGCTGGACCGGGAGTGATTTTAAAAGAAAATGAGAATGAATACGTAACTCGCATAGGTACGGGATATGATTTTCATTGGCATCATTTGACCTTGTCTCCGACCATCAATATGGATTTCCATAATAAACAAAGAGATCTTGTCTATGGCTTTGGCTTTGGATATGTTTTTTAATTGCTACTAGAATTTATATATTTGGCGATATTATTTTGTCAAATCTATATTTTTTATTGAAATGAAAGTCAGATTAAAGTTGCTGATTGTCTTTTGCTTGCTTGCTTCAATTACTTCCACAATTGTTGCAAATGCGCAGAGCAAGCCCGAACTGCGTTATGAAGTAAGCATGCCTGAACCCTACACGCATTATTTTCAGGTAAGTATGGAAGTTGAGAATCTGGAAAAAGATTATTTGGATTTTCAATTGCCAGTATGGGCTCCAGGCTCCTATTTGGTCAGGGAGTTTGCCAAGAGCATTGACACATTCGATGCTTATGGAGCAGATGGCAAAACCTTGGAGTTTGAAAAGATCAATAAGAACACTTGGAGAGTTTTTTCAAAGAATGCTGAAAAAATAAAAGTTCAGTATAATGTTTACGCTTTTGAATTATCGGTGAGAACAAGCTTTTTGGATAGTTCTCATGGCTATATCAACGGCTCAAGCGTTTTTATGTATGTGGACGGCTATAAAGACTTGTCTTCGACATTGACTGTCGTTCCAAACGAATCATTTTCAAAAGTAACTACAGCGCTGGCCAATGTGCCGGGAGAGAAGTTTGTATATTCCGCGCCAAACTATGATATTCTAGCTGATAGTCCTATCGAGATAGGCAATCAGAAAATCTTCAATTTCGAAGCCGATGGAACTAGCTTTACTATCGCTATGTATGGTGACGCGCCCTATGACGAAGATTTATTGGTTTCGGATATGAAAAAGGTAGTTGAAGCTTGCTCGCAAGTATTCGGCAGCAATCCTAACAAAGAGTATACGTTTATTATCCATAACCTCGATCATTCTTCAGGTGGTTTGGAGCATTTGAATTCAACTACTTTGCAAGTTGAGAGATGGCAATATGCCACGAAGGCGGGAATGCAGAATTTTATGAGTTTGGTGTGCCATGAGTATTTTCATCTTTGGAATGTCAAGAGATTGAGACCAGTGGAGCTAGGACCTTTTAATTACAATGAAGAGAATTATACTCGATTGCTTTGGGTAATGGAAGGTATCACTTCTTATTATGATGAGATGCTTTTGGAAAGAACTGGAATATTATCAAAGCAAGAGTATCTGAATAGGCTTCAAGGAGGTATCAACAGATTGGAAAATAAGCCGGGAGCTCATGTCCAGTCATTGGCGGATGCTAGTTTTGATGCTTGGATCAAGGCTTATCGACCAAATGAGAACAGCTACAATACAACGGTTTCATATTATTCTAAAGGAAGTATAGTTGGAGCTATGTTGGATATAGAAATTATTTCCGCGACAAATGGAAAGAAAAGCCTTGACGATGTAATGAAGTATTTGTACGATACATACCACTTGAAGTTGGATAGAGGGATTACTGAAGAGGATTTCATCAATGCTGTCAATAAAGTTGCCGGAAAAAATATGACGAAGTTTTTCGATGACTATGTTTATAGTACTACGCCTATTGATTACAATGGTATTTTTTCCAAGGTGGGCTTGAGTTTGAATTGCATCCCAACTAATCCGGGTAGTGTGAAGTTGGGAACTAGCTTGAGTGCTTCAGATGGGAAATTGATGGTTAAAGGCGTTACCAGAGGAACATCGGCATACGATAGCGGTATCAATGCTAATGATGAGATAATTGGTGTTGAAGGCTATAGAGTTGATTTGAAAATATTGAATAAAATATTAGATACGAAAAAGCCGGGAGACATTGTGACTGTGACAATAAGCAGAGACGGAATTATTCAGGATTTGAAAGTGAAATTGCAGGAGGATAATGTAGTTCGTTGCGCTATTGAGGAAGTAGTGGAACCAAGCAAAAAAGCAGAGAAAATTAAAGCGGCTTGGTTAAAATAGTTGGATAAAATGGAATAATGACAAAGTTGTTAAACAACTTTGTCATTTCTGAATTCTTCTTTGGCGATATCTATAAGTATGCCATCGAAGATAATGTTGATGATTTGATCGTAAATTTCAGAAAGTGTTACTGGCATTCCGTCTTTCACGTTTTGAGGCATGGTGTCGATAAATGCCGGGTTGGTAAGGTTGTCGATTGCGCTGGCGTAAATAGCAACCACCAAGTTTTTGTTGACAGTTGAGGAAATCTCGCCTGATTTCTGCCCGTCTTCGATTAATTTCCTAAATCTTAAAAAAGCAGCGTCTTTCTTATACTCATTCACACGGTTCCAAATATCCGGAAGATTCTTTTGGAAGTCGATCATTAGCGTGGTGCTAAGTTCGCTAAAAGTCAAGCCGGCATGTCTAAGCATTCTTTTCAATTTGTTGATGAATGAGCTATTCTGGTCTTCAAGAATTTCATTGATTCCATTGCTCATGTCATTTTCAAAATTGTCAAGTATTTGAGTAAGCAAATCATATTTGCCGTCATAATATTTGTACAATGTTTTTTTGCTCATGCCCAAGCCCTGAGCAATCTCATCCATGGTAACTTTTGTATATCCTTTTTTATAGAAAAGATCCTTTGAAAGCTCTAAAATTTTGCTCTTGTTTAAAGTGTGTTTATCCATTAATAGTGTATAATTAAAAAGTGGGACTATTATTTTGCTTTAATTGATTATAAACTCAAAATTACGAAAAATACTTATTAAGCGTACAAAAATATTACAAATCAGGCTATATAATGAAAAGGATCGTCGATTTCTTTTTGTTTGTTTTGAATGAGGGTTGTTTTTACATATGAAACATTATTTTATATGGTCCATAGATTTAAAACTTTTATTTTATTCTGACCTGATTAATCGAAATTATTTACTAATATTGTAAAATATACATAACAAATCCATGACAGCAGACGAGGCCAAAATTGAGATTGAAAATTTAACAAAGGAAATAAATTCCCTGAACGAAGCTTATTATCAACGGCATGAATCCAAGGTTTCTGACTTTGACTTTGACATGATGCTGAAAAGGCTTCAACAATTGGAGAATGAATTTCCCCAATTTAAAGACCCTCATTCGCCAACTACCAGAGTTGGAGGAACTGTGAACAAGAATTTTAAATCAGTAAAGCATGAATATCCTATGTTGTCTTTGGCCAACACGTATACTGATGAAGAAATTTTTGAATTTGACAAAAGAGTGAGAAAAGGCCTTGCCGAGGAAAAGGTTGAATATGTTTGCGAACTAAAATTCGATGGGGTTGCTATTAGTCTTATTTATGAAGAAGGCAAGTTGACTCAAGCAATCACTCGTGGAGACGGAGTGCAGGGAGATGATGTCACTGACAACGTTAAAACGATAAGAAACATTCCTTTGAAGTTAAAAGGAGAAGGTTGGCCTCAGAAGTTTGAAGTAAGAGGAGAGATATTGCTTCCATTAGCTGAATTTGAAAGAATAAATAAAGAAAGAGAAGATATAGGAGAAGCGCCATTGGCAAACCCTAGAAACGCGGCTTCTGGTACGATCAAGATGCAGGACTCTAGCATAGTGGCTCAGAGAAGACTTGATTGCTATCTTTATAATTTGTTAGGTGAAAATTTAACAGTGCCGTCGCACAGCAATGCTTTGGCGTTATTGGAATCTTGGGGAGTGCCAGTGTCTCCAACCTACAAAACTTGCGGCTCTTTGGAAGGGGTTAAGGCATATATTCAGCATTGGGAAAACGAACGTCAAAATCTGCCGGTTGAGATTGATGGCATTGTCATCAAGGTCAATGATTTGAATCAAAGAGCGGAACTTGGAAATACTTCCAAAAATCCTCGATGGGCGATCGCGTACAAGTATCAAGCGGAGAAAGCAATGACTAGGCTTGACAAAGTGACTTTTCAAGTGGGTAGAACAGGTGCCGTTACGCCTGTTGCGAACTTGGAGCCTGTTGAATTGGCAGGAACGATAGTGAAGAGAGCCAGCTTGTACAATGCTGATGAGATTGAAAGGCTGGATTTGCATATTGACGATCAGGTTTATGTGGAGAAGGGAGGCGAGATCATCCCTAAGATTACGGGAGTGCTTGCTGATCAACGGTCGAAAAATGCAGTAAAGATAAATTTTGTCTCGAATTGCCCGGAATGCGGCACTGCATTAGTCCGAAAAGAAGGAGAGGTGAATTACTACTGTCCGAATGAAAATGGCTGTGAGCCTCAAATAAAAGGCAAAATAGAGCATTTTGTTCAAAGAAGGGCAATGAATATCATGTCTTTGGGCAGCAGAACGATAAATGCATTGCATAAAGCGGGATTGGTTGATAATATCGCTGACTTGTACGAGCTTAAAGCAGATGATATTTTAAAGCTGGAAGGCTTTAAGGAACAGTCGACAGCGAAGCTTCTTCAAGGCATTGAAGACTCGAAACAAATGCCTTTTGAAATCGTGTTGTTTGCCGTAGGCATCCGATTTGTAGGCAAAACCGTAGCCGAGAAATTAGCGATTCATTTTGAGACTTTGGAGCAGTTGCAAAAAGCCACCTTCGAGGAGTTGATAGAAGCTCCTGAGATAGGCGAAAAAATTGCCAATAGTGTATTGGAATACTTTGCTGAAGAGAACAATTTGTCTATGCTAAATAGACTTAAGAGTTACGGATTGAATTTCGAGATTCAGAGAAGCGAAGAGGCTGAACAAGTTGGCACTTCGCTCGAAGGCTTGTCGTTTGTGATTTCCGGCGTATTCGAAAAGTATTCAAGAGATGAGTTGAAAGATTTGATAAAGAATAATGGCGGCAAAGTTGTGTCCGCTTTGTCTTCAAAGGTTAGCTTTTTGTTAGCTGGAGACAAAATGGGGCCATCTAAGCTGGCTAAAGCAGAGAAGTTGGGAACAAAGATTATTTCTGAAAATGAATTTTTGGAAAAGATAGGCTTGTAACAAAAATTCAGGATGTTGTTTTTAAAGAAAGCGCTGATTAATAGAAAAGCACAGACTCTGGCGGAAAAGAGAAGGGAATCTATAAGCTTAAGCCAAGCTAAAAATATTATTGTTTTGAGCACGGCTTTGGAAGACAATGATCAGAGTGTGAATAAATTTATCAGACAGCTTGTTGAGGAGGGTAAGAATGTGTTGAAGGTGATTTGCTTTGTGGATGGAGAAAAAGAGCAAAGCAGTGAACAAGTTGTTTCTGTTGGATATGAAGATTTCAGATGGAATGGGGCTCCCAATTCTGAAGAAGTCGCTAATTTAATTGTAAATGATTATGATATCTTATTCCATGTGGATGAGGATATCAACCCTTTGAGCATTTATATGCTTAATAAACTAAAAACTAAATTTAAAATAGGTTACTATCAGGAGAGATACACGGATTTTTATGACATGATGATCATGAAGCAAGATGATGAGAAGTCTAAGAGTCCTTTAGATGAAATGCTTTATTACAGTAAAAAAATTTAATGGAGAAAGATGGGAAGCTTAAGAGGAACAGGTGTGGCTTTGGTAACGCCATTTGATGAACATCAAAATGTAGATTATGACGGCTTGGGAAGGCTGGTGGATCATGTAAGCGTGGCAGGTTGTGAATATCTGGTAGTGCAAGGAACAACAGGAGAGTCGGCAACAATGTCTCAAGAAGAAAAATCCAAAGTTTTGGATTTTGTTGCGGAGAAAAATGCAGGGAAGTTGCCAATCGTTTACGGCATAGGAGGAAATAATACCCATGCTGTAGTTGAAACAATCAAATCTACAGATTTGTCAAAGGTGGATGCTTTGCTTTCTGTGAGTCCATATTATAATAAACCAAGCCAAGATGGGATTTTGAGGCATTATGTCGCAGTTGCTGACGCAAGTCCTGTTCCGGTTGTATTATATAATGTTCCCGGCAGAACAGGCTCTATGATGTCTGCCGATACTATTCTTAAGCTTGCCGAGCATTCCAATATTTGCGGAGTTAAAGACGCTTCATCTAATTACGATCATTTGGTGACTCTAGCCAAGCGAAAGCCTAAAGATTTCGATCTTATCTCCGGAGATGACTTGTTTACGCCTACTTTGATTGCTCTTGGGGGTGTTGGCGCAATTTCAGTTTTGGCAAATGCTTTGCCGGAGCAAATGAAAGGGATGGTTGACGCTGCTTTGGGGAATGACCCTGCAAGGCTTAGACAGGAAATATTCGCCATGTCTGATATTAATCCATTGATGTATGAAGAGTCTAATCCTGTTGGCGTGAAGGCCTTGTTGGATATTATTGGCATATGCGGTTCAGAGGTTAGGCTACCGCTTGTTAAAGCTAGTGAAGATTTGAAGGAAAGGATTAAAGCGGCTTATTCTGAAATGAAGGCCTAAATAGATAATAAAGTGTGATTATATAAAGCCCGGCTTGAATCGATTAGATTTCAAGTTGGGCTTTACTTTTATATGGAAGGCTTAACCTGTAAGAATGGGGAAAAATAAAAAAACGCCGGTTGTCATCCGGCGTAAGGGTAATTGAATGAAAATAAAAAATAGAGTTGGTTATTTTGCTCCTGCTATTATCTGTGAGCGATAAATAGAGGAATTTTCTTCTTGAATATAATTTCTCTTGCCGCGCTTGGCACCATCATATGCGATATGTGGCTTCTGCTATAAGCACCCATCACAACGAGAGGGTTGTTGAATTGCAAGGCAAATTCGTAAATTTCTTTGGAAGTATCTTCCCCAACCAATCTTTGCAAACCAACATTTTTGAATATGTCTTGAATATAATTCATCAAGTTTTTTTCATATTTGATTTCTTCTTCCAGATTGGAGGTAACACTGAGTATGCTTACTTCTTTGTCTTTTAGCTTATTTCCAAATAGATAACAGAAGTTTTTTATAGCATAGAAAGAAGTTTCTTTTCCGTCATAGGTGAAAATAAGCTCGTTGATTTCATCAAAATTGGAAGGAATAATCATGATAGGGCACTTGCTTTCCTTCAAGATATTGAATAATTGCGAAGAGTTGTCTCCGGAAATATAATCAAAGCAAGCATTGTAAGTCATGATTAGCAAATCCTTGCAAACTGTTTTTTCTATGATATCGCTTGTGTTATGTTCTTGGAGAGTATACTTGAACTTAATTCCAAGATTACGCGCCTTTAATTTCAATTGACCAATGTGTTCTTTAAGCTCGCTATCCTCCTCTACCACAATTTCCTCTAAAGATTTATGATCAATATGATTCCCATTTTTAGGCTTAGTGGTCAAAATACCTTCAATAGAAGGCACATAGCTTTCGAAAAAGATCTTGTTATTCAAGTTGATGATCTTTTCGGGGAAATCATTGATCTGTTCGTCAAGAGTTATTAAAGTCCTTGGCATGTCTGATGTTTTAATTTTAATTACTTAGTGTTGGGAAGAAATTTTTCATCAGATATAATGCGGCAAAGTTTATTTAACTTTGCCGCCCATTGATGTATTTTACTTCACTTTGTATGTCCAGACAGGTCTTGAAGCGTGATTAACCACATCTTCGGCTATGCTGCCACTGATCAAGTGGAGAAAGCCCGTCCTTCCATGAGTTCCCATTGCGATTAGGTCGGCATTGATATCTTCTGCGAAGAATATTATGCCATCCTCTTCATCCAGGGCATTGTAAATATTAACAGTATAGTTTTCCAAACTATACTTTTCAATATAGTTGTTGATATCTTTTCTTGTGTCCCTGTCAACATTGAAGTTGTTAGGAGTATTTACTTTGAGAAGGTTTAATTTAGCATCTAAAGTTTTTTGCAGCTTCTTTAGATTCTCAATTAATTCCTTGTTTTCCTCAGCGAAATTGGTAGCAAAGACGATTTCTTTCAAGCTATCTAATTCTACCGGGTTTTTAACGGTCAAGACAGGGCATTTAGAATGGCGAACTACTTTCTCAGTATTAGAACCGATAAGCACTTCGTCCAAGCCGGAAACGCCTGTTGTTCCCATGACAATCAAATCAACATCATTCTCAGTAACTTCTGAAGAGATGCTTCCATAAGGGTTGCCCACTTGTATTTTGGTGTCGATGACTACTCCTGAATACAAAGGATCATTGGCCGCTTCTTCAAGATGCTTTTTTGAAGTTTCTATCAATTTGATTGTATATATGTCGTCAGTGAAATTACTTGGAGTCATGTCTCCAGTTACAGAGACAGTATTGACAGCACTGTAATTTTCTACTACGTGCAATAACAATATTTTTGAATCATTTTGTCGGGCAATTTGCGCAGCTAAGCTAAGAGCGTATCCTGCTTGGCTGGAAAAATCTGTAGGGACTAATATAGTTCTCATGGCATTTTGTTTTTAGGTTTATCACAATTTAAAATTTAAAAATTCAATAATAAATGACTTTTGTCATGAAAGATTGCAAACAGGTTTTGAAGCTTTGTACAAGCAAATAAAAAAGCATTATGTCGAAAAAAAAAAGACAAAAAAAGAGCCATTTTTCTTTTTGAGAAATGGCTCTTTAAATATATGTGTAATATGTAATTATCTCTATTCCAGTTCTATAGGGTCGTAGAAGTCCGCGGTTTTCATTAATGCCTGCGCATTGATAACCCTGATTTTTTTGCCTTGCATGGCTATCATTTTATCGCTTTTGAATTCGGAGAGAAGCCTAATCACTGTTTCTGTAGCTGTGCCAACTATATTTGAAAGATCTTCTCTAGATAAAGCAATGTCGATAAGAGTGCTTCCGCCATCTGGATCTTCCATACCGTAACTCTCTTTTAGCATAAGCAGTGTCAGCGCCAATCTTTCTCTTACAGACTTTTGGGCCAAGGTTATAAGCTTTTGCTCTAATACACCAACTTGATGACAAAGAGCTTTCGTCATTCTTTGGAAAAAGTACGGATTCTTTTGAAGCGCGTTGAGAAATTCTGTTTTTGGGATATAGCAAATGGTCGCTTCCTCAAGCACTGTTGCTGATGCGGCATAGAATTCCTCTCCGATCAAAGCCCTGTAACCCAAGAAATCTCCAGGCTTGCCCAGACTTATAATATGTTCTTTGCCATCAGCGCTCATTTTGTAAACTTTCACTTTGCCGGAATTGATGCAAAACAAACCTAAAGGACGAGTGCCTTCATAGAAAAGCGTTTGGCCCTTTTTATAAGTTATAGACGATTTTGTGTCGCTTAACTTGGTAAGTTCATCATATGACAAATCTGAAAAGTGAGAACAATTTCTCGACTCACAATTTTCGCAACGTATATTTATCTTCTTTTTGGTAGCCACTATACAGTATATTTTGTAACGATAACCTTCTTGATAACGGTTTTTGAGTAAATAATATTGTCAGTAAAATGTAAAAATGCCCTGAAGCATAAATACTGTCTACTAATATAACTTAGTGTTCTCGAAATTTATTGTGATTCAAGCTAGCTTAGAAAGAGTAATATCGCAAGTTAGAATCGTTAATTTTGTGGAAGCTTTCCGTTATCATTTTATAAAATATAGCCAATTCCGAAAAGAATAACAAACAGCAAAGTGCTTAAGGCCATTTGTTTTAGAAACGGATCTAGCTTTTGAGGTTCCTTGTATTTTTGGACTGCCAAGCCATTTTTCACAAATAAGGGCACGCTAAGTAAAAACAACCATTGGAAACTAGAGTGGTAGTTGGTTAGCGTGAAAATTATGGCTGATATGATACCGCCACCAAGCAAAAACCAATGATAAATAACCGCTTTTTCTCGTCCGATCCTTACAGGCAAAGATAGTTTGTTGGCAATCTTGTCAGATTCTATGTCTCTGACATTGTTGACATTGAGCACTGCGGTGGAAAATAGTCCAAGACTTAAAGCAGGCAGGATATAAGCAAGTTCTACTTCGTGAGTGAACAAAAATAACGAGCCAATGACACCTACGAAACCAAAAAAGAACAGCACGGATAAATCACCCAAGCCCGCATAGCCATAGGGTTTCTTGCCCATGGTATAGGTAATGGCTCCGATGATGCATAAAACTCCTAATGCCAGCATGTATAAAAAAGCTTCATTATTTATTCCAACACTAACTTTCAATAACAGGATTCCACTAATAAGGGATAGCGTTGATAAAGCGATGATTGCTTTTTTCATGGCGTTTTTACTAATATTCCCTTCCGACACAGCTCGCTTGGGGCCCTTGCGGTGCTCTCCATCAGCTCCATGGATGCTGTCGCCATAGTCATTGGCAATATTTGATAATACTTGAAGGAAGATGATTGTCAAGCAAGTGAGGCTAAATACGCTCCAGTTGAAAGAGTGAAGCCTTGAAGCAATGAATCCTGCCATCAATATGCATGATAATGCCAATGGCAATGTTCTCAACCGAAATGCGGAAATCCAATGTGCGATATTTTTCATTAGAAAGCTTTGTGTTGTTTGCAAATTCAGTGATTAGCTGGATAAAATACGGCATGACGTTAAATCATACAATGCAATTTATGGAGCTAATGAATAAAATTGAAAAGCCCGAAAAAATTTCGGGCTTTATATGAAAGGGTTAAATAATTACATTCTATCAGGTACGTTGATTCCCAATAGTCCCATAGCTTTGCTGATTACTTGGGCAACTGATTTTGACAATGCTACTCTGAAAGCTTTTTTGTCTTCATCAGTCTCTCCGAAAATCGTAAGCTCAGTATAGAATCTATTGTATTCCTTGGCTAGATCATAGGCGTATTGAGCGATGATTGCTGGTGAATAATCCTTACCTGCTTCCAATACTTTCTCTGGGTATGAAGTTAGAAGCTGAACAAGCTCTGCTTCTATCGGCTCTAGATTTTCAATATTTGCAGCTCTGCTTAAATCAATATCCAATTGTTTCGCTTTTCTCAATATCGCTGATATACGAGCGTGAGTGTATTGGATGAACGGGCCTGTGTTTCCTTGGAATTGAATGGACTCTTGAGGGTTGAAGAGCATTCTCTTCTTAGGATCAACTTTCAGCAAAAAGTATTTAAGAGCTCCCAAACCTAAAGTTTTGTAAAGCTCTTGAGCTTGCTCGTCAGTGAAACCGTCAATTTTTCCAAGTTCCTTGGTTTGCGTTTCAGCAGTATCGAACATTTCTTGCATCAAGTCGTCTGCATCCACTACTGTCCCTTCTCTGGATTTCATTTTACCAGAAGGCAAATCAACCATACCATATGACAAATGGTACATTCCCTCAGCATATGAGCGACCAATATTTTTAAGAATTTTGAATAAGACATCAAAGTGATAGTCTTGCTCATTTCCTACCACGTAGATTGACTTGTCAAAGTTGAAGTCTTTGAATTTCAAGTCGGCAGTTCCCAAATCTTGGGTGATATAAACCGATGTGCCGTCGGATCTTAGCACAAGCTTTTCATCAAGTCCTTGGTTGCTTAGGTCTGCCCATACGGATCCGTTGTCTTTTTTGAAGAAAACATTTTTTTCAAGCCCCTCATCGACGATGTCTTTTCCAAGCAAGTAAGTGTCGGACTCATAATAATACTTGTCAAAATCAACACCCATAGTTGCATAAGTCTGGTCAAAGCCTTGGTAGACCCAACCGTTCATTTTTTTCCATAGGCTTACAGTCTCTGTGTCGCCATCTTCCCATTTCTTCAACATTTCTTGAGCTTCAAGCATAAGAGGAGCTTCTTTCTTCGCTTCATCTTCAGTTTTGCCATTATTGACAAGCTCTCCTATTTCCTTTTTGTACTCTTTGTCGAATCTTACGTAATAGTTTCCGATGAGTTTGTCTCCCTTGATTCCCGAAGATTCTGGAGTTTCATTTTCACCGAATTTTTGATAGGCAAGCATTGACTTGCAGATATGAATGCCTCTATCGTTGACAAGGTTTGCTTTGGTGACTTTATAACCGCAAGCTTTTAAAATCTCCGCGACTGAGTACCCTAAAAAATTATTTCTCAAGTGGCCTAAGTGCAATGGTTTGTTGGTATTAGGAGAAGAGTATTCAACAATTACGCTTTGTCCATTGTCTTTAGCTTGTCCAAAGTTTTCAGATAAAGAGCTTTCAAAAGCTTTTATCCAGGAGTTGTCGCTTATTTCTAGATTTAGAAATCCTTTTACAACATTGTAGCCTTTGATATTCTCATTATTTTCAGTTAAGAATTTTCCAATCAGCTCTGCTGTTTCAACAGGATTTTTTTTGCTTATTCTCGCGAAAGGGAAGGTTACGAAAGTAAAAGACCCTTCGAATTCTTTGCGTGTAGGCTGCAAAGCGATTTCATCCAAAGTTATATTATGAGAAAACAAGCTTTCAAAGGCAGCTTGTATTCCTTTTTTTATTTCTTCTTGTATTTGCATTATTTATTTTGGTCTGAGGATTTGTGAAAAATTTTAATTACGCTAGTTCAACAAGTATTCATCGACTAATTCCCTAAAAGCGGCTTCTCCGCCTTTCCTATTGAGTACTACATCCGCTGCTTTCAATACTTCATCGCAGGCATCGCTAGGACATGCTCCAAGTCCGGAAGCGGAAATGGCTTCCAAATCATTCACATCATCGCCCATGTAAGCGACATTTTCCATTGTCAATCCAGTTTGATCAAGCCATTCTTGAATAATTTCCATTTTTGGAGTTTTGCCTACATAGCAAAAGTCCAAGCCAAGGTTTTGGGCTCTTTTGTGTATCATTTTCGATGAGCGGCTGTGGCTAAGCATAGCTACTTTGATTCCATTTTTCATCAAGAGATGCATTCCCATTCCGTCTTTGGCATTGAATTTTTTGAATTCCTCACCTGATTCTGAAATGTAAAGACCTCCGTCGGTCAATGTGCCATCCACGTCAGTAATGACGATTTTAATATTAGGGTATCGGCTCATGTCTTGTTTTTTGGCGAATTTAAAATGCACTACAAATTAAAAGATTTCTATGAAATAAATCTTTCAATCTTCTGAAAATATTGCGTATTGCTTGCTATAAATTCAAACACTGACAAATGATTGCTTGTTCCTTTGAAGAGTTACAATAAAATAGCTTTTAAAGTAATTCGAACTATGAAATATATTATTTGAAACGAAAATGTTGACATGTACATGAGGTTTTTTCTACAAATTATTTGGGTTGTCACTGTTTTCGCGATTGCTTTTACTTCTCATGCTTCAGCGCAGAGTAGAGTAATAACCGGGCAAGTAATCGACGCAAACAGCAATGAACCATTGCCCGGAGTGAATGTGATTTTGAAAGGCACTACTGTCGGTACTGTTACTGATATCGAAGGAAACTATTCTTTGAGTCTGGATGTGGCAGAAGGTACTTTAGTATTTTCATTTATTGGACTTACTACTCAAGAAGTGAAGTTTGTGAATGAAACTGTCATTGATGTAAGCTTGGAATCGCAATCACAACAACTCGATGAAATTGTTGTGACTGGTTATTCGGAAAAAAGCAAAGAAAAATTAATCTCCACAGTTGCCGTAGTAGGAGCTGATGCATTGGAAAACAAACCACAGGTTGCAGTAACGGATATGCTGCAAGGAAGAGCCGCAGGGGTGTTGAGTACGACGGGAAGTGGGCAACCGGGGGCTCAGCCGGATATCGTAATTAGAGGAGCAGGGTCTATTTCAGGGAATAACAGTCCACTGTATGTGATTGATGGAATTATTGTTTCAAATGACAATATCTCTTCTTTGACGGATACTAAGCAGTCCCCTTTGGCTAGTTTGAATCCCAATGATATAGCTTCGGTGTCTATTTTGAAAGATGCGTCGGCTACTGCGTTATATGGAGCCAGAGGAGCTAACGGTGTTGTTGTGATAACGACCAAAACGGGAGCCGCGGGAAAGACGAAATTCAATTTTACTGCCAGAGTAGGTAATACGAGAAGAAATAAGAATCGATTTGAAATGATGAATAACAGGCAGTTGTGGGAGTATGAAAGAAAAGTGTATGAAGTGAATGGCTACAACCCTGATGATTTCAGACCTCCGTCTTATCTTACCGATCATGCGAATACGGATTGGTTGGACTTGGCTTATCGTTTAGGGCAACAACAGAGCTATGAATTGTCAGCGAATGGAGGTAGCGAAAACACAAGATTCTTCACTTCTCTAGGTTTTTTTGATCAACAAGGGATTTTGATTGGCTCTGACTTTGAAAGATATACCGCTAGATTGAACTTGAACCATGATGTGAATAAAATCTTTTCTTTTGATTTTAATAACAGTTTGACTCTTATTGACCAAAGGGAAGCAAGCAATGGAAATGGATTTACGAGTCCGCTACTAGGAGGATGGCTCAACCGGCCTTTTGATCCGGCTTTTACAGACGGGGAACCTACGAATCCAGGACCTGATTGGCAATCATTGTCAAATTCGAATTTTGTACGTGAAATCGGTCTTACTTATTATAAAAACAGGTCTATCAGAACTTTGACGAATTTGAACATGAAGGCCAATATTTTGAAGAATTTAAGTTTCAGATCAAATAATGCCTTGGATTACTACTTATTGCGTCAAAAGGCTTTTTGGGGGCCTGAATCCTATGATGGGAGAAGAACGAATGGATATATCTATGAAGCTGATAATTATAACATAACGATTACTTCTTCGAATCTATTTACTTATGCGTTTAACGCGAACGAGAAACACTTTTTTGATGTAATTGCAGGTATGGAAGTGCAGCATAATAGCATGGAGGCTATAAGCGCTGAGGGAGCAGGGTTCGCTTCTCAATCATTGGAAACATTGAATTCCGCAGCTAAGCCCTTAGGTGTTGGAGGAACGATTTCGAGATACTTTTTCTTATCCTTCCTGTCGCAAGTGAATTACGAATATTTAGATAAATATTTTGTGTCAGGATCATTTAGATATGATGGTTCATCGAAATTCAGCGAGGACAAGAGATATGCTCCTTTTTGGTCGATTGGAGCATCTTGGTTGATGAGCAATGAGCCTTTCTTGAAAGACATAGAGTTTATTGATAATTTGAAAATAAGAGCAAGCTATGGTACTGCTGGTAATGCTAATATTGAAAATTATAAGGCATTGGGCTTATGGTCAGGCGAAGCTAATTATTTATCGATTCCAGGATTAGTTCCGTTTCAATTGGCAATTGAGGATTTGACATGGGAGAAAAATAGAAATTTCAACGTCGGTTTTGATATTGGTGTTTGGTATAGGTTCACATTGAATTTTGATTACTATATTAAAACTTCTGAAGCGATGCTTTTGGAAAGGCCAATTCCTTCAACTACAGGGTTTGTGAATTTTTTGACAAATGCGGGATCTGTTAGAAATACTGGTATTGAAATTAACTTGTCGGGAAATATTCTTCAAGGTGATTTTTCATGGACAACGGACTTTAACTTTGGATATAACAAGAATAAAGTTTTGGAACTGCCAAACGGAGAAGGGTTTGAGAGTCCTACAACAAGTCTGCAAAGAATTGAGGAAGGAGAGGATGTCAGAGCCTTCTTTATGAGGAAATGGGCAGGAGTAGACCCTGAAAATGGAGAGCCTTTGTGGTATTTGGAAGATGGGACGACGACCAATGATTATAATGCAGCACCTAGAATGTTCGTTGGCGCAGCTTCACCTAAGTTTATAGGAGGTTGGAACAATACTCTGAATTACAAGGGAGTTGGGTTGAACTTCTTTTTCAATTATACATTTGGCAATGATGTTTACAATCAGACGGCATCATTTTATGATGCTTCGGGAGCGAGGCTTGGCGCTGTGAATCAGGTGACAGACGCAGTGAATTTTTGGACGCCTGAAACTCCTGATGCTCCAAGGCCAAAGCCTTTTGTGGGAAATAGCGGCAACCCAAATTCATATAGAACTTCATCGAGATATTTGGAAAAAGGATGGTTCATAAGACTAAGGAATGTTAACCTGTCTTATTCTTTGCCTTCGCAATGGATAGATCCAATTGGAGTGACTTCCGTTCGGGTTTATGTCGAAGGAGCCAATCTAGTTACCTTCACAGATTATAATGGTATAGATCCGGAAGTGGATGCTACAGGAACAGAGTTTTTTAGATATCCTGTTGGCAAATCTTATTCAATAGGTGTAAATGTGCAATTTTAAGATTAAAGAAATATGTATCAGAAGTATATAATATGGATTTTGATGATGGTTTCGCTGTCAGGTTGCAAACAGTTTCTGGACCAGCCTCCTCATGATGAAGTTTTGACAGAAGATGTTTTCACATCGTTTTCTAACCTTGAAAGCGCGATGATTGGAGCCTATAGCACAATGCAGGATGTTGAATATTATGGGCGTAATTTTGTTATCATGCCGAGTGTTTCCGGTGATAATATTTATAATAATCTAAGGTCGAATAGATTTGTCGAATCAGCGACATATAGTAGAACCGCTGAGGATGCGAATGCAAGAGATCTATGGATTAGCGCCTATCAGGTAATCAATAGTTGTAATTATATAATAGAAGCAGTGGGTAGTGTTGAGGCTAGCCAAGAGGAAAAAGACCGACTTAAGGGCGAAGCATTAGCTGTTCGATCATTGGTGTTTTTTGATTTAGCTCGAATGTACTCGCAGCCTTATACGTATGCATATGGGCCACAAGGAAATGCCGATGATAAATTAGGTATTCCCATAGTCACTCAAGATAGCTTGACAGTAAGTGTGGATGATGTGAAGTTTCCATACAGGTCTTCAACAGAAACAGTATATGATGAGATAATTGATGACTTGGAGATGGCTGTTACTTTATTGCCGGATGTCTATCCATCAAAAAACAGAGCCACGCTTTTTGCGACTCAAGGACTATTGTCAAGAGTGTATTTGTATAGAAATATCGATGATGCGGACTTGAATAATGTAGTGAAGTACGCGACTGCTGTGATTGATGCTGGGTATAGTTCGCTTTATCCAAGAGATGCTTTTGTAAGCTCTTGGTCTACAAATGGCGAAAGGGAAGCTGTATGGACACTTGAGTTTATAGCGGATCAAGACCGAGGAGCGGACAACTTGGGTAGCATGTTTTTACCAGCTGTTTTGGGAGGTTATGGAGATTTGAGACCTACTAGATTTTTGCGGGATTCGATTGATAAGCAAGATATTAGAAGTCAGTTGGTGATTCCTGAATTGGACAATGAAGATACAATTGGTTATTACATTAATAAGTATCCAGGGCAATCAGGAGTTCCAGGGCTGACTTCGCCAAGAATTATCAGGCTTGCTGAAATTTATTTGAATAGAGCGGAAGCATACGCAAGACTAGGAATGTATGACTTAGCTAAACAAGATTTGACAGTAATCATTCAAAGAGCTTATGGAGATTCTTATACTCCTACATTTCCTCCTGACGATGAGTTGGTTGACTTTGTATTGGCTGAAAGAAGAATAGAATTGTACTGCGAAGGTCATCGATCATTTGATATTTTCAGAACAGGAGGCGTGATGGTTAGGTATGATTGGCAGTCTGAAAACATGCAAGATATTGACTTTATTATCAAGACAGGAGCTTGGAATACTATTTTGGGTATACCTCAAAGAGAAATAGATGTGAATCCTAACTTAAAGCAAAATCCAAGATATTAGACAATATGCAAACACTGGACTTCGACTATAAATGTCAGAGTCCAGTTTTTTTATACAAACTTTATGGCTTTGATCGGATTGATTCTGCTTATGATGATAGTTGGTATGATAAGCACAAGACTGATGGTAATATAAGTTAGCACGTTCAGAAGCACAATGGTAAGAAAGTTCCATTCTATTGGAACATAAGACATGTAATAACTTTCCGGGTCGAGTGGAAGTATATGAAAAGTGTCTTGTAAGAATCCAAAGCCAATGCCGATAATATTGCCAAGCAACAAGCCTTTTCCTATGAGCAATATGCCTTGATAAGCGAATATCTTTCTGATCAGGCGATTAGTGGCTCCCATTGCTTTCATTAGCCCGATCATTTGTGTTCTTTCCATAATTAGGATTAAAACCACTGAAATCATATTGAAACTCGCCACTGCAAGTATTAAAGTTAGAAATACGACCACATTAGTGTTTAGCATATTAAGCCAATCGAAGATATCCGAGAACTTAGAAGTTGCTGGTTCGACATATAGGTTATGAGGGAGCTTTTCATTTAAATTTTCTTCCGCGATATAAAGGTTATTGAAGCTTTTGAGGTGTACTTCAATGCCTCCAGTTAAAGTGTCAGGCCAATTATTGAGCTTTTGGAGCATTCTTAAATCTCCAATGATCATTTTATCGTCAAAATCCTCAATGCCACTATAGTAAATGCCTGAAATTTTTAATTTTCTAGCTTTAGGAGGGTTTTGAATGAAGTAAACAATGATTTCATCGCCAGTGGTAATATTGAGTTTGTTGGATATTTCTTCACTAATCAATATTTCTTTGGAGTACTTTTTTCCTTCTAGGTTAGGAAATTGGCCGTCAATGATGCTATTTGTGAAGCCTGAGTCTTTGTAATCTTCCTGAACTCCTTTGATTACTACGCCTGAGACTTCATTGTCCGTTTTTATCAAACCTGGTTTATGGGATACAGGATATGCGCTTTCAACATTTGGAAACTCAGTGATATCTTCGAGCAGTAGATTGTGGGTTGAAATTGGCTCTTCCTCATATGAGTTGCTTAGTGTGTATTTATTGACGTATATGTCTCCGGAAAATTGAAGTATTTTGTTACGAATTGTACTCTGAAAACCATCCAAAATCATGAAGGAAATAATCATCAACCCTAAGCCGATTCCAATACTCCAAATCGCAATTTTATGGATTAGAGAGGAAAAGCTATTGGATGAGTTTTGAATGATTTTTTTAGATATATAATAAGATAGCCTCAATTTTATAATATATTTGTTTCAAAATGTTAGGCCCAAAAGTACGTAAAAAACATTAACCTTGAATTAGATACTCCTTTATTATATGAAAAATGTATGGTGTTTTCCTATTATTCTGTTTTTTCTGTTGCTAAGCAGCTGTTCTTTTGCTGGTGGGAGCTTGAAGTTGGGAGCGGAAAGAACAGATAAATACCTGCCTTTATTGGAAGGCAAGTCTGTGGCTTTGGTCGTCAACCAAACGAGCAAAGTGGATTCCGTTCATTTGGTGGATTTCATGTTGGGAAATGGTGTGGATGTGAAGAAAATATTTGCTCCAGAGCATGGTTTCAGGGGACATGCTGATGCGGGCGAGTTTGTCAAAGGAGGCAAAGATAAAAAATCTGGTTTGCCTATAGTGTCGCTTTACGGGAAAAATAAAAAGCCTTCAAAAGAGCATTTGAAAGATGTGGAGGTCATTGTGTTTGACATTCAAGATGTTGGAGCTCGATTTTACACATATATCAGTACTTTGCATTATGTCATGGAAGCCGCCGAAGAAAGTGGCGTAAAAGTTGTCGTTTTGGATAGGCCTAATCCGAATGATAAGCTCGTCGATGGACCTGTTCTGGATTTGAAGCATAAGTCGTTTGTAGGAATGCATCCCATTCCTGTGATACATGGACTGACAGTTGGAGAATTGGCGTTGATGATCAGTGAGGAAAACTGGCTCGATGCAGATCAAGGAGAGCTTGATTTAACAGTGATTCCAATGGAAGGATACACTCATGGACAAGAATATAGTCTGCCTGAAAAACCATCTCCAAATTTGCCCAACGATCAATCAATAGCTTTATATCCATCACTATGTTTTTTTGAAGGAACTGTTGTAAGCGTAGGGAGAGGAACGTTTAGTCCTTTTACTATGTATGGGTATCCAAGTCAAAATTTTGGAGCGTTTCAGTTTACTCCCAAGAGTATCAATGGCATGTCAAAGTACCCAAAACATGAAAATAAACAATGTTTTGGCGTGGACTTGAGCAATGAAAGCATTGAAGGATTGAACCTGAGTTACTTATTGGATGCATATCAAAAGTATGATGGAAAAAAGCCATTCTTCAATAGTTTTTTTGAGAATTTGGCGGGTACTTCCGAATTAAGAACTCAAATAGAAAATGGATGGTCTGAAATTGAGATCAAGAATAGTTGGAAGCCTGAGCTTTCAACATATAAAAAATTAAGACAGAAATATTTGCTTTATTCCGAATTGAAATAAAAATATGAAAAAGGAATTAAGAATAGTATACATGGGGACGCCTGATTTTGCGGTTCCCCCTTTAAAATCACTTGTTGAAAATGGTTACAATGTAGTAGGAGTAATCACAGTACCGGACAAGCCCAAAGGAAGAGGCCAAAAAGTGAGTACATCAGCAGTGAAAGATTATGCGGTAAGCCAAGGTTTGAATATTTTGCAACCTGCAAATTTGAAAGCTCCGGAGTTCTTGGAAGAATTGAAATCGCTTGAAGCGAATCTTCAAGTTGTGGTTGCTTTCAGGATGTTGCCGGAATCAGTATGGTCAATGCCTGAATATGGAACATTCAATTTGCATGGTTCATTATTGCCTCAATATCGAGGAGCTGCACCTATTCATTGGGCTGTGATTAATGGAGAAGAAAAAACGGGTCTTACTACATTTTTCTTGAAGCATGAGATCGATACAGGAAGCATTATTTTCAGAGAAGAAGAACCGATCAAAGAGGAAGATACTGTTGGCGATGTGTACGGTAGGTTAATGGCCAAAGGCGGGGACTTGGTATTGAAGACTGTAAAGGCAATTGAAGAAGGTGATTATACATTGACGCCACAGGACGAATCCCAAGAACTGAAGCATGCGCCTAAGATTTTCAAGGAAACATGCGAAGTAGACTGGAATCAACCTACTAGCGTAATATATAATTTTATTAGAGGCTTGTCCCCATTTCCGGTAGCTTGGACTATTTTGGAAGGGCAGTCATTTAAAATTTTCAATTCGTCTAAAGAATTGGCTGATGACGATAGAAAGCCTGGTGAAATATGGACGGACAACAAGTCTTTCTTGAAGGTTAAGACCCTTGATGGATATATTTCACTTAATGATTTGCAAATGCAAGGCAAGAAAAGAATGAAAGTGACTGATTTACTAAACGGGAAAAAATTTAATCAATAGCAAGGCGATGAGAGATTTGGGAAAAGTGGATTTGAAAATAGTAGTGGCAAAAGCTTCTAATAATGTCATTGGCAAGGATAATGAATTGATTTGGCACTTGCCTGCTGATTTAAAACATTTCAAAAAAGTAACCATGGGTGGCGCCATGCTGATGGGTAGAAAGACATTCGAGAGCATTGGAAGACCTTTGCCGGGAAGGCTTAATGTTGTGATAACTCGCAATGAGGGCTTTGAGGCTGAGGGATGTATTGTGGTAAAATCTATTGACGAAGGAGTGAAAGCTTCCCAACAACAAGGTTATGATGATATTTATGTAATCGGTGGAGGCAATATTTATGCTCAAACTCTATCTAAGGTAAATACAATTTATTTGACTGAGATTGATGGAAACTTTGAGGGAGATGTCTATTTTCCTGAATTAGAACTTTCCGAATGGAATATTGAGGAAAGAGAAGATTTTCAGCCTGATGATAAAAATAAACACGCTTATAGCTTCCTTAAATTAGTAAGAAAGGGTTGAGTAACTTATTTTTGTGGAAACTTTCACGCTATTTTTAGTAAATGAGAAAGTAAAAGAGAGAGATTATTTAAGATTTAAAAAGCGGATGATAGATGAAAATCAATTTGAGGCGATAAGGCCTTATAGGGATGAAGAGGTGAAGCCTGTGATCGAAAAGTTGTTGAGTGGACCTTATTTATCCAAGGCTTTGGATTTTTTTTTCTGCGAAGCTACAGAAAGCGAAGTTAGGGAAGTTGCCAAGGACATAGATAGCGTACAGAAATTCCAAGATCGTTTCATAAGCTATATTTTAGCCGGAGTGATCAAAAATACTATAGATCAGTTGACTGCTACTGGCGGGGACAATATCAATCATGACTTGAAGCATTTGTATATTGGAAACCACAGGGATATAGTTTTGGATTCTGCTTTGTTGAATTTTTACCTTAATGAAAAGGGGTGGGAGACAAGCGAGATTGCAATAGGTAATAATTTGTTGGTGTTGCCTGAAATTGAGGCTATTGTTAAGCTGAACAAGAGTTTTATAGTGAAAAGAGATGGTGGTACTAAGGAAATGTATCATAATTCTCAAGTCTTGTCGCACTATATTCGAAAGAAAATAGGAAATAATGAGAGTTCCATTTGGTTGGCTCAAAGAGAAGGAAGAGCTAAGGATAGCAATGATATTACTCATTCTGGTCTTCTCAAAATGCTCCAGATGAGCGGTGATTCGAATATTCATGAGTCTTTCAAAAGCCTTAATATTATTCCTTATTCTATTTCTTATGAATACGATCCGTGCGCAGGTATGAAAGCAAGGGAATTTTTCGTAAGGTCGATAGAGGAAACATACGAGAAGAAACCTGGAGAAGATTTGAAAAGCATGCAAGATGGAATTCGAGGGTATAAGGGTAGAATTAATTTATCATTTGGAAAGCCCTTGAATCAAATTTGCGAGCCATTGAGCGAGATTAAAAATAAAAATAAATATATCAGCGCGATCGGAGAGCTTATTGATCAACAACTGCATCAAATTTATCATTTATGGCCAAGCAATTACATTGCTTTTGATTTGATGCATGGAGCAAGCGAGTTTACAGAATATTATTCTGAAAGTGATGTTAATGCTTTTATTAAACATCGGGATCAACAGTTAGAGCCATTCGGAGAGATAAAAGAAAAACTTTACCCATTCTTTTATGCGATATATGCCAATCCGGTGAAAAACTTTAAAGCTGTACTATAAGCATTGCAAAGCCTCAAAAAATTTGAGGCTTTTTTTTTATTTATCGACTTCGTTCAATTTATATTCTTAAATTTGACAAGTCGATTTTTGATTAAATTACTTGAAAAGTCCATTTTTATGAATGAATTAAAGGCGGAAATAATTGCCATTGGAGATGAGTTGCTATTAGGGCAAACTCTAGATTCAAATTCTCATTGGATATCCGAAAAATTGACTGAGATCGGAATTTTTCCATGCAGAAGAACTACGGTGGGTGATTTGAGAGAAGACATTTTGGACGCCTTTTCCCAAGCCAAGTCAAGATCGAATTTGGTTTTGATAACTGGAGGTTTGGGGCCGACAAATGATGATCTGACCAAGCCTTTATTGGCGGAGTTTTTTGATTCGGATATTTTACTGAATGAATCTGCTTTGGAGGATGTGGAAAATTATTTTCATTCGAGAGGAAGGGAAGTTTCCGAGGTGAATCGAAAGCAGGCTGAATTGCCTGATAAATGCCAGAAAGTGACTAATGCTTATGGCACGGCTCCGGGCATGTGGTTTGAGGAGAATAATACTGTTTTTGTCTCTATGCCGGGAGTGCCTAGAGAAATGAAAGGTATAATGACGGATCAGGTTCTTCCAAAAGTAAAAGAAGTTTTCGACTTGCCCGCAATCGGAATTAAAATGGTGAAAACAGTTGCTATTGGAGAGTCTGTATTGGCAGAAATGCTTTCCGAGTTTGAAGAGCAACTGCCAAATCATGTCAAGCTTGCTTATTTGCCGGAAGCGGGAGAGGTGAAGCTTAGGTTGACTGGAAGAGGGAAAGATAAGGTGCTTATTGACAAAGAACTATCCTTATTGGAAGAGAGTTTAATCAAAATAGTAGGCTCGTATGTCTATGGAAAAGGCAATGAAACTCTTGCTTCAAGTGTAGGAAAAGCGCTTAAGAATGCATCATCAACAATTGCCACAGCTGAAAGTTGTACAGGAGGTTATCTTGCGCATCAAATTACTTCAGTAGCTGGAAGTTCTTCATATTTTATGGGCTCGATTATTTCATATAATAATGAAATAAAAAAGAATGTGTTGAGAGTTGATAATGATACATTATTGAAGCATGGAGCGGTAAGCGAGCAAGTAGTGATTCAGATGGCTGAAAATGCGAGAAAAATGATGAACACAACGTTTGCTTTGTCAACAAGTGGAATCGCTGGCCCTGACGGCGGAACAGAGGAGAAGCCTGTGGGAACAGTTTGGATTGCTTGCGCAAGTGAACTCAAGACAGTGACAAAGTGCTTGCATTTAGGTTCTAAGGATAGAACTTTGAATATCCATTTGTCAGCTATTTATGCATTGGATATGCTTCGCAAGGAGATTTTAGAGAATTAGAATTAGGAAATAAAGGTTTTTGAGAATATATCATGGCAAGATTTGAATTAATAATGCCCCAAATGGGTGAAAGTATTTTTGAAGCAACTGTTCTTGGTTGGCTGAAAGCCGTTGGAGAAGATATTGAACAAGATGAATCATTGATCGAGGTCGCTACAGATAAAGTGGATACTGAAGTCCCATCGACAAAATCCGGCAAGTTATTGGAATTGCTTGTACAGGAAGGCGATGTTGTTAAAATTGGCCAAGTTATAGCTGTTTTGGATGTTGATGAGGAAGGCGCAGAGCAATCTCAAATTTCAGTCGAAAAACAGGAGGTAGTAGTAGAAGATAAAAATGATCTTTCAGTTATTCCAGGACTGGATATGCTTCAAAATGAGAAGCCTAATGAAGGTGAAGAATTGAAATTTGATCAGAGCGATAGATTTTATTCGCCTTTGGTAAGAAATATAGCTAAAGAAGAAGGAATCAGCAATGAGGAACTCGAGAATATCACTGGTACTGGCAGAGACAACCGCGTAACTAAAGATGATATCTTGGGTTATTTGAAATCAAGAAAATCAGGAGACAACATTCAAGCTAGCCCTGCAAGTGTAGCTGTGCCAAAAGAAAAAGTATCGGTTAGCGCTTCAGACGAGATCATTGAAATGGATCGAATGCGAAAAATGATTGCTGACAGAATGTTGGAGTCCAAGAGAATTTCACCGCATGTTACATCATTTGTGGAAGCTGATGTTACAGAAATTGTTGATTGGAGAAAGAAAAACAAGGATGCGTTTAAGAAAAGGCATGGTGAAAATCTTACATTTACGCCAATATTTGTTGAAGCTATAGCAAAAGCTTTGAGAGACTTCCCTATGATAAATATTTCAGTTGAAGGGGATAGGATCATCAAGAAAAAAGATGTTAACATTGGAATGGCTGTAGCCTTGCCAAATGGAAATTTGATAGTTCCTGTGATTAGGAAAGCAGACGAATTGAACTTGACTGGTTTGGCTAAGTCTGTCAATGATTTGGCTTTGAGAGCTAGATCGAATAAGTTGACTGCTGATGATTTGAGTGGAGGCACTTATACGATGACCAATATTGGGTCATTTGGCAATTTGTCAGGCACCCCTATCATAATGCAACCTCAAGTTGGAATATTAGCTCTTGGAGCAATAGTGAAGAAACCTGCTGTAGTGGAAACGCCTCAAGGGGATTTTATAGGAATTAGGCATAAGATGATTTTGTCGCACTCTTATGACCATAGAGTCGTGGATGGGGCTCTTGGTGGGATGTTTGTGAAGAGAGTTGCTGAATATTTGGAAGGTTTTGATGTGAATCAAAATATATAAAATAAAAAAGCCGGTTAAACCGGCTTTTTTATTTTATATAAGAAAGAAATTCTTTTTTAACACTTTCATGTTTGAACGCTCCCGAAAAATGGGCGGTAACAGTAGAGCTATGCGTGTCATTTACACCTCTGGATGCTACACACATATGGTCTGCGTCCAAAACAACTGCTACGTCTTGTGTGTCTAGCATTTGTATTAGTTCCTCAGCGATTTGAACAGTAAGTCTTTCTTGTACTTGCGGTCTTTTCGAGAAGTACTGTACTGTTCTATTGATTTTCGACAACCCAATAACTTTTTCATTTGGAATGTAAGCCACATGAGCTTTTCCATAAATTGGGACAAAGTGATGCTCGCAATTCGAATGGAAAATTATGTTTTTTTCCACTAGCATTTCTTTGTATTCGAATTTATTTTCAAATAATGTCACATCTGGTTTATTCTCTGGATTGAGGCCACTGAATATTTCCTTGACATACATCTTAGCTACTCTTTCAGGGGT
The DNA here is from genome assembly GCF_036492635.1 of Aureibacter tunicatorum. Classification (GTDB taxonomy): domain Bacteria; phylum Bacteroidota; class Bacteroidia; order Cytophagales; family Cyclobacteriaceae; genus Aureibacter; species Aureibacter tunicatorum. The sequence goes on from NZ_AP025305.1 coordinate 1,435,793, forward strand.
TCCGCTTAGACTGTCATCATTAAGGTCCAGACCTAGCGTTTCCATGATCGCTTGAAAGTGCTTTTTGATTTTTTCTATTTTCTCCTCGTCAGAAAGCTCGAAAGCATCGGTTCTCATCGGAGTGGTTTTTGAGGAGTAGAAGTGTTGATTTCCTATTTCTTCTATATTCATTCTTGTCAATTAACTCACTTAATTCTTAACCAGGGTATTTTACGTAATTTCTTGGGGTTTCAAAGATCATTACGTAAAGTTCGTATTTGCTGTTTATGCGTTTTCTCAACCTGTCGTACGACACTTTGGCTATATTTTCAGCCGTTGGAATCAATTTTTTGAATTCTTCGACTTCAATATTAAGGTTTTTATGGTCAAAAGGTTCAGTAATTTCTTCTTTTATGTACTTTTTTAATTCGTCGATGCTTATTACAAAGCCCGTGTCTGGGTCGATTTCGCCAGTTACGGCTACCTCGATCTCATAATTATGGCCATGAAAATACTGATTGCTGCACTTTCCAAAAACTTCTTGGTTTTTTTGGTCTTCCCAATTGGCATTGAATAGTCTATGTGCGGCATTAAAATGCTCTCGCCTGTAAACCGTAGCTTTCATTCCTATGTGTTAAATGTTTTCGCTATAAAGTTAAACAAAAAACGATGTGGAAATAATTTTTCATAATCGTTTTAGCTGCTTATGTCATAGATATTTCCTATAAGCTTATTCGCAAAAGCTTATTTGTAGCTTGACCTTAATTAAAGCATGTGCAAGTAATGCAAAATTATTCAAAAATGCATGCAAGAAGCTTCAATACCAGCTAGATAATAGGTAATTTAATTAATAAGCAAATGCTAATTAGGGATGTATTCTAAATTCTTGCCAATTTTCGAGAATGAGTTATTCGAAGTGGGTAAATGCGTAGCTTATTATATTCGCGCCAGCTTTCAAGGCTTGTTGTCTAATTTCCTCTGGATCGTTGTGAATATGTTGATCTTCCCATCCATTGCCTAAATCTGATTCGTAAGAGTAGAAACACACCAATCGTCCTTTGTAGATAATACCAAAGCCTTGAGGTCGTTTTCCGTCATGCTCATGCACTTTGGGCAAGCCATTGTCAAAGCGGTATTTTTGATGATAAATCGAATGGTCAAATGGCAGTTCAACAAAATCCAATTCAGGGAAAACTTTCTTCATTTCCAGTCTTACAAATTTGTCCATTCCATAATTGTCGTCTATGTGCAGAAAGCCTCCTGATGTTAGATAAGTTCTTAAGTTTTCGGCTTCGTAATCAGTAAATACTACATTTCCATGTCCTGTCATGTAGACATAAGGATAGTTGAAAATTTCAGGACTTCCCACTTCCACGTTTGCTTCCTCTTTGGCAATGTCAGTTAGTAAATTTTCGTTACAAAAAGAAATCAGGTTAGGCAGAGCTGTTTTATTGGCGTACCAATCGCCTCCTCCATTGTATTGAAGTTTTGCTATTTTTATTTGGCTCTTGCTTTCGAAATTAATTATAAAAGCAAAAAGACTAAGAAGGAACGTGATTTTTCTCATTATCCGGTATTTTTACAAAGCTTAATTATAATCAATGTAGCTTACATATCAAAATGTGTGCGTCTCTACTGTGCTTGAAGGATAATTGTTTCTAATCCAAATCAAAACCTCTTCAACCTTTTTTTTGTAATTAGAAGTCGAGTCTATAAAATGATTGTTCATTAAGCAAAAAGTGAGGGTTGTTCCGCTTTTTGTGACAAGGTATCCAGCGATATTGAAATTATTGCTTAGCGTGCCTGTTTTTGCAAAGATATAAGGTTGGGAGTTAGGATAATAATCTTCTAAAGTTCCTTCTTGGCCTCCTTGAGCTAGTATATCCATAAGCTCTTTTTGGCCTATTTCCTTTTCCAGTAGAGAAATGATTTTTATGAAGTTTGCTGGACTATTCAAATTATAACGGGATAAGCCTGAAGCATCAACCATTCTCATTGGTGTGATAAGTTTTTTAGAAATGCTTTTTGATAAATCATTGATGTATTTGGGGTAGGAATTATAGGAATTCAAAATAGCGCATTGAAGCATGACTTGCTCAGCGATATAGTTGTCGCTATGTTTCATCATAATGCTTAATACTCTATTTTTTGGTTGGCTGTGAATAATCTTGCTTGTTGAATCCGATAATGGGAAAGAGTCAAGTTTTGATATATGCACAGGCTTTTTAAGCGTATCATATAGCAGGGAGCATGCAAGTTCAGGACTCCATTTAAATGGGACTTCTTGAATATGGTGATTTTTTTGTTCAGTCGCTTGGAAAGTGTTTGATTGTTCGCTTCGAACGATCTTATTTCCTAGCATGACAAGAGAATCTAATTTAAATTTTTGTATTGAGCTTTTCTTATTATTGATGATTATTGAGTTGGCGTAAATTGGAAAATCACAAATTTCTTTTGAGGTGGAGTATGTGTAGTCATCCCAAGCCCAACCATTTCCAAAATGGTTTTGAGAGATATTTTTATGATTGAAAAAAAGTTTTTTTGATGTTGTTTTCAAATATTCAAAGGCAGGATGGTTTCCAAATTCTGGATGAAGGAATGTAGGGTCGCCGAGGCCAGAGAAGATTATTGTATCGCCAATTTCTTGAATTTTAATACTAGCTATTGAGTCATTGAGCGATTCTATTCCGTTAAATAATGTTATGTATTTTTGAAGGGAGGCAGGTGTGAAAAGTTTTTCAGAGTTTCTTTCGTAAACAGTCTTTTTTGAAGTATTATCAAAGATTTCAATACCAATAAAATGATATTGGGTGTTTAGCTCTAGCGCGATTTTTTTATCGAGTTCGATATTGAAATTTGATAGTGTTTGGCTGAAAGCATTTGGAGTGTGATATAATATCACGCTCCAAATCAAAAGTAGTTTAATAATCTTCAAAACTGTCAATTGGTGCAAGTATTCTTCCTGAGGTTTCCGCTTTGTGATCTCTAAAGTAATACTTTTTTTCAAAAGAATCAGTTTCCTCCGTTTTATGCGAACTGTCAATAAACATATCTTGATTAAAGAAAGCTGACCATGCCACAAATTGAAAAAAAACAAAAGATAATACAGTCTTTTTCATTAAAATGATTGTGTTTTTATAGTTAATGCACTGCAAATGTAAAAAAAAATGCAAAAAAATTAAATTTATAATTCAAATTAACTTTTTATTTTATGCTGTCTATTTCTTTTTCCAGTTTATCATACCATTGTTTCCCATACTTTCTTATCAATGGTTCTTTTAGAAATTTATATACTGGAACTTTAAGTTCATCACCTAGTATACAAGCATCAGAGCAAATATCCCACCGATCATAATTGAGAGCATCAAATTCATCATATTTTGTTACCCGAATTGGATAAAGGTGGCAAGAAATTGGTTTTTTATAGTCGATTTTTCCGTCATTGTAAGCTTGCTCTATTCCGCATTTAAGAAATTTATTTTCATCATAATATGCGAAAGCGCATTCTTTGTTGTCGATAGTAGGAGTGGAATAGTCATCTTCCCAATCTTTAATGTATAGTCCTTGTTCATCGATGGCTTTTTGCCCTTCTTCGGAAAGATAAGGTTTTACATGCGGATATATTTTTTCTAAAATTTCCAATTCATTTTCTTCCAAAGGAGCTCCAAGGTCTCCTTCAACGCAACATGCCCCTTTGCATTTTTCATAATTGCAAACAAAGAATTGCTCTTTTACATCGTCGGATATTACAGTATTGTCGAGAAGAATCATATTGATTTTTTTGGGTGTTTTCCGGCAAATATAACGTAAATATTCCGTATTTAATTTTTAGAGCAATCTAATAAATCTTCAGACACTAGAAAATGAACGAAAAAAAAGGGTTTAGACTTCGATTTTTCGATACATATTGTAAATTGCACGACTTGTAAATTTATCGATAATATCTATGTAAGGTATCTCGCTATGATTTTATATTGTCGATTATATAATTAGAAATCCGGAATTTATATCCATATCATGTCTGCAGAATATTTGAATGGCTTGAATGAGCCACAGCTCGAAGGTGTTGTGAATACTGAGGGGCCAACTATGATCATCGCCGGAGCGGGTTCCGGTAAGACCAAAGTGTTGACTTCAAGAATAGCTTATTTAATCAATGAACAGGGGGTCGATCCTTTTAACATTCTGGCTTTGACCTTTACAAACAAGGCTGCTAAAGAAATGAAGGATAGGATTGAGGCAGCTATAGGTACTGAAGCGAGAAGTCTTTGGATGGGGACATTCCATTCAATTTTTGCGAAAATATTGAGGTTTGAAGCGGAAAAGCTGGGTTATACCCGCGATTTTACGATATATGACACCGATGACTCCAAGCAGCTGATTAAGCAAATTGTGAAAGAATTAGGTTTGGATGATAAGATTTACAAACCAAATGTTGTTCTTAACAGAATTTCGGGAGCGAAAAATAGGTTGATTTCTTGGCAAGAATATATACAGAATCCATTGTTTAAGGCTGATGATGAACAAGCAGCCAAGCCTAAGCTGGGGGAAATATATAAATTGTATGCTCAGCGATGCTTTAAAGCGGGAGCGATGGATTTTGACGATTTATTGTTCAATACTAATGTCTTGTTTAAAAAGCACACGGATGTCTTGAATAAATATCAGCATAGATTTAAGTATGTTTTAGTAGACGAGTTCCAAGATACCAATATATCCCAGTACCTTATTACGAAGAAGCTTTCCGCTGTCAGCCAGAATTTGTGCGTTGTGGGAGATGATGCTCAAAGTATTTACGCATTTCGCGGGGCCAATATTGACAATATTTTGAATTTGGAAAGGGATTTTCCCGAATTGAAAACCATAAAGCTTGAGCAAAATTATAGATCCACCAAGACGATTGTAAATGCTGCCAATGATGTGATTAAAAACAACAAATCGCAAATACCTAAAGTGGTTTGGACAGCTAATACTCAAGGCGAGTTGATCGAGGTGATAAGAGCGACTTCGGATACTGAAGAAGGAAAAATCGTCGCTCAGGCAATTTTTGAAGAAAAAGTTCGCAAGCAGCTGCACAATCAAGATTTTGCGGTGCTGTACAGAACCAATAGTCAATCCAGAGCTATAGAGGAAGCTTTGAGACGTAATAATATCAAGTATAAGATTGTCGGAGGACTTTCATTTTATCAAAGAAAAGAAATCAAGGACTTGTTGGCATATTTTAGAGTGGTAATCAATGGCAATGACGAGCAATCGTTGCGAAGGATTATCAATCAGCCAAAAAGGTCTATTGGGCAAACTACTGTCGATAAAATATTGGTTTATTCTTCCGAGAATGATTTGCCGCTGTGGGAAGCGGTTGAAAGGCATCCATTGTACTTGAGAGGAAGAGCTTCCAATGCGGTTGGTGACTTTGCGAATATGATTAAAAGCTTCAGAATAGATGCGGAAAGAAATGACGCGTTTGAAGTCGCTAAAAGAATAGCAAAAGACTCAGGCTTGTTGAAGCATCTCTATGATGACAAGTCGATTGAAGGCTTGAGTCGTTTCGAAAATGTTCAGGAATTAATCAATGCGGTTAAAGAATTCATAGATAATGAAGAGAATGAAGACAAATCATTGACGGCATTTCTTCAGGAGGTAGCATTGTTGACCGGAGTGGATCAGGATAAGGATGATGATCCGGATAAGGTAACTTTGATGACTATTCACATGGCGAAGGGACTTGAGTTCAAACACGTGTTTCTAGTGGGGATGGAAGAGGAGTTGTTTCCTTCGCAAATGATGCTGAACAGCAGAGAAGATTTGGAAGAGGAAAGACGATTGTTTTATGTTGCAATCACAAGAGCGGAACAGAAATTGACTTTATCATATGCGTTGAGCAGGTATAGGTTTGGAAGATTGATAGAATGCGAGCCAAGCAGGTTTATCAAGGAAATAAAGCCTGAATACCTTGCATTGAGCAATAAAAAAGCGAAAAAAACAACGACTACAACAGAGCCTTCCACGAAGTTTGTCAATAATTTGATGAACAAAGGTTTCAAACCTTCTCAGGCTACAAATAAAGCCAAAGCTGTTCATAACAACCCTAATTTTGCTCCAAGTGACACAAGCGGTTTAGCGGAAGGGCAAAGGGTTGAGCATCCTAAGTTTGGCATGGGAACTGTTCTTAATATCGATGCCAGCGGTTCATCTAAGAAAGCGACAATAAAATTTGACCAAGTAGGGGAGAAGACATTATTGCTAAGTTTTGCCAAACTTCAGATACATGATTAGCTGAATATGCCTCTTTGGTAGATTCAAGCTATTTGAAAAGGCATATTGTTGTGAAATATTGCCAAAGTTCAAATAGTTTTTATATATTAAGCGATATTTGAAACGCAGGTTCTTTATCATTTAAGTAAAAAAGACTCAAAGTAGGTTTGAGTTTTAGATATAACATCAAGTATTATCGTGTTTAGTAGGATTTTTTAAAATTAAAATTTGAACAATTGGAATATTTGATTGATTTAGTTTGTATAAGACTAGTTTAGATTTAATTAGATTCATTTTGAATGCGTGTCTCTGATTGCCATTTTTTGATTTAGGCAATAGTTAATTCACAAGAGACGATAATTTATATACCCTGCGATTTATAAATCCATTTACAGAGGAGAATTATTAAAAATTATGGAAGATATTCACAGCAATTTACAGTACAATACAGAAAGACCGAAGTTGATTCTAAAGGAATACGGTAGAAATGTTCAAAAGTTGATAGAGCATGTAACATCATTAGGAGATGATGTCAAGCGCAATGAATACTCCAAGACACTTGTCGAGTTGATGAAAATGATCAACCCGAAAATGAAAGAGTCGCCTGAGTATGCTCAAAGGCTTTGGGACGACCTTTATATCATGTCGCAATTCAAAATGGAGGTGGATAGCCCTTATCCTATGCCTGCTGCTGACGCGATACATAAAAAGCCGGAAAAAATTCCTTATACTTACAAGAAGGTGAAATTGAGGCATTATGGGAAAAATATTGAGCTTATGCTTCAGAAGGCCCTTGAGGTGGAAGATGATGAAGAGAGGTTTGTATTTACAGTGCAGATTGCAAAGATGATGAAAAGCTTCTATGTGAATTGGAATAAAGATAATGTGGAAGATGAAGTGATATTGGAAAATATTGATAAGTTGACCAATAGAAAGCTTAAATATGATAAAGAGAAAATCTTGAATGAAAATTTGCTGGAGATTCAAATGCATAGACCTAAGTCTTCTCAGAATAACAACTTCAAGAGAAAAAACAATTCTGGAAATTATAGACAGAATAATAATCAAAAAAGAAGACGATTCAATAACAACTGATGGCCTCATTTAAAATAAACGGCGGATTTAAACTTTCCGGAGAGATCGTTCCCCAAGGAGCTAAAAACGAAGCGTTGCAGATTTTATGTGCGGTTTTGCTCACTGAAGAGCCTATAACTATTCATAAAGTGCCGGATATACGCGATGTCAATAAGTTGATTGAGCTTTTGGCAAGTATAGGTGTCAACGTGCAAAAAGTCGGAGCGGAGTCATATAGATTTGAAGCTTCACAGGTAGATTTGTCTTATCTGGAAACGGAGGAGTTTAAAAAGAAAGCCTCATCATTAAGAGGTTCCGTGATGATTTTGGGGCCGTTGCTAGCAAGGTTTGGATCAGCGAAAATGCCAAAGCCTGGAGGCGATAAAATAGGTCGTAGAAGACTTGATACTCATTTTATAGGATTTCAGAAGTTGGGAGCCAAATTTAATTTTGACAATGAATCCCATTTTTATGAAGTTGATGCCACTGACTTGAAAGGTACATATATGCTTTTGGATGAGGCTTCTGTGACAGGAACTGCGAATATCATTCTCGCGGCAGTGCTTGCTAAAGGAATAACAACGATCTATAATGCTGCTTGCGAACCTTATATTCAACAATTATGCAAGATGTTGAATAGAATGGGGGCGAATATCAGCGGTATTGGCTCCAATCTTTTGACGATAGAAGGTGTTGAATCTTTGGGAGGAACAACTCATACGCTATTGCCGGACATGATTGAGGTAGGTAGCTTTATTGGTTTAGCCGCAATGACGAAGTCCAACTTAAGAATCAAGGATGCTAGAGTGGATCAATTAGGTATCATCCCTGATACTTTCAGACGTTTGGGTATTCAGCTTGAAATAGAAGGAGATGATATTGTAGTGCCGGAACAAGAGAGTTATAGAATCGAGAAATTTTTTGATGGCTCTATTCTTACAATTGCGGATGCTATTTGGCCTGGGTTTACACCAGATCTTTTAAGCATTGTTTTGGTAACGGCGACTCAAGCAAAAGGAACGGTGTTAATTCATCAGAAGATGTTTGAAAGCCGATTGTTTTTCGTGGACAAGCTAATCGATATGGGGGCTCAAATTATTTTGTGCGATCCACATAGGGCTACTGTCATTGGCTTGGACAGGCAAACGCCTTTGCGTGGCATTAAGATGTCAAGTCCGGATATCAGGGCTGGTGTGGCTTTACTGATTGCCGCATTAAGCGCGGAAGGCACAAGCGTTATTTCGAATGTTGAGCAAATAGATAGAGGATATCAGTATATCGACAAGAGACTGAATGCTTTGGGTGCCCAAATAGAAAGAATTGAAGATTGATGATTTTTTAATTAAATCGATTAAGTTAATTACGAGGCAGTTGTCGTTTGAATAATATTCATTTTTAGCCTTTTTTAACAAATTTTTAAGAGGAAATTGTTAATATTTTTCATTTTTCCTGCAAGGTTTGTGTTGGTCGCAATTAAGTCGTAAATTGTGTCCGCTTAATCGTGAAAATTAACGGAAATAAGAATTTAAATAAAGATAATCGTGGATATTTTTGAAAAGTTAGACGCGAGGAATACTCCTCTAGGGAAGTATTCTGATAAGGAGCAAGGTTATTACATGTTTCCAAAGTTGGAAGGCGAGATTGGACCAAGAATGCAATTTCAAGGCAGAGAGGTGCTTAATTGGAGCTTAAACAACTATCTAGGTTTAGCAAATCATCCTGAAATAAGAAAAGCGGACGCTCAAGGAGCTCAAGACTGGGGATTGGCTTACCCTATGGGTGCCAGAATCATGTCGGGAAATACTAAGTATCATGAGCAGTTGGAGAATGAGTTGGCTGACTTTGTGATGAAAGAAGACTGCATGTTGCTAAACTACGGTTATCAGGGAGTTGTGTCGGTAATCGAAGCTTTGGTTGACAGGAAAGATGTTATCGTATATGATGCTGAATCGCACGCATGTATTGTGGACGGTGTAAGGCTTCATATGGGTAAAAGATTCCGTTTCAACCATAACGATATGGAAAGCTTGGAGAAGCAATTAAAGCATGCTCAAGCTGTTACTGAAAAGACTGGAGGAGGAATCTTGGTGATTACTGAAGGTGTATTTGGTATGTCGGGTGTTGTTGGCGATTTGAAGGAGATTGTCAAGTTGAAGGAAAAATTCCAATTCAGACTATTGATAGATGATGCTCATGGTTTTGGTACTATGGGTGAGACTGGAGCGGGTACGCACGAATACCTTGATGTAGTTGATGAAGTGGATGTGTATATTTCTACTTTTGCCAAGTCTATGGCTAGCATCGGAGCTTTCGTAGCAGCTGACGCAAAAATCGTGAAGTATTTGAGATATTGCACAAGATCTCAGATTTTCGCCAAGTCGTTGCCAATGCCTTTGGTTATGGGTAACTTGAAGCGTCTTGAGATGTTGAGAAACAGCCCTGCCAAGCAACAATTGTGGGATGTTGTAAACCATTTACAGTCAGGATTGAAAGAAAGAGGATTCAACCTTGGAGATACAGTTTCTCCTGTGACGCCTGTTTTCTTGAAGTGCACTATCGCTGAGACTGTAAGTTTGATCAAGGATCTTAGAGAAAACTTTAATATCTTCTGCTCAGTAGTGGTATACCCAGTAGTCCCTAAGGATGTGGTAATGTTGAGATTGATTCCTACAGCTGCTCACTCGATTGAGGATGTGGATGAGACAATTACTGCTTTTGAAAAGATTGCTCAAAAGATTAAAGATGGAGATTACTCTAATTCGATGACAGAGTTCAACGTTTAGTATTAAATCTTTAAACACATATAAAAAAGGACTGCTTCATAACTGAAGCAGTCCTTTTTTATTAGCTTGCGCTTTAAATTAATAAGGTTGAATCTGAGAGCAATCGGTATTAGGATCGTCAGAGCCATCCAAGCCTGTTGAAACCCCAAGAATCTCAGCGAATTTATCATAGTGGTGAAATCTGCTTTGAGCTTTTTCATGAGGTCCACCGCATTCCACTCCGCCATTGATTATAGCTATAGTATGGGCAAAGCCGGCTTCTCTTCCTTTTTCGATATCTTCAGGGCTTGGAGTCCACATATCAGGAATCATTACCTCATGGCAAGATGGTTTAGGAAATTGAGGAGTCATCCAAAACCATATAGCAGTTTTGAAAGCTAAAACGCCATTGGCAGATACATCTTCAGGATCGTTAAGCAATACATACTTGTCCCCAAATAAGTATTCGCTGACTTGACCGTAATTGTAATTATAGCTTAATTGTATTGGCCCTCTGCCGTGGTATGACTTGCCTGGAACTCCAGGATAGTTTTCATGAGGAACATTGTATCCTACATGGTCAGTGCCAAAATAGCCCAACTCTTCTTTGTAAAATAATCCCCAAGCGAATTTTCCTCCAGGCGCTGTCTCCCAGCCGCCGGTAGTTTCTTGCGCTATATTAGCGAAGAAGGCGGCCAACTCTCTTTTTCTGTCTATAAATGAGCCTTCATTGCAGAAAGAGGAATAGTCAATGGTAATTTCTTTGATAGGGAAATTTTGCTCCCATTCGCCATTGAATTCGGGCGGATCGCTGACTATTTTTTCTTCTCCAGTGGGTTTGTCTATGCGAGTGATGCGAGGTGGAATATAATATTCAGCGTCTCTTTGCTCTATGATAACTTTAATGTTCGAAATTTCATCAATCGCTTTTTGAAAATTAGTGTAAGAATAAAAATCTTCTTCTCCACACTGGTTTGTCGCTTCACTTTGAGCGTTTTCTGTCCCACAGCGATAGGAAAATAAATCATTGTATTCCTCAGGACTGATAAGGTCGGTAATAGGTGTTTGTGGAGGATTGTCTTCTCCGGGATTTGAGGGATCTTCGGGATTGTTGTCATCTGTGATTTTCTCGGAATCCGAGCATGCCCCGAAAAAAAACAATCCCAAGGCTAACATTAATATCAATGAGAGCCCTTTCGCAGTTCTTTCTTCTCTTCTCATGTTTTGCAAATATTAAACTTTCTGATCATCAAAGACTTGATGATATTTCCAATATCTTGCAATGTAAGTTTTCGAATTGAAAAAGCTCTTTATCCGATATTAAAAGATGTTAATTACAAGCCGTCATTTGACCTGTTGACTATACTGTCCGTATTGTTTTCCGTTTTTCTATTCCCGTAATAAAAAAGGCGATAATTTGAAAATCCGCAGACTAGCCTTTCAGTATATTCATTGAGGTCGTAATAGTCTACATCATTGAAATATCCGCGTATATCTTGATCGATAGTGAAGTTGATATTCCAATTATTTCCGCCGTTGGTTGTGTTGAGAAAATAGCCCCTCATGAGCGCATAACCTTCCGATTCGTTTTGGAAATTGATACTGATAAAATCCGAAAAATCGTTGTTGGTAGTTGAAGGGATGTTTTGTTCTGTCCATGAGCTTCCGGCATTAGAGCTTTTGTAGATAAAAGGCTCATTGTTTACGGGTTTGTTGCCGCCTATATAGTAAGTGTTCTCATCCAAAATGAATACACTGGTATAATCTGCATTGTTGATTTCGTTGAAGATTCGTGTCCAAGTATTTCCGCCATTAGTGGATTTCCAAATCCCTTGAGATGAAGAGGCAATGCCTTCGTTTTGATCGATGAATTGGATGTCGGTAAAGTACCCTGGTTTTTCCTGTGGATCGAAATTGAATTGTTTTCTCCAGTTGATTCCTCCATCTACTGTCTTGTAAATTTCAGGGTAAGAAGAGTTCAAAGAATCGGCGCCTACTACCCAGCCTATCTCATTGGTTACAAAATAGGCTTTCTTGGGAGCGAAATTTCTGTCAAATCCATTGTTGGTTAGGTTTTCTGTCCAATTCAACCCTCCGTCATAAGAGTAAATCACAGCAGGAAATTCTCCTTGTAGTCTGTCAGTGAAAAACCACACATATTTGCTGTCATATGTTGTCATGGTGAAATTATTGGCAAAGTCCACGGAGTACACATCTTTCCATGTGCTGCCGGCGTCGACGCTTTTTTGAATCCTAGCGCCTACTACATTGTAAATATTCTGAACAAGGACTAATGAGTTTTCATCCAAATAATAAATATCAGAATAGCTGAACGCGTAAGTGCTGTTTAAAGAATCCAGTAAAGAAGTGCTGATGTCCACCCATTGGGGAGAGATGAAAACCTCTTCTTTCTTACAGCTAAACAAGGCAATAAAAGTAATATATATGAAAATCTTTCTCATGCTTCAATAATCTAATTATGCTATTGTCAATGCTTGGTTATTCATTTGTTGCAAGCATTTTATGGTTCGCTATTTGAAAGGGTATTCCAAATTAGGATGTGGCTGAGGCATCGTTGAAAATATTATGATAATATCTTATGAAGGAAGATCTACTTTATCATCTATGGCAATACCAAAAATTCGCGAAACATAATCTTAGAACCGTCCAAGGCGATGAACTTAGGGTGTTTTCCGCTGGACATTTGAACACTTTGGCTGGTCCTGACTTTGCTTACTCAAAAATTATGCTTAACGATGTCACATGGAGCGGCAGTGTGGAAATACATGTGAATTCTTCCGATTGGTACAGGCATAAGCATCACTTGGATGAAAATTATGAGAAGGTCATATTGCATGTGGTATGGAATAATGACAAGGAAGTGAAGCTTAGGGATGGAAGTTTGTTGCCGGTTTTAGAATTGAAAAACAGAGTGTACCCTGAAATTTTGGAGAAGTATGAAAAAATGATGGGTGACAACCATGACTTTACTTGTCGAAATCTAATCACGAAGGTTCCTGATATTAAGCTAGCCAATGCATTTGAATCCGCATTGAATGAACGGCTAAGGACTAAGGCGAGTAAAGTTTCGGAGGTTTACAAATCCACAAATCAATTTTGGGAAGAAACAGCTTTCAAAGTTATTTGCTCAGCTTTCGGATTTAAAGTGAATAGTGGAGGTTTTGGAATATTGGCAGAGCAATTAAGATATGATATTCTTCAAAAGAACAGGGATCAACGATTGAAAATCGAAGCGTTGTTTTTTGGTTTGTCGGGAATGATCAGAGAAAAGAACAAAGACGAATATTCAGAGACTATGAAGCGATATTTTAGTTTTTTGGATCATAAATACAGTCTTGGAGGGAGTATGATGTCTGAAAGAGACTGGAATTTTTTTGGGGCGAGGCCGGCTAATTTCCCAACACTGAGATTGGCCCAACTTGCAGGAGTTGTTTGCAAGTCTCAGCTTTTTTTCGATGCAATCTTGAATTCGGATTCACTTAAGGATTACTATGCTATTTTTGAGTTTGAAATTTCCGATTATTGGAAAAGCCATTATGACTTTGGCAAAAAGAAAAAATCAGCTACTTTTTCATTGAGCAAAGCGAGCAAGGAAAATTTGATCATAAATTCCGTCATTCCGATATTGGCCGCGTATGCCATGGAAAAAGATCAACATCAGTATTGGGAAAAAGCGATTGATCTTTTGTCTAGTTTGTCTCCTGAAAGAAATTCGATAACCAAGAAGTGGAATGCTATGGGGGTTGAGTTAGGCAGTGCTTTTGAAACACAAGCTTGTTTGGAGCAATACAAGCACCATTGTCTGGAGAAAAAGTGTCTTAGTTGTTCTGTCGGCTATCACCTTTTGCATAGTCATTCGTCGATTAAGGGTAATTTGTCGGAAGAAATTGTAAAGAACTAGCCTTTTCATTTTGTTTCTTTTATTTTTAAGCATTAACTCGTCTTGAGCGTAGCAGGACGAAGCAACTTGTCATTTTAATGAATAAGAATTTTGTAATTTATAGGTCTTCAGCAGGCTCGGGCAAGACATACACATTAGCCAAAGAGTATCTAGGCCAAGCATTGAGAAGCGAATATCATTTTAAGCATATATTAGCAGTTACCTTTACGAACAAAGCCACTCAAGAAATGAAAGAGAGGATTGTCTCTTTTTTGCATGAGATTTCAATTGGCGACCCTAGTGTTGGTGCGTTGACCGATGATTTAGCGGAGATGTTGCAGATATCGTCGCAAGAGGTTGTTGAGCGATCAGCTAAGGTTCTTACACGAATACTTCATAATTATTCTCATTTTTCAGTGCTTACGATTGATAGTTTTTTTCAGCAAGTGATTCGATCCTTTGCTAAAGAATTGGGGCTGCAGGGCGGGATTGCAATTGAGCTTGATCAAGATCAGGTATTGAATGAGGTTATTGATCGAGTGATTGAAGATGTTAATGATAACCCTAATTTGGCCAAATGGCTTAGGCTCTTTGCTGAGAAGAAAGTAGAGGAAGGAAAGAGTTGGGATATCAAGGATGCTGTGAAGTCGTTCTCATATGAGTTGTTCAGTGAAAAATTCAAGTCTCTGGAAGAGCAAGTGACAGAGATGAATGATACTCCGGATCAAGTGGATGAATTCCTGTCTACGTTGCAAAGAACTATTCGGGAGTTTGAGAAGAAAATGTCTCTTTTTGGCACTGAAGCGATGGATGTGTTGATGGATTTGGGTTTGACAGTTGATGATTTTCCATATAAAAAGTCCAGTTTTGCCAATTACTTTGTCAAGCTGAAAAATGGAGAAGAGTTTACGCCTGGAGCCAGGGCTTTGGCAGCTTTGGATGATTTGAACAAGTGGAAAACCAAATCCACTCCTGCGGGAAAAGCCAGTTTGATAGAAGACGCTTTTCATCAAGGTGCTAATGAAGCGTTAAGGAAAGCGGTGGACTATTACAACCAGCAACATAAAAGATATTATTCCGCATTGGAGGTGTTGAGGTATTTTTATTCGTTTGGTATACTGAGTGACATAATCAATAAGCTGCAAGAATACAGGCAGGAAAAAGACATTATGCTGATAAGCGATGCTTCCGATTTTCTTAAGCATATTATCAATGAAAATGACAGTCCTTTTATTTATGAAAAAACGGGGACAAAATTTTTTCATTTTTTTATCGATGAATTTCAGGATACATCGCGTTTTCAATGGGATAATTTTAGGCCATTGGTTGAAAATAGCCTGGCAGGAGAGGAGTATATTGGCAAGGATCCTTTGGAGGGAAACAAGAACCTTGTTCTCGGGGATGTTAAGCAATCTATTTACCGATGGAGAGGGGGAGATCAGACATTGCTCCAATTCGGGATTGAAAAGGATATTGGAAATGATTATACCAAAGTTGAGCATTTGGATACGAATTGGAGGAGTTTGAAAAATGTCATCGAATTCAATAATAGTGTTTTCAGCGTGGCACCGGAGTTATTGGTGAGTGAGATTGTTTCCAGCGCGGAGAATTTGGAAGAGCAAGAGAAGGAGATATTAGAAGGAAAAGCGTATGGCATCATTCAAGCGTATGCCGATGTAGCTCAGAAAGTGTCTCCCAAACATCAAAAAAACGAAAAAAAAGGATTTATCAGATCAGAGTTCGTGGAAGCGGAGCTTGACGATGATGGGAATAAAATCAAACCTAAAGAGGTGATCTTGAGCAGGCTTCCTAATCATATTGAGGCATTGCAAAAACAAGGCATTAAGGCTAGGGATATCGCTTTTTTGGTAAGGAATAAGCAGGATGGAGTATTGATAGCTGATTTCTTTTCACGCTACAAGCATGCTAACTCCCATTCGCTTTGCAATTTTGATGTGGTGTCTTCTGAGTCTCTTTATGTCAAAAATGCCTTGGTGGTAAGGATACTAGTTGGAGCGATGAAAGCTCTGCTTGATCTGGAGGATAATTTATCTTGGACAGCTTTGGCGCATGACTTTAAGGTGTTGAACAATGAGGTCAAGGTTTCTGACAATGAAATCTTCGAGGATAGAAAGAAATTGAAAGATGCGTTGCCAACGGCTTTTGTTTCCAAAGTGGATTATCTGTACAACTTCCCTATTTATGAATTGGTGGAATATTTGATACCAGTGTTCGGTCTGAATGAGCATACAGGAGAACGAGCCTATTTGCAAGCATTTGAGGATTTGGTGTTGGAGTATTTGGAAAGTAATGTGGGAGACGTTGGTAGCTTTGTAGAATGGTGGGATGATAAAGGCGTATCGAAATCCATTGCCATGTCTGATGAAATGGATGCCATGAGAATTTTGACGATCCATAAGTCTAAGGGCTTGCAGTATAAAGTTGTGATTATACCTTTTTGCGATTGGTCAATGGATCACAATACTACTTTCGACAATATTTTATGGACGCAATCGAATTATAAGCCTTTTGAAATGTTGCCTACTTTTCCTGTCAAGTATCAGAAAGGCTTGAAAGACACTTATTTCGCTTTGGAGTATTATGAAGAGCAAATCGGGGCTTTTTTGGATAACCTGAACTTGATGTATGTGGCTTTTACAAGAGCGGAGGAGTACTTGTTTACATTTTCTGAAAAGCCTAATTTGAAGAAAGGTGTTCCTATCGGAAATGTAGGCAAGCTATTGTACAAGTCTTTTGAGTATGCTACAGACGAAGAGTCAATGTTGAAAGATGGTTGGAAAGAAGAGTCTGGAGTTTATGAATACGGAAGTATTGACAAGGAAAAAGAGATCAGTTCAAAAGAAGATAATTCAGTGAAAATAAATCAATTCATCTCTTCGGATTGGAGGAAAAGACTCTCTATAAGCAGACAGGATGAATGTATTTTCAATCTGGATGATACAGAAAGGGTTGAGAAAATTAATTACGGTATACTGATACATGATATTCTGTCCAAGGTATTGACGCCTGACCAATTGGAGTCTGTCTTGGCCGATTACTTGGAGCAAGGAATTATCAATCCTGAAGACAAGGAAGTATTGAGGGAAAGGATAGAGCTTTTGTTTGCTAATCAACAGGTGAGAGATTGGTTTATTACGGATTGGAAGGTGAAAACGGAAGTGCCGATATTGCCAAAGTCGGGAGAATTGTCTCGATTGGACAGGGTGCTGACGAAGGGCAATGATGCGATTATTATAGATTTTAAGACTGGATTTCAAAAGAAAAAAGATATTAACCAGATCATTGCTTATAAAGCATTGCTTAAAGGCATGGGCTTTGAAAAAATTCAAGCATTCTTACTGTATTTGGAAGATATTTCAATTGTAGAGGTATAATATTGGTTAATGTGAATTGCTATGAATAGAATAGACAGGCTTTCTGCGATAATGACTATGCTTCAATCCAAAAAAGTCGTAAAGGCTAAGGAGATCGCCGAACGATTCGAGATTAGCCTTCGAACGGTTTATAGAGATATCAGGGCGCTTGAAGAGGGAGGAGTCCCTATTGGAGCGGAGGCTGGACTTGGCTACTATATTTCAGACGGTTATCATTTAGCTCCAGTGACATTTACCGGTGAAGAAGCGAGAGCTTTGCTTTTATCTCAAAAAGTTGCCAGTCACTTCACCGACGAATCATCTGTAAAGCATCAAACTACTGCTTTTGAGAAAATAAGGTCGGTGATGAAAACAGCTGATAAGGAAAAGGTTGAAACTTTGGAGAGTAGCATAGATATTCATTTCGGTTTTAAGAGAGTCGCTAAGCCATCCGCTTTTTTGGATCAAATCCAAGAAGCGATGTCGATGCGAAATAAAATGCAATTAAAGTATCAGGCAGCCTCGGAATCTTCTCCTTCTTTAAGAGAAATTGTTCCTCTGAGTTTATGTTATTATAGCAATTATTGGCATTTGATAGCTTTTTGTGAATTGAGGAATGATTACAGGGATTTTCGCACTGATAGAATTGTGGGGATACAGTCGCTTTCAAAATTATTTAACAAAGAAGCTTACAAGTCCATGGATGAATATTGGAAAGAAATCAGACAACGCTACTCTTTGTATGAGGTGGAGGTAGTTTTGGATAATAAAGGCGCTCCTTTTTTGAATTTGACTAAGCATTATTGGGGTTTTAAGGAAGAATCAATTGGTGAAGATGATGTAAGAATGAAATTCGTTATCGCTGATTATAGAGTTTTTTCCAAATGGTTGATTTCTTTTGGCGAGTATGTGCATAAGTTATATCCAGATGAATTGGAAAATGCCATGAACGAAGAAATACAGGCATTGCAATCAAAATTTTTGCAAAATAATTAATGAATAGAAATTGCTGTTGACATAGGGTTGTCACTAGATGTGAAGATTATTGGGTAATGAAAATAAAAAATCACTCAATTATGAAAAGTTCACAAGTGACAGAAACTCCCAAAAGCTATGAATTGGCATTGTTTAAATTAAATCAAAACGAAGTCAATACTTATCAAAAATCCTATTCTCAATTTTATAAGGATATATCATCCTTCAATGGATATGAAGAACTCCAAACGTATCAACAAGTCGACGATCATACGATATTTTTGGATTTTTGCGCATGGAAAAGTTTAGCTCATGCTGAAAGCGCCAGCGACAAAGTCAAAAAAGATGAAAGGTTCGCTCAATTGTTCTCATCGATTGAAAATGTGTTGATGTTTGAGCATTTGACTTTCAAAGAGAGCTTTGATTTCGCTCCTGAATCTCAAGGCGATCTGCTTGAGTTGCATGTATACAAAGTTGAAAATGAAAATAGAGATGCTTTGTATAGGGCTAGACATCAGTTTTTTTCTCAACTTGACAATGATAATGTCGGGTTATTGGGAATAGATTGTTTTGAATTGGATGGCACGGATGTCTTGGTAGATTTAGTCAGATGGGAGGATTTGTCCAAAGCACAATTAGCTCATATGAAGTATCATGGGCATGAGAAATTTAATAACATGTTTTCACTGATTCGTTCGTTTGAGCTTTTCAAGCAAATGGAAAAGCTTGATTTATCTCGAGAAACTTTCAGCCAACAAACAGAAGCTTATTATCAAGCGAATGACACTCCCGAAAAAGTAATGCGGGCTGCAAGAAATATGATTAGCATATTAGGGCAAAGCAGCTGGGAATCTGAAACCTTTGCTTCTTCAATTGCTGGCATATACCAGTTCGCCAAGTTGCTAAAAGTGGAAATGAGCTTGAAGAATCAAAATTTTGTCATGGCTCATCTGGAGGCTAAGTGGTGGGCTGAAGGTGGAAAGACTTTGGATAGTGTGAAACCTGATGAATGGTGTTGGAAATTAATGATTCCTGTGCCGGATTCTGTTGTGTTTTCAGATATTGATGAAATCAAATTGAATTATCAGACGCACTTTCCAACCTTTGATAGGATTGTCTTCGAAAGTGAAAAAGCTCATAATGAGGTTCGCATATTGCATAAAGGATCTTATATGCAGGAAAAAGATTCTATAGAAAAGATTTTTAATTTTATTGGCTCCAATGACTTAAAAGTGAACGGGGTGCATCATGAAATTTATTTAAACGATCCAAAAGTTGTAAAAGAAGAGGATTTGAGAACTATTATCAGCTACAATGTGGAATAGTTTTTAAGCGAACAATTTTGTTTAGATGAATTTATATTAATAACCTTAACTTAATGATATGTCATATTTAGAAAAGGCCACGCATTTATATCAAATGATTTATAGTGGCGAGTTATTGGATGCTTTCGAGAAGTACTACAGTGATAAGGTCGTTATGGTGGAATCGGATGGTAGTGTTTGTGAAGGAAAAGAGGCTAATCGCGAGCGTGAGAAGGAATTTATTGAAAGTGTTCAGTCTTTTGACGGAGGAGAGGTGCTATCATTGGCTTCCAATGAGCTGGCAGCTGTGACTATGGTGGAATCTACGATGTCCGTAACATTCAAAGGAGGTAAAAAAGTAGATATGCAACAAGTAGCAGTTCAGTATTGGGAAGGAGATTTGATTATCAAAGAAAGATTTTACTACAATAAATAGGTTATGTAGAAAGCTCTCAAGATGAGAGCTTTTGTTTTTCTGGATTGAAAGGAGGCAAAGTGAGGTTGAACAAGGAAAAACATGAGGAAAAAGGCGTGTCTCAGTATCGGAAAGGCATTTCTCAAGAGCCGATGCAATGCTTTAAATTAAAGAAGGGACAGAAAGAGGAGGACTCGCTGGAATTTTTTTCCATGAAAAAGTTCATGGGAGAGGAGGATGTCGATGGGCAATTGTACGATGCTTTGAATGTGCAGGATATGCAGGGTTTTATTCGAAAGCTGGAGGAGTTGGCCTCTTGGTCGCCTGAAGAAATGCATCTTTCCACCTTGCGTGAATTGGAAAAAGTAGGATCTGCCGACGATGATGAGGATATAGAACAAGCTTTGTCTGTTCTCAAGGAAAAGCAACAAGAAGTGCTTGAGAAGAAATTGGGAGCGGAAGAAGGATCCCGTGTTTTTAAAGTATTTCGGGAAAGGAATTTTCAGGAAATGTATGATCTTTTAGGTCAATTGGATAACGACTCTCTTGTAAAGATCGCTAAAGACGCACAAGTTACCGCCGAGCAAATGAAAAGCACGGCAAAGAGCATGACGGCTCAGGGCATGCATCCTTTGGATCGAATGAAGTTTGTCACGCATGCTTCCGATTATTTTTTAGAGAAGTCGACAGAAGAAAGCTTGCAAATATTGGGAGAAAGCAAGTCTCCCAAGCACCCTTTTGCTATCATGGGTACGGGAGGTTTTGGTCGAAAAGAAATGCAACCGGCATCTGATATTGATTTTGGAGTGTTAGGACATGATTCGGAAATGGATTTGATACGCTTAATAACGGATTTGATATTTTTTAAATTGAATTTGGCTCGATCGGTATTTTCAACTTTTTCATCTCCGCGATGCGGAGCTAACGTAGGTTTTGAGTCGGACCCTTTGTGGTTGCAGAGCACCTACTCAGTAGGTCCTGCGAAAGTTATGGAAAATAGCGCGATCAAAGGCACATCAGAAGATGCAAGAGTCGTGAAAGTGTATGAAGGCACTCAGGAGAAAGATTCAGATGCTTTTGAAAAGCAAATAGAAGAGGGGAGGGACAATTCAAGAGAGATGGTTTGCCCTTGGGCTGAGCTGAAAGATGTTTTGACTACATACAATCCCGTAGTGGACACCAGAGAAGCTAAGTTTAATATTAAGTCGCCTTTGCTTAGGTTTTTAACGATGTCGTTGCAAAAGTTGTCTTTAGTTTATCATTTGCCTCCTATGAGTTCAAAGGAGCGAGTCGATTGGTTGATGGCGAATGGTAAGATAAATCCTAAAATGGCGGAAATGCTAATGTTTTGTATGGAAACATTATGCGGACTTCGGCAAAAGTGCCATGATTTTTACAATGGGGAAAAAGATGATGTGTTGCTTCATGAACAAGAAGGAAATCATGAGTTGTATACTTTGTCACAAGGGCAATATTCCGATTTGTTGATGTCGGCTGAGTTTTTGAAAGTTTTTCATGGAGAATTGCTTAGTTTCGTTCAGAGGAAAGATCCCAAGGTGTTGATGGAGATGCCTAAAAAGTCTTCTTTTTTCAAGCGATTTTTGAAATAGTTTATGCTTTTCAGGCTTTCCATGATGATTAGTAGATTTCTTCTTGTGTGAATCCAGGTTGTGCCTGCGTTGAGTAATTTTCATTAAACCAAGCATAAGCGACACTGTCCTCAAAGTCTCCTCCGAAGTTTCGGGTTTTGTGTTTCATAACACCTTCTTCGATAAAGCCAAGGCTTTCATAGAGCCCTCTCGAACGCGAATTATTCGCTCTTGACTCAAGCTCGACACGCCAAATATCTGGGCGGTTGACTGTGATATATTCAAGGAAATGTGCGAAAAGTCTTTTGCCAATTCCTTTTCCTTGAAAATCAGGGTGAACGGCGATAGTCAAGTTGGATAAAATGTGGTCGAAGATTTGAATACCGTATTTATGGGCATGTATTTCTCCTATTATTTGATCATTGGACAGAATAATAAATCCAAGTCCGCCATTTTGATTTTCAGCTATGATATTTTGGATATAGCCTAGGTTGATTTCTTTTTCATATCTGGCTATCCCTAATTTATACTTGGCAACATCCAAATACATAGTATGCAAGCTTTCCGCATCCTCAGTAGAGGTTTGTCTTAGTGTGTAGTTCATTTTTCTGCGAGTTAGCGTTTGAAATTGATTACTTTTTAAATAAAAATTGGCTAAAACCATTCAGCTTTAGTTGTCTTCTATTTATTTTGATATAATCAGAAAGGTATAAATATTTTTAATAATGCTTACATATTTTCTAGATTTTATAAATAAGCGAGTGCAGCTCAATAATGAAGAAAGGGTATTACTGGAGAAACTCCTTAAAGTCAGGCTTTATAAAAAGGGGGAGTTTCTGATCAAAGAAGGCGAGTACTCTGATGCGTTTTATTTTAATATTAAAGGCTTGGTCAGGCTATATTATTTGATAGAAGGAGAGGAGAAGACTACTTACTTTTATTCTGGAAACCAATATATAAGCGCATATAGAAGTTTTACTCGGGATGAACCTTGCCGTTTTAATCTTCAAGCAATGGAGGATACGCATATCGTTGCAATTAATAAAAACTCAGCCTATCAATTATTGGAGCATTCATCGAAATTCGAAGCATTGGCGAGGCTGGCAATGGAAGATGAATTAATCTGCCATCAGGATATGGTTGCTTCGCATATTATCATGACACCTGAACAAAGGTATTTGAATTTAATGGAAAGCTTCCCAGAGATTTTTCAAAAAGTGCCGCAATTGCATATCGCGTCCTATATTGGGGTTAAGCCTGAGTCATTGAGTCGAATAAAAAAGCGCTGTTTACAAAAAACTTAACTTAAGTCAATGTCAATGATTTGCATGAAGTATTAATTGCAAATAAAAAGACATGAGAAACGTATATTTGATTTTAGCGATTTTAGGCTTTGTCCTTCCCAATGCTTTGGTATTGATTGAATCATTAGAGACTGGTAATTACTTGTTGTATGCGGATCCGATTTCTACTTTTGAAAGCATGACAGCGAATCGTATAGCGACTATTTTTTCCATAGACTTGATGTTCGCCGTGATAGTTTTTTTCATTTGGACTTATAAATCATCTATTGTTCTGCTAGGAAGAAAAAAGATCTTTTTCTTGTGGGGAGTTACAATGATATTTGGTTTCGCTTGTGGATTGCCTTTGTATTTGTATATGAGGTTAATTAGCAATGAGCTGAACTACACAGCTGTTAATAGTAAAGTGTAGTTTTTTAAAATTCGAGAAGAGTCGCAATATCTCCAAATGAGTCATTTGACTATTTATTAGTATTTCTATTCTTAAACAAGAATGACGCTAATGAAGGGAATATAATATTATGAAAGTTTTTATTTACTAAAGGTTAACGTTTGAAGGAAATAATTACCTTGATGAATATTTATTATTCATTATTGATTAAGTTTAACTTTATAGATTGGATATCATATAGATCTTAAAAAAGTAAAAAGTCGAGATGAATTCTTGACTTTGTATTAAATATCCTTAAATTGATAATTTATTAGCTTTTTAAGTATTTAATCTTTTAGTATATATGGTAAAATTGTCTACAAAACTCTTTTGTTTTTTTTGCTATTGTCTTGTGGCTATTGGTCATGGTGCTTTGGCTCAAAAACAAAAAATTGAAACTGCTGTACCTGAAAAGCATCAAGAAACTCATCAAATTTCTTGCGGTACACATGAACTCACGGAAGAATTCCTTGAAGCTCATCCCGAAATAAAATTGGAAGAAGAGAAATTTCAGGAATTGATCAAAAGTGCCAAGCGTGATCAACAAAATCGTCGTTCTTCAAGAGCATCGGAAACAGAATATACGATACCTGTTGTATTTCACTCATATCATCCTAATGATCCTTATTCTGTTTTTCCAATAGAACAAGCGCAAGATGTCATTCAGATGTTAAATGAGGATTTTAATGCTGAAAACGCAGATTTTAGCGATATAGATCCTGATTTTCAAACGATAGCGGCGGATGTTGGGATTCGTTTTGAATTAGCGAAATTTGATCCGGATGGCAACCCTACTTCAGGTATTACATACACAGTAACTGATGACGCCGCATACAATGATGGTGGTTTTAGGGATACGCCTTTTAAGGAAAAGAAGTATTGGCCTAGAAGCGAGTATATGAATGTTTGGGTTGTAGGGTCGATTGATGATTCTCCTTATGCTTCAGGTTATGCTTATCGTCCGACAACAGTAACAGGCGAGCCAACGAAAGATGGTATTGTGTATAACAGAAGATATTTGGGAAGAGACGGAATTGGATCTTCAGAGACTGAAGTCACAGGTCCTAATGCGCATATGGCACGTGTGATGACACATGAGGTAGGACATTATTTGGGTCTTTATCACACATTTGAAGGAGGCTGTAGCGGTCTGGGAGATAGAATTGATGATACTCCAGCAACTACTCAAGCATTTGATTGCGAAAGAGAATTTTACCCTTGTGATCCAGCTGTAAAGGCTAATATTGAGAATTATATGGGCTATCATAGCTGTACGAGAATGTATACCAATGGTCAGAAATTGGCAATGCGTACGGCTATGGAAAGTTCTGCATCTGACAGAGATAACTTGACTACAGCGGAAAATTTGTTGAAAACGCTTGGTTATGGTCTAAGCGCATCCCGTTTGGAGTATAGCCGTCAGATTCTTTCTGAAGCTATAGCAAATGATGGTAGCATCGAAGGTGAAATAGAAGTTAGTTTAATAGGTGGTAACGCGAGCTTTGTGATTTCATCAGGAAACTTAAGCGAGGGTACGCATTTCACGGCTTCGAATATCCCTGCGGGATTAAATGTGCAAATTACTGTTGTTGATGCAAAGAAAGCGAGCATCCAATTTACTGGAAATGCATCTGCGCATGAACAAGTGAATACCTTGCATGATATAGGAATTAGTTTTAGAGCTGCTGCTTTTGTTGGTGAAGACTTTAATCAAATGAAATCAGTAGAAAATAATTCGATATCGTTAATGTTTAAGGATGTGTATAGAATTGTTCATATTGATATTTCACCTGACAGAATTTCACATGAAGGCGATGAGCGTGTGAATATTTCGCCTGAAGACGCTTTTGGAAACTTGCTTTTCAGACCTTACTATCGTTCATACCAACAGGATAGCGCTCTTTATGTGCAGTCAAATGGGATGTATTTCGTAGGTGTTGCGGATTTGACAAAAGATCATGTGTTGCCTCTTGCTGAAGGAACTGAGATTGGGGCGTCTAGCAACTGGGATACAGAATTTCAAGATAGAAGATTCCCTTTGATTTGGAAGGAAGATGTTTATCATGATTGGGAAAGTGTTGACGCTTATATGGGTATTCAGATTACTAAAGATGGGTTGCCGCATTATGGCTGGATTCATTTGAAAGTTTCAGCGGCTGGCGATAGTTTAACTGTTTTTGATTATGCTTATAATGAAGAGCCTTATGCTCCGATAAAAGCAGGGGAAACTGAAAGTCCAATCGTCACTTATTCTCAGCAACATTATTGGGAAAGTTTAGACAATGACGGATCCATTAAGACTGAAGCGTTTGTAGATTTAGTTACTCTGGATGAAGAGTTTTCTATGAGTTCAGGAACTTTGCAAGCAGGAACACATTACCGAGTAAACAATGTTCCTTCTGGTTTAAGTGTTAAAGTTGAAGCAATTCATAAGAAACGATTAAAAGTCAGCTTTGAAGGAAATGCGACAATTCATGACGCTTCCGCATCAGTTAGTAATTTTACATTTGAACTATTGGATCCGGTTTTCAATACCTCGAGAGCTTCAGATATTTTAAATACGCGAATAACTGACTTCAAAATAAGCTTTTATAATGACTTTAAAATTGTGCATCGAACATATGCTCCAACAGAAGTTTATAATGCAAATAATGTATGGAAAATATTAGGCTTTAAAGAAGAGGGTGACTTAAGCACTGATTTTGGGAATGGGTCTTTTGCATTTCAAAACCAGTATACTTATAACTTTAATTTATACCCTTATGATGGTGGAAGTGTAGCAGCTGTTCTTGATGGAGACAAGCCTATGGTAAGCTTAATCACTGCTGGGGAAGAAATTGGCGATATGACTTCTTGGATAAGAGGTAGCTCAGAGTATGATGATAGACTTTACGTGAAAAATGATAATTATCTTGTGTGGAAGGGCAAAACGGGCTTTGTCGGTTTTCGTATGGAAAAAGACGGACTTTATCATTACGGATGGATAAAGATATCATTAAGCGATGCGGGTACGGATCTAATAGTTCATGAATATGCTTATAATACAAAGCCGCTTGAGAAAATTATAGCAGGAGATATTGGAAACGGCAATCTTGTAGCTTCAGGGTTGGACTTTAAAGAAAGTTATGACAATGACGGAAGCATAAGAGAAAGTTCAACAATGGGCATTACTTTATTAGGTGACGGGTTTTCAGAAGTTGCTGGAACAATATTAACCGAGAATACTCATTTTAGAGTGAACAACCTTCCTCAAGGACTTTCAGTAGAAGCGGAAGTAACAAGCTCAACGACTCTAGAAATTACATTAACAGGTAATGCTTCGGCGCATGAAATAAA
Organism: Aureibacter tunicatorum; assembly: GCF_036492635.1. Classification (GTDB taxonomy): domain Bacteria; phylum Bacteroidota; class Bacteroidia; order Cytophagales; family Cyclobacteriaceae; genus Aureibacter; species Aureibacter tunicatorum. The sequence continues at coordinate 1,462,488 of NZ_AP025305.1, forward strand.
AGGTGAAGTTCAAAATGTAAGCATTAGTTTCTTGAATGCAGCGTTTGTTTCAGGTAATGCTTCATCGGTTAACAACTCTACGATTTCGGGAATTAATATTATTTATTTAGATCCTTATAAAGTGATTTTTACTCCGGCGGATCCTTCTGCTTATGTAAACACAGAACGTACCATGGATAATTTGGATCGTTTTGAAGGTCATGCGAGAATGGATGATTCTGGTTTTACGCTTTATTACGACAGTGATTCATTGCGTTTTATTTCTTATGAGAAGCCATTGGTTGTAAATGGAGATGGAAAAACGATTTCTCTTATTACGGAAGGCACGCTCATTGATGAAAGTTTAAATTTCCAAAATGGTAAGCCACAAGGGCAAAGAAATCCTTTTGATGCTAACGAATGGAAAAATAAGACAGGTTTTATTGGTGTTAAATTCACAAAAGACGGCAGATTCCATTACGGATGGTACGAAGTAGAAGTTGATGCTAAAGGCGAGACGTTAACTCTTCTTGGCTGGGCTTATCATAATAAACCTGAGACTCCTTTAATGGCAGGGGAAGGCAAGCGGTTATTGGAGCATAATTCAGTAAGCGGTTATTATGAAAAGAATTCGAATGTTGGAGAACTGGATAATTCCAATCCATTAATCATCACTACTGTTGGGCAGGGTTGGAGCCAAGAAGTAGGAAATGTATTAGCTTCAAGTCATTATGATTTTACTAATATTCCAGCCGGGATCACTCCTGTAATCACGATCTTAACAGAAAATACTGCTCAGCTTACTTTTAATGGAAATGCAAATTTCCATGCTTCAGGAAATACAGTTCAAAATGCTAAATTAAGCTTTAATGCTTCTGCTTTTGATGGGGTTGCTGACATTAGCGATGTAAGAAATAATGGTTTTAATTTGATGCTAGGTTTTGCCGATGACTTCGGAATCACTTACGTTGACATAGATGACCAAACATTAAGTGCGTCTAATACTATAGTCCAATTCACTTTAGATGAAGCTTATGCAGATACGGATCTAAGATTGGATTTTTACTCTGATAACTTTAATGTCACTTTTCAAGATAATGATAATTTTATCGTTGTTCTTGATTCTGTATTTACCTATGAGCCTGGATGGTCTTATGTTAAAACACATGATTTTGGCGATCTGATCGGAGGTAGCTCTACTTTTGGAGAAACATCATATAACCCTTACTTAAGAGATCCTTCTTATTTCAATACTTGGGTGGATAAAGTGAATTACCTTGGTTTCAAATGGATGAAAGCTGACCAACCTTACTACGGGTGGATTAGATTTGATGTGAATGCTGATGGTAGTCAATTTACTGTGAAAGAATTTGCTTATCAAAATTCCGCTTACTTCCCGATTAAAGCTGGTTATAGAAATCCTGGTTTATCATTTAGTTCAAAAGCGTTTAATGAAACTTTGCAAAATGATGGAAGGTTAGACCCTACAGGTATCACAATAACTCTTATTGGGGATGAGTTTAGCCAAACTTCTGGAGAATTAGACGCTTCAAGTTATTCAATCACGAATGTGCCTGCAGGGTTTACACCTAAATTGACAGTGCTTGGGAAAGATAAAGCGAGGTTGGTGCTTGAAGGACAAGTAAGCGCGCATGCTAGCTCAAATCAAGTGTCTAATATTTCACTTCAGTTTTTTGACAGCGCTTTCCTTTCTGGAGATGCGAATATTTTGGAAAATCATGAAATTAATGATATTAAGGTTGTTTTCTATGATGCATTTGAAATCATATATGAGGATAGAAGATCAGAAAATATCAGCGGAGATCAAGAAATTCCGATGAGCGATCCTATTTGGCAGGATGCTGGTCAATATTGGGAATATAAAGTTTATCCATCATATGTTTATTTAGCAAGCAATCAGGCAGTAGAGTATATAGGTACTGGTGGTGAAAGAGCAACAGCTCTAAAGGCTGATCAAATAGTAGATGGTTCTTCAAATTATGAAAAAGGATCTAGAGCTTATTTGCAAGATCGCTATGGTTTTACAGAAGATGAAACATCATACCTAGGGATTAGAATAAAGAGTGAAGGAGAATATTATTATGGTTGGATACATATTCGAACAAGTAATTTTAATGATAATGGAGTTCCTCAGACTATTACTTTATTAGAGCATGCTTATAATTCCCAGCCTAATGCTCCTATCAAAACGGGACAAACAGAATACCAAGGAAAACCTACGCTTGCAATAAGAGAGTCGAGCTTGTATTTGAACAGTTCTGATGCAATCTCTTTTGGCGAGATGTCTGTTGGAGAGCCAGATTTAACGAAAATGTTCTATTTGGAAAATATCGGTAATGAGGTTTTAACTCTTACTGGTTCAGTGAATGATTTTATTACTCTTGAAGGTGACGATATAGATGCATTTGAAGTTGTACAAACAAATTTGAAAGAAAATGTAGCTATTGGAGAATCTTTAAGCTTCGAAGTGAGTTTCAAACCAAGCACTGAGGGTGAAAAGTCAGCTAAGCTTATTTTGAATTCTAATGATCCTAATTTTCCGATGTTTAGCTTGAACTTGAATGGAACAGCGAAAGCTCCTGTGGATGTGATCGAGCCAGTTGTTGAGATTACTTCAACTCCAGCAGTTGTAAATGATGAAATTAACATTTTGTCAGGCCAATCTGTGGATTTTATGGATGCTTCGACGAACACACCGACTTCTTGGTCATGGAAAGTTGATGGCGAGGAAATGGGAACAGATAGTAATTTCAGCTATACTTTTGCAAACGCAGGAGAGTTCAATGTCGAGTTAACTGCATCGAATAGTGCGGGATCAGCGACTAAATCGGTGAAAGTAATCGTAACATCAGCTTTGACAGCAAGTATCAGCACTGATTTTATGAATTTGAAAGTAGGTGATATCAGAGCGCTTGCCGCGGATGTGAACTTAGCAGGTTCAAGTTACGCTTGGGAAATTTTGAAAGATGGAGAGTCTGTATCAACAGAAATTTCAGAAAGCTTTGATTATACTTTTGCGACAGCTGGTAACTACGAAGTGAAGCTGACTGTTAATAATAACGGTCAAACAGTTGTAGCTGATTCGAAAACGTTCGATGTGGCTAAACTTGAGCAAAGCTTGACTTTGAATGAAAGCTCAATTGAATTGTTTATTGATGAGAATTTCGAAATTCTAGTAACAGGTGCGCAAACAGCATTGTCATTTAAAGGTGCGGACGATAATATAGCGACTGTAGATGCTGAAGGAAATATTACAGCGATTAGTCCAGGAACAATTATGGTTACTGTTGTTGCTGAAGGTACTTCAGAATATGAGGAAGCTCAAGCTACGATAGAGATTACTGTAAAAAGAAATAATGATATCGTTCTAGGTGCTTCTGATTCAATTGCAGAAATCATTTCGGTTTATCCGAATCCATCGAATGGTAATTTCACATTGAAATTGCCTAAAGGAGTAAGCAAAGGGAAAGTTGAATTATGGGATGCTTTAGGAGGTCATGTGCTTACAGATGCACTTAAAACTAACTATAGCTTTACAAATTTAACAACAGGAGTTTACTTCTTGCGTGTATACGTTGATGGTAAGTCCACAGTATTGAAGCTTTATATTCGTTAAAAAATATTAAGCTCTAAAATAGAAATGAACCTCAAGCCTTTGATTAGGCTTGAGTTTTTTTTATGTTTATTGCCACCATTTTTTTGTGTAACGGATATGATGTTAAAAACTGAAATTTGAAATCCTTGTATACGATAGATTAAATATAGACTTCTTTAATCAAATACGATTTGCTTTTGAAAAGCACTCATTTTTTAGGATTTGATACTGTGAAATTGTTGTTAATTATTGTGAAATAATTAACATGATTGCTCTTCAATGAATATCTTTAAATTTAAAATATATGGTTATTAATTTATATTTCAATGATAAGGTATTTAACGCTTTTACTTTTAGTGTGCTCCCAAGCAACTGCTCAACAAATCGAGACCATTTGAGGCAAAAGGTTCAAAAAATCACAGTATCACTCATTTTCGAGTGTCAGGAGAAAAGGGCGATGTGGATTTTATGGTTTATGGTGATGATTTGAAAGATAAAAAGCCAGTGTTAATGTTTTGTCAGGGTTCTCTGCCTAACCCTTTGATCGAAAGAAGAAAGGATCAATCGTTGCATCTGTTCGGTGGAGGAATAGTGAATTTTGATTTTCTTAAATGGCATGAAAAATATCATATTGTCTTCATAACCAAGCCCATAACTCCAGTTGTTGTTGTTCATAATGAAATAGACTCTCGCTATTGTTATGTGAAAGACACAGCCAATGCTATGCAATTTTGGAGAGAGTATGGGAATCATGATTTTATTGAAAATTATGTGGATCGGGGGACAAGAGTATTGGACTATTTGAAAAAGCAGGAATGGGTAGATGCTTCGAGGATAGTTTAGTTTGGGCATTCGCAAGGAAGCACCGAAGCAATGTATTTAGCACTAGCTGATTCTTCGATTACCCATGTTGGCTTGTCCGGATTTAGCCCGTCTGGAAGAATACAGCAGTATATCCGGCAGGCTAGAAAAGACGCTGAAATGGGAAGGATAAGTTGGGAAGAAGCTGAGGAGAGGATGAACTTTCAATATGAAAGCTTTAAGAAGTACCATAGCTCTGATACTACAGCAAATAGGTCACTCTTTATTTCTTGGAAATCTTTTTCTAAGGACCGCAGAGCTGATTTGTTAAAAATAGATCAACCTATTTATGTCGTGTTCGGGACTTCTGATATCGTCTCAGATGATTGCGATTACCTTCCTTTGGATTTTATAGCCGCAGGGAAAAAGAACCTTACCATCAAAAGATACTTCAATATGGAACATAATTATTTTGAGCTTGATGAAAATGGCGATAGGGATTATGATAAATTTAATTGGCCTAAAATGATGGATGGTTTTTGGAGTTGGGTGGAGGCTAAGAGCGATGAAAAAGTGAATTGATATATTGCTTTATTTAAAATCAACTTGGCGTTCAAATTAAAGTAAATATCTCACGAATTATTAGTTGAGAAACAGTATCTTTTAAGAGTTGAAGTGAGACTTATTCGAATAAACTCTGTCTGGTTAATTCAAGAGAAAAAAGAATTAAAATATCATTACCAGACTTGTAAATCCATGCTGAGGGACTAGTTCCAAATCCTTGTTAAACGACTTCATTTTTATGCTATTTACCTTTAGAGCGTTTGTACTCAATGACTTTCTTTCACAATTCATAACATACCGAAGTGTCCTTCTCATGGATACAAAGTTCTTTAATTGTATTGACTTTAAGTATATATTTTTGTTGTTTTCAAGGATGATGTTAATTTTTTCACCTTTATAATTTATTACTGAAGAAACATCAGCATGTTTGACATTGAATTTGTCTGTACTTATTTGGAAGTCGATTATTTCTGATAATTTAATTTTTTTGTTTTTATGTACCCTCCTTATGATGATTTGATTTTCATAAATTTCGACTTTCTTCCAATCGAATAATATAATAACACCAAGTGTGAAAAAGGTAAGTAAAATAAATGATAAACCTATTATATTTCCGTTTGAATAATATACTGAGCCGAACCCAATGGATATGAAAATAGCGGTTATTCCAATAAATTGATTAAACAAGGTAGGTTTAGATTCGAATATAATTGGATTGTTTTTCAATTTTCTTTAATGTCTGTTCGGAAAAATCTTTCGTTTACTAGTAATCGATTTACGATAAAACTTAAATAAAAAATATCTTATCAGAATATTTAGAGAGGAAATCTTAGCTAGCCATTAATATTACGAATTTAATTGTTAATCTATTATGGATTAGGGTAGTTTGTGTGATTAGTGTTTATGTTTATTCATATAATTATATTTATTTTTTAATAAAGCTTTTTTTAATTACTTATTAAAGAAATATGCATTTAACTCCATATTCCTGATTTGATCTTTCAGAAGATTGAAATTACTGTGATAGTGTTTGCAATCTCAAGTTGATTATAATAGTGTGGCAATCAAGATTTTTTTTAGAGCTGGTTAGGTTGATTTTAGTTTATACTTATCGAATTTTAATTGTTTTTTTATTTATCTTACCAAAATATAATAGTGAATATATTGATGAAATTTGTAGAGTGAATGAATGAATGAATGAATGAATTTTTAAAACTGAATGGAAATAAATTGAGGTTTGCATTTTTTATTACTTCATTGCTTTTTTTGGCGATTGTTTTAACTGTTTTGGCAATTGGTTTTGTGAATGGCAAGTTTCCTGATGAATTTTTATTGGCAACTATTTTATTAGGAGCCGGAATAGGTTTTCCTGTTTTTATTTTAACTATTACGTGTTTTGAATGGTTATCAAAGGCCAAAGTTAGAAAAAATGCATTTGCTAAAAACCCATTTAATAAACTTGATAAAATAGGGTTTTCAAGTTTTTTGATAAATGAAAAATCAAAATGGGTTTTTACGGAAGAATCAAAAGTAGCGGTGATCAATGGCTTTAAAATAGAAGTTGAAATAACAAGAGAGAGTCCGGATATTATTCAATTCAAGGCTAAAGTGCATCGCAAAAGAATAGACTATGATGGGCTTAAACAGCTTGAGAAGTGTTTTGAGGGGTATAGTATAATTTTAGGTTATGGTGAGATAATTAAGGTGTATAATATAGATGGCGTAACGATCATGTCTCATCTGCAACTTGAGTCGGATTTAATAAAATTCACCGAACTGTTGAAAAATAAACAATTTGAACCGCAAAAGAATATTGAGTATTAAATGAATTTTTCGATCATATATGCTTTGATTTTTGGTTTAGTTTCAGCGATTGCTGGATTATTATTTATTACTGAAACGTATGGTAAAGGCTGGGAATATCTTTGGCTTTCAACTGGTTTTGCCGGTTTTTTTTCAGCTTTTTTGTTTTCTAAACTGCATAACAAACATATTTATGCAGGTTTTGAGCTTGTAAAATTAGGCCTTGTTGTTGGCATTACGAGCCATTGGGTTCATTGGTATATTTCTTTATTGGTGTCTTATATCAATGTCGAGTTTTTAGGCGCATATATGTATGGAGAGCATATAGATCCTTTTGAAGGCTTGTTAGTGGCCTTTGAACTATCATTTATTAGTCTTCTTGTTTTTGGATGGATTGCAATTCCTATATCTATAGGTGTGGCATTTTTAACTAGATGGATTATCTATCGAAAAGGATTGAAAAGTATTGAGTAGTTGTGATCTAATCTAAGAGATCTTAAAAAATATAAGTGAGTATTATGAACACCAAAACGCATTTAAAAAATACTAAGGAGCAAGTCATTGAAGCTTTATCTAGCGAAAAGGAAGTTTTGGTGAAAGAGTTTGCAAGTATTTTACGAATCTGTTCTGATGTGTTAAATATTGAAAAGTTGCTGTTTTGGGAGGATTTGCTCAAAGAAAATGGATGGGAGTCGCTTCTAATCACAAAATCAGCAGTAAGCGAACAGTTGATTTTTTGGCGAAATTATGAGCCTTCTTTGAAAACATTATCAGCCAGTCTGCAAAAAACATGTGAAAAGGTATTTCTTTATTGGGAAGAGGATGATTTATGCGATATGCAAGGCCAATTTTATTATTACAAATTCAAAGAAACGAATCAAGTGTTTAAAGAAAGTGAGTATGGTAATTTGATAGGAGTTTCAAAAGAATTAATACAAAAGTCAGAAATATCAATAGCTTTGATACCGGATTTGGCCTATTCCTCTTTGCTTAATATTGACTTTCATGATAGTTTGTATTATTAAGATTGCTTTATTTTAGAATTACAAGAGGTAGGTTTTGAAAAAATATGATAGCAAATAAGAATGTAGTTTTTAGCCTTATTAAAAAGTTATGGTCAAAAGTTCAGAAACTAGTTATTTAGTTTAATATCGAAAAAAGGAAAATTGTGATTTATTTTTTGTATAATTAAAGGGAGTAAGGTAGGTTAATTTTGTAGCCTCGCTAGAAACCACACCTTATTCCCTAATTATTTCAGCACCAGTTAGTTAGTGAATGTCTCGCTAACTTGGTAATCAAATTGGGGTTATAAAGCCATATAATAAGCGTTATTTCCCTGTGCTAAATGATGTATTTGACTACCTATGAGCTTTCCCGGCTGTAGAGTTGAATAAGCCTCTCCGTATAATAGCTTCTTCATTCTTTCATTATTCTCTTTCAGAAAATTATTTTCTTCAATGAGCATCTTTAATAATTCATTCTGATTACTTGAAGTGCTTTTGTTTGAGTTAGTCTCACTTTCTAGTTCATTTGAATTAGTTAAGTTTTTTGACTTACCGCTTAATAACCAATTTGCATCTACATCAGGAAATCTTTGCAATATTTTTTCTAAAACCTCACTAGAAGGGGATGATTTTCTACTACCTACGATATTTTGTATAGTAGCAGTTGGTATTCCAATTGACTCAGCAAACTTAACCCTACTCATGTTTTTCTTGAGAATAAGGTCATTTATTCTATTATTTACGCTCATAGTGGTATTATTTTATTTATTTTTTAATTTTCTAGATTTTGATTTGTGTTTATTAATTCAATTGAATTATATTCGAGTGTGCAAATCACACTAAAACACATTCAAATATACTAAATCACATTAATTATTTACTTATGAAACGTTAAATATGTTGCAAAATGAATAAGGAATTGGTCTATATGAGTTATAAAGACTTGCCAAAGAAAGAGAAAGGCAAAGTTGTAGAAAGGTTTGTTAAGAGATTTGAATTAGGAGAATGGTCATTTTATAGAAATTTAAGAAATAAGAGTTTTAAGCCCATTCAATTAGCTTTCATTAATAAAATCATTCGGGAATTGACTTCAATATGATGACTTAATGGGGTTTAAAATGGTAACCAAATACTATTTTTTAATACAATTTAATGCTGTTAGATCCAAAATCCTCGACTGGGAGCGGTTGAAAGTGATGCTGATAAGAGTTCGAATCTCTTACGAGGACTATTCAGAAATGTAAAAGACATTTTGTAGTTAGTGTTTTAGGTTTGTTTATCCTGACTGGGTCTAGTTGGTAGTGAAGTTGAGCGAGTTCGATTCTCGCACAGGATCAATTAAGTAAAATTGATATTCATGAAACTAGTATTCAAAGAATTTAATTATCAGCAAGCCTCATTAGAGCTTTTGTCTGTTCTCAAGGATAAAGTCCGGGCATTGGATTTCTTGGATTACGTTGCAAAATTCTTTACGAAGAAGCAAGACATTATATCCTTGGTCATTTCAGATGAGAGCAATGAAGAGGTAATAAAGTGCGACACTTCCTTTACTAAGGATGAGACGATAGAAGTCTTAAAAAGCATAGTATCAGAATACGAAAACCAAAAAAATAAATCTCATGTCAAAGATCAACAACCTAGAACCTGAACAGCTTGACTCAATTCAAGAGATGTTTAATGCCGACGGCTTATTAGTATTAGCTTTGGATGCAACCTCCTACGAAGGTGAAAAATGCTCCACACAGCTATATTCAAATATTCCCATTGAAAGCCGGATAATGATGCTGAAGATGGCTTTGGAGCTTGAGAAGAAAAGTTTGAGAGAGCTAACAAATTTTTCAGCCAATTAAAATATTGTCGAGTTATCCTGCCTTGGAGCTTGGAGGGGATCGTTTCCCCTCGCAGGATCATGATTAACCAAATGATTATAAATATGACCTTTTATTCCAGACCGCCATGAGATTAAGCTCACATACTTCCTATTAAGCGTTGTAGCTACCGCTTGCATGGGATTACATCTTAAATAATAGACTAAAATTCTTATCCGAAATTGTCTTATCGGATTCTCTATGCCTATACTCTACAGCGTTAGGCTTTATTTTGAACCTTTTTTCTGTTATTCCTTTCAAGGAAAATCATTTTGGAAAAATGAGTTTACCAATGTTTACACTGTTTCTTTAGTGTTTACTAAATGTTTACCTAAATGTTAGGAGCTAATTTTTTTCGCTCCAAAACCACTAATTATAATGGCATACTCGACAAATTCAAATCAAAACAATTCATTCAACAGCTTCTTCAAGGCCAATATGAACCAATGGGACAAGCTAAACTCGACGTACTGTTGGAAAATCTACCAAGTTGGCAATCATCGTGTTCTCTCCGGATACAGCAAAGGAAAAAACATTTCTGAACGAGTGGACAAAGACACTCTTCTACAGGCCAAAATTGAAATGCTTTATAAGAAAGGTTATTTCATCGACAAGCAAGTAGGAAAACGCTCGGCTCTGGACCGAATAGAGTTCTTTTACAATAAAATTGGCGACCTTGGGGAACCCTTTTTGACTATGTACTACGATCATTACGAGCTCTCTCCCTCGGAAATCGACAATCGCAATCTTATCAACTTCTTGGAACGATTCACCGCCTTGCGATCCGGTGAAGATGTTCAAAACCTTGTCAAGAAATCACGCAAAAGCACTGAAGATCTGCTAAGCTTATCCAAGCATAGATTTTTAGATGAAAACCAACTGCATAAGCATTGTCTTTACTTGCTTGATTCTTTGCATATTCCTAAAGGTCGAATTGAGGATTTCTACAGAAAATATAGAGCTAAGTATTTCAAAGAAATTGATAATAAAAGCACTGTTAAAGAGGTTGAAGTGCCTAAAGATGAATTGGCTCAGAAGGTTTCCAGAATGAAGAACAGATATCTTCAAAAACTTGGAAAAGATCATGTTCAGCTATATATCAAAGATATAAAAGCACAAGGAAATATGTTCATGAAGGCTACGCTGGAAAGGTTTGAAAAAGGGATTTACTCTGATAAGTTCGACAGATCATTATACGCTACTTTTCTGATAGAAAGATACGGTTCAAACGATGATAAACAGATGCTTCGAGCATTCAAATCACAATAAATAAAAAAAGCTCAAAAGAGTACCAGTCCTTTGAGCCTTGTTAAGATTCAATCTCCAACAGATTAAATTTTTCTTATGTCAAATGTACAAACAATCTCGACATTATGCAATGTCGGTGACAGAGTTTTATGCTCTATTTTGAATAAACCTAACTACGGAACAATACAAAAGATCGTCTCCGAATCGAAAGTTCGCATCAAGGTGGACAACATGCCCGGAGTCGTCAATTTCAAGCTGAAAGATATACTTATAATCACAAAATGATTAATAATGAAAGTACAATCAAATGGTATGGGAACACAAAGTGTTGCTATGTATTTAATGAGTAGTATAGGAGTTTTACCTCGTTTAGATCATTCTATTTTCGTTGATACTGGCTTAGAAAAGCCTAATACGTATAAGGCTTTAAAGTGGCTAATAGAATGGTCCACTAAAAACAATGGTATTCCCTTAACTGTGATTAAACAGAAAAATTTGTATCAAGATTTAATGAAAAACAAGGGACGGTTTGCTTCAATACCTGCTTTTACTGAAACAAATGGAAGTGGTGAAGTTGGAATGTTAAAAAGACAATGTACAGGTGAGTATAAAATAACTCAAGTCAATAAGCAAATAAAAAAAATACAAGGGCTAGGAAAGTTTGATAGGTATAATGATGCAGAAGTTTGGATAGGAATTTCACTAGAGGAATGCCAACGAGTAAACAGTCCTAAAATTACAAACTTTAAGAATGTTTTCCCTTTTTGTAATGCTGAATCAACTAAAGAAAATGGGGTTAATCATGAAATGAATAAGTACTTTGATAATTATGGAATTACAAGATCTGAGATTATTAAATGGATGAATAAGATGGGCTTCCCTGATGTAGGAAGATCCTCTTGTGCATTTTGTCCATATATGTCAAATTCAGAATGGGCAGAAGTTAAAAAAGATCCAAAGACTTGGAAAAAGGTTGTAGAATTAGATTCTCACATAAGAAATAGTACTAAAAAAGGAGTTCAACAGCCAATTTATTTAACAGATCAATTAGTCCCCATTAATCAAGCCTATTTTAATGAGGCGCAAGTAAATGCATTTGAAGACTGTGAAGGGTATTGTCACATATAATTTTCTACTAATGAACTTCATTAAAAAACACTACTTATTGATCATCATCGGACTGGTGATGATCAATAATATTGAGCACTTGGCTTATGTGCATCATGATATAAGTCGAAAGCTTTTTGGTCATGAAGGTAGCATGATTCACTCGATAATAGTTGTGGTCATAATAGAACTTTCGATCATGGCATTTGTGATAAATGGAAAAAAGACTTTCGCCCTTTTCTTTACCATCGCCTTATTTGTCTTATCCATGCTATACTATGACTTGAGAGCTTTTATCGCTCATGGAAATTGGGAGCAGCTTATCTCAAGCACGGTTTACTCTACACTGTTCACAATAGCGATTTATATGTTTTCGGATATGTACAATGAAAAGGCGAATGATGATTCGCCAAATGGCGATTCAGAGCAAAACAACTTGATTCAGGTCCAAAGAGACTTGAATGAGTCGGAGCTCCAACTCAATGAGCACAAGGAAAGAAACGAAGAGCTTGAAACCATGCTTGAAGAGTCTGGCAAATCACTCAAAGTATTGACTTTGAATTCAGGCATAAGCCAAAAAGCATTAAGCCTAGCTCAATCAGAGCTTGACGCTCTTCATTTAGAAATCAAAGATCTACAGAAGATCAGCAATGCATGGATGGAGCTTTGCACTTGCAAGCATTGTGGAAAGTTATTTGATAACCCGAATGCTAATAGAGTTCATCAAGGGAGGTGTGCTAAAAATCCAAAAACTATTTTATAAAATATGAAATGAGGTTAGTTTAGATATAACCTCATTTCATTTCATCAAAATATCGGTAAGGATAATTACTATTTAATTGACTCATTACTTCACTCCAAAAAGGGATCTTTTTCTTTTTGTTTAAAGACCACATTTTTTTTCTGTATTGATCATATTCTTTAGTATCCCTTATGTCTAAACCTTTGTACTCTTCATCGTAAAATTCTTCGTATATATCAAGGCTACCTCCAAACTCTTTGAGTAAATAATCTTTCATACTCCAGCCATAATGTACTGTATCTATGCCCATAATCGATAATACTGGACTTTCAATTTGATCTGGTACATTTACAACAAATCGATGAGAATAAATAGGCAATAGTTTAGGTGCTTGGCTATACTTATTATTGAAAAAATTTTCAATTTCAATTTCTGACTCAGGTCTTTTTCCCCAAGATTTTAACCAATAACGATGTTTTTTAACATCTTCTAAAATTAATTTATATGGCCAATTTAAATAATACTTTACTTGAGCATCACACTTCCAATTCATGAAATGTGGCCAATCCTCTTTTTCAATATCATTATGATTTACATTTTCATAACCTTCTACAGTGTCAAAATCATGCAAGACTTTAAGAAATTCTCTATGTTCATAAGAAAAGCTAATTTTATATTTATCTTCAATTTCAAAAATCTCTTCTTCTTTTAAACCAATCCATTGCTGATTTTCAGATTCATTATAGTTCTCATCTTCATAATCTAATTCATTCCAATATTTTTCTGTTTTTTCTTTAAACCAATAAAGAAAGTCAATATAGTCTTCAGGTATTTTCATAGTTTTAATATTAGAAGAACTTATAAATATTAAAAGTTAATTTGTTATTTTATCTCATAGATTGATAAAACAATATATTTAATTAAATTATTTGAAGTATTGATTGGGAAAAAGACGATAAATATAACTGAAGGTTGGAAAGAAAAATGGAATCACTTTGTTGATTTGGAACCAGATAACAATTTACCAATAGATGATATTTGGTTTCATTTTGATGAAGATATTTTATTTTATACTCATGATGAATATTTTATTGATTTAGGCTTTTATGGAGGTGATTATTCGGTCAATAGATGTGGATTTTTTGCATTGTATGTAGGAAAAGGAGATTTCGGCCAAGGAGTTTTATACGAATACTTCATCTCCAGATCCTCTGAAGAAATAAAAATCAAAATTGAATTATATATGAATTTGATATCAAGCAATAAAATTGAAGGCTTAGAAGGTTTGAAGTATGGTGATGATATCGATATTCATGACTATATTTTCTCTTCTGTTGAAGACTTGAAAGTTCCTCGTGAAAATGTTGATTTTGAAAAAATCAGTCAGGCTAATGTTTAATCTCTTTATTTTCGGTAAGTTAATTTACTCTTTTCAGTGTAGTTTATTGGTTTTATTTTTAGTAAAACTAATCAATGTGTTTTGAGCTATTTTTTTTAGCTTTTAGTTTTGTATTTATCATGCTGGTTATTACTTTTGTTATAAATGATTGTGGTGAAATATTTTGACTTATTGTTATGTGATTATTACTTTGTATTTTTCTTTTTTTCTCAATCAAAATAATTTTCACACATGACAAATTTAAAAATTAAAGTTCCTGTATACTCATCTGTATTAGAAAGTAATATATCATTAGAAAATGGTTTAGATTATGATACTAGAAGTTTAGATGATATGGTTAATTCGATTATTAGATCTATTGAGCCATATGCTGAAAATAAATTACAAATCAAACCATTATTTAATAGAAATAAGACATATAAGACTGTAGTACAGGATTTAAAGCCATATAAATATTTAATAAAAGGTAAGGATCCATGTGTGTTATTGCAATTTACAGCATATACAACTAATCATTTTGATGGATTTTTAGAAACTCAAGAAGATCAAAAAATTGAGTTGAAAAAAAAACATAAATTAGGAAGTGATTATCACTTTTTACTCATTTATCCTGTTATTCATGGAAAAACAAAGAAAAACTTTAAGTATCATTATTTGATTTTAATATATGAAGACCCTCATAAGGATAGTAATTTAATAATGAAAGCTTCAAAACAATTAATAAAAAAGGTTTTAGAGTTAGATATAAATAATATTAAGAAGAAGGAGATTTTTGATGAATTAGAGAAAGGAAATACTCTAATTGTTCCTCAATTTAATATGAAGTTTTCAAGCATTGTTGTCGATCCAGATACTGATGAAGTAGATTTGGAACACGTGGAATATTTGTATAATCACAAAAAGGCAACGGATATTGTAAAAGAGTATGTCCAAATACCATTAAATAATGTAAAGAGTATCATAGAAAAAGCATTTGAAAATAGTAAAGCAGACAAATTTAATTTTTATAAAAAAGTATATAAGTTGATAGTCGGTAAGACAGAATATAGAATTAAACTAGAGCAGTTATATCAAGATGAAAATAAAGAACTAATTAAAGATACTTATGAGAAGATTTTTAATTCTTCAATTGAAATAACAGAAGATGAATTAAGTGATAATATCTATGATCATGAGTTTATACTTGAAAAACTATCTCCAATAATAAGTAATTATGTCAAGTAATTTTAAATATATAATAGATATACTAATTGAAAATTCCAGTACTATCATATCTGATGTGTGGGGTTTTAATATTACTTTTCTAGGTATTAGCTTGACTATTTTTACAGTTATATATTCTTTTATTGTTAATAAATTAGATGAATTGAATTTGAATGCAGAGGAGATTAAAAAAGGGAACAACAGTCCTATTGTTGAGATAAAACAAAACTTATTAGAGAATAATATTCTCTCATTGAGAAGAATGAATAGGCACTTTATTGTTATTATACTGATTACTTTTGTTTTGTCAATAGTTTCATTTTTATCTAAATATCTTTATTTATTTAGTGATTATTATGAACAGAGGGTTGTTGTTTTTTTATTGATTTCAACTTTTTTCTCATCATTGTATATATTTTATATGCTAATGAAACTAATTTTTAGATACTCAAAACTAATGAAGAATTTATAGAATTAATTAATATGATTGAGTTATTGAGAGGTGTTAAATGGCTATATGCATTTTTATTGATTATAACATTAATTATATGCTTTTTAGTTGTTTTTTTTAATGATATGTCTCGTTATTTTTTTCCAAATTCTTTGAATAAAGAAGGTGAATTATTGAAAGTAATTTTAACCTTTATCGGAGGATTGGTGGGGATTATGCTTTTATTTATTCATTATAAGAGGATGGTTTTAACAGATAAAGGTCAGATTGAAGATCGTTTTAATAATGCTGTTGAGCATCTAGGAAATACTGATAATGATAGTATTGTAGTAGGTGGAGCTTATTCTCTTCATCAGGTTGCACTGCAAGATTTTTCTTATAGAGAAATTGTGTTAAAAATTTTATGTGCACATATCAGAAATGAATCATTTTTATTAAATGACGAGAGACCTCAAAAAATTAGCTTCGTATCAAAAACTATTTTAGAAAATATCGCACTAAATCAAAATAATAATAGAGATAAGAGAAATATTTACGATAGTAGTTTAATTGATTTATCAAATGCATTTCTAAGTTATAGCACTTTAATGGGAGGAAATTTTAGAAAATCAGTATTAAGAGGAGCGTATTTGGATAGTGCTATTTTGAGAAGAGCAAATTTACATAAAGCTCAGTTAGTAGATGTAGATTTTAGTTGTGCTGACTTAAAAGGAGCGGATTTAAGCCATTCAAATATGAGAGGAGCACTATTGTATGGCACTGATTTGAGTAATGCAGATTTAACATGTGTATCCTTATCAAGGAAAAATTGTGAAGGAGTTATTTTAAAAGGTGCTAATTTGACCAAAGCTGGATTGGGAAGTATTAATTTATCATTTGTTAATTTATCTGAAGCGAACTTGACAAGAGCATATTTATTTAGAACTAATTTAAGAGATGCTAATTTTCGAGATGCTAATTTAACTAATGCATATTTTGTTGAAGCTGATTTAAGTAGAACGTTATTAAAGTCTGCAAAATTATCTGGGGCAAATTTCTCAGGAGCAATTTTAGATCAAGCTTTTTTAAACGATGATGCTTTAGATGGTGGATATCTTGCTTTTGATTATTCGCATATGCGTTCTGATTTTATTACTCCAGAGTATTTAGATCAACAAGGAGCAGTTTATGATGAAAATACAGTATTTACTTTATTAGAAGAAGATAAGAAATAAAAGTTTTAATTGATTAGACCACCCCCAACGCCTCATAAATCTGAATAACTTGTTTAGGGTTGAGCCTTCCTTGGGGAAAGTTCAACTCTAATTTTTTTAAATACCTGTACAAGGTTTTCGGACTCACGCCGATTTCGTGGGCGATTTCTTTTCTTGTCTTGAATTTTTTCTCTTGGGACATAATCTTATAGCTAAGTCATTCACAATCAGCTTAAAAAATCATCTAAATATACTATTTTTCAGGCAAATTTGCCACCAATAATGCGTCATGATTAGCCTTTTTCGGCTTTTTCTCGCCTTTTCTTTCGGTCATTTTCCGTTCTCTTTCCCTCTTATTGTACATAACGTCTCATTTTAGGACGATGCGTTTTTTTTTGCTTTTCCTTGCAGAGGTAAATTAAAGAAAACGTCCATGAAAAAAGCCCTTCTCCTTGTTAGCCTTTTGGCCTTTGGCCCCAAGCTTTACTCTTACGCCAGAGGCATGAAGCAATCCGCTGAAAAGCTTCAGGTGAACTTGCATGATATCAAGCGCGTTCGTTTCGATTCCGGCAAGCTCAACTTTGACGTCATCCTTGAAGTGCATAACAATGCGGAAGGGACTTTCAATCTGGACCATGTTTTCGCCAAGATTTTGATCACGGACAAAAACGGCGACAAAATGCAAATTGGCTTCACGCCTCCCAACTTGAGAAGCGCTTTGATTAGACCCTTTGCGACGACTAAACTTACTGTGCCGTTTCAAGTGCCATTGCTTTCGAATATGAGCAATCTGTTTTCTGTCTTCAAGCTGAAAACCATCAACCTTGAAATTGAACCGACGATCTCCGGCATTACATTGCCTGTCATCCATAAATCCTTCAGCCTATGAAAGCCAAGTTTAAAAGGCCGCTGAAGGACGGCGTGGAATTCAACAGCTATTTTAGTTTTCCGGATCATAAGGAAGATTTCCCGACCATGCAAGCGGATTACTTCCAGATTGTCGATTTAATGAAAGACTTGATCTTGAAAACCCAATCGCAAACGGCGAAAATCGCCAAAAGGCTAAATGGCGAATCTTTGGGCGAAATCTGCGAGAACATCTACGACTTTATCTACAACCATGTGCAATACAAAGAGGATGAGAAAGGATGGGAAGTGTTGCACACACCGGATAGAATATGGTTCAAGCGATTCACGGGCGTTGATTGCGACGACTACACGATTCTAGCCAGTTCGATCCTTTTGAATTTGGGGATTTCTCATGCGCTTCGCATGGTGGCCTATGATAATGATTACCAACACATTTATGTTGTGGTTCCCAAGTTCAAGCATTCCAATTTAGACCATAGAAGCGATTATTACGCCATAGACCCTGTGGTGGACGAATTCAACCAAGAGCCAAAGTATGCTGATCATCCACCAAAACACGATGAAATTATGATTCCAGTTCGAGTATTGTCCGGCGTGGAGCAAACCACAGAGTTTATCCCGGACATGAATCAAGACATTGAAGATATGCTTGTAGGTATATCGGGTGTCTCCTCCAATAGTTCCTTCATCCAAGCAAAAAGCAGCGTGAACTTGTTGGACGAAGAGCCCGATTTTACCGACGAGCTTTTGCTCAGCGGACTTGGCAGCAACAGCCAAGACCTGAGCCCCGATCAAGTCATGGACGGCTTGTGGGACGGAGTGAAAATCCATTTGATCAAAACCCGCAACACCTTGCTTTCAAAGCCTGTGTTCAAACAGCTTGAGAGCGGCTTGATTCAAGAAATCAACCACGCCTTGGACAATTGGATTGATCCTGTCCAAAGGGCGAAAACCATTCTCCTTTTGGCCGAAAAAGAGGAGAAATTGGAGCGAGAAGCCAACCAAACCGAAGGCTTGGGCTTTTTGAAAAAATTCAGAAAACGAATTTGGCGCGGCATCAAGAAAACCGTCAAAAGAGTCGGCAAAGGCATTAAAAAAGTCAGCCGAAAGATCGGAAAATCTGTCAAGCGCGCTTGGACGGGCATCAAGAAAACAGCCAAAAAGGTTGGCAAAGCCGTCTGGACGGGCGTCAAGAAAGTCGGCAAGTTTTTGATGCGCTTCAATCCTGTCACAGCACTTGCTCGTGGCGGCGTGCTTTTAGCCATTGGCGGCAACGCTTTTAAAATGGCTGAAAAATTAGGACTCGCCTTTTTGTCTCCATCAGAAGCCAGAAAGCACAATGTCGATGAAGGCGCTTACAAGAAGTCTATTGAAGCCTATAAGAAGACTTACAACCTTTTTGTCAATATCATGCAAGGCAAGCGAAGCAAGCTTGACAAAGCGATACGAAAAGGATTCAGAAAGAAATTCAAAGGGGAAATCTCCCGAAAAATGAGTTTTGACGCGATCAAAGGCGGTGGAGTGACCATGAGAAAAAGCGTTGCGACAAGCAAGAGCAAACGCGTCAATCGAACGGTCAAAAGATCCACTCGAAGATTGCCAAGCAAGTTTCCACAAAGAAGACCTACAGGCTCGCTGTTTAGAAAAAGATACAGCTTGCGCGGCATAGAGGAAGAGGAAATCTTGACGCAAGAAGAGCTTGAGCAAGAGATAGAAAACGAAGTGAACCGCCTTGTCACAAGCGAAGGCGAAGGATTGCAGGGACTTGGAGAGCCTGCCACAGCGACTACAGGCGCAGCGGCTTCCGGATTCATCGCCAAGATACTCGCTTTTCTCAAATCCTTTGGCGGCAAGATCTTCAAAGCGGCCAAGAAGATCTTCAAGAAAAAACCGCTGACGGAAGAGGAAATGAAGATGACGCCCAAGGAGCGCAGACAAAAGCGCCGGGAAGAAAGAAAAGCCAAGCGAGAGCAAAAGAAAAACGGCAAAACGGACATTCGCCAAAAGGCTAATGAGCTGATCAATAAAGGCGAAAATATTTTCCACAAAGGCCAAGAAATCTATTCGGAGGGCCGCAAGATTTATCATGACGGCAAAAACCTAGTCAACAATGCCAAAAACATGATTGACACGAGCGCTTCCGGAGGTTCCGGCTCTCATTCATCGGCGGCTCAAGCGCAGTTGACATATGAAAGCGGCTCGAAGCAAGCGAGCTCCAACGGGATGATGATTGTCGGCTTGGCGTTGTTTGGAGGCATTTTGTTAAGCAAATCCAAGGGCAAAGACGAGCCGGAAGACAAGAAATAATTCTATCAATTTTCCATACGAATATGAAAAAAGAAGTAACAGATCAAATGATGGATACGGGAGTGAAAGTCGCTCTCAACATCGCAGGAGTATCGGGCGGAAAACTTATCAAGTCGATGGTTCCGGCGAACTTCAAACTTAAAAAATGGGTCGGCGGATTGATGGCCGTTGGAGCTCTCGGTTT
The DNA here is from genome assembly GCF_036492635.1 of Aureibacter tunicatorum. Classification (GTDB taxonomy): domain Bacteria; phylum Bacteroidota; class Bacteroidia; order Cytophagales; family Cyclobacteriaceae; genus Aureibacter; species Aureibacter tunicatorum. Next base: position 1,482,827 of record NZ_AP025305.1, read on the forward strand.
GCAGACGCAAATCGACAGCTCGGAAGCCAAAGAGGTCTTGACGGGTCTTGCCATTTATGGAGCAATCGACCAGATCAATCAATTCATTCCGGAAAGCGCGGACGGCAAGCCAAGCGCTTTGAGAAAGTTCGTGCCTGCGCTTAGTGGACTTAGCGGCGACGATCAAACCTATTACGGCGATGAGTACGCTGATTACGAAGAGCTTCCGGGTGATGATGAAATCGACGAGGCTTTGTTCCTGTCCGAAGATCATGACGGTCAAGGCGCGTTGATGGGAACCGACGACGAAGCGATGATATAATCCTTCCCCCGCATTAACCTTATTTATCCACAGCAATAAAAAGCATTATGATAGCAACAACAACATTTCAGGACATCGCTTCAGTGAAATTTCTGAAGCATGACAGCATCAAAGAGCAATTGAGCGTGAAGCTTCAAGATGCCATTGACGACAGAAGAATCAAGCTCAAGGATTCAAGCGTTTACATGCGAAGAAACATTCGCGGATTGAGCGGAGACAATGAGCTTATCGAGCCGAATGACAATTTCGATTACGGCGTGAGAAACATCGCTTACCAAAAGTTGCCTTTGGGCGAAGCTTTGGTGGCGAAAGGCTTGTTGGTTGGCTTTTCCAAAACGGCCAACGACGGCGAAACGGATCTTAAGAAAGTGAAATACTCCAACGTGCTTAGCGACGATATCCCGGCGGAGCTTTTGAACGCGGACTTGATCGTTTCAGTGGACGGCACAAGTATTTTTGAGGAAAGAATCGGATTGCTGTTGATGCAAACCAAATCTGAACAGCCTGTGAGAGAAGCGATCTACAAGTTCTCGAACTGGAACATTTTCCCGGATGACAAGAAAATCAATGTGAAAATCAAATTCCATGACAAGATGCCTGACGACGCGAATTACTTTTTCGAGACTTCATTCATCGGAGATTACACAAGAATCAAATAATTCACAGAAGCATGAGGCTTAAGGGCTTCATGCTTACCAATCCCTTTAAGCCATGGGCAAAGCAATAAAAATCATATCGGAAACATTTGATATCAGCGGAGCAAGTCCGGTGACCAAGACCATTCAAATCGACAAGGATTATGATCAAATCTCAGGGATCCGACTCTTTACCAATAAGAAAACCATGTCGCATTATCATGTCCAAATCTCCAACCGGGACGAGGTGCTTGAAGACGCGGCGCATCACAAGACTTTTGAGGATCTGGCTTTGATCGACACGTATTATCCCCTTGATATTGATAACAAGGACAATGAATTGAAGCTTGCTTTCAGGCCTTCGGAAAGCGGAGAATTGAATGTGACGGTGCAGTTCAGGGTGGAAAATTCCATTTTGTGCCAGCGCAAGCAGTGCAGATGCAAGAATGAAAGCAGATACTAGCCATGCTTAAAAATATCCTCACCGAGTCAGCATCCATTATTCAATCCAACGAGGAATTTTCCGTGGATGGAGATTACGGGATTTGCATCGAAAACCACGGCCAAAGCTTGATCAGATACGGTCACAAAGGCATGGAAATGATGGAAATCTACCCTAAGACGCAGCGAGAAATCGGCCTTGTGCCGGAGCATGAGCTTGAAGGACGCCGAAGCATAGTATTCGAAGGTGAAGGCGAAAACAAAGCCTTGGTAGTCAGTTATAAATCCACTCAAAAAAATGTCGTTAATCGTAAAAATTGTTAGCCATGGGACTAGAATCGTTTGGAACGGGAACCGTCAGTAATATGATGAATATACTGGATGTCAAGCAAGATTTGCAAGGCCATTATGTGTATGCTTTGAACGCTGAAGGCAAGATTTACAAGCAATATTTGCCAGCTGTAAACACGAGCATCTTCATTGAGGTGGATGTGCCGGGAATAAGCGGAATTGCAGAGGACAAGCGTTTTGTGGATGTGATTCCTGAAGGCTACGCCTTGCACTCGGCGGTGGACAAAGCGCATTTCACGCCAAGTTTTGAGTTCTTTGAAAAATATCCGGAGTTCGTTTTTTTGTTTTTGGCAAATGGCGAGGATTGGTTGATCCGCCTTGTCGGAAAGCTCAAGAACACGACGATCTGGGAAGTAGCCAATGAAATAAGCTCGACGAGCGCGAACGGCCAAGGAAAGACTTTGCCGAAAATGAAGCTCAACTCAGTGACTTTTGAATTGGGGCCACCTCCGCCTGCCGGAAGGTTCTCGTGCTTTATCAATTCGAGCACGGGCGTTCATTACTTGCAAATAGATCCTGATTTCTTCAGCGTTGTCAATGATCATTATATTTTAGAAAGTTCCAATCTTCCAAACACGAATTTCATTTCAAGCGTGATCGAAGCTTCAGCGGTGAAAAACTGCTTGCTTTCGGTGATTTCTTATGGCAATGAATATTTGATTTTACAGGATGATCAAGGCACGATTTCATTTTATAGAAATGATCAATTGGGAAACATTTCAAGCGAGCCCAATATCATGCTTCAAGGTCCGGAGTTTGACAATTTGTGGCTGCATGAGCCATTGATCAAGCTTTGCCATTTTCACAACGGACCGGATATGAAGCTCCATTTCATGACGGCTTCAGCGCTTTATATTTACGACTTTAGCCGGGTGGCGGTGTCTGTGATCAAAAACGAGCGTTTGGCTTTGAATTACAACGGCAACCCGATGCAGTCGATGACCGACCTAGCCGCGGATGAGAGCTTTGCATTTACGGATGGAGTGTTCGCATTCACGAGCAAGATGGGCGTCATTGACGTAAATCAAGCCTTGTATTTGGGAAAAGTCAACACAAGCTTGTTTGCCTTTGAGGATATCGAGCAAGTGACAAGGCACTCAAGCCTTGACATGTCCAAGCTCAGAGTCAAGCTCAAAGACGGCAAGATTTTCTTTGTGGACACAAGCAATCTTAGCCAAGTGGAGCGTGATTCGATAGGCTTTGAGGAAGGCTTGATCCATCGCGCGACAAACATTATTTCCGGGCCTCCTTCGCAAAAATATGTTACGCTGACCAAGACACAATTCTTTGACAGCCGCATAGCCAACGAGCCCATGGAAAGCAATGTTTCGGTTCCTTTGAAAAGCTATAGCAAGCATTTGCATGCTCCTTTCCTACTGGTGATCGGCAGCATCACGCTGGAAAGCCAAGAGCAAATCGCTGTGCGCTTTCGGGCAAGCCAAGTGCTTTTGTTTCCCCAAGAGTCGGAAACCTTCACGCTTTACGGCGGAGAATCTTTGGAGGCGACGCTTGCCATTGAAAACGGCAATATTTCCGTTCGGCTCATCAACAAATCGAGCAACGCTATTCAAAGCGCGCGCTTCGAGATCCTTGACAATTTTCAAACGATATAAACGACGACTCATGCTTCTCAAACTTTGCAATCTCATCGGAACATTCGCCACGCTTCTGGCTGTGCCATTGAACGTGTGCTACTCTTCTGTTGTGAAGCTTTCCATATCCTCGGACATGCTCATGTTCACGAAGTCGGACGGCTATCTGGCCTATTTGAGCATTGTCTCATTGATTTGGATTACGACCAAGGCGTTCAACTCGGCGCATGACACTTATTCGAAATTCAAGGGAAAGGAGAAAAAGAATGCTGATCGATTGTAAAGGATGCGGCAAAACGTTTGAGTCGAAACGACGCAAGGTGTTTTGCACGACCAAATGCCGAAAAAGCCATGATTATCAATTAAAGAAAGCAACCATGAATAATCCTGCGACGCCAAAAAACACAGCTCAGGAATTTCCTTACAGCGGACAAGGCATGGATATGAAAGACCATATCATAGCTGACAAGCAAAGACAGCTTGACGAGCAAAAATCCGACTTCAAGGAGCGGCAACACAAGCTGGAAAATGAACTGGAAAAGCTCAAAGAGAAATACGAAAAGGAACGGGAAAAATCCAATGAACTGACGGTTCAACTGGCCTACAAAGACAAGGAGCACTCTTTGAGCCTGAAAGAGACGGAAAGAGAGCATAAGAAAGGGCTTGCCGGAATCGCCGAAACGATTGCCTCGAATGATAAATTGGCCAATGCCTTGACCGGACTTATTAGCTCGATGACGGGCGCACAATTGGCAGAAGATGGTAGTGATGAGGACGAGCAATATTTTCCGACCATGTTTCGCAAATGGTTCGACTCGGTGGACGAGCAGGCGCAGGAGAAAGTAGAGGAATTGATTTCGCATGTTTCCCACTTCGAAGGCAATGAGGCGAAAGTAATTCAAAGTCTTATCAATAATGTCATCAAAATCAAAAGCAATGTTACTAAAAAACAAAAAGCAGCTCCAACAGGAGAGTGAGCAAGCCAAGCTGGAATGCTTGGAAACGCTTAAAAAGAATCTGACGGTTGAGTCTCTTCGCATACTTGCAAGCAAGTCGGGCAAGAAAGGCATCAACAAGAAGATCAAGCAATTTCAACACTTGATATAAACTAAAAAACTGAATTATTATGGCTGCACCCATTATCGCATCGTCCGTTATGTCCATGGTTGGCGGAGCTTTCAAAAGCATTCCGCCGAAAGTATGGTTGATCCTAGGCGGAGGCGCCCTGACGATCTACGCTTGGAAGAATATCAAAAGCTCTCTGGATCGCAAGCGTTATGAGGAAGCCATTGACAAATTCGGCGAAAACAGCAAGGAAGGCAAAGCCTTGAAATTTGCCGATATCATTTATGGAGCCCTGTTTCCCTCCGGACAAGTCTATATCATTGACGGCACGAATGAGGGCGTATTGTACAGCACGGCTTTGGATGCTTACCGGGCAAAAATATCCTTTGGCCAGTTGGCGGTGGCTTATCGAACGCTGTTCAAACGGGAGCTTCAAAGAGACTTGCAGAATGATTTGAGCAGCACGGAAAGAAGGCGTTTTCAACAGTATTTGGAAAATGGAAAACCGCTGTTGGGCGGCATTCGCCAAAAGGCTAAACTTAGATCAAAACGCCTAAAATCGACTCAACCTGAATATTTCCTTTAGCATGAAATCATACCTGAACGCATCGCATGTGAAAAGCCGGGGATTGAGAAACAACAATCCTATGAATTTAGTGCTGACGAAGACCAAATGGAAAGGGAAAGTCCCCTCGTTGGACAAGCGTTTCGAGCAGTTCAAAACCCTTCCCTATGGCATTAGAGCAGGGATATTGAACATGCGACACAAGATCAAAAACGGCTACAACACGATAAAGAAATTAATCCACAAATGGGCGCCGCCGCATGAGAACAAGACGGCAAATTATGTACTTTTCGTTTCCAAACGCACCGGAATAGGCACGCATCAGGTCCTTAAAACGGATAAAGCCACGCTGAAGAAATTGGCGAAAGCCATTATCCAAATGGAGAATTTGCCGCAAGACAGCGCCAAGGTAACGGACCAAGATATTGAAGACGCTTTTGGTTTGATTGATAATCGCATAAGAATGGACTCGCCCATGGATACCACGGCTACGACGATTGGAGTCACGGGCGCGGTGTTGGGCGGCGTCCTTCTTTTATTCAAAAACAAAATCAAAAATAACGCATGAAAAAATTAAAGTACTTAGTCCTTCATTGCACCGACACGCCAGTTGGTCGTGTGGTGAGCAAAGAAGATATTGACCATTGGCATATGTCGCCTGTGGCAAAAGGAGGTCGTGGTTGGTCAAGACCGGGCTATTCGGATATGATCGGATTATGCGGAGAGCTTGTAAACTTGAGGCCATATGATCAAGACGAATTTGTCCAGAAGGAAGAGCGCACTTGGGGAGCAAGAGGTTATAATGCTATTTCAAGGCATGTGGTGTATGCCGGAGGCAAAGGCGGCGACACGCGAACGGACGAGCAACTGGCGACCATGTTCTTTTACTGTCATTATTTTGTCAGAAGGCATCCTGATGCGAAGATCATCGGGCATAATCAGATCAGCTCAAAGTCATGTCCGGGGTTCGATGTGCCTGCGTGGCTTAGATCCATTGGCATTGATGAAAAGCATATCGTCGAGGGCAAACTGGTGTAGTCATGCTGAAAGGAATATTTGCCAAGAAGGCAAGCGAGCTTTTAAACAATGTCGGAAAATCCATTGACAAGCTCAGCACCTCCGATCATGAAAGACTTCAGGAAGTCGGAAAGATCAAAATCATGATTATGAATGCCATGTTCGAATTGCAGTTGCAGCGGACGGAACTCTTGAAACAGGAAATGAACGGCAATTTTCTTCAAAGGTCTTGGCGTCCCATTCTCATGCTGATGTTCGGAGTCATTTTGATGAGCATCTTTTTCGGATGGACCGCGGATGTTCCCCGTGAGCTTGAAATGGAATTGATTCAGATCATCAAGATTGGCATTGGCGGATATGTCGCTGGGCGTTCGCTGGAGAAAATTTCCGAAAGGATTTCTTCGAATATCGACTTGTCATTTTTGAAAAAGAAAGACCGGGGAAAAGCTTATGAAACTTTTGATAAAAAATAAACCGCTCATGGTATCCGGGGGATCCGCGGCAGGCGGAATCCTTGGATTCTATTTGGCTAAGAAGCTCAAAAAAGAGCCTTTGCCTTGGGTGATCGCTTCGAGTTTTGTCGGAGCGGTGGTTGTTACAAGTTTAATGGATTGAATATGTTAGAATTAGCGTTACTGGGTGGCGGATTGCTCGCCGCGAAGATTTTTGGCAAGAAGAAAAAGCAAAAAGAGCCTGCAAGAGGACTTGAGGGAATTCCCTACCTTTCCAATAGGCAAGCTCTGAAAGTGTACGGCGAGAACGGTGAAAACGTAGGCGGACTTTCGGGCTTGGAAGGCGGCAAGGATGTGTATCAAATCATTACGGACATGATTTTGGAAAAAATCAACAAAAACGATGATTTGCCATGGAGAAAACCTTGGTCTACGGACAGATATGTCATGAGCAATGGTGATCCGGTGCCTAGAATTCCAATGAACTTTGTCAGCCATTCCAAATACAGAGGCATCAATGTGTTTTTGTTGATGATGGCGAATAGACCTCATCCTTTTTGGATGACCTTCAAGCAAGTTTCAGCTAAAAAAGGAACGATAAAGAAAGGCGCCAAAAGCGAGATTGTGGTCTATTACGAGATGATTTATCGAGATGACAAGAACAAGCGCATCACCAAAGCTCAGTATGAAGCTTCTGACAATCCCAATGACAAAGCGTATCCGATTTTGAAATATTACCGGGTGTTCAATGGGGCGGATATCGAAGGCATTGACTTTGGCTTGACCAAGGTGGAAGGCGAAAAGTTCGAGAATGAAGCCATTGAGTCGGCCAACAATATCGTTACGGGCATGCCGGAACGACCAAAGATATCACATGGTGGTGAAAGAGCGTATTACAGCCCAACATCCGACCATGTGCAAATGCCTTATTTTGATACTTTCAAAATTCCTCAAGCTTATTATTCAACGCTGTTTCATGAACTCGTTCATTCGACAGTAGCGCCTAATCGTCTGGATGATCCGGAAAGAACCAAAGGGCGCAAATTTGGCGATAAGCATTATGCGGAAGAAGAGCTTGTGGCGGAACTTGGCGCTTCATTTTTATGCGGCGATGCGGGCATATTATTTTCAACAGTCAATAATACGGCAAGCTATATCAAGTCATGGAAGGACGCCATAAGGCATGCCATGAAGCAAGATGAAAAGTGGATCGTAAGAACCATGCACAAGGCGCAAGCCGCGGCTGATTTCATTCATGGCAAAAAGAAAGGAAAGCAAGCCTTTCAACCTGAATACAGTCCGGAATACAAGAAGAAAAAACAGCCGGACAACAAACCCGAAGAAAAAGCCAAGAAAACTCCAAAACCGACGCCTAAACCTAAACCAAGTCCCATACCGAAAAAGAAGCCTGAAGCTCCCAAAGTGGATCATTTGAAAATGGCCAAGAAGTTCGAGGCTTGGGCGGAAAGATTGAAAAAGGCGAATGCAAAGACCAAGCAAGCACTTGAGGGCTACAATCGAAACACGAACAAGCGACTGGCTCAATATAATTCTAAGCTTTTTGATTATAATCAGAGCAAAACTTTAGAATCTTATGTGACTGGGCTTGCCAAAGCTTGGAAGGAAAACAAAGTTTACGCTTTGCTTCAAGGTGTTTCTCCGGTAGCTTCCAAGAAGCATTTAGTGCCTTTCTTGAAGTCTTCAGAGACTAGAAACGCAGGATATCACTATTATAATGTGGAAGGAGATCAGGCAAGGTTTGAAAAGAACTTTTCATATTATCAAGACTACCTAAAGGACGCAGGCATCGAAAGTGACAGAAGAGCCAAGCAAGCGTATCATTATTTGCTAAGTTTCTCGGCTGTGGATCCTGTGGATGAACACGAGAAGAAACAACAAAAGATTCGAGCGCTAGAGGATCAGTTCAGGCAAAGCAAGCAAAAAGGGTTTTTCCCTACGCCTCTGGCACTTGTTGAGAGGATGTTGAATGAGGCTAATATTGCCAATGAATCAAAAAGAATTTTGGAGCCATCGGCAGGCTTAGGCCATATCGCTGAAGGCATCAGTAAGAAGCATCCAAATAATTATTTGAAAGTGATTGAAATGACCCCGTCACTTCAAAAGATCTTGAAGCTGAAAGGTTTTGAGGTGATAGGCTCCGACTTTTTGGAGCATGCAAAGGAATATGATTACATCATCATGAATCCGCCGTTTGAAAAGCTTCAGGACATTGATCATGTGATGCACGCTTATCATAATTGCTTGAAGGATGGCGGCAGAATCGTTTCGATCATGTCGGAAAGTCCTTTTTTCAATAGCCAAAAGAAGGCAAAGGCTTTCCGAGAATTTATTGAAGAGATTGGCGGTGTGGCTGAAAAGCTTCCAGATGATATTTTCAAAGGAAACGATGCCTTTAGAAAGACAGGCGTCAAGACTCGACTGGTAGTCATTGACAAACCCACAACAAGCAAGAAATTATCAAATTCCAAGCAAAAAGAAGATGCCAAGCTCACAGAAGAGCAAAAGATCTATTTGGAGAAGAAAAGAAAAGTTGAAGTTGCTGTTGAAGCCGGAAGGATCAGCAAGCAGAAAGGCGAAAGCATACTGAAGCCTTACCTTGCCAAAGCCGAAAAGTCAAAGCAAACATCCATGTTTTAAACCTCATAAAGCCATGAATATCTCATTACTTCCAAAAGACCTACAGAAAGATTATCGAAAGTTCAAAAGAGCTCCCAGACGCTATGAAACCGAGCTTGAAATACTCATGGCCGAAATCGAGGAAAAGTATCCAGAGGCTTTGAAGGTGGAGAAAAAAGCTATCAAAAAGCCAGTCAAAAAAACTAGAAAACAAGCCTTGAATGGTTTATTTCATCCTATTGCTTCACCTCCCAAAATGATTAAAACGGATGTTATGAGACTTCCGGGAGATCTTGGCAAATGGATGGGAGAAATAGAGCTTTACGAGTATAGCATGGTTTTACGTGGTGATAAAGGAGCCGGAAAGACTCGATTGCTTTTTCAAGTGATGAATGCTTTTGCGAGCAAAGGCAAAGAGATAGGCTTTTTTACGTTGGAAATTGACGCTTCAGCAAAGCTTATCAAAGACGATTATAAAAATGAATACATCGACAAGAAGAATCAATCCAAGATCTTGACTGCATCGGAATGTCCGAAAGGCTTGGATTCGATTAGAGAAGCAGCCAAGGTGTTTGATGTTGTTTGCATAGACTCATGGCAAAAGATTCCGGATATCAAGCAAGATGATTTTGACAAGCTCAGAAAGGAATTTAAGCAAACGGTATTTATTGTGATCTTTCAATCCAATACCAAGGGAGGTACGAGAGGCGGAAACATGGCAGACTACGACGCGCAAGCAGTCTGCCATGTCAAAGATGGCGGTTTAGCCGTCTGGGAGAAAAACAGATATCAGGGTGATGATTTGGTATATGGGGTTTTTGATGGGAAGCTTTTAAAAGAGTAAAACCTTTATATTATACATTTAAAGATATCTTTTAATAGAAAAAATAAGTAATCATATAGATACATCATAAGATAGTTTATTTTATGATGTATCTATGTGATTATGGCTTTAGTTCTAATATTTAGTAACTCTGAAGATGTTATACATATTTATATATTTTGAGTGATTTTTTGGGTGATAGTCAAATATGTCTAATTTATAGTCTGTAGTACTTATAAATGATTCTTTTAAAGGAATATTAAGTTTTGAACAATAATTTGAGATCGTTTTTTTTACAGATTCTTGAACTTGGCACCCCATTGTTACCGATTTAATGATTTCTTTATCTATTTTAAATAAAGAAATGTTTAAGTCGTTAATTTTTTTTGATTCACTTCTATCCAAAGGTAATATTATCCTATACTCATCTTCATATTCCCATTCTTTCGACTTAACAAGCCATGATTTTGTGTCATCAATTAGAGCTCGAGTTTCAATAACTGAAGGTCTTATATTTGAATACTCCACTTTTTTTAAAGTGCCAACATTATCGTAAATATCTTTAGTGTCATAATCAAGATTTTCAAATAATGAAGATCCACAATCTTTATATTGGCCATTAAAAAAAGGAGATTCAGCATCAAATTCTACACATATTCCTTCATGGTTATTTGCATAATGAGACCACATTAGTAAATTGTCTAATTTTGAAGAGAAACAGATAACCCCTAGAGATGCTCGAGCTCCAGTCATAGTATCCATATAATCTTCATAATAGGCATCTCCTTCATTAGGATTATTTTTTAGTATAGAATTTATAGTCTTATAATCATGCTTAAACAATTCATAACCAGGAATCATTTCAAATGGATCATTAAACTCTCCGAATGTTGATATTCGTAAAAGAAAATTCTCAAAAAATTGTTCTCTGAAAGTCATGTATTTATAAATCGAATTCATATTTGTTTGATTAATAGTAAAATATTTTATTCGTAACCTAATTAAACTTTTTAGAGGTGGGACGTGATTTTTTAAAAAATACACCTGTTTTATTTATAAAAATAAGCAATCAACTTAAGTCTCATTGGGTTTTCTATTGTCAATGTAACTATCCTAACCTTAGCAAGGTAAAGATTATTAGATAATTGAATACTCTATTGGAGACAAATTTAAATATGATCCCCATTAGCTAGTTTAATTAAGTCATTAAGTAATAATTCGGCTCTTTTATGTAAGAAATCTTTATAGTTTAGAGTTGAATAATCAACATTGTTTGGGTTTGGAAGAAAGTTTGAAGCGAACACAGAAGGTGCTTCGTTATTTAGTTTATTTATCAATTTTGGTAAATATTCATGAGGGCTATTGTCACTTATTAAATTATTTTCTGAAGCAGCTAACATGCAAAAGTTTGCTAAACTATTATGTTCCTCTGGTGATGATATTCTTTTCAAATATGCTTTTGGGTATATATGATGAAACTGTTTCGAATTGTAATGAGAAAGGGCTTTTTCTGGATCAATTAGAGCTCCATTTGTTAGATTGCGAGGTGATTTTAAAGCTAAAAGTATAATTAATCCTCTAGACCGTGAATTATTACTTCTGAATGAAAGTTTTTTAAAAGTTTCTATATTGGGGAGCTGACCAAAAGGCTTCTTAGGATTTTCTTTATTAATAATAAAAGCGTCAATAGCTTTAAGATCTTGAGAAACGAATGATTCTGAAGCACCTCTATATCTTTCAGAAAATGTGCTTTGCCAAAACCATTTTCGAACTCGTCTTACATCTTCAAGGTTTAATGTTTTTCTTTTTGAAAAAATATAGCATAATACAATAGCAATAGCTTCATATGGTAGAAAATCCCAACTATAAATTTTAAACTCTGTTTTCAGTAAATCAATAGTTTTAAGCAAAGCTTTTTTTGCTATTTCTACTATGTCATCCATCTCATCTTTTTTCAAGTTTCTTAAGTTAAGTACTTGATCTTTTTTAATTCCTGTAAATTTAATAGCTGATAAGCACTTTAATACAGTGTTACCATCAATGTCATCAAATCCTTTTGGTTCCAGTGATATAGCAATTTTATCAGCCTCCTCATTTAAATCAAAACTTTCTGTCCATGTTGCTGCAACCATTAAATCATATGTAGATAACTTTGTTCCTGAGCTATTTATTCTCTCGAATATTGGACAAACTTCTTCTATTGTAAGTTCTTTTAAAGTTACAACTGGGACTCTGTAGTTAGTTATTACGTCGATTAGTCCATCTAGTCTATCTTGAAGTTCATCAGCATTAGGATAACTAACAAGCCCAGATCGAAAATTTAGAAGTTTGGTAGTGTTATATATTATTCTCAATGGGAATTTAGTTTGATCGAAAATTTCGGGTGCTTCTTTAAATTCTTGATCAATTAAATCATAGACCGCATCAAATCCTTCATCATCAGTTAAAGCACCTAATGCAGAATAAATGACTGTTAACCTCTGTTGACCATCAAGAACATAATCGGTTGGTGACATGTCATCAGTTTCTGGAAGTTTAAACTCACCTATATTTCTTTCAACAGCAAGTGAATTTTTAGTTTTCCATAATAGAAGACTACCAATAGGGTAGTTATTTGTAATAGAGTCTAAGAGTTTTAAAGCTTGCTCTTCTTTCCATACAAATTGTCGTTGGAACTGAGGAACTTTTATTTGCCCAGAATTTATATCTGCAATTAATTCTTTGAGAAATGGGGTTCTAGTTTCAAGTCTACTGGCTATGTTGGCTGACATTTATAATTATGTTATATGATTGAAATATACTTGCTTTTTTCTAAGCAACATGTTTCTCTTCTTTGTTATCGATTTGTGTTACCCCTTTATTTTGTTTTTCTTCCTGATCAGTTTTTTTTCGTTTTATTAAATCGAGTAATTTCATTAAAAGTATTGGAGTGATACTAATCGATGAAGTGATGAAAAGAATATCTTTTAAAAATTTGATTGAATCAGAGTCTGTTAGTTTGTTCGTAAGAAGAATAGACATTAATACCATTGCAAATGTCATTAGGGAAAGAACTATACTACTATATTTAGTAGTATAGTGATTTTTTTTATTTAAATATATTATTTCAATATCTTTGTTTTCTTTAAGAGTATCTGTCATTCCCTGTAATAATTCACAAAATTCAATTTTTTGATCTGAACTTAAAAAAGAATTTGCCATAATTTCATTAATAAGGTCATTGGATAGAGAATATTCATTATATAAATCCTCTTTTTTAACTCCATATTTTTTTGCAGTTGCTAATATTACTGAAGAAAGTATGTTTAATGAAGGAATTTTTTTATCTATTACTAATGGTCTAATTGAATATAATATTTCGTTATTTGCGGTTTCAATTTTTTGAGTATATTCTTTCTTTTCTCTTTTACCGAAGAAGTATCTAGTTGCAAAAAATACAATTAGAGAGCTAATAATTCCTCCTCCAATTCCTGTAACCCAAGGGTTATTGATAATTTCTTCCATATTTTTCAAAATGTAGTCAAAGGAAAGTTTGTGTTGTAATAACAAGTATCATAAGTAATGCATTTTACTTCTTTCCTATATATAGGTTGTTCTTAATGACACTTTGTAATCACAGAAAAGTATATTTATAAAACAATTTATTGAGTTAATAGTTGTTATGTGTCTATGTCTGATTTCAATCAAGAAACTACGTATAATTATACTAATAAAAGAGAATGAATTGAGAAGGAGGGAGTGTTTGAGAATTGGCTTACATCAAGCCTAATACTTTTCTTATATCAATACTTTGTCTGGGAGAATCTTTGAGTATTGCTTAATAATCGTCTTCAGCTCTGTATGATCTAAGGCTTTAATTACTGTAATTTCACTTACGTTTCTGTTTATTCGCCATGAGAGTGTATTCTCATATGGTGAAATAAATTAATCAAAGACTAATGAATCTGGAAAAATAGAATTATTTAGTGAGCCAACGTTGAGCTCTGCGTTGAATTTAATATAAAAATACTTATAGGTGCTGTCGATTTTTGGAATGAAGAAAGCGTCTTCTTTTCCTTTAAATTCTAGAGAATCAACAATTTTATAATTTGTCATTTTATTTTTAGTTTTTTCATCTAATTCCATTTTTACCAAATAAGCTTTTAAAGGATTTTTAATGCTATCTATGAAAAAAAAATTGATTATAAAAGGCTCTCCAATTTTTGCTGTTTTTGATTTATAAGTGCTGAGAAATGGTCTTATGATTTCTTTAGTGATAGAATCATTTTTATAAAATACTTTTTTAAGAATTTTATTGTAGCCTAAATCATCATGGATAGTTATTCTGCGTATCTGCTGATTATTATTAGTTGTATCATATAGAATTACTGAGTCAATTGGAACGTCATTTTTATAATTCATACTTAACAATAAATTCCCATTTCCTGCGAATTCATTATAATACCCATGATATACGCTATCATGCATTTTAAAGTGTTTGTGTAGCGATCCGTTTTTTTTGAATATGAATACTTCGGCGTCTAAAGCTCCTTCATAATCTTGATGTACTTCAACTCTTTTATTGCCATTTGGCCAGTATTCGATTTCAATATGTTTTTCTTTTTTGTGACTACATTGAACAAGGGTAATGAAAATTAGTAGTGTGAAAATTTGTTTCATATTGGAATCATTCTGGCTTAAAAAATATCAATGAATCGAAAAATGTAGTATTATTTAGTTGTCCAAAATTAGAAGGTAGTTTAAACTTTAAGGAAAAGTATTTATAAGTGCTGTCAATTTTGGGAATCATTAATTCTCCATGTCTTCCTGTGAAATCTGTTGATGTGATTGTGTCTGAAAAAAAGCTATTTTGATATTCATTACTTGGGGTTAATTTAATAAGGTATACTTTTCCAGTATCAGGAATATGGTCAATAAAAGAAAAGTGTATTGAGAAGGGTTTGTCTACTGTCGCAAGTTTATTTTTAGGAATGTATGTATTAATTAGTGGGGAAAGTCTTTGTATGTCAATTTTTCCATTTTGATTGTAGAAAATTTGTTTTAGGTTTTTATTTAAGCCTAAAGTGTCATTTATGAATACCCTTTTTAAGCTTAATTGACTAGAAGCGGTATCATATATAAATGCAGAATCGACAGGGATGTCAAATTTATATTTTAATTTTTTGTATAGATCACCATTTGAAGTATATTCTTGATAAAGGCCATGTGTCATGTTTTTATACCTTTGAAAGCTCTTAGATATTGAACCATTCATTCTGTAAAATGAAACTGTTGAGAAGTCTTTGTTATCGTGATCAAATTCAATTAGTGTTTTAAGATTACCATTTGGCCAATGATCCTTAATGACATTTTTATGAGTAGTATCTTTACAAGAGAAAAGCGTAAAGAATAGTATAATGTATAAATATTTAAAATTAAGCATGTTTATTCAGGTAAAGTTTCATGATAATCTCCAAATCGATTAAAAAATCCTTCTCGATATAATGTTTTTACAACAATTTCATTGTTTTTAACTTCATATTCAGTGAAATACCTTTCTGATAAATCAGGGTTTAGTATTGTATGGTGTCTGTTTGTCATTACTGTATCAACTTCAATATCTGACTTTAATCTATTTTTTGCATTTGTATAAGCTTTGTTAATTACTCCTTTATTACTTACAGCATCATGGGCAATATTTACTGGGTGTGATATAATCTCATTTAAGCTTTTAGGATATAATGTCTTTAATTTTCCTCTTGATTGAAATGAAAATAGAATTTCGTCAATAATGACATGATGATTAATTTTGGCTATACCAATTGCTTCCATTGGGCCCGGTCCAAACTTTGACATGAAATCATAGGCTTCTTCATATGTAGGTTGTTTGTTGGCTTTTAGAAAGCTATTTAGATAATCGACAAGCTTGAATCGTAAATATGTTTTAACACTTTCAACTTTTTGATTATTTAGTATGTAATCATCAGCTAGAATTCCTAATCTAGCTTTAATATAATCATCGTGTAGCCTTGAGCTGATTCCATATCTTTCAATGATTTCTTTATCACTGTATTTGGCGTGTTGATTAATTAATTCCATGTTAAAAGGCATTGACTCTAGTTCTCTTAAAGTTGCCCAATCTTCTTCAGAGCCTTTTCCTTCATATTGTTGTCTCCAGAATTCTTGCATATGCTCCGTGTAAACAGAGGATTCTGGAGGAGGAGGAGTCTTTTCAAAGCTTTCAAAGTTTGAGGAATTACCATTGTTTCTTTCTCCATTACCTTTTGTTTGGAGTTGAGCAGGCATTTCATTTGTAAATGTGTTCAAGTTAATTGAATTGGAATTATTAGATTTTTTTGCTTGAACAGTGTTTTGAGATTCTTTTTGTTTTTGCTTTTCAATCCAACGTTTTTTCATTTCCTCATCAGCCATTCTTTGAGCAATGAGGTTGTTGTTTTGTCCTTTGTATAGGTCTTTCATTGAGAGTTAGTGTTGTTGAGATAATTATTTCGCTAAAATATTATATTTTACTGTAACATGAAAATTCATTTTATCAATTTATAGTATTATAAGATTGATAAAACATTACAATCCTGCATCAGATTTCAATCACGAAACTGCGTATGATTATGCTAATAAATGAGAATGAATTGAGAGGGTGTGGGAGGGGTTGAAAATAGGCTTACATCAAGTCTAATGCTTCTCTTACATCAATGATTACTTTGTCTGGGAGAATCTTTGAGTAATGTTTAATAGTTGTCTTCAGATCTGTATGGCCTAAGGCTTTCATTACTGTAACTTCACTTACGCCTTTGTTTAATAACCATGTAGCATAAGTTTTTCTAGCAGTATGTGTCGTAAGTACTGTTTTGACATTGCATATTTCTGCAAGCTCCTTAAGATATTCATTGTACTTTTGATTGCTAATGATGGGTAATTCATCTTTATATTTGTCTAGTATCGTGATAGAATCCGGCAGTAGGGGGATGATGCAAAGCGTATTGGTCTTCATTCTGCGAATGTGAATATATGCTCCTTTATCACTTACTTTTACATGCTCTTGGGGCTTGAACTCTTTAAGATCGGAGTAAGCTAAGCCTGTTTTGCATTGAAACATGAACAGATCTCTTACTCGTTCATGCTTTTCCAGTTCGAATTCGGCTTTTTTGATTTTACCCATATCTTCATCATCCAGATATTTGATTTCCGGATTCTGATTTTTAATTTTTTCTGTAAAGCTCTTTAAAGGATTGGATTCTATGTATCCCATATTGAAGCTATGCTCAAGCGAAGCTTTGACTTGGTTGATGATTCTTATTGATTGATCATGGCTGATATTGCAATCTGCTCTGAGATACTTGGAGAGGGTATTAGCAAAGCATTTTTCGATATTGTCAGTAAGTATATTTTTACTGTTTGTATGCTCAAGGAAGTGACTAAGGTTTTTTCTTGTGTTTTTTAGCTTTCTTAGTGTTGAGTCAGCCAAGCCTTCACTCATTCTCATTTCAAGGTATATATCAAATACCTCTATAAGTTTATAATTGACCTTTCTTTTGCCTTCGTATATCTCTTTTATGATTTTGGAAGAGATGATTTTTTCTTGTTGTTCAAGGTTAAGATATATCTTGTAAAGCTTGGCTCTAAGATTTTGTAGGATAAGGTTTCCAGATTCAGCTAATTCGCTCATGCCTGTGATAAGTCCGTCTCCTTTGCTGATCCAATGAGAGGGTTTTACTCTTAGTCCGGTTGATATTTTTGTGATTTGTCCTTGGTAATTGATTTTGCAGTATAATGGTGCCGTTCCGTCATTGGATAGACGGTCTTTACGTAACCACATATTAAGGTTAAGATTCATTTTATTACTCTAGAAAAATTAATTGTTTAGAGATAAGTGGTTTGAATATGGTGGTTGTAATCTCTTTATGAGGAAAAAGAGAACCAGATTACCTTAATTTTTGGTGCAATTTGAATAATTAAGTGGATTAATTTTGTAGCCTCGCTAGGAATCGAACCTAGATCTAATGTTTAGGAAACATCTATTCTATCCATTGAACTACAAGGCCATTATTTTGGGATCACGAAATTACTGAAAATATATCATTAGGCAAGTTTTAAAGAAGATTTTTAAAACTTGCGAAGTTATCATTTAAGCATGCCAAATGCGATGTCCAAATATGTGAAAATATCTGTTGGATGATGATCGATTTTCTTTTTTGATCTTTTCTCACCAAGTCTTACGATAACCGCCTGCTTGTCAGGAATAACGATTATATATTGCCCGAGAATCCCTCTGGCGTAGGGGACTTTATGTCCTTTGTATTCTGCGATCCACCACTGAAGTCCATAGAAATCGACAGGCTTGTCGTGCTTGTCTTTCAGATAGCTTGCCGCTGTGAATGACTCTTCAATATACCTTTCGCTGATGATTCTTTGTCCTTTCCAACTTCCTTTGTTCAATACCAGTTGGCCTATTCTTGCGAAGTCGGGAGCATTGGAGTTGAAGCAACAGTAAGCTTTCTCAAATCCGCCTTCCGAGTCAAGACTCCATAACGCGTCGTTGTGCGCGCCTATTTTTGACCAAATCTTTTCAGACATGTAATCGGAGATGTTTTTGCCGGTTGCTTCGCTTAATACCATGGCAAGAAGTTCTGTGTTTCCGCTGAGGTATTTGAATGTTTTTCCGGGCGTTTCGACTACGTCAAGTTGGTTGATAAGCTTGGGTAGGCTGTCTCCATAATAAGCTTCTGTAGTTAGAGAAAAAGGACTTGAATAAGATTCATCCCAATTCAGCCCAGAACTCATGGTCAAAAGATCTTTGATAGTGAGCTTCATGTTCTTCTCACTATTGAAATGCTTGACATATTTGCCGACGGGATCATCTATGCTTTCGATTTTACCTTCTTCGACAGCGATTCCTATCATCAAGCTAACGATGCTTTTGGCTACTGAGAAAGAGTTGCTGATAGAGTTTTCATCATAATCATCCCAATATTGTTCATGCAATATCTTGTTGTCCTGAGCGATAAATAAAGCTACTGTTTTAAGTTTCTCGATATCGTGGAGTTTGTCAGCGGGAATTTGATGTTTGTTATATTCTTCGCTTTTTTGCCAAGGTTCGTAATCGCCTATTTTAATGACTCTATTTGCGAATATTTTGTAATCATCAATGTCAGGTGTCGTATAAAAAAGAGCTTTTTTGACATATAAAGGTAAAAGAGATACGATGATCACCAAAGCAAGAGCTGATAAGAATATTGTATTTCTGAGTTTATTGTTCTTTTTCATGAAAATCAAGTCAAACTTTGCATTTGTGTTTAAAAAAAATAATTTTTTTAATATATTCTAATTTATTTTCTTCGATTCAAAAAGGTAAAAATAAATTGTCTATGATAAAAATAATACTGTTTATATTCTCTATATGTATTAATAATATATTTGCGACCCCCAAAAATGAGACCACAGAGAGAAAGCTCTATCCCAATCTTGACCATTACGTCAAGTTGCTCAAAAAATCATATCCAGATGTAGGTAAAGTGTCGAATGCTCGCCTGAAGGTCATTGGACAGTATATAAAGTATTATGAAGGAGGTGATAAGCCTGTATTGGTGTTTTTGGATACAGAATCGAGTACGGTAAGTCAACTATTGAAAGTATGGGCTGAAACGGCTTCATATCATTATGAAGTTGATAATGTGCATATCATGTATGCTTCTGAGAATGGAGAGTCGATGGAGTATGACGCTGTCAAAGTGCTTGAAAAAATCGGGTTTATTGTCTATAAAACTGAAATCGACGGTTATTCGAGGTTCGAAGTAAAATATGCTCCAGCAAAAAAGCCATTGATGATGGATCCTGTTTTTGTCAGTGAAATCGTCCAGTTTTTGCCAGAATCAATGGGCGTATATGTGAATTCAAAAGAATTTTTATCTGAGTCTGTTTCTACAGTATCAAGCTCTAAGCTTGAGTATGTTCATCCGGACTGGAAATCGCTTAATGAGCAAATCGCTTTGGAGATGTTTTACTTGTTTGCTCACTTGAGAAATAAGGCTGAGTATGATGCGAAGAAAGCCCAAGAGCAAAAGAAGTTTAGATTCCGAGATATGAATGGCATGTAAAAAAAGAGGCAAGCTTTATAAGCTTACCTCCCTAAACTACTAAACACCGATAAATATGAGTATTACTACTAAACACTATTTCTGACTGAAAAATGCATTTGATAATACTTGTTCAAATATTCGGCCATTAGTATTCATATTGTTCGAAATTTTATACTCTGGATTATTTCTGCCTGTAAGATTTTAAGGCTTTTACTATGTATTGCAATGGTTTTGTTAAGAATACAGTTTTTTTGATTCAGTGTGAATAGAGAGTTGAAGTTGGGTATTTTAATCTATTTCGACTTTAATGCCATCAGATTCGGTATATGCTACACATGTAAGAATATATCCATCTTTTATTTCTTCCTCGCTGAGCGCTTCGGAGTTTTTCATACTGATTTTCCCGGAGTTGCATTTTGCTCGACAAGCTGTGCAAAGTCCGCTTTGGCATGAAAAAGGAATGTTTACGCCTTCTTCTAGGGATGCTTCCAATATGGTTTGTCCTGGTTCCACGGGAACTTCGTACATCTCGTCTCCATAAATAAGTTCTATTCTATGTGTTTTTGCGGAACCAGCGTCGCCTTCTATTGACTCAGTCTGCGTAGCGAAGAATTTTTCTTGTTTGATTTGATCGTCCGATACGCCCATTTCGGCAAGTGTTTGGGATATCGTTTCCATCATGGATGCAGGGCCGCACATATAATATGTAGAGCTGAATTGACTGCTTAGTTGTTCTAGATACTTTTTGATCTTTAAGCCATCTATACGTCCTGTTTCGCCTTGCCAATGACTATCTTCTGATACTTGGGTTAGTGTGTGAACGACAGTGAATCTTTCTTTGAATTTATCAGCGTATTCATCCAGTTCTTTGCGGAATATAATGCTTTCAGATGTTTTGTTGCTGTATATCAGTAGAACTTTACTATTGGATTCATCATGCAAAGCTGATTTAATCATTGACATAATGGGAGTAATGCCGCTTCCTGCTGCGAAGAAAATCAAATTCTTGGTTTTATTGTCTGGCTTGTATGTGAATGTTCCGGATGGTTGCATACAAGAGAGTGTTTGTCCGGCTTTCGAATGATCGCACAAATAATTGGAAACTAAGCCATTATCTATTCTTTTGACGGAGATTTTCAAATTCGAGTCAGTGCTTTCGCAACTTGATAACGAATAAGACCGTCTTTCTTCTTCTCCATTCGGTTGAACGGCAATAGTAAGGAATTGTCCGGGCAAGTAGCTCCAATTGTTTTGGTTTTCCAAGATCAAGCTTATCGCTTCTGGCGTTTCTTGTATAACTTCCAAAACTTTAAGATTTGAGGAGTTATTGTCTGTAGGCTTATTTTTTTTCTTGAATAGTGAAAATACCATATGGAATTCAGTTTTTATATAATGTGTTGATTATTAGATACCACGATAAAAAATAATTTGTTGGCTTTTTTTATGCCTTTAAATTGTCGTGGCAGTTGATCTTTATTGATCAATATACTTATTTTTTGAAATATTTGATTCAATGATATAACAAAATAATATTTCATTAAATGAATTTTGAATTTGACTTCAAGTCTTGTTTTTTATTAAAATCAATATAGAAGAAACAATTAAATCAAATAATGATTTTAATTAATGTGGTATAAAATTGCATTATTTATAAATCATGTTCTTGAGAAAACTTTTCATATCATTATTTTTCCTTCTTCAAATATCTTATTCGCTTTTCGGGCAAGGTTTTGAATATCCTTCGGGTTACACTTATTGCAAGCCTGTGTCGGATTTGACCGTCAAATGCTTGATTACTGAAGGGCAAAATGGAAGTTTCACCGTCAGTCCTTCTGGTCAAGGGGTAACAGTGAATTCTGTGACGGGAGACCTTACCATACATCCCAACGCAGTGATTCAAGATTATACAGTTTCTTACACATACCAAAAAACGACCGGAGAAGAAAGCATCCCTTTTGACGGCTTTGATTTGACGATTACAAATGGCGATATGTGTTCGGGCTTTGGAAGCCAAGCGGATGAGATATACATTTCGAATTTCGGGAGTAGCACATCAGCGAATAATGCGGTTTTCAAAGCTGATATTATTAATGGTAAAGCGCAACTTCAAAAGTTTATCGACTATCCAATATCTGTTGAGAATTCCACAAGGCCGGAGACGCGCGAGTACGATCAAGGGCAAATAGCTTTAGGCCCGATCTCTTCAAATGTAAGAGACCGACTTTATTTTTTGAATGAACAAGATCGAATGGGGTACATTGACCTAAGGAATAACAGGTTTTACGCCGTTGGAGAAACGGTACGGCCAGGTTTGCAGTTAGGCTTTGATATTGAAGGAAATTTGTACTTTGGAGCAACTTCTTATTTTTCCAGATCCATAGCCAGATTGGATAATTATAAAATCACTTCAACTGCTTATGATTTTGGCCGCTCCTTGAATACAGTGAGTTACGGCGCGCTTTATAATAATCAATGGATAACTTCATTTAACGAAGGAGATGTGACATTTGATCAAGATGGATTTATGTATGTGGCGAATGTGGTGAATAACAATCTCAGCCAGATTTATAAATTCAAATTCAATGACGCTACTAAAAATTATGAATCCAATGAACGGGTAGATGTATCTGGACAAGTGGTGGGCTTAGCTTCACCAAGCGATGGTTGCGTTTATTATTTGGCTAAGGGCGCTAGGGAGTTGAGGAAAGTCAATGGATTGAACAATTGCATTCAAACTGTCGTAGGTAGGCAAGTTGTCAGTGTAACGGAAAGAGTGGAAGGTGCGGAATTCTCATTTTCAAAGAGTTCATATTGCAATAGCGATGGAACAACGCAAAGAATTTTGGCTCCGAACAATGCTTGGGGTGTTATCACTTCGTCACCATCAGGATTAGTATGGGCGGATATATCTGAAGGAATCGTTGACTTGGAAGCGAGCAAGGATGCGACGTATTTGATTACGAATTCTGTAAATGCTTGCGGACAGAGTTTTGTGCACAGCGAGAATTTGGTGATTGATGGCAACCCTGTCTATGCGACATTGAATTTAATGCTTTGCGACAATGATACAGCAAAACTTCCGAATATGATTCAAGACTATGATCAAAAAGAGTTGTTGTATGATTTTTTACTTTACTATAATAGAAATGACGCGATAGCTGGGGGAAGTTCGGGTAGAGTGGACACGAGCAATATTAGGCCGGGAGCTTTGTATTATGTAAGAGGAGAAGATAAAGTGTCTGATTGTTTTACAGTATTGCCATCAGATGTTGTGTCATTGCCAGCGCCTGAGATTTTATCCATTACGAAGCATCCGGATCCAGTTTGCGAGGGGACAGGAGTCGATTTGAATACGGTAAGGTACACTTCCAATATTGTGGATCAAGATGAGTTGACGAAATATTTCTTTGAAGATCAAAGTTTGACGATACCTGTTCCCGATCCTACGAATGTCACTGTCACAGGGACGTACTGGATGATTTTAGAGGATAATTTGACTGGTTGCAGGTCTACAGCGCCTGCGGGAGTGAATGTGATTATCAATCCAATTGATCAGGCTACATTTAGTTATCCGGATTTTTGCGCTAATGAAGACGGACAACCATACCTTGATTCTGGAACTGTTCAGGGTGGTGATTTTTCGTTTAGATTGAATGGTTCAACAGGACCTTTTGTCACCCAGATTGGAATGACTACAATTGATAGGAATACGGGTATTATCATGGGAGCAGTTCAAAATATAGATTATCAAATTAGATATTCGACGGCATCAAACCCAGTATCGGTATGTCCTAATGAACATCTGGAGGTGTCAACAGCTTTGGAATACCCAACGTCCGACTTTAGTTATCCACTGGGATCATATTGCCAATCAGCTGAGAACCCAAGACCGACAATTTCAGGAACGACAGGAGGAGTTTTTTCTTACACCGCTCTTACAGGAGGAATGTTAGTAATAGATCCAAGGTCGGGTGAGGTGAATCTGACAGCTTCTGATTTAGGTAAGTATACTATTGAGTATAATGTTTCTATAGGGAATTGCAATTCTAAATCTCAAGTGGATTTAGAGATTATAGAATCTCCTAAAGTGAAATTCGAATACAGTTCTTCATCATATTGTCAAGGTAGAATAATTAATACTGTTAGCCCAAGATTTTTGGAAGGAGGAAGCGCTGGTCTATTTACCTCCACACCAGCAGGGCTTGACATTGAGGAGTCTTCAGGGATCATTACTTTGAAAACCAGTTTGGCAGGAAATTATGTTGTGACAAACACGATTCCTGAGCAATCAGGTTGTCCAGAAGCCTCATATAGTTTTCAGTTGTCAATATTGCAATCCCCGGAAATCACACTTCAAGACATTATAAATTATTGTCCTTATGATGGAGGAATAGATTTAGCGGATCCAAGTTACTATACAGGTGATTTGAGCGAGGTAACAAGGCGTTATTTTAACAATAGCCACGAGATTTTTCCAGATCCTGAAGGAAAAGTAATCGTCAATGCGGGCATGTACATTGTCGATGCGTTAGGTAAAAATGGATGTGCCACAGTTTTGGCAACTAGAGTTATTCAATTGGCGGAACCAACAATTACGATCAGAAGCTTGCCGGAACCGAAATGCCTTCCAGAGTCGTTTGACTTGACATCTTTGGATATTCAAATTGATTTTGATACCATGATAGGAGGTGTGGTTGATTATTTTGAGAGTCAATCTGACGCGGTTATGAACATTAATCCAGTCCCTGATCCGACAGATGTGCTAGGGACTTTGACAGGGAAATATTATTATATAAGAGCGGACAATACTAATGGTTGTTTCAATATTGACAGTGTGCGTTTATTCTCTGTTCCAAGGGATGATGCAAGCTTTAGTTTTGACGATTATTGCGAATCCAAGCCTAATGGAGCTTATGCAATAGCTACTCCTGGAGGGCTGTTTAGCTTTGCGAACTCCAGACTGTTGACGCTTGGAATCTCAGGGCCTACGATAGATCAAGTGACTGGGGAAATAACAGGAGGAGTGGGAGGGGATACTTATATGGTTAAATATTTGACAAGAAACCT
The DNA here is from genome assembly GCF_036492635.1 of Aureibacter tunicatorum. Classification (GTDB taxonomy): domain Bacteria; phylum Bacteroidota; class Bacteroidia; order Cytophagales; family Cyclobacteriaceae; genus Aureibacter; species Aureibacter tunicatorum. The sequence goes on from NZ_AP025305.1 coordinate 1,507,849, forward strand.
TCCTGAAGATCCCTCCAAAGGTGTCTGCCCTTCAAGCATGGTAGTTCCGGTGATGTGTCTGGAAAATCCATTATTAGTAATTAATAACCCCGATCCAGTTTGTGGAGGAGGGACTGTTGATTTATCTGATCCGAGTATTACGGCTGGCAGTTCGCCGAATATTGAATTGTCGTATTATTTCCTCTATAGTGACGCTGATAATAAAGTTAATCCATTGACGGAATCGGAATATAAAAATGCTCCGGTGGGGACATACTATATAAGAGCCGAGTTTATGGATGGCTGTTATTCAATCAAGCCAGTGGAAGTTAAATCTGTTGGAGAACCGATGATAAGTTTTGCGATTGAGGAGGATGAAACATGCTCAAACAAAGCTTACAAGCTTATTGGAGTTCATGCTGAAAATTATAGTTCGTTTGCTTGGACTGACGATGGAGATGGTGCTTTGAGTGATGAGAATACTTTGAGTCCAACCTATACGCCTGTAGCTTCAGATGCTGGAAATGTTGTCAACATTACTTTGACGCTTCAGCCATTGCAAGGTTGTCCTTCTCCAGTTTCAAAAACATTTAGATTGAATATTATTGGCGCTCCGGAATCTGATGCGGGAGTGACGCCTGTTGATGTCTGCAATACAAGCACTAGTATCGATCTTATCGGGGTGATTGCCAATGGGAATCCAATGTGGACAAGCAATGGAACTGGTTCATTTGACGACCCAACCTCTGCAACAACATCTTACAACTTTTCCAATGATGACTATGTTGCTAAGAGAGTGGAGCTGACTTTGACCGTTGAGTCGTCAAGCTTGAGATGTGAAGAGGCCAAAAGCGGTAAAGTAGTGATGTTGGTGGATTCATTGAATGCTAGATTTTCTTATCCAAGTTCTTCGTTTTGCACAGGAGCTCAAAATCCAACACCGACTGTTGTGGAGTCAGGTGGCGAATTTACAGCGAATAGTTCAGACTTGTCAATTAATGCTTCCACGGGAGAGATAGACTTGTCGGCTAGTTTGGCAGGCACTTATATTGTTACTTATTCATTGACATCAAGCACAGTCTGTCCAAATGCTTCAACGTCCTCCACAATAAATATTATACAGTCGCCTGATGCCAGCTTTTCATATGCGGAAGGTTCGTATTGCAGAAGTCATGAAAATATTTTGCCTTCAACAGGTACTATTGGAGTGTTGTCAGCTAGTCCATCAGGTTTGGTTTTCGTGGATGCTTCGACAGGTGAGATTGATTTAGTGAATTCTAGCCCGAATACTTATACAATAACAAATAGTCTTTCCTCAGGAGGATGCGTTGCTCCACCTGCTACATTTGATTTGACGGTAATTGACTTTCCTGCTTTGGTTATTAACGATCCGGATCCAATTTGCGCTGGAGAATATGTGGATTTGACATCTCCTGATATCACCAGAGGGACGCCGGATATATCGTCGTTGACATTTGCATATTATTTGAATGAAAGAGATGCATGGCTTGGAAGCAATATTGGCACCGTGCCGGATCCAACACAAGTGACGGGAGGAATCTATTATATTCGAGCGACGAATATAAATACTAATTGCTCAAATGTTAAGCCTGTTAATGTTATTGAAAACGAATTGCCGATGGCAGTGGTGGTGAATCCGGATCCAATTTGCGAACCGAACACGGTTGATTTATTTTTGAGTGTAATGACAACAGATGAAGTTCATTTTTATCCTACACTCAATGATGCGGAATCGGACACAAATATGATTCCTGATGCCGATGCCATGACGGTTAGTATTAGTGGAACATATTATGCCAGAGTGGAAAATTCATTTGGATGTTTTATTGTCAAGCCTGTGGTAGTGAGAATTGTAGCCAAGGAGGATCCTGGATTTAATTTCAATGATTTTTGCTTTGGAGAAGAAAACAAACCGACAGACATAGTAACGTTGGGAGGTACATTTAGCTTTGTTGGCACTGTCGCTGGAGGAGCTATGATAAATCCATCTACTGGGCAAATATCGAATGAGGAAGAAGGAGCGACTTATGTAGTTCAATATAGAACGAATGGAATGTGTCCTGATAGCAGCAAGGTGTCTGTAAAAGTGAAGAATTTGGATGACGCTGCTTTTACTTATGGAAGAAATTGTGATGGAGATCCTATTGTGCCTGCTTATGTGGTGTTGCCTGGAGGTGCTTTTTCAATTAACGATCCTACTGGAAGCGCGCAAATTAATTCTCAAACAGGGGAAGTCACCAATTACATTGTAGGGAATGTATTTTTCGTTTTTTATGAAACTGATGGGGCTCCAAGTTCGGAATGTCCAAATAGCTCTTCTGAAGAGGAGTTGGTTTTGGCTAAGTCGGATCCTAGTTTTTACTACCCGAGCTTTTGTGCTGACAAGCCTGTCCCAGCCATTGTGACAGGAGATGCTGGAGGAACATTTGAGTTTGTTGTAATGCCGGGGGATGGAGCGACGATTGATGAAACAACCGGTTTGATAAGCAATGCTAGGCCAGGAGAGACGTATACTGTCTCTTATACTTCTCCGCAACCATGCCCTGATAAGATGATAAATCAAGTAAGGGTTCTGCCGATAGGTGACTCGAGCTTTGATTTTCCAGATTTTTGCGCGGCAAGTGGAGGCATGCCATCCAAAGTGGCTACCCCGGGAGGTTTGTTTTCATTTGACTCTCCGCCTTCTGAAGGAGAAATTATTGATCCTGCGACCGGCTTTATTTCCAATGCTAAAGAAAATGTTATCTACAGAGTAAGGTATACATTGGAGGATGCTCCAACTTACTGCTACAGTTCTACGGTAGTATCAACAATGGCGGAGCCGGTATTCAAATCTTGTCCTGGGGACATAGTGATAAGCGATACGGACGCGGGTAAATGTTCTGCGAAAGTGTTCTGGACTCCACCTACACTATCTACAGCCTGCGCTGGGTTGAGAGTCACAAGCAATTATAGCCCGGGGGATGAATTTCCAGTAGGTGTGACTACAGTCAGGTATGTGGCAGGCATTGACCCTGCGAATCCTGTGGCGATTTGCGAATTTAATATTCTTGTAAGGGATAATACTCCCCCTGAAATTGAAAATTGCGGTGTGACGATGAGTTTTGAAGCGGATCCTGTTACCTTGACTTATCCAATTCCTGATGTTGCAAAGGCAACAGATAATTGTGGTTTACTAAGTGTGACGCAAAGTCCTGCTGCGGGAACTATTGTAGGTTTGGGAACTCATGTAGTTGAAGTTGAAGCTGAAGACATATATGGAAAGAAAGCAATGTGTGAAATATACATTCAGGTATTTGATCCTTCTGTGATTTGTCCGCCATCGGTTGATGTGGAACAATCTGGTGCAAATTGCCAAGCCCCGGTTCCTGATATTACTGGAGTCTTTATGCATGAAAACCCGTTGCTTATTGATGTTGAACAAACTCCAGCCGCTGGAGATCTTATTAGCGTAGGCAAAAGCCAAATTCATGTAACAGGAGTGAATCCTTCTGGTAATAGAGTTGGTTGTTTTGTGCCTTTAAATGTATATTCTGTTCCTGTAGCGATGTGCAAGCCTGCTGACGTTTATTTGGATGAAAATGGCAAAGGAGTATTGGATCCGTTATTGTTAAACAATGGTTCTTTTGATCCATGCTATGATCCTTCAGAATTAGTATTTTCTGTATCCAAATCTCGTTTTGAATGTAGTGACAGAGGCTCTGAGAATGTGTTGTTATTGGTGACAAATCCTTCTGGAAAGTCCACTTCTTGTAGCGGAACAGTCTCAGTATTGGATACGATATCTCCAATAGTGATTACAAAGAATGCAAAACTATATTTAGATGATAATGGCATGGTCTTGCTAGCGACTAGCCAGATTGATGATGGTTCTTTTGATAATTGCTCGGCGCAATTGAATTTGACATTGAGCAAGAATGATTTTGATTGCGATGATCTTGGTGCCAATAACGTTGAGTTGACTGCTATGGATGAATCAGGAAGTTCATCTTCAGGATCAGCTGTAGCTTATGTGTTTGACACTATCGCTCCAAAAATTACTTGTCCTCCTCCCGTTGAATTTAAAGTCGCCAATGATGAAATTTACCTCATAGATAGTTTGGTGAAATATCTCAAACCTGAAGATGTTCGTGAGAACTGTACATTGATAAGCCTTACGCAAATACCGGAGTACAATACTCCAATAAATCATGGAAATAACTTCGTGCGATTGGAAGGAATTGACCAGTCAAATAATGTTGGAAGTTGCCAAACATATATCAAGCTTAACCTTGATAGCATAGATTTCGAAACTCAAAAGACATATTATGTAGCGGAAGGTTCCTGCACGATTGTTTTGCCGGATATTGGTCAGGAAGTTGTGGATAGAAACCCTGGCTTGACCAATGTCAAGCAATATCCTAGTCCAGGAGAAGTGTTTGATATAGGTTCTCACCGAGTGATTTTGACAGGAATTGATAAAAATGGGCTTGAATTCGTTTTTGTCATAGATGTCATGGTAGTTGATCAAAATCCACCAGTTGCTAGGTGCAGGTCTAAAGTAGAGATTTACTTGAATGATAAGGAAGTCGCGATGCTTGCTCCCGCTCAAGTCGATAGTGGTTCATTTGACTTGTGTAGTAGTGTGAATGTGAGTTTGAGCAGGGATGAGTTTTATTGCAGAGATCTAGGAGATAATACGGTTGATTTATTTGTCGAGGACGCTTATGGCAATCAAAGTTATTGTACTTCAGATGTTTTTGTAGGTTTGCAAGGACGCGACACGCTTTTGATCACAGGTTGTCCAGTGGATACGATAACTGTGGATAATGACCTCGATCAATGCGGAGCAAACGTATATTGGACGGAGCCTGTCAAGACCGTAAGTTGCGTGGAGGTGACTTCAAATTATAAGTCCGGAGATTTCTTCCCTGTTGGCGTGACCAAAGTCGAGTATGACGCTAAAGCAGGTCCTTATATGAGGTCTTGTGTATTTTATGTTAAGGTAATAGATCAACAAGGCCCAGTGATTACCTGTCCAAATAATATCAAGTCATGCGAAAGCTTTGTAAATGTACCTAAGCCAACTATTGATGATAATTGCCCTGTTGTTGAAGTGAAGAACTCGTTTAATGGAACGGATGATGCTAGTGGATTTTACCCTGTTGGAGACACTACTTATGTCACTTGGACAGTCTTGGACAACCAAGGAAAAAAGGATGAATGCGTCATGACCGTCGCGGTAGCGCCGGAGGGTAAGATAAGTTTACCTGCTTCCGATACAGTTAGGCTTGGCGATGAAATTACATTGAGACCCCAAGCATCCGGAGTGAATCGGTTTGAATGGAGTCCATCGACGTATTTGAATGACCCGAATATTGAAAATCCAATTTGCAAACCTGACAATACGATTACTTATGATCTGAAGGCTTGGTGGGATGGATACTCAGAGTGCTCGGTTTATGGTAAAATTGAAATAGTAGTCGAGGAAGCTTTGGATATTCCGGATGTGTTTACCCCTGATGGAGATGGAGTCAATGACACCTTTGAAATTATTGGAGCGAAGAATTTTCCAAATGCGGTGTTGCAAATTTATAATAGATTTGGTGATAGAATATTTCATACAACAGATATACTCAATGATGAATGGGATGGTACAAGAAATGGATCCGACCTTCCTGTTGCGACATATTACTATGTGCTGGATTTGAATAATCAAGAAGGTCGTGTGATTAATGGCGTTGTGACTATCATCAGATAATATCTATTTGCCGGATTTGGGCGTCAGTAAAGCGAAAGATACTGACGCTATTGCCGCGCATAAGAACATGACTATGAATGGCGCTTGAATATTGGTTCCGAAAAGCGCTACAACTACGCCGGCTAAAGAACCTAAAGTAAAGCGTATGATTCCGAATAAGGAATTTGCCGATCCGCTAAAATTAGGAAAATAAGAAAGAAAACATGCGCTAACATTTCCATAGATGAAGCCAAGCGATCCGATAAAACAAATATTTAATACAAGGACAACATGAAGTTGCGGCGAGCTTGTCATTTGCGTGTAAAGAAGAAGAGCCAACCCTGCCAATGAGTTAATGATCAATCCGGACTTGACCATTGTGTGAGGAGAATGCTTTTTAACAATTCTGGCGCTTAATTTTGTAAGCAATATCATCACAAGCACATTTGCTCCAAAGAAATAAGGAAAAAGATCAGAGGAAACTCCGAAATAATCCATGTAGATGTAAGATGATTTGGTGATGAAAGTGAACATGCCTGCTGTGGCAAATGAACCGGCGAGTAGGTATCCCATGCCGTATTTGGATTTGAAAACTTGTTTGTAGTTATCGAGAATTTTATTCAAGCTGTTGGCTTGGTTGGTTGCCTGAAGGCTTTCTTTCAGAGTGAATTGAACGACTGTCATCAAAACAACCGCATACACGAGCATAAAGAAAATAATGGTTTTCCAGTCTCCAAACTTTAGTATGTAAGAACCGATCAGCGGAGCGACCATAGGAGCCAGCATGGTGATACTGGCGACGTTGGAAAGGATGCTGGCGCTTTCGCTTCCGTCGAAGTAATCCCTTACGATAGCGGAAGCGTTTACTACGACCAAACCTCCTCCAATAGCTTGAATTAATCTAAAAAAAATCAGCCACTCAATTTCTGGACTGAAGATAATGCCGATCGTGCTGATGCTTAAAATGCCTAGTCCTTGTATGATGGTTGGCTTTCTTCCAAAATTATCGGATAGAGGTCCTCCAACTAACTGTCCTATGCCAAAGCCTAAAAAGAAAATACTTATTGAGTACTCCGCCCATTCGATAGTGGAGCGGTAATGATCAGCTATGTCTGATAAAGCGGGAAGGTACAGGTCAATACATAACGGGCCAAATGCACTGATGGCGGCGAGCATGACTATAAACCTTTTAGAAGAAGAGGATTTTAGTGTGTAGTTCATATCCCCCTTCCAACGAATAAAGTGTCGTTAAATTGCCTTTCCGCTTAAGAATATTAACGGAAGGGCAATTTACAGCTGCTTTTGTTATTCTAGTGGAAACACGGCTTTAATATAAACTTCTTGCTTTACAGGGAGGAAGCTATCGAATTTAGCTTGTTTCGCAATTCGCCTTCTTTTATCAATCCGTCATTTTGGCTTTCCATTTTAGAGCCTTTGAAAATCAATAGGCTTGGTACCGCTTGAAGTTTGTAATATTTAAATATGTCAGGATGCTTGTCGACATCAAGGTGAATATATTCAAATTGAGTAAAATCCGTTGATAATTTGTCCAATATTGGCCTGTTTTTCTTGCAACTTCCACACCATGTCGCGTAAAAATTCACAACAGTCATCGGTTTGTTATCAAGTTTCTTAATAAATAGATTTACTTTGTCCATGTTTATCGAAGAGTTGTCTTCTTCAAGATTAACAGCGTACCCGTTAGCAATCCAATCAGTAATGCCTCCATCCACATTGATGACATTTTCGTATCCTGCTTGAGTTAATTTTCGGGCTGCCGTGGCGCTTCTGCCTCCAGAATGGCAATAAATGTAAACAGGCTCGTTTTTATCAATTGTGTTTTCAGCTTGGCTGATAAAGTCATTATCCTTGACATTAATATTTACCGCATATTCAATTTTTCCTCTTTTCAGTTCCTGGGGCGTGCGAACATCCAATAACTGAACTTTATTTGAGGCTAATATTTCATTTAATTGCTTGACATCAATGTCTTTGTGCTTTTTCTCTTGGCAGGAAGCTGTGAGATTGATAATGGCTAGCAATATCAATAAGATTTTTTTCATAGCAGTAATATTATTTTATCAAAATAAAGAGTATTTCGCAACAAAAGCAAAACTCTAGCGTAAATATGTTTAAAGTTACATATATATATATTATCATTTGTAAATTTATTTAATAAGTTTGTAATAACAAAATCATCGAGCACATGAGTGAGATAAAAATATTGACAAGAGAGAATTTTGAAGAAACGTTGAAATCTGAAGCGTCCTTGGTTATAGATTTTTGGGCGCCATGGTGCGGTCCCTGCCAGATGATGAGTCCAGTATTGGATGAAGCTTCTCAAGAGTTGGAAGGCAATGGATTGATTGCGAAGTTGAATGTTGATGACTACCCTGACATAGCGAGTATGTTCAAAATAAGAAGCATACCGACATTGGTTTATTTGAAAGGGGGGAAAGTAGTAGATCAAACAATAGGGCTTGTTGGCAAGGAAGAATTGCTTTCAAAACTTAAGAATTGATACTATAATTATTAATATTTTAATAAAAGAGAAAAACATGAATTAATAATTTTTTATATTTGCCGGCTAAGGTGTTGGAAGAAGCGGGATAATTAGTTTAAATCAAAGAAGGAAACCTATGATAAGCGAAATACAGTCAGAAAATTTGGAAAGAGCAGCGAATATGCTGAAGTCGATAGCGCATCCAATACGATTGTCAGTAGTTTGGCTTTTGAAAGAAGGCAATGAAATGACCGTAACGCAATTGCATGAAGAATTAGGAATCGATCAAGGATTGACTTCGCACTATTTGAGTAAAATGAAAGAGCAAGGCGTGTTGGGAAGCCGAAGAGAGGGTAAAAACAATATGTATTTTATAAAAAAGAAAGAGATTTTGAATGTGTTCAAGTGCATGAAAATCTAAAAATTCCAAGGCTTTGTTTTAAGCCTGTTTTTTTAATTCAACATATGTTAAAATGTGCATATATAGATATTTAAATAAATGAAAAAACCGAGAAATTTTATCTGGATAGCGGCTTTGGTTTTGTTGCCCATAATGGGCAAGGGGCAGAGTCTGGAGCTATCTCTGGAGGAAGCTATGAATATGGCTTGCAAACAGAATGCCACATTGAAGGTGAAGCAGGCAGAGTTTTGGGAAGCTCGTTCGAGAGCTAGGCAAAGCTTAGCGGCTTTTTTGCCTCAAGTGGAGGCGTCAGCCATGATGACGAGAACGAATGATCCTTTGAACGTCTTTGGCCAAAAACTGAAACAAGGGGTTGTAACGCAAAATGATTTCATTCCTGCTGACCTTAATAATCCGGATGGATTCAGCAATTTCAATACAAGGGTTGATATTCGACAGCCCATATTCAATCTGGATGGAATTATTGGCAGAGGCGCCGCTGAAGATGCCAGAGATGCCAAAAAGTGGGAGTTGGAGCGAACGAAGGAATATGTGTTGATGGAGGTCAAGAAGCAGTATTTTGCGATTTCTCTGGCTCAGCATAAGGTTGAAGTCCTTGAAGGCGCTTTGAAAACAGCTCAGGCGAACCTTCAGCTAGTGGAGGATCTAAAGGAACAAGGCTATGCGAAAGAGGCTGATCGTTTGGAAGTGAGTGTGTATGTGGCTGATTTGGAAGGCAAGTTATTGCAATCTGAAAGCGATTTGTTGACAGCGGAAGATTATCTGGTAGTATTGCTGAACGAACCCAAAGGCACTTCGATAAAAACAACGGAAAGCTTGGAGGACGTTCAGACACTATTTGAGGAATATGACCAACTTTCTGATCAAAGAGCGGATATCAAAGCGTTTTCATTGGGGCTTGATGCGTCGAAAAAGATGTACAAATCTTCAACATTCGCATTTGTGCCAAGAGTTAATGCCTTTGGTGCCTTGGAGCAAAATGGGAGACAGTTTTTTGGAGATAGCAAGAACAATTATTTTGTGGGATTGCAATTAAGCTGGACCTTGTTCAATGGCTTTAAGTCTTTGGGCAAAGCTCAGGAGGCGAAAGCAACTTGGTTGAAAACACAATATCAGTTTGATGAATACAAACGTCAAAATGAACTGGAGTTAAGCAAAGCTGTTCGGGAAGCGAAAGTGTATGAAAAACGAGTTCAGTTGGCTTCGCTGGCAAAAGAACAAGCCGAGGAAAGCTATAGAATGCGAAAAGACCGCTATGAAGAAGGTCTTGAAAAAACTACGGATTTGTTGCTGGCGCAATCATTATCAGCGCAAAAACAATTAGAATATCTTCATGCGCTGTATGGTTATAAAGTGCAGCTGTTTTATCTCGAATTCCAACAATAAAAGAATCAAATTCATGAAAATAAATACAATATTAATAGCCTTGAGCATTTCTGGATTGACTATGGCATGTGGTTCATCCAGTCAGGAAAAATCAGTTCAAAATATTCCTTCTGTGAAAGCAGAGGTGATAACATTATCTTCTGAATTAGTACCGGAACAAAGTAAATATTCTGCCAAAATAGAGAGCGGACAATCCATAAAGTTGAGCACAAAGCTTATGGGACGCATCGTTAAAATGAATGTTGACGAAGGCGAGCTTGTGAAAAAAGGGCAATTGCTGGCAGTTATAGACAGTGAAGATTTGAATGCAAAAAAATCTCAGGCTCATGCAGCAATGAAACAAGCAAAAGCAGCTTTTGAGAATGCTTCCAAAGATTATGAGCGCTTTCAAAAGCTTTATGAGAAAAAAAGCGCTTCTGAAAAAGAGCTCGAAGATATGAAAACGAGATGGCTTGCTTCCAAAGCTCAGCTAGAAGCGGCCGAACAAATGGAATCTGAGGTTAATCAATACCTTAAATATTCCAGACTTAAAGCTCCTTATGATGGAATTGTAGCTAAAAAGTTCATGGATGCTGGCGATTTGGCTTCTCCGGGCATGCCGATACTTGCAATTTCCAGCGATCAAAATTTCGAAGCTTTGGCCAAGGTCTCTGAAAAGGATTTATCAAAGTTTCAGCAAGGCAATAATGTGTATGTTGAGATTCCATCTGTGAAAAAAGTCATTGAAGGAAAGGTGAAGCATGTGAATTATTCCAATCAATATTCTGGGGCTCAATATCTGGTAACTGTTGACTTGAATGGCTCGGATAACAGTATTCTCAGATCAGGAATGCAAGCATATGTGATGATGAATGACAAAGCTTCGCAAAAGTTGATGATTCCTGAGTCCGCGATAGTGAGAAAGGGACAAATGGAAGGAGTATTCATTGTGAGTGAAAACAATAAGGCCCAATTGAGATGGTTGAGATTAGGACGAAAAAAAGGAGGCAAAGTAGAAGTGATTTCAGGTCTTAGGTCAGGCGAGAAAATCGTTGAAAGTCCATCGGTGAAAATCAAAGATGGAACTCCATTGTCATTTTAATTTTTGAAGAATCTAAAAGCATATGAGTATGAAATCAGGATTTGCTGGGAAGCTGGCTCAGGCTTTGATGAATTCGAAGCTGACGCCATTGTTGATGATAGCCATTTTGGCAATTGGAACTTATGCGAGTTTTTTAACGCCAAGAGAAGAAGAGCCTCAAATCGATGTGCCTATTGCTGACATATTGTTGATGTATCCGGGTGCTTCTCCCAAGGAGATAGAGTCGAGAGTCGTCGAGCCTTTGGAAAAATACCTAAGCAATGTGTCTGGAGTGGAATATGTCTATTCGAACATAATGCCGGAGCAGGCCATGTTGGTGGTGAGATTTTATGTAGGAGATAATGTGGAGTTGAGTTTTGTGAAAATGTACAACGAGCTCATGCGGAACATGGATAAGTTTCCCCAAGGCGTTAGTCTGCCATTGATTAAGCTAAGGACAATTGATGATGTTCCGATGATGAGCTTGACGCTTTGGAGTGACAATTATGATGACTTCATGCTTCGTCGCATGGCAGGTGAATTGGGTAGCGAAGTTAAAAAGATTCCAGAGGTTTCAACATTGAACATTATAGGTGGAAGGACTCGTCAACTGAAGGTGATTCTTGATAGAGAGTCATTGGCTGGATATCATGTTGATCCGATGATGGTGATGCAAGCTGTGCAGGGAGCCAACAATGAGATGAGCTCTGGCAAGTTCAATAAAAATGATCGGGAGTTTTTAGTTCAAACCGGTAATTTTATACAGTCAAAAGAAGATCTGGAAAAATTAGTTGTGGGCGTCAATGGTTCTACACCTGTTTATCTGGGGCAAGTGGCTAATATCCAGGACGGACCTCAGGTGCCTGCCAACTATGTGCAATATGGGCATGGAGGAGCAAAAGCTTCGTCTGAGTACTATGGAAATCATCAGGCAGTAACGCTTTCCATAGCTAAAAGACAAGGAGCCGATGCGATGAAAATCGCTGATAAGATCATTGAGAAAGTAGATCGCCTTTCACCTGAATTGTTGCCAAGTGATGTGCATGTTGAAGTGACTAGAAATTATGGAGAAACAGCTTCGCATAAGGTTTCGGAATTGCTTCTGCACTTAATTGGATCTATCATAGCAGTGACGATCATAGTAGCTTTTGCTATGGGGTGGCGTGGAGGATTGGTGGTGTTCCTTTCTGTGCCGGTAACCTTTGCCTTGACATTATTGACTTATTATTTGTTGGGTTACACACTTAATAGGATCACATTATTTGCTTTGGTGTTTGTGACAGGGATAGTGGTGGATGATTCTATTATTATCGCTGAGAATATGCACAGGCATTTTAAAATGAAGAAATTGCCCAAGTGGCAGGCGGCAATCGCTTCGATCAATGAAGTTGGGAATCCTACGATATTGGCGACCTTTACTGTGATTGCTTCTGTGCTTCCGATGGTATTTGTATCTGGGCTTATGGGACCTTATATGAGTCCAATGCCGATTGGAGCCTCATTCGCGATGCTGTTCTCTTTATTGGTAGCATTGATGGTAACGCCTTATTTAGCATACAGATTGATCAAATTCGAAGATGATCAAAAAGAGAATGGTTTTGTTCTTGAAGATTCAATGATCTATAAATTTTATTACAAAGTAATGAATCCAATGGTTGAAAGCCCAGCCAAGCGATGGGGATTCATTGGATTTACAACTTTGCTATTGTTGGGGTCTATGTCTTTGTTTTATTTCAAAATGGTAACTGTGAAAATGCTTCCTTTTGATAATAAAAATGAATTTCAGGTAATTATTGATATGCCGGAAGGAACGACTTTGGAAAGAACAAACGCAGCGACAAATGCCATAACAGAATACTTGCAAACAGAAAAAATGGTGGCTGATTACCAAACATACGTTGGCACTGCGGCACCAATTAATTTTAACGGTTTGGTAAGGCATTACGACTTTCGTGGCGGATCAAATGTAGCTGATATTCAAGTCAACCTAATTGACAAAAGCCTTAGAAGCGAGCAAAGTCATGATGTCGCGAAATTAATGAGACCGAAGATTCAAGAAATAGGCAAGAAGTTCGGAGCCAATGTGAAAGTGGTGGAAGTTCCTCCGGGTCCTCCGGTTGTTTCTACTTTAGTGGCGGAGATTTATGGACCGGATGAAAAAGAGCAGATTAATATTGCCAAGCAAGTCAAAGAGATTTTGGAGACTACCGATGGCATTGTCGATGTGGATTGGATGGTAGAAGATGATCAGAAGAAATACAAGTTTGTCGTTGACAAGCAAAAAGCCGCTGAAAAAGGAATTAATACTGCACAGGTGGTTCAGACGATGAACCTGGCTTTGAATGGAATGAATGCGGGACGAATCTACGAAGAGCAGGAGAAAGAAGGCGTGAATATTTTCCTTCAGCTTAAAGAAACAGATCGTTCAGATGTGGAGGATTTGGGTAGATTGAAATTGATGTCTTCCCAAGGGCAGATGGTTCCTGTATCTGATATTGCTAAAATAGAAGAACAGATTCAGCATAAAAGCATTTACCGAAAAAATCAAAAAAGAGTGGTGTATGTGATGGCTGATGTCGCTGGAGCGAAAGAAAGTCCTGTATATGCGATCATGGATATCAAAAGCCGTATCGCTGACATTAAGCTAAAGGATGGTTATACCTTGGAAGAACATTTTACTGGACAGCCGGAATATGAAGATCAGTTTGGCTTGGCTTGGGATGGAGAATGGTTTATCACTTATGAAGTTTTTAGGGACTTAGGAACCGCTTTTGCTGTGGTGTTGGTGATCATATATATGTTGATTATCGGATGGTTCCAAGATTTTAAAGTGCCGTTGGTGATGATGGTTGCTATTCCGCTTTCGATGGTTGGAATATTGATTGGACATTGGCTGATGGGAGCATTCTTTACAGCAACCTCGATGATCGGTATGATTGCGTTGGCAGGGATTATGGTAAGGAACTCAGTTTTATTGATTGACTTTATTAACCTGAGACTTGAAGAAGGTGCGAACTTAAAACAAGCGGTTATAGAAGCTGGAGCTGTGCGTACTACGCCGATTTTATTGACGGCGGGTACAGTGGTGATTGGAGCTTTTGTGATATTGTTTGACCCGATTTTTCAAGGCTTGGCAATTTCTCTAATGGGAGGTTCCATTGCGTCTACAGTGCTTACTTTGTTGATCGTGCCATTGGTATATTATATGACTGAGAAGTCGAAAAGAAAATAATTTTTTGAAACGTAAACGAACGAAAATTATGAAATTAGTAATCATACTTGGTGTTGTAAATCATCAGAAGAGTATTCGAAAAATGCTGATGAATATGGGACTTGCAATCTTTTCCGAAATTGATGTGAAAGGTTTTAAATCCACAGTTTTAGCTAAGCTTGAAGATAATTGGTTTGGCCATGGCGAAAACGAGGTGAATTCAACGGTAAACTTTAGTTTTGTGTCTGATAGTGAGACTGATAGGATTGTTCAGGCCGTAAAGGATTTTAATGGAAACAATAATACTTCAACTCCGATAAAATATTTTGAGTTGAATGTAGGTCGATATGTTTGAAGTAATTAATTGATATAAAGATATGTTAGATTTTCTAAAAAAAATGATCATGGGTAATACAGTGGATTGCAAGCAAATAGTAGCAGAAAAAGGCGCGATTGTCATAGATGTAAGAAGTCCTGAAGAGTTCAAGGCAGGACATGTGGAAGGATCGAAAAATATTCCCTTGGGAGAGATCAGCACAAAAGCTGCTATGATCAAATCTTGGGACAAGCCGGTTGTTCTTTGTTGTTTGTCTGGCGGTAGAGCAGGGCAGGCCAAGCAAGTATTGGAGTCTGAAGGCGTGGAGGTATACAACGCTGGAGGATGGAAAAATTTGTGTTAATGATCAGAGCCAAACTCGCATCTTGGAATTGGATGCGAGCTTTGCGTTTAATCATAGGCGTAAGCTTTATCGGCGAAGCTTTTCGGGACTCAGGGCAATGGGCTTTTGGAGTACTGGGAGCATTGCTTCTGTGGCAAGCCCTCGCGAATAAAGGATGCGAAGGTGGATCGTGCAACAGTTAATTATATAGAGTGATTGAAAAGTATCGGCGATAAAGTCGGTGCTTTTTAGTTCACTATTCTTCTTATTTTTTAATAATCATTCCTTTTATAAATCAGTTTAAAATCGCGGTAATTTATCGCGACTGGAATCGTATTGCCTATATTTTTTGATGGAAGGGGGAGAATCTAACACAGTTGAAAAAAATTATAATCTTAAACCGAATCGATATGTTGGAAAGAATCATTAGAGCAGTAGCAGGTGCATTTGTGTTATTGAGTTTGGTCTTGTCGCAAGTGCATGACCCTATGTGGTTGTATTTTACGGCTTTTGTCGGATTGAATTTATTTCAATCATCCATTACGAAGTTTTGCCCTTTGGAATGGGGGTTGAAAAAGTTTGTGTTTAACAAGTAGAACAAAGGCATATTGGTCAGAGTAGAGCAAGCTATTATGAACTACTCTGATTCGATATTTGACTTAAGGTCTAATAATCGTTTTCTTACATTTGATTGAAGATTGTTTTTTATCAAATTTTTGAAAAGACAAAATGGGAAACGAAGCTGGAAAGAGTATGTGAAAGTTACTTGCGTTTGCAGCGATTCTATCATTTTAAAATTCCACGAACCGGCAAAGGCTTGAAACATGTAAGGGCCTTTTGTCATTTTCACGGCTGTGACTTTGGGTCTGTTGTAGGTGACATATTCTGTTGTCAGTCCGACTCCATTTTTTGCCACGCATAAGGACTTTACTCCTTTGGCTGCTTGTTGTGCTCCTTAGATCAAATCGGCTTTGACAAGAAACGTATCCCATTCCAATCGATTTTTGTAATCTTGAGTATAATCAAATATTACCTCTTGCGACTGATGGATAAGAATTGATTCCGAGAACTTCAATGGTGACTTATTCATTCACAATTTTCTTTGATTGAGGTAAGCAAATATCTTTGAAAAATTTTTAAAATTATAAGCACAGGGGTATTAAGTAAAAAGTAAATTCTTCGGTCCAGACTATAGCTAGTTGTTAATTCAAGTGTAATTGATTCTCCTGTTTTGCTTAACACATAATTGCCACTCAGAATTCGGAATACCCCGTCAGCAATGTCAAAAACATGCCCAACGATAAAGCCTTTTTCGGGGTTGAAGTCAAATGAGTATTTTGTGTTTGGAGACCATGTGGTTATTTCTTGAAGAAATCTTTTACCGCTGTCAAAATATGCAATTCTTTTTCCTCCCATTTCTCTGGTTATTATTTCAGCCTTGAGAGGCTTTGGGATACCCAGTATTTTAAAAATTATTGGGTCCGAAAATTGTTCAATTTGAACGTTAGTAATATTATCCCATATCGTATTTCCGTCTGCTTTTATTGAAATGGAGGATGTGTAACTTAGGGTTTTATGTACTTGTATTTTTTTCAAACTTGTTTTTTTCTTTAAGTCATGATTTATTTGAATATAAGTATATTTATTTTAAATATGTATTTGGAGGGTGGTCAATTAAAAATAATGTGTTTTAATTAATAAGTTAGTTGGGATATGATTTTTTCCTATTGATGTTTTGTGCTGATTGTTATAGTTTATTAAAATCTTTTTATAATTAAATATTAATATTTTTTTTATTTAGATTAGCTTGAAAAATTTTATTTATTAATCTTATAGATATATATTTATTCCGAAGCTAAAACGATCACTAACTTACATTTTAACTGGATGAAATTACGTATGGCATTTTGTATAGGCTTGTTTTTTATGAGCCTAAATATATGTCTTTCACAAGCAGAGGATAGCACATTTATACTGCAGCGGACATATAAACTTGATTCGACATTCAATAAGAGTAAAAACCTTCAAGGATTTATATACAATATTGATAATCGGAAGGGGCAGGATTTGATATTGTGGAACAAAAGTGATTCCGCTCAGATACGTATTTTGAAATTGGATTATCATGCTTTGACTTATATACCTCCTATTGATACGTTAAGTTTGGATTCGTTGCAGTTGGATTCGTTAGCTCAAGATTCATTGTTGTTGGATTCTTTATTCTTGGGTTCGTTAGCTCAAGATTCGATAGCCTTGGATTCATTGATAAATGATTCGACTTTGGTTGAATTGCCAGATTTTATAGATGAAAGTGTGTATACTTTTAAAAATGTGAGCGATCAACTGATTTATGTGAATTATTTAATCAATAAAGAGTTTTATCAACCATCGCTAGTTGCACTAACAATTGACGAGACCTCTTCGACAATTAACATCTTAACCAATAGCAATGGAGTTGATGCTTTATTATTGAAGTATCATCGAAGTATTGAGGATTTTATTATTAAAGGAGGGGTTGTAAGGGACCTTAATAATGATGGTAATGATGATATTATTGTTTGGAGTGAAGATGAAGTTAAGGTTTTTTCTATGCCTTTTCATTCCAATGGACTTGAAGAAGAACAGGAAATCAACACTAATGACGAAGATGATGAGTTGTTGAGAAACGTGTTTTCAAAAAAGTTTGAATCTAATGAAGTGCTTTCTGTATATACCAGAGATATTAATCATGATAGCTATGCTGATTTTGTTATAGTCACTGATGAGTCTCAAATATTGTTTAAAAACGATTCATATTTATCATTTAAGGAGGAAATAGAATATCAATTTTTTTCTAATATGATACCAGTTAATACGGAGTTTGATATTGTTGGAAATGATGCTGTTCGAGACTTGTTAGTTGCAGATCAAAATGACAATTTAAGCGTCGTTGATGAAAGCTTTGATTTGAGGCCTTTGAATATTTCTTATCATGGACAATTTTCTGCAGTTGATATTAATAATGATGGATATAGGGATCTAATTTCTTCAAATATCCATGGACAATCTCCTGAGTTGTTTTTAGGAGGTCCTTTTTCTAAATATGAAAGGAATACTAATTTGTTAAGTGATTCCTCTTTAATTGGCTCAATGATCTTTACGCTCGATTTAAACTACGATGGAAGCGTTGATTTTATTTCCCTTAACGATTCTTCAGCCTCATATTTTATCAACAAGTCTAAAGAAGCGAATAGGGAGCCTTTTTTCAAAAGTTTAAATAGGCAGTTTAGAATGGTGCGGGATAATTTGGAATTGACTTGGGATCCCGCTTTTGATGATCACACTTCATCCGAAGAAATAAGCTATGAGCTATTTGTCAGTGGGATTATTTATCAGAATTTAGCCCTTGATTATACCGATTCTATCGTCTTTCGAACCATTACAAATTTAGGGAAACATACCTCGAAACCCATGTTTAATGTAAAGATTGAAGAGCCGGGCCTTTATCATTGGGGAGTTATAGGGGTTGATAACGCGGATCACTTTAAAGCGAAGTTTTCAGGTAGTGGAGATCCTGCAAATTGCGGTGGATCAGGCGGAGGTATTTGTATTAATATTGAGAGCAAGGATGGAGTGTATTGCCCTGGTGACACGCTATGGTTGAAGTTGCCTACTGGCCAATTGGCGGAATGGTATTCATTTAAAGAAGGATCTCTTGGATTGAAGGACTCGATTCAATTTGTTGTCAAGGAAGATGATATGATTTTTGGCAATAGCAGATCAGAAGGAGGTTTATCAAGAATGGATTCACAAAACTCTGATAATTGCTTGGATAATCTATTTTACTCGATTAGAACTTATAAAGAAAATGAAACGGTAGAGAATTTATGTATTGGAACAGAGTTTATTTTGCCTGCAAGTCCTATTGCATATGATCGAGTGATTGTGGACAATTTTACGGGACAGTTAATGGGAAATGATACAGTGAGGATTGAGGAAGTCAAGGAATATTCTTATGATATTTGGCTGGATGAAGAGAAAACTTGCCCTTTTGGCACTTTTAAGTTGCATGGAAATAAAGTTGATATTTTATCCTCTAACACTTCTTATGATATTCTTCACAATGATAGTATTTCCATAAGCTTGAGTGGTGGAGTTAGGTATACGCTATTCGACGGTTTTGACCATCAAGACATAGAAGAAGAGCTCGGTTTAAGACCTCCGTTGGATACTACGTTTAGCGTGTTTGCATACGACATATATGATTGCAAGGATTCGGTGGACATAAGCGTGAATGTTAGCCATAAATTATTTATACCTACTTTGTTCACGCCTAATGATGATGGGGTTGATGACCAGTTCAAGATATATGGCAGCGCCTTTGTGGAAGGTTTTTCATGGACTATTTATAATCGATCGGGAGAAGTTGTTTACCAAACAGAAAACTTGCGTCAAGCTGTTCGATCAGGATGGGATGGCAAGCTAAATGGTGTTAAACTGCCTGCTGATATGTATTACTGGAAATTAGGAGGTAAGTTTCCAGAGGGAGAAAATGCCAATGCTGAAGGTAAAACGATGGGATACTTTAATCTGGCTTATTAATTTATCAAGCTGACGTTATGCTGATATGATTATAATAGTCATATCAGCTTTATATTCTTTATTAGTAAATGGCTTAAATGGGCTTTATATAAAATGCCTATAAGTGATAACTCTTAAGAGACAAGGAAGGAAATGAAACACATTTACAAAGTGATATTAATATTAAGCATAATGATGAATTATGCGCAAGCTCAGGATATTAACTTTTCTGGTTATGATAAAACAATCGGTCGGGTCAATCCTTCAGCTATAGTTTCTAATTACGCTTATATAAATGCTCAATACCGTTATACAGGAATTAAAGCTGATAATCAGCTTCACACTTATGCGGTTAGCGGGGCTTACCCAATAAGACTTAGAAGAAGACGCTTATTTGGAACCTTGGGCTTTTATGTATTAAATGATCAGAATATAGGAAATGGAAAATTGCAAAAGACGGAAACAGAGTTCACTTTTGCCTCAGGTTATACATTGTCTAAATATTCATATATAGCCACTGGATTGAATTTAGGCTATCATTTTCAATCTATTGATATTAATCAGTATACAACAGGTTCTCAGTATTATCATGGAGAAGGCTTTATCAATCCGAGAATGGATGTGAATTTTGATCAAAACGACCAAGCAAGCTATATGAACTTGAGTTTTGGTGCGAACTATACAATAGTGGATAAGCAATATGAGGTTAAAAAGCAATTTGGATTTTCAGTAATTCATTTTAATCAACCGAATATGAATTGGTCGGGTTATAATTATCAATTTAATCCTATATATCGATTTCACGGGTTGTATCGGGTAATTGATAAGAAAGATTGGAATTTGAGTCCTACATATTTGCTGAGCTATCAGAACAAAGAAATGATTTACACATTTGGCACCAAGGCAAAATACAATCTTAAGAATTTTGATTTCACTAGAAGGAAAAAACGAGCTTGGTTGGAAATGGATTTGAACTATCGAGTCAATCGAGAGGTGTTTTTAAGAGCAGGTGTCCAGTTTGATGATTTATTTTTTGGCATTGGACATGGTCAGCCTCTTGACCAAAGTCGTAATATTGTAAGTGGCGTAACTGAGGTGCATTTCGGTTATCGTAAATTCATTCGCAAGTTGTATTACAAAAAGAAAAGAAAGAAGAAGAAGAAAACGTATACGAATACAATAAAGAAGACAACATCGTATAATGCTGAAAAGTTTGACCACGACAAGAAACTTCCAGAATCTGATGTGAAGACTGAATCAAATCAAGTTTCGAGTGTGGATGTCGAAGAAACATTAAATGAAGTTACAAATACCGAAGAGCATGTTGTTGAGGAGAAAATACCATTTAGAAAAGATATTCAGTTTAAAATAGGGACTGCGGCTCTTAGCCAGAAAGAAGTTCAAGAGTTGAAAGCCAGTATTGATGAGTTGATTGATGTTATTGTCAGGATTGAAATCATTGGCCATACTGATAATACAGGATCAGAGCCTTTTAATTATCAATTAGGATTGAAGCGAGCGAATTCGGTAAGAAATCAATTGATAGATTCAGGAATAGATGGGTCCTTGATTGAAGTGATAAGCAAAGGAGAATCTTCGCCAAAATTTGATAATAATACGTTTGAAGGCCGTATTAGAAACAGACGAGCTGAATTGATTATTTATATAAGGTAATGATGAATCAAAGAGGTTTATTTAATAAAAAACCTCTTTGATATTTCAATGTATAGTCAAATCATTGGAAGTTTCTTTAAAAGCTGAAGCCACTAATAGGATGATCTTCGCATGTAGTTTTTTGTTTAGATTTAGCAAGAAATAATATTGTTTAGTTTGAGAACTGAAAAAAGAATGCAGTATTGCGATTGATATATTTTTTTAATCAATTGTCTTCATTATGAAAAGACGCAGATTCATCAGAAATTCGATTGGCGCTACGCTTGGCACCGGGGCTATGGCCGGAATTTACACTTGGCAAATTGAGCCTTTTTGGGTTGAGTTTGTGAGGGTGAAGATGCCGATACGCAATTTGCCAAGTGAGCTGGAGGGGAAGACTTTGATGCAGATTAGCGATGTGCATGTTGGCGACAGGTTTGATTATCAATATATCATTGATTCCTTTGAAGAGGCTAAGAAATTCAAGCCGGAGTTTGTGGCTTATACCGGCGACTTTGTGAGCTATGAAAATGAAAAGCAAATTGGCCAGCTCGAAGAGGTCATGAAGCATGCGGTATTGGGCAAGTATGGTACTGTTGGCGTGTTGGGCAATCACGATTATGGAGATAATTGGGCGGAGCAAGATGTCGCCGACGCCATAACTTCAGTGCTTGGAGGTGCTGGGATCCAAATACTAAGCAATACTAAGCAACAGTTCAATGGCTTGAATTTTATAGGGTTTGATGATTATTGGGGCTTGAACTTTTCTCCTCAATTCGCTATGGAAAACTATGACGATAAACAGGCCAATATAGTGCTATGCCATAATCCTGATGTATGCGATTTGGATGTTTGGGAAGATTATGATGGTTGGATATTGTCAGGACATACACATGGAGGCCAATGCAAACCGCCTTTTTTGAATCCGCCTTTATTGCCGGTAGTTAATAAAAACTATACTTCGGGTAAAATAGATTTGTCTAACGGAAGAAGTTTATATATCAATCGAGCGATAGGTCATTTATGGCAGGTTAGGTTCAATGTTCGCCCTGAGGTGACAATTTTTGAGCTTCAAAAAGCTTAACAAAGTCAGGTCAACCCCTTACTTCTATTGATGAAACAAGCAATTTGAATCGATCTTCAGTGGTTTTGGCTCTGACAAATTCTTTTACGGAGATTCCGCAAGCTCTAATGTAATCCGATATTCTGTCGGCTTCATCTTGATCCTCTGAACTTAGCCCCATGATCATATGAAAGATGTATTTGGACATTTGAACTCTTTTTTCTTTTTTTGCTGTGGATGTTTTTCGTGAGTCGCCATAGCCTTTGTTCCTGATGGATTGTTTGACTTTTCGGACAGCGGCAGACCCTATGCTCAATGCTGTGCCACCCGCCGACATGCCAATGCTTGCCGCCGCTGAGACCCCTCCATACCTTAATACATCTGCGATGATGCCGTTGATACGAAGTCCAATTTGAAAAGTTTCCCTGACAATTCTTTTGCGATTCACTTTTTTGAGCTCTCTGACCAAAGCGAATTCTTTGTATACTTTTGCTTCTTGATCGGGAAGAGTTTTAGTATCCGAAAGTTTTCTGTCCAGTTCATCTTCGTCAGTGCCGTTTTCTTCAGTGAAAATTGTAGATAATATTCCCGCAGAATGAGAATCTTCCAATAGCCAACTTTTTTGCTTTTTCATCTTGATGAACCTCCCTACATTTTTTCTGAGCGAAAGCACTTTTCGGGCAATATCTATGATTGAAAGCAATGTTCCAATGCCGGGAACGAGATCTTTGACTGGCCCGGGCACTTGTGACACCAAAGACATTACTTCTACCGTTGCCGAAAGAATGGATCGAGCGGCTTTAATGCAATTTTCAAAAAAACTAAAGCCTTCCGATGCATGCTCTTTTTTCGAATATTGGTCTTTTTCTGAAGCCATTAGATGCTTGCCAAAGCGGTAAATTTTGCGGAGGATTTCTAAAAAAGGAGAAATTGCACCCAAGCATGTACCAACAACTCCGCTGAGTTCTTCTACTTTTCCAGCGATTTTGGAATCGTTTCCGCTTAAAAATTTGCCTACATATTTGCCCGCTTTCTCAACGATTGACGAGGCTGTGTCCGCTATGCCTACGCCTCTGTCCACTCGATCGCAGACAGCTACGAAATCCATCTTAGCATCCGATTTGACCATCAACAGGTCTTTCATTGATTTGCCTAACTCAGTTCTTAACGTTTCTTGATGAGGATCTGCTTCTGTGATTTTCAATTTGGCGGATACTCTGCTGGTGACAATGTCTTTGAAACTTTTGCTTTTTGATGTCTTTTGTTTTAGCAGGTCTTCAGAAAACTCGTCAAACTCTTCGTCTGTATCAAAATCCACACTTGGAAGTGTTGGAGTCCATGTTGTCTCTTTAGCGGTTTTCGGCCAAAAATCCTCTTCGAATTCTTCTGTTTGTTTGGAGGGTTTGGTTTTGGTGGCACGCTGTATAGGAAGCTTGGAAATTCCGATTCCATTATTTTTCGAGAAGGGTTTTGTCTTTTCAAAGCTTTTGAGCACAGCATATTGCATAACAGATCAACTACGAATCTTGAATTAGGTTCTTCCTAGTTTTGAATTTATTTGCATTGTATGATATGGACTGAACGGGTGTAAATGTATGGTTTGGCTTGGTGAACAATTTATTTGTCTAAGCTATTTTAATATATGGTGCATTTATACGGTTATTGATGATATTTTCCCGCAAGTACATGCGTTCAAGATGTAAATCTGATGGAGTTGATCAGAGGAATAGCATTTGCAAGCAGCCTCCCTCTCTATGGACAGAGCCTGTGCAATGCATGATGTCAGCAGAATATTTTTTAGATGAGTTTCATAAAGACCATAAGCGTTTATTCCCTGTTGCTCAAGACCAGTCAGAAGGCGAGGTCAGTGCAAAAAATATTGACTCTCAAGCGCTATCATTGCCGGAAGTCGAAATGTCCACAAGCGGTCAAAAGCTACAAGTGGCTTCCGAATTGGATACAATTCATGAAGATGAGGAGTTGGAATTGTTGTCGCTTGCTCCTGGCACAGCCGCGGAATTGGGAAAGAGTAAAGACAAGTCTAAAAGGAAGTCTCATGTGGTTGTGCATAAAGTTGCAAATTTATTGGATGGCTTTAAGTTTTTGAAATTGCAGCAAACGCTATTTGAGCAAAAGGTTCGGGTGGAGCCGAATAATTCATTGCATCTTAAAAACTTGCAATTTATCTTAAATGATCTTTTGTTTTTGCTGGAAGATTTGGAGATGGAGATAACTCATTTTCAACGTGTTTTTCCAATTACAGAGCTTTTTTTGCTGAATCAGGAATACGTTCAGAAGGAAACATCAGTTCCCGGCTTTCATTTGGTAATGAAGATTGTCAAAGACACAGAGCATGAGAAAGCTCTTGTCATTAAGAGCATGGTTGATCATGGAGTGGCGCTCCCGCAAAGAAAAGCATTTGGGTTGGCGGGCCGTGTTCGTAAAAGGTTCAGAACATTGAATACATTGGAGAACTCATCAATGTTTTCATTTAGTTGCGGGCTCTATGTGGATCAACAGGAAGTCGTAGGGCTATTTTTATCTTGGATACATCAATTGATGGAATGTCCGGAAGGTTTGGATTTGCTAATGCAACTTGAAGAGAGTATCATGTTTAGAAGAAACATGAGAGTGCGATTTGAAGCGTCAACATGTCCATCAATAGCTTTTTTGAAAACTGGAGACAGAACGATTAAAGTGAACGTGCCGATTTCAGGAGTGGATTGGTTGTCAAGGTTTTCAAAAAAGGTAGGTGATCAGAGAGCTTATGGATTCACACCTCCCGCTTATTTATTAGCTATGTTTTTATTGAAGGCTTTTGCCTTCGATCATGCCCAAGGTTTGCAAAAAGGTCTTATGACTCATTTTGGCATGGAGCATATGACTTCGCGAAGTCCAATCCAATACAAGGAAGTAGTGAAAAAATTGTTGGAGACAAACTCTGATGCTAAAGTAGGCGATTTAAGTGTGTTTATCGAGGTGGGAAAGGAAGTTTTTGTCCCGGATTTGAAAGTTCAGGAGGTTGATGAATCGGAGATTCAAATAGCAGGCACAACTGAAGGCATAGGAACAGTGCAGCCTTCAGAGAATTTGGTCTATGAATATCAAGAGGCAATGGCTAAAATGCGGCCAAATATAAAATTTTATCCAGAGCGTGTAGACTTTGCTAATAGTCGACAGATTGTCGCTGACAATAGGAATAGCGCAGTATATAATATTGTACATACTGAAGAAGAAATTCAAGCTGAATCGCCGGATGTTGTGAAATTTTTGCCAACCTTCGTTTCTGTGCAAAAAGGCTTTAGCACGCATGATAGGCATGCTGAGGATAGCGATGCTGTTTTGAAGTTGTTGAATAGTCAAGCAGAACTTGTTGAGTTTAGCCAAGATCCGGAAAAAGAGGCCTTTGCGGCGAATTTTATTCGCTCTATGGGAATGAGAACATCAGCCCCTGCTACTTTTCCGCTTAGCACTACGGGCAAAACTATTCGAATACTGAAGGATACTTCATTGAAAACCGAAGCTTATGCGGAAAGCGATTTCCGTGATAAGCTTTGGGATGCTCAAGAAACCACTCGGCCTTATTGCGGGCTTGTAATGGAGCGTGTCCCGGGACATTCCGGAGAGGCTTTGAAAACAAAGCAGAATAGAGCTACAAGAACGGACGATACTTATCTTAACGGTGCGCATGGGGTTTCTGAAATAGACATCAACGATTCGCCGAACTATGAAAGCTATGGCGCGGTTTTAAAGGATCCTGAAGTTTTAAAAGCTCTTGGCGAGATGTATTTGTGGGACTTGCTATTAGGAAATCATGATAGATTTTTGCAGGGTATTCATAGCGGTAATGTTTTGTTCAATGTAGACTTGGGCAGTCAGATCAATGAGCCTAAAGAAGGTTGCCAAGGAGTTGAAGTTAAGGTGAATCATCCTGTATTGTTCGGGCTGGATCAGACTACGAATATTGTTTCTTTGCAAATGCTTTTGGATTTTATGGGAGACACAAGATTTAGAAATGAAAAACACTGGAAGAGATACGAGAAAGTCATGACTAGAGCAGATAGACTTCAAAGGGTTGGAGGAGGGAAAAGCTCAGAGGAATATATGAAAATGGCTATGATTCAGGTTAATAGGCTTTACATGTTTTTAAAGGACTTTAGCGAGTGTTTTTTAAAGGGCAATACTCATGATTTTCCTGGTAATAAGCGGTTTATTGGATGGGCACTGGGAGACGAGAAACCTATCATAGGGGAGAGTACTGAGTACGTTGATATGGGCATGATGGAAGGCATCCTGCATTTTGCGAATAATTTTGCTGTGGTGGAAGCTTTGGAGAAGATACATTATACGACCTTTCCTGATCAAGCGGCGGTATTTTTTAAAACATGCCACATGTTGATGGATTTGGTAAAGGAAGTAGGTTACGATAAGCTATTGATCGCTTTGAAGGAGTTGCAAGAGAAGAAAAGAAGAACTGGCCAAAGTGAAGGTGTAGAAAATAATGAAAATGATGTTTAGTAGCTTTAAAATGTGAATATGCTGGATATTTGTAGATTAAATATTTATTTTTGAAACTATAATAATATATTTTTTAATTAAATCGATTTAAAGTGGAAGGCAAAGATCAAAAAAAGATCAGTAAATTTTTAAGCTTGGTGCTCAGGCATCAACCTCAGATTATAGGCATTAAATTGGATGCCCAAGGATGGGCAAATGTTGAGGAATTAATTCATAAAATAAATGCTAAAGGACGAAGTCTGGATTTTGTGACGTTGGAGCAAGTAGTGGAGACTAATGACAAAAAGCGCTTTGGCTTCAATAATGACAAGACAAAAATAAGAGCCAATCAAGGACATTCTATTGACATTAATTTAGGCTATGTGTCTAAGACTCCTCCCGAGGTTTTGTATCATGGAACTGGAAGCAAATATGTTAATAGTATTTACAAGTCTGGGATTCAAAAGCAATCCAGGCATCATGTGCATTTGAGCAAGGATTTAAAAACGGCCATTTCAGTTGGACAGAGGCATGGAAAGCCTGTGGTTTTGGAAATTTTGACCGAAAAGATGATGCATGAAGGTTTTGAATTTTTTGAATCGGAGAATGGCGTTTGGTTGACAGACGAAGTGCCTGTTGGGTATTTTAAAAAGCTTGAGGAAGGTGTAAGGTGAAAATGAAGATATTCGGACGATTTTTTCTTTTTTTCTTTTTGACGATAGTAACCCAGATTGGAGGCGTAGCTTATTTGTTTTCCATTTTGATTAGAAGAGTTTGGGGAAAGCCAATAGTTTGGTGGCAAAAGGCTGTGACCTTTATGTTAGTGTACCTGTTATTCACTTTTTTGATTGTACCGTGGATTGCGCCAGTATTTGGGAGAGTTAAAATTTCAAATGCCAATGGAGTAAGTCCTGTGAACTATATGACAGTAGTTTTGAACCGGAACTATGTGGTTGAGAAATTGAATGAAGAGCTTCAGATGCTGGGAGAAAACTTGGAAGAAGAAAGCATCAAAGTAAAATACTTGGATGCTAATTTCCCTTTTGCGGATGGTTTTCCACTATTGCCCCATTTAAGTCATAATGATGGACGAAAAATAGATTTGGCTTTGGTTTATGAAACGCCTCTTGGCCAAATATCTTCTGATCAAAAATCAATAAGTGGTTATGGGGTGTTTGAAATGCCAATCGATGGTGAGTTTGACCAACCAGAAAGATGTATGGAGCAAGGTTATTTGCAATATGATTATCCCAAATATATGACATTTGGTCGCGTAAATAATGATTTGGTGTTTTCAGAAAAAGGGACAAAGAGATTGTTGGTGGAAATACTGAAGTTGCCAAGCATTGAAAAAGTATTCGTTGAACCCCATCTTAAGCAAAGACTGAATATTACAAATCCAAAAATTAGATTTCATGGATGCAGGGCGGTTAGGCATGATGATCATATTCATATGCAGTTGATTTAGTTTGCGATTGATAAATCCATTTTTGCATTTATTTGAATGAACGACTCTTTTCAAATATTTAGGTAGACTTATTTCGTTGAAAAGTATTGTTATATAAGTAGATTAATATTATTCAATAAGTTTTTATAAATAAATTAATTTTGCAAAGGATTTGTTTTCTTTATTATTTGTATTTTATTTAGTATATAATAGTTTTTATATGTAATGAAATGGGTGAAATATCCATTTTTTTTGAGTTTTATTCAAATAATAATAGAGTGTAAGCCAATGATGACAAGCTGGCTAAGTTCATTTTTTAGAATCATTTTTAAAATAAAATCCATATGACAGAGTATTTACTGAAACTTGCTTTTGAAGAATTAGGAGAAAAAGAAATTCCAGGGCCATTGCATAATGAAAGAGTCGTCCAGTATGCCCAAGACTCTGGTTTTGAATGGATAAATGACGATGAGACTCCATGGTGCAGCGTCTTTGTTAATTGGTTGGCGATTAAATCGGGCATGCAGTCAAGCGGAAGTGCTATGGCTAGATCTTGGCTTAATGTCGGATTGCCAGTAGACAGAAATCCATTGCCCGGCGATGTCGTGGTGTTTTGGAGAGTGAGACCCAATGCTTCAACAGGTCATGTGGGGCTGTTTTTAGGATATTCTGAAGATGGGAGGAAGATATATTGTTTGGGAGGCAATCAAAAAAATAGCGTGAGCGTGGAAGCTTACCCTGTTGAGAGGTTATTAGGTTTTAGAAGACTTTTGCCTGTTGGACAGTTGCCTTTGCCAGATGTCGTATTGAGAAAGGGCGATCAAGGAATGGAAGTGAAACTTTTGCAGGAGTTTTTGAAAAGCATAGGGTATAATTGCGGAGTGACAGACGGGAAGTTTGGCCCGATAACTGAAAAAGCTCTGGTTTCATTTCAAGTTCATAATGGTTTGGAAGAAGATGGAGTGTATAACGAAGAGGTCAGGAATATCATGAAAAATATTCACGAAGAGGAAGCATTGGAGTATTAATACGCATGATTATGAATGAGGAATTAAATACCAAGAGCCAGATTGATCATAAGTTGAATGGGATCATTGATGATATGATGAGTAATGAAACCCTTATTGTAAAGGATGTCGATCAGTATGGAAAAAAAAGCGTTTTGGCTTATTCAAGAATAGAGCTGGAAGGCGACGGGTACCAGTATGTTGATTCGGAAATAGAAGCCGGTATTGCTTCATTGAATGAAGCGGTGAAAAATTCAACATTAAAATGCAGAGCCTCGATTTGGCAATTTTTATCACAGGCAATCAATTAATTTTTAAATATAACAATCATTATTATGGGACTTAATTTAGTCAATATCAAGAAAGCGCTGGAGGATGTAACTACTTTGGAAGTGGCTACATTGACAAATCCTCAGGCTACGCCAATAAATTTGTCAGAGGCAAAAACCAATTCCGATATTTTCACAAAAGTGCAAGCAAGCCTAGGTTCTGCGGATTTAGTAGCATACACAAAGTATGAGCTTGATGGAGATTCGGTTAATTTCATTACTCAAAATGAAAACTTGACAAGATTGGTCAACGAACATAATGAACTGGTGAAATCTTCGCTGGAAACGAGAAAGGTTTTGTTCAATACAATTTACGATGCCGTAAAAGACATTATTTGATTTTTTGCTCCTTTGATTTATGCAAAGGAGCTTTATTTTTAAATTTCACTGCCGACATGAATGAGGTGCATTTCAAATACTTGACGGAGAATTTGAGATTGGAGCAAGGAGAGCTTTCAATCGCTAGGATTTCCGTGATTTTTTCTCAAAATAAATATAATAATTTGCCAGCATTTTTAACTGGAAACATAGAAGGCTTGTCTGATACGGTTGATAATTCAGTTGCTCTAAACGGACTGTATGATTCATTTTTGAGTTTTTGTCATTTGAATGATAAAATACCACAGCCATGAATTTCATTGATATACTAGATTCATTTGTCGACAAAAGCGAAGGCAAAATGTCGTCCAGTCATTTCTTAGAGTGTGAAGAAGTTCTGGATGATCTTGGATACATATCTATTGATCAAAACCAAGCAGATAGAGCTATGGAACAATTCAACTTTCGAAAAGGAGTTGACTTGTTTAGAAAGGAATACAATGAGTGTTGGGAGGTTTTTGAGGGCACAGTATCAATGACAAATTCGGTTGAGGATTCTCCGAATACCTTGACTGAGTCGGAGCTTGATTTCATGCAAAGAATTACTTCTCTGGAAGGCGAATTTTCTTTGGAGGGATTTTCTTGGGAAATGATAAGGGATAATAAACTGCTTGCGAGAGTACTGACTTATCGACTCAATATATTGGCGGCTTTTGGCGTTGAAATTTCCAGTACTTTGCCTGAGCATGCTTTGATGTCATTGGAGAGAATTATGGGATGGATTAATTCTCATGACATGAAAGAAGCGATAAGATTGACTGGCCATGTGGAAGAGTTGGCGGAGAGGCTTTCAAGCAATTTGAACCCATTGTCGTCTTTGTCGCATTCATTTGCTTTTTTCAAAGCTCAGGAAGAGAGGTTTTCATTGCCGAATCTTTCGGAAAATACCAATTGGGATTTTTTTTCGAGCAGATTTGTGTTTAACCAGAACAAAAGCCATATCGATGAGATAGGAAACTGCAAAAGCATGCCGCAGGAATCTCAAATTTTGCAGGATGCTTCGTTGAATATACTTATGATTAGACTGGTGCAAATCAATTTATGGTTGTCAGGAGTTTATCCCGGCAAGCTTGATAATGATATTGGACCGATCACTGTTGCCTCAATTTACGATGCCCTGTTAATTAGTTTTGGGGAAGATAGTTCAAGCAAAGCCGAAGAGGAACTAAGGTCAATAGTTTATTATCTTGGCAACGAAATTTGGACGATCAATTTGCAGTACTTTTTTCATTATGCTTTTCCTGGCATGCTTGATCTTGAGGAGGATCATAAAGAGAATACCATTTCTGTCAAGATAGCTGATTTGGTAGAAAGTCTTTCTCAATCTTCCGAAAAACAGGCTGTCTGGGAACAAGTAGGCAAGTGCATAAGTCGTGCTTCTATGGATGATAATGAAAAAGGACGCAAAGTAAAATCAAGAGGGGGCAAAAGCTTCTTTGGTTTGATCAGAAAAGTTTTCAATAAAGTCAAGAATGCCATTCAATTGGGGATTGATAAATTAAGAAATTTTGTAGTGAGTTTGTTTTCCAGAGTCAAAAACTGCGTGAAGGTACTTTTGAGGGAAGTTAAAAAGGTCTTTGGCATGGCAAAAATGGCTCTGACGTTTTTCTTTTCAAAGAGAATCATTAAAACCGAAGGTGATTCCGGAGCGATAAAGACTGATTTTGATTTTAATTTCAATAGTGTGACAAATATTCAGGGAGAGGTCAATGCATCAGATATCGGCATGCATAAGTCTAAGCTTGACTATATTTCCAACGCTATGCAAAAGACCTCGGACTTTATAGGTCAAGTGGTTGGATTGATGGCCAAAGTGGCTTTAGGTCCTTATGGTTGGATTCAAATCGGCGTAATGTTGATTAAACTCTTGTCGGATTCTGGTTTTGAATCTACCAAGTTGATAATTGGTTTGCAGAAGGATTAGAAGTTTGCTTTCAGATATCAAGTTCTTTGTTTATCTGAAAGCTATATTACTCTAGTTTTCAAGCATTACTCTGAACTGTCCATTTTGCCCTTCCCCATCATAGAGCGGAAAACCAAAAGCGGTTACTTTGCCGGAAAAACGCCCATGCACTTCTATGCTATTTTCATTGAGAATGTTGATGTCATCTATGATGATTTCACTTTCTTCAGCTACGTTCTTGTAAAAACCATAGGTCTGGTGATGAATTAATTTTTGCAACAGAGGTAACTTGGATGCTTTGATTAAAAAAATCAATGATTAATTGTAGAAATATGATTCAAGTGTTTCTGAATATTTGAATTTTAGCGATTTAACAATATTGACGTGGTTGTCGTTGTTTATGTGTTCATTCATTGGCAAATGATTTATCAGCTTAAGCATAAAGAAAACAGGTCCCAAATTCAGCTCAGAGGTAATTCAATTGGGAGGTATCCTTTGAGCGCTTTGATGTCGAAGCCTATTCAAACTTTGATGTCTGGAGGAGCATTTGAAGAAA
Source organism: Aureibacter tunicatorum (assembly GCF_036492635.1). GTDB lineage: Bacteria > Bacteroidota > Bacteroidia > Cytophagales > Cyclobacteriaceae > Aureibacter > Aureibacter tunicatorum. The sequence goes on from NZ_AP025305.1 coordinate 1,540,201, forward strand.
TGATTGGCAAGGAGAGTTTAGCGAAAGATCATGTGCTTGGCGAAGTGCATTTACTACTGTTGAATTATGCGAAGTTGGGTAGTGGATCGGATAGTTTGCAAAAGAAGGCAAAGCAACTTCATTTAATAGAAAAGAAATTGTTCAAATGGTATTCTCTCCATCGTATTGTCGCAAAAAAAGATGGTCGTTTCGTCACTTCGCATCAGTCAATAAAGGTGTTTAACTTATTAGAGGATTTAAGAGTAGAGCATCAGGATTTGATAAAAGAATTGATGAATAGCAAAGGTCACTTATGGGTGCCTGGAATTGAAGATATGGCGCAACATAGGCAAGAATACGTGCAAAGAACTTGGCAAATGTTGGCGCAGGGTTCTGGCAGGTTGAAAGTCGATGATGTTGATGAAGTTGGTTTATTCAAAAGCACACATGACCCTAAGTTCAAAGCATACATATTATCAATGTTTGCGAAAATAATGACAATACCGATGGGGAGGATGATTGTCAGAAGGTTGATGGAAGGAGCAGAGAACTATAGCTTGACTATTTCAAAAGACAAAACGCCGAGAGAAAAACAGACGATGCCTAGATTGTTTACTCATGAGAAGGTCTTGGAGGAACAAAGGCAAAGCTCAGTTTATCATGGAGGTCTGGGGAGACAAGAAAAGAAATTCTCAGAGCATGAGTTATTATTCCCTGAGGTATATACTGATCACCGATATTTGAGATGTTCCAAACATTGGGCTTTATCATTAAGAGAGATCAAAGCGTGTTCTATTCCTGAGAAAAAGGTAAAACCTAAAAGCGCAGTTGAAGATGGTATTGAAATGTCTATGATGACAGGGGCTACTGCAATGCCTACGATAATTGATCCCGAAGTGTCTGTTACTGATAAGTTGGGTCGAAAGAAGTTTATTCCCGAGGCCGACGAATCTCGAGAATCTGATTGGGTTGAAATTAGCGACCATGGTGTGGGATATGTCGAGACTTTGGGGATGTTGGAATTGTCACCGGCATTTTTGCAATTATTTAGACACTTAGTGGATGTTTATCGTGTCCATAATGGCTTCTCTCATCCATTGCCAATAAAGGAATTATATGCTACTGATCCTGATTTGAAACGTTGGACTTCAAGAGAGATGCATGAAATGGCTCTGTGGGAAAATGAATTTAGAATGGAATATGGCTTGCCTTCATGCAAATGGAATAAGTTTTTGCATTTGGGAGATGTTTTGAAGAATTCGGATTTTAATTAAAAGTAGAATTATATTTATAATAAATCGAATTGGTTTTAAAGATTTGGGATTCAAATAACCTTATCTATTTTATGCTTGTTTGAGTGTTGAAGTCAAGTGGAAAAGCGAGTGGAGTACGATTTTTATTCAAGACAAAGAAATGCGAAATTGAATCATAGACAACAGTCTATGAGTAGAATGCCAGCGTCTCTCAATACTGAACAAGTATCTCCTATTCAAGCATTAATGGGATGCGAGACTTTTGAGCAGATGATTGGAAGTGAAAAGTTACCTAATGATCAAACTTTGAAAGACATTCATCTGCAATTAAAGAAATATGAGGAATTGCAATCGAGTGACGATTTAAAAGCCCGTTTGGAATGGCTTCGAGAGATCGAGCTTCATTTGTATCATTGGTATAAGTGCCACCCTTTTGTTCGAAAGTCAAGCGGTGGATATACCGCGCATGCTCATATTATTCCAATATTGAATTTATTGGAAGATTTGAGAGTTGAACATCAGCATGTGATAGGTATGTTGATCGAGCGAGGAGGGGATCTTTGGATACCGGGGATTGAGAAGATGGATTCGACAAGACAGTCGAACTTGCAGGCAACTTGGAAGAGATTGGTAAGAGGGACTGGGCGTTTAAGCGTATGCGATGTGACTATGCCCGGCTTTTTTTCAGATACGCATCATCCTACTTTTAAAGCTTATGTTTTTTCAATGTTGGCTAAAATCATGTCAAGTCCTACTGGAAGGGTTTTAATTCGAAACTTGATGGATGGAGGAGAACTTCATACAACCAAAATAAGCGTTGACAAGGCTCCTAGAGACAAACAGACTGTTCCAAGAGTATTTACTGAATATAAAGCATTGGAAACTTCGTCGCCGTATTTTCATGGAGGTGTTGCCAGAGATGTCAAGGTCAGAACAGATAGAGAAATTCTGTTTCCCGAGGTGTATACTGACAATAAGTTTTTAAGGCATTCGACTACGTGGGATTATAAGCCATCCGGGCTGAAAGCGAGAAGAATCCCTGAAGATAAATTTCAAACACCTAAAGCAACTGGCGATGGACAAGAAATGCAGTCAATGGCCGGAGCAACTGCTCATGAAGTGCATATAGACCCTGTGAAGTCATTAACAGACACTTTGGGCAGAGCTGAATTTATGCCAAAGACTAAAGGAGAAAGGTCAAGCGATTGGGTTGAGTTGGACAGCGGAGGGATGAATTATATGGAGACGGTATCTAATTTGGAATTATCGCCAGCTTTTCTCCAGCTGTTTAGATACCTTGTGGATGTTCACAGAAGACAATATGGTTACCATCATGTAGGGAAGTCCGTAAGGCCGGAACTTTATCAGACAGATCCTGAGTTGAAGCGATGGAAGTCCAAGGAGATGCATGAGATGGTAGAATGGGAGAATAGGTTCAGAGCCGAATATAAAATGCCATTGGTTAAATGGAATATGTTTTTGCATGTTGGAGACGTATTGAAGAGCACTAAGTTTAGCGAATGAATGTTATGAGAATATAATATTTTACAAGTATATTAGGTATGAAAATTGCAACTTTATCTCAAGAGCAAAGATGATTTGGAGATGGATGATTTATAGCAAATAATTATTGTTGTTTATTCGAATTTCGTCTTTTTTTTTCCAAATCTCGTCATATATAAGCATGCTCTAATCCTTAACTTTGGTTTGTTAATTTAGATTAAATAAAAATAATGTTAACAAATCAAAAACCCAAAACAATCAGAGATATTCCCACAAGCAGTCATTTATTTTCAGATTCGTCTGCTGATATGTATGAAGAGGGGATTGGAAAAGGAATTGCTTATATCAAAGATTTTTTGGCTAAAGACAATTTCTTTAGCGGCAAGGATGTAGAAGAGTTGGCTCAGTTTAATCTGCATAGTCAGTTAGATAGCGATCAAGTGGAACTTGATCAGGCTCTTGTGGAGATAAAGAAAAGGTATTTGGACCATGCCATATCATTTCATCATCCAACATATGTCGCTCATTTGAATTGTCCAGTCTTAATTCCTTCTTTGGTAGGCGAAATGTTAGCTAGCGCGGTGAATACCGCAATAGAAACATGGGATCAAAGCACAAACGCAACATTTATCGAGCAAGAAATTCTAGATTGGATTTGCTCAGAGCTAGACTTAGGAGAGAATGCTGATGGTATCTTTACAAGCGGGGGCTCTCAGTCCAATATGATGGGTGTGTTGATGGCTCGTGATCATTACGCTTTTAAGCATTATGGAATAAATTTGAAGGAAGATGGATGGTTCGAGGAAGTGAGCCGTTTTAAAATCTTTTGTTCTGAAAAAGCGCATTTCAGTATTAAAAAGAACTCTGGAATATTAGGCCTGGGCTTCAACGCTGTTATACCCGTGAAAGTAGATGAGCATATGCGAATGTGTCCTGTTGCATTGGAGCAAGCAATTGCTGAAGAAAAAGCAAAAGGAAATATTCCTATAGCAATAGTAGCCACTATGGGAACGACAGACTATGGCAGTTTTGATCCGTTGAATCAAATTGTGAATATCGCCAAGGCATCAGATATGTGGGTGCATATGGATGGCGCTTACGGCGGTTGCTTTGCTATGACAGAGACGCATAAGCATTATTTTGAGAGCATTGATATGATAGATTCGGCTACAATAGATTTTCATAAGACATTCTATCAGCCGTTATGCTCAAGTGTGTTTTTGCTTAAGAATAAAGATTTGTTCAAATATGTTTCCTATTATGCTGATTACTTGAATCCTGAAGACGGACGAGATGAGCACAGGCCTGATTTGATTGAGAAATCATTGCAAACAACAAGAAGGTTCGACGCTTTGAAAATGTGGTTCAGCTTAAGGGTCACAGGCAAGAAGAGGATAGTCTCTTATCTTGAACAAGTGCATGAGACCATTGTCGAAGTGGCAAGTCGCATGAGAGGAGACGCCGAGCTGGAATTGGCGCATGAACCTGCATTGAGCACAATAGTATTTCGCTTTAACCCAACAGGTTTGGATGATGAATATCTGAATCAAATCAATTTACATGTCAAGAAAACGCTTTTTGACAGTGGAAGAGCTTCTGTTGCCAGCACTAAACTAAATGGCAATTTGTATTTGAAATTCACTTTGTTGAATCCAAATACTGGCGTGGAGGCATTGCTTCATATCGTTGAGATGATCAAGCAGGAAGCGGCCGAATACGCAATGGCTGAAGTATGATTTTTTCTACCTAATAACTACATTACTATGAATCAAGATAATATATTGGATTTTGTGGCCATTGGCGTTGGTCCTTTTAATTTGAGTTTGGCTTGTTTGACTGAGCCTGTGGATGGCTTGGATGGCGTCTTTCTGGACAGATCAGAGAGTTTTGATTGGCATCCGGGGATGATGCTGGAGAGCACTACTTTGCAGATTCCTTTTATGGCGGATCTGGTAACTTTGGCGGATCCTACGAGTAAGTTCAGCTTTTTGAATTATATTAAGCAAAAGGGGCGTATTTATTCCTTTTATATCAAAGAGAGTTTTCTTTTGATGAGAAAGGAATATAATCAGTATTGCCAATGGGTAATCGAGCAATTGTCTAATGTGCACTTCAATACAGAGGTGGAAACTATCGAATACATAGAGGATGAAAAGCTCTATGTGGTGATAAGCAGAAATAATGCGACTGGAGCTGTTACCGCTTATAAGACTAAGAAGCTAGTTTTGGGAACTGGTACAGGTCCTTATGTGCCAAAGTCGATGAATCCGATTAGCGATAATCTGATTCATTCTTCACAATACCTTTACCATAAAGAGGAAATTCAAGAAAAGAAGCGAATTTCTGTTGTGGGAAGCGGACAAAGTGCCGCGGAGATATTCTATGATTTGTTGCAAGAAATTGACACTAAGGAATATGCTTTAAGTTGGGTGACTCGTTCGCCGAGATATTTTCCTTTGGAATACAGCAAACTGACTTTGGAAATGACTTCGCCTGAATATGTTGATTATTTCTATAATCTTCCATCTGAGAAGAGAGATGAATTGATTGCTAATCAAAAGCATTTGTATAAAGGAATCAATCAAGATTTAATTGCTGAGATTTTTGATTTGCTGTATATCAAGAGACTTTCTTCTGATTATGAGGTGAATCTTCGAACGAATTCTGAAGTGGTCAATTCATATGTAGGAGACGACAGAAGCCTGAATTTGGAAGTTCATCAAACAGAGCAAGACAAATATTATTTGCACAAAACAGATTTTGTGATCGCTGCAACAGGATATGGTTATCGTCAGCCTGAATTTATAGAATCCATCGCTTCAAGAATCAAATGGGATGAGAAAAATCGCTATGATGTGTCAAGAAATTACACCATTGATATTAACAATAGCGAGATTTATGTTCAGAATGCGGAGTTGCATACGCATGGCTTTGTGACGCCGGACTTGGGAATGGTATGTTATCGCAATTCTTATATAATCAATGAGCTTATGGGCAGGGAAGTTTATCCTGTAGAAAGCAGAATCGCTTTCCAACAATTTGAGGTAAGCCCTGAAGAAGAAATCGTGCCTCAATTAGAAATTCAATAAATATGAAGTTGACTTATCTATTGGTAGTGATGACTTTGATAGCTGTGGTCAGCGATTATATGTTGCATCCGTTTTATCCGCAGTTTTTTCAAAGCAGATTTGGAGTGGAAGATCCGAAATATGTGGGATATTATTTCGCTTCAATCTGTTTCATGGTGATGTTGGCGTTTCCTTTATGGGCTTATGTTTCGAAAAAAATAGCTGAACTGAATATATTGATTTACACGCAGTTGATTGCTGGTATTTTGGCGATTGCGTGTTATTTCAGCACTTCGTTTGCATCATTCTGGGTACTGGCTTTGATTATGGTCATGTTCAAGGCCAGCTACCTGTTGGTGTATCCGTTTATCTTGAAAACTAGCGATGAAAACGACCATGGCAAGCTGATCGGTATGTTGTCAGTGGTCGTGCATATGGGAGGAATATGTGGGGCTGTTTTGGGCGGTATGGTGGTGGATTTCCTCCGCCCGGAACATATCTTTTTGGTGATGGCGTCGGGCGATTTTCTTCAAATGGGAGTAAGCGCTTGGCTTTTGAAACGTAAGTATGGTCAATCAATATCAGTAGGTGAGTCTAATAACAAGCCGTCGGAAAGTAAAGACAGCGCTTTCTTGCCGGCTTATATATGGAGATTAGGGCTTGTGATGTTTGTGGTGTATTTCAGTGAATTCCTGTCCAGGCCCTTTTTCTCCATGTTTTGGGAATCTATTTCGAATTTTGACAGTAAGTTGATATCGGGATTTGTGTATGCTGTTCCAGGGTTTGTAGCCTTGGCTACTTTGTGGTATGAGAAGAAGTTTAATGTCAATGAAAAGGCATATGTCAAATTTATACCTGCTGTTATTTTTGGTGTGTCTGGTTTTGCGCTTCAAGCAGCTGGTATTGAAGCCGCAGTTATTATTGGACGATTGATGTTGGGCTGGGCTGTTTTCAAGATGGATGTTGGTTTGGATGTAATGCTTTTTGAGCAAAGCACTCCTGAGTCATATTCTGTGGATTACAGCAAGGTGCATTTTTTCCAAAATCTAGGTGTATTAATTTCCTCCTTTTCAGTAGGGTTGATGGTGGATCATTTTGGTCTTTCGGTTCCGTTTCAGGTATCCTTGATCGGGTTCGCCATCACTTTTGCTTTATATTATCTTTTATTAAGAAAGTACGCCAACTCGGTCAAAGGTCAAAATGATTTGACGATGGAGTCGGCAAATGAAAAATTATTGGCCAATGAAAACTGATATAAATAGCGAAAAGGCCATTCTTTTCGAAAGAGATTATAGCTCTTTTGGCAAGGTAGAGGTCATGGAGTATAATCATGAAGACCATTTGGATAGTCTTCATGACTGGGTGAATAGAGATTACGCGTTCTTTTGGGGATTGCAAAATTCTAGTGTTGAGAATGTCAGAGAAGAATATGATCGTTTATTGGAGCCTGATCATTATTATATATTTATCGGCATGTATCAGGAGAAAATGTCTTTTCTGATGGAACAGTATAATCCCAAGCTTGATGAGGTAGGCTTGCATTATCCAGTGCAGAATGGAGATGCAGGGATTCATATTATCCTTGCTCCTTCGAATAAGAAAAAAATTGAGAACTTCAGTTGGCATATGTTTCAAACGATTCTCGATTTTGTTTTTTGCGATCCTGAGATTAACAGAATCGTGGTCGAGCCTGATATTCGCAACAAGAAAATGTTTGCCATCTGCCAAAGAGTGGGGTTTGAGTTGGATGAAATAATCGAATTGCCTCATAAAACAGCCCAATTAGCCTTCTTGACAAGAGAAAAACACAATCAAATGAAAAATACAAGCATACATAAAAGAAGCGTTTTGAACGCGCATGACAACACTGTGTCTCCTCAGCAATCCACAGCTCATATTTCATCGGAAGTATGGGCGAAAGCGAATAGATTGTTGGTTCGCAAAGAATTGACAGAGTTTAGCCATGAAAGAATCCTGAATCCTCAGCCTATTCACCAATTTGATGAAGCATGGTCATTGTATCAAGTTTTCGCGGATGACGAGGCTATTGTATATGAGTTTAAGGCGAGACTCTTGATGATGAATCAATTGCTTATTGATACTGACACCATTGTGAAGAGAGTGAATGGCGAAAATCAAGATTTGGATGCTGTATTGTTCATTAAGGAATTCAGAAATCAATTAGGGATTGACAATAATAGGCTTCCGGTTTATTTGGAGGAAATATTAAGCACGCTTCATGGAAGTGTGTTTAAGCATACGAAAGGAAATCCTGTTGCCGCAGAATTGGCGCAAGCTGACTTTCAAACAATTGAGCAAGCGATGATGGAAGGCCACCCGGGTTTTGTCGCAAATAATGGTCGCATAGGGTTTGATAGTTCTGATTATATCTCATACGCTCCTGAAGCTGGGAATTCATTTTCACTTCTTTGGCTGGCAGGACATAAAGATAATACGGTTTACTCAGGCTTGGAAAGCTTGCCTTATCAGAAGACTATCATACAGGAACTGGGCGAGGAAATTATAGGCAAATTCAATGAGGCGATCGAAAACAAAGGCTACAATCCAGACGATTACTTATTCATACCGGTTCATCCATGGCAATGGTTCAACAAGCTTTCGAATATCTTCGCTTCGGAAATAGCTGTAGGGAGGCTAATATGTCTTGGTTATAGCCCTGATCAGTACATGGCTCAACAATCCATTCGAACGCTCTTTAATATATCAAACCCTGAAAAATTTTATACAAAGACATCTTTGTCGATACTCAATATGGGGTTCATGAGAGGCTTGCCATTGTATTATCTTGGTACCGCTCCTAAGATGGCCGTATGGCTGGAAGATTTGCTGTACAATGACCCTTATATTCAACGAAATGGATATAGAATGCTTAGCGAAGTTGCTTCAGTGAGCTATGTGAACCAATATTTTGAAGAATTCGGCCCGCATAATGATTATAACAAAATGATTGCGTCATTGTGGAGAGAAAGCCCGATGGCTAATGTGGAGGAAGGCCAAACGCCAATGACTATGGCGGCTTTACTGCATATTGATCATGAAGGGAACGCATTGCTTCCAGAGTTGATAAAAGCATCCGATTTAAGTACTGACGATTGGTTGAGGTCCTACTTTAAGGCATACTTGAGTCCAATGGTGCATTGTTTCTATAAGCATGACTTGGTATTCATGCCGCATGGGGAAAATATTATCTTGGTTATGGAAAATCATGCGCCAAAGTATATGTTCCTAAAAGATATTACAGAGGAAGCATGCATTTTAAGTCCGGATGTGGAGTTGCCTGAACACTTAAAGCGCATGTATGCGCCAGTTCCTGACGATGTTAAGTTATTGTCGATTTTCACGGATATGTTTGATGGTTTCTTTAGATATATGGCTTTGATTATGGTAGAGCATATGGGCTATGATGAGAAGAGGTTCTGGGAATTAGTAGCAGAGAATGTTAGCGAGTACCAAGAAGAGTTCCCGGAGTTAAATCAAAAGTTTGAAAAGTACGACCTTTTTGCTGAAGACTTTAAACTTTCGTGTCTGAATAGATTGCAGTTGAATGACAATAAGCAAATGATCGACTTGGATGATCCAGTCGCATTGCTTCAATTCGCAGGAAGGCTTGAAAACCCATTGCATATTTTCAAAGCTCAAGAATCCATTTAACGTCTTATATCAAATAGAAATGAATACTGTAGAAATAAAATCTAACAACACAGAGATACTACATTCCAAGCAAATAGACGGCATAGGCATTTTAGAGTTAAGAAGAATGAGTATCGAACGAGATATTCAATTGCTTCATCAATGGGTGAATATGGATTATGCCGTGTATTGGGAGATGCAGGGGCAGACGGTGGAGGAAGTGACAAAAGCGTACCAAGAATTTCTGGCTCTTTCTTATTACGATGTGTTGATCGGGACATTGAATGGGAGGCAGATGTTTTTGTTGGAGCGATATAAAGCCAGCAATGATACAATCGCTGAATATTATGATGTGCGAGAGGATGACTATGGCATGCATATCTTGCTTTCACCGGTTAAAGAACGAATTCCTAAGTTTTCATGGCATGTTTTTTCATTTGTTGTTGAATTTATGTTCAGTGATGAGAAAGTCAATCGCATAGTTGTGGAACCAGATGTGAGAAATGATAAGATACACGTTCTCAACAAGAAAGCGGGATTTGAATATCAGAAAGAAATCGCTTTGCCGCATAAAAATGCGTATCTGGCATTTTGCACAAGAGAAAGCTATAATAAAGCCCACAGTTCAAAAGAAGATGGAAATAAGGCTACAGTAAATTCGGAGTATGTTTGGACGCTGGTGAACAGGCAGCATGTGTCGAAAATGCTGGGAGAATTCCTTCACGAATTATTGTTGGAACACACTGAGGTCAAAGAAGGCAAGTATTGCGTTAAAAGCGATAATGGCAATGCAAATTATTATTTTGATGCTAAGCGCAAGGCGTTGGATCACTGGAACATTGATACAATGAGTATTGTCAAGCAAGTTGAAGGCAGGGCGGATGAAATCAATGCGATTCAATTTGTCATGGAATTCAAAGAGCAACTGGGTATTCCTGATGAGTTTTTGCCTACGTATTTAGAAGAAATTATAGCTACTTTGAAGGGAGCGGCTTTTAAATATGAGCATCAAAAATTTTCTTCCAAGGACTTGGTCGTTGGAGGTTTTCAAGAAATTGAGCATGCCATGACTGAAGGGCATCCAATTTTTGTCGCTAATAATGGAAGAATAGGTTTCAATGCACAGGACTTTGAGATTTATGCTCCGGAGGCCAATCAAATATTCGAGCTTGTATGGCTTGCCGGACATAAATCCAGAGCAAAGTTTACAGCGGTGGAAAACTTGACTTATAAGTCGGTTTTGGATCAGGAACTGGGTGATAGCCAGCAACAAGAATTCAGTTCAAGACTTGTCAATATGGGCTTGAATGCAAAAGACTATATATTGATTCCCGTGCATCCTTGGCAATGGGAAAATAAGATTCAATCTATATTTGCTCCGGATATAGCAAATAAAAATCTAGTTTACCTTGGAAGGGGAAAAGAAAAGTATTCTCCACAACAGTCTATTAGAACGCTTTTCAATGCTTCAAATCCTGAAAATTATTATGTGAAGACAGCATTGTCAATATTGAATATGGGATTTATGAGAGGGCTTTCGCCGTATTACATGCAAAGCACTCCGCCTATTACTGACTGGATCACGCAACTTTTCGCTGAGGATGAATACTTAGCTTCAAAGGGCTTTGAAATGTTGGGTGAGGTGGCGACTGTTGGCTATAGAAATTTCAATTTCGAGCCGATGGGAAGAACTCACGCATACAACAAAATGCTTTCAGCTTTATGGAGAGAAAGTCCTGTCGACAAAGTCAAAGAAGGGCAGCAATTAATGACGATGGCGGCTTTGTTGCATAAGGATAATGAAGGCATTGCTTTTGTAAGCGAGATGATTGGTGTCTCGGGCTTAATGCCAAAAAAGTGGCTTAGAGAATACCTTAATGCTTACCTAAGCCCTCTATTGCATTGCTTTTATCATCATGAAATTGTTTTCATGCCGCATGGTGAAAACATTATCATGGCTTTTGAAAATGGCGTGCCATTGAAAGTTTTTATGAAAGATATCACTGAGGAAGTGATCGTTTTCAACAAGAGCATCGAGCTCCCAGGGCATGTGGATAGATTGTTTTTGGATACCACTGATGAGATGAAGCTTTCTTATATACTCAATGATGTATTTGATGGCTTCTTCAGATTCTTGGCTGATATTTTGGATCAGGATGGACTGATAGCTGAGCAAGAATTTTGGCAGGAGGTAGCCGATTGCATAATGGATTATCAATATGATTACCCGGAGTTGGAAGAAAAGTTCCAACGTTATGATTTTTTCCAAGCTGAATTTCCTCGTTGCTGCTTGAATCGTTTGCAACTTAAAAACACGAAGCAAATGCTCAATTTGGCAGATCCATTCGGCAGCCTTCAATGGAAGGGAACATTGGTCAATCCAGTGGCAAAGTACAAACTGACAGAAGTAGACAAATAAACAAACAACTACATATTACATACTAATGAATCAGAATAGAGTAATAACCATAGATATGGCAAGAGGCTTGAGCGTGCTCTTCTTAGCCATTATCCATACACTTTGGATGTATGGAAGCATGGAAACACAGCACTCTTGGCTAGGCCAAATAGTCCATTTTGTCGGCAAAGGGACGGGCATGTTTCTATTGACGATGGGCTTTTCTTTTACTTTGTCGAGAAACAATTCTTTGAAACTAAGTGTCAAAAGAGCTTTCTATGTTTTGGGACTTGGATATTTTATGAATTTCATGAAATTCGTCGCTCCGATTTTGGGTGGATTTGAATCATCGGTGTTTATAGAGCAATACACTTCAGCTTATGGCTGGACATTGCCTTTGACAGCTTCAAACTTGTTGTTTATGCTGTCCACAGGCGATATTCTCCAGATGGCTGGAGTGGCATTGTTGCTTATGGGCTTGATTCATCACTTTTTCAGAAATCAAAAGTTCGCGCCTTTGATTGCGGCATTTGTTATCATAGCAGTGAGTCCATTTGTTCATGGATTTAGAGTCGGCATAGTTGGCTTGGATTATATCCTTGATTTGCTATGGGGGGCTGAGTGGAATGTGTATTTCGCAGTGTTTCCATGGTCGGCTTTTATTTTAATTGGGATGTTCTTTGGCTATTGGTACCAGGAAAAAAGAGATTTTGAGCATGTTGCGAAGATGATGCTTTATATCGGTATAGTTTTTTTTGCATTTGGCGGTGGCCTTTGCATGTATGACTTCGATTATCATTTTAAGGATTTCTTTCATTTAGGTCCCGGCGGAGTAGTCTATTTGGCAGGATTTAATTTGATTATGATTTCTTTGTCGAGGTATTTGGTTAAGTTCATTACAAATGATAGACTAAAAGATTTCATATATTATTGCAGCAAGAGAGTCACTAGTTTCTATATCATTCAATGGTCTTTGATTTGTTGGGGATTGGGAATTATCGGGTATCAACAATATGATATTCCGGGTACATTAGGACTTATGTTATTTTTTGTCTTGTTGAGTTTTGGGTGCCAATATTTGTGGGACATAGTAGTTTCGTTGAGAAAGCCAAAAACTAATCTGAGAGTAGCTCAGTAAGCACTTTGGGTAATTAATTTAATAGGTATAAATTTTTGGTGTTTTTTTAGAATGCGAAGCTCTCGTGGTGGTGAGCTTTTCGAAATCCCCATGCAAGTGGGGATTTCACTTTATTTAAAAGGATAGGATATAGGTTAGTATAAGATAGGGTTAAGATGGGACAAGCGTTGGAGTTGTTATTGGATACGCTAAATAATCGATTAGCGATAGTGATGTTGTGCATGGTTGCTTTGGAATGGTTGTTTCTTGCGGTAAGAAAATGTATAAAAAGCCATAAAGAAGGGTTGGTTAATTTATTGTCATATGTTATAGAGTCGTTACTGTATATATTTCTCGGGCCAATATTGCTATATGGTTTCATGGTATGGATATACCAATATCGTATTTTCACTTTGGGTTATGAATGGTATATATGGGTAATCGCTTTTTTACTATATGATTTTATGTTTTATGCGGTCCATTATTTGGGACATAAAGTAAGATTGTTTTGGTGCATACATGGAGTGCATCATACGGCAAGGGAAATGAAGCTGACCGTAGCGGTGAGAGGTTCGTTTTTAGGCTTTTTCCATACGCCGCTTACGATAATATTTCTTCCCGTATTGGGTTTTGATCCTTTTATGATTTATATCGTGGAGACTTTTGGTAAATTCTATGGATTGTATGAGCATGTGAATGAAAATGTGGTAGGCAAGCAGCCTTGGTTGGAAAAAATATTTATTACTCCTTCTGTTCATAGAGTGCATCATGCCAGGAATTACGAGTATTTGGACAGAAACTATGGGGAGACATTTTCAATTTGGGACAAACTATTCGGGACATTCCAAACCGAGATAAAAGAGGTGCAGCCGGTTTACGGCTTGATGGATGATCCCATTAATAGTGAGAATTATTTTCAAATTCAGTTTTATCTATGGAAAGGATTATGGAAAGATATCAGAAACGCGCCGACTGTGATGGATAAGGTTAAATACGTGTTTATGCCTCCAGGCTGGAATCATATTGATGGAGGCAAATTGGCTGAAGATTTTAGAGAGGAAGCACTCAAAGAATTGGAGAAAAAGACAGTTGAAGTTTAATGTTATATAGGCAATTATTGGGAAGCCTTGGCGGATTGTATGCCAAGGTTTTTTTGTGTGAAAAGTAATCATTTAGAGAAAATAAGGCTTGGGTTGCGATATGTTTGATGAATGGCATAAAGTTTTAATACTGTTTCTTGAAAGCAATTTAAAGATAAAAAGAAGCGTTAAAAGATAAGACAGGCAAAGTTGCAGCCTGTATGTTTTTGTGGAATGTTTTTTATTTCAAGATTGGACGGTTCATTGTGTCGGATCCTCTATTTTTAAATGATGAAAATTCATGAGTTTAACCATTGAGAATGTCATATTAGTCGGCTCATTATTGCTGTTTTTAAGCATAATTGTTGGAAAAACTTCGTATAAATTCGGTGTTCCTACTTTGTTGTTGTTTTTGGCAATAGGCATGTCTGCTGGATCTGAAGGAGTATTGGGGATACATTTCGACAGTCCTGAAATCGCCCAATTTATCGGGGTGGTCTCATTGAATTTTATTTTGTTCTCGGGAGGTTTGGATACCAGTTGGTCTGCGGTCAAGCCAGTGCTAAAGGAAGGCTTGCTTTTATCAACAGCAGGCGTGTTTTTTACTGCTTTGTCAATTGGTTTGTTCGTCTGGATGATTACGGACTTTACTGTCTATGAGAGTTTATTGCTGGGCTCTATTGTCTCCTCAACGGATGCGGCGGCGGTGTTTTCAATTTTAAGATCAAAGAATTTAGCATTGAAATACAACATTAGGCCTACTTTGGAATTGGAAAGCGGCAGCAATGATCCAATGGCCTATGTATTGACTATAGCATTTTTGACTTTGGTTGTCAATCAAGACCAGAGCGTGTTGAGTATAATTCCATTGTTTTTTCAGCAGATGATACTTGGAGCTTTGGCAGGGTTTGTTTTTGGAAAACTAAGCACGCTTGTGATCAACAAAATCGCCCTAGGCTTTGAGGGTTTGTATCCTGTTTTAGTGATTGCTTTGATGTTCATTACATTTTCGCTGACCGATGTTGTGGGAGGCAATGGGTTTTTGGCTATTTACATATGCGCGGTTTATCTTGGAAATCAGAATTTGATTCATAAAGTGTCCATATTGAAAATGTTTGACGGAATAGCTTGGTTGATGCAAATCGTGTTATTCCTGACCTTGGGATTGCTTGTCTTTCCTTCCCAAATAATTCCTTATATGGGCTTGGGCTTGTTGATCTCCTTGTTTCTTATTGTGGTCGCAAGGCCAGTTGGAGTCTTTTTGAGTTTTCTGTTTTTTAAGATGCGAATGAAACGAAAATATTATATTTCTTGGGTGGGCTTGAGAGGCGCTGTTCCCATAGTGTTCGCCACTTATCCATTGATCGAAGGCATTGAAAAGGCGCATATAATATTCAACATCGTGTTTTTTATTTCTGTTACTTCGGTATTGATTCAAGGCACGACGCTTTCTTTGTTTGCCAAGCTCTTGAAAGTATCCTTGCCCGAAAAGGTGAAGCCTATTACCGAGAATGATCGGTATATATTGGATTTGCCTAAGTCGGATATGAAAGAAGTGATTGTTCCAGAGGAAAGCTATATTGTAAATAAGCGAATAGTTGATATTCACTTTCCCAAGTCGGCTTTTATTGTCATGATCAAAAGAGATGGGCAGTTCGTTCGTCCGGGAGGAGCAACAGTCATCGAAGCCAATGATGTGCTGGTGACTTTGCTTGATAATGAGAACAGTATTTTGCAGGTGAATGAAGTTGTGAATCAAAGAGCTTGAATTAGCCCGAAAAATATTCGAGCTAAATAATGTATAATCAATCGTGATAATTTCTAGAAGCTATTTGGAATAGGTTTATTTGATGCCAAGACTTGTTTCAATTGACTTCGAGACAGGATAAATCCTTTCTTTTGGCAATAATCTTTTTGCTTCCGTGTATTTGCCTTGCTTGCGAAGTTGATAAATTTTCTTTGTCAATGGAGTCATATCAACGATTTCTTCTATCCAGTTGTCATTGTATTCTTCGATTAAAAACCTGCTGATCCCGACTTGAATGGAGCGCTCTTGAAGTTTGCCTCCTTTGAGTGTTCTTTCGGGGTCCCACTGAATGTGAACTTTGGCTTGATCAAACATTTTTTCCCAATCAATGCCACTAGAGTAAATGTCTTTGTCGGGATGAGTTAAAATACCCATGGCCAAGGCTTTTTCCCAACATTCTCTTTTGATTTTAATGCCAAGTATATATTCTTGGTTCGACTTGTTAGCCCAGTTGCTACGCTCCATCAACCACAAATAGGAAGGTTTGATCCATGTCATTCTATTAAATGAGAAAGGCTTTTCAAAACGATTGTTTTTAATAGCAGGCAATGCGATGTTTTTGTTATATGCTTGATAAACAGTTATGGTTTTATTGTCGTAGTCCGCTCTTATTTCTTGATGTTTCATTAAGTTGTTTAGTGTTTATTATTTGATTGTTGGGTCGGAAGAATCTTGTAGTGTCATTTAACAGATATAGATATGAACTGTCTGTTTTGTATTTGTAGAAATTTCTAATAAAACCACATTCGTCAATGAATATACCGATGAGTTTATCATCTCTCATATAATAGGTATAAAACATGTATCCTTCTTCCGATTTATAATATTTTCGGATGGGAGCCCCGTCTTTTGTTGGCATTTGATCTATTAATTGAGCAGTCTGGCCATAGACTAAAAACTTGCTAGAATCATTTATTAAATACTCAAAACGATTTTGACGTAGGTTAGTATTATAAAATTCTTCTTTTGCAAACTCTATGATGACAGTATCTCCTTTGATTTGCTTTTTATAAATTAATGTATCTACCTTGTGTATTTTCCTAAATCGATAATCAATAAATATTACCTCTTCGTATTCTGGCTTAAGCATATATGTGCCGAAAACCAAGAGTATAATAATCAATATGTTGATTGGCCAGAAGATTGTATTGCGCATATTTTTTATCGATTATTGTCAAGAGATTCTCTGATTGCTTTTTTTAGATTGTTGCCATCGACGGGTTCATAAATAGGCCAAGTTTGCATAGTGTGAGCTTTGGTCTATTCATGAAAATGAGTTATAATGTTAATATATTTTAATAATATTTAATATTTCACATCTACTTTCATTTTTTTTTAATAATAATTTATTTTTTAATGTTTTGATAATATTATATTGGTGTTTTATATTTTTACTTGACGAAGTTTAGAAATGTCATATTGTAAATCAGAATAGAACCATATTTTCTTTTTTAAATATAAAATAATGAAGCGATTTTACTTTTTGCTGTTGATTACGCTATGGACAGCTTTTGATTTGTATGCAGAAAATAAACCTAATTGGGTTGAGGATGTGAGAGCCTTAGACCCTTTGGATGAGAATCAGATGAAGTCTTTTGGAGAGGCTTATTATTTATTGTTGAATAAACAGTATCATATAGAAGAGGGAACATATTATTATAGTGCCGTCATACAATTATTAACTGAACAAGGAGTTCAAAACTTCTCCAATATTAGTATTACTTATGATCCCTCGTATGAAAAGGTCAATTGGCATGAGGTGGCTGTTATACGTGGAAGTGAAAAAGTCAATAAACTTGAACGTTCACAGATAAAAACGTTTCATCAGGAAAGCGAAGCAGAGAGATTTATTTATAATGGCACAAAGACGCAAAGTTTGGAAGTTAAGGATGTTCGTATAGGAGATGTATTAGTGTATTCGTTTTCACGAACTGGTAAAAACCCTGTGTTTGATGATCGGTTTGCTTTGCAAACCAATCTTAATTTTGGTCAAAAGCTAGGAAAAATATATTACAGCTTCATATACGATTCTAAAAGAAATCTAAAAATAGATACATTGAATTGTGTAAATGAAATTAATCATGAAAAGTTGAGTTTAGGCGCATTAGTTAAAGAGACTTGGCAAGGTGAAAATATTTTGCCGATTTATTATGAAGAAATGGTGCCGGCTTGGCATGTAGTGAATATGAGACTCCAAATATCAGAATATCCTACATGGAAGTCTGTGGTGGATTGGGCTATGCCTTTATACACTTTGCAAAACATTGCTCCAGTGATTAAAGAAAAAGTAAATGAAGTTAAAAGGCAGTATCCAAATAAATCGGATCAGATTACAGCATTAATACGGTTTGTGCAAGATGAGATTCGTTATTTGGGTTTTGAAGATGGTATACATGGGTATAAGCCGCATGATCCTACACAGATATTCAGTCAAAGATATGGAGATTGTAAGGATAAAGCGTTTTTGTTAATACATATGCTTGATGAACTAAATGTCGAGGCTTATGCTGCTCTTGTTAATAGTAGCAATAATAAGATTTTCAATTATTGCCAACCTTCACCATATGTATTTGATCATTGTATCGTAGTGATTAATGATGAGGGTGAAAATATTTGGGTGGATGCCACTTTTTCATCTCAGGGAGGAAGTTACAGAGAAATTTTTTGTCCTAACTACGGTAAGGCTTTGGTTTTACGAAAGGGTGAGAGTGTTCTTACTGAAGTATCAAAATCAAAAAACTATAAAAGAATTATTAATGAATATTTGGATGTCAATGAACATGGAAAGGGAGGTGTTTTTGAAATACAGTCCGAGTATTATGGAGGTGAAGCTGATGAGATTCGAGACTATATTAGGAAGACTGATCTTAGTCGAATGAAGAAAAATTATACGGATTTTTATGCTAAAAAATTTATGTTGCTGAGTAGGGACAGCACTGATATTAGAATAGAAGATGATCGTGAAAAAAATGTATTGAAAGTCAAGGAAAAATATCATATAGAGCAACTTTGGAGAAGAAGTAGTGATCATAGTGCGTATGTATTTGACATAGGTCCTTATACACTTGGACCTGACATAAGTTACCCATCGACAAATGATCGAAAAATGCCTTTTGCTTTGAAATATCCATTGAATGTTGAGCATAATATTTGGTTAAGTATGCCTACGGAGTGGAGTATTGAATCTGAAGAGTTTGAACTTGTAACCGATTACTTTGAAGGGGTGTATGAAGCGGTATATAATGAAATGACTCAAACAGTTGAACTTCATTTTAAATACCATACTAAGAGTGAAGAGGTAAGCTTAGCAGATATACATGAGTTTGTTAGTTTTAATGAAAAACTGGATCAAAATTATTCTTTTCAGCTTATTGATTACGACTATGTAATGGATCATGCTGGAAAAAAAATTACGAATAGTAATATGAGCTATTTGTTTTTGCTTGTGTTTTTGGCCGTATCAATATTTATTTTCTATAAATTAGACAACTCATTTGATCCTGAAGTTGAGCTGGATTACGAAGAATCAGGAAAAATTGCTGGTGTGTATTATTTCATTGCTGTATTAGTTGGCTTGAGCCCTATAATTAATTTTTTTATTATGGTGCGTCATCAATTTTTAAAACATTCGATGTGGAATAATATGTTGACTTTAATTGATAAGAAAAGTTTGTTTGCCGATATATGGGCTATGGGGCATTTCATTGAATATTTTTATATAGTATTTTCTTTTGGGATGTCTGTGTTTTTGGTTTATCAGTTTTATTATAGGCGAAGATCTTTTGTTGTATTGTTTGGAGTGTTTTTGGTTGTTCAAGTGTTGATGGAAGGTTTATTTTACTTGATTGATCTATTTATGTTGAATGGTAACGAGAAGTATGCATATTTAGCGAACCCATCTGCAATATTATTCGCTTTAGTTAAAGCTATTCTTTGGGGTTTGATACTCTATTTCTTTAAAGATGACCTTAAACATACGTTTGTTTATAATCGAAAAGTAAAAAGGCTAGAATATTACTAAGTTTATTCTTCGAAATTATGACTATTAATTTTACTAATGAGTTAGTAGATAGCTTTTAGGTGGAGTATATGAAGCTATATCAAAGGCCTGAAATCTACCTCTTTGATCGTGCTGAAGTCAGTTGAAGTAGGCAATCCCATTCTTTCTCTGATTCGGTTTTCAAATTTTCCTTGAGAATGTTTTTCTTGGTGTTGGAACAAATATTTTCTCGTATGCAGTTCGGAAATAGCATGAAGATATATCCCTAAGTTAAGATAATCTATGTATGGAGTTACAGGTCCTGTTTGGTCAGAAAAGTCGTATTTATAGTTTTGATAGCCAGCACCCGGCAATACCGAAGGACAGAATAAGTATTTGTCTTGGGCGAAATCATCGCGGAGCTTAACGCAGACTCTTAAATCTGATTTTGGCACTGGCCTTGGAACAAAAGAAATGTCCAGAAGTTCGTCTCTTTTGCTTTTGCCCATTTTCACCTTTTCAATTTTTAATTTTTCCTCTTCGAACAAATCCAACTTTTGACCTCTTGGGAGACTGATGTCACTACGGATCACGCCATCTTTGCCAGGAGTTTTGTTTTCCTCCAGAAATACAGGAGGGAATACTCGGGCTTCTCGGCCAAAATGAGCGATCTTGGCTAATAGTTCTCTGCCTTCGGGTATCATCATCAAGCGACTTAAGGCGAGCTGTATTTTTTGAGTGAAGTTAAATGCTTTTCTGTCGGGAAGATGATAATGTGCTCCTTGGGAAACGGGTGCAGGCTTTCTTTTAACCTCATCTGTTTTGGTTGCGCTTGAGGGTGGCAATGAAGCTTCGGGAGATGCTGATGCGACGCTTGTTGATCGCGCAACTGGCAAAGACATGGTGGCAAGTTGCCATCCTGCTTGAGAAGCCAATAATTCCTGATGTTGTCCCAGAGCGCCAGCCCATCCGGTATGTGGATTGATGGATTGTGCTAAGGTGCGTTCCAGTGATCGTTCTTTTTCTTCTGTCGAGGCGTCTGCTCCGAAGACTTTCAGCGTGGTATCATTGTTAACCAGCATTCGCCAAAGATTTTGCGCGTCAGTCCAATGCGACAAGGTTCGCATCACATCGTTTTCGGCGGGGATTTTCCCCATTCCTTCCATCCAAAGCGGCACATCTGATAGTTGGGCAATGCGTATTTCATGGAAGATATGCTCTTCTATTTCGTTAAGCAATGGGTAAATCAAGTCGTTGTAAGGTTTTTCAACGGGAATTCCTCTGGAAAGCTCCAAAGGGTGTTGTCCGATCCATTTATAGCATTCCATTTCTATCTCTCTTAGTATTCGCAAAGAGTTCATTCTTTTGGATGGAATGGGCTTGCGTGATGAGTTTAATGAGTGGTATTCACTGATCAGCGAGATAATTCGTTTAAGCTCTGGTTCAAAAAGACTTGAGAAAAAACCATAGCCTCTATCACTGGCTAGCTGCGAAAATCGCTCAGCGGATATAAGCATTTGGATAGGACTGGAATTGGATGAAATTCGAGGCGGAAACAATGCAATCCCCTTGCCTTGAATGGCAGGCGCTTTTTTTCGATTTGTATATTTTTTATCTCCGCTCAGGTACATTTAGTTATAGGTCGCCTGAATATTTACTTGGAAGAATTAGGAAATGTTTTCGATAGCTTGCAACTATTTTTTTCGAATCTTTTCATAGAAGTTGAAATAACCTAAAAGTGTTTTGACAATTTCAGGCTCGAAGATAGTGGCTTGAATTCTTCTGAATTCGGCAACGAGCAAGTGTTCTGATGCAGAAGCCGATCTTTCTATTCCATCTTGATCGCCTAGGGCGCCTAAAGAAGGGTGGATTGCTTCTTCGAATTGATGGTTTAACAGGTCTGTTCCGCCGACAATGCTTTCCAGCCATTTGCCCCTTGTCAATCGAATTGGAGCGAATACAGCTTCTTCGCCTTTCATATATCTGACATTATGAGGATAAAGCGGTTTTTCTTCTTGGCCTTCCATGCCAGCCGCTTTAAGACAAAGTTCTGCAAAGCTTGAGGGGTGAGCAATGAATCGTTCTTGATAGGCAGGAGAAAGCAAGGTGAAATTATGAGCAAAGTTGGTTCTGCACAACAAGCCTCCGGCTATTGCTTTCGCATTAGCATTTTCGGGTAGATTTTCAGCTCTAATAAGATAAGTGACAATAAGAGATACCAAAGCGATCAGAGCTTGTTGTTCTATCATGGATGAAGAGGCTCCTTTGCCAAACAGTTTAAAGCTAAAATCAACTTGGTCAGAGTCGCTTTCTTGAAAACCAAAATTTAAAAGTTCATGTAGATTCCTCAATTGAGGAAAAGCCCATTCGATATCTGGAACCAACATGCTTGAATCCATAGAATCGGTCGTGTCGATATCCATTCGAATAAATTTTGTCGCTCCTTCGTGACTTCTCTGCAAATCTTGGAGAGGGTCTGTGCCTTCGCCAGTCGCAGCGCTTACAAGCTTTCGAGGAGTGGGATGAGAGCTTTTCCCTTCATTTTTATTTAGGTATTGGATAACTTTGAACAATTCATGAAGCTTGAACCCACAGGTGAATTGAGGTTGAAGCGAGAGCTCTCCCTGAAGGGGATAGAGTCTGAAGTGCCGCGAAGCAGGAACATGGCCTTCCACGTTTAGTTGTTGAAAAAAGCGATCATTCAAATCCAAATGATCCTTGGCTCTATAGCGGTTCATTTCAGCCACAATTTTTTGAATTTCTTTGGCGGTTCTGTCTACTTCAGATTTAGTGTCCAAAGGCGAAGTGACAAATTCTATATTTGAGCCACCTGAGGGACTGTTGTCTGCTTCCAGTATAAAGTCTCGTCCGAAGAAAATAGGATCTTTCTTAGCTAAGTTCGCTCCGCGAAGAGGTGCTTCATGTATTTCATTCTTTTGCATCAGGGTTAGTTCGGCCATGCCTCGGGCCGCTGTTGCTCCCATTTTATGCAAATGAGGATTTGAAGCAATATAGTCGTCTATTTTACTTTCTCTGGCTTGCGTATTTTTTGTAAATTCTTCTTCAAGGAATTCTTGAGATACATGGTCTGGATTCAAATCCCTTACATTCCATTGCCCTTCAAGTTCAAAGCCTATTTTTCTTTGAATAGGAGTTTGGTTTGGAACGCTCATCGGTGGGTGGCATGCCATCTTTTGAATAGCATTGGCAGGGAGGTGTTTCCCGCGGGGAGCTTTTTGTTCTTTTTTATATGTGGGACTTGCTGGACTAAACATTCGAAGTTCGCGCTTGATCTATTTACTTTTAATTTGGTGAAAATGTTTGAAGAGTGAAATGTTATTATGATATGGCAAATTCTTATTCGGATTGAATCCTAAATAATAAATTTTTATCTTTTGCATGTAAAATTTTTAAAAGTGTTTGAGCTGCCATGAATAATGATCTTTTGACGAAGTTGGGTGATTCCCTCGAAGGTGAATTGTACTTTGATGATACTATGAAAGTCTTGTATGCTACTGATGCATCTGCTTATCGAGAAATGCCTACAGCTGTTTCAATTCCTAAAACTGAGGAAGATATCAAGAAGCTAATAGAGTTTGCTAAGTTGCACAAGAGCTCTTTGATTCCTCGAACTGCGGGCACCTCATTGGCAGGACAAGTAGTGGGAAACGGAATCGTAATGGATGTTTCCAAATATTTTGATCAGATACTAGAAGTCAATGAAGAGGAAGCTTGGGTGAGATGTCACCCGGGTGTTGTCAGGGATGTGTTAAATATAAATCTTGCAAAGCATGGATTGTACTATGGACCAGAAACTTCCACAGCTAATAGAGCTATGGTTGGAGGAATGGTCGGCAATAATTCATGTGGGGCGAACTCTATTGTTTATGGGAGCGCTCGTGAGAATTTATTGGAATTGAGGGGTTTTTTAAGTGATGGATCTGAAGTCGTCTTCAAGGATTTGTCTTTGGACGAGTTTGGCAAGAAATGTATTTCCAAAGGCTTGGAAGGCAAAATTTATAGAAATATTAACGACTTGCTTGCCAATGAATCCAATGCAGAGGAGATTGTGAAAGAATATCCCAAGCCTGAAATTCCGAGAAGGAACACCGGTTATGCTTTGGATATGTTGTTGCGCACGGAACCTTTTGGCGGTACAGAGCCTTTTAATTTTTGCAAATTGATCGCAGGATCTGAGGGCACGCTGATGATGATCACAGAGTTGAAGTTAAAACTTCATCCATTGCCTCCAAAAGAGAAAGCTTTGGTTTGCGTGCATTTTGAGTCGATAGACGAGTCTTTGAGAGCAAACCTTGTGGGATTAGAGTTTAAGCCTACAGCTTCTGAGCTTATAGACCATTTTATTCTCAATTGCACCAAAGAGAATATTGAGCAGCAAAAAAACAGGTTTTTCGTAGAGGGAGAGCCGGGAGCGATTTTAGTGATTGAGATTTCTAGTCATTCCGAGGAAGAAAGAGATCAAAGAGTGAAGGCTTTGATAGATGCATTGAAATCGAAGGAGTTGGGTTATCATTACCCTGTGCTTTATGGAAGCGACATGTCTAAAATTTGGGCTTTGAGAAAAGCAGGGTTGGGACTTTTGTCAAATATTCCAGGAGATGCCAAACCAGCTCCTGTGATTGAAGATACTGCGGTGGATGTTGAGGATTTGCCGGATTATATTGCGGATTTCAATAAGAAGCTTTCAGAATATGAATTGAGTTGCGTTCATTATGCGCATGCGGGTACTGGGGAATTGCACTTGAGGCCGATCCTTAATCTGAAGACTAAAGAAGGCAATGAGATGTTTCATACCATTGCCGATGAGATTGCGAAGCTTGTAAAGAAATACAAAGGCTCTTTGAGTGGTGAGCATGGAGACGGAAGGCTTAGAGGCGAGTTTATTCCATTTATGATTGGTGAGAAGAACTATGGGATGTTGGAGCAAGTGAAAAACTGTTGGGATGAAGAGCATATTTTCAATCCCAATAAGATTGTGAATACGCCAAGCATGAATAGTTCATTGAGATATTCGCCGGGGCAGAGGACTCAGGAATTGGATACTGCCTTGGATTTTACTGCAAGTCAAGGTTATGTGAGGATGGCGGAAATGTGCAATGGCTCTGGAGATTGCAGGAAGACGCATTGGAGCGGTGGAGCTATGTGCCCAAGCTACATGGCTACAAAAGATGAAAAACATACGACTCGAGCAAGAGCGAATATTATCAGAGAAGTATTGACGCATGATTTTGAAAATCCTTTTGCAGATAAGAGAATTGAAGAAGTTTTCGATTTGTGCTTGTCATGCAAAGCTTGCAAAAAAGAATGTCCTTCCAATGTGGATGTCGCCAAGTTGAAAGCTGAATACCTTTATCAAAAATACAAGCAAAATGGTGCAAGCTTGCGAACAAAGAGTTTCGCTTATGTCAATGCTATTAACAAGTTAATGCAGCCATTAGCCCCGCTTTATAACTTTACGATTAAGAACAGTTTGATTTCTCCATTGGTGAAAAGTGTTATGGGGGTCGCTCAAAAAAGAAGCTTGCCTGAAATCGCAAAAAAATCACTGGATAAATGGTATAAACAGAATGTCGGTAGATTGAATGAAGGGAAAAAGAAGAAGGTTTATCTTTTTTGCGATGAGTTTACCAATTACAATGAGCCAAAAGTAGGAGTTGACTCCATAGAGTTGCTTGTGAGGCTTGGTTATACTGTTGAAATTATACCTCATGAGGAGAGTGGCAGAACGTTTATTTCCAAAGGAATTTTAGACAAGGCCAAGGAGATTGCTTCCAAAAATGTGAGCATTTTCTCAGGTTTGGTCAGTGAGAATTCGCCTTTGATCGGAGTTGAGCCTTCTGCTATTTTAACATTCAGGGATGAGTATGTGTCTTTGCTCAGAGGAGACGAGCAGGCTAAAGCTAAGAAGTTGGCGAAATACACATTTACTATAGAAGAATTTCTTTGGCATGAGCATAAAGCAGGAAAAATCACATCTCAAGACTTTTCGGATAAACATGGAAAAGTTAAAGTTCATGTGCATTGTTATCAGAAAGCGCTTTCAAGCCAACACTACACTAAAGAGCTCTTGAGCATTCCAGAGAATGTGAATGCCGAGTTGATAGCTTCAGGGTGTTGCGGCATGGCGGGTTCTTTTGGATATGAGAAAGAGCACTTTGAAGTTTCTATGGGTATTGGAGAGCTGGTTTTATTCCCTTCGGTCAGAAATGCGGACAGTGAAACTATGATCGCAGCAGCTGGCACAAGTTGCAGGCATCAAATCAAAGATGGCGCAAATAGGGGCTCATTACATCCTGCGTCGATATTGTTGGATTTTGTCAACGAATAAGTCGAATAATTATGAGTTTTTCATCTTTAAGTTTTTGTTATCAAAAGGAAAGTTAATTGTTTTCTTAATGTTAAAAAGGTAACTTTTGGGTAAACATTGGATCATTTTATCTGTGATGGATTTTTAACACAGTTTCAAGGTATTTCGAGCATTGTTATGTTAATATTTAATTTGTTTGATAACATGTTTCAAGAGTGAGCCTGTGGGGTTTTATTATGCTCCCTAAATTTATATTTTTGAATAAACGAATAAAGTTGTTACACACTAAAAGAATTGATTATGAGTACTAAGCCACAACAAAAAGTGCTTGTTGTTGATGATGAGGACGATATCAGAGAGTTGTTGCAATATAATCTAAAGAAAGAAGGTTATGATGTGGAAACTGCGCCAGATGGATTCAAAGCGGTAGAAATCGCTAGGAAGTTCCAACCTAATCTGATCTTGTTGGACATCATGATGCCAAAGCAGGATGGAGTTGAAACATGTCGCCAACTGAGAGATTTGCCGGAATTGCACGAATCATTCATCGTGTTTTTGACTGCTCGGGTTGAGGAGTACTCTGAAATCGCCGCTTTTGAGACAGGGGCAGACGATTACATTACCAAGCCGATCAAGCCAAGAGCTTTGATGAGTCGTATCAATGCGATGTTTAGAAGGGAGTCAAAGAAGAAAAACACTACTGACAAGATCAGCATTGGAAACCTTATGATTGACAGATCAAGCTATACAGTTACTATTGATGGAAGTCAGCTGACATTGCCAAAGAAAGAGTTTGAATTATTGTATTTCTTAGCTCAAAATCCAGGGAAAGTATACAGCAGAGATGACTTATTGGCGAGCATCTGGGGAGCGGATGTTTATGTGTTGGCTAGAACAGTGGATGTTCATATAAGAAAAGTAAGAGAAAAAATCGGAGATGGGTATATAGCTACTGTAAAAGGAGTTGGATATAAGTTTGAGTTGAGCAACTAATAAAACAGTTGTGGATGAAATAAATCAGGGAAGCGGCATCAGTGCTAGATAATTGAAAATGATCGTCGATTTCTTGATTTTCAAAAGAAGTTTTAACAGTATTACAAAGGATTGTCCTGAGTTCGCATTATGTTATTTACGTCTAGAGGGGTTGCCGCATTGTTGAGTATTTCTATCAGCATAGTTACTACGGCCTTTTTGTCTTTGGTGAATGGCGTTAGTATTGACGCATTGGTTGTGGCGTTTTTGATCGCTTTCGGCTCCTCTTATCTTTTGATAAGCATCACCTTCGAATCGCTGATTTTTAAGGAAGTAAATCAGATTTACTCTATGTTGAGCGATTTGAAGAAAAATGATTTTGAGTTTATCAAAAAGCATAAGAAATACAAGAAGTCTCGAAACCCGATGAAGCGGGTGAAGCAAGAGATTTATTCTTATGCAAGCTCCAAGCAGAGAGAGATCGACGAGCTTAAAAAGCTTGAGGCTTTTCGGAGAGAGTTTTTGGCGGATGTTTCGCATGAGCTTAAAACTCCGATTTTCGCTGCGCAAGGCTTTATCTACACATTGCTTGATGGAGCGGTGGAGGATGAGACTGTGAGAGTGAAATTTCTGAAAAGAGCAGGCAAAAGTTTGGACGGCTTGGCTAATTTAGTTCAGAATTTGCTGTCCATATCCAGAATGGAATCAGGAGATATTCAGTTGGAGTTTGAGG
Organism: Aureibacter tunicatorum; assembly: GCF_036492635.1. Taxonomy (GTDB): domain Bacteria; phylum Bacteroidota; class Bacteroidia; order Cytophagales; family Cyclobacteriaceae; genus Aureibacter; species Aureibacter tunicatorum. The sequence continues at coordinate 1,568,068 of NZ_AP025305.1, forward strand.
ATTTCGATATTTATAAGCTGACGCAAGAGATCTACGAACAGTTTGAAGCCAAAGCTGAGAAAAAGCAGATCAAATTGATTTTCTCGGAAGAAATTCCCGACAAGGTAGTGGTCTTTGCGGATCGGCAAAGAATCATGCAGGTGCTTATGAATCTGATCTCCAATGCGATGAAATATACGGAATCTCCGTCTGAGGTTGAAGTTGATTTTAAAGTTGGAGAGAAGGAAGTTACGATATATGTCAAGGATACGGGGCTAGGAATACCGCCTGAGGATTTGAAAAGGATCTTTGAACGATTCTATAGAGTGGAAAAGAGTAGATCCAAGGATAAAGGAGGCACAGGACTAGGCTTGGCCATTGTGAGGCATATATTGCAAGCTCATGGAAATACGGTAAGTGTGGTGAGCACAGTAGGAAAGGGCTCTACATTTAGCTTTAAATTGCCAAAAGGAGAAGTGAAGCAGGCGCTGGAAATTGAGTAGTTGCCTGAATTTTATTATATTGTTTTTTATTGAGCCAATACCGTTTTTTGATGGGGTTGGCCTTTTTGATATTGGACGGATAGTATTCGTCGATTTTTGAGGCTGTAAAAGCGGCGGCGTAGATGAGGGATGGATTTTTATGGTTTTCTTTATTCATTGCCGCGGCTAAAAGAAATAGTTTGATTTTTGCCGAGGCATGAAATTTGGTTTATTGGGAGCAACTCCCTGATTTCAAACAAAATTGCCATGTCAGAACAACTACAAGTGGATTCGAAGCCGGAGGTGCTCGAAGAAAGTCAAGCTATGATTTTTGATTATGAAAAGTGGTACGACAAACTGCCTGAAATGAAGGCGAGGTACCAAACGGATGATCCTTATCCTCATATCGTCGAGGATAATTTTATGGAAGAGTGGGCAGCGGAAAAAGTAAGAGGCGAATTTCCTTCGGTTAAAGATGATGGATGGATACATTATGTCCATTTCAATGAAAAAAAGCATGGATTAAACAAACTTGATTTGTTGCCGCCATTTATTCAGGAAACAATCAGAGAGTTCAATTCGCCAAGGTTCGTTTCATATTTATCCGAGTTGACAGGTATTGATAATTTGATCGCTGATGATCAACTTGAGGGTGGTGGCTTGCATCAAAGCCTTAGAAACGGCTTCTTGAATGTGCATGCTGATTTTACCGTTCATCCTCACAAAAGAAATTATCGCAGAAGAGTTAACCTGTTGGTGTATTTCAATAAAGATTGGAAACCTGAATATAAAGGGGATTTAGAGCTTTGGACCAGAGATATGAAAGTTTGCTCCAAAAGCGTTTCGCCGATATTCAACAGATGCGTTGTGTTTAATACCGACGAGGACTCTTATCATGGCTTGCCGGAGCCAATTATGTGCCCTGAGGATGACAGCCGCAAATCCATCGCTCTATATTATTTCACAGAGGAAAAAGAGCAACCTAAAAAGCAAACGACCAAATACCGAGCAAGGCCTAAGGACGGGATGAGATCTCTATTGATCTATCTTGACAATAAAGTAGTGACAGTATACAGTTTGTTGAAAAGCAAATTGGGGATTAATGATGACTTTGTCAGCAAGGTATTGAATAAGTTTTCAGGCAAGAAGTGATTAAGAAATTACGCGCAAATCTTATAAAATATTGAAAGAGGCGAATTAGCCTCTTTTTTTGTTTGCGATAATTCGAATGAAAAATCTTGCGAATCATACACGATCTGATGAAATTTGACGATGTAAAGTAAGAGGATCAAAGTATTTGGGATGAAAAAATTTAGTTTTGAAGATTCCATTCTTTTTGAGAATGATAATTATATAGTTGTGAACAAGCCACCTTATGTGTCGACTTTGGAAGATAGAAACAGTGGCGTTTGTTTGTTGGATTTGGCAAGAGAATATTGCAATGAGGTTAGTGTCTGCCATCGTTTGGATAAGGAAACCAGTGGTGCGATAGTCTTCGCCAAGAATCCTGATGCTTATCGACATATGGCTATGCAATTTGAAAATAGGAAAGTCGATAAGATATATCACGCGGTAGTTGAGGGACTCCATGAAATCGATAGCAAAAAGGTGAACGCGCCAATTGCGGTGCTTAAATCCGGAGGAGCTAGAGTGGATAAAATTAAAGGCAAGGAAGCTGTCACATTTTTCTCAACTTTGAAAATGTACAGAATGCATACGCTATTGGAAGCTAGACCTGTCACTGGAAGAATGCACCAAATTAGAGTGCACTTGGCTTCAATGAACTGTCCTATCGTATGCGATGAGCAATATGGCGGAGCATTCATTTATCTATCAAAAATAAAGAAGAAGTTTAATCTGAAGAGAGGAACTGACGAGCAGCCTTTGATAAAAAGAGTCGCTCTTCACGCTTATCAAATAGCATTTCAGGATTTGGGTGGAGAAATCAGAGAGATTACGGCGGAATACCCTAAAGACTTTAATGTATTGATTAAACAGTTGGAAAAAAACTCCTTTTAGTCCTATGAAGAAAGTTTTGTTTGTTTGCTTGGGAAATATTTGCAGGTCGCCTTTGGCGGAAGGGATTTTTGATCATTTGATCCAGAAAAGAGGTTACACGCAGCTTATTGGTTGCGACTCGGCAGGAACAGCCGCTTATCATATCGGCAAGTCTCCAGATCCTAGATCAATAGAAGTGGCGGAAGGTCATGGCATCGTGCTTAGGCATAAGGCTAGACAGTTTGAAATTCATGATTTTGAGGATTTCGATTATATTTTTGCTATGGATTATGAGAATTTGAAGAATATTCGAAAAATTGAGAATCCATTGATGCAAACAGTCTATGATCTGAAACTTATGAGAGCTTATGATCCTGAAGGCATTGGAGAAGTGCCGGATCCTTATTATGGCGGTCAAGAGGGGTTTGAGAATGTTTATCGCATGTTGTATAGAAGCTTGGAGAAGTTTTTGGATAAGCTAGAAGAAACTTTTGATTTAAAGTCGATCAAAGCGCAGAAAGCTTTGTAGTTTTTGAATCTTAAGAAGATGAGCAAAAGTCAGTGTGTTGAACCTAGCCGCACTGACTTTTGTGTTTTTTGTAATTACGACCTTTTTTTTAGGTCTTATTTTGCTTTTTTTTGAAACCTAGAATATTTTTTTTGAATAAATATCAAATTACGGAATGGTTTTTATCTATTTTTTACTTTATTTGTGTATAAAACCTTAAAGAAAAAATTGTATCAGTTTGCTTGATTATTTGAGCAAGCATGATCAACAATCAACAAAAACCATTTACAAATGACAACAGAAGATATCAATCTGCCTATTGGTATACCTTTGGATCGATTTATTCAAGAAAGACAATCCCAATTTCCTTTTGCGAGCGGAGAGCTTTCTCAATTGTTGAGAGACATAGCTTTGGCAGGTAAGATTGTTAACCTGGAGATTTCAAGGTCGGGGCTTAACGATATTGAAGGAGCCTATGGATCGAAGAATGTTCAAGGTGAAGATCAGCAAAAACTTGATGTCATAGCAAATGAAAGATTTATCAATGCGTTGACCAAAGGAGGAGAAGTTTGCGCGATTATTTCCGAAGAGGAAGATACGATCAGAGAATTAGAGAGTTCGAAAGGCAAGTACATCATTGCCATTGATCCATTAGACGGATCGTCAAATATTGATGTGAATGTTTCCATTGGTACTATTTTTTCTGTATACCGACGCAAGTCGAATATCGGAGAAAAAGTGACAATGGATGATGTATTGCAGAGAGGTGAAGAGCAGGTAGCTGCTGGTTATCTAATTTATGGCTCATCATGCATGTTGGTGTATACAACCGGTTATGGTGTGAATGGATTTACGTATGAGCCATCATTAGGCGAGTTCTTCTTATCGCATACTAATTTGAAGACTCCTGAAGAAGGCAAGTATTATTCTATTAATGAAGGCTCTTATTTCAGCTTTGAGGCTGGGGTTAAGGCTTTTGTGGACGAATGCAAGCAAAATAAAGTATCTGCAAGATATATAGGTTCTTTGGTGGCTGATTTTCATAGAAATATGTTAAAAGGAGGAATCTATATTTATCCGAAAACAGAGTCCGCCCCTAATGGAAAATTAAGATTGTGCTATGAGTGCAATGCTTTGGCTTTCTTGATTGAGCAGGCTGGTGGAAGAGCTACTGACGGGGAAAATAGAATTCTGGAAATTCAGCCTACAACACTGCACCAAAGAGTTCCTTTTTTCATTGGATCTGAAAAAATGGTCTTAAGAGCGGAAAGCTTGTTGGTGGGACAGGAAGAAGTGATTTAAATTTATTTAAAATATAAGTCAATATAAATGGCCGCTCAATGAGTGGCCATTTTTGTTAGAATATTAATTCTCCAAAAATAGGGTTGTACTCATGGGTGTATTCATCTCTTTCACCCAGTCCTATGCTTCTTCGAAGTTCATTTTCTTTTAGCGCAAAATAATCCTTTTCAATCTCTCTGTATTTTTGATGAGGAGACTTGTTGCGGACGAATTTCATGAAGTCCGGATTAGAGTCTCTGGTATCGCCTAGATAATACATTGCTTCAGCTAAACCTCTTCCAAAATCAACAAACGCTGGGGTTAGAACTTGATGCGGAACAGGCTTGCTCCTGAATCCTCCGCTTCGGAGTTTGCCCGCATAAGACATGAGCGAGTCGCTTCGAACAGCTGATTGGATTTGCAATTCGTCTTGTCTGTCTAGTGATACCAACCCATCTGATACTTTGCCATGATGAGATTCAATACGGGTAGGCCGCTCTCCTCCTAAGATAGGATGCAAGGTGACTCTTTCGCTTTGATCGACATCTTGTAACAGTTTCATGCCGATAGGCGTTCTCATGAGCTTGGCCATCATAGCGATAATACCTATGTCATTTTCATTTAAATCCCTTCCCATATCGCCTATCATTCGATTATTACTGCCGCGTTTAACGGTAAGCGAGTGCCAAGTTTCATCAATTTCTCTTAATTTGGAGCTTGCTGTGCATCTTGCTTTCCATTGTCTTTGAACTTTTTCTATTTTAGCATCGTGGACTTGATTAAATTTTGCTAATTCTGAGTTCCTTTTTTTAATGGCTTTGGCTAAAGCCTGTCTTGTCGCAGGATTGTGTTCTGTGCTTTTATTAAGCTCCCTTTGCAGCCTTACTATAGGCTCGTTAAGTTGATCTGATAATATTCTGTATTCTTCTCGTTTTTGGTCGAATAGGGGAGTTAAAGCGGCGTTTTTAGCAGTTTCTTCTTCAAATGCTTTGGTCTCCATTTCGTCTCGTCCCGGCACCCATACAGGCAAGTTGTTTTCAAGCCCAAACTTGACTTGCGTATGATGCTCCTTTTGGATGTCATCCAAGACAAACATCATTACAAGAGTGAAAGGGTGTGAATTTCCAAAGCGATCGACGGGATGCATGTTGTACCATTCATATATGGTATGCTCGATCTCATGGAGCAGTTGAAGTTTTTGATGATTTTTTCGCTCAATGTCTTTAACGTTGACTTGCTTTTTCATGGCAAGCTTTGACATGCCTATCATTTGGTCTTTCATATCGGCGAGTTCCCTTTTCAAATCTTCAGAGAACGCGCTATGGCCAGTGAAGGCCAATTCTGCGGCCGCGGATTTGCTTGACTTGTCTTTGTCATGGCCTGACAAGATATCCAGTACTTTTGATGCTTTGCTTCTAGTTAGAGCTTCTTCCATCTCTGACGTTTCTAAGCCAAGTTCACTGGCAGCTTTCATGATTTCAGAAGGATGCAATGCGACTCTGTTGGTTGCCAATTCAACTAATTGTGGATTTGCATGAACTCCTTGTGTTAAATTCGACGCTGCCTCACTAGGAGTATAGCCATCCACATTCCAAAGGAATGATTCGAATTCTTCTTTGCCGGTTCTTGAGATGGATTTTTGCCATTTTCTCGCCATCATTCCTAGATGGTATTGCTTTCTTGCGTGCAGTTTTTTCGCTAAACCATCTTGATCCACGTCCCCAACACCGCTAATGGCATGAAGCATTTCTGTTTCGGACAAAGTCATTTTTCGCTCCATTGCTTTGAGTAGCTCTTGATCTTGTGAAGACCTTTCTCCACTTGGGTTGCTGAGCCTTTTTGCTAGCTCCAGCATCTTGAGGCTTACTTTGTCCTTATATTCTCTTTCTCCCCCATATTCCCACATTGATCGATCGTCTTTTAATTTTTCAGGAGCAGGGAAATCTTTGCTGTAAGAAGCCTCTTTTTTCTTTTTTTCAAGTTCTTCAACTTTAGCCTTGACTTGAAAGAACTGCATTCTTTGTTCTTGAGTGCTGGCTAAAAAGGCTTCATATTCCTGATTCTTTTCTGTGAAATCAGCATTTGCCTGAGTGTAATCAGTGTGTTCTAAAATGGATCTATGATCAAGCCCCTGTTTTTTTAGTCTTTCGTACGTCTGATGCAAAGCTTTTCGGAAAGGATCCAGTTTTCCTGCCAGTTCATCGCCTTGCAATTTCAATGGCCAGTAGGCGGAATGCTCTTCGCTAAGTTTTGTGCTCCAAGCATCATACTCTCTTTCGGTTTGTTCTTCGAGAGGGTGTTTGGCTCCTCCTCTGAAAGTGCTATCTACATCGTGATACGCTCCAATCAAGTCAAGCACTTTGACGATGAGCGGGTGGCTTCTATCAGTAGATTTTTTAGGAGTTTGTGTAGGCAGTGACACTGTATCTACTCTAAGAGGAACAGTTTTTTCCAATTCTTTATATTCATCGTTTATGACTTGAGTTAAGCCTTTGATTTCCTCTTCGAGTGTTTGATTTCTATATCTTGTTTCAGCTTCAGGGTTAGCAGCATTGTACGAGTCTGTTTCTTTTTTTAATTGATCCTGTTTTCTTTTTAATGCGTCTCTCTGAGGTTTTAGTCTTTTTTCAATAGCTTTTTTTGTTCTGAAATAACTATCCGATTCTCCATGAAGAAGGCGAACTTCTCTGGCGGTTCTAAGAGGTTCTTTTTTCAGCCTTTTAAGTTCTTTTTCCCTAAATTCATTGAGTCGTTTTTTGCTTTCTTCCAGTTGTTTGAGCTTCACTTTGCGAGGTAAAAAATTACCCCATTGTTGTGTGTGTTCAGGACTTGCCAAATAATCATCAAGCGCTTGTTGTTCCTTTGCTGTATATTCCAGAAAATCAGGATGGGCCATGTTGAAGCGTTTGTTCTCAGGCCTCCGTTTGAATTCTTCAAGTTCGCGTTTAGCTTGCTCGAGTTGTTGTTGTCTATCTTCGTATTCTCTGATCCAGTCGTTTTTTGATTTTCCTTTTAGTTGATCTCCACCTTCTCCCATGCTTCTGGCCATTAACACGCTAGGATATGATTCTTCAAGCATATGCTCAATGCTGGCGATTTTAGCTTCTTGCTTCCATAGCGGAGCCATGTATTCGCTTTTTCTTTCCGTTAATGCCTTGTTTAAGTCATGAACGGTATTGTCTCCTAGTTGTCCAATGCCGCTTGAATAGCTTCGAAGCTCTTTTTCAAGTTGTTCTTCTTCATTTTCTATTTCATCCAATCTTGCATCTATTTGTAGAAGCTCATCGGTCATAAAGTGTTCATCGCTTAAGTCTCCTACTGGAGTTGTTTTCTCCACGAATAAATAATCCTCTTCGGAAGATTGTTCTTTTCTTCTTGTGGATTGTGACATGCTGGCCCCAAAGGACTTGGGAGTGTGCGTTGCGAGGGTTCCTTTAAAGTTGTATACGGATTCGAGAAAATCAGTATGGGAGTCTTCGCTTTGCAATTGGGTTTTGCTTTTATAGCTCATTACTTTGAGCGAATATTTGTCCAAGGTAGACCCTGGAGGAAGCGAGGTCATGGCTTGCGGAGGAATTTCCAATTCTTGGGATTCATGTACTGTAAGAATTGGTCCAGGCTCGGTGGGACTGCTGGGAGGAGCTTCTTCCCATGGACGATAAGAAGAAATATTATGTATAGGATCTTCCAACATATGCTCGACGTTTTCCCGAGTGAGCATGCGTTGTATGGGAGAATAATTGCTATGGGTTTGTGGAGGATGTTTTTGAGATGAAGCATGCTCAATGGAGGCACCTTTCTGTTGAATGGTGCCTGTGGCGGTGTGTTTGGATTCAAATTTAGCCTTTGACTTGAGCATAAAAATTCACATTTATGCTATTAACATAAATATCAGCCAAAGGTTGGATTTTAGCCTTGGCTATTAATAAAAGAGATTTTCTCTTTTCATTTTATGCTCTTCATCCATCATTTTTCTGAGATTCATTAGCGCGTATCTCATTCTGCCCAAAGCGGTATTAATACTCACGCCGGTTTGCTCGCTAATTTCTTGAAAGCTCATGTCCATATAGCTTCTCATTTTCAAAACTTCTTTTTGGTTTTCCGGAAGCCTGTCGATGAGTTCTCGAACTTTGTTGACGGTGTCTTTGCGTATTTGCTTTACTTCGAAGCTGTCTTCCACCCAATCCGATCCAAAGCTGAAACCGTTTTTTTCCTCAAGTTCGATTTCTGGATATCTTTGAGACCTTCTGAACCAATCTATGGCTTTGTTTTGGCCAATACGAATGATCCAAGGCAAGAACTTGCCTTCTTCATTGTACTTCCCAGCTTTAATCATGTCAATCGCTTTGATGAATGTCTCTTGCATGAGATCCTCAGCAACGAATTCATTTTTGACAATCATGAAAATCTTGGTGTAGATGATATCTTTGTATTTGTTTACCAGCGTTTGGAAAGATCTTTCGCATCCATTGCAGTAAGCATTAATTAAGTCGTAATCAGATTCTTTCATCAGTTTGTTTCACCCCTCCATGTAGTAATGTTCTCTCCTGAGGCAAAAATAATACATAAAATAACGCTTAAAAAGCAAACATATTGTTTGTTTTAAAGTTATTTGAAAATTATATAAAAAAGTTGTTTTAGGATAATAAAAATGACTCAATTGAATGGTGTCGGCAAATAGGCTTTATTTCAGCTTATTGTAACTATACTGATATGATTATTTTATTTTTTAACTTTTGTCAAAATTTTCTGATTTGCTCTCATATGTCCATGAGGCAAGGCCCGAGCCGACTAATAATAAAATGCCTCCCATGATATGGCGCAATGTCAATGGCTCCAGTTCCAATAAATCTTGATCTAGAGACAACAACGCGTACATCATTCCCAATGTTATGATGGGTGAGAGTATCATGATAAGGGATACTTTAGAGGCTTCAATGTATTGATATGACTTTATGAAGAAAGAAAATGCAAATACATTGATTATTGTCATTAGTCCGACGACAAGCCAAGCTGTTTGATTAAGTGTCGTTAAACTATTCAAATCGACGAAAGGCAACATGATTATCGATGCGATAAAAAAAGTAAACATGTTCAAAACGCATGGTGGAACTTTGTCGGTAAGTTTTTTTTGAGCCAAGCAATAACCAGCCCATGCAAATTCGGCGATAAGAATTAATAATAGTCCTTTGTTAAGCGTTGAGGTGTCTAGATAAGAGATGGAAGCCGAGTAAAATGTCGCTAGCCCAATCAAACTTAACGCTAGTCCAAGTTTCTGCCATTTCACCATTCTTTCATTAAGAAAGATCATGCCGCCAACAATGACAAGGATGTCTCCCAAAGGATCAAAAATAGTAGCCACATCGGCAAGAAGATTGTCTACGGCATAACTGAATAATAGCACGTAAAGGATTTGCAGCATGGCAGAGCCAGACATGGGAAGAAAGTTGGCTTTGATTAGCTTAAGGTCAAATGATTTGATAGCGTTGCTGTAAAAAAATAAAATCACACTTCCCAGCAAGTATTGAAGCCATACGATTAACATTGGTTCGGCAATATCAAGTCCGATTTTCAATGCGATAATCTCACCTCCAAATAAAAAGGCTCCCAGAAAAGCCAAAGAAAACCCTTTTAATTGTTTGCTCATAGTTTCACGCATATTTTCCTAAGAAACATGCAAAAGGTCTTAGATGTTTGTCGGATATGCGCAATATGACATGGCGAAATCACCTTCTAGGATATAATGAATCTTAATTATGTCATTGAATGCTTTGGAGCGAATCAGCATGGATAATTGGCCATTTGGATTTAGTTCATACTGTTGTATTTCCATTTCGTTTTTGAAGGACAGTTTGTGCTGGGCAAGCAATTTGTAAACGGCTTCTTTAGCAGTCCAAGCGATGCATAGCTTATCTATGTTTTTGCCTGAAAATCGTGCTTCTTCTTCGTTTTGAAATTTATGGGAAACCCTTTGAAGCTTTGGTCTGCATAGTTCAATATCAACTCCGCAGCTTTTGGATGAGTTGGAAATAATTGCCGCGGCATAGGGATAACTGTGGGAGATGGAAATGGATGAGTCGTTATCGATAAGTTCCGGTTGTTTGTAAACGTTTTTGTGTATGCCTTTGTATTGCAACCCTATGGATTCTGTTAGTTGTTTCGCTAAAATTCTGGCAGCCAGTCTTTCAAGTCTTTTATTATGATTGTTAGTGTTTGATAGCACGAACTTGGCATCTTCAGGATGGCAAATTGCTAGCATTTCTTCAAGGCTTTCTTCTATAAGCCAAATTCCTACGACTGTGCTGGACTCTTTATTAAATGAATGTATTATGGGCATATATTTTAACGTTCGATACAAAAGATTAGGAAAAAAACGTTTAGCGGAGTAAATCTAATTGTTTTATTTTTATTATTTGATCTATTTTGCAAAACTGTGGCTTTAAATCCACGTAGGCTATTTCATTGATTAAAATAAATATGATGAGAGCAAAAATTACTGTTGATAAGAAAAATACCTTTACGGGACATAAAGAACCTGTTTACACGCTTTTGCAAGGCAAGGAAGATAATACTTTTTATTCTGCCGCAGGAGATGGAATGGTAGTGGAATGGGATATGGAAAAACCAGAGGAAGGAAGACTTGTGGCTAAAGTTCCATCATCGGTGTATGGTATTTGTTATCATCAAGAGAGAAATTTGCTGATTATTGGACAAAACTTCCAGGGCCTTCATTTTGTGGATGCGGATAGCCGAAAAGAAATCAAGAACCTTAAAATTACCACTTCTTCGATTTTTGATATACAAGTTGACAGCGGTCGCGCGTATGTAGCATGTGGCGATGGTGAATTGGTTGTGGTGGATTTAGATACTTGCACCATAACTAAACGCATCAAAAATAGCGAGAAAAGCGCAAGGTCAATCAGTTTGAACCCTGCCAACAATCATATGGCCGTTGGCTATAGTGATAATAAAATAAGAGTTTACGATACGACAACTTGTGAGTTGATTAAAGTTATTGAAGGGCATGAGAATTCAGTGTTTTCGGTAAAATATTCTCCAGACGGTCTTCATTTGTTGAGCGGGTCAAGAGACGCGCATTTGAAAATCTGGAATACAGAAGCGGAATATGCGCTTCATAAATCAATTGTCGCTCATATGTACACAGTAAACAATATTGATTTTAGCAAGGATGGTAAGCATTTTGCGACTTGCAGCATGGATAAGACCATAAAAGTTTGGGACGCTTCATCATTCCGATTATTGAAAGTAATAGACAAGTCCAGACACGCGGGGCACGGCACGTCTGTGAATAAGTTGTTATGGAGTGTAAATGATATGAATTTATTTTCTTGCAGTGATGACAGATCCATTTCGCATTGGGTTATAAACGAAGGTCAAGCCTTATAACTTGCTCTTTTATTGCTATGCCAAGATTATTTTATTGTCTGTATTAAAATTCTTTGAAAAATTATTAAAAAAAATCATTCAAAATTGTAGCTTGGCATCACAAATATTTTTCAAAATCACGAGAATATTTTATAAATTGTAATTCAATCCATTTTTCTTTAACAAAGCGGTGAATCATGAAAGTTACTCCATTAGAAATAAGACAAAAATCTTTTGAACGAGTATTCAGAGGGTATGACAAAGAAGAAGTAGAAGCTTATCTTCAGTCATTGTCTCAAGAATGGGAGAGGCTATTGGATAAAAACAAAGAGCTTAACATGAAGCTTGAGAATGCTCAAAAAGAGCTTGAAAAGTTGCATGAAGTGGAAAGCTCATTATTCAAAACGCTCAAAACTGCAGAAGACACAAGTCAAAATATTCTCAATCAAGCAAATCAAAAAGCGGCCTTGAAAATCAAGGAAGCAACCATGGAGGCTGAGAAAACGGTAAGAGACGCGAATACCGATGCTGAGAAAACGATAAGGGATGCCAATACTGATGCTGAGGAAACGAATAACAAAGCTCAAAAAGAAGCTGAAGAGATCGTTTCAAACGCTGAAAAGCATGCTAAGCAGATCATGGATCACATGTTGGAGCAGATTAAGGAAATGGAATACCACTTTAGAGAATTAGAAGACACTAAAGTGAATTTGACTCGTGACCTTACTCGTATTGCCACTCAAATCAATAGCAAAGTGGCTGACGCTGACAATAGCGGCAAAGGTTATCGTTCTAAAATTGACGAGCTTGTTCAGAAAGCGAAAATGACGCATAGATTCGCTAGCGATTTGAAAAAAATGGAAGAGTTGGTTGATGGCGATTTGACAGGATTGGAAGCTGAGGAATTGGAGACTTTGAATGAGGAAGTTGTTCAGAAAGAAGTCAAAGAGTCGACTAGCGCTCAAATCGAAGAGGAGGAATTGAAAGAGGCTCCGCAGTATGTTCATTCTGACTTTGCGGAAGAAAAGAAAGAATACGCGGAAATGCCAATGGAAGTGAAAAGTCCTGAAAATGAATCAATAGAATTCGAGAAAAAGAAAAAAGGATCTTTTTTCGATGATTTGGATTGATAAAGGAAAATAAGCTCTTTCCCATTATTTATTGATATGGCTGGGAAATGCTTGCATTATTCTTATCTTTGCAGTTCGCCTTGTTGAGAAATCAGCGAGGCGTATTCGTTTAAATATTTCAAAAAAATACTCGGAAAGTTTTTAAATAGTTTGATGCAATCGTTAAAGTTGTGTTCGGGTGAAATTTTAGCGCCAGCTTTCCGTTGATCGTAAAAAGGCTTGAATATGGGGAAGATATGTCTTGAAGGTTTGGAGTTCTATGCTTATCATGGTTTTTATGAAGAAGAGCAAAAGATAGGAAATAAATATGAAATTAATATAGAAGTTGATGCGGACTTCAACGATGGTGCGGTGAATGATGATTTGATCGGAACGATAAGTTATGAGGACTTGTACAGAATCATCAAAAAAGAGATGGAGATAAAGTCAAAATTGCTTGAGCATGTTGGTTATCGTATCATCAAGAAAATTTTCAAATTGCATCCTGCGGTGGAAAAGGTTCGATTGGAAGTGGTGAAGTTCAATCCGCCGATCGGAGGGATTTGCCGAAAAGCTAAAATAGTGCTTGATGAAACAAATGATACTATAGCGTTGAAAGACAGTGTTCTCAATAATATTGAGGACGATCATTTTGGTTTGCCCAAATTCAATGAACTTTCGATAGATGATAATTAATTCGAAGTAACATCAAAATATAAGAAAGCCATCGTGAGATGGCTTTTGTGTTTTTATTTGTTTTTGGAGAGGTTGATAGCTCCTCCAATAAGTATATTGCCTTGCAGAAAGAAGAAATGCTGGCTTGCTTTGTCTGAAGTGCTAGGAGTTGTTCTGATATCAGGCATATGAATGAACCCGCCTTTACCCTCGGATTGTATGAAGAAGTGCTTGAAGAACTTGAGGTGAAGCCCTACTTTTGCGGAAAGGCCATATCCCGCTAAATGAAAATCATCATGTCTTTCATTGTTCAATAGCGTTGCATTGGTTTTTGGAAGCAATGCGCCGACTCCCACACCTTCAGTCAAGTAAAGTTCGAAATGTTTTGATTGGATTTTCAGCCATTCGAAAACATCATCGGACCTGCTTAATTCGACATTGATATAATTGAGCCCGTCAGTATGCTCGAATACCAAAAAGTCTTTTGCTAGTATAATATCATCATTATTGTAAACTCCGTCATACGGTGTGCCTGTTTCATTGATATGACCGTTGATTTTTACAGTCTGGTCTTGCACCATGACATATTTCATGTGATCGACGCCTATTGATATATCGTATTTGTCGTTGATGAAGTACCCAATGCGCATATTGGTTTGCGGCAAGGTGATATTGCTTGGTTTGAAGTAATTTTCATAGCTAAATTCGGATTGCCTGTCCTTGGCTTTCACATCCTTAAGCGTGAAATCGTAATTGTCTCCTTTGAAGTGTATATCGGAATTTGTGTAACCAGACCAGTTCCATCCCCAGTAGAAGTATAATTCTCCTTTTCTGCCTTTTTTCCCAATTTGTTTGTCCGGGATAGTATGTTGAGCGAATAGATTTAAGGTTATGAATGCCATTAAAAGGCTTAGCGTAATGTGTTTCATATTGATACAGTGTAAAAGTAGTGTTAGTTATTTAGTTCTAATTTAAATAAAATATATATTACTGATTGAAATAATTTATTTAAAAATTAGTAACAGACAATATTTTACACTGATGTTATATTCAAGATTTGAAAAGTTTAATAAATTTTCATATTTGATCGTTTTTTGGGGATAAAAAAAGCCAGATAATATATCTGGCTGGAAAAAAGAGTGTCTTTTTAATTGGTTATCGGTCTTGTTCTTCTCTTAAATAAGTAGCAAGCAATTTTTCCAATAGCTCGTCTTTGCTTAAGTGGGAAAGGATGTTTTTAAACTCATTTTTAGTGATGGCATCCAATTTATTGCCTATAGGTTTTTCTTTCGACACTTTTTTAGCCCATATCATGGCTTTGCTGACCAATTGGTCTTTTGCGCTGGGCACTTCGACCTGATGAGCTTTGATATTTAAAGTATCAAAGATTTCCAGTAATTTGATTTTTTCTTCTTCAAATGCGAAGGATAAGCAAATGCCTGCATTGCCGATTCTGGATGTTCTTCCGCTTCTGTGAGTATAAGCTTCGCTTGTGTCAGGAATATGGTATTGAATTACAAATGATACATCAGGTATATCTACGCCTCTTGAGGCTACATCAGTAGCGATCAAAATGGAAATATTACCTTCTCTGTATTGATCCATTACTTTGTTTCTCAACCCTTGCGGCAAGTCTCCGTGTATTGCACCGCAGGAGATTTTTTTTGCAGAAAGCTGTTTGTAGAGCTTTTGTACTCCGGATTTAGTTCTACAGAAGATGATTCCTTTTTTATCAGACCATTCAGACAAAGAGTTAATCAATGCTCCTGATTTTTCTTCAGGGCTTACCAACATGTACCTGTGTTCGATCATCTGGTTTTGCTTTTCTTCACTCTCAGCTCTAACCTGAATGAGCTCTTTGTTTAGATACTTTTTGATAAGACCTTTGATCTCAACGGGCATGGTGGCTGAGAAAAGCCAAGTTGAATAGTGTCTGTTGGCTGTGGATAATATTTTGTCAATATCAGTTTGGTAGCCTTTGAGCAACATTTCGTCCGCCTCGTCAAAAACAACATATTTAACAGTGGACAAATCGATGACTTTTCGTTCGATTAAGTCCACCATTCTTCCCGGAGTAGCAACAAGAACTTGAGTACCGTTGCTGATCTCTTTTGCTTGGCTTTTTAGAGACATTCCTCCATAGATAGCGTTGACCTTAAGACCTTCGATGCCTTCTGCTAAAAAAGAAAGTTCGTTGCCAACTTGCTCGCAGAGCTCTCTTGTAGGCACAAGTACGATTCCTTGCGTTTTTCCAGTGCTATTGTCGATAAGGCTCAAAAGCGGTGCTCCAAATGCATAAGTTTTGCCAGTGCCTGTAGCAGACTGCCCAACGAAGTCGCCTTCATGTTTTAATAGCAAGGGAATTGTTTGAGCTTGCATTTTGCTTGGGATTGTGATCCCTTTATGATGAAGGTTGTCAACGATTTTTTTATTCAATTGGCTTGACGAAAAACTTTTCATTTTAATGGAGTAATAGTTGTTAATAGCCAAGGCTTTTGTTGAAGCCCAAGCGAATTTAATGCAAAGCTACCTTATCTGATCGACAAGAGAAAAATCAAAGAAGATTTTGTTCGTGAAATATTACATAGTGGAATTCTAAACGAATTTCTATTTAGCTTGTTGAAAACATGTTTGAAGGAATGAACTATGTACGAAAAACCTATTCAACGGATTAAAAGAAGCAACTCTTTTGGTGGCGTGGGGACTGAGGCTCTGGCTGTTAAGTCTCCTTTGAAACGAGCGGCATCTTGCGCGGACATAGATTGCTTTGATGTTTTTCCTGAAGTAGATGATGAGACGGATTTTTCATTTTTTGATTACAAATTCAAGCAAAAGTTATTCAATAAGTTGCCTGCTTCAATCAAAAGAAGGTTGATAAAATCAGGCAGGGTGAATTTTGAAAATACAGGAGGTTTGATAGAGCAAAGAGCTCCCTTTGATCAATCACGGCTGAGGTTTGAAGCACCTGTTTTGGATTTGCCTCAAGCTCAAGGCGCTTCAAATTGGGTCAAATTCGAGGATGACTCACAGTCTTTGGCTAGTGTTGTTGGAAGCGCTTATTCTACAGGTGTTGGAGAGAGTTTATATGAAGCTTTCCATTGGGATGTTTGGGATGACTTGCCTTCGGGAGGACAGGCCGCGCTATGGGGAACTAATTGGTTGGAACAATTGAGGTTGATTCGACAAAATTATTCGCATATAGGGAAAAGCGGTGTTGATAATTTGATTGCTGGAGCAGGCTTGGTTTCAGGAGGCATGGGGTTGATGGCGGATACGGCGGGAATGGTTTCTAGTCTGTCAAGCGGGAAGACTTCAAAAGAATCAGGAGACGTTGCTTTGACTTCTGCTTTTTACAGCTCTTTTTTTACTAATATACATGAAGTTCTTAGGGCGGTTAAGGCATTTTTTAAAGAACTGAAGGAGGTGAGAAAGCATTTGACAAAAGGAGGTTCTGGAGCTTCCAGCGCAGTATTGATTCATGAGCACGCATCAGCTTCAGCTTCTGTGCTTGATGGTTTCGTCAAAGCGGCAAGGAACGTTGCTCTGACAGTGAAAGTATTCTATAAAATGATGGGCAGCGCTTCCAGCGAATTAATGAAAGTAATACCAGGTTTGGGAATTGCGGATGGTTCATTGCAAATGGCAATGCAGATCAATTATCTAGTGCATAGCGTGATATCTTTTTTTGATATGAAATCAATGAAATCAGAATATCAGGAAATGTTCAGGGACGATTCTGTTCTTTCAGAGGTTTTGGATGAGTCAGGCGCCTCTAATGTCGAGACTTTGAAAGCTATTGCATTCAGTGAAGGTGTGCATAGCGAAAGTACTGTCGCTCTGGCTCAAAAGTATTATTTAACAAGAGGCTTGAAGAAAATCACCAAGAAACGTATCAAAAGAGCTGCGCTCAATATTACCACAAGCATAAACAGGATTTTAGCGGAAATCTTAAAGTTCACAGGGATAGGCACCATGGGAGGCTTCGCTTATTCATTGTCAATATCAGCGGTGACAGGCTTGGTAATATTAGGAAGAGGGTTGAAGCAAGAATATCAGAACTTGGCGATGGATCAAGAAAAATCGTCTGGGGCAAAGATGAAGGAAAGGGAGGATCAAGTAAGAGTATTTCTACATTTGTTGGAAGATGCATCTAGAGGAGGAATTGATGATCAATCTCTTGAAAGTGTTCAAGAACTCGATAAAATGTTCAAAGCATCAGGAATGAGAATGCATAAATTTTTAGGATCTAAGGATAAATATGAAGGAGTGAAAAAACTTCATTATGCTTTAGCTGAAAGAGAATAAATCTCTATTTAAAGGTTATTTAATGTGGAAAAGATGATGTTTTAATTAAGTATTTGACAATTTAATATATTTGCTATTCTATTTAGGGATTAATCATATTTCAGTTTTAATCTAAGCTTTGCTAACCAAGCTATTTCAATTATTGTTGATTCCTTGAAGTTGTTAGGTAAATGAAGAAAAATGAGGTTTGAGATAACATTTATCAATGTTTTAAATATTATTTCCTGTGTAGTTGCACTGAATCTGGGTGGAATATTTATTCTAGGGAGTTCTGAAAATAAAAAAGGCAATGTTTTTTTAGGCTTATTCTTATGGAGTCTTGCCAATGAGGTGTTTATAAATATTGGAGAAGTAGTGGAACCTAAGATTGAAGTTTTTTTCTTATCATCCATGTTTACAATACCATTTCTGGTAGTGTATGTAAATCGAACGATAAATAACCCAATGAAGCTCTGGGAATATTTTATTTTTTTGCCGGGAATTTTGTTAAACGCATTGTATTACTCTCCATTTTCAAAGTCCGAATTGTTTTTTGATTGCGCTAGTTTATTTGAGTATGCTTTCAATTTAATATTGTTGGGATATGTTTTGATCGCCTTGAGGATGCACAAGAAAAAGCTCAGTGAATTTTATTCTGATTTGGAACTCAAAACATTGAAATGGATCAAAATGATCGTGTTTATTTTTATTCTTTTTCATGTGTACTGGATCTTGGAAGATGTCATTGGAGTGATCTCAGAATGGGAAATGGTTGTTTTTGCTCAAGTGTCAAGTATTTTCACCTTTTTCATGATTATTTGGATAGCTCATTTTGGGTTTGAGCAGATAGAAATTTTTAAGAAGAAAACCTTTGATTTAGGCGTTCAGCTCGACGGTAGTTTTGAAAGCATTTTGAGTGAGCCATTTTCTGAAGAAGCGAAACTTAAGGAAGAAAAAGTCTCGCATGAAATAAGCGATAAGTATTTAGAAGTAATTGATGAGATTGAAACTAAGAAGTTGTATTTAAATCCCAAATTGACCCTTCGAGTGCTTGCCGAATTATTGTCTATAAATGAAAGGGAGCTGTCGAGGTTAATTAATACACATAGCCAAGGAAATTTTTATCAATTAATTAACAGATATCGAATAGATGAATTTAAG
This sequence comes from Aureibacter tunicatorum, assembly GCF_036492635.1. Classification (GTDB taxonomy): domain Bacteria; phylum Bacteroidota; class Bacteroidia; order Cytophagales; family Cyclobacteriaceae; genus Aureibacter; species Aureibacter tunicatorum. The sequence goes on from NZ_AP025305.1 coordinate 1,586,931, forward strand.
AGATTGATGAATAAATCGGAAAACAATCACCTCACCATATTAGGCATGGCTCAAGAATCAGGCTTTAACTCCAAGTCTACATTCTATACAGCTTTTAAAAATTTGGAAGGAATGACTCCAAAAGAGTACGAATCAAGTCTAAAAAGGTCCGAATAGATGCAAACAGACATTTTGAGGTAGTATTTTAACCTCAAATGTTATTGATTTGCCCTTCGACCATTAAAAACTACAAAAACTAAAATCTCAAATTATGGATGGATGCTTTAAGCAAGTCTGCTTCAATGTGCTTTTTTTATCTTTTGGTTTATTATCATGTCAGAATGAATCCAAGAGTGATTTCAAAAGTTCAGTAGTAGATTCCGGTGATGATCCGAACTTTAAGATCGAAGCAAATGATAATTCAAGGTTTCAAGGGTTTGACCGAAAAGTTGAAGTATTTGGTATTTCAATATTCGCGGTTCCAAAAGTTGAGAATCAAAAACTATTGCATGCCGCGAATGTCATGGCTCAGTACTTGGATAACGATGAAGATGGAAAAGTAGATAATCATTTGGTCTTAGATGCCATGTTGGAGAATCAAGCTTTTATGGTTATGTGGAGTAGTGAAGATGATATAGATGCTCTTGAATTACCAGATGGTGGCATTGGCCAAGATTTGGGCAATGATGAGACAGTACCGGATTATGTGGCAAAAGGCAAAAAGGGAAGATTTGACGCTTCATTGGAAGAAGTGTTGCATTTGATCACGAATGCAGGGTATGCTTATGCTTATCCTCAGATATTTGGAGAACATGATGGAAGCTCTTTAGCTGATGCTATGGATATAGCCAGAGGAGGTGCATTTAAAAAAATACCGAATCAATATCCAGCCACTGCTTGGTTTACTTATGATGATGAGACTTGCGAGTATAATTGCCAAATGACCGAGTATATTTATTGGGCTTTGACATCGATTTTAGGGGCTCAAGTGAATAGAAGGGAAGAAATAGATAATGAATGGAAGCTATATAGTAGGGAAAAAGTGGAGGAGACTGATAAGGCGATTTTTGCTTTGTTAACAAATTATGAGTACAAGTTTCCAACCATATTGCCTGACGGAACTTATAAGAGGTAAAATGAAACTACACTGTAGGGGTACATGCAATTAGGTTTGCACGGGAGAGGGGACTGGCTTATGCCATCCCCTTTTTTGTATTTTGGAAATAAAAAAGCCGAAGCAAGTAGCTTCGGCTTTCAGCATATAATCAAAGTGATGATTTATTACATCATACCTGGCATTCCGCCACCCATTGGAGGCATAGCAGGAGCAGCTCCTCCTTCTTCTTCTTCCTCTGCTACCACACACTCTGTAGTCAATAGCAATGAAGCGATAGAAGATGCATTTTCCAAAGCAAGGCGAGTTACTTTAGTTGGGTCGATAACACCAGCAGCAAGAAGGTTTTCGTACTTATCTTCTCTAGCATTGTAACCAAAGTCAGCTTCGCCTTCTTTGATTTTTTGAACCACAACAGATCCTTCTCCACCAGAGTTAGCGATGATTGCTCTCAAAGGCTCTTCGATTGCTTTTCTTACGATAGCAACTCCAGTAGTCTGGTCTTCGTTTTCAACAGTTTCAACAGTTTCGATAGCATCGATTGCTCTGATCAAGGCAACGCCACCACCAGGGATGATTCCTTCTTCAACAGCAGCTCTTGTAGCGGCCAATGCATCGTCAACTCTGTCTTTCTTTTCTTTCATTTCTACTTCAGTAGCAGCTCCGATGTAGATGATAGCCACACCGCCAGCAAGTTTCGCCAAACGCTCTTGAAGCTTTTCTCTGTCGTAATCAGAAGTAGTGTTTTCGATTTGAGATTTGATCTCGTTTACCCTAGCTTGGATTGTTTCCTCAGCGCCAGCGCCATTAACAACTGTAGTGTTGTCTTTGTCGATGTTCACTTTTTCAGCAGTACCTAGCATATCGATAGTCGCTGACTCTAATTTGAAACCTCTTTCTTCAGAGATCACTGTTCCGCCAGTTAAGATTGCGATGTCTTCCAACATTGCTTTTCTTCTGTCTCCGAAACCTGGAGCTTTAACAGCGGCGATTTTCAAAGACCCTCTCAATTTGTTAACTACCAATGTAGCCAACGCTTCACCATCCACATCTTCAGCGATGATCAAAAGAGGCTTTCCTGTTTGAGCTACTTGCTCAAGCACTGGAAGAAGGTCTTTCATTGTCGATACTTTCTTGTCATAGATCAAGATGTATGGCGACTCAAGCTCAGCTTCCATTTTTTCTGTATTCGTTACGAAGTAAGGAGAAAGGTAACCTCTGTCGAATTGCATGCCTTCTACAGTTTTTACTTCTGTTTCAGTACCTTTAGCTTCCTCAACAGTGATAACTCCGTCTTTGCCTACTTTATCCATCGCTAGAGCGATCATCTCACCGATTTCTCTGTCGTTGTTCGCTGAAATTGTAGCTACTTGAGAGATTTCCTCGTTAGTTTCAATTTCTTTAGATTGAGCCTTAAGGTTCTCAACAACTTTTACTACAGCTTTATCGATACCTCTCTTAAGGTCCATCGGGTTAGCGCCAGCAGTAACGTTTTTGATACCATGATTGAAGATAGCTTGTGTAAGAACTGTCGCAGTAGTAGTACCGTCACCAGCTGAATCATTCGTTTTAGAAGCTACTTCTTTTACAAGTTGAGCGCCCATGTTTTCCACTGGATCTTTCAACTCGATTTCTTTAGCTACGGACACACCGTCTTTAGTTACAGCAGGAGCACCGAATTTTTTGTCAAGAATTACGTTTCTTCCTTTTGGTCCTAAAGTTACTTTCACAGCGTCAGCGATAATGTTAACGCCTTTTTTTAATTTATCTCTAGCTTCTATATCGAATAAGATTTCCTTAGCCATTTTTCTAATTTTTAATAGTTAATTGAATGAAAAAGATTGATTAAACAATAGCGAAAATATCCGACTCTCTCATGATCAAATATTCCTTGCCTTCCACTGTGATTTCAGTGCCAGCGTATTTTCCGTAAAGCACCTCGTCACCAACTTTTACAGTCAAAGGCTCATCAACTTTACCTGGGCCTACAGCTACAACTTGACCTTTTTGAGGCTTTTCTTTAGCCGTGTCAGGAATGATGATTCCGGAAGCTGTTTTTTCTTCTGCAGGAGCCGCTTCTACAAGCACTCTGTCCGCTAGTGGTTTAATGTTTACTTCAGACATCTTTGTTTATCTTTTAGTATTGAATAAAAATTTTTCTAAAACAAAATTACATCTGATCAGTTTGCATTTTCTGTGCCAACTTTAAAACAGTGACATTTTGTCCTGAAAATTGAAGTTTAAATCTTTGAATACGTTGCAAACACTAAAGGCTGCGGGCAATAGGATTGACTTGAAGTTTTTTAATCTATTGATAATTAGTGGATTGGGAGTGTTCGGGTTGTGACAAAATTACACATCGTGTCATGTGACAGAATATCATTTGATTTATCCTTGATGACACAAAAAAGCAGACCTTTTGGCCTGCCTTGATTAAGCATATGTGTAGTTTGAATTATATTAGTCAATTTCAAGGATATACGGAAGTCTGGCTTGAATGCCTTTCATTTCCTTCATGCTTTTGATTTGCTTTATGTAAGGAGCGTATTCTCCAGCATGTTTCTGGATTAAAGCCAGCTCAGTGTCGTCATTATAGCTTTGAATTAGTTCTTCGAAGAAAGTTCTCGATGGTGGGTAAAACTCCACTTTATATTCTCCTTTGCCTAGTTCCGCTTTTTGAGCAGCAATGTCAATGGCAGTGTTCATGCCTCCGATAATATCTACTAAACCTCTCTTTTGAGCTTGCTCTCCTGTCCATACTCTTCCTTCAGCATATTCTTTAACACGATCAATGCTCATGCGTCGGCCTTTCGAAACGAGAGAAGTGAATATTTCATAACCTCTATCTATTTGTGCTTGCATGATTTTCTTTTCTTCAGCTGTCATTGGCCTTGTCGTAGATCCCATGTCAGCGAATGGAGCTGTTTTCACAGTGCTGAAAGTAATCCCAAGCTTGTCGTTTAATAATTCTTGCGCATTAAAGAGAATGCCAAATATTCCTATAGATCCTGTGATTGTGTTTGGTTCCGCTACGATGGTATCGCATCCTGAAGAAATATAATAGCCTCCCGAAGCCGCCAAGTCTGACATAGAAGCGATGACTGGTTTCTCTTTTTTAGCAAGCTCAATTTCTCTCCAGATGATATCCGAACCAAGCATGCTTCCTCCCGGAGAATTAACTCGTAAGATGATTGCTTTTACATCATCGTCTTTTCTAGCCTTTCGGATCTCCTCGGATATTGTTGTGCTTCCTACTTTATCGTCGTGGCTTTTGCCATAAATGATCTCTCCTTGGGCTACGATGACAGCAATTTTGTCTAGGTCCTTATTTGAGTTGTCTTTGATGATTGACTTTTTATATTTTCTGTATGAGACTAGCTTTAGCTTGTCGTCTTCGGACTCCAAGTTTACCTTTTTTCTCAAGATATTAGTGATTTGATCTTGATAGGCTAAGCCGTCTACTAATTTCAATCTAACTGCGTCTTCAGGAGTTCTTACAAGAAGCGAATCGATAATTTCCTTGAGCTCGCCAACTTTGATGTTTCTTGAGCTTGAGATTTCATTTAGATAAATTCCGTTGATTGAATTAAGGAAGGACTCGGTTTGCAATCTGCTGGCTTCACTCATGCTGGTTCTGAAAAAAGGCTCTACAGCGCTTTTGAATTTTCCGACTCTGAAGATTTCCGGTTGAACGCCAATCTTGTCAAAAAGATCCTTGAAGTAAGTGACATTTGCGCTAAGACCATTCATTTCAAAGTTGCCAATGGGATGAAGGTAAATTTCATCCGATGCGGAAGCAACATAATAGCCGCCTTCAGTATAAATATCAGCATGAGAGATGACAAACTTTCCAGAGGACTTGAAGTCTTTAAGCGCTTCTCTTATCGCTTTTTTTGTAGCGGATCCTGCAAAAACGAAAGGCGTTTCAAGATAGATTCCTTCAATATTGTCATCCGTTTTCGCGTATTTTATCGCATCTGTAAGTTCTTTTAATCCGATATTTCCTTGACTTTGGCCGGGAATGAATTCAAGCTCTCCAAAAGGATTGTCTTTTTCGGTCTCCAAAATTGGTTTGTTCAATTTTAGATGCAATATTGAATTCTCTGAGATGGGAATCCTTTGCTGTTGACCGGACAAAGATACAATTGCGATCAAGAAAGAAATGCCAAAAAACGCGAATATGCATAATCCGACGAGTGTGGCTAATAAGTTTCTAAAAAAAGCTGCCATGTTGTATAAAATTAATCTTTGTTTTTGTCTAAACTGTATTTAAAATTTAAAATAAATCAATAGTTGTATTTTAATCAATAAAAAAATGATAAATGGCGCATATCTGTTGCTGGGAAGTAATTTGGGGGATAAAAGGGCAATGCTTTGCCAAGCGATAGAAAAGTTATCCCAACAATTAGAGATTGTAAGCAAGTCATCACTGTATGAAACAGATGCCTGGGGTATTGAAGATCAACCATCATTTTACAATTGCGTGTTGCATGTCAAATCTAGATTGCAACCTCAAAATTTGCTCCAATTATGTTTGGAAATCGAAAAAGAATTGGGGAGAAAGAGAATAGTTAAATGGGGAGAGAGAATAATCGATATTGATATTCTATATTATAATGATGTGATTTTGGACGAGCCTGAGCTAAAAATACCTCATCCTTATATTCAAGAGCGGATGTTTACTCTGATACCGATGGCGGAATTGGCTCCGGACTTTGTGCATCCTGTCTTTGGATTGACTCAGAAGGAGTTGATTGCCGAATGTCCTGATACTTTGGAAGTCAGAAGAGTCGAATGGTAAAAAGCTGATGGTTAAAATCTGAATTTAACACGAATGCTTCCATATGTATGGAATTCGCTTGCATTTGTCTCAGGTGTTTGGAAGGTCCATAAAAAGCTCATAGAGATAAAATTTCGGGAATAAGTATAGCCTGTTTTCAATTTGAATACAAATTGGGAAGGAGAACGTGTGAGGTAACTATCGTCATCATAGAACGATCCATTGATAGTAGCGTCATAAAATTGCAACTTTCCTTTGATCTGGAAAGACCAATACGATTCAATGAAGTCATCTTTGTTGGCGCCTAGCGATGTGCCGAAGTAGGAGGAGTTATGAAGCCCTTCCATTCGGCCGATGATAACGCCTGGAGAAACGTCAATATGATTTTGCAACAGCCCGAACTCAGCGTTGATTTCGTTGAATATCATTACCTTGGATTTGCGAAACAATTCGTTGGAAATAGATCCTTGAATATTTAGGCCTACATGATTGTTAATTTGTGTATGCCAACCGACAGGTTGATGAACGCCGAATAAAGCGTGAGTGGCGATTTGAATGTTTTCCGCATATGAATGCTTTCCGATAGCTCCTAGCTTTAAGCCAATGCTGACAAGCTTTTTGCTTAGAGCTTGAGAATAATTGACTGATAAATAAGAAAAACCTGCGTATGGACGGTCGTAATTTCTTTTTTTTCTGTACAACTTGCTGTAGGGGGTATACGCTTCGACGCCCAGTTTGAATGAAATAATTGATTTAAGCTTGTTTTGCTCGGATAAAAGTTTGTTGTACCCTATGGATTGGCCAAAAGTGTAATATCGATCCTTACGGATAAAGTCGTAATTGTCATTGTCAGAGGTTATCGTGATTTCATTATGATATTTATTTTGGCCATTAAGGCTTAATGATGCAGTTAATGCCAGCAGAGAAACTGAAATGAGTGTGATTATTCTTTCTTTAAAGAAGCTAAACATGATAGTTTAATGAAATTTTAATCACAATGTTTGTATATTGAGGTGTTTTTTGTGTAAGAAAAAGTCATGATTTTATGATAGGGTGTTTGTATTTGAATAAAGAAGGAGACGATGCCAATGTGATTCGACTTTATGACACTAAAGTTGAAATCATAGAGAAAGGAGTTGAAAAGGTAATTTTCATGGATGAATTGACTACTGTGAGCCTAGTTGCCAAAAAGTTTTTGGTGCCATTAGTGTCTGGCGGGATAGTTTTCTTCTTTACTCTGATATATATGCTCAAAGCCGCGTTTTTCCCTGTGGCATTGTCATTTAGCTTGTTGATAGTTTCTTTTCTTATGTTTTTTTATGGATGGAGAGGATATACCGAGGTTAGGATTGAGACAATATTTCCCGAGCATGACTCGATATTTGTTTTTAGGCGAATGGGAGTGAAAGCCAAGGCGTTTTTTGACTTGATGAATCAATTTATTTATTCTTTTGGCTCTGGAGAGTATCTTATTGGAGCGAAAGTCGTAGATACGGAGGGAAGCGATTGTTTATGCGTTCCATTGTATGCGAAATATATGGATCCGAAAATTTATGATAGAAATGCTTCCCCTTCCGAAAGGGTGAATATAAGTTTGTACGCATTGCGGGATATTAGGACTAAAGAAGGAAAGTGTTACTATTTGTTGGAAAAAGCATAGGCAAAAATTGTTTTAGGTTATAATTTATGTTCTGCCCCTGATTTTAGGTCAAAAATGCGTAATTTGAGAAAGTTTCAAGCCATTTTGGATGTTTTTAGATCCAATTTCAAGGCTTATTAATATCGTTGAAGACATATGACGAAAAAATTGGATGTTCAGGCTACCCGTAGCCGAACCAAGAAATATGAGCCTATTCTGCCGGGGACCAAAGACTGGCCGGTGGTATGGATGGCTAAGCATAGAAAAGAATTTGTTGAGCAAGTAATAGAGGAGAGTTTTAGCCACATATTGTCTCTAAAACCTAATGTCATAGACTTGATTGAGGAGTTGGAGTTGACCTTATTCAAGGAAAAAACGAGAATAACGCAAAATCCATGGGTGGTTGACCCTGAAGACGAGAAGGCGTTTTGGTCCGGGATAAAGAAGCAGTTAATTGGCGTTTCAAAATCGGAAATAGAGCCGGGAGGGGCTGACGAGAAAGTTGCCAAGCAAGTTTTGAAGGCAATAGTTGGCAGATACGCAGAAGAGGTCGCTGGGAATTTCAAGCCAAGCCATTACAAGATGACGAGAAGTTTGGTCACGTTTGGCTTGACAAGATTTTTGAATGGAGCAAGACTTAAAGGTATCGATAGATTCTTCAAAAGCGAGTTGTCCTTGATGGATAAGATTCAAATCGTCGGAGAAGTGGATGATTTGAGAAAATTAGCAAAATTGGGAACCATCGTGATGGTGCCAACGCACTTTAGCAATCTTGATTCTGTTTTGATCGGCTGGGTTATAAGCACCTTGGGACTGCCTCCTTTGATTTACGGGGCTGGCTTGAATTTATTCAATATCCAGATTTTCGCTTATTTCATGAATAGCTTGGGAGCCTACAAAGTTGATCGCAGAAAGAAAAATTTGATTTATATTGAAACGCTTAAAATGTATTCCAGCTTAGCTATACGCAAAGGAATACATAGCTTGTTTTTCCCTGGGGGAACTAGATCCAGGTCAGGTAAAATCGAGGATAGGTTGAAGTTGGGATTGTTGGGGACAGCTATTGAAGCGCAAAGAAAGAATATTCAAGAGAAAGGCGAAGATGCTGAAAAAGTATTCGTGGTCCCTATGACATTGAACTATAACTTTGTATTGGAAGCTCCAAGCTTGATAGACGATTACTTGAAAATCAAAGGGCAAGAGCGTTACTATGCTGAAAGCGATGAGTTTTCTTCTTCAGCTAAGATTTTGAATTTTATATTCAAGTTCATGACTAAAGGTGGAAATATATCTGTTTCGATCGGCAAGCCTATGGATTTATTTGGCAATTATGTCAATGGAGAAGGCCAAAGCTTCGACAAGTATGGAAGAGAGCTTAAAGTCTATGATTACTTTCGCGATATTGAAGGCAATGTGACTACAGATCTTCAAAGAGAAAAGGAGTACACCAAAATGTTGGCAGGGAAAATTGTTCATGAGTTCCATCGAATAAACAGGGTTTCCGCGAGCCATTTGGCTTCTTTCACAGCTTTTTATATGTTGAGGAAAAGACATAAAAAGCTTGATTTGTATAACTTCTTGCGCTTAAGCGACGAGGACTTGGTGATCAATAACGATGAGTTTAAAGCTACTTTCAAAAAAATGAGAGATGTCGTATATGAAACCTACAAGGCGGGAAAAATAGATATAGCCAATCACTTGACGGGAGACTTGGATGAAGTGATAGAAATGGGATTGAAAAATTGTGGAATGTATCATCCTAAATTGCCGCTCGTAAGGAATAGGCAAAATAACATCACAACAGAGGATGTTAAAACTTTGTATTATTACAGCAACAGGTTGAAAGGTTATGGATTTGAAAAATATATCTGACAATGAATATGTCGGAGTTATCGGGGCTGGGAGTTTTGGCTTGGTGATAGCTACGATTTTGTCGGAAAACAGCAATGTATTGATTTACGCTCGACGTCAAGAAGTTGTCGATGAGATTAATCAAAAGCGACATTTTAATGGAATAGATTTAGGAGAGAATATCACAGCGATTTCTGATTTGGAGATGCTTGCAAGCAAATGCAGGGTGATTTTTCCTATTGTGCCCTCATCTAATTTTAGAGAGATGATGCGAGAGCTTGCTCCATTTCTTTATCCTTATCACATAATGATTCATGGCACTAAAGGCCTTGATCATTCGGGAGGTATGGCAGAAGGTGAAGGATCAGTATTGTATGCCAATAAAAAGTTCACTCGCGACAATGTGAAGACCATGAGCGAAGTGATCAAAGAGGAAAGCTCTGTGGTGAGAATAGGTTGTTTGTCAGGTCCGAACCTAGCGAAAGAGTTGGCGGATAAGCAACCAGCAGCGACTGTGGTAGCCAGTTCTTTTGACGAAGTTATCTTGGAAGGTCAAAGATTGCTTAGAAACGATCGTTTTATGGTTTATGGTTCTAAGGACTTGATAGGCGTTGAACTGACAGGAGTGCTTAAGAATATTTTGGCGATAGCCTCCGGTATGCTTAGCGGTCTTGGGTATGGTGAGAATGCCAAGGGCTTATTGATCAGTCGTGGTTTGGTAGAAATGATCTACGTTGGCAAAGTGCTTGGTGGAAATATGGAAGCTTTTATAGGCTTGGCAGGCATTGGAGATATTGTAACGACTTGCTCTAGCAAGCTTAGCAGGAATTATACAGTTGGCTATCGATTAGCGCAGGGTGAAAGTGTGCAAGAAATTATTGGAACGATGGATGAGGTAGCCGAGGGTGTCAATACAATTGAGATTGTCAAGCATCTGGCTGAAAACTATCCAATCAGAGTTCCTATAACCGAGGCGCTTTATAAAGTGATTAAGGGAGAACGTTCAGTCGCGGATGCGTTGAAATTGTTGATGAAGCTTCCGTTTTACAAGGATATAGATTTTATGTAATGAGTGGTCTTGAGTTCAGTGTAAGAGAATCATGGGAAAAAGTTCTTCAAGAAGAATTTGAAAAGGATTATTTTGAAAGCTTGCAATCTTTTTTGGACGATGAATATAGAAACGAAGTGATTTATCCGCCTAGAGACTTGGTCTTTAACGCGTTTAATCACTGCGATTTTGATGACTTGAAAGTCGTCATATTAGGACAAGACCCTTATCACGGCCCTGGGCAAGCAAATGGCTTGAGTTTTTCAGTATGCGATGGTGTAAAATTCCCTCCAAGCCTTAGAAATATTTTTAAAGAAGTTAATGAAGATGTGCTAGCTCCAATACCATTAATGGGGAGTTTGGAACGGTGGGCTGATCAAGGTGTTTTATTGTTGAATACGGTGATGACGGTTAGAGCTTCCAAGCCTGCTTCGCATAAAGGCAAAGGATGGGAACAGTTCACCGATGCTGTTATTCAGAAAATATCAAGTGAATCTGAGAATGTCGTGTTTATGCTTTGGGGAAAGCCTGCTCAAAGCAAAGCTTCTATGATTGATAATAAAAAGCATATGATATTGGAGGCTGTGCATCCTTCTCCATTATCCGCGTATAGAGGATTCTTCGGTTGCAAGCATTTTTCAAAAGCCAATGATTATTTGAAAAGCAAAGGAATAAAGGAAGTGGAATGGTAAACATAAGCTAAGAACGCATGTTTAAATCTGAAAGTCTTTAGAATTATGCGTATAGTTTTTTGTTCTATTTTGCTGTCGATGTTTTTGTTTTCTTGCAAAAAAGTAGTTAATGATATTGTTGATTGCGCATTGGCTCCATATGGGGCTAGGTTTGACTATCATGTAGTCAATCCGGAAAATTTTCCTCAATATGTTCAGTTCAAGTATATCAATATTGACAGTACTCGAAAATTAAGCTTCCATTGGGACTTTGGAAATGGCATGGAAGGAGACGAAGAAAACCCCCTTGAATTGTATGAAGAGTCAGGTATTTATAAAGTTAGGCTTAGTGTTACAGGTACTGTGGGGGGAGAGCCATGCACGAAAAGCGAGGAAATGGATATTGAGTTAAAATAGAATTTCATTTGCATTTTTTGATATTATTTTTAAATTTATTTTTCTAAAATTATCAATTTGGCGTTTGATGAAATTTTAGCATTCTACTGCATAATGCTTTTCCTGCGTCGAAATGAAAGTATATTCACCTTTTTTCTAACTTTTAGATAGTATGATCAAGAGAGCATTGTTGATGTTAGTAGTGATGGTTGTTTCCTTTCAAAGTGCCATGGCTCAACATGAAGAACATTATAAAATTTCCATTAAGATCGAAAATTTTGCCGATAGCGTATTGTACTTAGGTTATCATAAGTGGGATAAGCAGTACTTATTGGATACTATCCAGCACACAAGCCCAAGCAAAGCGATGGTGTTTGAAGGGGAAAGAAAACTGCCTAATGGAATTTATTTTATTTATAGTCCAAGTCATTATGTGGAGTTCGTCTTGGGTAACGAAAAAAGGGAATTTGCGTTTGAAACGGATACGACATCCATTCAAGGCAATTTAAAGGTCACAGGCTCGAAGGAAAACGAGATGTTTATTAGTTATCAGAGGTTTATCGGAGAGAAGACCAAAGAAGTGCAAGCGCTTAACCAAGAATTGAAAACTCTCGAAGGTGACGAAAATGCTCAAAAAGAAGTCAAGGATAAAATAGAAGTCCTTAACGGTATGGTCGCAGAAAAGCAAGATGAATTGCTTGAGAATCATTCAGACATGGTTGTAAGCAAATTAATCGCAGGTTCGAATAGACCCAAAATTCCGGAAAACATAGAAGATCGAAAAGCTAAATTCGAGTATTACAAAACACATTTTTTCGATGGAGTGGACTTGTCAGACTCCACGTTATTGTATTCACCGATTTTGAAGCCGAGACTGGATGAATATGTGCAAAAACTTACCATGCAAGTGCCTGATTCAGTGACTAAGGCGATAAGCTTTATTCTTGATCAGGCTATTGCCAATGATGAGATGTTCAGGTATTTATTGGTGACATACACGCAAGAGTATGAGCGTACGCCAATGATGGGTATGGAGAAGGTTTTTATAGATTTGTCCGAGCGTTATTATTTGGAAGGCAAGGCGTATTGGGCAGATGAAGAGGTATTGAAAAAAGTAGCGGAAAGAGTGGATCAGATGAAGCCCAATATGATTGGCGAGATTGCTCCAGAGTTGCACCTTTTGGATTCATCCCTTACAGAGCCGATCTTTTTGGAAAATATTACCAGCAAGTATGTGGTTCTTTATTTCTATGATCCTGATTGCGGACATTGCAAAAAAGAAACGCCCAAATTGTTGGAAGAGTATCATGAGCACTTGAGGGAAAAAGATGTAGAAGTGCTGGCTGTGACAACGGTAACAGACATGGACAAATGGAAAGAGTATATTAAAAAGCTTGATCTTGACTGGATAAACGCCGCGGACCCATATATCAACAGCAACTTTAGGTATGAATATGATATCAGATCAACGCCTATGAAATATGTGTTGGACAAGGATAGAAAGATCGTTGGCAGAAGAATTGGCATCGAACAGATTAAAGATTTAGTGGATTTTTTGGATAAGAAGGATGCAGAGTTGAATTAAACATAAGAAAGACATAAGCTTAATGAATGCCATGTTGAATGTATTGATTTCAGCATGGCATTTTGTTTTATAACGGATGATTTTAGGTTAAAGTGATTTGCACCAAATCGTGATATGGTGTTCTTTTGTCAATGTATTGTGTAAATAAATCTTTGGTTTCTGATTATTCAAGATGAAAATATTATCTTCGTCATTTGTCGGGTTAGGGAGAATGGCTGTTTGAATGTATGTCTATTGTGTTATTTTGTTTTAGCATAAGTCTATTGCAAAATAAACAATGATTTGAATAAAGATACGTTTGAGACAAGAGCCCTGTGTGAGGGAAGATTTAAAATTAGACTATGAACTTAAAGGTTAATGTTGCTGCTTTAGTAGCGATAATCGCTGTATTTTTTTGTGTGTCAAATATAAATTTGGTTAAAGCGGCTGAACTAGATACTTTGGCTACTGATTCAGTTAAAGCGAAGAGAAATCTGCGTTTTAGTATGCTGGGAGGACCGGGATATTCACCGGATTTCGGTTTTTTGATTGGAGGTAGTGCTTTGTTTACTTTTTCAACTAATCCTGCGGATACTGCATTGAAGAGATCTGTCGTGCCTGTCGCTTTTGCTTATATGGCAAATGGAGGTGGTAGTGCGATCATTAGGCCCCAGCTTTTTTTCAACCATGATCGATTTAGAATTTTTGGTCAAATAAGCGCGAAGAATACTATAGAAAATTATTATGGTATTGGCTACGCTAATAATTCCGAGATTGAAAAAGGCGAAACGACCACGGAATATAGAAATATAGGTTACAGATTTAATCCAGTGTTGTTATTCAGGTACAAGAAGACAGATTTATTCTTAGGAGGGTCAATAGATATTTCACAACAAAATATCACGGAGCCAAGCCAAGGAGTGATGAATGATCCTGTTTATATTGCCCAAGGAGGTGATAGCACTGGCCTTAAGTTTTTCAATGTCGGTTTAGGCGTTAATTTTAATTATGATACCAGAGACGTCCCGGCCAATGCTTATAGTGGAATGTTGTTGGAGTTCAGCGCTACATATTACTCCAAGAGTTTTGGAGGCGAGAGCGATTATGGGGTTTATAATTTCAATTATAGACAGTTTAAGGAGTTGAAGTTTTTGGGAGAAAGAAAAGTATTGGCATGGATGTTAAAAGGACAATTCACATCCGGAGATGTGCCTTTGACAGAATATGCTCCAATAGGTTCTCCATTTGATTTGAGGGGTTATTATATGGGGCAATATCGTGACAGCAACTCCATGGCAGGAGTCGTTGAATACAGGCACATGTTCAATATGGGCGATGAAACGTGGTTGAGAAGGTTGGGATCGAAAATGGGATTCGCCGCTTGGTGTGGCTTGGGGTCGATAGGGCCTGATATGTCCAATTGGTCTCCATTGTTGCCGAATTATGGCGTTGGAATACGTATAGAAGTTCAGCCTAGAATGAACTTTAGAATGGATATAGGAAAAGACCCAATAAACAATCAAACATTATTATATTTCAATATGACTGAAGCCTTTTAAAAAGGGAATGCATCATGAAAAAATATATTCTAATCGCAACGGCTTTGGCGGGAATGATGTCTTGCAAAGGCGTCAAATCCAGCACAGAGACCACAGAACTACAAATGGCTTGGAAAGAATACAACCAAGCGGTGCAAAATGCCGAGGAGGAATTTGTAAATAGTAAAATTTTCAAATTGGATTCTGTTCATCAGGCAGGAGCATATGAGCTTTTATCTATGCTCATTGCTGGTAATCAGGATTTGATAATGACTAATCCGGACTTTCCCAACTTTAGAAACATGGAAAGTCCCACCAGAAGAATAGGAATCGATAATCCGGACAACTATTACAGAGTCGCGAATGTGTGGAATCCAGATGGCAAGCATGTGTACAAGATTACCGGAAATAGAGGAACCACTGCTGACTTTCTTGTTGAGACATTTTATGGACCAGATCCTAAAGGAGCTATCGCTGTATTGGAAGATGAGCAAATGAATCTGGATGAAAATGGGGACTTTGTGATATATTTGAGCAAGCATAGAGAGTCACATATGCAAAACTGGATGGAGTTGGAGCAAGAAGATAGAATATTGTCTTTGATTGTCAGAAGCAATCATTCAGAATGGGATAAAGAAAGGCACGGAGATGTGTATATCGAGTTGGAGGGCACATCAGGTGAGCCGAGTCCAAACACTGATATGGATATGATGGCCAAAAAGGTGAGAAACGCAGCTGATATAATCAACCGCCAAGGTAAATTTTGGCCTAATTTTGCTTGGAAAATGACCTTGATGCCTAAAAACTCATTGATGAAGTTCAAGACGACAGGTGAAATCGGTATATTATCTCAAAAAAGCTCTTATGGATATTGGCAACTGGAAAGCGACGAGGCCTTGGTGGTGAAGTTGAGAGAGGTGGACGCAGGGTATTGCGGTTTTCAAATACTTAATTTTTGGGGGTCAAGTCCGGATTGGAGAAATAGACAATCGAGTTTGTCATGGGGTAGAGACGGCAAGTGTCAGGCATTCAAGAGCTCTGACGGGTATTATTATATTGTTGTTAGCGAAAAAGATCCGGGTATAGAGAATTGGATAGATGCCTGTGGAATGAAAAAGGGAGTTATGACTTTGAGAATTCAGAGTTTAAGAGAGCTGGGTTTGGATTTTAAGCCGGAAACTCAAGTGGTGAAGTTATCGAACCTTTTGGAACACCTTCCTGAAGGCACGCCTAAATTCTCCAAAGATCAAAGAAGCGAGCAATTATCAAGTCGTCAACAACATGCGTTGGATAGATATACGTATTGGTAATATCGTTTTATGAGAATTTTGATTATAGCCTTCTTCAAATTTTTGGGAAGGCTTTTTTGATTAATTTTCAAATTTGCTCCATTATTTAATGCACGATGCTTTTAATTTTAAGCTTTCTTTAATTATTTTTTTCGCATTTTATTAAAGAGTTATGTATTGATTACATCTTTGATGAGTGTGCTAAATATTGTTGTAGGTGAATATATTAGAGGGGTTTAACTCTAAAAAATACAACAATGAATTTAAAATTACATTTGGGAGTTTTCTTAACGGGATGTTCTCTTCTCATGGCTTCTTGCCAACAAACTAGCGATCTTGATGAAGTGATCGAGATTGACTCATTTGAAAACTCCATAGTGAGGTCGGAAACTGAGCCTACTGCTTCTGTGAATTCTTTGGGAGATTACAAGCCTTTGGTATATCATCATGCGCCTGTTCATATTCAAGATGTTGACCAGACAGGAAGATATTCGTTGGGAGGAGTGTCGGATTATGTGACGGCTATAGATTTTGATGGAGATTGGGTTTCCACGAATAACTGGGATAATTTAAAAAGCAAGAATGATTGCAAAGCGGTAAGTTACTATTCGGTGGTGGAATCAGAAACGCACTATTTTATTCTGTACACTTTCTTTCATCCAAGAGATTGGACGGACATTTTCTTTTTGTACAGCTTGGATCAACATGAGAATGACTTGGAAGGCGCGCTACATATTATTAGAAAAGATGGATCGCAGTTTGGAAGCCTTGAAGGTGTTGTAACTGTATTCCACAGCGATTTTTATTCCTACAAACCTCAAGGGAGTTCATTAAGCGGGGGACATGAAAATATAGATGGAACTTGCGATAGAGAAAATTACGATGGCTCATTGAGAGTATTGACAACGCAAGAGGCGAAAGGCCATGGGATGAAAACTTTTCCTGATTTCAAGCCGGGAGGGAGCGATTATGTGAAGTACTATCCAAGTTTGACTATATCGGAATATCCATCTGATGATTACGACAGGCATGTGAAGTACAAGCTAGTGGATATTTTTGAAACGAATGGCATCTGGGATAGAAGGTTTGACACGCGTTTTTTGATCAATGCAAAGTATTTTCCTAATTCATTTACAAATAATGGGAGCGCGAATACTCCTTGGAATTGGGATGATGGAAATGACGGGGCTTCTTATACTGGAGAAATTGCCAATAATCCTGCGAAGTTGACTGCTCATTACTTCTCGAATCTTGGTGAATTCAGCAGAAATTATACTTACAATCCATATACGGGAGTGAAATAATATCAGAGAAGTCGGATCTTCAGAAAGCAAATGTTTTGGAGATCCTTCTTGAAGTTTAATGTCTTAATGTTAAGAGAATAAAAAGTAAAATAGTTAATTTTGCAGGGTTGCGCTCTTCAAAATCAAATCTAAATTCACTTGACAAATGACGAATAAGCCTAAACAATCCTCAAATTCAGAAAAATTTCACAAACGTAATATTCACAGATTTGGCTATGACTTTTCCAAGTTGACAGAAGCTTCGCCTGAGCTTAAGGATTTTTTGGTTAAGCTGCCTGGAAATAGGCTGTCCATCAATTTTTCAGACCCGCAAGCAGTTGTCGCTCTAAATAAAGCGTTGTTGAAATACCATTACAAGCTTGAGTTTTGGGATTTGCCTAAAGGGTATTTGTGTCCTCCCATTCCAGGACGAGCCGATTATTTATATTATGTTTCTGACTTGCTTGATGAGAAAACGATAGAAGGTGAATCGAGAAAGAAAGTCAAAGGCTTGGATATAGGAGCTGGAGCTAGCTTGATTTATCCAATATTGGGTAATAAATTGTTTGACTGGAATTTTGTAGCTAGCGAGACAAATGTAAAAGCCTTGAAAGCCGCGCAAGCCATTGTTAAATCGAATAAAGGCTTGCGAAATAAGATCCAATTGAGAAGACAAAATGATTTGAATCACGTGTTTAAGGGAATTATTGGACCTGAGGATCGCTTTGATTTTACGATTTGCAATCCGCCTTTTTATAAATCTGAAAAGGAAGCAAAAGAAGCTAACATGCGAAAAGCAAGCAATTTGAGCAAAGGCAAATTATCTGCAAATTACAACTTTGGCGGAGGTGACCATGAGCTGTGGTGCAAGGGTGGTGAATTAGCGTTTATCCAGAAGATGATTGAGGAGAGCGCTGAGTTTGCTCAGCAATGCAAATGGTTTACATCGCTAGTGTCACAAAAGGAAAACGTCAAGAAATTAGAGCATATTCTTAAATGGAACAAGGTCAAGTCATATCGTTTTGTTGAGATGAAGCAAGGGCAAAAGGTTAGCAGGTTCGTAGCTTGGACTTTTATGTAATTAAAGTTAAGCTTGTATGAATTTTTTGATAGCCTAAATTCATAATAGGCTTTGTGAGATGCTTGAAGAGCTAGTGTGAAAGTTTTTTGAAAAAATTCGTCTTCCTACCCAAAATGGGTGGGAAATGGTGTTTGAGAAGTGCATAATTTTGCTTCCGTATTTTGATCAAAATCGAAAACGAATCTCAAACTAAGACTGAATTATTTCCAGACATGAAACTAGAAAAATTAAGATTGTCACATAGAATTTTAACGCTTTTTTCAGCGTTGCTATTGACGTCTTTCCAATTATCGGCACAATCTCAAAACGGACCGATAGGTGGTACAGGAAGCTCTTCTAAAATTGTAAGACTTAGCGACACAAACGGTACAGGAATCATAAGGTTTATTGAAGAGAACCAGCCCTTTAGTTCATTCCTGCAAAGACTATATTCTGACTTAAGGGTTCACCCTCAATTGACATTTAGGCTTAAAAGCCAATATACTGATCATATTGGCTTCACGCATTACAGGTATGAACAGCTCTTTAACGGGATTCTTGTTGACGGCATAGAGATCGTAGCTCATGTGAAAAAGGGCTACGTGAAGACGATTACAGGTGCAATTGCTCATTTCCCACAAGAATCCGAAGGGCCGACGACTCCAGGCAGGCAGATAAGCGAATCCAGTGTTTTGGATATCGCTAAAAGTCATATTGGAGCACAAAGGTATTCTTGGGAACCAGAGCCTGGCTCAAGGCCAGGCGCTCCAATGCCTCCAGCTCCCCAGCCTGAGAAAGTATACTTGCCTCGCGATATTTCCAATCTGGCAAGCGGTTACAGATTAGCATTTAAAATCAATGTGGAAGCAGCTTCGGAGTTGTATCACGCTGATCTGTATATCGACGCTGAAAGTGGAACCGTGTTGTATGAAAATAGTGAGATCCATTATGGAGATCATACTGGCAATGGAACTACGAATTACGAGGGAGTAAAGCAGTTTATCACTTATAGAATGAACTCCTCTCAAAATTACAAATTGTCAAATTTTGCCAATGGAAACAATTATACTACCAAGACTCTAAATGGTGGAAAAAGCTATTATTTTTCTGATGAGATTGAGAGCACTGACAATGAATGGCATTTTGCAACACCAGCAGGAAAGGCAGCTGTAGATGTTCATTGGGGGCTGGAAAGATCATTGGAGATTTATAGATCAGACTTTAGCCAAAATTCTTATGATAATAACGGAGGAGAAATTGAATGCTACGTCAACTATGGAAATAACTTGGTTAATGCCTTTGCTAAGGGGAATAGATTGGTGTTTGGAGACGGAGAAGATGGCCTAAATCCTGTGACTGAGCTTGACGTTGTTGGCCATGAATTCACGCATCAAGTTGTAAGGCACACTTCTAATTTGGTTTACTCTCATGAATCAGGTGCTTTAAATGAATCTTTCGCTGATATTTTTGGAACTTATATAGAAATAAAAACATTGGGTGATGAGTCGGATTGGTTGCTTGGCTCGAATCAAGAGGATGGAGCATTTAGGAGCATGTCTGATCCCAATTCTTTTAGAGACCCGGATACTTACAGGTCGACTTATTGGCATACTAGTTCGTTTGATAATTTTGGTGTGCATACTAATAGCTCTGTGCAGAATTATTGGTTTTATTTATTAAGTGAAGGAGATAAAGGAATAAATTCGGTAAACTTTCCCTATGATGTAAAGCCTATCGGCTTGGAAAAAGCGGCTCAGATTGCATTTAGAACAATGACCGTTTATTTAACTAAAAATTCAGGTTATGCTCATGCGCGTTTTTATTCGATTTTGGCTACTGAAGATCTTTATCCAAACGAGCCAGATGTGAAAGCTATGGTTATGCATGCTTGGGATGCGGTTAATGTAATGGGAATAAAAGAGTCGTGTGTGGTTAATATTCCTGATAGAAACTTTAAGCAAGCGGTATTGGATTTAGGAATTGATTTGAATGGGGATGGAGAAGTGCAATGCGGAGAAGCAGAGGTTGCAACGGTATTGCCTTTGTCGAATAAAAAAATTGCCAATTTGCAAGGAATTGAAGCATTTAAGTATATAACTGATTTGTATGTTGATGGGAATACTTTAACAACTTTGGATGTGAGCCAGAATAAGCACTTGGATGTGCTTTATTGCAGAAATAATAATTTGACCGATTTGAATTTAACTGGTTTGACGAAGTTTAATGCGCTTAGATGTAATGGAAATCAATTGACTGAATTGATATTGCCTGATTCCCCTACTTTGGAATATGTGTTCTGTAATAATAATAATATTCAAAATATACAATTCAATAATAATACTCAATTAAAGCATTTGGAATGCTCTTACAATCAACTACAATATTTGGATGTGAGCTTTACAAATAGGTTGATGAGATTTACTTGTATTGAGAACCCAGAGTTGTTCTGTGTGAAAGTGATTGATGAGGAGGCTGCAAATAGCAATACACGATATGTAAAAGAGGTGTATACCATGTATACGGAGCAAGATGGTGATTGCGATTGTACTTTGGATATTCCAGATGCGAACTTTGTTCAGGCATTGGTCAATCATGACCCAGTGATTGATACGAATAATGACGGCAAGATCCAGTGCGCTGAGGCTAATGTCGTGGAAGAGCTTTTCTTGTCAAACAGTAGCATCGTCAACCTTCAAGGCTTGCAAGGGTTCACAAATTTGAAAAAGTTGGTAGCTGATCACAACCCTATTCAGACGTTTAATTTTCATAAAAACAGATCGCTTGAATTTATTGATTTGGAATACAATAACATGAGCTGGTTTAGCTCTGAAAGCTTGCCGAATCTTAAAGAACTGTATCTTTCAGGAAATAAAGGCTTGCAGGTGAATTCAATTTACAAAAGTGTAGGATTGGAAATATTGCATTGCAATGATATGGACCTTTCGGATTATTCCACATTTGATATTGCTGAAAATATTAATTTGAAAGAGCTGAAAATAGCGAATTCTGGTTTAGTGAAATTTGATGTATCTAACCAGACCAAATTAGAAGTGCTGGATTGCAGCGGCAATGATATTACTATGCTGGAAGTTAATCATATGCTAGGATTGAAGGAGCTTGATTGTGGCGATAACGATTTGTATGCTTTGGATATCAGCGATAATTTCTTTTTGACAGCATTGAACACGGTTGGTAATGAGAACTTGCCATGTATTAAAGTTATTGACGTGAATGCGGCTCAGGGAATTTCTACTTTCTTCAAGGACTCGCATACAGAATATGTTGAGGAAAGTTGTGGATGCGTGGTTGATATTCCAGATGTTCATTTTAAAGAAGTTCTGATCAATACTACCGGCTCATCGAAGATCGATTTGAATGGAGATGGAGAAGTTCAGTGTGGTGAAGCAGTATTAGTGAAATGGATAAGTCATTATAATGGTGAAATTCAGGATATCACAGGTATAGAGGCATTTGTCAACTTGGAGAGTTTGAACTTATATAATCATAAAATTCAATCTGTCGATTTGACTCATAATTTAAAGCTTAATAACGTTTCATTCGGAGGCAATGAAATTTCTTCTTTTGAAGTGAGTGAAGACAACATCATAACTCAACTTAGTTTGCCTAACAATAAGTTGACAAGCTTGGATTTGACAGAATTCTCGGCTCTTGAGCGCGTATGGCTTAATGGCAATAAGTTGACGGAAGTTAATTTCGAGAATAATCCAAACCTGACAACTGTGGACATTAGGCAGAATAATA
Organism: Aureibacter tunicatorum; assembly: GCF_036492635.1. Lineage (GTDB taxonomy): Bacteria > Bacteroidota > Bacteroidia > Cytophagales > Cyclobacteriaceae > Aureibacter > Aureibacter tunicatorum. Next base: position 1,608,905 of record NZ_AP025305.1, read on the forward strand.
TCTACGAGGTGAGTTTTGATAGTAATCCGCTTTTGGAAATGCTTCAAATGAGTTCTAATAAGCTAAGAACTGTTGATTTAAGCCCGATACTTAACTTGCATATGCTTGACCTAACAGATAATAATCTTAGAAGCTTGGATATTAGTCATTTTAATGAAATATGGGATGTAAGGTGTACGCTGAACAATGATTTGTATTGCATTAAAGTAAAGGATAAGCAGTATGCGGATTATAATTACCGTTATTTCAAAGATGATCATGCGGAGTGGCAGGAGGAATGCCCAGAGTGTGTTGTGGAAATTCCAGATGCAAACTTCAAGAATGCTTTGCTTGCATATTCTCCAACTGTAGATACAAATGGCGATGGAGAAATACAATGCGAGGAAGCGGAAGCGGTTAGTTCTTTGATGGTTTTTAGAAAGAATATCGCTGATTTGACAGGCTTGCAATCATTTGTGAATTTGAAAGTGTTGGGTACATCATTCAACCCGGATATTGATCAAATTGACTTGACTGGATTGGATAAATTAGAGCAAATATACAGTCAGGAAAATAGTACCACGTCTGTTATCGTTGGTGACAAGCCTAATATGACTGTATTATGGATTCCTAATAATGATATTTCCTCTATAGACATAACTGGAGCGCCTAACTTAAAGCGACTTGCCTTAGGGGATAACAATTTCACATATGTTGATTTGAGCAATCAGACAGAATTAGTTGATCTTCATTTTGCAAGATGCAATCTAACTTCGATTGATGTAAGCCATATGAGCAACTTGGAGGATCTGTATATTTCGCAAAACCAGATCTCAACGTTGGATTTAAATCAGAATATTTCGCTTGAGAAACTAAATGTTGATTTCAATAATTTAACAGTATTGGATGTGTCTAATAACGTGTTATTGACATCTTTAATTGTAAGAGACAATGATTTACAATCCATGGATATAAGTAATAATACTTCATTACAATATTTTAATAGTTGGAATAACACTGATCTTACATGTATTCAAGTTAGTAGTATCAGTTGGGCTGAAAGCAATAGTTCTTTGAGGAAAAGTTCATGGCAAAGTTGGTCGACTGATTGCGGAAACTCTTCAAGAAAGTCGGCTCAGAATTTAATCAGTTCAATTGATGAGATCGTTGATTTTGAGGGGATCAAAATTTATCCAAATCCGACAGAAAATAATTTGAATATTCAAGATAGTAATGCGATAGGAGGAGAAAGTTGGAGTATCTATAACTTATCAGGGCAATTGGTTAAGGATGGAAAGCTTCAGGGAACTTTTACGACTATTGATGTGTCGAACTTCTCTTCAGGAATTTATTTGCTGAAAGTTGTTAAAGAGAATGGTGTGCACTCGGAGCGTATCACTATCAGGTAAAGCATTCCGCAACTTTTAAGTTTCAATAATTTTGTGTTGTTTGTTTTTTTATTTTTCAAGGCCGCTGACTCCATGCAGCGGCCTTTACACTTTTAATTTTTTTGAATAATATCTATCAATCCTTGCTTGGAATTCACATGAAGCTTTTCATAAATATTTCTAATATGATATTTGATGGTGTTGACAGACACATCCATTTCTCTTGCGATACTGGCATAACTCATGCCTGAGGCTAAGCTGTTGGCAACTTCGTTTTCTTTTCCAGTAAGCTCATTGAGATCTGGCGATTGAAAAAAAGTAATTACTTTGCGCGCGATATTGGCGCTCATGGGAGCCCCTCCGCTTATGGCTTCTTTCGTTTTGGCTATAAGTTCATCGGGAGAGGTGGTTTTGGTGAGATATCCTATGGCTCCGGCTTTCAGCGCTTCAAATACAGTATTGGATTCTTCATGAACAGTTATCATGATGGTTAGTACTTTGCTGTTGATTTTTTTATGCATTTTTAAACCTTCGATGCCGTTTACTCCCGGAAGCCCTATGTCCATGAGTATGACATCCGGAGGCGAAGATTTTGCCGAAGGAATAGATTCTTCGACACTTTCAAAACAACCCGTAACAATAAAAGAAGGTTCTTCGCTGAGAATTTCTTCATAAAGTTCCAGTAGAATGGGATTGTCTTCAATGATGAAAATTTTGGTTTTAAGCATAGTGTGTTTGTAGTTTGTTATAGTTATTAGAGGATATTGGCAGTCATAATGATATGTGTTCCTTTTTGAGAATGGATTTCAAGTTCAACTCCAATGGTTTGAGCTCGGTTTCTCATATTTGATATTCCATTTATTCTGTCAATTGCGTTCATGTCGAAGCCAATGCCATTGTCTATTAGCGAGATCATTAATCTTTTTCTGTCAAGGACTAAATTCAATGCAATGGTATCAGCTTCGGAGTATTTTAGACTATTGGTCATAGCTTCTTTGAATATGAGCAATATTTGTTTGTTCCAGCCAATAGGAAGCCTAGCTCCTTTGTCATCAATATTTTGTTGAGAATAAAATTGGATGTCTGTTCCCTGAAACATTTTTTCGCCGAAGTCAATCAGGTAGACTGCAAGCTCCCAAAGTTCGTCGCTGGAGCTTTTCATTGCCCAGATCACATCTTTCATACCATCATAAAGCCCTTTGGCATCTTCTTTTATTCGAATAACTCTCTGGTTGTTTAGCCTTCCTTTTTCAGCATCTCTGAGAAGCATTTCGGAAAGCACAGTGATTCCCGCAAGTTTATTGCCCATGGCGTCGTGGAAATCCGAGGCTGCTGTTTCTCTTACATTGACTAATTCTTTTTGCAGGGTTTTATTTTCGCTAAGAGTACGGAGCAATAGTTCGTGTTTTTTCTTAAGAGAAGTAAGTTTTTTAAGTATCCAAAAAGTTACAAGTCCAAAGGTTACGCACAATAAGATAATGAATAACCAAGGTTGTTGATACCATGGATATACCACTTCAAATTTTTGAACAGGAAAATATTTCCATTGACTGAAGTTTTTGGCTCTAAGTTCCAGTCTATATTTACCCTGTTTATAATCAGTGAAATCCAGGCTCATGGATTGAAGGTTTTGCCATCCACCGTTATTGATTTTATAATGAAGCATGTAATTGGAAGATGCGGGAATTGCAACAGGAGCGAATTTGTATCGAAGTCCTGATTTTGTGATATGAAGTTTATTGATTTCGTTGAATAAATCGGCATTGTTGTTTTTAAGTACAACGACGCCTTTTCCCCCAGCCAGCCATATGTTGCCATTGTTGCTTTCTTCCAGGTCGGTGATTTTTTCAAGCGGTAGCCCATAATCGCTATTTAAATTGAATATATTGCTTGAGTTGATTAAACTGACTCCTTTTTGAGTTAAAACCCATACTTTGCCATATCTGTCTTTATGTATTTTGTTAATATGTTCATTGTCCAAGCCAGAGTCTTTATTTATCGTTTTTTGCAGTTTTCCATCTTTAGAAATTATGGCTATTCCACGCATTGTGCCTGCCCATATGTTGTTATTAATCTCTTGGAGGCATAAAACATTATTGCTGATTTTCCCATTTTCTTCATTCAAGTGAAAAATAGGTTGATGCGAAAACTTTTTAATGGCATGCAAACCATTGTTTGTTGCTATCCAAATTTTATCTTGGCTTGTAACGACATGTTTTATGTTCAGGTGTATTTCTTTGAAACTGAATTGAAATGTATCTTTCGCATATGTATACCATAGATAATTACCGAGGACTTTAAATGTGAAGCTGGAGTCTTGGGAGAAGTACATCGATTTTTGACCGGAGATTATATTCGAGTTTTTATTAGGATTATAATTTCGAATCGATACATCCGCGTACACTTTGTCTTTTGATTTTATAAAATGCAAGGCCGTAATATTGTCTTTGAGTGTTGTGCTGTATATGACTTCTTGTTGATTAGCTTTATGGATAATGTGGTTATCCTCTAGAAGATAAACAATTGAGTCATTGGCCAATGAAATATCCAAGATGTTTTTATCTTGGAATAAATAATCTATTTGGGTTTTTATAAGACCTGAAGGCAATAGCCTCATTCCTCCGCCAAATAAGGAGATCCATAGGTTTTCATTGCTGTCAAGCTCTATATCGGAGACTCTATGATTAATAGAGTGTTTTTGCATTAAGTTAGTGGGAGAAGGTGAATCTGGAAATTTTAAGTAAACATCAAACCCTTGATTTTTCAAATTGAAGGTATTGAATGATTGGAAAGTCTCTCTGCATAAGTGTTTCCTGATAATAAAGTGATCATTTAAAAATGAATCTTGACTGATAATGCCGGATTGATTAAAATGATAAACATTGCCGAAGGAAGAAGCCTTTAAGCACTGATGAACAGCGCAAGTGTCAATCATATGTATCTGGGAATTGTTTAGAAAAGAGTATGGCGTTGAAATTTGCTTGTTAGAATTCAGCAAGTGCACACCGGTGAACCTTTCTCTATTCCCCCAAAAACCTTGATGGAAAAATAAACGCTCATTGAAACAACTAAAATTTACATCTTGAATATACGGTGCTTTAGGCCCAATTTTCGCTTTTGCTGTTTTTTTGAGACTGTCTTTCCAAATGAAAAATTCGTCATATTTATTTGTAGAGCTATTTTCACAACTATAGTTGATTCCAAAGTTTCCTAGTGACTGTCGATAAAAAAAACCGCTATCCAAAGCTCGTAACTTAGACGCATAGCACAAATTATTCTTTTCTATTTTGTCATCGTACACAGAATCATTTTTTAACTGCATGACTCCTCCTCCCCAAGTTGAAATATTGATGTCGCCTGCTTTGTTTTGCGCTATGTCAACCACGACATGATTGCGAAGTCCATGTTGCGTGTTGATGGTTTTGAATGTTAGGCCATTGAATATTGACAAGCCCGCATTTGTGCCGGTATAGATATTTCCTAAAGAATCTATGTGTAAATTATAAGCAGTATTGTGAGGAAATCCTGTTTTTGTATCGAAGTGCAATCCAATGATTTGGGAATAACTCAATGAAAAAAAGAAGCATTGTATTATAAATGCAATGCCAATAATCGCAATTTGATTCGCTATTGTTCTTTTCCAACTCAATCTTCTCAACAGGTTTTAGAGATATCATATATTCTATTATGATTGTAATATTACAATATGAGGTTAATAAATACTATTTTATTCTAGTTTTGTTTATTGTAATATATTCATTAGTGAAGTTCGTTTTGGTTGTCTTTTTTGTTGTTTTTATGCTTATTAATATTGTTTAAATTATTTTTATTGTTTTGTTTTGTTAGTGATGGTTGTATGGAAGGTTTTAATTGTAAAATAGAAAGCGAATTCGAGACAAAAAAAAGTGGCTTAAGCCACTCTATTGATTTTTCTTTTTGTTGGTTTCTGAAAGATGTTCGAAAATATTATACACAGCCATATGCAGGGCGTCTCCGTGATTTCTGTTTTCTAAATACTTGAAATACAGGTTTCCTTTTGGATAACCATCGTCGACTAGCTTCATGTACAGCTCTTTTGCATTGTTTTCTAAGATTTCTCCTTCTTTGCCAACGGCTATGGAAATTGATTTGGGCGAATGATGCGTGAGGCTTGTTTTAAGCACAGATCCATTATCCCACCATAGGCTTGGACTGACAATGATATAATGATCGAATAGTTCGGTTTTGTTCAATAGGATTTCAGTGGCAAGAAGGCCTCCTAAGGATTGGCCAATAAGGTATGATTCGTTATTTGCTCTGTATTGGCTCTCGATTCTTTCTTTAAGCTCGTTTTCGATGAATGATATGAATTTTTGGGAGCCTCCTGAGCTAGGAAAATCTTTTTTGTCTCTTTTGATACTGGTTGGATGAGAAAAATCTCTTTTCCTGTCGACATTTGCTATGCCTACCACTATGCATTCGGGAATGACATTGATCCAAGATAAGGAATTGAATTGTACGAGCCCTGCTATATGAAGGAAGTCTTGATCGATAGAGCCATCCAGAAGATAGATTACTGGGTATTTTTTATCGCTGTTTTCATAATTTTCAGGCAAGTAAATGTTTAGAATTCTCTCTTCTTCCAAAATCTTGGAGTCGATGGTTAGAATCTGGCCTATGGCTAGGGGTTTTGTATTTTCCTGAGTTTGGGAAAAGCTTTGTAGGCTCGTCAAGATACTTGTTAAAGCAAGAAAACTTGAGAAAATGAATGAGAATCGCATGTGCACTTAGTTTAGTTGTTTGATGACGTTGTTTTTTGAATTTGTAAATAATATAAGATATTTATTTTTGTCTTTTATCATGTTAGCGCTTTTTAAAGTTTCGATAATGAAGCAGTAATTTAAATGCTTATAAGAAGTCTAAAGCGATAATAATGAAGTTTTAATAAATTGATATATTTGGATATTGTGTGTTTTTTATAATCAAAAAATGAAGTAATGCAAAAAGATGAAAATTATTTAGAAATAAACAGACGGTCTTGGAATAATAAAACTGAGGTGCATTTGAAATCGGATTTTTATGATCTCGACAGCTTTAAGCAAGGCCGGTCATCGCTGAACAGCATCGAATTGGAATTGTTGGGGGATATTAAAGGCAAGTCGATTTTGCATTTGCAATGTCATTTCGGACAAGATACGATTTCATTAAGTAGAATGGGAGCGAATGTCACAGGTGTCGATTTGTCAGATAAAGCAATAGCAGCCGCCAAGTCGCTTGCTTTAGAATTGAATGCTAGCGCTGAGTTTATTTGTTGCGATATCTATGATTTGCCTAATCATTTGGATAAAAAATTCGATATAGTTTTCACAAGCTATGGCACGATTTGCTGGTTGCCAAATTTGGAAAAATGGGCAGATGTAATTTCCTCTTTTTTAAAGCCCGGCGGGGACTTCGTGATTGCCGAGTTTCATCCAGTCGTTTGGATGTTTGATGATGATTTCCAAAGCGTGGAATATAATTACTTCAATGCGGGTCCTATCGCTGAATCAGAGGAAGGAACTTATGCCGATAGGAATTCAGAGATAAGCCAAGAATTTGTTGTGTGGAATCATGGACTAGGCGAAGTCATGAATAGCTTGATCAAGAATGGGCTTGAAATTGAAGCTTTCAATGAGTTTGATTATTCTCCTTATGATTGCTTTAATAAAACAGTTGAAATAGCAAAAAATAAATTCAGAATTAGTCATTTTGAAAATAAAATTCCTATGGTTTATTCGATAAAAGCTGGTAAGAGATAATAGTTTTTAATATATTTTTTATTTAATTAAATTAATTCATGTGTGGATTATGTGTTTTTATTTTTGAAATAAATGATATTTTAATAGCCTTTTGTGGTGTGATTTTTTTTGGAATTGTTATTTTTGATTATGAATTAAGAGATAATTTTTAATAAATGATATAGTGAAGTTGCATCATATTTTGTTAAGATTAGTATTGATTATTTTTTTAGTAAGTACTTTTACTATTGGTTACGGACAAATTTTGAAATATGACACTAGAGTCTTTGTGGACAAGAATTTTGTTAAGCACACTGAACGAAGCTTTGTAGTTCAAATTAATGATAATAAATCTCATGATTTAGCGGAAATTTATATTCATCACAGTCCGGATCAAAAGCTCGATTTACAATACGCTCGTATAGTTGATTTGAATGGAAAGGTTCTTAGAACGGTCAAAAAAAAGGATGTGCTTATTAAAAATGCGAGAACCAACCAAGCCTTTTTTCAGGATGATTTGGTGGCTCAATTTGATATGTATTGGAATGAGTATCCTTATCGGGTTGAGTATTCTTATAAGTTAGTCGCACAAGATTTTTTGCATTTGACTTATTGGAATCCGGTAATTCACGAGTCTGTAAAAACAGCGCATGCGACTTTGGAAGTGGATGTGCCGGCAAATTATCAGCTTAATTATTACGACACGGACTCTTTGCTAATTAATAGATCTGAACGTGATGGCCGCAAGTCTTTCAAATGGATGTATAATGGACAAATGCAAAGTTTAAAACAGCCCAGTATCACTATAAGAAGAGATGGCCCTGAGGTGTTGGTAGTTCCCAAGATATTTCATTATGGCATTAGCGGAAGCTTTGATTCATGGAAGAGTTTTGGACAATGGAATTATGATCTCAACAAAAATGCTTTGGATTTAACATTAGCTGACAAGGAAAATGTGAAATCATTGATAAAAGGGTTGGTTGATAAAGAAGAAATAGTAAAAACATTGTATTATTATTTGCAGGAGCATACAAAGTATGTTAATGTCTCGATTGATATAGGCGGACTTAAAAGTTATCCTGCATCTTACGTCAGTGAAAAGAAGTATGGAGATTGCAAGGCATTGACAACCTATATGAAAGCCTTGTTGAGCGTGGCGGGAATAGAGTCTAATTATATTTTGGTTAAGTCGGGAGTAGGTGAGAATGACATAGTTGAGGATTTTCCAAGCCAACAATTCAATCATGTAATATTATCCGTTCCTCTTGAGAATGATACACTGTGGTTGGAAAATACCAGTGATTATTTGCCATTCGATTATTTGGGTCGTTTCATTCAAGATCGTTGGGGTTTGTCCGTGGAGGATGATAATAGTCACTTGGTAAGAATTCCAAAAGTAAAGATTGAAGATACCGGATCAATTCAAAAGTACGCATTTCGAAAAGTTGAAAATCAATGGAAAGCGGACATTGAGCTAAGGTTGGAGGGGTCGGTGTTTGAGGCATGCAGATATTTTATCAAAAATGAAATGGATGATAGATTTGAAGATGTTCTTTCAGATCAAGTTAATTTGAAAAACTACACTATAAACTCTTGGGAGCTCGTCAATTTTCATCGAGATAGTTTGCATGTCAATATCAAAACTGAAGGAGAGCTTGGTAATTTATTTCGAAAGATAGGCAACATGCATATTGTGCAACCTTTAATAGTGTCGTTGCCAAGTCTTGCGCATCCTGAAGACCAAAAAGACGAGTATGCTGTTGGCAATCCGATAAATCGAGTGAATAAGATGAATGTGAAGCTTGAGGATCTGCCCGTAGGCGAAATAAAAATTCCAGAAAGCAAAAGTTTAAAGTCTAAATTTGGGACTTATGTCACAAGTTTCACATTAAGCGAGGAAGAAGTGGTAGTGAATGAATCTATTGTTATTCCTAATGGGAAAATAGCTCCAGAGGAATATTCGGATTTTTACGCATTTGTCGATGAGATAATAAAATATAAAAAACGATCAGCTATAATAATTCAATGAAATATTTTATACTAATTTTTTGCATGGCAGCAAGCGCTTTCTCTTGGGCGCAGACGAAGTCCATTGAGTTTGGAAAAATTACCCAAGAGGAAATAGAGATGACTTCTTATGAAAAGGACCCGGAAGCCAAGGCTCTTATTTTATATGATAAGGGAGAGTCCAGTTTTATAGAAAATGCGGAAGGAGGATACGATATAAGGTTTAAGAGGCATAAGAGAATCAAAGTTTTCAGCAAGACTGAAGAAGGCGTGACAGAGATTCGTATTCCATTCTATGAAGACGGGTATTCCAAAAGGGAGAAAGTTCATGATGTGAAAGCGGTCACTTATAATTATGTGGAAGGAAAGTTAAAATTGACAGAGCTTGATATAAAAGCAGTATATGAAGAGAAGCTGAATAAGCATTGGCATGTTAAAAAATTTGTATTCCCTGATGTTCAAGATGGTTCTGTATTGGAGTATAGCTATGTGTTGGACACGCCGTTTAAATTCCATCTTCCGGATTGGGAGTTTCAGAGCAATATTCCCACGTTGTATAGTGAATATGATGTGGCTTTGATTCCCTTTTACGAATATGTTTTTATAAAGAAGGGTATCGACAAGTTTAGTTTCAGGGATAAGCGCGAAGGTTCGAAATATCGAAGAATTCCAGGTGTTTCTGTTTCGTATGGGGCGAGCACATCCGAGTTCCGAGATTACATTCATACTTTTGTAATGGAAGATGTGCCGGCTTTTGTTGATGAGACTTATATATCGTCAGTTGAGGATTATATCATGAAAGTTGATTTTCAGCTGGCCAGATTTTACAGACCTACAGGGGGCAAGGTTGAAATTATCTCGACTTGGATGGATTTGAATAAAGAGCTGTTGAAGCATGAGAAGTTTGGCAAGTATATGAATTCGGCTAAGAGGAATGCCAAAGAGATCATAGCAAGCTTGAATTTGGGTAAATTGAATGAGTTGGAAAAGGCGAATAAGATCGTTGAGTATGTCAAAAACAACTATGTTTGGAATGGATACTATGGAAAATACGCATCACAACCGGTGAAAAATTTCTTGAAAACTAAAAATGGAAGTATTGCGGATATCAACTTATTTCTAATAGCGATGCTTAACGCTAGCGGCATTAATGCTCAGCCTTTGATCTTAAGCACTCGGAAACATGGGAAAATATATACCCAATACCCTTTTGATCATTATACCAATTATGTGGTGGCATATGTCGAGACATCCGAAAGCTCATTTTTGTCGGACGGCTCTGATCGAAATACGATGTTTAATCAATTGCCGTTGCGATGCGTGAATGGCAAGGCTCTATTGGTTAATGATGAAAAGAAATCCCAATGGATAGATATCCATCCATATGGTTTGTCTAAAGACATGTATAGTGTAATGTACGATATTGATGCGGAGAACTTGCAGATGAAAACTGTGGTTTCTGTCAGCAGTAGAATGTATGATGCGGTTAGCAAGCGGGAAAAGTTTGAGAATGATACGGTAAAAGTAAGAAAGCACTTTAAGTCTTATTTTGATGAGATACATGATGTCAAAATTTGGGATAAGCTACAAGGGGCTTCATGCAGCATGATTATCAAAGGGTCAAATGAAGTTGAAAGCTTTGCGGGCCAATTGGTGGTTAATCCGTTCATGAATTTGCCTTTTCAGAAGAACTTTTTGACACAGGAGGAACGAAGCCACCCGGTTGATTTTATCTATTCCATGGACAAGTTTTTTGAGTCTAAATTCAAAATCCCTGAAAACTATAGTATTACAGACATGCCTTCAGAATTGGATATCAATAATGAACTTGTCAAGCTTGATTTAAAGTACTCAATCACAAATGGATACTTTGTGGCTAAGGGGAATTTTAAATTTAAAAAGCCGATTTATTACCAAGAAGAATACAAAGAGTTGAAGTCGTATGTGGATACCATTATCGAAAAGTTCAACCAAACTGTAGTTTTGAAGCCTATAAGTCAGTAGGTTTTATTTCATGAATTCAATTGAAATTGATAAAGTGATTGCTTTTAGTAATTTCAATTGGATTCATGGGGTTTTTAAGTTATAGTTACTTGATTAAGTGAAAGTGAGGACTTTTAAGCCATTCTTCTAAGAATTCAATGTCACAGAAATGATGAGGCCAAATTTTATTAGATATTTTCTCTTAACATGTCCTCGTTAACTAAGTTTACCTGCCAATGTAATGCCCAAGACAAAGCTCATGATAATGATTCCTGCGGTTATGCTTGCCAATGCTTGTTTGTTTTGGCTATTGAGCTTAGAAAATTTGTACAATATATAACTCATAAGCAAGTTGAAATAACCCCAAAGTAAATTGATGAGTGGAGATGATAGTCCTTTTCCGGGAGGGTTGGCAAAAGGCGTAGGAAAAGAATCGCCTGAAATTCCATGAATTATATGAGGCACAGAATTTATGAGAAAAGCTCCCAAAAAGAAGCATGCTAGATAATTATACCATTTCATACTGTTCATTTATTTTGACAATTTTAGTACATCATCAAAAGCTTAGTTTTATTATATAGTTTGAAATGGGGCATAGTTTTTAAATAGCGCTTATTTGATTACTTGAGGTCATCATAAATTCAAAGGCATTGTAAATTAAAAAGAAAAATAACAGCAGAGCTAATCATGCTGTTATTGAATAATTTATTTTTCGTAAAGTGTAATGCTATTTTAGGGTTTCACGTAGAAATGTAATTTATTGTTTCTTTTTGAAAATTAATTTATCTCCGTCATAATCCATTGAAAGAGTGTCTTTATCAAGTTTTGCATTTCCTTTAGCTGCTACAACTCCATTTAAAAACATTACTAAGTTTATTTTATTTTCACCAGCTTCATTCCAATTAACTGCTAAATCTATAGACTGGGATGGTTGAATTATCTTATATTCTCCCGTTCCGTCAGAAGTTAATATCAAAATAAGTTTATGGCCTTCAATAAGTATAAATTCATCTTTATTTTCCTGGTCTATTTGTTCCCATGTTCCGACGAATGGACTATTCTCATACTTGTCTTTATTTTCTATATTTTGTCCACAAGATGAAAATATAATAGTTATTAACAATAGTGTGAAAAAATTTTTAAACCTTCTTTTCATAACTAAATCTTGATTTTTGATGTAAGTGTTTTTATTTGTGTTATATAATAAGTTCATTATTGATTAGCTTTTCGCTCATTATAAATGCTCTTTTTTAGTGAAAAATAGTATTTATAATAAAGAGGCTGCAAAGTGGTTGTTTATTGGCCATTTAAATCTTGATAGACTAATTCATCAAAACAGAAATATGAAGGAGGGTAAGTTACCCCGATTTCAACATTAGCTTCCATTTTAAAGCTTAAGCCATTCACTTTACCTAAAGAGGATAAGTTTACTTCTTTCCATTCATCTAAAATAAAATCTTTTCCGTCCCTAAGGTCTGCGAAATAGAATATTACTTTTTTATCCATGAGGTATCCATGACTATCGATCCCTTGTATTATCAATCTTTGATATTGTCCTCTCTGCAATTTTTGAAAATATTCACCGCCATCTTTCATTGCATAATAAGCATATACACTCGTATTCAAAGATGCTTTAACGGGTTTAATTTCTTTACTAAAATTAACTTCAAAATTACTGCCTGGAGATACTGCGCAATTGATCACAGCATAATTTTTCGTGCCATTTGCTCCCGAATTTGCTTTCACTACATATCCATTGGCTTCTGAGACATTTGGCGACTCTTTTTCTGATTCTATGATATTAGAGTATCCTGCACTTGTGCGTCCAAAACCAACAAATGATTTAAAAGAGGCGATTCCTGAGGTGAAGATTGGATTGTCCTCTGTTGATACCCATTTAGAATTATTTTTTAGAATTAAATCTTCAAAACCAAGTATTTTTTGTTCTGGCTTTTCAGAAGATTCATCAATATCATTGGAACATGACACTAAAGCTGCTGAAAATAAGAAAACTGAAGTGATTTTTTTGAAATGTTTAATCATTGTTATTTTGTTTAAATTTTAATTAAAAAAGTTTTATAATTTTTAGATAAATAAATCAAAATAGGAGTATGAAGAAGACTAAGCTTTGCTTGGAGATACTGCACAATTGATCACAGCATAATTTTTCGCCCCATTTGCTCCCAAATTTGCTTTCACTACATGTCCATTGGCCTCTGAGATAGTAAGCGACTTTTTTTTTGATTCTATGATATTAGATACCCTGCACTTGCGCGTTCAAAACCAACAAATGATTTAAAAGAAGCGATTTCTGAGGTGAAGATTGGGTCCTCCTCTTTTAAAGCTCATTTAGAATTATTTTTAAAGTCAAATCTTCAAAACCAAGTATTTTTTGCTCTGGCTTTTCAGTAGATTCATTAATATCATTGGAGCATGACTCTAAAGCTGCTGCACATAGGAAAGCAGATACAATTTTTTAAATGTTTAGTCATCGTTATTAATAATTATTAATATAGTTGCTTTTCCTTTACCTTTGAAGAGGTTAATTAAAGCCAAATCTTCAAAATCAAGTACTTTTTGTTTAGGCTTTTCAATTGATGTATCAATATTAATTTTACATGAAATTAAAGCTACTGAACATAGAACAGCAGATGCGATTTTTTTTAAATGTTTAGCCATCATTATTTATTGTAATTAATTATAATGTATTTTTTATCTCTTAAAGAGTAGACATTATCACGATTGATTTTTTATACCATTTTATTTCCCTCTGGAGGGAATACAAGGGAGGATGATTAAGAAAGCCATAAAAAACTAATCGTGATAAACATTAGCTATGTGAGTAATAATCAAGTCATTTAATATTTATTAAAAGGTGGTAAATTGGATATAGTAAATAGCTTAATTCTCGTGATAGAAATGTTTCAAGCAGCTATACCAATAATACCTGTGTAATTATGTTGTGCACATCTCTCACTATTTTTAAATTAGGTTTAAATGTAGATCAGACTGATTAATAGGTTTTCATATTTTCAGTTCTTAAAATCTTTCGGCTTTCTTCTTTATGCTTCAAGTAGTTTATATTATTTTTAGACGACTTTCTCATTTTTTCAGCAAGTCATTATTAAAGAACTCTGTTGGAGCTTTATCTTTAATAAGGCAGCCTATCTGAGAAAGAACAGGTTTAATCACATCAATATACTAGATGACTTGTCAGTTATTTTAATATAGTCAATAACGCTTAGTGTTATGCGTTTGAGCAGATTAAGAAAGAATTCCTAATTGATTAGCATTAATGTATAGTTAGGTCATATTAGTTTTTAATTAAAAGTTTATGTTTATGTAAAATTATTTCAGTAAGGTTGTACGCTTCTATTTTGTTTGAATTGTATTTCATTTAAGCCAATTGCAAGAGATTCAATTTTAATCTTGTGTTAAAATAATTTGGACATTTGACATTATCACGATTGATTTTTTATTAGCTCTAAATTCCTTTACTAGCATTAAACCAGATTTTTGAAGATAGGCCAAAAACATCGAGGTCTAAATGAATTTCAGGATTAGACATTAACTTACTCTGTAGATACTCAGATTTAGCATGTGGAAAAATTAACATTTCTACTAAATCACTGCAGTTTTGAATATCTAAAAATCTCTTTGCATAACAGTGATTTAGTTTTACACTTTGGGTATGAATACCCCAAACAACTATTAAACTCAAAAAAGTAAAAAGAAGTTTTTTCATTGTTTTGTAATTTTACAATATAGACAAATGGTAGAAATAATTTAATTGTAATAGGATGGTTGCAGCTTAAGAGTGTGAGTTGAAAATTGAGTCAAATGAAAACAGCAGCTAATGAGGTATTAGATCATATAATTATAAATGAATATAATTCATATGGTAAACATAATTTTGATCAATATTATTTTATTAGCTTTCCATTAGAAATTCGATTCCCTTTCATCTATTTGATTGAGTATTGCACAAATAAATGTAAGAGAAATTGAATTAATTTTTAAAGATTAATATTATCAAATTCTAAAGATTTGTTTTACAAAAAACTGAATGGATTGTATTTTATATATCAAATTAATTCTAATTTGAAAATTTAGAATAGATTTAATACTCTTTTTGTCTCAAGTCATGTGACAAAAAGCACTATATGTTTTAAACGTGTTGTAAAACATTTTTTTAAGAAAATACAAGCCTGTTTTTTAACCTTAAGCTAAAAAATTTTTAGGTGGTGGTGGAATTATTTCTTTAATGGGTGGGGAATACTTAACCTCCTGATAACCAAAGTGAGTGACTTTTATTGGTAAAATAATGAATAAAAGATTATAGTTGAAAACTTGCTCTAGAGATTTAAAGCTAAATGGCTTTTTAAAAATTTGATCTCCATTTTGTGTTTCAGGATTATCAGGAATAGCAAACTCTTTTTCAAAGACAGTGTGTAGTATTAATTCGACAAAACTCTCAATTTCGTTTTCAATGCGAAAAATTGAATCATTGTAAAAAACGTTTTGAGACGTTTCATTCTGAAGTATATTGACACTGATGTTGGCAAAGTGAATACTAAGCAACAAACAAATATGAGGAACTAGCCTTGCGATATGTTTTCTAAACCATTTCATTTTCGATGGTACAAAATTATCCATTAAGTATATTGAAAGCAAGTTTTATGTTAAAAAACTATAAAATTACTAAAAGCTAGACCATCTTTTGACTTTCATAACTCATTAACATGGAAATAGAATATTTGGGAAAAACAGAAGTATTATCACTTTCTATTTCTTTTGTTTTTTTCATATTTGTTAAATGTTGAATGCTTGAAAACCATTTTGTTAGATTAGAATAACCGGAGACTGGTTTTCTATCAAGTCATAATTCGCTTCTTATATTTGAGGATTTGTCTTTGAGCTTCGACGTTGATAGTTTCGAAGGCAAGCGATGATTTTCCAGAACCAGAAAAACCCGTAAACAAAACGATTTGATTACGGGGATTTCTATATTCAGGCTTTAATGAAATATTGACAAGATCCTTTGACTATAATCTTACCCATTTTTCTATGCTTGGGGTTTTCGAATATAATGGCTTTGAACGATCTCGTCTAAAAAGACTTTTGACGCTTTGAGTTTAAATCTTCGCGCATTTGGCAAATCCCCAAATAAAGCAGGTCCGCCACCCAGTAGAATAGGCATCGTCGTGATGGTCATTTCATCGATCATGTCTTCAGCTAAAAAGCTTTGAATCGTCAATCCGCCATCAATGTACAAGTTCAAATAGCCTTTGTTATTGATATAATTTGTGATCTCTTGAGGTGCGCCTGATATAAATTCAATTTTTCCTTTTAACTCTTCAGGCACTTCGGTCAGAGAACTGCTCAGTACAAACACAGGTTTCTTATACGGCCATTCAATTCCAAAACCCAAAACAGTCTCGTAGGTATTTCTACCCATCACAATGGCGTCCACTTTTTCCATGAAGGCAGGGATTCCCATATCGATATTTTTTGGATTCGGGATTTCATGCAACCAATCGACTTTGTTGTCTTGATCAGCGATTTTTCCATCTAAACTGCAAGCTATATTTACAAAATTCTTTCCTTTCATATCAATAATTGTTTTTTGCAAAGTTAAGCTTTAAGCTTCCAATAAAATTGTACAGAATTTACCTTTTCAGAAATTGCCTAGGCGTGGCTCCGCAGAACTTCTTAAATACTCGTATGAAATGCGACTGATCATAAAATCCAGCGTCCAATCCAATGTTTATGAGTTTTTCCGAATGGCTATTTTGCAATAGTTGGATAGCGTAATTCACTTGCTTAAGCTTTACGTATTCGTGCGGAGTAAGTACAAAGTGCTTTTTGAATTTCTGTATGAAGCTTTTTTGAGAAATGGAGAGCGACATGTTGAAATCTTTCAAGCTTCCTTTTTCCAAGATGTTTTTTGAGATGTATTTTTCAAACTTATCCAAATCGTTATCCAAAGGCGATTTTTCAAATAATTCCAAAAGGCTTTTCTCTACTTTGTCAATATTGGGTGCGCTTGGCATGAAAAGCTGTTCAAAGAGCAATTCTGAAATATATTCCATCGCTTTCGAACCCAATTTATGGGAAAGCATCCCGTAGCAGAATGGCTTCAAAATTAGTCCGACATTGCCATATGTTCCGGATAGGGTAGTTTGGAAAGGTTGCGTTTTCAGCCCTGATAGAATCTGGTGTCCGTTATTGGAAACTAAGTTTTCCACATTTTGGCCTTCGACCTGAAACGTATCGCCATAGTTGAAAATGAGTTCGGTAAACAGTGCGGCATGATGGCTTGAACTCGTCTCAAGTTTTGACGCTTTCCCGACCCATATCAAGTCAACATATTGATTGAGGGGAAAGCGGGGCTGATATGTTTTTTCGATGATCACAATGGTATTTGACGTTTACAGGAGTGTGAAAAGGTTTCGCTTCTGTGATTCGAAGTAAGTGGAATCGTATTTATTTCTCAATTATCACTTCGAAATATTTCATTTTATATTTAAAATCTGTGCCGACATTTAAAGTCTTACCTCTATACTCCAAAGAAGCATAAGGTTTCATTTTTGTAACCTTAACTTCAATAGTTAGTTTGCTTCTGTGTTTATTTATGATTTCTCCTTCAATTACATAATTATAATCTTCTTCTGTACATATTAGGCAAGGAGTGTAGTAAGTATTTATCTTTTTTTCCGATGATTCTAATCCAAATGGTATTTTTACAGTATCTCCTATATTTAAGTTTTTAAAATCATGTTTATTCGCTCTTATTTTTTCTTTTAATTCTTTATTTATTTTGTCTAGACTTGGTTTGTATTCTTCAAATGCTCTTAAGTAACATATCTGATCATGATTGAAAAGTCCCTTTTTTACAGCATCAGCATGTAGATTACTTAAATTGTCAAACCTTTTCTTACGATGTCGATCAATTTTTCTTGAGCTTCTAGCGTGATGGCGTACATAGTGCATCATTATTATTTCAACTGTATCACAAATGTTCGTTAGCTTTATATCAGTCCACTCCATTCCTATGTATCGAAATAACAAGCTGTCAGTTTCTTGCGGAATGCTAATTTTAAAACGACCATTCATGTCTGTTTTTCCAAGAAGTATATTGTCTGAGTTTTCAATATCTAACATTGGTAATGGTTCTAAATCCTCAGAAATCACTCGTCCAACTATGGTTCGTGTTTGCCCATTGAGATTCAAGTTTAAAAATAGGGTTGCAAGTATTAATATTATCGGAGTTTTCATTTTTACAAGGTTATTAGGGGAGTGGAAGGGGGCTCTGAATAAGTTCACATTTGAGGTGTGAAACCATCGTAAGGTATTATGCTTTGTTAAGTCATTTCATTGGTTTTGTTTTACCCAGTTTGGAATCTCACCTTTAGTTAGAGTATCAATCTTTTTATTTGTGAATTTTATGATTTCTTTGGAAGGAAAAACAACCCCTATGGGATGACCAAAATTCCAAAATTCAAGTTTTCTTCTATCGCCATTTGAGTCTATGATAAATTGACCATCTTCAACTTCATATGAATACCCTTCGAAATAGTATTCTAATCTCTCATAAGTATCAAAGTTATCATCAAGACCATTATTAGACAAGAGTAAAACGGGGTATTGAATTTCTTTAATTTTCCATCTTGAGAGGTATTTATTATGAGTTTTGATTAGCTCATTCAAATTTTTTTGACTAGATAATCGATAAATGTCATCGAATAGATCTTGATCTATTCTATTGAAAATAGATTCTTTTGAATTTGTTATTGGTGGAATAATGTGTGTATGATTATCAATTAGGTAAGGCATAGCTAAGTATCTTCAAAAGTTTAATAAATAGCATCTCATTATTAATTTTATTTATTCTAAGAGTTCATTACTTAGGTTAAAAATTAAGCTCATAAAATTACATTTCAAACAAGATAGAAGATTTTTTTGCCCTTCAAGTGCCAGTTCACAATTCTGTTGTGAAGCAAATATATGTGGAAACTTTGGAGAAAGGCTAATAGGGGAATCAAGTAGCTCGCCCTGTGAAGTTCTCGTCAGAGGTGTGAAAGCAACGTAAAAGCAAAAAAGCAATAGAGAACATTGTGGCGGGTGATTAGGAGGCCACTTTGTTTATTCTCTATTACTTATAGATGATTGTTGATGCTGAAATTCTGGATAAAGAATTGGTTGTTTTTGCTATATCCTTTCGATAAGAATTTATTATTTCAAACCGATGTGTTCTTTTGAAATTTTCCACACACGCTCAATATTTGAGCTGATCAAAGCTTCCGCATTTGGATTCTTTATGTGATCTTCATAAATAAATTTGCCGCTTACATTTTCAAATTCATCAGAGAGAGCCAATCGTAAAATTCTGTCGCCGCCTATTTCTGCTTTAGAAGCGAATAGAAACATATAAGGCACACCAATTATTCTGTCCAAACCTTTTGTTCCATTGTTCAAAAGATTTGTTTTTATAAAGCCGGGGTTGAGTGCATTGACTGTAACTCCTGTGCCTTCCAACTCTTTGGCCAGTCTTCGGGTACACATTATCATAGCCAATTTGGCTTGGCCATATGACTTGAGTAAACTCCAATTTTCGGCAAACTGAAGATCATCGTAATTCATTTTTATCCATCCCGATGTAGCGGAGGATAAGTTTATAATTTTAGAATTATGTGTTTCTTTTATTCTATTAAGCAATAGCTTGGTAAGCAATAAAGGACCTAGATGGTTTATAGCCCAGTTCATTTCAAATCCTTCTTCGCTAGTTTGTCGGGTTCCTACATTTGCGCCAGCGCAATTGATTAGAAAATTAATTTTAGGGCATTTATCTAAGATAATCTCGGAAGCTTTTCTGATACTCTTTTGTGAAGCTAAATCGCAATGCACATAGTATATGTTTTCTTTTTTGGAGATAGCGCTAAGTTCGGAAACTACAGCCTTGGTTTTTGCTTTGTTTCTTCCTAAGAGCATTATTGTCGCGCCCATTTTCGCCAACTTTGTAACCGCCGCTTTACCCAAGCCGTCAGTGCCGCCGGTAAAAACAACCGTTTTGTCTTTTAAATCCATACCCTCAAAGGATTTTTGTCTGATTTCCTTTTTCATTTTCGTATCGTTTAAAATTATAATGCAAAGGTAAGGCGCCAAAGACGGGTGCGCTGTATACAAATTATCTGAGTTTGGATACAATCCTACGATTGCTTTCTAAATCTCATTTTTGCATGAACATCGGTAAAGTCAACTCTTTTAAAATATGTGCGCTGGATATTTTTTTGTGTTTAATTATCTGTATATAAGTTGGTTGTGTTTGGGGTTTATCTGAGCTGAGAAGTCAGAATAGGAATGGTATGAGATACTGAATAGCTTATTTGCCATACATTTGTATGTCTTTCTCTTTCCATTTTTCAATATTTTTGGAGTAATAGTTATTCAGTTTTTCAGAATCATAACTTTTAATATCCTCCATTATTTCATCTCCTAAGTAACTCCAGATATAATATTTGTCTATTTCTGTTAGTTTTTCTAATAACTCAATCTCAGCTTTTTTCGATATTTTTTTGTGCCATATAAATTCAAATAAACCTTCAACAAGCTTTTGTTCAGTATTAATATTATTCTCCACTTTTATTTGCTCTATTATTTTCTGAATTCCTGATTTAAGTAAATTTAGATCAATAGTTTTTAATTCGAATTCAAGAAAGTTGCATAGAGTTTCAGCTGCGTATTCTCTTGTTAGTACTTCTTCTGATTGGATGTCTCTTATTATTCTGTTGAAATACATTTCGATTGGGACTTTCTCGCCAAATGATAGACTGTCTTCTGTTGTTTTTACTATTTTGATATCCCTATCAAGACTAACATTATATGTTGGAACCATCTTTTCCGAGTTCAAATAATTCATTTGAAGGATAATTCCTTCCTTTTCAGGATTCAGAAGTTTTGCTTTATGCCCAATAAAAGTCTTCTCCATTATTAAGGTCTAAATTTGGTTAATAGCCAGAAAATAAACACTAATTAATCACAGTTCAAACAAGGGGCAAGGATTTATTGCCTTTTAGGGCTAGTTCACAATTTTGTTTTGAACTAAATATGCGCGGAATTTTTAGCGAAAGTTGAATCGTAGAATGGTGGAAGCGGCGATGTTACGTTCGCATCTGAGATACGGAACTAGCAAGAATGCCACGGTTGACAGATACAGAGTATTCTTCATTACTTAAATTAGGCATGTAAGTGCTATTTTATGTCTTGATATTGAAAAAAATATTGCAACAGGTTAATTGAATTAAAGTATATAAATAAATTTGATTGATAGTTGTGAAATTTTTTAAATATTAAGCGTTACCTTTGTGAGTATATAAAATTTAAAAAATATGAATAAGGGTACAGTTAAGTTTTTTAACGAAACAAAAGGTTTTGGTTTTATCACTCCTGATAATGGTGGAAGTGACATTTTCGTTCATGTAAGTGGACTAGTTGACGAAATTCGCGAAGGCGACAAAGTAGTTTACGAAACTGAAGAAGGAAAAAAAGGCTTGAATGCTTGTGAAGTAGAGCTAGCATAAGCTTCAAAATAAAACCTCGCTATATATTTAGTGTAGCAATTATTTAAAAGGAATTATAAATTAGGTTGACCTATATTTGTTTTTCCTTTTTTTTAGCTGTTTTAAGTATTAATCAATTCCCTTAAGTTGATTATGAGTCCCTCTCGCTAGGAAGTATGCAAAAGTTCTTAGAGCGCCACTAAAAGAATTACTAAGCTTCATTTTTTTGATTTGTTTACTGACAATATTTTTTAAAAAATTAAGTCGGAATAGTTTCTGACGGCTTTTTAATATTGAATTTAAGATTTCTTTCTGATTATCAAATCGAAACAATTAAGTTTAATCTCACCTTTATCATTAGTTTTTAATGCTTTCTCATCGAGTGAATTAACAAATATCTCGTCTACTAAATTGTATTCAGTAAAGCAAGCATCACTTCCTGTCTCGGGAATATCAATAACCTCTTTGTCTATTCCGACTAATCCATTGTCCGAGCAGAATTTAAGGCACTTAATAGCTTGAGTTATCTGCGCTTTATATTCCAGGTTTTCTTCTTTATTTTCGGAACCCGTTTTCAACTCAGCAATCAAGTCTTTTACCTTCTGCTCCAATAAAGAAATCACCTTATCTATGCTATGCTTGTTTTTTGTGCTCATATAATTTCGGATAAATTTAGATTTTAATTTATAAGATCATTGCAAGACCTTATTACTTTAGCTTTGTTCCTGTAATTGAATTGTAAAAATGCTAAATAGCCGAGAGCTTGAAAAACGATATTTAGATCATCTTATATCTCTTCATTTGATTTGTAATATGTCAGGATGTGAGTAGTAGTGGTTTTACATTCGTTATTAATTCACCGCTACTACTAATGTCATTACGGCTCTAATCTTTATTATATTTCCAATTCTCCTTTCAAAACGATTTGAGCCTTGCTTTTTATGACCATTTTCTCCTTATCCAATAATTCAACTTCCATAAATCCAGTTCTTTCGGAGCATTGAAAAGAATTCATCCTAGATTTGTTTAATTTCTCTCCCCAGTATTTTGCCAAAAAGGTATGCGTTCCTCCTGTTGCTGGATCTTCATTTGTTCCGCTCCAAGGCCAAAAATATCTGGATTCAAAATCAAAACCAGGCTTAGATGAAAGCGCTGTAACAAGCACTCCGTTGATCCCGTTATGGGACTTCTTGAGTTTGTCAAAGTCTGGCGCTAAATTTTTTAATACTTCCGCGCTTTCAATTTCAAGCAAAAGTATGTGCGTTTCAGCATTGTATGCGCTATTGTTTGCTTTTTCAATGCCAAGCGCTTTCAGCAATTCCATTGGAGCTTCATCAGGCACAGTTTCATATATCGGGAACCTCATTTTGATGAAACCTTCTTCCAGTTCTATCGGTAGTTTCAAGTTCTGAATGTTCACAAAAGTGATGGAGTCTTGTCCGAATTTTTCGAAAAGAACTTTTGAAGAGGCAAGAGTCGCGTGTCCGCACAAGGGAATTTCCATTACAGGAGAAAAGTATCTGATTGGATATTCGTTATTTTCATTCAGCTCTCCGATAAATGCCGTTTCCGACAATCCCAATTCTTTAGCGATTAAGAGCATCTCCGAATCAGCAAGTTCATCTTTCAATAGGCAGACACCAGCCGGATTTCCTTTGAAAGGTTGATCGGTGAATGAGTCAACAATATAGGTTTCTAGTTTTTTCATTTAGCTTTAGTCGAGGTAGTGCTTAGTTTCTAAATTACAGGAGATTTTTTGATTTTTTTCAAGATATAATATGTTTTTCAAATCAAAAAGAGTCGTTTGAAAATTTTATCAAACTTTATCGAAATGAATAAAAAATAACGGTTAATACTCATAGAATGCAAATGTGAAATTCATATTGATAATTGAATAAAAAGTGCAATATCGTATGTTCCTGATAATAAAAATTAACAATTGCTGTTATACATGCTTTTTCGTGTCTCGTAATTAGATCATTTGTTTACCCATGAATCAATTTTATCTATGAACCAATTATCGTCGATTTTTATTAGAGATAGATGGTTTTTACCCCAATGGTATTTTTTATTTTTGTTGGGTTCGATATCAAAATAGCTAATTGTGACTAACACTGAATTTGGATTAACGAATTTTACACTATCGATTTTTATACCGTCAATTGGTTCCTGTCCTCCAATCCATCGATAATAGTTTCCAAAGTCACAGTTTGCCTTTTCATAATCATCTAAATCCGTAAATAATGTCTTTTGAAAATCCATGTATTTTCAAATTTTCAATATATAGAGAGTAATCAAGTGTTGTCATCCCGTTTTTAGATTCGATAAATCTTGGCTGAAAGCCATAGTTATTCTTAGCCTTAATCGAACTTAAATACCAATCATAAAACCCGTTTACAATCTGAGTGATTTTAATTGAATTAACATTTATATTTTTGGAAGCATTAAGATTGCTTGTAAGTCCAAGTATAAGAATTAATGCCAATATTGGATAAATTATATGTTTCATTGCTCTTTTGATTTTTTACACAATGTTTTATGCAGTCTATTTCAATTTTTTAAATCAACTTTTAATATTATTGCAGGAGTTTGATTTAATAGGCAAGCGCTTGAGATTCGAAATGAGCTAAAATATATTATTTAAAGACGTTATTAATTTTTTGCTCAGTATAAATTTTTTTTACCTTCCATTTAGGAATTCCATTTTTTTCAAATTGAGTTAGGATTTTATGAATTAATTGGTCGGTTATTTCTTTGAAATTAAGCTCTGCTATTAGATAAATTGTAGTGTTTCTGCCTTTAGATTTAACGATAATGTATTTTTCGGTTTTAGTTTTTCTGAGTCTTAATAAATAATTATTTTTCTTATTATAGCACCAAAAATCAAACTCATCTCCAATCTTAACTTGTGAAGAATTTTCATGAATATGTAAAAATTCCCAATCTCCGATTTTACGATCATAACCTTGATTCCAGAGTAGCCTTGACTTGAAGCTTCTTAGTTGTTTTTTTCGCGTTCTTGATATGATGCTCATTTTATTTCATTATTGATAAGGTTTAATGAATAGCTTTTTAATATACATTTAGCTTGTGATGAGCTCTTGAGTTTTTTACAATTGAATTTTATGTATTGCATCTTTTTTGCACGATTTTATAACTGTGGATTTGATATGCGGGACTTGTTAAACGGCTAATTTACAATACTCCGTATTATCTGTATTCTTCTATTTTGAACTTCTTCTGTCTTTGCAAAGTCTCTCCATCAACTTTTTCAATGGAAATAACTTTTTTGCAAATTTGCAATTTGTCATTTAGTCGCTCAGTTATTAATTTTAATCTGATTTTTTGCTTGCTGTCAATCAAATCCTGATAGCTGTACTTAGTTATTGGCTCATATTCTTCTGGTGTCATATATACGATGAAAGTAGAATCGGAATCGGTTTTGATATACACGAATGGGCTTTGAATCAAATCGTTTTTTTCTAATAATTCGATATGAAACTTTCCAATTGAGTCTCTTTTTATTAGTTCTTCGATGCCAAGACTGTCTCTTAACTTAATGTAATTTTGGTAGTGCCTTTCAGGTAAGCCATAAAGGCTTCCAAGTTTCAACCAAGTATAGTATAAATCGCCTTCTAAATTCGGCTTTTCTTTTGATTTGATCTGGCAACCAAATCCAATTAAAATTGACCCTAAAATTATTATTAAGTTTTTCATTTTGTACTCATTACAGATAATAACACGAACATCATTTGTTGTATTAATATTTTTGTTTCAATTGAAAAGTACTTATTAGAAATCATATTGCGAAGGTGAATAAAAGGTTTTAGCCTTACCTTCTGTGGTTAAATTATGAAATTTCCTTTTATAATAAAATTATCATATCATTTTACTCTTCTTTAGATTCATTATACAAGTACACATTTTGAAAAAGATTGGATGGTACGGTGGTTCGATATATTTTATTTGAAATGTATTTGTTTCAATTAAAATAAAATCAAAGGTCGTGTTATACTGGGTAAGCTCTGATATAATGTGTCGGGGGGAGATTCTTGTTTTGAGTGAATTTGAAACAAACTACTTCAGAGCTATTGTATAGGCTGGAACACTTGCCTTTGCATCCAACGAAACATTGAAGGAGCAAGGCCTGTTTTCTATTAAAATTGCTTGAGGGAAGCAGAGGAAGGTATTCTCATGTTCATTCTTTAAGGCAATATGAATATTTATGATAGAGGATGCAGGATTTATTTCTGTCTTGAAAATCCAAATAAGTATTTGCAGTTATGGGAAAATTCAATATCAAAGAACATTTCGAAGCATTTTGCAAGGAGATAGGGATGAACAGCCATAGCGCTGGGGTTAAAAGTTTGGTTTTCAAAGGCGAAGACCCTGTATTGCCGGATAAACTAAGGCTTGGAGCGATCTATGCTATACCGGCCGCTGCCCAAGCGACTCAAATTGCGGATATTTGGCATATTAGAACCGGAAGGTCGCAAGATATAGAAGTTGACTTGGCTCAGGGAGCTCCTATGATTTCGGATATTCCTTTCACGACGCTCAATGGACGTCCGTATTTTAACCAGTTTGTAACCACTCCCAACGGATACAATTGCCCATTTTTTTACAAATTTTATCCCACAAAAGACAAGCGCTTGTTTGTGCCGGTGGGCTTTTATCCGCACATGGAGCGCGCATGGTCAGAATTTCTGAATTGTCCCGCCACAGATGAAGCCGTGAAAAATGCCATCAAAGAATGGAATGCGGAAGAACTTCAAGAAGCCTGCAATGCGATAGGGCTTGTAGGCAGTTATGTCAGGACAAAAGATGAATGGTACAATACTAAATTAGGGAAAGAGCTGCAACAAGTGCCCGTTGTTAAAATCACCAAAATAGCGGATGGAGTGCCTATTCCATGGACGGAACATCCATCTCGCCCATTGTCAGGAATTAGAGTATTGGGAGATACCCACGAGATAATGGCGCCAATCATCACGCACACATTAGCGAATCAAGGGGCCGATGGCCTGCAAGTGTCAGACCCCAACGAGTATTGGCATGAATTCGTGTACATGAACTGTTTGCCCGGAGTGAGGCAAGCGTATATTGATCTGGAAGATGATCAAGACAAACAAACATTTCATAACTTGGCTATGCATGCCGATGTATTTGTGGAAAATTTTAGAACTCAAGGAAAAATAGCTCAGCAAAATTTTGTGGAGAATAAACTAGTGCCCGGACATCGAGGCTTGATTTACGTGAAAGCGCATGGTTATTCGTATGATGGCATGACTTGGAATGATCGAGGTTGCTTTGATCCATTGGCTATTCCTTGCACTGGAGTAGCCGCTTTGGAGGGTACGCTTGAGCAACCTAAATATTCGTTTGGGAATCTACTGAACGATGGCATATCCGGTCTTTGCGCAGTTCCTGGGATACTTGAAGCGTTAAAGCGAAGAGCCACAGAGGGAGGATCCTACAAAGTTGAAGTTTCGCTTTGCAAGACATCCATGTGGTGCATGGATTTGGGCGCGTTTGAAAAAACTCCTGATGTGTCTATGCCTCACCCAAGAATGTTGGAAATCAATGGAAATGTTGGAAAGATGATTCGACCTTCTTCCGCTATTTTTTATTCAGAAACGGAAGATCGTTGGTCGCATGGCATCAGTTATCGTGGGGCTGATAAAGCAGAGTGGAAGTGATAAACTTACAGATATGAAAGTTTATGGCTTTCTATTTTGATTGGGTTTGAAGGCTATTCGGAGGCTTAGTTATTATTGATATTTTTTCTTTTGTCCAATTCTTCTTCGAAATCTAGCCGACTTCTTTTACAAGACCTCCTTGCTTTATTGAAAATCGAAATTTCTTCACTCTCTCTTAAATATTGGATTACGAATGCTAATTCCTCTTCGGTTAATTCATTCGGACTTTTTAATCTTAAATCAATATTAAAGTCTGTGTCTGGATAGATTTCATTTTCTATTCCCTTAAATTTCTGCTTGTCTGTCGGTTTGATTTCCACTAATTCAAAATGATTGCTATCAAGAGAGTCAAATTCAACCAGCTTCAAATATTCCTGATCTATGCTTTGGTCTATCATGATCTTTCCTCCTCCAGCCCAATGTCGATCTTGGCCATTTTTTTTCACACCCGAAATCCAATATTCATCTTCTGATTCCAGATCATAGTGATTGCCTGATATACCTCCTGACTTTAGTTTTTTTAGTGATTTTCCGTTGAAATAGACAGTTTGCCCGGATTTGGAAAATTCTACTTTCCCAATCCAAGCAGGACCATTGCCGGAATAACCACTTTTAAGCTCAATATATTTTATTTCAGATTTCATATGTCTATGCTTTTCGTCTTGATAGGAGTTGGAAAAATTAGTTAGAATTACTCCTTGTAATTATAGTGTTTTTTACTTTTCTAGTAGTTCTTTAATTTCAAATGTTTCGTTCTTAAAAACGTTTAAGTAGTTGTCAAGATCAACAAAATCAACGGTTAAATCTTCAAAATTTGACGCAGCGCTCATAGAGCCGACTTGCTTACTGATTTCTTTAAATTTGAGAGTTCCAATTTTTGAGAATTTATTCGAAATTTTAATTAAATCTTCGTGCTCAATGCCTGTCATGCTCATGCCAATTTGATAGCTACCTGTTTTTTCAGCTTCTCTTTTCAAGATTTCGTCAATTCCTCCTTGTTTTTGTATTTCATTAAAATCCATAGAAAGGATTTTTGTCATATCCATACCAGAGCCAGAAGGAATTTTGGACCCTATTATTTTACTTTTTTCTATATCCTGAATTGTTGGCTTAATCGTATCTTCGAATATAATTTTACCAAATTTATAGCTGCATTCTCCGCGATATTGAGAAATGTCTAAAATTATAGTTGCGTAAAAATGATTATTGGCAAGCTGAAAGGTTAATACATCATTTACCTCAAAAATAAAGTGCTCGATTTTTTTGTACTTTTTTCTTTCACGAATCTTTGGGTTAGGCGAATTAATTTTGTCCCAAAGTTTGTCAAGTTCTTTTTGTCTAGCCTTTCCCTCAGTTTCATGACATTCTTCTGTCCAAACTTTTACACAAGCTTCTTTTTCGATAACATATTTAACCTCTTGAATTATATCTGGTGTTATGCCTCCAATTTCCCAAAATGCAAGTGCGTAGGCAGTAGTGTAAATTTCATAGTCAAAGTCATCATAATAGTCAGGCTGTGGAAATGGAATTTGAATTCTTATGGTTTCAATTGACGCTCCTTCATCATATAAATCCATTATTCCCCAATATGTATCATGGGCTGTGTCTCCATCAATTATTTCTACTCCATCTGTTGCCATGCTTTTATGTTTAAGATCTTATAGTTGGTTAATGTTAATCATTTTCTAGTCAATGTCAAATCATTAATCTTGGCTAGATTTCTGATTTGATTTAATAATCTTATTTGAAGGTAAAAATATATTTTATTTATTGAAATGAGTTTGTGAACTATTCTTGATAATATCATCAAATTTAGCCGATATTAATAAATAATGGGGATTTTTCATGGTTGTTAGGCTGTCTTTAAATTTAATTTTAATAATGTTAAATATTAATTTACACGCCTCAATGTCACTGTGAATAATGTCTGGAAAGATGCCGAATCAATAGGATGAAGAACCTTTTTATACCTTAAACTATCAGCCGAGTATCTAGTTGAAAAGATGCGGATTTGGAGAAAATGTGATGATATCAAATGCCTTTAGTTTTTAAGGAATCGGAAAATAAACCTTCTAAGGAAAATGCTTCAGGCAGTGAAGGCGTTTTAAGAACTCCATCCGCTATTGGTTTTTCCTGTCAACAAACACCTATTCAGGCATTGTTTACGAGCAAAGAGTATCTGGAAGATCAGGAATCCAAGAAGTCTCCTTATAAGTACAGAGTCAAGGATATCGCAAAACTTTTGGACAAGTATCATGAGGTTGCGGATGAGAGAGCCACGGACCTTTCGGAGCAAGACAGGATTAAGATGCGCTTGATCAAACTGCATTTTATAGAGCTTGCCGTATATGAATGGTCACGTGAGAATAAGATTCCTTATGAGGACAGATTTGTCTATCCCAATCTGCATATGCAACAAGAGGCGCTTAGGCAGGTTCAGTTGGAGCGGATAGAAATTATGAAAATCCTTCGCGCTAACAGGGAAATGATGCCTCCCTTTTATATTCTTTACAATCCATTGGCTTCATCAACTTTTGCGAGAAAAGAAGAAGAAAATGAAATGGCAGCTCATTTTGCCCCTGTATGGAAATACTTGGTGGATGGTGGAATAAGGTGCTCTGACGAAGCTGCGACTCCCAGAGATGTGTTGGAGACTGAGTTGATGGCAAATTTGTCAAGCATGCTGTTGACCGGAACTGGAAAATACCTTTTAGATAATCTTCACGCTGCGCAAAACGCTCGCGTTGACTTCAAGCGACAAAGACACCTCGATAGTTTTAAGAAGAACTTGTATTTGGTCAATAAAAAGATTTCCAGATACAGAGACAAAGATCCTGAGCCTCAAGTCACGGGAAAGTGGGTGAATACGGAGTTTATCTTTGAAATGCCGTTTGCTTGGGAGCTGGGAAGGTATATGTCTCCGGCCAAAAGGAGAAAACCAACTCAGTCTAGATATGATTCGCAATTGTGTTTTCATCCGCCAAGCCTGCAATTGGCTTTGATTATGCAGAAGTACCTGCAGATGATGTCTGGAGTTGTTGGATTTGAAGGCCAATGGAGAGATCAGCTTCGCAAAGGCGATCAATCTAAGGAACTGGCGGAAGAGTATTGCTTGCCTGATTTTGCGAAGATGGATAGATTGCCTATAGTGGACACGATGCAGTTTGACACACCTGAAAAGGATGACTGGATGCTCATTGAGCTGGAGCGGTCCTTATCAGCACCATTGGAACAATTTGACCTGACTTTGCCTCAGCCCTATGCCAAAGCGGGACAAAAACCGGGAGATTCTTTGGTCAAAGGGCTTCGCACATCCGTGATGAAATCCGAAGTCGCTAAAGTCTACCCAACGAATGCCAATGATGAATCGCTATTCATGCAGTCATTTGGCCATGCCAAGCCAAGGATCGTCAGAGATTTTGATTCTCCGGCGTTTGAGTGGTTGGGAAAAGATTCGGATTCTTTTTTCAGAGGAACGTTGGTAAAAGAGCCTCTTGATAAAATGGAGGGCAAAGTGCAGGTGAACTTGCCTTCGCATCAAGGAAACAGGTCTGCTGTATTTATATTGAGAGATGAATCGGGTAATGAATTGGTGGTTAAGTTTTTGAAAGAAGGCTCATTTTCCGAGGACGCAAGCAAAGAAGCATTTTCCGCCAATTTTCTGAAGGCTTTTGGCACTCCGTCCTTAAGGTCTCAAGCTTGTGTCATGCTCAGGCCTGATGATCCAAAATGGGAAAGATTGAATGGCCAATTGGAAACGAGTCCTAATGCGCAGAAATTTTCCTTAGAATTCAAAGCCTCATTTGCCAAGCGTCTGCCATATATTCTTATTATGGAAAAAGCAGGAGGGAAGCCTTTGAATCCTGTAAAACAACAATATGGAGAATCGCCTCGCTTTTTGCAGATAGCAGGAGAGTTGTCCTTCTTTGATCTATTGTTTGGAAATCATGACAGAGTAATCAGCGGGATATATGCTATGAATCTGCATCATGACCCGGAATTAAATCAGATGCATGTTGTTGACCATATACTTAATGTGCCCGGAATGGCTTACTGTATTCAAAGCGCTCAAGGGTACCGTGCGAATATGGGAAGAGAGACGGAAAACTTTGAAAACGATCCTGCTTTCAAAACAACTGTAATGGGCGATTTTGAAAGGGTATTGGCAGATATGTATCAAGCATTTATCTCTGGGGAAAACACAAGCTTATCCCAATGGGCAAGGTTTAAGTCTAATGAAAGCCCTATGGACAGAGTTCACTTTATGGATTGCAATAGTTTTGACATAGGGATTGTTACCTCAGCATTGAGTCTATTGAGAATGAATAAACAGATAGAAGTCTTGATACAACAACAGTTCACTGGCAAGGATGACAAAGTCCTTTTTTTCTTGGAGCTTTGCAGAGCGGTCAATCAAGTCACCAAGAATCATGAAGAACAATTAAAAGCGGAATTGCATAGCCGAAAATCTAAAGGAGCGAGTTAGTGGATATATTTACGCCAATCATAAATTATCAGATGCTTTTTGCTTTTCCAGTATTTTAACAATTCTGCCGTTTATGATTTCCGACAAGTTCCAATTGTATAGCTTAGGATCTGTTGTGCTGTAGAATTCAATAACTACCGCATCAAGGTCTTTGTGGTATTTGGCAAAACTTTGGTATCCCGGCACCCATCCGGCATGTTCGTATTTGTATATGGAATCGTATATCTCTTGCTCACCCGGCTTAAACAATGAACCGTCATTCAATGCTCTCAAGAAAGCGCCGACATCTTCAGCGGAGGCCAGCATGCCGTGTTCGTCAGCTTTCAAGTCAAAGGGATGTCCGACATGATAACCGCTCATCACATGGTCCATATTAACTTCGCTTAATGAGCTGAAGGTATTTTTGAGCTTTAAAGGCGACAAGACTTTTTCTTGGATGAATTGAAAATTACCATAGCCCAGGACATTGTCCATGATCTTATTGATTAGAAGATAATTTGTATTGCAATACTCATAGTCTTCGTCAGGCTCAAAATTGGAAGGCTTGTCCATAATCAATGCCAGACTTTCTTCATAGCTTTGCGTAGGAGATGCCCAGAAATTTGGAGTATCCGTGAAATTCGGAATACCGCTTCTGTGCTGTATCATCATTCTCAAAGTGATTTTATCCGAATTTTCGATTCTTCCGACGAGCTCGGGCAAGTAGTCAGCGATTGTATGGTCGAGGGAAAGTTTACCATCATGCACCAATTTGGCAACGGCTACAGCGTCATACAACTTGCTGATGCTGGCAATCTTGAATAAAGCATGCGGGTTGGCAGGAGTTTTGGACTCTCGATTGTGCCAACCGGAAGCAAAGTATTTTGGCGGTTGGCCCGCTTGGTCCACATAGGCGATCATGCCGTCAAAACCATGGCCAATGGCTTGATTCAATTGCTCTTGAATGGTGTCGGGTAGGGGCAAGAGCCAAGCTTTTACCAAAAGCCATGGTACGAAAAACAGAGACACGACTGTACCAATTAACAATGATAACCTTATTATTAGTTTTGTTTTTTTCTTTGTCATATGATCTTGAGATAAAGGGATTTTGAATGCTAGCAACAAAGACTATAAATCAATGCAAAGCTTAATAAAAAAATCAATCAACTCGATATATTATTACTTTGGAGCATATCTACTTTAAAACCTTTTCAAGATATAAATATATTTTATCAATTGGAATAGAGTTGAAATATATCACTGTCAATCAGAGCTGTATTTAAAAAACTACAAGAATCCAGCATCAAAAAGAATAGTGTATCCAATAGCAGAACTCATAGAAATTGAGTTTAGTCAATACTGCATTTGTATTGGGCTTTGAGAGCTGTATGAAGGCTTAGTTGTTGGCATTAGTAATTTCTAATTTCTTCTTGTTTTTTCTTATAATTTTTTGTGAAATATCTAATAATTCTTTGATTGCAGATGTATTATTAAACTTGTATCTGTCTCTGTTTTTTCTAAATTCTATATCAATTTCGTACCAAATTTCATCATCATCTTTTGGTTCTCTAAAGGCATAATCTCGAACAGATATTTCTTGAATTTCATTTGATAAAAATGAGAAGTTATAGTATTTGTAATGATTAGTTTTCATTTCAAACCAAGTTGAATCTCGTCTGTCTAATAATAATGGATATTGTATTTTTGTTGTATCTAATTTGATAGAATTAACTTTAATAAAATCAAATAGGTTATTTTTCCATTTCTTAATAGTTATTGTATTTGAATTTCCACAAATATTGAATCTCTTGATATGAAATCCATTATCATTTTTCCAAATTATATATTTATTTTTGGGGTTTCCGCTATTTGGGTATTCTTCACATGGAGAATTAACTACTATACAACCAGTACAATTGTCATCAAATACAATTATTAAGTTACTTGTATCTGTACTTAGAGAATCAAGAAATTCATTTGATTGAGCATATAATCCAGTTAAGTTTATTGCAAATAATATGATTAATGATGCTATTTTCATTTTAATAAATGTTAACGGTTTATGTAAGTTTCGCTTTTTGTGTTGCACCTTCGGAAAAAAGTGAAACTTACACCTTGTTCGCAAACGTATTATTTAATATCTCGTTAGTAAAAATGTCATTTCTCTTTTTTTAATTTCTAATAATTCTTTGAAACTCAATTTTTCACCAATATTTACAAATTCGTAATTATAAGCTAAGCATTCAAAAGTTTCGTCTCTAAAAAAAAGAATATAATGTTTTAGGTTATTTATATTTATTTCATCTTGATTCAATAATATTTTTTCATCTTTCGGGAAATTTTTCTCCCAATCAGATTGTTTTAATTCGTAGAAATCATAAAATTCTAAATCTTTAGAATTATACCTAAATTGATTTCTATAAAATTCATCTGAATTCGGCTTTCCTAATCTAAATTTAAAACAATTATTAAATGATATTATTCCAATATCGTCATCATTTATATTTTTATGAATAAATGGATTTAAATAAAATATTAACTCTAAATTTTTAGAATTTTTAAATAAAGTTTGATAGGGTGCATTTGGTTCAGGCGACCAATCAATATTGATTTTTTCAAATTTCATTTTTCAATGTTTGTCAACAATTTGTATATGGCAAGTAGGTTATAGAAAGCAATAAACTTTCGTAAACCACCGAACACCCTATTTGCTATATACCGTGTTATGATGTGGTTTCATTATTAATTCATCAGTTTAAAATTAACTCGCCTTCTTTATAAAATGCACAAAACATACCTGGTCTATGCGTCGCTTCAATTGACGTATTAACTTGAATTTCAACCCAATCAATCAACTTTGGTAGGACTTCATTGATTAAAATTGTTTCTACTTTCTTTCGTTCAGATGAAGGTACCACACCAGAGCGAATATAAAATCGTCCATGTTCTACGTTTTGATTAGGTAACCAATATTCAGCTTCAATAATGGAGCAGTCTGTTTGGTTATTGAGTTGTGGTGTCCAATAAATCAAATGGACATTACATTCAATTCCTCTTGAGGTAATTTCATCTTTCAGAATAGAAGATTTAAGCACGTAACTTAACCCTTTCCATGTTTTTGGTTTTTCTATATCAAATGTCATTCTTTAAGATAGAGGTCATCATTCCACATAACATCCCAATAACACGAATTCCGTTTATTTCATTTATGTGCGGAACTCATTTATTAGGTTAAAAATTTATTTTAATGAAAAAATAAGTTTAAAAAATTATATATAAAACCTGTCCAAGTGATTTTTGAACTGCTATCCCCCTATATATGCTGAATATACCTGAGATTCTGGGTATTTTCCAAAGGATGGGAGAAAGCGATGTCTTAGGCTATGAGGTGCCATTGGTTTATTGAGCTCGGATTCTTCAACGTGTTTTTTTTGCAAGTTTTTTAGTACTGGAGCTTGAGTTTATTATTTTATCTTGACCTTCAAAAAGATAAACTTCAGGCTTTTATTTTTCCAGAAATATTTAAGCGTCTGTATAGTTCTAATTGGAACAACTATGCCTTTATGTTGAACTCTGCGAGCCGTACGGAGGCTTAGTTGTTGGGCATCGTTTTTATTCACGATCCATTGATTTTACATTAGCTTGTATCCACGTGAACCACTACGGTTCAGATACTGAGTCCAGTATGAGCGACTACCATATCATGGAATTGATCAATGTGAGTCACAGAAACTTACGACAAAGTGGGAGAGGTGAAAGGAGTGTAGAAATTGTATGGCCTTAAACAGCCAAAGCCAATCACTGAAAATTCTGGTTAGCGTACACTTAGGCTTTTCTAAAGAAAGAGTGATCATCGTTCTGTTTCATTCAAGTAATGCTGCTTAAATGACTGTTTTGAATTTTTCTGTAAGTTTTCGCTCTCAGTTTAATTGTTGCAATGAAAGGATCACCAATAATAAGTTCGTTGTATCGAGTAAACAAAATTTTCTTTTCTCGGACACTTTTTACTTCTGTCCAAGGAATGAATATGGGAGGGTGAAAGAGTTTAAAGAAGATTGTTGTTTTTAGGTATAATCCATCATCATTATATTTTAGAATCAGGCAATTTTGATAATTACTTGCATTAACTGATGCACTAATTATACCTACTCTTTTTCCCGTAAACCGGTTATTCATTTTGTATTTTTCAACTAAATCTGACCAACCCATTTTAGATATCATATAGGAGACAAATACCCATATGCCAATAAAAATAAATGGTAAAATCTTAGGGATTATTTCGTTTGATATGTTCATGTTTAAAAGTAATAAAGCTTAACGGTTTGAGTATGATGCGTTTGGCATTTCAACGCTCCAATTTTTCAATTTACTACTATGTTTCTTACTTGCTATCATCTTCAAATTGAGCACTATCTGCCAAATTCACTATATTTTTTGTTAGCCAAAGTTTTTCCTTATCAGTAGACATCATCTTCTTTTAATTCTATATCTGTCAGTTCAATCAATTCCTTGCATACCGAAGATATTTTTCCACCACACCATCTGTCTACTACATGGTATTTTCCTAAAGTCTTTCCCTCTAAAATCCATTGCGAACCATCTGTTCCTAATAATTCTTTTTCTGCTGTAGGTAGACTCCAAAATTTTATTGAATTTATTTCATCCTCAATTCTTTTCCAATCCTTAGCTGTCAACTCTTTTGATTTGTTCGTGATAATTTTTCCAGGATCATATCCCCCCGCACCATCTGACACTTTCCAATAGATCGAAATATCTCCATTATCATTCTCAATTCTGATTACTATTGGATTATGGAAGGTTCTCAAATATGTAAATCTATATATTTTGGTTGGTAGTGAATCACTTAAAACAGGTTCTTCAAGAGCCTTTAAATGTCTAGAATACCAATTAATTGAGAAAATTGCAGACTCTACGCCAGTTACGGAAAAATCGGAAACATGGGTTATTACATTCACCGAATAATCTGTTTTCCAATTGTCAGGTAATCCAGCAAATGCAATAATTGGGAAATAAGAGGATTGAATATTTTTCTTTGCTAATTCAATTATCTTCTTATCATCATCAATGTAATTTGCTAATTGAATCAATGGAATTTTTACTGTTTCAATATATTTACCATTAATTGAAATTAGATTGTTAAAATAGATTGTAGCATTTTGGGAATAGTAGTCAAGGTTTACTTTTTTTTTGTTATTATTATACTCTTTATTAAAAAGCTCATAATATATCTGTCCAAGTAAGTAAGTTGCTTCAATATTTTTATTGTCAATCTCTATCGCCTTCTTTAAGTAGTTAATTCTTTTGGTAAAAGTAAGTCCAGCAAAATGTGCGTTTCTCTCTCCTGCTCTTATTAAATATGGTTCAGGGTTATTAGGATTGTTTTTTATCAAAGAATCAAATAATACCACAATTGAATCTCGCTGATTATTTCTACCATAAACTTCCACTAAATAATTAATTGCCTTATTATTTAGATTGTCAATTTCTAAAAGTTTTCTTGCAATATCCTTTTTATTCCCCCAAGTCTCCCCTGACTTGTAATAGCTCAATTCATACTCTAAGTCTTCGACAGTTTGTGAAAAAGAAATATGAACAGAAAGGGTCAATATAATTATCAGTATTATTCTCATTTTGCAGTTCGTTTCTTTAAATTTTGGCTAACATCCCAATAACACGAATTCTGTTTATTTCACCTGAGTGCGGAACTCATTTATTAGGTTAAAAATTTATTTTAATGAAAAAGTAAGTTTAAAAAATTATATATCAAACCTATCCAAGTGTTTTTTGAATTGCTATGCCCCGAAATATGCTGAATATACCTGAGACTCACGACGTTTTTCAAAAAGTGGGTTGCAAAACCATGTCTCAGGCTGTGAGATGCAATTGGTGTATTGATGTCGGGTTTCTCACCGTGTTTTTTGCAAGTTTTTGAGTACTGGGGCTTGAGTTTATTATACTATGCTGACTTTTAAAAAGATAAATTTCGGGCTTATATCTTTCCAGAAATATTTAAGCGTCTGTTAGTCTATGGGCAAAAACAACGCCTTCATTTTGGGTTTGAGAGCTATATGGAGGCATAGTTGTTAGGTAGCGTTATTTTTTCAGACCCATTATCATTTCAGTTCCTTGTTCTTTTACAGAAACAATCAGTTTATTTTCATTCACTGAAATTAGTTTTTGGTCAACTTTTCCATCCAAATCGTCAGTCCGTATAATTTTATTGGATTTATTAAACTCCCATTTTCCGACATATTTTTGGCCATCTTCCATTCCTTCTTGTTTTCCGTCAGCGTGGAATATTACCCAGTTCATTTTCTGCATTTCAGCTGGTAATTCCATTTTTTGGCCATCCATTTCAACATATTCTAAATACCATTTTCCAGATATTATTAATTCGAATTCGTTTTTTCCTTGAGCTATTATATTTTGTAATGAGATTAAAGCAAGAAAAGTTAAAAGAATTATTTTTTTCATTTTTTAGTTGTTTTATAATTTCGAATTATGATGTTAATAACATTTAACGTCTGTATAAAATGAGTTTACTACTCTAAGTTCTTAATGACTTCAAAGTACATATTGTCCAGTTAACATACCAGAAAGCATAGAGAAATTCATTTTATCTTTTGTTAATGTTTGTAACGTTTCAATCTTTAGTTCTCTTTATATCAAAAAATTCTGACATAAATGATGAAATTAATCAATTTATTCGAGTAATTTTAATAATGGATGAATTGAATCAAATAAAACGAGTTCTGGATAGTATGATACGAATTTCAGAAAATGAAATGACCGATTTTTTGAAATACTGTTTTATCAAGCAATTTAAAAAAAAAGAATTCCTGAGTGCTTCTCATTCCATGGTTGATGAAATATTTTTTATTAAACAGGGGCTTATCAGATTTTTCCTAATAGATCAAAACGGTACTGAACACACAACGTATTTTGCAATGGAAAATCAATTCATTTGTGACTATTCTTCCTTTATAAGAAAAGCGCCTTCAATTTATTCTTTAGAAGCTCTGGAAAATACTGAGGTCGTTGTACTGCCAAGAGAATCAATAGAATGGGCATATAATAACATGGCTGAAGGAAATAAAATGGGACGATTAATCAGCGAGTTTTACTTTATCCAGCAGGACAACCAAATCAGAGATCAATACATCAGAACTCCAAAAGAATTATATGACTCAATTACCACTGTATTTCCAGATATCCATAACCGCGTACCACAGCATATGATCGCTTCTTATCTGGGCATTACTTCCGTTCATTTAAGCCGATTAAAAAAAGCTGAATATTCTAAATCCTAAACATTTGTTAACGTTATTAGGAGCATTTCATAGTAATATTTGTCTAAAACAAATCAGCACACGATACTAAATATTGTGACATTAAATAAAAATAAAATGAAAAATGCAAGTATTATTATGACGCTATTTGTAGCTGTTAGTTGCACGGTGGCAGTAAGAACCGTGAATAAGGGTAAAAACCCAAATGACATAAAAAAGCATTCGAATCTATCTGAATATGCCAATGAATATTTTTGGAGCAATTTTCACAAAGGAAATTATTCGAATATAGATAGTGTTTTATACTATTTAACAAGCGCTTATATTGAAAACCCTAATCATCTTGAAACAGTAACCCATTTGGGTTTTACTCATATGTGGGCTTTGAGCGAAATGTATAATCTTGATACTATTCCGCCTATTATAATAGACCATGGCACATTAGCATTAAAATACTTTGGGGAGTCCTATAAATTAAACCCTAATGATCCTAGAGTATTAGGGTTTTTAGCGGCTTCAAAAATGACTGTTGCAGATCTGTCTGACGATAAGAAAATGTCCACAGAAGGGTATTTTAATGGAAAAAAATCCATCCATCAATGGAAAGAATTTAATAAACTAACTATAGGATATGTCATGAGTCAAATGCATCAGGATACATGGCAATATAAAAAGGCCTTAAAATGGCAGTGGGAAATTTTGGATGAATGTTATTGCCAGAAGTATAATGAAAAAACGAAAAAGATAGAACAATATCGAGCAGTGCAAGATACTGTAAACAATTTAAGGAATAAAAGAGCGTGCTGGAATAGCTGGATTGTTCCTCATAATGTGGAAGGGTTTTATATGAATATGGGAGATATGTTGGTAAAGAATGGAGAATGGGAAAAAGCCAAACAAGTATACATGCTTGCTAAACAAGCGCCTAATTATAAGACTTGGCCGTTTAAATTCGTGCTTGAAAAAAGAATAGTATCCGCAGAGGAGAATGTTGAGAAATTTAGGCAACCAATTGCTGATGATAAAGTATATCAAGTGAGCGATGTCATGCTAATCAATTCTTCTATTTCTTGTGTTTCTTGTCATAAAATGAGTAGTCAAGATTTAGCGACTTATAGAAATTTTGATTGGAAGAAATACAAAAATGAAAATAATATCTATTTTACGAGTAAATAATATTATACATTGTCACGATTGATTTTTTATAATATTTTATTTTCCTCAGGAGGAAAAACAAAGGAGAATTATCATAAAAAATTAATCGTGATAGACATTAATGTGCTGTTATTTTATATTTTTAAGTAACAAGGGCTTCGTTTTATATCATGTATTCCTAAAAGGATTGAGAATGAACCACCTAAGTTTCCATGCATTTTGACAGAAAAACAACATTCTCCTACTTTATCTAGAATTTGAGTGTTTTTCATTTTGAACAAATAAGTTTTTAAGTTATCAAGATCACCTTTTTCCATTTCTTCAAAATTTATCATCAAAAAATACCAAGTATTATCTATTTTAGTCATAGCTCTAGGTAAATGATTTTTAGGTATTATTTCTTTAAGGTTTTGTTTTTTCTTTACATTGTAATTATTTAAACTAAACTCTAAAATTGTAAAACCTCCTTCAAACAAGTCTGCTAATAGATAAATGGTATTTTCATCTTTTTTTAGAAATGAATAAATCTCTTTAAAAGGTATAAAGTTCTTACCTCTTGAATCACTCATATATTTAAATAAACAATTTCCCTTAAAATCAAAAACAGCTAAACCTTCACTATGGATAAACTTTTTGCTTGATGCTTCTTCAATATCTGATACATAATTGGGGCTTCTATAAGTGGTTGAAAATATTCTACTAGTGTCCAAGCTGCATTTTGAATAAGAAGTAACAATGCCATTTTGTGTTACAATAAGATCTAATGCATTTCCAATATAAAATGAACTTTCAATAGTCCCATTAGTATTGATAATCCATGCATTGATTTTTTTATTTGAACTGCTATCACGATCTACCAGAATAAAATAGTCATTGGAAATAATTCTAATTATTGGCCATTCAAGTTTTAATCCTAAATTAATTTTCTTTCCATTTCTATTAACTATATTTTCATCATCAATGAACAAGAAATTCGTTTTAGAGATAATGTCTCCATCAAGAATAGCTGTATTAAAAGATTGTTTAATTTCATTTATAGTCATTATTATGGTTGATTTTTATAGTTCATAACGTTTAATATAAAAACTGTATTCCGATTGGGTATGGCTTTTATACAGTGTTCTCGGCTATTTCTAATGTTAGAATGATTTTCATTAGCATTTCTTCTTTATCCGAAAAATCAAACATTAGTTGTACACCTCCTGAAGTTTGAATACATAATTGTTTTTGAAAAGAATATTTGTCAATAAACCACCATTCGATTTCAAAATTATTGAGTAAATTTATCGTATACTTAAATGATGATAAATGAATAAGTTCATATCCATTTATTTTAAAGTTGTAATTACCACCTATTCTTAGTCCAATAGAATCAAGTTGTCCATTTAGAAACACAAGCTCATTCCCTTTTTTGTCGTGACAGATTGTTGTAAAATCATCCAATTTAATTTTATTAACAGATAACTCTAAGCTACTTTCAAGCATTTCAGCTCTATAAATAGGATGTCTTCCAGACTTAAAAAATTCGTATAATTCCATTAGTTGCTTAAATGTTATAAAAGGAGAAGAGTTAGTGTTGTAAAAAGTGTTTTAATCGATTTCATTTTGTTTCTTTTAATTACCGAGAACGTTCTGTGTAAAATGCGTAGCACCAGTTTGGTAGGTAAGGGCTATGTGTTTTACACCTTGTTGTACGCTTTAGTTTTCTTCTATATTTCTTATTTCTCTTTTAAACTTCTTTCTTTCTTCTACCGAGATTACGTGTTTGACCATATCCTTTTCGCAGGCTCCAAATTTCGCAAAATTTGCCCTTCCTTCTCTCAAAGTTATTCCATGATTCGGTCCTGATGAAACATCTAATTCGTCAATATCTTGACCATCATCTTCCCAAAAGCAAATTGGACAAATCAGATAGTTTCCCCGCTCTGGTAATGATATGTAATCACAACAAGGACATTGTTCTCTAGGAGTCGAATCTTCTGGTTCGTACCATTCCATAGTAGTCATTTCTTTGTTTTCTTTATTACAGCTCTTATTTCCACAAGATGCAAATAGCGCCAAAATGAAAATATGAAGTATTGTTAATTTAATTTTCGTCATTTCTATTGCGTAAAACGCCCGTCTATGGATCGTAGCTTTCGAAGTTAGTTTTTTTCGGTTTACTAATTAGCCAAATCTTTGATTTGGTTTTTAAATTTCGGGAGCTAAACTTTCGATTCGTAATTTGTTATTTTTAACGTCATTACTAAATAATCTTGAACTGTACCACCTTCAGAATTAATCATATTTTCTGCTATTATATTTTCACTATTGTTCTTAAAAGGGTAAGTGTCTAAATAGAGATACCAGTTTTGTTCTGATTTTATAAGGTTTTCATAGTCCATTTTATTCAGTAATGATAAGACTGGATTATCTTTTTCCCTTTCTATTTTTTCTGGTGAAGGGCGTTCATAAAATGATAAGGTGTAATCATCAAAACTGACAACTATTGAGTTGATTGATGTGAAATCGATTGATTTAGGGATTTCTATTTTATTGTGGTTAAATATTTCTAATTCCCCATTAGTAGTTTCTAATTTAACAGAAACCTTGTTTATAGAAGGAGCTTGAACTATTTGATCATTCAAAAAGATGTTAAAATCAATGATATGATGTTTTCCGTTCGATTCATCAATTGTTTTGAAAGTACCAAAAGCATTGTTAACAATTTTGGTATATTTCTTTTGATAGCTATATGGAAACACAAATGTTATTGCATATGCTAAAATAGAATTTTGTTCTTTGAACAGTTTTTGGGTCACATAGTATTTGTTCCCGTTAAGACTCATTTCACATTCAATAATTGTATTGTTTTTGTAAATTTTATGACTAATAAAATTTTCTCCTGGATATAGAGAGTTGTATTTATTGATGATTAAATTATGTAGGTCATTTAATGATGTTGTATCATCAACTTTGTATTGTATTACATTAAAGTTTGCACTAAATCCCGTTTTATTGAGGATTGTACTATCAGAGTCATGCATTTCCCATATTTAAGTATAACCAATTGTTTGGTACATCAATTTGAAACCGTCTAGAAGAATGGGTATGGAAACCATTTTTTTGAGCGTAAACGATGATTGAAGTAAAAACTACTAAAAAGGTTAGTGATATTTTTTTCATTATTAATTAGTTCTCTATAACATCCCAATAACACAAA
This sequence comes from Aureibacter tunicatorum, assembly GCF_036492635.1. Taxonomy (GTDB): domain Bacteria; phylum Bacteroidota; class Bacteroidia; order Cytophagales; family Cyclobacteriaceae; genus Aureibacter; species Aureibacter tunicatorum. The sequence goes on from NZ_AP025305.1 coordinate 1,652,408, forward strand.
TTCCGTTTATTTCACCTATGTGCGGAATTCATTTATTGGACTAAACATATTATTTAATAAAAAAATAAATCTAAAAAGTCATATTTCAAAGATATCAAGAGGATTCTTTACCTTACTAAACCTAAATCAGTGATATGTATATTAAGTTCAGTATTCAATACAAAATGCTTTGATATAAGATGTGTGTAGCTTTTCTAAGTTTAGCTTGACCACAAAAACTATAGATGAAGTTGCTTTTCAGCATTGTCTACCATCATTGAGCTTTGGAAGGCGCGGGAAGACTTAATTGTTATGAGTAGTTGTTTTGTTAAGTTCGTCTAATATTTTCTTTAATCCTTCATGCGTACTTGCAGGTGAATTTTCAAAATCAAAATTCGCAGGAACAGTATAATTCTCTAATAGGATTCCATCTTTTAGTCTTATATAGGTAAATTCTGATGTCTTGAATCTAATATAGCCTGGTAATTTCTCATCTTCTTTATTTTCACCATGACGAACAATAAAAATTCCTGAAACCCAATCTCCAAATACTTTGTTGTCAATTATTCTGTTTGGAAATATATCAACTAAATCAACAGAATACTTGTCAATCGAATAAAATCCTGTACCTGTGTGTAATTCTATATTAGTTAATAGCAAACTATCGTTTTCTATACTCCAAGTACAAAATGGAGCACCGCTCTTTTCAAAATTTTCCCAATTATATGGCCATTTCATATGATCGTTTTCGAAATATGATAATACAGGACTTAAGCCAGAATTACCGTCCAAATAGCCACCTTTTGTATTAATTGTTATTGTATCATTTCCATTTATCCGGAAGTAGTAGGATATATAATTATTGTTTAGATATAACATGGAGTATTTAGCCATTAATTCATAGTCTGCAGTATCTTTCTCTGAAATGGTTTCAATTTTCTTGAAATCCTTATCAGATATCTCTTGTATGTCTATTACTTGGCCATACTTGACATAGAAATAAATTGACTTCTCAACTTTCCAATAGTTTTGTTTATTTCGTATTTCCCCGATTATCACTCCAGTAAACCAATCAGCAAATACTTTGTCTTTGAATGACAATGAGTCGGATATTGATTTTATTTTATATTTCTCTGGCTTATAATTTACCTTCTCTATTTGTATTTCTTTTAAGAATAATTTGTTTTCCAAAACTTCCCATATTGCTATATGCCCACGATAATTAGCTGTGTGTAGCATTGTAAATGGATATTCAATGTTGTTTTGAGAATAATAGGTTTGCAGTGGAGAAGGGTGTCCCCAGCCTGTTGACAAAGTTAATTTCTGTCCATTGTAGTGAAGGAAATCAGGTTCTTGTGCAGTCGCAAATAGGAATCCCGATTTTATTATTATAAAAAATATAAATATCAGTTTTTTCATAGTGTAACTTTATGTTTGTAGTGCTATATTTTTATTTGCCCACAAATAACTTTCTAATCATCGAAAAGCCAACCTAAAAAATTAATAAGTTCGTGTTTTATGGTGATTAGATGGTGTTATGTTTGAATTTAATACCTATTCAAGATAAAAATATATTCTGCCAATTAAAATGGAGTCAGAGAAAATTAATCTAAATATGATCGATATCAACAATCAATTCGAGTCAATATGAATGCTTTATATTTTAAAAGAGGTGTCTTGGCTTTTAATATTGATGATCGAATGCAAAGGTATTGAAGATCATTTGGAGCAAATATTCAATGAAAAACTCCGCTAAATCTAACCTTATTTTTTTCAAAATCACTTGATATCACCCATTCGAAATACAATTTATCCAGTAGCAAAACCCATAGATAAGGAGTTTAGTCAACAGGGTCTTCATATTGGGCTCTGCGAACATACGAAGACTTAGTTGTTAGCAAATCGTTTTTGTTTTTATTACATTAATTAATCCGAATCCTTGATTAGAATTAAAATCAAAACACCATACATTTTGGAGATTATTTAAAAGAATTGGAGCTCTGTTTTCAGGGTTTTTAAAATCCTGTTTTATTTTTTCAATAGTTTTAACTCCGAGATATTGGATCTCACTTTTATCTTTTTCTATTTTTTTAATCCATTCATCAATTGAATTATTTAAATTTTTAGCAAAAACTTGGGAGACATAAGTTCCTCCTCTAAAATCTAAAACATATGTGTACAATTCTTTCATGATTTAATTAGTCTGCAACCATTTAGCAGTTTTAGTGTCACTTGTTAATTCTCTATTTACAAAACTGATTAGATTTCCAGGTTTTTTATATTTCCAACCGAGTTCAATTGCTTCTAAGATCTTTAATCTAATTAGATTAGGTGTAATATTATTAATAGACTCTCGTCCATAACCTTTGGACCTACAAAAACCAACAAATACGAAAAGAAGTTGACCTTCACTTTCATGTTGAATTGGTATCCCATATTGATCATCATGTGCTTCTTCATGCGATACTTTCTTTCTTACTTTCCAGTAGAAATTGTCACCTTCAACATTGATCTTTCGAAATCCTTTTTTTGAAATTGCCATTTTATGTTTGCTGACGATGGCGCTAAAATGGCATAGCGAACGTAGTTAGCTATGCATTTATAGCATGTGTTGGACGTTTCAATTTAGTTTATTTTAAAAACTCAATTATTTAACTTTAATTCTTCAAGCTTGTAATAAGAGTATTCTTCTTCATTAAGATAATTACTATCTTTTTGATCTTGAATGATTTTTTCGATTTTTAATTTATCAGATGATAGAAGAATTAATTCTTTTTTTATTTGACCAAACATTTCAAAAATTCCACATAACAAGAATACACTCTTGTTTTGTTTGAAAAATGAATTATCATCTATTTTGTCTTGGATTTCAATAATCTTTAGATCTTTTGTTAAGTCAGTTTTTTTGTACGCCTGCTCTTTGAATGGATCTTTAAAATTGAATTTTTCTATAAAACCATTTCTATAGTTTTTTGCAACGTCAAGACTCTCAAAAATACCTAGAAAAAGATTTTCAGCTGTATATGGTGAAATTTCTCTTTCTAAGAGAAATAACGTTTTATGTTTCTTCACAATATTCTTTTTAAAATTACGTGTAACGGTTTGTGTGGCTTTTGCTTTCTGTGTCGCGCCTGCGGCAGAAAGTGAAATTTACACTTTGTTACCAGCTTTTTATTTTTTGAATTTATTAATCTTTTCGAATTCTTTATTAAATATTATTTCTTTTTGAATTTCACTTAAAATTTCTCTCACTCTTGATAATGGGTGATCAACAAATTCTGAATCAAATTCAATACTTTCAGATTTATTCATTAACGTTCCTCCAATAAATTTCGAATCATATGGATCTTCAAACCAATTTTCATATCCATTTTCTCCTATTGAAATTACGTTTTCATTTAATAACTTATTTCCAATTACTGAATCTCTTATTCCTGTCATTCCAACTTCAGGAGCTTGTATTTTTATAACATAACTACATTTTTCAAAAGGAATTGTTAGAGAACCTAAATACATCATTCCAGTTGGTTCTTGAGGTATTTTAAAAATTGTTTTAATTATTTTAAATCCTTTTATTTCAACCAAATCTACTTCTATAATTCCTCCATTATACTCAATAATTTGATTTCTATAAAAATCTCTTAATGATTTAATATCTTTAATCGAAGGTAAATCTGGTTTTAAGTCGAAAAAATTTAATGATAAAGCTATTGTTTGTTCCTCATTTATCCACTGCTTTATATTTTTATTCTCCACGCTTCTTGCCCATCCAAAATCTGGAATATTTATTGAATTAATGTTCACTTTATTCCTCTTAAATATATTTATCATTTTTTATTTATTTCAATTGCTGGTAACATCCCAATAACACGAATTCCGTTTAATTTACTCTGAGTGTGGAACTCATTTATTAGGTTAAAAATTTATTTTAATAAAAAAATAAGTTTAAAAAATTATATTTCAAACATGTCCAAGTGATTTTTGAATTGCTATGTCTCAATTTATGTTGAATATACCTGAGAATCACGGTATTTTTCAAAAGATGTGTAGCAAAACTATCTCTTAGGTTATGAAGAACAATAGGTCTATTGATCTCGGATTCTTCATCGTGTTTTTTGCAAGTTTTGAGCGTTAGAGCTTGAGTATATTATTCTAGGTTGACCTTCAGAAAGATATATTTCAGGCTTATACCTTTACAGAAATATTTAAGCATCTATTCTATTGGGAATAATTAAGCCTTTATATTGAGTTTTGCCAGCCATACTAAAGCTTAGTTGTTAGTGAGATTTTTCCTCTACAATTATGAAAGCAATAAAAAATCCCATCTTCTAGAAATACACTCAAAGCTAACTATTTTTAATTTTGGTTATCTGTGTCTTAGTATCCATGGATTTTCCACTATTACTCTGTACTTAGACTGGTTTTGTACCATTTCAGAGTAATCATTGGATTGGAAGACGCTGACTCGGTACTTTCCATCTGCCGAAGAAAGGATAGATGCTGGATAGCCTTTTCGAGTTAACTCATCGCTGAAGTTCAGTGCATTTTTTTCGCTACTGAAGCTACCTACTATCATGTAAAAGTTGGATTCTTCGATACTCGGTTTCTCACGTTCCTCGTAACAGATCAAACTGCCTCCATAGCATGCCACCCATACTTTATTGGTCTGAGCTGTTACTGTAACCCCTATAGGCTTTGATTTGGTCGGGATGGTTTGAACTACAGACATGTCTTTCAGCTTGATTTTGCTTAGGGATGAAGAGCTGTAGTTAACCACATAGGCGTAGGCAGTGTCAATAGAAAAAGCCATTGATCTGGGTGCGGTACCAACCTTGGCACTCTCTTTACTGTCATTTCTTAGGTCCCATTTCGTCACCGAGTTTTCATTGTTGACACTATAGTACAGGCAACTGTCCGCATATAAAATGTGTCTTGGAGCATCTCCAGCGTCTTTATGTACTGAGACTTCCCATGAATCTATCTCCACCTCGGCAATGGCATCATCACCCATTAGCGCTACATAGACCTTGGTGTTGTTTTGATTGAAAGCAAGGCCTCTTGGGTGTTTTCCTACCTGGATAGTCTTGATTAAACTACCGTTTTGAGGATTAACCACGGATATGTCAGCGCTAGACCAATTGGAAACAATCAAGTATTTGTTATCCGAACTGATTGCCAAAAATTTAGGAACACTGCCAACTTCGGCGACATGATCCACAGCCAATGTATTGGTATTGATGGCATATAGATACGAGTGATCATAAGTGCTGTCAGAACACGCATCGCAACCTGCATTATCAAAGCCTTGGCCGTACATTTGATAATTGGAAATCCAATAGTACTTTCCATCTGGAGTTATAGATCCTTCAACCGGCGCGCCTTTGAAAACACCTGTTTTATTGTCTATCCCAAACTGGCTGAGTGTTACTGTATCTGGGATGGTTTTGAGTAGTGAACCTAATGTGTCATATACAGTGACCGAGTGTCTGTACATCATGTTTTGTGCGTAGATCTTTCCATCTCCATATACCACTGACTTAGGAGAAATTTTTCCAGTAACAGTCTTGGTTTGAATCAAACGAGTGGTGTCAAATGAGCTTTGTCCAAAACTCTCCAGCGCACAGGTTACCATTATTGAAATAAGTAAAGTTTTTAATATACTCATCCTAAGTCAAGATTAAATTCTTAAATATAGTATTTTGATTTCAGCCAAGTATTGAAGTTCATAGATAGTCGATTATAATTCTAAGGCTGAATTCTTGGTAGACATTAACGTATGGCGCTAAAATGGCATAAGCGAACTTAGTGAGCTATGAATTTTTAGCGCGTGTTATCCATATCTAAGTTCTTAATTTTTTTTCATTACAAGGGTCAATGGAGTATCGCTCAGTTTGAAATAATATTTACCATCTTGTTTTTTGACAAACATGACTAGATGATTTTGTCCAACTTCTATCTTTTTTTCAGTTTTAAAGTATCTCCAATTTTGCCCATTTAGCATTGTTGTCATTTCTTCCATCATTGGGTTGACTTTATCCTTTAACTCTATTTTAAACTTTCCATTTTCATTAAAGTGAAATTTTGATCCTGTAAATGCATTTTTCATTATGAGCATCATTTTTTGAACTTGAGAATCAAGTCCTTTAGAGATATTTGCGTTTTGTACAGTCCAAATACCTGTAAAATCATTATTTACTTTTCCTTGACTCAATGCTAGAGTTGAAATTAAAAGTAGAAGTAGAAGCGTTGTAGTTTTTTTCATTTTAAATTATGGCTAACGTGATGGCTAAACTACGAGTGAGGGTGCGTCACCCGATACATGGAGTTTTAGTTGGTGTTGTAGGTACACCTTATTTTTTCATTATTAAATTTAATTTTCCATCTTCACTGGCATTGTACTTTGTTGTTCTCGTACAATGGTTAGTCCACAAAGTATTCTCTTTTTCGAGATTACTTTCAGAGTTAAACAACCGAAATGCATAACTTTTAGAGGATGCATAAATTATAAAATCTTGACCTTCTTCAAATCGAGTAAATCCGCAAGAGGCGCTGTTTCTTGATGTATATAATTTGATTGTATCCCCAACTAATTCACCCTTATATACTTTTAGAATTTCAATTTGAACCTCAATAATGAATTCCGATTCAAGCAGCTTTAATTTTTGGTCGTTACCTTTAAATATAATTCTGAGAGAGTCTGCTTTCTCTATGTTCATAGAACTTTCGAAAGTCACAAAAGATTTTTGAATCACTTTGCCATGAATTATTGCCTCTGTATAATTATAAGCCTCAGATACGGTGCCAGGGTCTTCGCATCTACAAGCAATCGTTTTCGAAGCGCTAAAGATTAAAATTCCTATTATTAATATTACTCTCATTCTTTTTTGGTTACCTACAACACCCCAATAACACGAATTCCGTTTATTTTACCCTATGTGTGGAACTTGTTTATTTTGTTAAAATTTATTTCAATGAAAAAATAAGTTTAAAAAACCATATTTCAAACATCTCCAATGGATTATTTGCTCTATTATCACCATAATCAGTAATATGTGTATAGATTTCGATAGTTTTGAATTGCAGTGCTACAGTATATGCTGAATATTCCTGAGGGGCGGGCCATTTACCAAAAGATGGGATGCAAAGCTATGTATTAGGCTATGAGGAGTAATAGATTTATTGATCTCGGATTTTCTAAGGTGTTTTTTTGCCCATAATTTTGTTATTTTTTGAATTTTATCAATAATATATAGCGTTATGTCTACTGTTGGAGTCTCGCAGCGTATGTACTATATATTTTGTTGTTTAGCATGGACAAGGTTGAAGCTGTGAAAGGTTTCGATTCTGTTATTTAGATTTTCTATACTCATTGCCAACTATTGTTAATGTTTAGTATTTGAAACGAAGTTTACTGATAGGTAGAAATGGTTTCATAATAGTTCGTTGTGGCCTTTTTCAGGTGTTTGCGCTTGCTGTTATTTTATCAATTGAATTGCTATTCCGAATATTCCTATGACAAAGCAAAGTGGCGAAAACAGCTTGGTGTCCCATTTTCCGAATTTTGTGTTTTTCACCGTTTTAAAAAATCCGACATATTTGAACTCTCCAACTGCTCTTAGAAGAAATATGATAGGAATCACCCAGTTTCCGTATTTTATAATCCATTCAGGAAGATTGAACTCTATGAGTTCGGATTTGAGTAAATAGAAGATCCCGAAAGCTGTTAAGCCAATACCTACTATCGCGCTGTCGATTTTTTTTGGGTTTAATACTCTTTCACCGTTTTCTTTGGTTGGTAAGGATTCCTCAAACCCAAATTTTCCACCAATAAGCCAATTGAAATGAATCAATCCAAGTCCGATAAAAATTGCGCTTAGTATTATTGATAAAATCATGGTTCTGGTTTGTTTTTTAGGTTCTTATATAGAATGCGTTATTCATCTATGTATTCTAAATCGACAGGCATTGTTGAATAAATACCAAGAACAATGTTTTCCTCTCTAAATAATAATTTTACTTCTGCAAACGAACTTGAATGATATAACTCGGGTTCAGATGCTGTTTCCCATAAGTTTCCATTTAATTTTAATTCATCCCAAAGATCAGTTGATATCTTTTTTGACGACGGTTCAAGATGTTCAATCCAAGAATCAAGAGAGTCTGGTTCTATTTTTAAGGCTAGTTTAATATTGTAATCGGAAGGCCCTGAAATTCCACCGGTTCCATTGTCCTGAAACCAAATATGATATTCAGCGTCAATAAGTCCTGATTCTTTTGATAAGTGCTTTTTTAGAGTTTCGATTTTTTCAGTGCTATTGTCAATCTGATAACTGAAAACATCCACTGATTTATTATCAGCTTGACAACCAAAGGTTAATACTGCTATAAAAGTCAAGTAGTATTGGAAATGCACTTTTTGAATTTTAACCATTCTCATACTTAATTGAAGATAGAGTCTTTCTAATCACTGCAAAACAAGCTTGTAAAAATCGACCGAGTCCGTGTTTTATATTGATTTCATTACACTTTTAAGATAAAAATATATTTTGCCAATTAAAATCGAGTTGGAGAAGATTTAAAAAATATAATCGATTTAAATATTCATTAGATTACCTCGATGGAATATGTATGTGTCGAATAATGTATGCCATGCTTATCAAAACATATTTTATTTAATTATATCCCTTTTTCTACAAACTTTTCGAGCTTCTTGACAACTATCTTTTAGCAGGCTTCTATTCTTTTTTTTCCTCAAGTTCAATTAAATTGTTTTGGTAATATTTGACAATTGGTTTTTCCCAAAATTTAAAGTTCATCAGGGCCATGGTACCGGCTGAATACCATTCATCATCTTCTTCATTTTTTATTTCAAAGGTCCACTTATACTCTTCTCCACTTCTTGAATAAGTTTTGAGACGTCCAAGTTTTGACATTCCAAAACCAAGATAGTTGAATAATTCAATTTCTCCTTCTTTTTCGTTTTCAAAATGAAAATGCCAAGAACCGAAGTGAATAGTATTTTCTCTTTCAGCTTGTTGAATGAAAATTTCAAATCCATTTTTATCTTTAGGAAGAATTGTCATCTCATCATTATTAATCTTGAATTCGACTTCTGGGCATTGTTCTTTTAATTGCTTTGAAATTTTTTCGATTAAATTATTCATTTTTCTTACTTGTTGTTGATGCCTTTATAATTGAAAGAGAAACGGTTTGCAAAATTGATCGAGTCAATGATTTGCAGCAGTTTATTAGTTCAATTTCTCTAAAATTTCATCAATTTCTTTATGCACTCTATCTATTTCAAGTGAATATTTATCAGTATCTTCTTTGATGGCTTTTTGAATAAGCTCAAAAGCTTTAATCCTTAACTCAGAGTATTTTAAAAGCAGTTTGTTTTGCTGAATTAATTCTGAAGGCAAGTTGTCAAATTCATTCGTTCGATTGATGATTTCAATGTTTTCTTTCCATTTTGGAATAATAGTGGTCTCCAGTTTATTTATTAACGATTTGTTTGATTCGGTATTTAGAAGGTCATAAAAGACAAGAGTTTCAGTTTCGTTTTTTGAAAATACAATTAATTCAGTATCATATTTGTCATATAGCTCATCGTCGATTCCAAAAAATGCAAATCCGAATAATCCTGCACTGATAATCACAAGTGAAATAAGGCCAATTCCAGCAGCCTTCCAACCTGAAAAAAATGAGTTGCCATTTTCTTTATGCATCTTAAGAACATCTCCTTGCTTCCATTCTACAATTCCCCTAGCAATTATCGTATAGATTACAGGAATCAATTGTCTTGGAATTTTATCGATTAAATTTTCCGGAATCATAAATATCCCTGTGAAAAGCAAAATCGTCGCAATAATTCCTATAATCAATGAATTTCTTGCTTCGTTTGGCTTATTTAATGCCTTGAAATTTTCACCAATCAAGTAACCCGCCGCAAGGGGACCGCCTAAAAATGTTGCTAAACCTATAGTCATAGAAGAATATAGTTTAATATTCTCGGTCTGTATTTCAATTTTATTTTCTAAATCATTCATTTTTTATATTTACTTATTAATTAATCAGGTCCGAATTCAATAATACTAATTTTAAAAAAGAACCATGTTTGTTTTTTCTGTTGTTATTTTGATTTTCAATCAATAGTATTTTCAATTCTGCCTTTGACTATTTTAAGATCGTTCTCATTTCATAATATTAAGTCAGAAGCGGGGTGGAAGCGAAGGTTTGTCGAGTTTAAACTGATCTAAAAAAATGTGTTTGTTATTACATCATGAGTTTAAAAAAACAAGCTTTTGGCTATATGGCTTCATCCTAAAATTAGTGAAAAGTAAGATCTAAAACAATGACTCTGGTGTCTTTGCTTAACGAATTACAGTTTTGTGTTGTGAGATTGTAGATTCGGTTTTGGTGTATTGGAGTAAGTATTGATTTCTGGTTTTATATTCAGCTATTTTATATTAAAAATCAGTCATTATACTCTCTGTAGTCAAATAAAATACGATTTTCGTATAAGTCTGTCCAATGTTCAAATATTTCTGTTCTTGGGTAGTTATGATTTTTTTCGTTCTTATTTTTCCACGTTAGATGAACGACAGCGTATCTCTCTGAATTGTCGAATTGAAACAGAACATCATCCGTGTCTTCTCTTTTGGCAATTGCCTTGAGTTCATTATTGAATAATTGATGCTCGGGGGAAAGTTCCTTTCTTAGCTCATTTTCCAGAGCTTTGCTTCTGTTACTCTCTTCTATTCTGTACCATGGCTGTAAAAATTCAATCGCATTACCTGGTTTAAGCTCGACAATATCTCCCAAATTGAAATTTTCAATGTCGGATCTGTTGGAAGGAGTTAGCGCATATAAATCAAATCTAGGATTATTGTTTTCATCAGCTGCTCTTGGCTGTCTTAATTCCTTTATCAGTTCAATATTATTCAATCTCGAATGATTAGTAATCCAAAATTTATCGTTTTGATTTAACAGCTTTACAAGCAAGTATGGCTTAGGTTTTTTGCTTGAAGATGTAATAATTTGTTGTATTTCAAACTTGACTGCCATTTTGATTGGATAATGTTCGTGATTTCAGACTCATTGATATTAGTAAGGGAAATATCTAGTTTAGGTAAACTACTCGAAACTGTATGACTAATTCAAATTCTGACATTTTTATTTTTTTCAAAAAATTAGACATCCATATAATTAAGCCAGGAACATGTCTTCTTTCTTTCCGTTGGAGTTCGCAAGGCATGCCACAGTTTGTGAAATTATTATGGACTTGTCTTAGATAGAGTTCCTCACCTTCAATGCGTATTTGAGATTTGGTTTTACTCATATATTCATTATTTGGATTGTTAATTAATAAGAAACAGCGGAATTGAATACCCTAACTTACTTTTCATTAGTTGTAGTTATTCTGTCGATCATAAGAATGATATTGAGCATTGCATAAAGTTCGCTGCCCCGTTGTCCATGTATTGTCAAGATTCGCCCTTCTTTTGCTTTCATTATTATTTGGTGTTGCTTTGCCTTATCGAAGTCTTTCATTTTAGCAGGTTCAGAAAAAATGCCCATTGGATCTTCTCCCACAGTGTATGTGTCAATTTCAGAGTGTTCAATCGCCTCAAAAGAAGAGTCTTTTCCGCTGGCTATCATTTTCGTTCCGATGATTGTCCACGTATTATTTTCCCCTTTAAATAATAGCACAGGTTTTCCTATATCAAATGATTGTAAAATTTCGTGAAATTTCAATTTTTCATTTGTATCAATTTCATCAAAAAAATAAGAGTTTGCACTTGGCAAGCCATTTTTGCCGGCTCTCCACTTTAGCCGATTCTCGATATACTCTTCCGAATTTCTCATACTTTATTAAACAACTATATTTTAAAAACTAGATCAGTAGTAGAGATCGCTATATTAAGAAAAAGACATATTGTATAAACAGAAAAAATTGAAATATGCCACTGTCATATAGGACTGTATTTTTTGAAATACGAATAGAAATCAGCGCTAAAAGAATTGTTTATCCAACGGCAAAAATCATAGACTTAGGAGTGTTTTGTCAATGAAGGGTTCATTCTTGGGTCTTCGAGGCATATGATTGCTGCCCATTGTTTATTATTCTGTCAAATTCAATTATTTCCTTTTCACTTGGAATATTAGATCTTCTATTTCTTTCAATTTCAAGTTTATCACCTTCGATTTTTACGATTTTCCAAACCCCGTATTTATTGGTTAATAAATCTTTAGGAAAATATAAAAATTCTTTTGTCGAGTTTAATTCCCATTTTTTTGATTTCGTTCGACCAAATTGCTCTATTTCTAAACTGTCTTTTTTTATTCTTAAATATAGTTTTGTATTAATATTTTTTGGGTAATTGGGAGGCGGTGGGGGCAAAGGTAAATCTTGATTATTTTTATAAGCTGACACCCAGCTTCCTTCAAGATCACTTAAATTTTTCTCATAATTTATTTTTGTCAATTTGAAGTCATTTATTGTAGAAAAGTACATTTTAAGCGACACTTCGTTTTTTGAAGAATTAGAAATCAAATATGGAGGCGATCCAATTTGGTCAAAGACTAGAAAGTCAAATGACTTATAACTATTGATGGACCAATGTCTTGGGCGGGAATTAGTATAAAATGCATTTCCAATATGTAACATCAATGAATCATTAATAAAATCAATCGAATCTGTATAATTGGGGCCAACGAATGAAAAAGCATTATTTTTAATCTCAAGGTTTAGTTTCTTATTATTTTTAGGAAGTCTTTTAAAAATGAAGTCTTCTTTTAGAAGGGAATGATTACTCAAAATTAAACTATCTTCCGTGACTTCTTTTATCACAAAAGTGTCTGAATCAAAGATTAGTTTATTCTCAATAATGGTGTATGGTGAAATAATTATTGAATCTTTTTCTCCGAACATAGGATAATCAAACGTTTTATAAATAATTTGATCCTTTGAAATATCCAGTAGCAATCTCATTGAAGATAATACGGGCTCATTATCCGTATGGCTAATCTGATATGAACCAATCCAAATGCCTTCTAATTCATTTCCCCTTTTACAAGAAATCAAAAAGACAAAGCTAAATAATATGTAAAATATTCTTTTCATAATGGGAGCTGAAAACTTTAGAGTCAATGCAGAACCAGGCTGGAAAATCAATTGCGTATTTGCTTTATTTTTGCTTTTTTATCAAATCTGTGTTGAATATAATTAATCTCATACTCTTCAATTACTTTTCCTCCTTCACCATCAGCCCACATCGTATTAGAATCATTGCCAAAAAATGCTTTCCCATCATGGAAAATGATAGAGTCACTTGGGTAGTCATCATCTGCTTTTGGAGGCTTGTATGAAGCGATCGTTTTACAATTCAATTTATCAGAAATGATTTTAGCTATAAATTGTTCTCGCTCTATTCCGTTTTCCGAAGGAGTTCTCCCGATTTCAATCTTTAGTGGGAACTCACTTTCATTCTTTATAAAACTGAAGTAAATAGAGTTTTCATTTAGATTATCTTTATCACTCATTTCCCATGTAGTCTCTTGGTCGAAGTAATGAATGTTTAAGTCGCTAAAACAATCGTTGAGAATGCCATTAATCTTTTCTTTTTCTACAATAATGTTTACTCCTATTTCTTCGAACATTTTGTTTCTTGGTTGAAGCCTAATTCCCCACTTTTTTATAACCGCAAAGTAGCAAATTTAAATTCTTTTTTGGTCTCTTCTTTCAAGAGTTGCCTGCTTTTCGAGCATGATTTGTATTTATTTGATTTTGCTATTAAGGGCATCCTACAGCTTCTTTAAGCCTTTGTTCGAGTATATTTACTTGTATAGGTGAAAATGTGGTTGAGTAATAGTCATCTCTCATGATTGAGTTTTCCCACTCTCGCCAATAACCTGTGGAAGAGTATCTAGCTCCCTCATACCAATTATTTGGGTTGTATGTTAAAACATTTGGCTTGGGTTCTTGAGGAAGAAACCAAGGCTCGTATGTTTTCATAGCGCATAATGTTTCTGGACTTTCATATTCGTCATCCATGTTCCCAAAAGAATGTCCAAATTCGTGTCTGATTAAGTATTTGAATATTAAGTCGCTGTCATACTTTGAAACAATCATATTGGAGATCTTAGGTTTTAGTATTGTATTATGTTCTGTCGTTCCGGGTGTTTCTCCACTACCTAAGTATTCATAAGTGTTAGCAATAATTATCGTATATGCATAGTCTCCTGTGGCATAATTCCCATATTGTTGTTCGAGGAGATTTCTTTTTTCAACCTCCATGCCAGCATAGCGTTTAAGGCCAACTCTGTTGCTAAAGACTGCCCAAGGGGTATTGGAAGTAGTGTTTATTCCGTTTGTATCGTTGCAAATGCTTGTAAACTGTTGTTCTCTGATACCAGAAGTTTTAGAGCTTGATTCAACTCGATAGAAGTTCAAATTGTCGGAAGCGGAAGCAAAGGGTTCTATTTCAAGTATTGTTTGTTTTGCTATATCGCATAGATCAATAAATTCATCCATTTCTGAATATGTAAAACCTTCTGCCAAGAAAATAATATTAGCGATACAGCCTTCATTTTTTTGCCCCATTATTATTGGACTAGGAATTTTATAGCCGATTGAGTCTTCAGTGATATGTGTCTTTTCATGTAAGTCATCTGACCCGCAATTGTAAAAAATTATAGATATAAAAATAAGTAATAGACTATTTTTCATCGTTTTAGTGGTTTTTAAAAAATACAATTTAGTTTGATGTTTATTCGCGCTAAACGGTTTAATGCATTAGACGATTTGAATTTATATTTACTAGAGACTATGTCGGTCTTAATTATAATTTATCTTTAAGATATAAATATCTTTTGGAAGATTAAATAGAGTCATGGAAAATTTATAATAATATAATTGATGTCATAATGAACGCTCATCAAGGCTAGTTTTCAACATTCACATTTTATTTTTGCGAATCTTTTATACTTTATGACAAGCATCTGTCCACAGTCATTAATCAAGATTTTTACAGAATCGTTGAGATTTTTTTAATTAAACATATAAGGCTTAGTCTATAATAAGTATTTTGAATGGTATGAATTATAATATTATTCTAGTTTTCAATCTTTTTGTTTATGTATTTTTCTAATCGTTGGTCAAATCTTGGGTCTTCTCCAAAAGTGTTTGATTCTGGAAGTCCAAATTTAATTTTAAAGTCAAGAGTTGGGTAGCTATAAACTCTATCACATCCGAAAGATGAGATTATATTCCAAAACCAAAACCCATAGATTATTTCTCCATTAAGGAGCATTGCGACTGGAAGTCCTTCAAGAGGGATTTCAATGTTTTTTAATTTTTTTCTTCCTTCTTCAGTTAGTTTAATTTGCTGATTTGTAAAGTCAAATTCTATGAAATCTAATTCTGTAAGTATAGGTTTGTCAAATAAGTCTTCAGTTTTAATGTCTAGACAATAGTAACATTCTGGCTTTGTTGAAAAGATAGGAATTCTTTTTTTTACTTGATAAATTTCGAGTCCATTATCCTTTTTTGGGGCTTGGCCTAGTCCCATAATTAAAATTGATAATATTAATATAATAGTTTTCATTTTTTCAAATTAACTTAAATATTGAGTAATTCTTTAATTTTTAAGGCCTGTAATTTCTGTTTGAATTATGATAATAATCATGCGTTATCCAACCATCTCTATTGTTGAAATTTTCACACCGGTCATTTGATATGATGTCGTATTCCATTGTCATAATTAGACTATCTCTCAACTCTTTTTCAATGCCTAGTCGATGATTATAATAAATAAGTTTGTAAGCTGAGTTATCAAGTCCAGCCAGTTTTAAATAATTAAAATATTCAATGGTATAAGCTTTATATTCTGTAGAATCTGAGGAAATTAGCTTTGAATCAAAATCAAGAAGTCTTATTAATACAGAGTTTTGTTTCTTGTAAGTCAAATTAAGTTCACCTTGGTTGTAGAATTTATCAATCTGCGAAAGTATTTCAAAAGTCTCACTTAAGTTATTTTCAAGCCTTCTTCTTTGCCAAAATTTTGAATAATAATCATTTCTATTAGATGTGGTATCTGAATTTATGAATCCGGAGACAATTTCGTTTAGTGATTTATTTTCCCAATCAGTCTCGCAACACCAATCATTGTTTTTCTTGAAATACTTTTCCTGAGATACAAACTTATCAAGTCCGACTGTTAAGAATGCATTAAAGGCTATTTTCAAGTTCTCAGGTTTTCTTAACCAAGAATAATCTTTATTTCCAATTGAGTCAAACGGAAAAGGTTTAATTCCTCCGAATTTTAACTGAAAGGGCAATTCATAGTAGTAATCTGCAAGATGGTTATGTTTGAATGATTCAAAAAAGTCATATTGCTTCTCTTTGAAACGCCTTGTGTTATCAGTCTTATCAAATGATTTTATTCCTAAGCAGGAGACAAAACCGATTATTATTAATCCTATTGATATGTATTGTGTGTTAGTCATTATAATAAAATATATCACTGTCATTTAGAGTAGTATAACTAAAAAAGCTACTAAAAATCAAAGTCAAAAAGAATAGTGGATCCAATCGCAAAATGCATAGAAATTGAGTCTAGTCAACACTGTTTTCAAGTTCGATTCTGCTAGCCATACGCTTAACTGTTAGCTACTTTTATTTTGATCTCGTTTTCGGTTTCTATTTCAATCTTGCCACCAATTGGAATTGACCAGATGGGAAGAATATGGCCAAAATTACAATTAGCAACAATTGGAAATTGAAAGTCCTTGAACAAACCATTTAAAGCAAGCTTTAATTTTTCCTCAGTTATATTGCATTTAGTGTGGAATGCTCCAATTAGTATGCCCTTTAAATTTTCAAAGCCTTTTTGCAGTTGTAATGATTTAATCAATCTGTTTAATATAGTTAGTGAGTTTCCTTCCTCCAGTTCATTCATTTCAAGCAACAGGATTTTCTCGCTTAAATCAGGAAAATATTCGGTGCCTTGCAATAGACTTAAAGTAGGGATATGTCCACCAACGACTTCTCCTTCAGCCTTGCCTTCTTGTATTACCCAATAACTATTGGGCCTGATAGTGGATTCATTTCTATCATCGTAATCCATTATAGTTTCGGAAGCTCTTAGTAAATATGTTTCTGAATCGTTTAATGCCTTATTGAAGTACTCCAATGTGAATTTCCTCTGAAATTGACTTAGAAAACTTAAGAACAATGGCCCATAATAAGTTGTGATTCCTGTTTTACTATGTATGGCGTTTAATAAAACGGTAATGTCAGAAAAACCAAAGAATGGTTTCGCATTTTGTTTTATCAAATCGTAATCCAATCGGTCAATTAGGTTGACTGAAAGAAAACCACCAAAAGAACAAAGAATAATATCAGTCGATTGGTCTGAAAAAGCTTCATGAATCGCCTCTAATTTCAAATCAATATCATTTTGATTTGACATCCAGTCATTGCTTAACTCAATTTCGAATCCTTGCTGTTTGAAAAATTCAATGGATTTATCAAAATTGAAATTTGGAGCAATTTCAAATGAAGTTGATGGGGATATTATTTTTATTTTTTTACTCACTTATTCAATTGTTTTTTAATGTTAATAAATATAATAAGTAGAGTATTAGAAAGCATTATACTTTCAAGTTTGCATTGAGCCAAAACGTTGTATTTTGTTTTTAATTTAGTTATTCTTAAAAGTCAAACGCGAGTTCATGAGCACCTTTGAAAAATAGACGCTTGGCGAACTAAATCAACGATTTGGCGGTGTTTGTAAATAGCACTGAACTTTCGTTAATCACCGAACTCCCTGTTTGCTATATACAGTGTTAGGGCTTGTTTTTGTTTTTTTTATCCAATCAAGCTTGTTTCTATTTTCAGTTCACCCTTTAAGTATTCCTCAAGTCTAACAAGCTGATAGTATCTTAATTTAAGCTCTACAATTTGTTTTTGTTCGCTTTGGTCAATCAATTCCATTGTTTTCTTTCCATAAACAAAGTCCTGAGACTGAACGAGTCTTATTTTCTCGACATTGTTTAAGTCGAATTCTAGGATTTCGTGTTTTTTCGGAAACCCAATTAGTGATTCAATCAAAACTTTATTATTCTTTATTTCCAATATAGTTTTATCCGTAAAATGACCATAAATGAAATATACAACTGTCCCTAAAATCAAAATCCAATTTATGACCGAGTTCTGTCCGATAAATTTTTCTACAAGGTTAAATGCCTGATTGACCACTAGAGAGAAAACAATAATTTTGATTATCAGTCCTATTGTCGACCCTTTTGATTCTATTCTAAATTCTTCCATTTTAGTTTTAATAAGCCCTAACACCCCAATAATACGAATTCCGTTTATTTTACCTATGTGCGGAACTCATTTATTAGGCCAAAAATCTATTTCAATGAAAAAATAAGTTTAAAAAGTCATATTTCAAGCATGTCAAGAGGATTTCTGGCTTTACTAAACCTAAATCGGTAATATGTGTATAGATTTCAGTTGTTTTGGAGCTATGATTTCCCAAGATGTGTTGAATGCATCGCAAATTCACACCATTTTCCAAAAGGTGAGTTGCAAAGCTATGTCTTAGACTATGAGGTGTGATTGTCTTATCTATACCTGCTTCTTTTACATATTTTCTAACAAACTTTTGAGTACTTGTGCTTTTGCACATCCAGCTCCATTTGACCGATGAATTCACCTAAATCATCAATTCCGCCTTGTCTTATGTGAAATCCTAGTACCATTTAATTTTCCAATGCATGTTAACGGTTAGGCTAAAAAGCGCAGAAACGGTTTGGTTGATTAGGTCTATGATATAGCCATTGTTGGTAACAGTTTTAATTTATTATTTCATAATAGAATCCCAAGTCACTATTAAGAGAGATTCTGATTTTATTGCTTAAAAATGCGCGAGAAACAGTAGTGGAATATCCAGCTTTTCCATACTCATATGAATAGGAAAATGAAATCCTGTCTCTATCTATTTTATAAGTCCCAATTCCCCATGCTTGATTTTCAAAAGTAAGGTCATTGAATATTTTTAAAGTGTCAGTTTCTGAGTTAGGTCCTTCTAAAACAGGGCTTGTATTATTATTTATATAAACTCCTTCAATAGTATTTGGTGTAAAATAAAATGCACGGTAAAGCATAATGCTTATTAGTCCAATAATTATTATTGCTGCGATTTTTTTCATTTTTGATTGTTGTTAACGTTTAGTATATAAAATGTAGTCTGCCGATAGGCGGCTATGATTTCATATACAGTGTTATCAGTTTTTTATTTCATTAAAGGTTTGATAAAATTCATCTTCAATAATCAAGTGCTTGATCACCTTTTCTATACTGTTTCTTGAACAGTCATCTATCAAAATCATATCCGAAGCCCAAAAGTACTTACCGCTAAAGCATTCTCCCGTTTTCTTATTTTTTTGTCTTAAGCTATTGATATTCCCATATGTGAAGAATGTCGCAACGTATTTCCTGTTATTATCCATAGTAACTATTACGTCCGTATTATCATCTTCATAATTCCATTCTCCTTCCGCCCAATTTTCAGCCGCTATGTATATTTCTTTAATGCCAGTCATATCCACAAAATCTACATTGTTTGGCTTTTGGGGTCCTTGTTATTCTCTCACATTTTGGACAGTTGTTATATTCAATAGAATTCGAATCGTCTATTCGTTCAGCCACTTTTCTTTCAAATTCATCAATCCCATTTTCTAACAGTTTAAGAATATTGTCATCGTCAGTCATCCATCCTCTTTGAAGAGATAACTTTATTCGATTTTCTTTTTGCTCTGGAGAGCTATTTCCCATTTTGTAAACAGATGACCAATGTCGCCAAGCAATTTTTTCTTCTTTAGTCATTAAAGATGAATGATAGTTCAATATGTATTTTATTTTGTCCTTGTTCATCTTAATTACTGATACGGACTTGTGTATGAAACGTAGCGTACAAAAAGATACTAATTTTTCGGTTTAACACAGAGCCGAATTTTTATATTTTGTTTTTAAATTTTCTCTTTTAAAAAGCCAAATTAAAAATTTGACGGATTTTATAAATATACATAAATCTCTCGATTTAACACTTATTAGCTATGTTTTATACACCGTGTTGTGCGTCCGTTTTTTATAAATTTCCATAGACAACAATATCGTCAGCATATCTCAATTGAATATTAAACCATTTAATTAAGTCTCTTAAAAACGATTCAACATTTGGGTCTTTTGTTTTAATTTTAGCCATTCTGTCAACAATAATTCTACTTGTTTTATTGTCAAAAAAGTTATTACTAACTATATCAAATGATTTTTGTATTTCTCCAGTTTCAGAATCGGTTAATGGAAAAACTGATTTAAAAGTGTCAATAACATATTCAAAATCTTTAGTTTGAATAAAGAGACTTTTATCTCTTGAAGTCACATATTTGTCGAGGCTTTCATTTTCTGCCCATAATATAAATCCTATTTTATCAATTGGTTCATTTGGATGAACTGTCAGGTAGAACAATTGCTTGTGAATTTTTTTGACAGACTTTTCTATGTCAAATCCACAAATTTTATAATATTTTTCAGCTATTGTTTCATTACAATCTGCTAGTCTGCATATAGTATTGAGATTGTTTCTATGAAATTCTTGTTCGCAAGTCAATAAATCACCGTCATTTTCAATTATCAATTCTTTGGCTAAATCCAGAGGGATTGATAATCTTTCTCTAAGCTCTTTTATTTTTTGAAAGTCTATTTTTAGTTTCATTGTTTTAATTATATACAACGGTTAGTGTAAAAGGATTTTAATTCATTTTTACACAGTGTTGTAAGTTGTTTTTAATTTTTCCAATCCCCAATCCAAGAGTATTCTTCCTGCTTCTCCATCAAGGGTGAAATATGACTCCAAATCATCCGAATCATTGTTGTCGTTTTCCAAATATGTCAAAAGCCTATTTCGTTTTTCATCCCCAAACACTTCATCGAACTCACTAATAGGTGACACAAGATTCTCCCATTCAACATAACAGATCCATAACCAGACTTTGTAGAATATTCTATCCTCTTTATCCAAAGAGTCGAATACAAGGTCCCAATGATTTGGTTTAGTCTCAAATCGATATTCCTCTTCGATGTATCGTGAGATTAGATAAAGCTTATCGCCCGTCTTTGTGTTCGAACTCTTGATTCTCTTTATTGTACCTTCATCAAAGTTTAGCATTGACCTTATCAATTACTTACAACGTTCCTTGTATGTTGCATTTGCCTGCTGAAGGCGACATATGCAATATACAAACTGTTATGTATAGTTTTTTTATTCTAATTCCATTTTTTCGTTCACAATTTTAGTCCGGAATGGTTTTCCTTTTTTAGAAGGGATCCATTCTAATTCCAATGCCTGTTTAACCCATTTAGTAATGTCAGAAGGCTTTACTGGATCTACAATTTCCGTTTCAATGTCATTTGGGTGTCTGCGGTCAGTATAAATAAATAAACTCGTTCCAGGGTTTTCTTCTAGCTCAATAGCAACGTGTAATTTTCCAATTCCATAGTCAGATTGAGCATAGGTTGCTTTTTTACGAATTAACCATCTATAATTTATATCATTTACAGGAATTGATCTTGATCCTTTTTTAGGAATAGCCATTATTTACAATTTCAGTTTTGTGAAACAAAATTTATTCTTCAGGAACATTTTTCAAGAGCCATTCAATTGCAGATTCTTCTATTATTTTTTTTACTAAAAGTTCATTGTTTACACCAAGAGAAATTACAGATATATGTGTTTGGTAAGAGTTTTGATCTTCTAGAATAGCTCTGATTCCTTTAATTGGGTTTAACATTACAGATTTAGTATCAAAGTTTGAGATCAAATCTGTAAATTTTTGAGCAAGGTCAGTTGAATTTGGTTCCCAAGTACCTTCCAAATATGACATGTCAGGTATAATTTTAGTCAATCGTCCAATATGCTCATTTTTCCATAAAATTTTATATCTGTCCATTATTTAATTGTACACAACACCCCAATAACACGAATTCCATATATTCCACCTATGCACGGAACTCATTTATTAGGCTAAAAATTTATTTCAATAAAAAAATAAGTTTAAAAAGTTATATTTCAAACATATCAAGAGGATTTCCGGCTTTACTAAACCTAAATCGGTAATATGTGTATATATTTCAGTTGTTTTGGAGCTATGATGCCTCAAGATGTGTTGAATGTATCGCAAATTCACACCATTCTCCAAAAGGTGAGTTGCAAAACTATGTCTTAGACTATGAGGTGTAATTGTCTTATCTACACTTGCTTCTTTTACATATTTTTCAACAAACTTTTGAGTACTTGTGCTTGTGTACATCCCTCCATTTTGACCTTCAAATAGATAAATTTCTGGATTATATCTTTAGCATCTGATAGTTCTATCGGCAAAAACTAAGCTTTCATATTGGACTCTGCGATCCATACGAAGACTATTATTCCTTAAACCTCCGCGAAATCCCTAAACAATGTTCATCAGCAAAAGAGTGGCCTATACCATCGAATTGTAACTCTGATATTGCCACACGACTACTCTTTTCGCCATTATATCTACCAGAAAATATCAATTCAATACTCAAAGGATTATCACTTGAAAAACTATATGTTGAATCAAAACGAATGTATTGAAGCTTTGGAGTGTCTTGAATTCTATAAGCCTCTACTTTTTCCGAATTAATGTGCACCAATAAATTTTTGGCTCTAGATATAGAGTCATACTCATTTTTCGAATTTCGAATTCCATTAACGATATATAAGCCTCGTAAAGACTCGGTTGGGGATTTTGTAGCTAGAGAATCATAAGGATAACTGACAGTTGTAAATTTATAATTCAATTGAACCTTGTCATTATAGTAGTAAGTTGTATTTAACCTAGAATCATCAAGGGATTTATACGTTGAGTCTAAGTCATATCGAATATTTAATGAGCAAAACCAACTACACATTCCATTAAGCATTGGTTCAGTTTTACCAAATACATTTTCAATTCCTTCTCTTTGATAAAACCCATTGCACACCACTGTAGTTTGCTTTCGGCTTATACAGCTCATAACAGTTAAACTCAAAAAGAGAAATATCTTAATTATTTGTCTCAATCTTCTTCTTAATTATGGTTAACGCTTTGTGTAAGATGCGTTTTAATGCATTTTACATTGTGTTTTAAGCTGCTTTATTTCTTATTAATTCAACTAATTCAGTCAAGGCATTATTGATTTCTTCATTAGTATTCCAATCCAATTTTCTACCATTAATTTCAAAATGGCAGTATAATCCATCTACAACTATTCCTCCCCAATTGGTCCGTTCAAGTTCAGCACTTAACAATCTATTAATTGTTTTAGACTCCTGTGAATTCAATTTGACTTTCTTGCTTTTTATTGCTAGTCGATCAAGATTAAAAATCTTTTTATTAAATCTTTTGTTGTCATATTCAGCATTCCATATTTTTAATTCAAATTCTGATGGATTATTATCATTCAGTGTAACCGAAAATCCATGAGATAATAATTGTCCTATTTCGAGATATTGAAATCGAAACTCTTCAGAATCATTTGTATCTAACAATTCTTTCTTAATCTGATTCCAATAATCTTCTCTTTTATTTGAAAACCTTTCCATTTTTTTTTTTTGACAACGTATTTGTGTATGGTGCGTATCCCAACGTGTATGCATTATACACTTTATTGGCTGTAGTTTTTATTCTTTATTTAGTTTTTTCCAATAATCTTGGTAGTACTTAATTTGCTTTTCTAATTGAATATCAATACCGTTTAATTTTCTATGATAGGAAGTTAATATAATTCCAGACATATCATCAGGGTGAAAAATTCCATTAGTTTTAAAAAAATTGTATAAGCGAGAACCTTTCCATAATCCCCAATTATTTCTAATCCATAATCCCATTCCAAAATGAGAATTGGCAGTAAATTCGGTTTCTGTTTTATTTTTTATTTCCTCTATGAGTTTTTTGTCTAACATAGAATTTAATTCGTTATAACACTCATTCAAATTTTTTGGAATATATATACCTTCCAAATATTCATAAAAGGAATAGTCATTTCCTTCTTCTAAGTCACTTTCTTCTATAATTATTTTTTGAGTAATGTTATTTTTAGTTTCAAATCTAATTCCAATATCATAGCCTACGTCTTCACTTTCGTCAGTTGTCCACCAATCTTCTCCGTAAACATTTTCTATTTCCGAAATTTTTAGTCCTTCTTTGATTTTTAAACCTTTTGCTGTTTTGTAATTAATTTTGGGTTCTAAAATAATTTCATAAACGATACTGTCACTATCAAAAGTAAAACTCATTAGTTTTTCTGGATATAGAAGAAAATATTCGTTGTCTTCAATAGCCTTTCTACTGAAGTTATTTCCAAGAATATCGATTACTTTAGATTCTTTAATTCCGAGTGTTAGAGAGTCAATTCCTTTCCCTTCTTTAATAATTGATTGAGAATAAACAAAGTTTAATGATGATATGAGCAAAAATGATATGGCAACTATTTTATTCAAGGTCATGTGTTTTAGTTTTATTCAAATCTTATTTTTTGTAAGAAAAGGCTTAATAAGTGAAACCTTATTTTGATTTAGTTAAAGGACTTTAAAATTACAGCCAACACCCCAATAACACGAATTCCGTATATTTTATTTATGCGCGGAACTCATTTAATTGGGCTAAAAATCTATTTCAATTAAAAATTAAGTTTAAAAAGTCATATTTCAAATATATAAAGAGGATTTCCGACCTTATTAAATCTAAATCGGTAATATGTGTATGTATTTCATTTGTTTTGGAGCTATGATGTCCCAAGATGTGTTGAATGTATCGCAAATTCACACCATTTTCCTAATTTTGGCTAGTATTTGAAGCTTGAATTCAACGTTGAAATAAATCCTCTTTCTTCTTTTTAAGATGTATCGATTGGTGTCTGATTGATTTTACCAAATTTCTTATGAACTCACGATTATCCTCATTTTATTGAAATCCTATGCTTGAAATTATTTGCTCCAATCTGTGTGATGTGAAGTTTGTGTTTTGAGAGGAAAAATTGAATTATTTATTTTTTTGAGCTTGCTTTAATTAACTTGCTTGGGTATCTATGACAGTGATAATGTCTAGTATGAAGCGACTAAAATTATTGATTTATGAATTTATTTGAAACCGAAAGGCTTGTTGTAAGAAGCTTAAGCGCTGAAGACGCTGATGATTATTTTGATATGAATGGAAATCCCAATGTGATGCGCTTGATTCCCAGAGAGGCAATGAGCAGAGAGGACAGCGATAAGCATCTTCAGAACTTTTTGGATACGGATTATGCGCGTACGGATACCAAAGTTTATGCGATTGAAGCCAAGGGAGAAAAGGAGTTTGTAGGACTGGCGGGTATGCTGAAGAATAATAAGGGCGAGGATGAAATCGCTTATCGATTGAGAGAGAAGTATTGGAGAAGGGGCTTGGGAACTGAGATTGCCGAGGGCTTGATCGAATACGTGTTTTTCCACATGAAGACTGAAGTATTGACTGCCGATGTCTATGTGGAAAATAGGGGCTCTGTGAAGATATTGGAGAAGTTCATGACTATGCGCGAGGAGTTTTTTAATCCATCGGACAATTGCACAGACAGAAGATATGAATTGCAAAGAAGCGATTGGGAAACAGTGAAGCTCTCTAGCAATAGATCATAATTTTCATTTTAACGCCTATGTTTTTTAATAATAAGATGTTGTGAATGCATGATGTTGAATCAAGTCATTGTTAAGCAAAGCAAAGTGCAAAAAAATGCATATTGAAAGTGTTTAGTTAGTTGTTAATTTATGTTTTTTATCTGTTTAGGTTTATTATTAGATGCTTAAATATTATATTTATTTGTATAAGGAAATATAATCTAACATTAATCTAAATAAATGAAAATGATACGTGAGGAACAATTACTTTTTTGCAAAAAATGCCAGAATAGAAAAATGAATGTTGAGCAAGGGCTTTTGTGTGGTTTGACAAATGAGAAAGCCGCATTTGAGAATACTTGCCCGGATTTTAAGGATGATCCTTCTGTGGCAAACACTCCTTCGGATGAAAGCATAGGTTATAATACCGAAGAGTTGGAAAATGAACTGACTTTCGAAATGCTGGAGCAATTAAAAATGGAGCAGCAACTTATTCCGGCTATTGTGACCGGATGCATTGCAGGATTGCTTGGAGCTGTCGTTTGGGGCGTGATTTCAGTGGTGACAGGTTATCAAATAGGTTATTTGGCTCTTGCCATTGGAGCAGGTGTAGGGTTTACCATTCGTAAATTTGGCAAAGGCATCGAAAAGATCTTTGGGATTTTTGGGGCTGCGATCGCTTTGCTTAGTGTGGTTTTTGGTAATTTTTTGAGTATTGTGGGGCAAGTCGCGAATTACGAAGGTTTGGGGTATTTGGAAACGATACTTATGATTGATTACAGCTTGTTGCCTGATATTATGATGGAGACATTTAGTGTTATTGATATTTTGTTTTATGGTTTGGCAATAGTAGAAGGATACAAGTTTTCTTTTCGCCAGATCACTCAGGAAGAGTTGATAGAACTAAAAAAACAGAGCGCTTAAGTTAGCATGCAATTTATAAGATATGCTGAGAAGTTATGGTTTTTATTCAATTTTGCTAGGCTGTATTATTACTTTATTCAAGTAGTGCGAGTCATGGGTTAATTTTCTAATTGTGCTTTGCCATTAGCAAGAAATCGAGCTTGATTCATGCTTGATTTGGCTATTTGCGTGTTTGAAATTTTGTTAATTGTTATAATAAAAAAATACAACTTGAAATTTTAAAAAACCTTTCCTAAACTCGCGCTATATTTTTTACATTTGTGGGATTTCAAATTCAAAATTGATACAATGGCAAACCTAGATTGGAAAACAGAAAAGGAATACGAAGAAATAACCTTCAAGACGCTTAACGGTGTGGCTAGAATAGCGATCAACAGACCTGAATGTCGCAATGCTTTCACGCCAAAGACTGTGGATGAATTGTGGGAAGCTTTGATTATTTGCCATGAGAGCCAGAAGATTGGCGTAGTCTTGATCACAGGGGAAGGTCCTTCTCCAAAAGATGGCGGTTGGGCTTTTTGCTCAGGCGGCGATCAACGTGTGAGATCGAATACGGGCTATAAAGGAGAGAATGGGGTTAATAGATTCAATATATTGGATGTGCAGCGTCAGATCCGTTTCATGAACAAGGTCGTGATCGCTGTGGTGCCGGGTTGGGCCGTTGGCGGCGGGCATAGCTTGCATGTGGTATGCGACATGACGATCGCCAGCAAGGAGCATGCTATTTTTAAGCAGACAGACGCTGATGTGGCTAGTTTTGACGGAGGGTTCGGATCTGCGTATTTGGCAAGACAAGTAGGGCAGAAGAGAGCCAGAGAGATATTTTTCCTAGGAGCGAATTATTCGGCTCAGGAAGCATTTGAGATGGGTATGGTCAATAAAGTAGTGCCTCATGACGAGTTGGAGCAAGTGGCTTATGACTGGGCGCAGGAGATTATGACAAAGAGCCCTACGGCGATCAAGATGTTGAAGTTTGGCTTCAATTTGATTGACGATGGCTTGGTTGGTCAGCAGGTTTATGCTGGAGAAGCTACGAGATTGGCTTATGGCACTGACGAGGCTGTGGAAGGAAGAAATGCCTTCTTGGAAAAACGAGAGAGAGACTTTTCCAAGTTCCCTAAGTTCCCTTGATGTAAAAGTTCAAGTGGGAATTATGACATAAACGCTTAATCAAAATATTTTCATTGATTATTAAGGTTTGTCTCGATTAGTTTTTTATGGTTCTCTTAATCATCCTCCTTTGTGTTCCCTCCAGGGTGAAATAAAATGGTATAAAAAATCAATCGTGATAATGTTTATTAAACTAAGGACGATTCGCTTTGAATCGTCCTTTTTTTTATGGAAATCAAAGTGGATGGCTATCCGGCTGGATTTTTAAACAGTCTGTGCTGGTTTGTATTTTATTGCATGGATGAATAAACAGATGAAACTTATGCCTGTCAATGCGATGACAAATGGCGGAAAGTAAAATACTGATATCAGCACGATAGCCCCGATCGTAAGAAGATTCATGAATTGAGCAGTCTTTTTTTCAGCCAACAGTATTTGAATTCCTACTCCAATCAATAAAATGCCCATGGAAATGCTGAATCCGTTATGAAAGTCCAATACGGAGATATTGGCCAAGGAAGCTATTTTGGTTTCCGCCATTTTATCCAAAAGGCTTTGATAGGGATTTTTAGAGTATTGAGACACAAAGTGCGTTATCGTATGTCCAGTGCCTGTGATGATCATTGCGATTGCTGATATTTTAACTAAGATTTTTGACTTCATGCGTATTAGCTTTTGGTTTACGCAAAAGTGCGATATTCAATCAAGTCCCTCGCTTAACTTTTGTTAATTAGATGTTCAGGAGTATTGATTTTGTTCACTTTCGGCAATCTGTTTTCTGATACGGCTCAGCGACTGAGGCGTGATGCCCAGATAGCTTGAAATGTGTTTCAGAGAATATCTTTGGAAGAATTCGGGCTCGTGTTTGATAAGATCCAAATAGCGTTGTTTGGGAGTTCGGAAGAGCATTTGCTCATTTCGTCTTTTGCTGTTGATGAATATTTGCTCGCTAAGGATTCTTCCAAATTTATTCCAGTAAAACGATTCGTCATATAGCTTGTCCAAGTCGTTTTTGTCAAGCAATATAGCTTCTCCTTCTTCTATGGCCTGAATTCGCAAGCCGGCGGATTGTTTGCTGATAAAGCTTTCATAGTCGGTGATGAATTCATTTTCCGAACGAAGCAATAGGTTCATTTCATTTAGTTGATCATCTAGATGATAGGATCGCAATGAGCCTGATGTGATAAATGCGATAAAGTCGCAAACATCAGGAGGGGATAATATGGTTTCATTTTCTTCGAATTTGATTGATTTCAAAAAAGGCAAAAGGTCATTCCAATCAGAGTCGGTGATGGGAAGAATTTGATGGATGGCAAAGCGTAATGTTTCGATAGCTTAATGATTAAAAAAGGGTGTAAAAATAAATTAGAAATCAGCCTGCCCTTTTCAAAGAGCATGGCTTGATATGCAAATGCCGATGAGCTTAATTATTGCGAATTTCATAGGCAACGCATTTTTCCAAATGCTTATGCTCTTTGAGCAGTGGATGATTGAATGTCGCTATTTTTTGCATTTCGAGCTTGATCATTACGCGTTCGGATTTATCATTTACTGTAGGGCAAATGGATAAGATGCGTTCGAGACCGAGCTCGTTGAATGCGTAGTCCAGACATCTTTTTGCCCCTTCCGTGGCATAGCCTTTTCCCCATTCGGATTGTGAAAGCCTCCATCCGATGTCAATGCAGGGGGTGAATTCGGATTCAAAGGTTTGTTCGCATATGCCGATGAATCCTATGAATTCATTGTTGTCAAGTTTGTCCACAGCGAAATAGCAAAACCCTTTTTCGGCGTACATTTGCTTCATGCGTTGGATGAATTCCTCTGTTTGTCGATAGTTTGGGATGCTTGGAAAGTGTTCCATGACTTTTGGGTCGGCGTTTATTTCAGCCATTTTTGGAATGTCTGATGCTGTCCAATCGCGAAATCCAAGTCTATCGGATGTGAAAGTGTGTTGTTTGTTCATGTTTGTTGTGAGTTATTTGCAAGTTTTTGATTACTATGTTCGGTTTTGATTTTCCAAAGAAGATAGGCTCATAGAATCTACATGTTAGTGAATTAAGGCGAGGAAATTTTTTCGATGAATTTGATGGAAAATATTTGATTGTCGTTGGTTGGAATTGAAAAAGAGGCATTGGCCAATCTCAATGATTTTGTGAATGCGATTATTAATAGATGCTTCAACATTTGAAATGTTTAATGTGATATCGTGTTTAATTCTTTCAAAAGACGCTTGAAAATTTTAAGGAGTTATAAATTAAAGCAAAAAAATTATATTTCAAATTTTAATTTGAACGAAGCAAAAAGAATGATGAAAGTTTTTCTGTTATCCTTCAGGATTATAGCAAACTTTATCGAGTATTAAGCAAGAAAGGTATCAGCAAAGATTTCTTTTTTTATAGATATTTTAAGTAGAGGTTTTTATCAATGATGTCTTTTGACAAGCATTTTTAGAATATGGCAGAAATGACATTATTATGATTGATTTTTTACCATTGGATTTTTTTGGGTAGCGCATTTAAAGTAACGCAATCAAAAAATAGAATCGTGAAAACATTAATATAAAAGCTAGAAAAGAAAACTGATTTATTTTTTTATCACATAACACAACCTTAATGAAGACGCAAAATACTATGGTCTGGTATTTCCTATTTTGTTTCATGTGTCATTCAAATATGATACGGGCTCAGGAAAGCACACCAGAAAATGATCTTGAAAACCCTCACATGTTTTCACAAAATAGGCTCCCAGCCAGAGCTCATTTTTATTCTTTTCCTGATCAAGAAGGAGCGCTAAAGCAATCTTTAGAGAATCATCCTTATTATCTGAATTTAAATGGCGAATGGGCTTTCAATTTTGTGAACTCGCCAGCTGATCGTCCAAAAGATTTTTATCAGGAAAGCTATGATGTATCTAACTGGGACAAAATACCTGTTCCTTCCAATTGGCAAATGCAGGGATATGATACAGCGATTTATGTCAATCAAAGTTATGAATTTTGGGGAATCGCTCAAGAAAAACCTCAACCGCCAATTATTCCTAATGAATACAATCCTGTGGGCTCTTACAAAAGAACTTTCACTGTGCCTGAAAACTGGGGAGACCGACACGTTTATATCCATTTAGGTGCAGTGAAATCCGCCTTTTATATTTGGGTGAATGGGAAGAAAGTAGGTTACAGTGAAGGATCTAAAACACCTGCTGAATTTGATCTTACAGATTATATTAACCCAGGAAACAACACGATAGCACTTGAAGTGTATCGATGGTCCTCAGGTAGTTACTTGGAAGCTCAAGATTTTTGGAGATTATCAGGAATTACACGTGATGTCTATTTAGAGGCTAGAAACAAAGCGCATATCTACGATTTCGCTTCCTTAACGACTTTAACGGACCAATATAAAAATGGAGAATTGAACCTTGACTTTTCTTTAGTTAATTATGGGAAAAGTGGAAAATACAGCGTTGAGTATCAATTGATTGATCCTGATAAAATTCAATTAGCGGGGAAAGAAATTCAGAAAATTTCTCTTAAAAAAGGAGAAAAAGCTCAAGTTTCATTCTCTAAAAAAGTAAAAAATGTAAAAGCTTGGTCAGCTGAAACGCCTCATTTATATACTTTGATTGCTACGCTTAAAAAGAAAGATGAAGTGATTGACGTCATCAGTAATTCGATCGGTTTTAGATCTGTAGAAATTAAAGGAGGACAATTATTAGTCAATGGAAAAGCTATTCTGATAAAAGGAGTGAATCTTCATGAACATCATGAAACGATGGGGCAAGTTGTTGATGATGAAACCAGAATGAAGGACATTCTGCTGATGAAGCAAAATAATATTAATACGGTAAGAACCAGTCATTATCCGCATGACAGCCGTTGGTATCAGCTATGCGATCAGTATGGATTGTATGTCATCAATGAGGCGAATATCGAATCTCATGGAATGAAGTATAATCTTGAAAAAGGAGGAACTTTAGGAAATGCGCCTGAATGGGAACTAATGCACATAGACCGTACGGAAAGAATGTATGAAAGGGATAAAAATCATGCATCGGTCATTATTTGGTCTTTAGGAAACGAAGCAGGAAATGGCTACAATTTTTATAGAACTTATCAGTGGTTAAAGAACAAAACGGAAAGACCTGTTCAGTACGAGAGAGCTGGCCTTGAATGGAATACAGACATATTCTCACCTATGTATATGGGAATCAATAATATGATCAAATACCATGAAAACCCTAAATATAAAGACCGGCCGTTAATTCAATGTGAGTACGCTCATGCTATGGGGAATAGCTTAGGGAATTTCCAGGATTACTGGGATGCTTTTGAGAAATATCCTCGTTTACAAGGTGGATGTATCTGGGATTGGGTGGACCAAGGACTTGTGAAAACCAATGATAAAGGCGAGAAGATTTGGGCTTACGGTGGTGACTTCGGGACGAACAAACCAAGTGACCATAATTTCTGTATGAATGGTATTGTGAATGCTGACCGTTCCATTCATCCTCAGATTCATGAAGTGAAAAAAGTTTACCAATACATTCAGTTTAAAGAAGTTGATTTGGAAAGCAAAATGATGCAGATTAAAAATATGCACGATTTCATCAGTTTAGATCGATACCAAATCAATTGGGAAGTAAAAGCGGAAGGAAAAATAGTTGATCAGGGCGTGCTTGATTTACCATCCATCGCTGCTCAAACTGCTTATGACGTAAAAGTCCCTTATCAAATCAATATCAAGGAAGGTACTGAGTATTTCCTTAATTTCACTGCTTCACTGAAAGAAAATGACGGTCTGCTTACAAAAGGTTTCCAGGTGGCTTTTGAACAAATGAAGTTGCCAGTTTATCAACCCTATACGGCATCAAATACTGAATCAGAAATTGAGTCGATCAAACTAAAAGAGTCAAAACAAGAAGCGGAATTATCTAATGATCTATTCTCTATTCATTTTGATAAAAACTCAGGATACTTGAATAGCTACCAAATCAACGGAGAGGAAATGATCACATTGGCTCCTAGGCCGAACTTCTGGAGAGCGCCTATTGATAATGACTACGGATTTAAGGGGCCGAAGAGAGACAAGCAATGGAAAGAAGCGAGTCAGAATCAGACGTTTAAATACTGGAAAATCTCTAAGCTTTCTGACCATACTTATGAAGTAAAGACCATTCACGAATTAGCAGAAGTAAATACAACTTTCGAAACCACTTACACCATCCACGGCAATGGACAGATTGATGTAAAAGGTCGCTTTAATGCCACTGAGGATAAATCTTTCATCCCAAGAGTTGGACTTAAACTTCAGGTTAATCCAGAGTACACGCAACTAAAGTATTTTGGAAGAGGCCCTTGGGAAAACTATCAGGACCGATTCACTTCTGCCTTTGTTGATGTATATGAGTCAACAGTGGATGAACAATATTTTGCTTATAGCCGTCCACAAGAGAATGGTTATAAAACGGAAGTTCGTTGGTTCTCTCTGTCTAAAAATGATTCGAAGGGTATTCTGTTTGTTGCCGATGAATTGCTTGGCTTCAGTGCGCTTAATCGCTCTATTGAAAGTCAGGACGATGGAGATGATAAATTTCTTGTTCAAAATCACGGTTCGGAAGTTCATGATCAGGGAATCGTGGAAATCATGATTGATGACAAACAACAAGGAGTTGGCGGTGATACCAGCTGGGGAGCGAAACCTCATGATCAATACAGACTTCCGTCTGATCAGGATTATACTTTTAAATTCACAATTATGCCTCTTTCTGGAGAGAATGAATTTGAAATGAAAAAGAATCTTTATTCAAATTAAGGTTACTCATGTTTATCATGATTAGTTTTTTATTGTTATACAGGCCTAAGATCCATAGGGAGAAAAATGGTATAAAAATCAATCGAATAACACCTCTTCTCATGAAATTTTAATGCATTAGGCAAGCGAGGAAAACAAGAAATGGCCGAGCAATAGCGCTCGGCTATTATGAATAAGTTTCGATTAATGAATTGCGGCAACTTCTTCTTCTATCAAATCATTGGTGACATTGTACACATGATTGCCAAGCAGTTCGAAGGAGAAGATAATATCGTAGAAAAACATTCCGCTTTTCAAGCTGTATTCAGTTGCTTCTATAGCTTTAATGTTTTGCTTTCTTAATTGCTTTTTCAATTCATTGACACAATCTTCAATGGCGGTGGCTTTGGATCGTTTGATTTTAGAAAAGTCGTCGAATGAAAGGTTTTTATTCATCGTTGTCAAGCTACGCTGTATGAGACCGCACATGATATTCAAGTCATCGATTTGAGATTTTGTCAATTCAATGTTTTTCGCATGCATTTTCTTGACGGCTTTTGCTATCCTTAAGTAGGAGTCCGCTGCTTGCTCTAGATCATCGATGATATTCAATATTTTGCTAAGCTCCACGGAATGCGGGATGAAAGTATTGTTCTCGGAGATCTTGGCGAGGTAGTTGGCGATTTCAGCCTTTAGCTCATCGGTTTTTTGCTCGTATGCGCTGATCTTGTCAAAGAGTTTGTCTTGATCTTTACGGTTCTCAGCATTGAGCATGTCTTTGATGAAAGCATTCATTTTTTCAATAGTGCGTCCCAATCCGCGAACTCTTCCCATGGCTTCCTGTGTGGAGGAAATAATGCCTTCTCCCAAATATTCCAGATGAATTTCTTCGTCTTCTTTGCTTTTGGGAGGAACCATTTTAATGACAATATTTTTGATCACGTTGACGAAGCTGATCAAAACGAGCACATTCACAATGTTGAATAGGGTATGAAATAAGGATAGCGACAATGTGTTGAAAGAGTTGTTTCCCTGCACGTTGCCGGTCAGCCATTCGCCGAAATTTGACAGCATGATGGATTTAATCATTTCCACGAAATATGGGAAAGTCAATAGCATCCAGCAAGCGCCGAAAGCATTGAAGATAAAGTGCGCTCTTGCGGCTCTTTTTCCATGCACGTTTCCGATCATCGCCGCCAAATTGGCTGTGATCGTAGTGCCGATATTTTCACCAACGACGATAGCGCAAGCCAATTCCAAAGGTATCCAGCCTTGATTGACCATGATCAATGTGATTGCCATCGCCGCGCTTGAGGATTGGACGATAATGGTCAATAAAGCGCCAATCAAGACCGTGATTGGGATGCCTAAATATCCCATTTCAGTCAAATCTTGCACAAAGCTTAGAACACTTGGGTTGCTTTTCAAGTCCGGCATCGCTGATTTTAGTTCGCTGAGTCCCATGAATAAAATCGCGAAGCCGATGATTACCTCTGCCCAGTGTTTTCTTTTGACATTTTTAGAGAACATCATCGGAAAGCCAATGGCTATGATTGGCAGAGCGAAAGCTGATACGTTGAACTTGCCCAAGCCCAATAATGTGATCAGCCAGCTGGTAATAGTTGTGCCGATATTAGCGCCCATGATGACTCCGATGGATTGTCCCAGATTAAGCAAGCCGGCATTGACAAAGCTGACTACCATGACGGTAGTGGCGGAAGAAGACTGCACGAGCGCTGTGATAATCACTCCAGTGAAC
This sequence comes from Aureibacter tunicatorum, assembly GCF_036492635.1. Classification (GTDB taxonomy): domain Bacteria; phylum Bacteroidota; class Bacteroidia; order Cytophagales; family Cyclobacteriaceae; genus Aureibacter; species Aureibacter tunicatorum. The sequence goes on from NZ_AP025305.1 coordinate 1,687,693, forward strand.
ACTCCCATGAGGCGGTTGGTTGTCATGGCCGCTAAAATATTTCTCATTTTATCGCCGGCGACATTTTGGATTCCTTCGCTCATCACTTTCATCCCGTAGATAAAGAAACCCAAGGCTCCCGCGATTCTTAAGGCATCGAATATTCCAAATTCCATTTCAAATAAAATTACTTGTGTTGTTAAATTACCGCTTAACGAATATTGAAAAAGTCGTCAATTTCGATACTAACGATGCCGAGGAGTACTTTTATTAGAGGGCTTGGAAATCGATTTTCAATGTTAATTTAGTGTTAATGAAATCAGCGTTTTTCGATGGTGATAGCTATGAACAAGTTAAGTGATAAACGGCAGGAATTATAGGTGAAAGCCGAGAGTTTTTGTCCTAATTAAACATGCTGTATTGATCATTTGAATAAAAATAAAAATCTGCAACTATCTAATAAATAGTGTTTTAGTTCACTTTTTTATTTTTATAGTTCTGAGGTTTTTTTCATATAAAGTGAAAACTTAACAATTACTTCAAGCAGGGCAAGTGAGCAGTTGCTTACTGGATCGATAGGGGCTTTGGGTTCGCATCGGAGATGCTGAGCCAGCGGGAGGTAGATCAGCTAAATGGTTCAGATTAAGAACCTGATTTCTCGCATACCCATATTTCTCTTGTGAAGTCTGTTTTTCCGATTTTTTTGATTGAGCAAGTGTCCACTATTTTCAATCCCGCATTTTTGATGAAACTTTCAATATCAGTAGTGGAGACGATGACTACGCGTTGGGTTATTTTGGCTGTAGATTCAATAATATTGGCGGTGATATCATCGTCAGAATAAGCGTATAAGTTGTATGGCAAATCTATGATGCCTGCATCGTAGATTTTATCGAGATCTTTGATGTCCGATCGATGAATCTCAGCGGAGTAGCCAAAGTGCTCCAAGTTTTCTCGGCTATGCCAACAGGTTTTCCAGTTGATATCGCAGCCTTCTATATCATAGCCTGCAAAACACGCTTCCAGCACTACCGTGCCGACGCCGCAACAGGCATCTATAAGCTTTTTGTCTTTGTTTCCTTGGGACGCTACATTTACCAGCGTTTTGGCGATAGTCATGCTGATGGAATTGCTGAACGAGCGGGGCTTTTGCTTGTGTTTATGCCAATCAAAATCGTCTTTTATCAAACTTCCAAAGTACCACAATCCTTCATGCCAGCATAAAGCATACAGCTTCGTGGGATTGTAATAGTCAGGTTCTCCTTCGATGCAGTGGCCGATATCCCTCAATTTATTGAGCCTGTCTTTGTATTCTGTCGGATCATGCTCCAGTTGCAAATATTCAAGCTTGAACCCTTCAATGCGAATCTTTTCTTCTTTTATGCTCTCAATTAATTTGTCATAATCCGGATTCGCCAATAAAACGTCGATCCTTTTTTTGATAAAGGCGCTTGAAGACGGCTCAATCTTGATATCCGAAAAGAGCATTTTGTCTTTTTCCTCTTGATGGAACAGGTGTCTGGATTCAAACTTGCAAAGATCGTTTTCGTTGTGCGGGTAATTGAATGAATATATGTGTTTATGCATGCGTTCTCTGAATTTCACGGAGTAAGAACGAAATGTACGAAAATGTATTCCGTTTTTTCTCGGCCGAATTCGAAGTTAAAGTATTTTTTAGTATTTGGAGCTGTTTATGCTGGAATTCTCTCTTGATTTAAGTGATAATGAGCCATCATAAAAATCGCTTTTTTCATTTAATGCAATACAGAATAGTTTTATAATAACGAATTTTTATTCGTTATAAATTTTTAGGATTTAATAGCGTCCCAAACAAAGGAAAACATAGTGTCTATGTCTTTATTGGAAAGAGAAAACTTTTTATCCATAACTAATGCTGAGCATTTGTGTAATATTGCAGTAGAAATTTCTGAAAGTACTTGATTGTCAATGTCTTTTACTATCAGTTGCTCTTTTCCTTCTTTATAAATGTCATGCCCAATATCTTGTTTAGCTTCGAGGATATGTTTTGGAAGTTTATCAAAGTAAGGCGATTTTTTTACTTGTTGAAGAAAGGAGATTTCATTGTAATTATTGATGCTATACTTTAGCCAATAGACCCATATATTTTTTAATTTAATCTTAAAAGATTGGTTTTCAGTAATGTATTTCCTTGTCGTTTTGTTTTGCTCTTCCATTATATCTGTAAATAAAGAGGTGATCAATTCCTCTTTATTTTTGAAATAGATGTAAAGGGTTGAGGGGGATAATTCTACTTTTCTGGCAATATCTGCCATTTTTATCCCTGCAATTCCTTGATTGCTAACTATTTCCAATGTGCTTCTATAGATGGCTTTCTTTTTTTCTTCGTCTTTGACTCTCATGTTTTTTTGTTAAACACAATCTAAAATGAATAATTATTCGTTTTAGAAAATATATTTTAATACTTTTGATCATACAAATTTACAATTTTACTCATATGGTATCTAGATTAATATTGATTGTTTTGGGGGTATTGTCTTTAGTATTGGGGCTTGGGCAGGTAATGAAGCGTTTCAAGGAACAGGTCTTGTGGGACAACTTGGATTGATGGGGTTTATGGGCTCAATATTTCAGTCGGTGATCATATTTGCCTCTTTGACATTTCCTCTTAAGATTCGAAAAAGGATCACTTTATTATTGTTGACATGGCATATCCCTGAGACGCTTTTGATTGCAATATTTGGCATGGGAATTCCTGAAAGCGAACAATCTTTTGGCATTATCCTTCACAGCACATGGACGGTATTAGCTCTTTTATCTTGGTATTTGGCTAAGGAGAAGCCGTCAAAAGCTTAATTTATAGACACATCAAACTAAATCACATGAAAAATACAATAGAACAACTTACACCTCAACAAATCATGCAGGTGGGGACGGGTTTTTGGCCGTCAAAAATTTTATTGACAGCAGTGAATTTTGAAATCTTTACTTTGCTTGCTGAAAAAGAACAACTTTCGGCAAAACCGCTGAAGAATAAATTAGAATTAAAATGCACAGACAGGCATTTTTTTGACTTTTTGGATGTGCTAGTAGGCTTGGGCTTTTTGCAGAGAGAAGGATTATTGGAAAGTGCTTCGTATAGAAATTCTCCGGAAACAGATTTATTTTTGGATAAATCAAAACCTACCTATATCGGGGGTATATTGGAAATGATGAACAATCGTTTATTTAGTTTTTGGGGCAATCTTGATGAAGCTTTGAAAACAGGCGAGGCGCAAAATGAAGCAAAGTATGGAAAACAACCTATTTTTGAGCTGTTGTATCAAAATGAACAAATGCTCAAAGGTTTTGTAAATGCCATGACCGGAATGCAGATTGGAAATTTTATGACGTTAGCTGAAAAGTTTGATTTCACTTCTTACAATAGCCTTTTAGATGTTGGAGGATCCGCAGGAGTACTATCACTACTTGTTGCAAAGCATAATTCACATATGAATTGTTTGACTTTGGATTTACCTCCTTTGGAAAAGATAGCCAATGAAACCATCAATAAGTTTGGCTTAGAAGATCAAGTGAAAGCTGTCAGTGGCGATTTTTTTGAAATTGAATTTCCGAAATCGGATGTTGTTGTTATGGGAAATATCCTCCATGATTGGAATGAAGAGAAGAAATTGTTATTGATTGAAAAAGCTTATCAAGCTTTGCCAGAAAATGGATGCTTGATAGTGATCGAAACCATTATTGATAATGAAAGGAAAACGAATCCTTTTGGTATGATGATGAGTTTAAATATGCTCATTGAAAATCAAGATGGCTTTGATTTTACCTTAGATGATTTTACAAATTGGACAACTAAGGTTGGTTTTAGAGAGACGAAACAAATGCATTTGACCGGACCAACGAGTGCGGTAATAGCCTTTAAATAATTTATTTTCAAAAAAGAACGATACTCGCCATTCATGACGAGTATCGTTCTTTTCATTATAGTCGTTTTACATTATCCGCCAGATTTTCGTCTGATCTGGTTCCAAATGGATCGATTCCTATGTACTCAGGCGCTTTGTCGACGATGATTTTGAATTCGGTAAATTCTTTATTGATCGTCTTTGTTTCATAATAAATCATCGAGCTGTCATCGCTCACTTCTGAAGGATGTTTATCAAAGATACCAATCATGATTGGTTCGTTGATTTCAATGGATTGAATAGCTCCGTTTTCAATCGTCTGATTTCGTTTCGTTTTGACTTTCAAATGAACTTCGTATTTGCCATTTTTCATTTGCTTCACATGACTTTCTTCAACACTCAAATCATAGGTAATGACTTTCTTGAACCAATCGTCGATCAATTCGTGTTGATTTTCCGGAGCGATGAGATAAAGCTCATTCAGAAAATCGACTGTAGTAGCTTCTAGAGTGTTTTTTTTGCGGAATTTGTTTGTCAATTTTTTTAAGGCCTGATTAACTTTTGCTTCACCGATCAGATCTCGCAAGGACATCAAGATATGATAAGATTTTCCGTAAGCGATATAAGATTGACCAAAAACTTTATAAGCGGGCGGTTCCGCTTTATTGGCAAAAGACCTTCCTGAAAAATATTTTCTGCGTGCGTCATTGGACAAGGTATATAAGGCACGTTTTCCGAATCGCTTTTCCATCACAACGGCTTCAGTGTATTTGGCCAAACCTTCGACGAGTAAAGAGCCTCCCAATATTGGTTTCGCAGACAAAGCATGTCCCCACCACTGATGCGCAACTTCGTGAATGGTTCTTTTTGCGACAAGATTGAATGTGTTTTCATCACTGACATCGGTCAAATACAATCGATCTTCCGTCATGCTGATGACTCCCGGATGCGCAAAACCTCCAAATCCCCAATGCGAAGGAATCTCAGCAATTCTCAAATGATCAAAGGCATATCGGCCGAAGTTTTTCTGACAATAGTCGAGTGTTTGTTTGCTGCTGAGCTCGATTTCCTCAACATTGATGTCATGCTTAGGATCAAAATATTGTTCGATCGAGATGCCCTGATGATTAATTTTTTGTGTCGCATATTTGGCTGAAAAATAACCGATAGTAGGCAGAATCTTCTCCGTAGCTTTGAAATGATAAAAGTTTCGATCATTTTCTGTCCATTGTCTTATCAATTTTCCAGAACTTAAAGCCACCTGGTCCGAAGAAGTGGAGACAATGGTTTCGAATCTTGCTTTTTCAACCTTTAAGTCTTCCAAATGAATGTGTTCATCCGAATGATTATCTTCTTCTCTTTCGGGAAGATTTCGCTTCTTACGCTCTGTTTTGTCTATGATTTCCAATCCATTTCGATATCCTATCACAGGCTCAAAACCTCGATGTGTGATATAAGACCCATTCGCTACGATACTTTTTTCTTCTTCGTAATTTTTCAATTGATTGATCAATTCGTATTGATAAAGAATCGATTGCTCAGGCATGATGGGTTTATGAAATTTGAAAAGGTAAGTTCCATAAACAGAGTCGTGCTGAATGAGAGAAGCGTTAGCAATAGAGATGCTTTTTAATTTTATTTTTTCAGTAATGAAAACTTCAGAAATAGGCTGTTCATTTTTATTTTTTAAAATATAATTGGCTTTAATATGATAGGATTTTTTATTCGGATAAATCGCTACTTCAGTCTTTCGTGATACTTCGTAGGGCTTATCCATGTTTTCATATTGCTTGAATTTTCGTTCATAATTTTCTCTGAAATTCAATTTGATATCTTGATTAATATATTCAGAATCGATATTCATTTGATAGAAAATCAAAATTCCCATGCTTAAAAATCCGATCAATGTTGTTGAAAAAACAATGGCTTGACTTGTATTCCATTGATAAATCAATTGTTTGATTTTGGATGAAAAGGTTTTTATAGTTCCTCGGTTCCAGATTTTGAATGATAATCCTGTCAGAATGATTCCCAAGAATGACCAAAAGATACTCAAATGATTGAAAAGAAGGTTTCCCTCGGCAAATCCGCTCATATTTGAATATGAAACACGTGGCATAAATCCGATGCTGAACAGTGGATGTTCCAGACCAATAAGAACGGCTTTGAAAGAAATGATGATAACCATCGCGAAGATTCCCATTCCCATGAATTTGTTTTTGGAAATGCTATTGATGAACAGAGTGATCATGACGTAAATGGCTAATTGAATGCCATAATGATAAAACAACATCGCATATAAATTCCACTCAAAATCATTGTAGCCTAAGCTAATTTGAAATCCGACACACATCAATATCGCCGAGCTAATCAATAGCACAGGTAGTGAGAGGATTGCAATGAATTTCGAAGCGAATAAAATGCTGTTTTTGACAGGTGTTGCGTCTGTGATGGAATTTAAATTGAGACTTCTTTCTCGCCAAACGATCTCAGCACTGTAAAAAATGATCAATATCAAGCTGAAAAGGGTGATGGAATCGGTGACTTGATCGATCATTTGATTGGTGAAAGGATGAAGCGGAACGTTGTATTCACTCCCGCGAATGACCAAACCTGTCAATTCTGAAAAAATACTAACCAGCCACATGGCAAAGATGACGATAAAGGGAAGGCTTTTGAAGATATTCTTCAATTCTAAAGTTACCAAAGAGAAAAATGCAAGACGATCAGCTTTGAAATTATGCAAAGAATGAATCGGTCGATAAGCAATACTTTTGATGTTTTCCTTTTGAGCTTTTGATTTCTTAATGCTTTTTTTGCTGATTTTTCGAAATGAAAATAATCGATAAGTAATGGCTAATAAGGCGAATGAAAAGCCAATCCAAATCAATCGATTGAAGAGGAATAAGCCTGATAAAGAAATCAGTTGAGTATTTTTCTGAAAGGGAGTCCAGAATTGAGTTTGTTCAAAGAAAGAAGCGAAACCAAATGGATCCGCCAATGAGGCCAAAGCCATGCTTTCGGGAGAAGCAGGAACGGATTGAGCCATCATAGGAGAATTCAAGAACATCGAACTGATAAAGTACAAAACGTAAATAAAAACAGCGCTCGCATAGGTTGCGATGGTATTTTTGGTCAAAGTGCTGACAGAGAAAATAATAGCCGATGCCATCAACACATTTGGTAAAATCAGATATAACCAAGGTTGAAGATAATAGATCAATTTGAATTCGGCCAATCGTTCAGGGTCCAGATCTGAGTAATAATTTCCTAAGACATAACCCAAAAGAAAGGGACTAACAGCGATGACACTGAATGTAAATGTTCCAATAAAACGGCTCCAGAAGTAAGGGGATTTCTGAACGGACGAGCTGAAAATCAAGCTTTCCATCTGGTGTTGTTGATCGCGAAGAATGCCACTAACAGCAAAAAACATGATAACAAAGACACTGCCCAGCGTAGTAATTCCAGTGTGAAAATATATCTGATAAACAGAGTTGAAGTTAACGCCTGCGGGAGCAAATCCTTGCGACCCCATAAAGTATCCCAAGCCTAAAAATAGCAAGATAAAAATGGGGAGAGCTCTTTGTTTGGCTTGATAAAAAAGTTCGAATTGTAGTAATCTATGTAGCATTTTATATTAGGTTTATTGCACGACAAGTGTTTTAGTTTTCTCTGCAGAAAGCGTAGCGAAGTAGTAATCTTCGAGATTGGGAGCGATGGATTTGAATCCTTCTTCGGGCAGGCTTTCGGAAAGTACTCGGATTTGTGTTTTGCCGGAGATTAACTTGGTTGAAATGACTTGATAAGATTCTTTGTAAGCTTCCAACGCTGACTTTTCGATGATTTTGCTCCAAACTTTTCCTTCGATGGTCTCAATAAGCGATGTAGGATTGCCTTCTGAAATGATTTTACCATGAGAAAGAATGGCCATATTGGGACAGAGGTTTAATACATCTTCGACGATATGTGTCGAGAGAATCACGATGACATTTTCGCCGATTTCACTTAGCAAATTCAAAAAGCGATTGCTCTCTTCAGGATCCAAACCCGCTGTTGGTTCGTCAACGATGATCACTTGTGGATTACCTAATAAAGCTTGTGCAATTCCAAATCGCTGACGCATTCCTCCAGAAAATGTCGCTACGGATTTCTTTCGATGCTGATAAAGATTGACTTGTTGCAACAATGCAGTGACTTGTTCTTTGCGTTCTTTTCGATTGAGGATGCCTTTTAATACAGCCAAATGGTCGAGTAATTTTTCTGCCGAAACCTTTGGATACACTCCAAATTCCTGAGGTAAATAACCGAGATGTTTTCTGATTTCATCCGGCTGATTGATAATGTCGACACTATTGAAAGTGATGCTTCCCGAAGTTGGTTCTTGCAAAGTCGCAATGGTTTTCATCAATGAAGATTTGCCCGCTCCATTTGCGCCCAATAATCCAAACATCCCGTTGGTGATTTCCAGATTGATATCGTTTAAAGCTATGACGTCATTTTCGTAAGTTTTGCTTAAGTTTTTTATTGTTAAAGTATTCATTTGCGCTTTTTATTTTAGTACAGCACAAAGATTATTGATCCAAAGAACGCTTTAAACTAAAGGTGATGAACAGCATTGTTTTCGGCATAGACCGATTATAAATGATGCTCAAATAATGTTTATGCAAAAAAATACTGTGTTCATCCGTGTTTTGGCACTGTGTGTCAAGAGAGTTGTGACTGAGGCAGGATCATATTACTTTTGGAGCATGAAATCATTGATTATAAAATATAAAGCCTTTCTTATCGGATTTGTGATCATACCGATTTTCTATGTATTAAAGCATTATGGATTTATCATCATTCCGGAAGGGGAGAGTACAGCGTTTAATATTTTCACACTCTTTTGGGGTTTAGCTATTGCTTTGCCGATACATTTTTTCACTTATTTGAAAAAGAAAGTAAGGATTGTAAAAGGAGTTGTTTCTTTGGGACTGTTATTTTTTGTGGCACTGTTTGTTGATTCGGTCATGAGGATGCCGGACAATCCCATTACTTTGTCATTGCTATTGGCTTTTTGGCTTGGCTTGGTTTACTTTTTAGTGCCTGATTTTTGCAAAAAGTACTGGAAGGTTTTCGCAATCTATTATACGCCGCTTTTTCTCTATTATCTATATCATCGAATCTTCTCCGAGAATATTGAAGCTTATATGCAGATCAAAGAGGAGTTTCCGATTTTTGCATTCGTGCTGCCGGTTCCGGTTTTCTTTATTTTTTGGCTTTATGAACAGTGGAAATGGCTGAAGAATCTGAAGGCGGAAAAAGCACAAGCGGAATTGGCTCTGCTCAGAACGCAAATCAATCCGCATTTTTTCTTCAATACTTTGAATAATCTCTATGCATTAACGATTAAAAATTCCATGCAAGCTCCTGAGGTTATATTGAAGCTTTCAGATATGATGCGTTATACGATTTATGAAGGAGAAAAGGAATTGGTAAGTATCTCGGATGAGATTGATTACTTGAATAATTACATCGAATTGCATCAAATACGATACAAGAAATCGGTTGATATTATCTTTGAGCATGAAGTTAATCCAGAGATTAAAATTGCTCCATTGCTATTTATTATTTTATTGGAAAATGCGTTTAAACATGGAGTAGAGACACTTGCTGAAAATGCTTTCATCCATATTCGATTGCATGAAAATGCTGGTGAGCTTTGTTTTGAGATTGAAAATAATTTCGATCCAGAAGAAAGCAAATCCACACAAGGTATTGGCTTACAGAATCTCAAAAAAAGATTAGTTTTGCTCTATGAAAATCAACACGAGTTGAATTTCAATACTAAAGAAGATGTTTATTCAGTGACCTTAAAAATAGCTCGAGATGCTTAAATACATCATTATAGACGATGAGCCTTTGGCGCATGAGATAATTGAGGAGTTTTGCAGCATGCTGCCTCATTTGCAGTTGGAACAACATTGTTATAATGCCATGGAAGCGCTTCAATATCTGAATAAGCATTCCGTTGATTTTATGTTTTTGGATATCAATATGCCGAAATTGAAAGGCTTGGATTTCTTAAGAACATTGCCTCAACCGCCGAAAACGATCATTACAACTGCGTATAAAGAATACGCCTTGGAAGGTTATGAATTGGAAGTGGTTGATTATTTATTGAAGCCATTTAGCTTTGATCGATTAGTCAAAGCAGTCAATAAGGTTCAGGTGCAAGAAGCTTCAACTATTGCAAAAAAAGAAACGAAAGCTTCGAATCGATTCTTTGTAAAAGGCGATAAAAAGCATCATTATGTTGACGAAAATGACATCTTATATATCGAAGCTTATGGGAATTACACCAAGCTTTTTATGAACGAAGAAATGATCTTAACGCATGAGAAAATCTCTTACTTTGAAGATTTTTTAGATACGGGGAAATTTCTTCGTGTTCATAAATCTTATATGATCGCCTTAGATAAAATTAAACTCATCGAGGGTAATCAGATCATCATTCAAGAACATAATGTTCCAATTGGTCAGACATATAAGAGCAATGTGAATAAGGTTTTGGGCTTTTAGAAATTGACTTGGAAGTTTATAATTAGGAAAGCATTATTGTTTCTTTGTATTTAGAAGGTAATAAGATTTTTGAAATTTCCATAGTAGTATCATGCTTCTAAATAAAAGAATAGAGGATTTGGTTCTTATGATTAATAATGCTTTTCCTGATATTGATGTTTATTTCAGATTAAGAGCCAAAGTTGGACGCATCGTGTAGTTCTTTTATGATTCGTTTCATCTCAACGATGCCGAAGTCATGATTTTCCTCTATTGCCATGGAGTTTGCTTTTTGAGCGACTTTCAATGCTTCTTCGTTTTTGTTCAAGCCCATCAATAGGATTGCTTTTGCTCGAAGATCCCACCAAGAAGGAGTTTCTCGATGCTTGATGGACAGTTCAATCCATTCAAGACCTCTATTGAAGTTGTGTCCTGATTCCATTTCATAAACCGCCGCGGCATAATAATCATGGAAACTTGGGCCATTTAAAGTGCTTGATATTTTTTCTTCCATGATTTCTCTGGTGATTAATTGGACAGGGATAGTCACTTTTGAAGTGCTCCAAGCTATGCTCAAGTCGAATTCATAGTTGGTGAAATTGTCTATTGAAATTGACATGACTTCCAATGTATCGGCTATCGTTTTTACAGGCACGGTGATCGAAGCGGCGATTTGCGTACTGTCTATTGTTTTTGGAACATTCCAGTTATCTGTTTTCTTGTACAGCAGAATTTCCCACTTGTCGGGATTAGGCTTGGAAAAGATCGCGTATTTCCCTTTTTTGATTCTTTGTTCGCCAATGGTTATTTCCTCGCTGAATTCAATGGTTGTATTTCGATTAGCGCCGGTTCTCCACCATTGATTGTACGGAACCAATCCGCCAAAAATTTCCCTGCCTCGCATAGAAGGACGTGAAAAGGAAAGCGTGATATCCGTAACGCCGATTTTTATCTTGGTCTCTTGAAGCGGACTTGGAGCTAGTCTGCCAATTTGAGAATATGCGGGCTGAAATGCTGTTATTAGCAAAAGTAGAAATGCGATGATTGTTTTCATTGGTTTAGTTTTTTATTCACTATATTTTTCGATTAAATTAGACATTATCACGATTGATTTTTTATACCATTTTCTTTCCCTCTGGAGGGAATACAAGGGAGGATGATTAAGAAAGCCATAAAAAACTAATCGTGATAAACATTATTATCTTCAGTTTTATACCATCCATTGAATTGGTGAGTATTTCCATTGGTTCTAATCGTGTCTATTTTTCCGTTGGAATGATAAATTAAAATTGAATGCGTTTTGCCAAATTTGACTGGTCCAATTTTTTTAAATTTTTGTAGATCTGTAACAAAGTTTTCTTTGGCGTCATTCTTCATATCAATCGATGTGCCTGAAGATCCTTTATAGATTTCAATTTTTTCAATGTTTCCAGTTTTAATGTCGATTTTCTTTGAGGTATTTGTGCAGGAATTTGCTAAAATTAGAACAATTAGACATAGAATAGTTTTCATTGTTTAATATTGTTAATATCTAAAATCTTATGTAAGGTGATGGATAGTATTTGAAAAAAATACAAGATAGTACATTTTTTAGTTTGATTTTGATATTTTATCATTGGGCATTTCCATTTCATACAAATCCAATCCTTCTCCCCAATAATTCTTTTCAATCCGAGTGGTACGGTATCCGAATTTCTCAAAAAACTTGCTGGCTAGTTGGGATGTTGTCACAATGAATTTTTCAACTCTGCAATCTTGGCTTAATACGTTTAAACAATATTCCACAGACTGTTTTCCAAGTCCTTGTTTGGAATATTTTGGATCGAAAAAAATCCAAGTGACTCGTCCGGATTTGTCATTTGGATTAACATAATAGCCTGTGCCTCCAACAATATTATTATCCACCTCAATGCTCAGGTAAGTGTCAGGTTTTTCTCTCAAATAATTCTCGAAATCATTGATTTCGCTTTCGTCAAAGTATTTGGGCGTGTTAAGCTTAAACACTTCAAGCAAAGCCTCTTTGTCTTGTGGCTGGTAAGGTCTTATCATGTGTTTGAGTTGTTTTGTATAGTGTGCTATGCTTATTTTCTCCAGTTATATTGAACTTATACTATATTTTCTCGTAAAATGAAGCATAGGGAGTGTTTGTGCAAGATAAATACATTTTTTATTCATTTTAAAGTTTTTTACAATATAGCGACAAGATTCTTGCTTAGGCATATTAGAATTTTTTCTTATCATGAAGAAACATGATAAGTTATTCATTGCGATACGAATGGTTGTTCGTGTATTTTAGTGGTCAACGCGAATTGACCGAAATATTTTTAGGAATGATGTTTTTAGCACACTGCTTATGAGTGGCTATTGCTAAAATTTTTTGATATACATTATTTGCATTAAATATGATTAAATTCAAACAATTGCTTTTAATAGCTTGGTTGGTACATGTGTTCTTAGCTTGTCAGTCTACCCATACACAGATCAATAGAGACAATTCGTTAGCCTTAGAAACCCAGACCTTAACGACTTCAGCAATTAGGCTTGAGCAAAATTATGTTGCCAGCATTGAGGGGGTTAAAACCATAGAGATTCGTCCGCAGACGTCTGGATTTATTGAGCGCTGCAATATTATTGAAGGACAAGAAGTGAAGAAGGGAGAAGTCTTATTCACGATCAATAGTGAAAACCAAAGACAAGCGGTTAGGGCGGCTGAAGCATTGAAGTTGGTAGCAGAAGCCAATGTGGAAAATGCGGAGTTGGAAGTGCTTAAAGTAAAGCCTTTGGTCACTAAAGGGATTATTGGCGAGGTGGAGTTAGCTACTGTAAAAAGCAATCGGTCCGCTGCTGTAGCGCAACTAGAAAAAGCGAAAGCAGACCTGAAAAATGCGAAAGAAAACCTCTCCTATACCATCGTTCGAAGCCCGGTGGATGGTGTCGTGGGAGATTTGCCTTATAAATTAGGTTCTTTGGTGAGCAGTCAAACTCCTCTTCCATTAACAACCATTTCAGATATCAGTGAAATGAATGCTTTTTTTACGTTGACCGAAAAAGAGCTTTTAAGATTTCTTAGAGATACCAAAGAACTAAACCATGAGCAACGATTGAATAAGTTGCCTGATGTTACACTCATGCTTGCCGATGGTTCTACCTTTGAGCATTCGGGAAAAGTTGTTGCGATTAATGGTCTGGTGAATCCAAGAACCGGGAGCGTGAGTTTTAAGGCAGCCTTCCCAAATCCTGATCAGTTGATGCGTTCTGGTAGCAGTGGCACAATAAAAATGCCTTTGGTTTTGGATAATGCTTTATTAATCCCAAAATCAGCCACCTTTGAGTTGCAAGGGAAACTGTTTGTCTATCTGTTGAATGAAGAGCGCAAAGCTGTTTCCAAGGAGATCAAGGTAAGTTCCAATCAATATGAGGATAGGTTTATCGTGGAAGCCGGCGTGCAAATCAATGATGAAATTGTTGCTGAAGGTCTGATAAAGGTTAGAGAAGGAGTGTTGATTCAATAAGTTGCTTAATCTATCACTTGCTTTTAAGGTAATATGAGATGTTTTAAAGAAACGCTCAATTCAAATTCATTAATAAATAGTGACGATCCTGTTAAGCTCGAAATAATATGATCAAAAAATTCATAGAACGTCCCGTACTTTCCACGGTAATTTCAATCCTCATTGTACTGCTTGGGTATTTAGGGATTGTGGAGTTGCCCATCGAAAGATTTCCCGACATTGCTCCGCCAACAGTAACAGTTGAAGCCAATTATCCGGGAGCAAATGCTGAAACGATTTTAAAAAGCGTGGTTACTCCTATAGAGGAAGCAATTAATGGTGTGGAGGGCATGAGTTATATAAGCTCTGTGTCAAGTAATGCTGGTACAGCAAGAATATATGTTTATTTTGAATTGGGTACAGATGCGGATATCGCTGCAGTGAACGTGCAGAATCGCGTGGCTAAAGTCACGAATCAACTTCCGCAGGTAGTTATGCAAACTGGTGTTGAGACTAAAAAAGTACAGAACAGCACGTTAATGTTTGCGGCTATCTATTCCAAAAATGAAGATTTTGATTATAATTTTTTAGATAATTATGCTAAGATCAATTTAGTTCCAATTCTTCAACGAATCAACGGAGTATCAGATGTAGACGCTTTTGGGATGAGGGATTACTCGATGAGAGTGTGGCTTAAACCTGATAAGATGGCCGCTTACGGTTTGTTGCCTGATGATGTGGCACGTGCCATTCAGGAACAGAATATTGAAGCTGCTCCGGGGAAGTTTGGAGAGAATTCATTTGAAGTTTTCGAGTACACCATTCGCTATAAAGGGACATTTTATGAAGAGCAAGAATATGAGAATATTATTATTCGATCTGAAGGAAATGGTGATTTTCTTCGACTCAAAGATGTAGCTGATATAGAGTTGGGAGCATTCAGTTATATGTCTACCAATATAACACAGGACTATCCTTCTGTGGCTTTTGCCATCAAGCAAACTTCAGATTCCAATGCCAATGATATTATTATTGAAATAGTTGAGACTCTTAAAGAGGCCGCTAAAGATTTTCCTCCTGGGGTGGAATACGTTATTCCAATGAATTCCAAGGATTTTTTGGATGAGTCGATTAGCCAAGTGTTAATTACTTTGGTCTTGGCGTTCATTTTAGTGTTTTTGGTTGTACTGGCTTTTCTTCAAGATTTTCGAGCCACTTTGATTCCCTCTTTGGCTGTGCCTGTGGCTATTATCGGAACCTTCTTTTTTCTTAACCTTTTTGGATTTTCAATCAATATGCTTACCATGTTTGCCATGGTGCTAGCCATTGGAATTGTCGTGGATAATGCTATTGTGGTGGTAGAAGCTGTCTATGTAAAGCTAGACGAAGGAGTTGAAAGTTCTTTTAAAGCCGCGGTGATGGCCATGAATGAGATTATGGGAGCCATCATTTCCAGCACATTGGTGTTGGCAGCTGTATTTCTGCCGGTTACTTTCTTGGGAGGCCCCACCGGTTTATTTTACAGTCAGATCGCCATTACCTTAACAATTGCCGTGATCATATCCGCTATCAATGCGCTAACCCTTAGCCCTGCACTATGCGCTCTTTTTTTAAAGCCTTTGCATAAACGGAAAACGAAGCATTATAAAAGCTTGAGTTTTAGATTAAGCACAGTATTTAATAAGGTTTTTGATAAAATCACTGATCGATATGTCTATTTAGTCAATGTTTTTATGAAGAAAATGTGGATTCCTTTGCTTTTTTTAGTGGGTTGCGCATGCGTTGCTCTGCTGTTGTTTAAAAACACGCCTACAGGCTTTATTCCTGCGGAAGATCAAGGTATTATTTTTTGCGATTTAGAGCTGCCTCCCGGCACCACTTTGGAACGAACAACGAAAATTGGCACTCAAGTCAATCAAATCATTGCCGAGATGCCTATAGTTGAAGCTCGCATGATGGTCAATGGCTATAGCTTATTATCCGGAGCCAACGGATCCTCCAGAGCTTTTATAGTTATTAAACTCAAGCATTGGAAGGAAAGAACTCAAGATGAAGATCATATTGACGCTGTAGTAAGGCAATTATACGGAGCCGTGGCGCATATAAAAGAAGCCAATATACTTTTTTTCACTCCTCCTACTGTTCCTGGTTTTGGGAATAGTTCAGGTTTCGAGTTTCAAGTGCAAGACAGGACGGGGGGAGATCTTAGGGATATGGAAGATCAGGCTAAAATCTTTTTAATGAAATTGAATCAACGTCCTGAAATTGCTTATGCGGTTACATCTTTTTCAACCCAATATCCCCAATATGAGATGACGGTAAATGTAGAAAAAGTAAAGGAAGCAGGCATGGATGTTAGTATGCTGTTTTCTACCATGCAAGCTTATTTTGGAAGTAGATACATTTCTGATTTTAATCGTTTTGGGAAGCAGTATAGGGTTGTGATTCAAGCTAAGCCGGAAGAAAGAGCAACCATAGAGGCTTTAAATCAAATATATGTGCGTAATAATGAAGGAGAGTCAGTTGCCATCAGTCAATTTGTGGAAATGACTAAAACCAATGGCCCCGATGTGGTTGAGCGCTTTAATCTATTCAATGCCGCTAAAGTGATGGGGGCGGCGGCTCCGGGTTATAGCTCAGGAGATGCGATTGCTGTTATTGAAGAAGTAGCTCAAGGCCTTCCAACTGGTTTTGGTTATGAATTCTCGGGAATGACGCGTGAGGAGCGAAAGTCAGGAGGGGATTCGTTCATTGTGTTTTTGCTTAGTTTAGTTTTTGTCTACTTCTTGCTTTCCGCTCAATATGAAAGTTATATCATTCCATTTGCTGTCATCTTATCTTTGCCTGTGGGAATATTAGGCGCAATATTATTTATCAATCTGTTCAATATAGAAAATAACATTTATTTCCAAGTGGCTCTCATTATGCTTATCGGGCTTTTAGGTAAAAATGCCATACTGATTGTGGAGTATGCTTTACAGAATCGTCAGAAAGGAGCTTCATTGATTAAAGCAGCTACTGATGCCGCGCGTATTCGACTCAGGCCGATCATCATGACTTCCTTTACCTGTGTTCTCGGATTGCTCCCTCTAATGCTGGCGTCTGGAGCCGGAGCTTTGGGAAATCGATCCATTGGCACTGGAGCTGTGGGCGGCATGTTCATAGGCACAGTGCTGGGTGTATTTGTCATTCCAGCCTTGTTCGTGATTTTTCAAAGACTACAAGAACGTTTACAGGGGAAAGAAACTAGTCATAATGTTGCGACTAGAGAAGGCCTTTTATCAGAGACTCATCAGGTATAGATTTAAGTTGCAATCTTTTATCAAGTGATGATTGCATAAAAGAATTTAATATCTGATTTGGAATGTATGAATAAAACATTGAAATGGCGATTTACTAAATACTGAAAAGATGAGACTGAATTCATTCATATATGTATTGCTTTTAATTTGGTTATTTTCCAGTTGCCTTGTCACTAAGAAATATAAGCAACCAGAGCTTGATCTTAATGAGACCTACAGAGGCATGAGTCTTGCGGAGGAAACTTCTTTAGCTGAAATGTCTTGGGAATCGTTTTTTGACGACGAAGCTTTAAAAGCCTTAATCCATGAAGCTCTTAACGGGAATTTTAATTTGCTAATGGCTTATCAGCAAATCCTTGCCGCAGAAGCCAGCTTCAAACAGGGCAGGGCTGAATATTTCCCTTCTATCAATCCTAATATTTCTATAGAGGAAACACGAATGTCGAATTTGTCCGCTTTTGGGCAATTGGGGATGGGACAGTTCACTCAGTATAGTTTAAATGGCAGTTTTGCTTGGGAGCCTGACTTGTGGGGCCGAATTACTGCCAATAAGAATGCCGTTAAAGCGAGCATGGAACAGGCTCAGGAAGACTTAAAAGCCATTCAAACAGCGCTAATAGCCAACTTGGCTACTACTTATTTTCAATTACTCAAGGCGGATGCCCAGATTGAATTGATAAAAATGACCGTTGCCAATAGGAAGGAAAGCTTGATGGTGATGGAAGAATTAAAAACCAGTGGACGAGTAACTGAGGCCGGGGTTATGCAAACTAAAGCGCAACTTCATGCAACTGAAGCACTATTGGTTGATTATGGCAAAATGCAACAGTTGCTGGAAAACACAATCAACGTGCTTTTGGGCAGAGAGTTTCAAAGCATCCCACGGAGCCAATTGCAAAAGATAAAAATGGAGCACCCAATCCATACAGGTGTTCCTGCTTTATTGTTGGCGAATAGACCTGATGTGAGATCCGCAGAGTTTAGTCTCAAAGGCGCCTTTGAACTCACTAATGTTGCCCGAGCAAATCTCTATCCAAACATATCGATCAATGCAGGCGCTGGATTGCAATCTCTAAGCTCATCCACATGGCTTAGTACGGATGCATTTTTATGGAATGCCGCTGGAAACATTACGCAACCATTATTCAACAGAAGACGAAATCGAACCGCTTTAGAAATAGCTAAAGCCCAACAAGAACAAGCCTTGCTTAATTTTAGAAAATCTTTGGTTGAAGCATCCACTCAAGTCTCTGATGCATTGATTAATTATGAAGCAACCCTAACTAAGTCAGCAGTGAAAAAAGAGGAACTTGGCGCCTTGCATTTGGCTGTTTCTTATTCTGAAGATCTTTTAGCTAGTGGATTTGGAACTTATTTAGAGGTTTTGGTGGCTCGTGATTCTGAATTGGCTGTGGAAATTAATGTATTGGACATAGAAGCCGAGCGTTTAAGTGCTTTAGTAGACTTGTATCGCGCTCTTGGAGGTGGTTGGAGATTTTAAGGAAAATTATTGAGATTATTTTGATATTTTAGTTCTTGCGATATTTGGTAAAATATTCTTTTTGATTTTCTCTTGGAGAGGGTATCTGCTATTTTATTGGTTTCATAATAGTTATTAATCTGTAGATTATTTTTGATCAATAATTTACGTTATTAACCATGCTCTTGTAAAATTTATTTGGATGTGATAGGCTTTACCTTTGTCAATTTATTTCATATTCCATTGGTTGCAATGGGGGAAGCCCTTTTTTAATACGCTCTTCTTTATTTATCCACCAAAAGGATGAATGGCCAAGTCACGGAATAAGTTTTATTTGAAATTTCTATGCTGAATTCAAGATTCTTTACTCATAAATATAAGCAATATAAGGGTAGTATATTTGGTAGTTAAGAATGAATGTCCCACTGCGGCTGATTATTGCAGTGGGACATTATTGCTCCGATTTATTTTTTACTCGTTGAGTTAATTAGACTTTGTCTTTTTAGGCGTTGTTTTCTCAAATTCTTCAATTTTAGCTTTGGCATGAGTATTATTGGGGTTGAACTCCAAAGATTTTTTGTAATTAATAATAGCGTTCTCGTAATCTTCCAAGTTTTCATAGCCTTCACCCAAGCTGTCCCAAACATTCCATGCTTCAGGGTTTTCAATAGCATTCAGCTTAAAAACTTCTAGAGCAGCTTTGTTTTTCTCCAAACCTATTAGCTCATAGCCAATAGCGTTTAAGGTTTCTTCAAACGCAGGATTTTCAACACCCTTTTTATATTCGTAAAAGTAGTCCAAAGCTTTTCTATGTTTTCCATTTTTAAATAATGAAAAAAGTGGATCAAAAAGCATTTTGGCTTGTCTGATAGATAGTAGCCGTGCTTCATTTTTATAGTCGCGTGTATAATCATCATCTACAAAAATATTTTTGGCATATTTTGCTATAGTTTGCTTAAACTCTGATCTGTGATTGGTCATAATCGCAATGCCAAAACCTTTTTCAGGTATGATAAGAATATGGGAATTTTGTCCGTCAATAGCTCCTTGATGCTCCAGAATTTTTACTCCGTCTTTGTAAATGACTGCCCAACCAATGCTGTAACCAATCAGCTTAATAGGATCTATTAAGCTTGATGGACTGGTAACATAATTATATTGTTCTTCTTTCAAAAAAATCTCATCATTTAGAATACCCTTATTGGTGAACATTTTTACCCATTGCGCCATGTCCTTAGGCGTAGAGCCAATTGAGCCTGCCGCCCCTACAACATCAATATTTTTATGAGGAGCTCTTGCAACTCCATCTGGTTTGTATCCAATGGATTTTTCTTCATAATTCATAAATTCATCGTAGGTTGTAACTGAACTATTCATGCTTAAAGGCATGAAAATTTCTTCCTTGATGAGTTGATGCCATGATTTTCCGCTAGCTCTTTCTTCCATAATACCAGCCATCATGTACATTAGGTTATTGTAGCTGTATTTTTCTCTCAAACTATGATCAAATTCCAAGTATTGAAGCTGTTCAAGTATCTCTTCTTGTGACATTGACTTGTCATACCACAGATCGTCATAACGGCCTATGCCTGTCATGTGAGTAAGCAAATCTTTAAGCATGACGTTCTTTGTGACGTAATCCTCTTTCAGCTTGAATTCAGGGACATGTTTGATTACAGGGTCATTCCAGTTAAGCAATTCCTTTTCAACTAATTTGGCTGCGATGGTGCCTGTAAATGCCTTCGAGCATGAGCCAATGGCGAACATAGTGTTTTCTGTTACCGGCAACTCCTTTTCTCTGTCTCTGTACCCTATGCCTTTATTATAGATGATCTCATTGTTATAGACAATGGCTATGCCTGCTCCGGGCGTATTGCAAATTGTACGTATGGTATCCGCCAAATGCAAAATGTATTCAAGCTTTTCATCTGTGCTTTTAACTTCATTGTGCTCTTTTTCAGCTATGGAATTAAAAGATAGAAATAGAAGTGGCAATGCTAAAAATAGGTTTTTCATAGTTATTATATTGTTTGTGTTTCAAAATCAAATGTATCTTTTTATTTTAAAAATATGGTACTACTTTAATGTGAAATGCGTCCTACTTTTTTTAAGAGGCTGGTTATCAGTGCCTTTTTCTGTATTGTGTAGGTGTGAGGTTTGTATATTTCTTGAAGGCAGTGTTAAAAGAATTTTTTGAATTAAAACCTACATCGTACATTACTTCTTGGATTGTCCTTTTAGATGCTGATGTTTCCTTTAATATTTCCATGGCTTTTTTTACTCGATATTGATTTATAAAATCGAAAAAATGGGTGCCGATATGTTGGTTGATTAAAGAGGATAATTCTTTGGGTGGAATTTTTAATTGTATCCCTAGCTTTTGAACTGTCAAGGATGAATCTAGATAAGGTTCTTTTTCTTGCATGTATTGTTGGATGCTTTTTATACGGATATCATCAACATCATCTTCGGTAAGAGTTGGGTTTGCATCTGAATCTTTAGATTTTTTTGATGTATCTGTTGTTTTCTCTTGAATACATTGTATAGTGGTGGTTGCGCAGAATTTTTCCTTATCATTGGTGTCTGATTCGCTAATGAATGGGTTGGCCTGTTTCTCTACTGTAAATTGTTTAGTAGCTTCTATGCTGATATCGTCATTACTATGGGATATTTCTTCTATAGGTTCTAGTCTTGTGTTGATGCCTTGAAATATATTGGGCGCAAAAAGCGCTTTGCTAAATAGCCAAGTTCCGAAAGCTATGCCGAAAAGCAACATTGTGATAATCAATTCATTTGTAGTTTCATACTCGTCGTAAGCTAATCTGTAAATCCCTTTTATGAATGTTATGGTTGTTAAAATAATTGAGATGATTAAGAATTGCTTAAGCCAAGTATAATTAACTAAAGCTTTTGGGTTGGAATAGTTTTGTTTTACTATTTTCCTATAGCGCCCAACTTGATAGAGCTCGGCAAGTATAAAAGCATAAACGACTATGTAACTGAAAAAAGTGGCGAATATAGTTTCGGGTTGATCAAAGAAGTTTAGAAAATATAATTCTTGTTTGCTAGCATTGACACTGAAGAAATTAGGGATTAATATGATTAGGTTGATAAACAAAGGACTAAAATACAGTATATGCTTAGCCTTTAATTTAAAATCATCATACAGCACTGATAGTATGTACAAATAGATAATCGGGGCTTTCATGCCGGCTAAAATTTTTATACGAAGCATTTCTGCTGAGTATGGAAGGGTTATGAATTTGGGGTAAAAATACGCTGATATATCTAAAGCGGTAATAATAAAATGTGCGGCGAAAAGCAAGTTGCTTAATCTTTTATTTGATTTTATAGCTAGTAAATACCCTGCGAAGAACAAGAACAAAAAGGCCAAAAGAATACTCAATAATTCAACAGTGGTAAATATCATAAGATTGAATTTTAGGTTTGAGATAGATTTCTTGTATTATTCGTTTTGAAAGAAAAAGCAAGTATAAACTAAATATGAATAAAATATAGAAAAATAATTCATTCATCTATAAATATTATACTGTAAGTTTAAAATTTACAGTCCGAATTTGTTGAATACTTTCTTTATGCAGTGCTGAGCTCTGTTTTTGTTTTGAGATAGGAGAGAGACTTGGACTGAATTGTTAGTCAAGAGGCCGATTTATATCAAGTCGAATAATGTTTATCACAATTAGCGTTTGCTGATTCAACCTTTTTAATTTCAAGTATTCCAATGAGCAAAACAATGGAATAGGCCCATAGCACCCAAGAACCAAGTACAATTGCTTCTTCGATCGTAAGCTTGGGAAAGACGATATCATGAAACTTCAAGCAAGCAACATCGCAGATCATGCCCGGTATTGCCATAAACGCAGAGCTTTCCAGCTTTTTGAGGCCGGTTAATTTAAATCGATGAAAGACCCAAGTTGTCAATAGGTACAAGACGGGAATCACTCCCAAAAATAGCAAGATCAGAATAAACGGATTTTTGATGATAAAGAATGAATTTCCCCAGTACCGAAAGGGAAGACTCGAAAATAGCCATACCAAAAAGCCAAAAGTCAAACTAAACTTCTTATAATTCATGATTCAAAGATTTTGATTACGAAATCAAAGTTCATGATTAAGCTTTAGAAATAAATTGACTTAAGTTAAGAAGCATTGTTGCTGATTCTGCTTCTTATTCTACTCAGGCTTTCGGCTTTGACGCCGATATAACTAGCCAATTGATATAAGGGGACTCTTTGCAATAAATGAGGGGCATTTTTTACTAAGTTAAGGTAGCGTTGCTCTGGGGAAGACATCATGAAGGTCGAAAGCATATCTTGGTAATTGGCTAATTCCTGTTCTAGAATCATACGAGAGAAAGTTTCGAGCTTTGGAAAGCTTCTCAATAGTGCTTTCTCAGTATCATAAGAGATCAATGCTAGAGTACAATCTTCCACGCATTCAAGATAGTGGTTGGAAGGCTCGTTGGAAGTAAAGCTTTTTATCGATGTGACAAACTGGTTTTCTGTGTAAAAAAATGTTGTGTTTTCTTTTCCATCGACAATGTAGTACATCCTTACGCAACCTTTAATGTTGAAATAGGATACTTTGGAAATCATTCCTTCTTTCAATAGTATGTCTCCAGCTTTGTAATGTTTTACAGGAATTGAGGATGAAATGGCATCAACCTCATCTTGTTCAAGCTGGACATGGTTCGTTATATATTCTATGAATTGGTTTTTCATATCAATAGCATTGAACGTTTAGTGTATAAATGGGTGCAGGGTGAAAAGGAAATTCGTAAGGTGATAATCTCTAATTATTTTCAAGTTTTTTAATCCAATCCATAGGTAAAGTGTTCAACTTGATTTCTTGTAGTTCAGATGAGAGTTCAAATTCAATGAAAGGGGTTTTATAACCTAATGTCAAATTCCTATTTTCAGTTTGGTTGATTTTGTCTAATATTTTTTCAATTGTCCAGTTTTTACTTTTAAGCAAGCTATTGATTAAAGAGTCTGCATCTGAATTTTCTCTAAAACAGTCAATATGAAATCGAGGTAATCTATTTTCATAAATAATCCATTCTCCATAAGCAAAATCACCGAGGTCAATATGTCTCATCTTTCCTGTTAGAGTTAGGGATGTTATAATTCTATATTTCATTTGATTGGTTTATTTACATTTCTTTTTGAGTCAAGTCTGATAATATCATGTTGGACAGCACATTTTCTATGACCATCTCAAATTATTTATTTCCAATTGCTTATCAGAGTTCCATTTTATTGGAGGCTCTTCTAGTTTCAAGTTCTCAGGCTCTCGAATAAGTTTTTCAACAAACTCATTGCGGCAATTGATTCTCTTTACCCAGTTCATATTATCCATGATAGAAATAGATTTTCCGCTATGAAATTTATTGAAATGCTCATCAGGCAACCAAGAAATTATAGTTCCATTTAAATCTTTAAATTCTTCGAATTCATTAGCTTTGCATATCCACGAGTCCCAAGGAGGGCATTCGCTAATATCATATAAGCCTTGAGCGTATAACTCAGCGCCTCCGTCATGCACAGATTCATCAGGATTGCTCCATATAAGTTTGCCAAGTTTTTCAACCTCGGCTTCAGTTAATAATTCAATATTATTAGTTTTCAGATAAGCACTTCTTTTTTCAATCAATTTATTGAATTCACCATATTCCAGACTATGATAATCTTCACAAGGTTTTGGTTTTAATTCGTTTGATCTGTAATGATTTTCTTCAAAATTGGAATTTATTTTATAAAGCCAAGTTGCAGTTTCTATTATCAATTGGTTTAATTTCATCTTAAATAACTCTTAGTCATGATAAATTCTATATAACCATAAGGCCTTATTGGTTGCGTATTTTAGCTTATGGTAATGAAAAGGTTCAGCTTAATAGTTTGTGAGGAAGAAAAAGCACTTTGTAGAAGTATAATCTGGCAAATGCTTTTTAATTGTAAGTTTGCTATTGGCTTAGTTGGTCCCAGGACCTTTTAATCGACTGTCAAACCAGTCGATGACCAATTGATTCAACTCTTCCTTATGCCCAGTGAAATAATGATCGGTATCGTACTTTTTCAGTTCAAAATCATAATTTATTTCTTCCAGTTTCTCGGCAAGCTGGCTGGATTGATCTGCTTTTAGCCTTTTGTCTTTAATTCCGCAGAGGATTAATAGACTGCTGTTTTTGTTTAGCTCATCTGGCCAATGAACAACTGATCGTTTTTTTAATTCCGAAGCTTTATTATCCCAATAATTCGGGACGCATTCTGCAAGGACATTTGTTTCCATTTTTGGTCGATCAGCGATAAGTCCAAATAAGTCTGTGGGACCATTGCCAACGATTGCTGTTTTGATTTTGTCGGATTTCCGAAGGGCTAGATAAGTCATCATTCCTCCTCTGGACCAACCAAACATCCCGATGGAATTTGGATCAGCTTTGTCGATTTCTTTAGCCGTTTCCATTAAGTTCAAGACATCATTAATTTCTTCTCCACCGAATTCGTCTTTCTCTCGATAATTGCTTCCAAGGACTACATAGCCTTCAGCGGCCAACTTGGAGGTGTACATGATTAATGTGCCTATTGAAAGTTGGCCAAAATCTCGGTTGCCGCCTCTATTGAAAATTATTACGGGATATTTGCCTTCTTCTTTGGGTTCCATCATCAGGCCTCTGATTATAAGACTGTCGCTTTGGTAAGCGATGAAGTACAAGTCCAATTTGTTCAGGTGATTAAAAGCAGGCAGCAATTCGTTATCTTGGGATATTCGCTCCCATATGGGTGTCTGAGAGATATCGACCAATCTCTTAGAAAGAATTTTTCCATCCTGGGCAATGGCAAGATTGGCTAATAGAAAAAGTATTAGCGTAGTTGAGATTTTGTTCATTTGCTTATAGTTAATGATGTTTTTATTATTTTTTAAAGATAAAAATATATTTTAGAAATTAAATTTTGTAAAGGGAAATAGGACAGAATTTAATAGTCAATACAAAATATAGTGGTTTTGATGTTTCAGGTGATGTTCGTATAGATTTAGCAGTATTCAATATTTATTTTATCGGTAGAATTTATTTTACCAATTTTAGTAGGCTCAAGATAAATGCCCATTTCAACTTTTCCACTTGATTTGAATTTTTGAGCAAGAGTTCTCAGAGGCTCTTGAGTTTTGCTTTTTATTCCAGTATCAGGGTTGATGGTAATTAAAGAGCATCTCTTTGTTTTGGATGTCATTTTGAATTCACAGTCTCCGATTGAAATTTTGTTGATCTTATTTTCTTCAAAAGCATCGATCCCGGAGATGACAATATTAGCCCTAAATCTATCAATTTCAACTTCTTCTTCCAGGTGCTGGTTTAATAGATCTATTGATTCTTTCGAAACCAAATGAATAGGGGATAAGTCGGAAAAAGCAATATTTTCTTCATTTTTCTTTCGGAGATTATTTTGATCAATTTTGACAAGCTTACAATCTATACCTAAAATTTTGCTGAGCCATTCGTTTAACTCATGGTTTACGACTTTTCCAAATGCAGGCTCTTTGAAAAGGCTTAGTTCGATGTCTTCAATTTCTTCGTGAATAGAAATTTGATTCGACATCCCTTTGAAATTGAGGAAAAGCGCTTCTTCGTCAATGAAGGCTTTGATATTAAGCAGAGAAGGTAGCTCTCGGGCGGTTAGTATTTTATTGTTTGAATTGCATATAGCGTAATATCTATCGTATTCAAAACCTAACTTATCAACAAAAATACTGCTTACGTCACACCCTTTGGCGGATTTGAGAGGGTATATATTTAGTGATTCTATTTTCAATGTTTTTTAATTAAATTGTTTGAAATGCTTTGTTGGTAGTTTAAAGATATGTTGGATTATCACGATTAGTTTTTTATGTTTTATTAAATCATCATCCTTTGTATTTCCTCATTGGAAAAGTAGAATGGGATAAAAATCAATCTTGATAATGTCTAATATACTGAAAGATCTCTTTTAGATTGTTTATTTCAAAATTTTTCAAACGATCTTTATTTCTGCAAATTCTTAATGAATTCCAACCTATCATATTTGAACCTTTGATATCAGCTTTTAGTGAATCTCCAACCATTAAGATTTCGCCTTTTTCTAATCCGCTATCCTTTTCTACTTCGAGAAAAATTTTTATCTCAGGCTTCTGATATCCAGTATCGCAGGAAAAGATTGTTTTGATGAAATACTGTTCTAGGTTTAAGTCTTTTAGTACGGCTTTGTAAGGGCTGGCAAGATTCGATATGAGATATAGATCAAATTTTTTCGATAGATTTTCGAGTACTTCCACTGTTTCTTCAAAAGCAATAATGGAGTCTATTTCTTCTTTCAACAAGTCCATTTTTTGCTCAAAAAGCACCTTGAATTTATCGCCAAGCAAGACGATAACACGGTCGATAGGATTAGTCATGATTAGATTCAAGTATTCTGAAATACTTAATTCGAAGCCATTTTCAGAAGCTTTATAGATTTCAATAAAGAACCTGTTGTTCTTTTGTATATATACAAGTGTGTTAAACAGATCAAATACTATCGTTTTAGTTTTCATTAGTACAGTACTTTATTCAAGTGCTTTAAAGGTAAATGCCCCTTCTAAAACATCTGTGTTCTTATCATAAATTTGCCAATCAAAAATGTCTTCTTTTAGAAATCCTATTGTAGCTCCTTTTTTGAACTGAGTGGTAAGTTCTGGTTTTGTGATGAGAACTCCTATAAAATAAGTTTCATTATATTTTTGAAAATCAGAAACCCAAAGATATTCAACGACTTCGTTTTGTACTACTTTGATGTAAGCACCATAAATTTCGTGTTCTTTTCTTTGTACTGTAGCTCTTGAGATAAACTGATCTAAAGTTTCTTTTGCTTCCAGAAAAGCTTTATCCATTTTTTCATTTTCCTTATTGACTAAAATTAGACTTTCTTCATCTTGAGCATTCACTAATAATGAGCAAAACAATAGCAATGGAAGTAAAAGTATTTTCATGGATTGTGTTTGTTGGTTTAATAAATGATGAATGTAGTTTAGTTTAAAACAGTCTTTATTTGGCTGTTTTTTGACCTTCAGCCTCTGATGCGAATCTTATCTCTGGTGCATAACTTTATAAACTTGCTTCTAAAATACCATATAAACTGTTGTTCAAAACGGAGTCATCAATCTGCTTAGGCTTCAGTTAAACTTACTGTTTGTATTAAGTTGTGATAATTAAATAACTATAGAGGTTGGAGTGCGTATTTACTCGTTTTTAAAGTAATATAGTTATGAACCCTTTATATTTTTTTGAAATATGACTTTTTGAGCTTATTTTTTAACTGAAATAAATAATTAACCTAATTAGCGGATTCCGCACTTATGTGAAATAAACGGAATTTGGTTTATTGGGATGTTAGGTGTTATTAAAAATGAGAACCCCTAAACCAGAAAATAATACTATATGAAATATCCAAGTAAGATACAGCAACAATTAGAAGATGTAAAATCAATTATATCATCTTGGTCTATAAATGTAGATTTTGAACAAGTTTTGCAATGGATAATGCAATTTGACAATCAAGACTTTGGTTTAGCAATTAGAATTTTAAAGAATCTAAATGTTATTGGGTATGATGAATTAAATGAGGGATTAGAGGTTGCCTACTCAAAACTTGAAAGAAAAGCAATTGAGGCTAAAACTAAGATATCACATAAGAATACAATATTTGCAGGAATTGGAGAGAATGGCAAAAGTGGAAATATGATATCTTACAACTTTAGGTTGACCAATGAAATCTCAGAAGATAATTTTGTTTTGAATGATGAAACTCTTGAATATCTAGAAGCTGGACAAATTAAAAACATAGTTTTAATCGATGATATCCTATCTACAGGAGATTCTGTATTATCTGAAGTTAAAAAGCTAACTGAAAAGACCATTCCTTTAAAGGTAGAGAACATATTTGTTTTAACGGCAGTAGGCATGTCAGAAGGAATTGAAAAGGTGAAAGAAGAAACAAAAGGAAAGGTTCATGTTTTTTCTGCTTTTGAATATGATATTAGCGATACTGTAATCTCCTTAGATTCTAAATTTTATGACGGAATACCCTATCAAGATAGAATTAAAGTAAAAGAAAAATTGGAATACTATGGTAATTCTATTTACCAAAAAGGAAAACTTGGATATAAAGGTATAGGAGGTTTAATAGTTTTCTATTACAATACACCAAATACAACAATCCCTTTAATTTGGGGAAGTCGAAATTCATGGATACCATTGTTTAAACGAGCAACAAAATTGACAGGAATCTCTGCTCACTATAAAGAATTTGATAAGGCAATAGCCAAGAAAGCTAAGGCACAACAAACAACAGAAAAAAACCTTGAAGAAATCACATTTTATGTTGAAGGTAGATTTGATGAAGAGTTCTTAGTGTCCCAATTGGACAAATTAATTAGTTTTCTTGAGTTGAAAAAGGCTAGTATTATTTCATTAGGTGGTTTTAATTCGAAGAAACTAATTGACAACTTAAATAAACTATCAAATACAAAACTTTTATTTGTTGCAGAGGATGATACATTTGCTCCTAGTGGATATCAGAAAATAATTAAAGATAATATTAAGAATTCTCCTCATATATTTATTCAACCTGTAATGTATTATATAAAGATTGACCAACTATATGCTGATGAAGATTACATAAGATTATTGCCAAAAGAGGAAGAGCTTGTTGATTTAAATGATGCTGAAAAGCGACGTTTAATTGAACGAAAATTTTTAAGACGGATGTCAATGATGAGAAATGAAAGGCTTAAACTCCTATTTGAAAGACATGTAGATGAAAGTAAAATTGAATTGCTTTTTAAAGAAATTAAAGACAAGCTAAAGGAATAACAACACCTAACAATAAATATACGTAATGCGGGGAAAGTGCTAAATATTAACAATATAGAAATTAATAAACGGCAGTGTAATTTGATAAGTTGGAGCTTTGAAATCCCGCACTACGCATATTCGAGCCGTTACCACACATTTAAGAAATGATAGTAGTACTAATATTCTTACTGATACTAATTGGATTTAATTGCATTCCGTTGTTGATTAAACAATATAATGAGAGGCTTGAAACTGTAATAAACCAAGTTTTAATAATCACCTCTATAATTTTTGTAATACTGGCAATACTATTATTTTTCGACTACAGAATAAAAGGGATTTATACGAATTCAATAATTATATCGATTTTTATTAGCTCTTGTTTGTTATATTTCATCTTGATAAGAATCACATGGAAAAAAATAATAAAATCTTTTGTGTTAATTCCAATGATTTTATTGAGCTTATATTCTTTATTGTTTGGCCAAACAATTTATGAGAATAAGATAAATGACACATATCAAATAAAAACTTTTGTCAGTGGATTTTTAGCTTGTGGAGAAAGTATTCGGATTACAAAATCGGCATTCTTGATTTTTGATAAAATTATCTATCAAAATAATCATTGTATCAAAGGAATTAGCAAAATTGAGACTAAAGAATTTAATGACAAAGGTGCTGAATTTCTGATTTTTCATGATATGGAATTTGACTCTGAAAATCCGTATAAATTTCAAATTGAAAATGAGAGTTTATGGTAAACTGGAATACAAAATTTAAATCATTAAGGACATTTATTATTGTTATTTGTGTTATTGTTTTTTCTGGTTCAAAGCTTTACTCACAGGAGTATCCCTTTGTACAAAATGATTTTAAATCCGAAATAAGTGATTTTATCCTTTCTCATAAGGACTTTAATCATTATGACTTCATTATTTTAAAATATGCAGAGTGTTATTGGTTTGACAGAACAGAGTATAGATTGATCTGCTTTTCTGAAAATAACGCAGATTTGATTACAATTACGAGAAAGAAGAAAAATAACAAAATAAAAATAGGTCGTAAACGTAAAGGGGATTTTGAGCAAGTGAATTATTTGGTTGATTCTCTACGTCAAATTGGACTGTTTACATTAACAGTCTTGGATTTGGAAACGAAATTGATTAATCAGGAAAATGGCAGAATAACAACTCATTCTATATCAGATGGAATACTTGAAACTTTTGAGATTTATCAAAACGACAAGACATGGGGATTAAGTGTTTATGAAGCTGTTAGATATTACGATTTCTGTGGGAATGAAAATTTATTGAAATTTAATAATGCGTGTAGATTGTTAGATAAAACATGGAGCTATAAAAATGTGTGGTAACAAATTATAAACGGAATTTGGTTTATTGGGATGTTGTGTTTAATGTAATGAGAGGTATCTGCAAATAATGGAAGACGAAGATTTAAAAGACTTAACCGTAAACAAAGGGTTTGATAAATTAAAGCGGTTGAAAGCTTAATTTTTCAACAATTAAGACAATGGATAATGACCAAGGATAACCTACATATTGATTTTACAGTATATTCACCTAGATTTCAGGAATGGACAGGAACGGATTGGATTTTAGAAAAATTTAAAGACAAAATTTATAAGACGGATGAATATAATCATGAGTTATCAATTAAAGACTTCGACGATAATTTAATTTCAATAATAGTTGATGATTACATTGTTGAACTTGATAAATCTGACAATGAAAATGAACGCATTTCATTTGATGGTGGATTTCAATTGACTCTAGGGAAAATCAGAATTGATTACAACTGTTGTGGGGAATTCTACAATTATAAAAACTGGATAAAAATATTAACCGAAAGGAAATCATCATGGGCAGAAATATGGATTGGACATCCATGGATTTATTACAAGATTGAAGGTGGTTATATTGTCTTGTCAAACTACACAGAGGATTTAAATAAGGTTGAGGAATTGGTTAGATTTGATTTTAAGCAATTTGAGATTTTACTCAAGGAATGGTTAAATGAGATAGCCATATTTAAAGGTAAGATAAAGGAATACATTGTTCGAAAATATCATGATAAAGCTGATTATTATTATGGTCAGATGATTGATGGAGAATAAACACTAAACACAACAACTAAGTCTTCGTATGGCTCGAAGAGCCCAATATGAAGACCGTTTTGGCTAAACTCAGCTCTAGCATAATTTTATAAACTTGCGCCTAAAATACCGTTTAAACTGTGGTTCATAGCGGAGTAATGAACCTGCTTAGGCTTCAGCTAAACTTAGTATTTGTATTAAGGCATTGTAATAGAAAAGCAATCGAAGTTAACATGTCTATTATTGATTTTGGATTTTGCATAGTTGAAAATTCCATGCAGCTATTTGAAATGTTATTTTTTAGACTTAATTTTTCACTGAAATCAATTTTTATCCTGACATATGGCTTCTGCATATAGTGAGAATATACGGAATTCCTGCTGTTGGCAATTAAGAAATGAAATATATGTATAAGCATTTTTGGGCTTTATTAGCCATTTTAGTTGTGTCATCCGTATCAATAGCTCAAGAAAAAAAAGAAAAATTCTTAAATGAATTAAAACAAGAAATTCAAATTGAAAAAATCCCGGGATGCGGAGTAGTAGTCATCAAAAATGGACAAACTGTACTTTCGGAATATATTGGGCTTGCTGATTATGCCTTTTCAGTTCCTGTTGATAGTAACACGATTTTTTCAATCAATTCACTTTCAAAAATATTTGCTGGCACCGCAATAATGCAATTGGTGGAAGATGGTGAAGTAAAGCTATCAAGCCCAATTTCAGATTATTTGGATGATTTGCCGAATGAGTGGAATGGAATTACAATTCGCCAACTTTTAAGTCATACTTCCGGTTTGCCTGATATTGAAGACACTGAAAATGATGGACTGATTGGGGGCAAAGGCGAAAAATTTGCTTGGGAAAAAGTTAAAAATGAGAGTGTTCGATTTAAAGCAGGAGAAAGCTTTGACTATATCCAGACAAATTATGTTTTGATTTTAAAACTGATTGAAAAGGTGAGTGGCATGGCTTACTTGGAGTTCCTGAAAACAAATCAATTTGATAAAATTGGTATTGACGAAGAAATCGTTTTTGGAAGTTCTTTTGACAGTGTTCCCAACAAAAGCTCGACATACTGCTATTATGTGAAGAATAAACAAACAGGCGAGTACGAAAAAGGAGAAAAGCCATGGGAAGTTTCAGAAGAATTTCTCCCGCTTGTATGGGCGGATGCAGGTGCATTTGCAACTACAGATGCATTGGCTAAATGGATTAAAGCTTTGGAAAACGACGAATTCATAAGTTCAAAAAGCAGGGAGGAAATGTGGACTGCCGTACCGTTAAATGACGGCCAGTATGGAGGCTTTGGTGGAGCTTTTAATGGATATGGATATGGATGGCCTGTTGTTATGCGAGAAAATCACCCCGCTGTATCGCCTATTGGAGGTGGAAGAGCAGCTTTAATTATTTATCCTGATGATAATTTGACAATTATTCTTTTGACAAATTTGACAGGCAGTTCACCACAGGATATAATTGAAAAAGTAGCTCACCACTATTGGGAATAGAAAAATGATCTTGAATATTGTGTATGAGTAAACGCTGGTTGAGGTGATCAAGTAGAAGTGAAATTGAAAAACTAAGCTCTAAGTTTCATTGAAAGTTCGTGGGTAAAGATCTATTGCTGCTCATATTCGAAACCGTTGCTTGCTAGTAAAGAGGATGAAATAATAATTACTAGATATGCCTTAAATGATATAGGAATAAGTTAATTGAAAAACCATGGATAAAATATTTGAATATTATTTAATTGACTGGATTGGAATATCACTTGCCTTGCTGGCAGTATATCTGTTGGGAAATAAAAAGAAGTTAGGTTTTATAGTTTTTGCTATTTCGAATATAGTTTGGATGTATCTTGGGTTTGTCATGATGAACAGTATAGGAACAGCAGTAGGTAATAGTATTTTTTTAATTATCAATATACGCGGATACATTAATTGGCAAAATGAAACGACTAATTGAATTGTTATTCAAAATGGAGTAATGAACCTGCTTTGGCTTCTGTATTTGTATAAAGTCACGATAATTCAAAAATCACTGAGATGATACGCATATTGTTAATTTAGAATTTAGCATAGTTTGAAATTTTATAAAACTGTTTGAAATGTTATTTTTTAAATTTAATTTTTTATTGAAATAAATTTTTAGCCTAATAAACAGCATCCGTATACATTGGTGAAATAAACGGAATTTGGTTTATTGGGGTGTTAGCCACAATTAGATGAAAAATATTCTCATAACATATTTGACCTTGATTTTGTCCTTTTCCTATTCTTATTCACAGGACAAATGGGAAGTAGAAATAAAAGATTCAACAGCATATGATATTGGATTCATTAATTATTGGAGGCATGTTAAACCTTACTCATTGAAAATCACGAATGATTCTATAGTTGTCAATAAGGAATATCATGATCCAATTCTGATTCCAACAGATTTGCGATTGAATCAGGAAAGTTATTATGAACTCAAATCGAACGACACTCTTTATCAGTTAACTGTAAAAAGGGTTAATTACACAAATATTGAATACTTAATTAAAGGAAAGACGAAAAATGAGGTTTTCTTTTCCAGAGAAGGAATGGCAATCTTAGAATCGTCATTCTATTTAGGCTCAGAAGGAGTATATGAAAAGAACGAAGGTGAAATATATGGTATGAGTGATTACAATATTGAACTCAATGGGTTAGGAGAGATTAAACTTTTAATTCCTGTGGGAACAGACGAAATCATCGATTATATTGAACGACAAGGTGAAAACAAGTTGTACTTGTCATTCAACAAAATTGAAAAATAAAAAGTGACTAACAAAAGCTATAATGCATACCCTTTGGGATACGCACCATAGCCAAATGTTACTTGTAAGTTGAAAAAAAATATGAATACAAAAGAATTTGTAAAAGCATTTTATAACGAGAAACAAAAGTTTCTAGCTGAATACCTGTCTAAAAATTCAGAAACAGAAGTTGGCCAACTTGTCAGTTCATTAAATCTGACTAATGATCAAACTGAAATAATGAAAAAATTAATGGACGGTGCATTAACCGACGTTTTTTATACTATTCTATTAGGTTTAGATGGTAGTGCCTCAATAGGCGGAGAGCAAGAAATGTATGACTTAAAAGATGAAAATGGAAATCAATTAAGTGGGGATGGTGAAATAGAAGCTTATGCGTATGAATATTTTCAAGAAGCGGAATAATGCAGATTCTTTATTAAGTGATCTAAAAAAAGCTGAAAAAATATTGTCTGAATATACTGGAGGCTACTCGGGAGAGCATTTGTCTGCGGAGGAATTCCATACTCACCTTGTAGAC
The DNA here is from genome assembly GCF_036492635.1 of Aureibacter tunicatorum. GTDB lineage: Bacteria > Bacteroidota > Bacteroidia > Cytophagales > Cyclobacteriaceae > Aureibacter > Aureibacter tunicatorum. Next base: position 1,722,692 of record NZ_AP025305.1, read on the forward strand.
CGAATCAAGAAATTAGAAAATGGAGATGAAAACATAATTGAGGATTTGTGGATTTGGTTTGCACCTACTTGCCAATGGGACGACTTTGTTGGTGATATAGATATAGGAGAAAGAATATTTCAACAACTTGATAAAATAAAAAATAAAGCCAGCAGATAACAACTAAGTCTTCGTATGGCTCGCAGAGCTCAATATGAAGGCTTCTAGCATATTTTAAACTTGCGTCTTAGATGTTGTTTGAATTTTAAATCAAAATGGAATTATGAAATAGCTTTGACCTCAGCTAAACTTAGTATTTGTGTAAAGTCACGATAATTCAAAAATTACTGAGATGATACGCATATTGTTAATTTAGGATTTAGCATAGTTTAAAATTTGATAAATTTTTTTGAAATATTATTTTTTAAATTTAATTTTTCATTGAAATAAGTTTTTAGCCTAATAAACAGAGTTCGGTTTATTGAGGTATTATGCTCAAATTATGAAAAGACCGATAAGCATACTATTCTTTATTCTGTTCAGTCATTTGATTTTTGCAGACGAGCCACCTTGTTGGTGTGAATTTTCAATTAAGTCAGATAATGGGTTATATCAAGCTGACATTGAATTTGAAAAGTCAGATTCATTAAAAGAACCGTGGGAAAGAAGATGGACTATTAAGGTTTATGATATGAAATTAGACACCAGTTTAATTTGGTCTTCAAAGTTCTTCCAAGACGGATATGGCGGAGGAGTACTTTCAAATGACGGACAGATATATGCTTATTTGAATGATTGGATTGATATGAAAGAACCACCAAATCAGGTTGTAATTTATACTCCCCAAAAGACATTTAGGTATAGTGGTAAGGATTTAGGCCTAAAACCTGACAATTATTCACATACCGTTTCTCATCAAATTTGGATGGACGAATATGAATTAATTCCAAATAGATTCTCAGATTCGACTAATTTGAGAATTAAAACAGATGATTTTAAAGAAATACTGATTAATGTAAAATCCAGCAAAATTGAAAACTCAATAGCAAACTCGAAGTTCGTTGAAGAACATAACATGCTAAAGAAATATGGAATAGGAATTTTAATCTTTATTGGATTGGGAATCCTTTTAATCACACTGAAAAATAAAAAAAGAGCATAACAATGGCTAAAAAATCATGGCTACACTTCGGGACAGTCATGATTTTAGCCGGAACGCTGTAAGCAACTTGATAATGAACAAACTGAACTTCAATTTTATTTTTAAAGACGCATTTGATACGTTCAAAGTTTTTGAAACCATTCCAGTTGAAATAAGCGGAATTTTAATCGAAGGTCATTCTAAAACTATATGGCAAATACTAAATCATTTGATATTATGGAGAAGGTTTCAGATACAAAAACTGAACAATTTTGACTCTAAAATTCATTTTAATGAATCAGAATCTTGGGCGTTCGAACTAAAATCGAATAATCTGAACGAATGGACATCGAAAACGCAGGAATTCAAGAATCAAACAGAGCAAATTGAAAAAATCATATTGAATCTTAATTCATCGGATGTTGAATTAGAAGGAAAACTTAAATTAATTCAAGATTCCAGCACACATTTGTCATTTCATTTGGGAGAAATAATCTTAATTGCAAGACAAAAAAACGAATATCCGAAACCAGAAGAAATGAGTGATTTTCTGAGCGAATAAAAAATTGCTTGTAAGAACTAATTTTCGCATGGCTCGCAGAGCTCAATATGAAGGCTTCTAGCATATTTTAAACTTGCGTCTTAGGTGTTTTTGAATTTTAATCAAAATGGAATTATGAAACAGCTTTGACCTCAGCTAAACTTAGTATTTGTGTAAAGCCACGATAATTTAAAAATTACTGTGATGATACGTATATTGTTAATTTAGGATTTAGCATAGTTTAAAATTTGATAAAACTGTTTGAAATGTTATTTTTTAAATTTAATTTTTCATTGAAATAAATTTTTAGCCTAATAAACAGAGTTCGTATATAGGTGAAATAAATGGTATTCGGTTTATTGGGGTGTTGAGCATAATTTACATGCAGAAATGAAAGGAATGAAGTTAATAGGAGTTTTATTTATTTCAATCGGACTTTGGGTGTTATTCTATAAAGAAAGTGGGTTTCATGGTTTTGGTGGATATGTTGATAAATCTTGGGAGAATATATTGATTAGCCTAATTCTAACTGTTGCTGGAATATTTTTTATAAAAAGTAATAAGACAAATAGAAGATGAAAAAATGTCATTTCCAATAGAAGAAAAATATATAATAGAAACAGAGGTTGAATTAAATGTAAAATTCCCAACTGAATTTAAAACCCGAATGATAGAATCAAATGGTGGCGAATTGTTATCCGATGAATTTGAATTTAATTTGTATCCGTTTTTTGACAAATCTGACAGAAAAAGAATAAGTCGAACTTGCAATCACATTGGACTTGAAACTAAAAAAGCTCGCGAATGGAATGGATTTCCTGTAAATGGAATCGCAATTGGTTCAGATGGATTCGGAAACTTAATAATATTGACTCATAACGGAAAAGGAATTCTGAAAGACGAAATATACTTCTGGAATCACGAGAATGGGCAAACGCAGAAAATAGCCAAGACAATATATGAATTGGATGAATAAAAACCATGCACAACAAATTATAAACGTAATGCGGGGTGAAGTGAGTAATTTAAACGAAAGTGAAATAAACAGCAATAGTGGTAACTTGAAAGGAAAGTGCGTTGAAACCTGCACCACGCTTATAAGTGGCCGTTGTAGCCCATTAGTAAAAGTGTAATACACATTTAAAATAGTCTTTAGTAGAAACTTATCAATGAAATCATTAGTATTAATCCTAAAAACTTTCACCCTGCTATCTTTGATAGGATGGAATACCAAATCATCTCCAAACAAATCTCAGGTTAATCGTAAATCTGAAGAAACATACACCAAAAAAATTGATGAATTTATAACTGAATATTATAATAATGATCAATTTAATGGTAATGTTTTGGTCGTAAAAAAGGACTCTGTTCTGTTTCAAAAATCATTTGGCTATTTATCTGTTCAACAGGAGGTTGAACTTAATAAAAATTCAATTTTTAAAATCGGATCTATTGCTAAAGAGTTTAATGCTGTGGCTATTATGATGTTGCAAGAGCGTGGCCTATTGAACATAGATGATCCTATTTCAAAATACGAATTAAACTTACCTGATTGGTCTAGTAAAATAACTGCAAAACATTTATTAAACTACACAAGTGGTTTGCCTAGGATTGATACAGTATCGTGGCTAAAAAATGATGATGACGCTTGGAAAGTATTAAGAGAAAGTGACACCTTACTTTTTGAACCAACATCACGTTTTCTATATGATAATTCCAATATCTTTCTACAAAGACGAATAATTGAAAAAGTATCAGGCCAATCATATGAGAAATTCATTCTGGAAAATATTGTGAAACCATTAAAAATGGAACATTCTGTTCATGTTCCAGAAGAAGGTCACCCAAATAAAACATTCTGTTACGATAAGGATAAAAATCCTTGTCCGAAAATGGAATTTATAAGTGGTTGGTTATGGGTAACTGCAAATGATTTACATAAATGGGTTAAAGCTTTAAATGAGAATATATTAATAAGTCAAAAATCATTTGATGAATTATTAAGAAATCCATTTTTTAAGAGTACTGCTTCTTATCCTAATTATTCAACATCTCCATCTCCTTTTGGAGAGTATTTTGAAAAATCTAGAATTCATCGACACAATGGTATATCCTATCAATTTGAATCGATTTTAATTAATGATTTAAAAAATGATCTGGTAGTAATTGTTCTTTCAAATTACAGAAACAAAGTTTGGAATTTAGGACATTCGATACATAACATTTTATTAGACAAGCCTTATAAATCAATTTATGAGGCCATAAGAATTCGAACCATTCAGGATGTGGATTCGGGTATTAAAGCCTATAGAGAATTAAAAGAAAAGCATCAAGATTTATATCAATTCGATAAACCAAGCGATCTCAATAGATTAGGATATGAGTTGTTAAGAATGGATAAAAAAGAGGAAGCTATTAAAATTTTCTTATTAGCTACTTCTGAATTTCCAAATGACGCTAATTTATTTGATAGTTTAGGTGAAGGATATTTTGAGAATGGGCAATATGATTTATCATTGTTTAACTATAAAAAATCATTGCAAATGAACCCAGGAAACAAAAATGGCGAAGAGATGATTGAAAAGATTAATGCTATTTTAAATCAATAACTGGCTATAACAGGAAAATATAAAGCATTGAAACGCTTGATATTTCAAGCATTGTAACCAATTAGTAAAATTGTAATACACATTTAAAGTAGTCTTTAGTAAAAACGTATCAATGAAATCATTAATATTTATCTTAAAAACTTGCATCCTACTATCCTTTATAGGATGTAATACGAAAACATCTCAAAACAAAACTCAGGTTAATCGTAAATCTGAAAAAACATACACCAAGAAAATTGATGAATTTATAACTGAATATTATAATAATGAACAATTTAATGGTAATGTTTTGGTCGTAAAAAAGGACTCTGTTCTGTTTCAAAAATCATTTGGTTTTACTGATGGTACACAACAAACAAATTTAAATGACAAATCGATATTTGATATAGGTTCGATAGCAAAGCAATTTAATGCAGTCTCAATAATGATTCTTGTAGAAAGAGGTGCTATATCTTTAGATGACCCGATTTCGAAATTTGATTTAGGGCTTCCTGATTGGGCCAAAAAAGTCAAGATAAAACATTTGTTAAACTACTCTAGTGGTTTACCTCAAATCAACTACTCTAAAGTAAATAATGATGAGGATGTATTAATGGATTTGCAAAACATAAGCAGCTTACTTTTTGAACCAGGGATGAGCTTTAATTACAATAATAATAGCGTTTTTTTACAAATGAGAATTATTGAAAAAGTGACAAAGCAATCATTTAAAGATTTTGTTTCCGAAAATATTATTTTTCCTTTAAAACTTAGTAATTCTGTTTTCGACCCAAAATATGATTACCCGAATAGAACTAGATGTTTCAATTCAGACAAAGAAAATTATTCAGAACATTATTCGACTAGTGGATGGCTTTGGCTAGACATTAATGATATGTATAAATGGGTTGAAGCTTTGAATTCTAATAAATTAATATCTCAAAAATCTTTTGATGAATTATTAAGAAATTCATTTTTTAAGAATACTGCTTCTTATCCTAATTTTTCAAAATCTTCTTCTTTAGGAGAGTATTTTGAAAAATCTAGAATTCATCGACACAATGGTATAGCATATCAATTTGAATCAATTTTACTTAATGATTTAAAAAATGATCTGATAGTAATTGTTCTTTCAAATTACAGAAACAAAGTTTGGGATTTAGGACATTCGATACATAACATTTTATTAGACAAGCCTTATAAATCAATTTATGAGGCCATAAGAATTCAATCCATTCAGGATGTGGATTTGGGTATTAAAGCCTATAGAGAATTAAAAGAAAAGCATCAAGATTTATATCAACTCGATAAACCAAGCGAACTCAATAGATTAGGATATGAGTTGTTAAGAATGGATAAAAAAGAGGAAGCTATTAAAATTTTCTTATTAGCTACTTCTGAATTTCCAAATGACGCTAATTTATTTGATAGTTTAGGAGAAGGATATTTTGAGAATGGGCAATATGATTTATCATTGCTGAACTATAAAAAGTCATTGCAAATGAACCCAGAAAACAAAAATGGCGAAGAGATGATTGACAAGCTTAATGCTATTTTAAATCAATAACTGGTACATTAACCGTTACTATTAATTATAAAAAAACTTCGTAACAATCAGTAATAATTAATCCCCTAAAAAAACATTTTCAATGAAACATCAATTTTACAGTTTAATAGTTCTTCTATTAATATTTGCATCATGCTCAAGTGGCTCAAAAAAACAATTGGATAAAATTACTATTCAATCACAACAACTAGACTCACTTTTCAATTTCTGTTATTCAAATGGAATGTATAACGGAGCGGTTATAGTTACCAAGAATGACTCTGTCATTTATAAGAATTCATTTGGTTATGCCAACGAAGAAAACAAAGAAAAAATAACTCCTGAATCTGTTTTTTATATTGCTTCGGTTTCGAAACAATTCACCTCAATGGGGATAATGATATTAAGCGAACAAGGCAAACTATCTTTTGACGATAAAATCGAAGATATTTTTCCTAATTATCCCGCTTACCTAAAAAATATAACCATAAGACAACTTATGACTCACACCTCGGGAATTACAGATACCGAACTTTACAAACTAAAGGACCCGAGTAATGACGATGTTTTAGAATCTATTATGAAAGGAGATTCTTTAGAACTGGAAAACGGAAAGACCTTTAGATATAGCAACACGGGATATACATTGCTTGCTTTTGTCATAGAAAAGGTATCTGGAATGCCGATTGAAGAATTCTTTGAAAAAGAGATATTTGACCCTTTAAACATGCGCCACACTACTACTTCTATAAGGCGAAAACAAAATAACATGAAAACGGTCATTGGGTACAATTGGTTGGGTAAAAATGGAGGTTATAATTCTACTGTTGTTGGAGGTGGTGGAATATATTCAACAATTAATGATTTACAAAAGTACAACAAAGCACTGAACACGAATAAACTAGTTACTAAAAACACGCTAAATAAAGCTTTTACTAATGGACAATTAAGTGATCAAGAAAGTGATGGGTATGGCTTTGGTTGGTCTCTACGCGAAAAAGACAATAAAAAATATGTGCAACATGATGGTTATGTACCTGGTTATCGTTCTTTTATAAAAAAGAATTTAACTGATGGCTATGATTATATCTTTTTAACAAATCATGGAGATAAATTACCAATGAATGAGTTGATAAGCTCAATCGATAGTGTACTTGAACAATCCAAATATGTAAGACCAAAAAATCGTGTTGTCAATAAGATTTCACATGAGCTTAAAGTAAATGGCTCATCAAATTTATGTCAAAATATCAAAGATGAAATCATTAAAAATAAAGATCACTATACGATTGATGAGAACCGCATTAATTTATTAGGATATATGTATCTCAGAGATAATCAAACAAATATTGCAATAGAAATTTTTAAATTAAATACTTACTTACATCCAAATTCTGCTAACGTATGGGATAGTTTAGGTGAAGGGTATTATGAAAATGGGCAATTCGAATTATCTAAAGAAAATTATCAGAAAACGCTAGAGATGAATCCTGATAACGATAATGCAAGGGTAGTTATTGAGCGTATCGAAAAAGGACAAACTAAAAATAGCTAATGGCAACAACTAAGTCTTCGTATGGCCCGCAGAGTCCATTATGAAGGCTTAGTTGACTAAACAACCAATATCTTCTTAAAGCTCGTTCGGATCTCTGATCCTAATTATTATTCACATAATAGAGGCGAAACTTTTTAGGTTTACAACAGAATTGAAAACCCGCTTACCTCATAGATCAACTTACGAAAAACTCTGTTGAAATAATATTTTATTGACACTAATTTGCCTCTCCCTAATATTATAATTTTTATTTGATAATTTTAAAACTTGTAAAGTAAGGAACCCATAAGATATGTTTGATAAATGATTTTTTAAACTTAATTTTTCATATAAAATATTCGCTAAAACTAGTTAAAGGTTTCCCTACTAAAAGGAAATAAACGGAATTCGTGTTATTGGGATGTTGTAATCCATTAGACAATCAAAATAATGAATGATAAATTGATATTTAGAAAATTGGAAAAATCTGATTGGGAAAAAGTTTCACAGATTTATTCTGAGGGACTAGACACTGGTAATGCCACATTTGAAACGAATATACCAAGTTGGGAAAGCTGGAATAACAGCCATCTGAATGATTGTAGGCACGTTGCAGAAATAAATGGAAAAGTTGCAGGTTGGAGCGCTCTATCGCCTGTCTCTTCACGCTGTGTCTATGGAGGCGTTGCGGAGGTTAGCGTTTATGTGTCTTCAGAATTTGAAGGACAAAAAATTGGCACCAGACTTCTTGAGAAACTAATAAAAGAAAGTGAAGCTATTGGAATTTGGACATTACAAGCGGGTATCTTTCCTGAAAATTTAGGGAGTTTGAAAATTCACAAAAGACTGGATTTTAGAGAGGTAGGCTTTCGAGAGAAAATAGGACAATTAAATGGTGTTTGGCGAGACACAGTATTATTAGAGCGTAGAAGCAAAAAAATAGGGATTTAAAAAATGCATTACAGAAAAATGTATAGCCAATTGGGCATTTAGAAACGAATTAAAAGTAAAGACGTTTGTTTCGGCTAAGTGGTAAACCGAAAGTGGCCTGCTTCAACTCAACTCGACTATCCATATACATTACGTTAACAACAAACTGAAAAAATGATAGAATTTAAACCTTTCACTATTGATTATGCCGCAGAATATTCAAGCATTAGGAATGTGCCTGAGGTTCTTGATAATGGTTATGACAGGACACCCAACCCTTTTACCGAGAAAGATGCAGTAGAATACATAACTAAGGAAATAGGAAAGAGCCCTTCTGAGCGTTTTTTTATATTCTGGAATGGAAAATTAGCCGGAGAAATCGGGATTTCTATTCAAGAAGATGTTTTTAGACTAAACGCTGAAATAGGATATTTTGTAGGCAAAGAATTTTGGGGACAGGGCATAGCATCAAAGGCAGTTGAAAGAATGACCGCTTATGCCTTTGATAAATTTAATATTGTTAGAATAGTCGCAGGAGTTTTTGATTTTAATAAGTCTTCAATGAAGGTGTTGGAGAAAAATGGATACTATTTGGAATGCATTAGAAAAAATGCTGTCATTAAAAATGGGAAAATTTTTGATGATTATATATGGGTAAAATTGAAAGATGAAACGCCAATTGCTAACAATTAAGCTTTCGTATGGCTAGCAGTGCCTAATATGAAGGCGGTGTTGACTAAAATCAGTTTTAAATTCTTAATCAAAATGGAATAATGTTTTTGTTTTAGTTTCAGCTATTCTTAGGGATATGTATTAAATCGCAATTATTGAAAATTCGACAGATTAATATACTATCAATACTGATTTTAGAGTTTGCAAAGTATATAATCCTTTGAGTTTGTTTTAAATATGATTTTTTGGTCTTATTTTGTAATTGAAATAATTTTGATCTCCGCGGATAAGTAATATAAACGGAATTCGTGTTAATGGGATCTTTGTAATAATAAAAAAAGACATGAAAAAACAATTACTTTTCTTTTCAGTATTCATTTTTCTTTTTAGTTGTGATAATGATACAATAGTTCCGAATGATAATAAAATTAGCAAATACAGAATTGGTTATATGGACTATTATACTGGGGACTCTTTTTTTAATAAAAGGGTGCAATCAAGAAATAGTGTTGTTCATTTAGAATACAATTCTGATAATAGGCTTATTAAACGAATAGGAGGCATGTTTCCAATCTCTGTAGCATCTGGTTTTCGTTTGAATTTCACAGATCACGTTTATGATGAAGTTTCCTATCTTGATAATAAAATTGTTATTGAGAACAAATCTAGTTCCCCTGATATTAGTTCAAATAGAGAAATAGTGACTTATGTTTTAGATGAAAATAATAATATAAAGCAAAAAATAATTTCAATCAACTACGAAAATAATTTATTATCTGACACAACAAATTATTTTTATGATTCAGAGAATAGGCTGAATACAATTAAATCAATCAATGGGATAAGCACATTGTATTTTAATGATAAAAATAACCTGGACAGCATTGTTACCATTAAAAACCAAATAAAAGTGGTTGAAATATTTGAGAAGTTTGATAACGCTAAAAATCCTTTAAAACATTTAAATATATTTCCGGAAACTTTTAAAAGATCTCTTTCAGAAAATAATTATTCCATCTACAGAAAGTTTGGGTACAACCTTTCTCTTGGTGATGAGGAAGTCCAACGTCAAATTAATGAGTGGGAATTACAATATGATGAAAATGGAAATGTGATTTTTTAATTTTATTTTTTCTTTGAAATGATTTTAAGCCTATTCATTAACTCCGCAGATAAGTGAAATAAATGGAATTCGTATTGTTGGGATATTGCCTATTAATAATAAAAGATGCAACAACCAGATAAAGATAGAATTTTAGGCCTTCTGATAGGAAAAATGCCTGTCAGGGAGTTTGAATCGTGGCTATTTAAAGATTTGGAATTGGAGTCTAGAATAGGGTCTGATATGTATTTTGACTTAATAGACATTGATTATCGAGATAGTAATAGCTCCTGTATCGTGAGCCAGACATTAATGGGAAAGCATATAGATCCAGTTGAGTTGAAGGACTTTAAATATCATAAGGTTTTGGAACAAGCAGGCTGGTACCATGGTCGAAAAACGGAACAAACTGTTACAAGCAAAAAGTTAACACCTGAACTAAAGAATGCAAGGGATATACTCACCGAATTCGGAGGCTTGGAATTGATTTCGCCTTATAAATGTGATTATTGGACTCCGAGGAATATTTGCTTTCCTGAAACTATTGAACGCCTCAGTCATGGGGTGAAATATGGATTGGATAAACCATTAATCTGTTTTGCTCATATTGATGATTTCAATTCAGCTTTGTATATAGATGATGAGAACAATTATTATCTTCTAGATGATATTGCTAATATTGACCTTTTTAGATTTAAGGGAAACGAATTGTCAACATTGCTTCAGAATCTTATGGGTTTAGACGAACAAGGAAATTTCGAACTAACTGGGAGTTCAAATCGAAAATAAAATACAATTGCTGACAACACTGCTTTCCTACTGCTTGAAAAGTCCAATATGAAGGTGGTGTTGACTAAACTCCGTGCCTGTGGGCTTTGCGACTCGGTTGGTTTGGCATCTCTGATACGAACCTAATATGACCTAACATCTCTGATGTATAGCTTTGAACTCGTATCTAAAATTTCGGTTAAATTGTCATTCAAAATGGAGTTAGGAGTCTAGCTTTGGCTTTAGCGATATTTAGTATTAGTATTAATTTACGATAATTCAAAAGCTATTGTAATTAATACAATTCTTTTTTATTTTAAAGTTTAAAAAGTGTTTAATCCTTAAAGTGTGTTTTGAATATGATTTTTTGATTTTATTTTTTAATTTAAATAATCTTAATGATTGAATTCTGGGTAAAAGTGAAATAAACGGAATTCGGTTTATTGGAATATTGTTGTGTATATAGAAAAACCTCTAGGAAATAAATGATCGAATTACAATTAACGGGTGGAGCAAGAATTGGAATGGCAAATGCTACTTTTCCATTTGCGACCTTGAAGGTGAATAAAGACAGATTGGAATTGAATGCCTCTATAGTTGGAAACTTGACTTTCCAGTCTTCTGATATTATTTCAATTGAACCATATACAATGATCCCTATTCTTGGACAAGGAATTAAAATAAATCACACTGTGTCCAACTATAAAGAGCAAGTGATTTTTTGGACATTTAAAAATCCTAAATCAGTGGTTCAACGAATAAAAGAAACAGGATTTTTAAGCAATGAAAATCAAACAAATCAGAAGATTGACAGAACTATACTTGACAAACAAGCGAAAGGTGGATTTCCTATCAAAAAAGAATTTTCTATTGGAGCAATCATAGTTTGGAATCTACTCTTTCTAACTGATTTTATTCCTTTTTTCCTCGGGGAAAGAGAGGGAATTCCAATTGGAAACGGAGTTTTAACGGCAATCGGGCTTTTATTTTTGACTGCATTACTCAGTTTGATTTCAAGAGACTTTAGACGGCTAATTTTAAAAGAGGGACGAGAACTAAGCGATATAAAGAAATTTGCAGTTTTTGCTATGTTAATAAGCGGGTTTATGTTTTTGCAAATGGGTCTAATGACAAAAATTATAAATTAAAACACGACACCACAACAACTAAGTCTTTGTATGGCTCGCAGAGCCCAATATGAAGACCGTGTTGACTAAACTTCGTGTCTATGGGTTTTGAGATTCGGCTGGTTCGGCATCTCTAATGCGAACCTAATATGATTTTTTACCTTATTTTTTCATTGAAATGATTTGGTTTCAATGTGTGAATTCCGCGTATAGGTGAGATAAATGAAATTCGGTTTATTGGGATGTTACAACCAATTAAAATGAGAAAGTACATAACAATATTATTAATGACGATGTCAATTTTCTGTTCAGCACAAATTGATAAGAAAGCTGAAATGAAGAATGTAAGTGGGACTATAATATATAGTTTCATTCAAGACTCAAAATATCAGGACTATTACTGTTCTCTTAAGACCAAAATAGTGCTTGATTCATTGGCTTATGATTTTATTCCTCAAAATGATATAAACTGTTCAATAATTAGGCAAAATAGAGAATTTGAAAATTCAATAGGTATTGCAGATGCGTTTTTGACTCTTAATTTTGAAACGATTTTATGTGTTCATTACTCAAATGATAAAAGGCTACATAATTTCAATTGTGATTCAGTAATTAATGTTTATAGAATTAATAATATATATGATTCATTGCTATATAAGCCAGATTTTGAAGAGCCTATGACAATGAGAATTAAAAGTGATGCTATCTATTTAAAAAATCAGTCAGACACAGTTTATATTGCTTTGCAGTTTCATGGAACTGTGGTTAAGTATGAGAATATAGTTTTTGGAGAACAAACGGATTATAGAGTAATTATAATTGATGATGAGTTTGTAGAATTTGATGATTCTCATAGTCTTTGTCCATTTGAAAAATATAATTCAACAATAATGGCCTTGAATAAAGTAAATAAGATTGACATAATTGGCGCAGAAACAAAAAGTCAATTAGGATTAACAAAGTCGGAGTTGACAGAATTGAAGATATTTATGTATGAGTAATTTAATAACTTGGCTGGTTCGGCATCTCTGATGTGAACCTAATATGACCTAGCATCTCTGATGTATAGCTTTAAACTCGTATCTAAGATTCCGTTTAAATTGTTATTCAAAGCGAAGTTATGAACCTGCTTTAACCTCATCGACATTTAGTTTTTAGGTCACGATTTTTGAAAAACTAAGATTAATACACTTTCAATGCTGATTTGAGAGTTTGCAAAGTATATAATCTTCAGGAGATGTTTGAAATATGATTTTTTAGCCTTATTTTTTATTGAAATGATTTTAGTTTTAATGTGTGAATTCCGCACATAGGTGAGATAAATGAAATTCATTTTTTGGAATGCAATGAATAAATTAATGAAACAAATAATTTACATACTATTAACAATGATTCTTTCTTCTTGCTCTACTTCAACAGGAACAAGAACAGGCCTTAAAAGCATTGATAAACCAAAAGGGTTTGATAAAACGGAACTTGGACAAGAGTATAGTAAACTTCAAAAGATTTATAATGAAGAAAGACTTGATTTGTTTAAATCTCAATCATATGATGTAATCCAATTGGCTAAGAAATATGAAAATCAAAGTGAATTATACCTTTCAGAAGTTTATAATGAAAGTGCATTGTGTCTTAGAGTTGCAAACATGGAATTCAATGGTTTTAATGAATTTCCTAACAAAGACACGATATTAGATTTGTATATGCGCGCATACAAGCTTATTAATGAAAATGATAAAAAATTAACGTCAACATTTGCTGAAACGGTTTTCCAATTAGCGGATTGCTTAGAGCAAGACAATAATTTTGAATCTGCAATAAAATATCGGAAAGAGTATTATAATTTGAAAAAATCAATCTATGGAGAAGAAAACATCCAAACGGCTGACCCATTGATGTGGATTGGAGGTAACTATGAACATCAAGGTCAACTTGATTCTGCTTTGAAATATTACAGAATGGAAGTGAAATTAAGAGTGGCAAACTTTACTACAAAAAATAAAAAAGCAATTGAATCTCGTCTGAAAACAATAAAAGAAATAGAAGAAAAACTACTCTGAATAAAACTTAAATTGCACTAAAATGCAGTTTATTATTAAGCCGTTGTTAACAATAAGAAATGATAGATCGCTTAAAAATAAATTATAGACTTGATTCTCCATCAGAGGAGCAAATAATTAAAATGTGGAAAGATTTGAAATTAACGCCATTATCTCAATGGTCAGATAGTACCGAAAAATTGAGATTAGCATTCGAAAAAACACATTGTAATGGTGGAATTCAACTGCATAAGTTTCAAATAAGTGACAATCCGCATTTTCATTGGTTTGCAGTTAGAAATAGATTAGATGAGATTAACTTCATTAAAAAGCTATTTCAAAGACCAGAATTAAAGCACTATCGAAAAGCGCTTAAGGTCGAAAATGATAAACTCAAAATTAAATCTTTTAATTGGTATAGTGACATTTTCGACCTTTCTGGAATATTCGCTCGGATTTTAGGACAAGGGGGAGCTTATGAAAATTTAGATGCGATAAAAGCGTGGGAGGTCTCAACGGATTTCGTTAAGAATGAATTCGGAAATAGGTTTGATGAATTTAACAGATTCTCATATGAAACTGAAGGAGCAAATTGGTTCTGTAATATAGCGTGGGACTATTCGTTTTTGCTATTTGATAAAAGAAATAATCAAGTAATATTAATTGATGTAACGGATACGGATTAATTTTAAAACTAGCAACACTTATGTTGTACTTAATCATAATAGATAAATGGCAAGTGGCTTTATAATATTAAAAGATGGAAGGTGTTTTGCAAGAAGGTGGACTGGGTACGATGAGATAATTCGAATAGCTATAACTGAATTAGAGCAAATTGAGAATGGAAAGGATTTGGCTGAATGGTTAATGTTGCAAATTCCAAACTCAGAAGATGATGAAAGTGCTGATGCAGGTTGGGGGTTTCATAATTCTCGTATTGACGAATGGATAAACAGGGAGTTGGATTTAAGAAGTCTAACTAAGGAAAATCAAAAATTATTCTGGAGAGCAATTCAAAAAGGTAAAAATAAGCTGACAGAACAAGGTGTAGGTTATTCGCCACTTTCATTTGATTTTTTTTATGTGTTTTATGATATGTGCGAACGAGCTGAAAAAGGTGAGCCCCCTTTGGCGTTGACTGATTGGAATAAACTTGCCGATCCATGTACAGAACAAAACGGTCCAGGCTGGAAAAAATAAAATGAAAAGCTAAAAGTAAATAGCTCGCTACGTTAGCTTATGTCATTCTCAGCTAGTTTCATATCTCTGATACGAATTCTATATGAACTCTGAATCTTAAGCATAATCTTAAACGTGGGTTAAGGTGTTGTCTAAATTGTCATTCAAAATGGAGTTATGTAATGTTCCCCCCTTTTTTAGGACCGCAAAGTAGTTAAACTTAATTTTATTTTTTGGTTTCTCATTTCAAGAGCTTCATAAATTTCAATATCAGGTTCTGTCAAGGGCGGCTTGTGTTGCGCCTGCGGCAAGCCGTTTATACCCTTGACGGGTTCTGGTATTGAACTTACCTTTGCTTTTGAGATAAAAGCCAAATTCGATTCTTCAAAGTAGAGTTCTCTAGGTCGCTTGTGCTCCAATGAACTATGTCTTCTTTGGTGATTGTAAAAATCAAAATACTCGAGCAAGCCTACGAATAGTTCATTTCCTGTCGCGTAAGCTTTAAGGTAAATATCTTCATATTTTACGGTTCTCCATAGTCTTTCGATAAATATATTATCGATCGCCCGTCCTTTACCATCCATGCTGATTCGTATTTGCTTTGAGTGTAAATAAGAGGTGAATACTTCGCTGGTAAATTGGCTGCCTTGGTCGGTATTGACTATTTCAGGAACTCCATATTGTTCAACGCATTCTTGCATGGTTTCCTGACACCACTCAGCATCCATAGTATTGGAAATGGACCAACCCACAACAAATCGACTCTTTAAATCGATAACTGCCATTAAGTAAAAGTAGCCTCCCTCTACTGGAATATAAGTGATATCCGTCGCCCACACTTGATTGATTCGCTCGATTTTAAGCGATTCAAGCAGGTAAGGATATGTTTTATGTTGTTTATTTCCTTTAGAAGTATGAGGGCCCGGAACGATGGCTCGCAGATCCATTAGCCGATACAATCGCTCTATTCTTTTGGAGTTTATATTATAATCCATATCTTTTTTAAGCCAAATGCTCATAGAAGGCACTCCCCAAAATGGTCGCTTTTGATACTGCTTGTCAATTAATTTCATAAGCTTCAAATTAAGTTCGGACTCACCTTTAGATTTATAATAATAGCTTGATTTATGAATACCTAAGAGGGAGCACTGCCTCGTAATACTCAAGATATCATGCGCCTTATCGACTAGCTTTTTGCGTTCTTGTGTGTTTTTGTTTACGATAAGGCTTTCTTTAAAAAATCCACTTCAACTTGAAGTTGGCCTATTTTGGAGTAGAGCGTTTCTTTTTCCTTTTCCAAGCTATCCGTGGCTTCTTTTCGATCGCTATTTTTTTTAAAAAGGGAAGAGGCATTATTCAAAAACTCGCGTTTCCAAGTGTTGATTTGAGTAGGGCTCAGATCAAATTCTTGTGCTAAAATTGCGATTGTTTTCTGCTCTTTGATAGCGGCTAATGCCACTTTTGCTTTGAATTCAGGGGTAAATTTTCTTCTGCTTTTCATAGTAACTAAGTTAACAGATTGTATCTTAACTTGCAGTCCTAATTTTTGGGGGAACTATAATGAGTCTAGCTTTGGCTTTAGCGATATTTAGTTTTTAGGTCACGATTATTGAAAAACCAAGATTAACACACTTTCAATACTAATTTAAGAGTTTGCAAAGTATATAATCCTTCGGGTATGTTTGAAATATGATTTTTTAACCTTATTTTTTCATTGAAATGATTTGATCTCAATTTCTGAATTCCTCACATAGGTGAAATAAACGGAATTTGGTTAGTTGGGATGTTGGTATTAATGAAAAGAAATGACTAGACACATATTACTTCTAATATTAATAGTGGTGTTGGGTTCGTGCTCTGATAGAAAAGGAAAAAATGTAAAGGTGAAAATGGGGATTAACTCCGATCTAAAAGCAGATATCGAAGCACTAAAATTATATCGAAGTAATGGACATTTAAGTGAGATTCTTTATGAAAAGCTTTACACATATTTATCAAATGGTGGCACATTAGATATAGATGACCAGCTTTTTTATATTATGAAGAAATTTGAAAATGATACTATTCTCAGCATAGAGCTACTTCAAATAGAGCGAAACTCTGAGATACTATTTGAAGAGAAGCAAATATATCAAATATTAATTGAGAATGGCTTCTTCGCAGAAGGTGTTCCAATAATTAATTTTAATACAAGAAAAATTATAAAGAAAAAATTCGTAGAAGAATCTATTTATCTTGCTTTAGAAGATAAAAACAAAATTTTCTATTTTGATTTAGAAGGAGATGTTATGAAAGAGAATTTATCATACACTTACTTTTTAGAAGAAATGAAAAGTTTTACGCTAGGACATTTTTCTCCTTCAAATATTCAAGAGTCTTGGGAAACAAATGGCGGACCTATAGTAATCAATTATACTTGTGAAAATAAAATATTTACATTTAGCCCTTCATACAACGATGACTGGTATGACATAAGCGAGTGCATGAAGCAAATAAATGAAATATTAAAAGCAAAAGGATATGGTATCTATACAATTTCAGCAGAATTTATATCAGGTCAAGATGTGCTATTTATTTTTTTAAGTGATACAGAGAAAGAAAACCTTAAAGAAAGGTTAGGGTGGCAACTAGATCTAATTAAATAAATATAATACCAACAACTAAGTCTTCGTATGGCTCGCAGAGCCCAATGTGAAGGCAGTATTGTCAAGCAACTGTTTTGAATACCCGAAAATAGGACAGGAGCATTGTCGCTCCCAGTCCCATTTGAAAATTGAGATGTTGAATCTCATGACTTTTCGATCAATGATCTAGTGAACTCTTCTATGCTTAAGCTAGGCTTGCCCAGTATTTCCCAGGTTGTTTCGGATACTTGCTCTTCTTTTAGTTGCTCCACATAGCTAAGCATGTGTTCCATGAATTCTTCATATTCCTTGCTAGGCAGACCGAGATGCTTGATGGTTTCCATCGGATACTCTGAAACTTGGATTTTGGGATTGTAGACGCTCGCGAATCTCTTTGCGGCTTCCGGAAAACTTATTCCTTCTGTGCCTTGAACGGTAAAAGACCGATTGTACGCTTTTTCATTGCCAATGGCATTGGAGATATTTTCCGCCAGATCGGTAGTGTTTGTGAAGTATACGGGATGTTTATGATCGCCTATTATCCCAAAGTCCTCGTCTTGTATGAAGGTGGGGAAGGAATCTAAGAAGACGGAGCAATGAAAGTAAGTGTAATGAATGCCTGAATTTTTCAAATGCTCAATGGCAGGTTTTCTGATGCGATTGGTTTTGTACTCCATGCCTTTGGTCGCAAATTCGGGATGAGACAAATCGATGCCAACTATCTGCATGATATGTTTAACGCCAAGGACCTTGCCGGTGTCAATGACATTGATGATGCCTTCTCTTTCGGGTTGGAATGGGGCGCTTTCATTCCAATTCGTGGTATTGAGATTCAAGTAGATGGTTTCGGATCCGATGAGCGCGGAGGCAAGGCTTGCTTTATCGGACACGTCGCCATAGACGACTTCAACACCTTTGGGCAATTTTTTCTTGGCGGATTCCACATCCCTTACCACAGCTTTTACTTGAATGCCTTTTTGGCTGAGTTGCTTTGTGATCGGCAAGCCAAGCGAACCTGTAGCTCCGATGATGGTTAGTTTTTTCATGATTTGATGGTTTAATGACTTAGTTTGATACCAATGATTCCAATGATGATGAGTGATAAAAATATCAGTTTTTGCCAGCTGAAAGCATCATTGAATAGAAGCAATCCCACCAGAATAGTACCGCTGGATCCAATCCCTGCCCATACCGCATAGGCAGTTCCCATCTCAATGGATTGCATGGATTTGAGTAAAAGCCCGAAACTCAAAGCTCCGAACACAAAGAATCCGACAGTGCCTTTCCAGTTTGAAAATCCTTCAGAGTATTTCATTGAAGTGGTAAAGGCAACTTCAAATAATCCTGAAAGTAGTAAGTAGATCCAACTCATATTAGTCTGTATTTAAGATTACAGCACAAAGGTAGAGTCGATGAAAATAGATTCTTTTTACCTATGTTAAAAAAGCAATTATTTTCCAGATCGAATACGGCTAAGCGTCACCTGAGTAATTCCCAAGTAGGAGGATATATGTCCTAGCTTGACTCGCTGAAGAATTTCGGGGAATCGATTGATCAGTTTTAAGTACCTGCTTTTGGCATCTGTGAACTGAGTGAGCAATATTTGCTCTTCCATTTCCAATAGAGCTTTTTCGGCTATTTTTCTGCCGAAGTTTGCCAGCTCCAGATTGGTTTCATAAAGCTCTAAAAGCTTAGACCTGCTGATCTTTAATATCACTGAATCTTCCAGAAGCTCAATGTTCTCCATAGAGGGTTTGGACTTGATGAAATTGCTGAGCGAAGCGGCGATATCTCCCTCAAATCCGAACCAATAGGTTACTTCTTTTCCATCTTTATTGATAAAGTAGCTTCTCATGGCTCCGGTTTTAATGAAGTAGATATAGTTATGAATTTCGCCGACTTTGATTAATAGTTCGCCTTTTGATTTGCTCTCCTCGCTCATGCATGCATTCAAAAGTTCGAAGCTTTCGCCTGATATTTCATATTTGTGTTGAAACAAATCTTTGGAGGAGTTCATAAGAAGGTAGAGTTTTGGTGATTAAAAATATCAATTAATTCCGCTTGATAATTATTGAGATTCAGACAAATTATCGAGTTTTCTTCGCACCACTTCAGTATCATGCAAGGATAAGGATTTTTTGTAAAATTCGGTAGCCTTTTCTTTATTGGACTGAGATCGATAAAAATCTCCCATAGCATCATATGCCCGGTAACTTTTTGGGTAATTGTTGATGTTCAAATTATATAATGCAAAGGCTTTGTCATCTTGCTGTACAGAGAGCATGATATCTCCATAGCGATTAATGCTGGATTCGGGCGGTGGAAATGAGTAGTTGAAATGATCAGCAATGTTTTCAAAGTGATTTGTAATTACGGTCATTAAATCGTCAACATTCATTCCTAAGCCTTCTTGAAATAGAAATTCTTCATCAAAATTGTACCAATCGAATAGGGATCGAACTGCGTCATAGGAAGCTGCGAAGGGCACGCCATTGTGATTGTCGTTGAGATAAAATTTCCAATCAAAATTCAATTGGTCAGCTTGTTCGCAGATGTTTTTGAACGCCAAGATTGTTCTCATGTGTTCGGACGAACTCAATGTGTCTTCCAATACAGTATTCAAATCTAGTCCCTTTGGAAGCCTATTGGCAACTGCCAAATAGAGCGATTTCTTTTTGAAACTTTCGCTTTTCAAAATATGGCTTGCTTCTTCAAAGAAGCTTAGATTATTCCATCTTATGCTAGGGTCAATGGCAACATAGTTGTCAAATATCGCAGGATGGTGGATCAAGGTGTTCAGAGTAAACAAGCCAGCCCAAGAATGTCCGACAAGTGTTCGATAGGGAGTTGTTTGATATTTTGAGTCGATATAGGGGATCAATTCATTTTCTAGGAAGCTGGAAAAATTTTCAGCACCTCCCGAGCTGGCCAAATAAGGCACTTTGCTGGGAGTTAAATCTCTTACTCTGTCGGTATTGGGGATTCCCACGACGATCATTTCTGGAATGATATTATTGCCATTGGCGACGCTTAATTGATGCACCATGCCTACGGTTGAGTAGAAGTGAGCGGTCCCATCCAGCACATATATTACTGGAAATCGCTTTTGCGAATTTTCCGCGCTTTCGGGAATGGAAATCCATATTGGACGCTTTTCTTGCAAGATGTTCGAATATATACTATCGACGATTCCTACTGTTATTTGATTTTTGTCAAGGCCAATAGTGCTTGATTGTGCTAATAGATTGCAAGCGAATAGAAATAGAAGAGCGCAAATGAAGAGCGTTTTTTTCATGGGTTTTAGGGAAGTAGCGTTTGATGAAAAAATATAAAGGTATTTTTTATGTGTTAGGTTTTTAGAGTAATTATATATTTGAAATGGCATTAATTAATCGCACAACAGATTTGTGAAGTGGCAAGAATAGATATTATTTTACTTAATGTTAGCATATCTTTTTAACGTTCCTTTTCTAATTTTACCTTTGTTATTAGCTTTAATAAATTCTCCTGTTTCAACATTAAGGCAAGTCAACCACATCCCACCGTGAGCATAAGTATCAATACAAATTGTATGTTTAAAATCGGCAATTTCACCATTTTTGCGTGAGGTATGACCACAAATTACAGTTTTTGTTGAGTTATAAGCTTTTGGATTTTCATATTTTTTCCAAAATAGATGATGTTTATTTTGTTCGTTTAAATTTTTCCCAGCTTCAAGACCTGCATGAATGAATATAAAATCCTTAATTTCCAAATAGTCAAGGCAAGAATCTATAAAATCCCAATGAGATGGACTTATTATGTCCATCCAATTTTCAGTGTTATTGATATGATAAGATTCTAAAGTGTTTGCACCTCCAAAATGTAACCACTCCTTTAATCTTACAGGCGACATTTTTGCGGCTTTCATCATTATTTCATGATTGCCAAGAATAAACTCAAAATCATGATTTTTTTGATTATTAATAAGCCAGTCAATGACTCCTTTGCTATCAGGTCCTCGGTCTATATAATCGCCAAGAAATACAACTTTGTCATCAGTTTGTATAATACCTTGTTTGAATATTGTTTTTAATGCTCTAAGACTTCCATGTATATCTCCAATTGCGTAAATAGGCATTTTATTTTTGAATTAAATTTTGATGAAAAGCGTTGTTCTTTAACCTTGAATTTAGCATCAGTTTATATTTTTTTGTTAGCACATGTTTTATAAGGCGTTGATTCGAAGCTTTTACTTGTTTTGCGTATCTGATGCGAATCAGTTAGAGATTTTTATTAGTTGCTCTGATTCTTATATAAATCAAATGCTGTTAGGTTATCAGAACCCTCTAAAATGCTAAAAGTAGCATAGGATATTGTTTCTATCCAGACTTCTAATAGTTTTATTTGTTGTTTTTCAATCAAACCATTCCTTTGTAGCATTCCTTCAGGGTTTATTGCCCAATTTCTAGTGAAATGACAGATTCCCCATAAAGCAATAATTACTTCTCTATCTATTTTCTCATTGGTTCTTAATTCATCAGAAATCGTTTTAATTGCTGTTATGACTTCATGGAAGTTTTCTTCAATTAATTCTCCTGTAAATGGCCTTAGCATTCCTAAAAAACCTCTTTTCGATTTTGGATGATCAATATCTTCATGAGTAAAACTATGATATTTTAATATTTCTTTCGCTTCTTTCTTTGTCATTTTTCAGTTATAAATTTTTTATATAATATTGTTTATAGATGGTTTTATCTCTTTGAAATCGGTTTTAAATGATATAAATGAATTATTTGAAATGTAAGCTTCCAATATTTTTGGTTGTCTCCCCCAACTATCAGAAACACTCATTTCTTCTGTTGCTTTATACCATTCGGTTTTTGAGAATTTTTCGTTATACTTGATCCATTCATGAATCATCTCGACTTTATCAGTATTTATAATTTTATTACCAAATAAAGGTTTAATTTCTTTACTTGATGTAAGGTGTCCAAAATATTGGGGGCCTCCTGTTGTTCCAAAGATTTCAATTGTTCCGTAATTTTCAGAGTTTAAATATAATGAAGGTTTGTATTCATCATAAAATTCAATGAACTCATGAACTCCTATATATTTTAGAATTTGCTGTTTTTCCCAATCTTCTTTTTTTGGGAAATTTTTGTTTAACTCTTCATCAAGAATTAGTCTTTTGGGAGCATATGGGTATATGTCTGTATGTGATTCAAAATCAAATTCGAGTAGTTTTTGAATTAACTTTTCATATTCCTCTTCAGAAATACTCATGCTTTTCCATGTGCAACCAGGAGACATTCCACCACTGGTTCCTTCACTTTTCAGAAGCTTATTTATAAAGTCTATTGGGGGAATAAGTCTAATATCTTTTTCTTGAAAAGCATAGGGAAAAGAATAAGGGTAGTCCAATAAAATTGAACATAAATCTCCTTTAACTTTTTCCGATTCGTTCATTGACCAGTGTCTAGTATATTCCATATTTTTTATAATTAGTCATAACAGCCCGTATTTTGAAATCAGTTTTTCGAAATATGAGGAGCATTATTAAGGAGTAAAATTCATTTCAATGAAAAAATAAGTTTAAAAAGTTATAATTCAAATACGCATAGAAGATATCTGCTTTGTTAAGTTTAATTATTTGTGCCTCTGATACGAACCTGAATGATTTGGCACTTTGTTGCTTTAATCGTTTAAGATTGACGGCGAATTGATAGAAAAGCTGTTTTTAAACCGAAGAGTTTGCTATGATGTGAATTCGCGAGAGGGAAATGCTTTCGCAAGCATAAAAAAACGGCTTGAATTTAACTCCAAACCGTTTGAAACCGATAAATTTTGAGTTTGTATGTAATACCTTGATAAGGGTCTTATTCAATCAGCTTAATAGTTAGTTGAATATCTCAATGACACTAGGATCTCCCTGAGTCGTGACTATAGGTTTGTCGCTTGTTTTTCCTGATTTAAGGTCGTAAGTGTAGATTCCCACACCGGTTTCTGTCGAAAGACCCCAAAGTATTTGATCATTGTATTTTGCCAACGATGCTGAATAACCATTGCAGTAAGGGAGGTCTAATTTTGCAATGCTTTGATTATAGATGTCAACTTTAAATGATCCCACAGTGCGGTCATTTACATAGTCAGGAGGATTGCTGGCAAGCGAGTAAATATTTCCAGCGCCGAACAGAGTCCCATCGTTATGGTAAAGAATATGTTGAAAGTAGTCCAGTTTATTTCCTGGAATGTCATCTATTGCATAGTCAGAGACATTGAAAAAATACTCAGGATCGAAGGCCATGGCTCCCTCTTTGATACGCAAAAAACCGCATTTTTGCTCTGGAACAAATCCATATGAAGCCATGCAAAATATATACAGATCTCCTTTTTCATCGAAAAACATCGCGCGAGTATCATCTAATGCGCCTGCGAAAGTAGTTCTGCTGTCCGTAGTGGAAGTAATCGAATTGTTTTGGTTTAAATCAATGATCAAAATCTGTGCGGGATGAACACTTGAGAAGCCATCGGAACTTTGTTGGCAAGCGACGTAAAGTTTGTCATTTCTTAGGATCAAATTCGTTGGATCCGGGCTAGCATCATCAATAGCATAGCTGGTCAGATCAATATAATCCGTAATTTCCATAGTTGTTGGATTGATTACCGCGATTTTACCCAAAGTGCGGAGAGAAAGAAAAGCTCTGTCTTTGCTTTCAATCGCCAAACTCATAGAAATAGAGCCTGTCGGCAAACTAAGGCTTCCTATTTCGTCGAGCTTGCCATTGTTTCTTCGATATTTGATTAAGCGATCGCCTCTTTGGTTCGGGATCATGTACACATCGTCTCCGTCAAGCACCAAGAAAGGAGTGACAGTGGATTGTTGAGCATTTGAAACCTCATATGAGCCTACTGTTAAATCTTTGATAGTGCCGATATACCCAGTGGCAGGGTTGGAAGAGTTGATATTGGTAACAATAGCAATGTCGTGGTTTTGATCATCCACAGTCATGCTTTCTTCTTCGTTGCTCTCACAAGCGATTAAACCTATGATGGAAGCGAGAAAAATGAATAGGAGCTTCGTTGTCTTATGCATATTAATTGTGATTATGTGTTTGTTTCCCCAGTAGCAAACAGCGTAATTTTATACGATATGTACGGCCGGGCAAGGGTTGATTGTAATTGTTTATGACAAGTTCGTCTGTGATATTATTAACTTCAAATGTGATGGTAAAGCGATCTTCTTGAAAAGCTTGCTCTATGGAAGCCGTATGCGTCAGTACTTTTGGAATGACAAATTTGTCATTCACGCTAAGCGCGAAACCATAGTTGAATGCATCTGTAAAAGATAGATTGTAAATAAGCCTTGATTTGCTTTTCTTTAGAAACAAGTTGTCTTTGTGGGCTTCGGCGTTAAGATTTGCAAATAATTGCGGAATATTCGGAATGTCTTTTTTGTAAGTCGGGTTGTCAACTTCTTTTGTGCCCGGAATGTATTTATTATTATCCACAACCCTCTGATAAGTCATGTTAATTCCAGCATACAGCCATGATGTTATGTCGGCTTTTACCTCCACATCAGCACCCGTTATGTACACTTTGGCATAGTTGACATAGCCAATCGATAGACCATTGCCAGCCAACTGGATTAAATTGTCGACGTTCATGTAAAAGCCGTTCACTTCCGCTTGAAAACGTCTGTAATTTTTTAAAATGCGATCGTATACTAATCCAGCGGTGAAATTATAAGCTTCCTCGGGCTGTAGAGTTATAGAAGGCGTGATCAACACTCCATCTCCAAACAATTCTTGAGTATTAGGCAAACGAACGGCTCTTTCATGCACCGCTTTGGCTAACAGATACTCATTTAGAGTATAGCGCATGCCAAGGACATAACCCCAACTTTGTGTATTGGTCTTTATATATTCCGGTTCTCCTTGCACATAAATGTTTGTGTTATAACCTTCAGTATGATTATAGTAATGTTTGACAGCTGATGAGAACAAGAGTTTTTGATTTTTATTTTCCTGCTCGAATGTAAGGCTAGTGACGGAATGAAATAGATGAGCGGGATAATTGAACAAATTTTTGCCCGCATGCTCATTTGCTACATCGTCACGAGGATCCAAATTCGATTTTCGAAAATTTTGGTTGAAATTCAGCGTTGAAGCTTTTCCCAAGCGGTAATTAAGGTTCAGTCGTTGCCTTAGCTCATTTTGCTCTGTGTTTGACATATTCGGACCAATGCCTAATTCGCCTTTGCCATAGATGCTTGGGGTGCGTGTGCCATCCCAATTATAGCTATAAGAGGATGTGTCAACCATAGCAACATCAATTTTGGCCCTTATCAATGTATAACGAAAGGAGAGTTTGTCATTCCATAGACCTGTTTTGCTAAGGTTCATGACACCAACATAGGTCTTCCCTTTGTTTTCAGCATGCTGTATATTTTGGGTGATGCCTTGTATCTCTTTATGTGTGCTCATATACGCGCCCTCGAAATCAACTTCGTCGAACCATAGGTTATTGAAAGTAATACCTCCGCCTATCAGCAGTGAGTGAAATTTGTCATGATCTCGCTCTACAATCAGGTTTTCCTGATCGGGTATAGCCATTTTATAATTATTGTCAGCCTGCGTATTGAACACACCAATGCCTGCTTGGATACTTTTCCACGATTTTTTTAGAATAAGGCCTAGATTGGAGGTATTATAAGATTGATGGGCAATATTGGCGTCGATATAGCTTACATCTCTATGTTTTGTGACTATATTCACCGCGCTTCCCAAGCCGTCGCCTCCCAACCAAGCGGGAACGGATCCTTTATATATTTCGACCCGCTCAATGACTTGCAACGGGATGTCATTAATGCCTAAACTGCCATCGGGTGTATTTAATGGATTTCCATCGACATATAATTGCACGCGTTTACCTTCAAGTCCTCTTATGTTGATGCGAGCGGCACTTCCAAGTCCTCCGCTTTGCCTGATTTGGATTCCTGCTTGTCGAGCGAGAATCTCATTGAGATTGCCGGCTTTGGTCAATAGTTCTTGAGATCCGATGATGGTCACAGGAGCTACTGTGGCTGCTTTGATACGTCTTTTTTCTGCTTCTTCCTCTTTGAGGGCGACAACGTTCACGGCATCGAGCATAGCCGTTTCAGGCTTGAGGCTGATTTTGAGGTAATCATTATCGATTAAAAAGGCCGAATTATGATAGCCTAAATATTTAATCTCTATGCTGTCTCCAATTTGCGCTTGAATAGAAAAAGTACCGTCTGCGGCTGTTGTAGTAAAGTTTTTTCCACTAATTATCGTCGCGCTTATCAGGGGTTCTTTGGAGTTTTGATCTAATACTATCCCTGAAATCTGTGCTTGAGTGAAATGAGTCAGCAATATCAGTAGACTAATCGCAACTGCTTTTAAAAATATATTTTGTTTCAATTTTGTCAGTTTGTTTGTTTGAAAAATCACTCAAGATTTTTAAGCGTTTTTTAGAGAAGATATTGAATATATTCAATTATTAGCGTAGGGTTTTAGTGTTTTGTCTTTTGTATTTATATTTAATTATTATAATATGAATACAAATTTAGGCGTTTTAATTATTTATGCAACTATGTTGCGAATTATTTGAATAGATATATCATGTCTACGAAAAAGTAATTATTTGTAATTTTCTTGATATTGGTTAGGTTGTTTTTGCCGTATTTTGATGATGAGCTGACAGCAGGATTTGTAGTATGGCTTAATTTTTCGAAAGAGACCTTAGGTTGTTTTAAAGTTGAGAGGGGCCTTTGTGGATTGTATAAGTTCAATTTTGGGAAAGTTGAGAAGGCAAATGCAAACCTAGAGTTTATTGATCATGCCAAGTCCTAAAAAGCGCAACTATTTTATGACTTTAGAATTTAATATTTGTTTCTAATTTCACTAGTGGCTAGCATGCCAATTCTCAACTTTCAAAATATGAGAAACGCTTCTAATTTATTCGAGAAGCAAGCTTATGTATTTCTGCGACTCTCCAACACTTTTACGATGCCATTGGAACCGTCAACTTCAATAATGTCTCCATCATTGATAATTTTGGTTGCATTGTAAACGCTACTCACACAAGGCAAACCATATTCTCTGGCGATGATCGCGCCATGTTGGAGTGGACCTCCCACCTCCATGACAATGCCTGCAGCATTGATAAAAACCGGGGCCCAACTAGGTTCGCTAGCTCTACAAACAAGAATTTCGCCTTTATGTAGAGGCTTTTCTTGCGGATTCATTAGAATTTTCGCTTTTCCTTTTATTACTCCCGGCGATATCGGTTCTCCCGGGATTTCTCCATCTTTGGAATTTCGGATAGCATGATATATTTTACCTCTGCTATCAATTAGTCGGGGCCAATCTTTCACATTTTTTACGGCATTATATGGCGCAATATTTTTTTCAACGAGACTAAGCAAGTCTAAATAGGGATCTTTTTCAGCGAGAGATATTTCAGAAATAGATAAATTGAATATTTGTTCAGGGGTTTGGAGACGTTTATTTAGGGTGAATTCTTCGCCAAGCTTTAATGCTTTTTTTCGAAGCAAGCTTATCGCAACCACGTACATGTATTTAGGGTGATCCCTGAAGCCAATCATATCTCGATAAGTATTAGCTAGTCTAATGAACTTTTGTTCTTTGCCGAAGCTTCGCGCTATTTCGCATAATCTATTATAGGCCTCTTCGCTTCTTTTTTTGACATTTAGCGTTGCGTTATTATTGATATCTATTTCTTTTAAATAAGAGAAAATTTGAGAAATGTCTTCCGAGATTCGAGGTGTCGCAATGTCGATTTCCTTTACTCCTCTGCAACCAAATCGTTTGATATATTCATTATAGCTGCTTAGGAATTCGTCGGAGTATTTATGCGCATTCAATTTATTTTCAAAATCCTCTAAGTTGTTCGTGTTGACAAACTCTGGAAATGATGCTGTTTTAAGCATCAGTCGCCCCATTTCCGAGACAGGATTGTCGGGAAGGTTCATGGCAAGCGAGACAATCAAGTCAGAGGCTTCATTATGCTTTTTAAACATTCTCTCAATTTTCCATTTAGCTAAATTTGCGGCAACGAGCAGCCCGCCTATTTCTTTGACTAATCGTTTAAAACCACTTAAAGCTTCATTGACGAGCGTTTCAAAAGGCTTGTTGCTTTGCTCAAGTTCTTCATGGAAGTATTTCCATACCTCATCACTTGTTTTTTTGTAATTGAGCAATGTTGACTTGCTGTTTAGCAGCCCTTTGAAAGTACTGGAGCCATATAATGAAAACATGAATTTTGTTGTTTCCCAAAGGAACCATTTTAACTTTTTGGGCGTGCTTTTCTGGATGAAATCGTGTTTGTTAAGGTGAGCGAAAATTTCTTTGGTAGGAGCGTCATGCGAGCTAAATGTTTTGGTCAATGCAGCGCTTACTTTCATCACATGAGACATAATGATGTAGTGACGACCATGAATAGACCATAATATTCCATCTTTGCCTCGAGGCAATCCATTTCCCATATAGACCATTTTTGCCCAGATGTCCAAGCCTAGGTTTGACATTGGCTCGGAAAATCCTTGTGTAGCTAGTATGAAATCCATATACAAGTCTTTCGTGTCTCCAGATTTTGTAAGCATTTCTGGAAATAGGGGAATATGCGTGGTTATGGGTCTTGCTTGCAGCAAGTACCATTTTTCATCTTCAATAGCCCACTCGATATCCATTGGTTTGCCATAGTGTTTTTCTATTCTGGAAACCAACTGTTCAAGACTTAGGATTTGAGTATCCGAGAGGGCCTGTTCCGTTGGGTTTGCATTATTTTTCTCTTTTGTGCCGCCTGTGTCTAATAGCCAGATGCCAAGTTCTTTTTTAGCAACTTTTTTTTCGATGATTTTATTTAGGACTTTATCGACGATATATATGTCAGGAGTTACAAGACCTGAAACGATGGCCTCTCCTAAGCCAAATGAGGCGTTGATGACTACCTCATCGTAAGCGTTGTTCAAAGGATTCAATGAAAAAGCCACGCCGCTGATCTCTGATTGAATTTGTCTTTGTATAATGATGGCAATGGCTGTATGGTCAAAAGAAATGTTGTTTAGCCTTTTATACTCCATTACTCTGTAATCAAAACAAGAAGCGAATGCTTTTGCTATATGTTTCTCGAGCTTGTCTTTTGTGATTCCTAGATAAGTCTCATACATTCCTGCAAATGAAGTTCCCTCCATATCTTCTTCAGGAGAAGATGAGCGAACAGAAAATATTTGGCCGGGCAGATGAGCAAGGTGTTTTGTTAATTGAATTTGCTGCTTTTCAGTAATTGCCATGTTTTCAGCTTTCACGAAAAGTTTGTCGCAGTTTGCCTTGGTGCTTTCCGTTAAAAAATTGCTCCATTCAGAAGATGCTTTGATGTCGGAGAGCCATTCTTCGAAATAAGCTACAGACAATACCATGCCTTCTGGTACCGGGAACCCCGCTTGAGTTGTTTCTATCAAGGCTTTTGCTTTCCCGCCGACTTGGCGCAGTTCAGGAGTTGTTTTTGAGTTAAAAAGTGTGATCATTTTAAATATTTTAAGCAGGTGTTTATGAGATTGCCCTAAGGTAATATGGACAAACAAAAAATTATTATGCCTAAAATCACTATCCCATTTAATTTTTTGCTTTATGCGCAGTTTGATGATTAGGTAGTCGTTAAACTCTGATCTTCGAAAAGTTGATATTTTTTTGAATTTGGCATTTATTAGAATCATAAAAAACCACGTCCTTTGGGCGTGGTCAGAGAGGTTTTACGGGTTTGCCTAAACGGCGTGCCATTGTTACCTTTCAGGCGTTGTCCCCACAACAAAAGAAAGGCAAACAATGAATAGGTTTAATAAATTATCACACGCCGTATGGTCTTGTTCATATCATATAGTATGGACACCGAAATATAGGTATAGAATATTAAAAGGCGAAATAAAAAACGAAGTAGAAAAATGTATTCGTACATTTTCGGAACAGAAGAAATGTGTATTAACAGAATTGAATATTCAGGAAGATCACGTTCATTTGTTAGTACAGATACCCCCCAAATTATCCATATCTGACTATATGGGTATTATAAAAGGAAGGACAGCTATACGTATATTTGGCAAGTTTAAGCATCTAAAATGTCGCCCCTATTGGGGCAATAGTTTTTGGGCAAAAGGTTATTGTGTAGACACAGTTGGTTTGAATGAGGAGATGATACGAAAATATGTTAAGTATCAAGAAGAAAAAGACAAACGAAACGAAAATAGATAAAACGAATGATTAATATGGGGACAACAACTTTTACCTTCTTTGAGGGGAAAAGTATTTTTATCCCCTTTTAGGGGTTAACTCAATGCCACGTCCTTTGGGCGTGGATTTTTTACTAGCAAATAAAGAGTACAGAAGAATGGCTCAATAAAAAGCAAAGGCGGAATTCTTGCCGAAATCCGCCTTGGTTAAAATCTATAGTTTTGAGCGTGCTCGTAATTAGAGCATTTCGACTATCTGGATATAATTGCCGCAAGTATCGTCAAATACTGCGATTTTAGCCGTTCCCATAACAGTAGGCTTAAGGCTGAATTCCACTCCTAATTCTACAAGTCGATCGTATTCGCCTTGCACACTCTCAACGCTGAATTGAGTATAAGGCAGGCCTGATTTGTACAATTCTTTTTGGTAAACTCTTGCAGGTTCAAAGTCCTTAGGCGAAGGTTCCAAAAGAAGTTCGGGTCCGTCTTGCTCTTCATTAGCTACTACAGTCAACCATCTGTTGCCTTCTCCTACTGGAATGTCCAATTTCTTTACGAAGCCAAGTTTTTTGGTATAGAAGTTTAGAGCTTCTTCTTGGTTGCTTACTGGGATGCTTAATAATCTGATTCTCATATTGTAAGGATTAAGAGATTTAACAATGACACAAAAGTCCGAAATCTATTTTCAAATCATTTCTTGAAAATTGCTCTTTTCTGAAATTCCGTCGGAGCGGATCCTGTTTTCTTCTTGAATAAAGTGCTGAATGAGCCTATGCTTTCAAAGCCGACTGCATAGCAGGCTTCCGTCACTGACATGCCTTGGGATATGTATTCCTTTGATTTTTCTATTCTCATGTCGATCAAGTATTGTTTTGGAGTCTGACCGTAATACCTTTTGAATAGTCTAAGCAGATGGTATTTTGAAACAAAGCTAATGCGAGAGAATAGACTCAAGTTCAGTTCGTCTTCAAAATGCTCTTGAATGTATTTTCTTAAGCCAATAACAGTGTCAATTTGCCATTGGTTGGAGTAATTGTCTTTTTTTATTCTTTCGACTTCCTTATTGTAAAGCTTCATTTTAGAAGAGGTCATTGTTGTTAATCTATGAATGGGTAGCTTTCCCAAGGCTTTTTATTATTCAATGCTAAAACTATTTCTGTTCCAATATGTGCTTTTTTCAAGGCTAATAATTTGTTTAACTCCTGTTTGCTTTCTTCAAATAGGTCATTTTTGATTAGCTCAACTATTTTTATGAGGTATATGAAAGGTAGAATGAAATCTTTGTGAATAAGCTTCTCGATGCTTGGAACTTTATCAAAATGTCCATTTAAGAATGCTATAGTAAGTACTTCAGCTTTTTCGTGACTAGATTTGCTTACTCTTAATGCTTCCTCATATTCATTGTCAGCAGCTAATTGAATATATTCCGATTTGAACGATTTGAAAATTGATAAATACTTGCTATTAGATTCTAATGAATATTTTGCTTCCAATTTCTCTTTTATAGGAATATTATATGGTATGTATTCAATTTCACTATAATTGTCATCAATAGAATTATCAACTTTAGTTGAGTTAAGAAATTGACTTATTTGATTGTGCAGTGATTGAAAATTCAATAAGTATGAGACATCGCAAATAATGTCTAAATTTTGCCTTGATATCCAATGAATGACTTTGTTTTCCTTTTTATAGATTTTTTTAAACTCGCTTTCTAATAGTTTTTCTTGATTAATCATTTTTGTCATTTCAATCATATTGTAAAGTTACCTTTTCTTTTTTAACTGTTTATTGAGCATCGAAGCATAGAATTTAGCTTTTTCCAACATTTCCCATGAAGTGTAGATATCAATGATTGATTTAGTTCTTCATTGGTCAACTCTTTGTCATTTTTTCGATTGTTACAGGCAAAGGGTATTACAAAAAATCAGATAATCAATTCCATTTTAAGCAAGAGAAGAAAATGACGATTCTTAGATGGTAGTCCGACTTGATCTCGTTTTCTTCTGTCCAATTTAAGATTAATAATTTTAATTCATCTACATTGTTGAAATCAGCATTTGAGCAAAAGTTGATTAGTTTATTTTCTGGCGTTAATATTACTGATGTGTATGCCTTGCTTGGAATATGAACGTCATTTTTAGATTTATTGAATTTAGCCAGTTCGAGAAAATCTTCAGAAAGTTGATTTTGTGCCTGGGGATTTACTGGTATCATAGTATTCAGGAAGTACACCGAATCTCCATTGATATGTTTTAATTCACAAATCTTGATAACTTCAGGAATTGACTTGATTTCCTGTCCAAAAGAATCGATTGAAAAAATGAATAGAAAAATCATATTAATGGTTTTTAGTGTCATTTAAGTCAGTTGTTTAATAGATACAATTTTGTATAACTTCAAGTATCAATTTGAGTTTGATCCATTTTGAACTTGGCTAAAAAAATGAGTGTTTTAGTCATTATTGAAAATTGTACTTGTAAGTTGTTGAATTACGGTTCTTATATTTTTAAGTCTTCCTCAATATATTCCGCATTTAAGTATTTTCTAATTCTATATTTACCGCTTTTACTTATAAATATAAACTTGTGCAAATCTTCTTCAAGTATATCAAGTTCTGAGATATTAAACATTTTTTTCTGGATCCATTGATTCTTTTCAAAACTATAAATATGAAAAGTATTCAAATTTGAATAATCTATATGGTTAAATATTACACCTAATTCATCGGATCCACTATTGTTCAAATCTCCTAAATTTTCAAGCAATTTGTATCCGTAGCAATTTTTTTTGACAGGAAAGTTATTAAATCTAGAGTCGCTTGATATTAAGCTTGTATAGGTTTCTCCTATTTCTAGAATCTCTTCGAATTCTATGTTTAAGTGTTTTACTTTCTCATTTGATGAGCTTTTTCGAATCTCTTCGGTTAAATTTTCGATTTTTCCATCCCCGTTAAAGTCTCCTTTGACGGTAATTTGTATTATTTCTTGTTTGTTGATTGGGCTATAGCTGCAAATAGTTATAGCTAATGCAGTTATTAAGTTTTTTATCATCGTTTACTTATGTTTTGCAACTTTATCTAGTTCATGATTACCGAAAACGTAGCTGTATTTATAAAATTAAAAAATCAATTTTTATAATAATTTAAGTTAAATAGACAGCATTTCAAATGTATTGCTTGGCTTTGTCAACTAGATTATTTTTCAAGTTTTTTCAATTCATAAGTTCCTGATAGTCTTAATTATACACATTCGTGTAACCATATGCATTGAATGTAACATCTTGTATATCAGTGTTTTTTGAGTTTGTTTTGCATTCGAATTTAAACAGTATTGATGATGAAAAAATATTTAAGTTTGCTTGCTTTAGTATTTTCTATGGCAACAATTGCTTACTCGCAAGACAAAAATAATATCGGAAATATGGAGGAACCAGTTAAAACGTATCCTAAAACATTTTCTCATATAGGAATAACAGTGCCTGACATCGAGGAAGCTGTAAAATTTTATACCGAGGTGATGGGCTTTTATATCATCATGGAGCCAACAGTAGTAAAGGAAGAAAATGAAACGGCCATAGGCCAAATGTGCATTGATGTGTTTGGCGAAGGATGGGAAACTTTTAGAATTGCCCATCTCTCAACAGGCGACAAGATTGGAT
Source organism: Aureibacter tunicatorum (assembly GCF_036492635.1). Lineage (GTDB taxonomy): Bacteria > Bacteroidota > Bacteroidia > Cytophagales > Cyclobacteriaceae > Aureibacter > Aureibacter tunicatorum. Next base: position 1,757,371 of record NZ_AP025305.1, read on the forward strand.
TTGAGATATTTGAATTTAAAGAAAGCAAAGACCTAAAGCCTAATTTTGAACCCTTTAGAACCGGTCTGTTCCACTTTTCTGTACAAGATCCTGATGTGGAAGGACTTGTGAAGAAAATCGTAGAGGCAGGAGGGAAGCAAAGAATGCCAATAAGAGAATATTATCCGGGAGAGAAGCCTTATCGCATGTGCTATGTTGAGGATCCTTTTGGAACGGTATTCGAAATCTACTCTCACTCATATGAGTTGCACTACTCCGAGGGAGCGTATAAATGATGATCTCTTGCAAATTCTTGTCCCCATTCATCCAATTGCAGGATAATGGGGATTAGTGATTTGCCTTCTTCAGTCAGTGCATATTCCACTTTGGGAGGAGTAACCGGATAAACGGTTCTTTTGACGAGTTTGTCCTTTTCCAATGCTCTGATAGAATATGTGAACATTCTATTTGAAATGTCTGTGATGCTCTTTTGCAATTCTCCCGATCTTTGAGGCCCATCTTGCAAATGAAAGAGTATTAGGCTTTTGTATTTATCTCCAATCAAATGTAGAGCGAAAGCCAAAGAGCACTTGAATTCCTTGTTATGATACTTTATTTTATCTGAAGCCATAATGAGATCTTTTATGATTCTAAAAAGCAAAAGACTTTCGAATACTACGAATTCCTTGCCTTTTAATTATACATAGGGCTTGTGTATTATAAAATAAAATCAAAAATAATGTTTTAGTTGTGTTGTTAAGTTGCCTGAATTTGATAATTGGATGCGAAGTGATAGGCAGTTAATATTTGCTTAAGAGGTGTCGAGCCAGAAAGAATATCATAAAGTTTCAATTATTATTGATGCTAAATAGGCAATGTTGGGAAGCGTAGTGTTAGTGGTTGTGCTTTTACAATTCATTCTGACCCAAGTACTTTTCTACGGGTTCGACTTCATAGATATAGCTTCTTGACAAGAAATCATGGAAAAAAGACGCATGAGCTCCCCCTGAGATGATAAGAATTCGGTCATTCTCATCGGCTTCGATCTTGCAGATATTGGCGAACATTCTTAAGTTTCTTTGATAAAACCGAGCAGCTTCATCCACGCCTTCGAATTTATCAGAGGAGTTAGCATAGAATAGCTGATCAACATTGTAGTTATATAATATAGCGCGAGTTTCGGGCGTATTCATTTGCATCAAGGTCTTTTTTAGCCCGTCTTTCTTTGGGTCTAAAGGCAGTTTAGAAAATAAGCTGTCAGCAGTTTGTAGGCTTTTGAAGTAATTTTTTGCATTGAGTTCCTTTGCCAGTTTGTCTTGATAGTAATCGTAGCCCATTTCATGGTCAATGGCATAGATTCGCTTTGTTTTGGCCAGTCGACCGATTTCGAAAGCTAAGAGTTGTATTTCATTGTCAGCGTAAATGGTTTTCGTTTCGGGATTATTCAAATAAGCGTCATAGGCACTTTCCACCAAATGTTGGTTCTTTGGAGGTGTTTCTACCATGATTATTGTAGGCTTGAATTTGGCGATCAGCTCATTTACTTCCTTGATTTGCTCTTTGTTTTTCTTGTTTTCTTCGTCGTATTCTGTTGTTCTTAAATCATCGGTGTATCCCAAGTGGAAAATGCCTAGATTCAATACTTTGATTTTATTATCTTGCGCTTGAGCAGTGAACAGCCCGAATAGCAGAGCGATGATTAGAAGTGCGTTTTTCATTTTGATAAGCGTTTTGTTTGAAAGGATTATGATGTAATGATAGGAAAAGGAACAGAGCCTTATTTTTTTATTATACCAACTAACTGAGTTAATACACCAAAAGTTAGTTTTAAATGCTTTATATTTTTGTCCTGAGAAAAAGGGTGCAAGTATAAGAAAAGAATCAGTTTGTCATATGATTCTTTCCTAGTGTTTATAGGTTGTCATTTGGTTGGAGATATTTTTCAACAGTCTCGACTTCATAGATAAAGCTTCTTGACAAGAAATCATGGAAAAACGCAGCATGCGCACTGCCTGAGATGATTAGAATTCTGTCGTTTTCGTTGGCTTCGATCTTGCAGATATTGGCGAACATTCTTAAGTTCCTTTGATAAAATCTTGCTGCTTGATCTACTCCCTCAAACTTATTTTCGGAATTGACATAAAATAAATGGTCCACATTGCAGTTATACATAAAGTCACGATATGCTTGGCTGTTGTCGCTAAGAAGAGCTTTTCTTAGTCCCACTTTTTTAGGATCGGCTTCGAGTTTAGTCGCTTTTTCATCCGTTATTCTGTTCGTTTTAAAATATGTTTTCGCATTTAACTTTTCAGCTAGTTTGTCTTGATTATATCCATAGCCCATGCTTTCATCAATGCAGTAGATTCTTTTTGTTCCGGCTAAGCGCCCAATTTCAAATGCCATGAGTCCTTTTTCAGTTTCATAGTTAGCTTTTTCTCCTTCAGGGTCATTAAGGTATGCTTGATAAGATTTTTCCACTTCTTCCTGATGTTTTGGCAGTTCTTCTATCATGATAATCGTAGGCTTGAACTTGGCGATAAGTTCATTTACTTCTTGAATCTGGTCCATGTTTGATTTCTCATCATATTCTGTACTATGAGCATCAGGAGTATATCCCATATGGAATACGCCTAGGTTCAATACTTTGATTTTTTTGTTTTGCGCTTGCGCATTGAACATTCCAAAAAGTAAAGCCATGATTAATATTGTTCTTGTCATTGCAGTGCTTGTTTTAGTTAGGTTAGTCAAATGTTTATAGATTGTTCTCAGGTGATAGGTATTTTTCCACCGACTCTAGTTCATACACACTGCTTCTTGACATGAATTGATGAAAGAAGGAAGCGTGCAATCCGCCTGAGATTATCAGAATGCGGTCTTCTTCGTTGGTTTTTATTTTGTTGATATTAGCGTACATTCGAAGGTTTCGATGATATAGTTTTGCCGCTTCGTCGGCTCCTTCGAATTTGTCGTCCGAATTGATATAGGTAAGCATATCTGCGTTGGCATTGATAAGAAAGTTCATGCAAGATTCGGAGTTCATAACAGAAAGTGTCTCTTTAAGTCCTGATTGGGCTGGATTCAGCTTTGCGATTAATTCGGATTTTTCCAATGTTTTTAAAGTCTGAAAAAATTTGTCAGCTTTTGTTTCTTGAGCAAGCTCGCCCAGATTGTAATTATAAGCCATAGAGTGGTCGATGGCGTGAATATGTGCCGTGTTGGCGAGTCGTCCGATTTCAAAAGCAAGTATTTCCACTTCAGTGCCTCCAAAAGTTGTTTCTTGCTTTGGATCTTTCAAGTAAGAAAGGTAAGCTTCTTCCAATGCATTTTGATCATTGGTTTCGACTTCAACCATGATGTGCGTTGGCTTGAATCTAGCGATCAACTCATTTACTTCTTTGATTTGTTTTTTGCTTTCATCCGAGCTTTCGTCATATTCTATTGAGTGGGCATCGCTTGTATACCCCATATGGAAGACGCCAAGGTTCAATACTTTGATTTTATTATCCTGCGCTTGAGCAGTTAACATTCCGAATAGCAGAGCGATGATTAAAAGTGCGTTTTTCATTTTGATAGGCGTTTTGTTTGAATGATTATGATGCAATGATAGGAAATGGAATAGAGGCTTATTTTTTTATTATACCCACTGATTGTGTTTATACACCAAAAGGTAGTTTTAAATGCTTTATTTTTTTGTCCTGAGAAAAAGGGCGCAAGTATAACAAAAGCCCTAGTTTGTCATATGAATATCAGCAAGTGCTTATAGGTTGTCATTTGGGTGAAGGTATTTTTCAACAGGCTCAACCTCATAGATATAGCTTCTTGACAAGAAATCATGGAAAAATGAAGCATGCGCCGCACCGGAGATGATAAGAATTCTGTCGTTTTCGTTGGCTTCGATCTTGCAGATATTAGCGAACATTCTAAGGTTTCTATGATAAAATTTCGACGCTTGATCTACACCTTCGAATTTATTTTTTGAGTTCGCATAGAAAAGATAATCGACATTGGAGTTGAATGACTGATCTCGGTACCCTTGAGTATTCATATAGCTTATCACATTTTTAAAGCCGACGATCTCAGGATTTCTTTTTTCAATTTTTCTTAGTGAGTCCACGATGTTGACTGTTTCAAAGTAATTGTCTGAATTAAGCTTTTTGGCTAATCTATCTTGATAATATTGATAACCCATTTTGTGGTCTATGGCATATATTCTTTTAGTGCCGGCCAGACGGCCAATTTCAAAAGCCATAAGTCCTGTTTCATTCGTATATTTTGCTTTTTCTCCTTCAGGGTCATTAAGATAAGCTTGATAAGACTTTTCAAGATCTGCTTGATATTTCGGAGATTTTTCAACCACAATGATGGTGGGTTTAAACTTCGCGATGAGTTCGTTTACTTCTTGAATTTGACTCATATTTGATTTTTCATCAAATTTAGTTGAATGAGCGTCCGGAGTATAGCTCAAATGGAAGACGCCAAGATTCAATACTTTGATTTTATTATCCTGAGCTTGAGTAGTGAATATGCTAAGAATTAGGGCGATGATTAAAAGCGATTGTTTCATGATTTTTTAGTAAAAGTGAGGGTGATTATTAATAATTTTGGAAAGGGTTATAGTGTACTGTCTTCAGTTAGATATTTCTCAACTGATTCAAGCTCGTATATATAGCTTCTCTTGAAGAAATCGTGGAAGAAAGTCGCATGAGCTGCTCCAGAGATGACAAGAATTCTGTCTTCTTCGTTGCTTTCTACTTTATTGATATTGGCAAACATTCTAAGGTTTCTTTGGTAAAATATTGCCGCTTGGTCAGCTCCTTCAAAATTGTCTTCGGAATTCACATAAGTCAGTTTGTCTGCGTTGCCATTGATCGAGGCAGTTCTGTATTCTTCGGTGTTCATGTTATTTAACACTTCTTTGAAACTGGACTTCATTGGAGTAGTCTTTAAGTTGGCATAGACTTCTTTTTTTCTTTTTTCTGTTTCGAAGTACTTTTCAGCGCCATATTCTTCCGCCAGGCCTGATAAGTTGTAGGCATAGTTCATTTTATGATCGATTGCGTAAATTCTTTTGGTATTAGCAAGTCTTCCGATTTCAAATGCCATGATTTGTATTTCATTATTAGCATATCCGGTTTTGATTGTCGGGTCATTGACATAAGCTTGATAAGCTTTCTCAAGTTCTTTTTGGTATTTGGGAAGCGTTTCCACCATGATGATCGTAGGCTTGAATCTAGCGAGAAGTTCATTGACTTCTTGGATTTGCTTCATGTTGGAGGCCTCATCAAACTCGGTCTTATTTGCATCAGTAGTAAAACCCATATGGAACATTCCTACATTAAGAACTTTTATTTTTTTATCCTGTGCATGAGCAGTGAATATTCCGATGAATAATGCGATGGCTAGAAGTGCGTTTTTCATTTTGATAAGTGTTTTGTTAGAATGATTATGATGCAATGATAGGTAAAGGGTGGGGAGGTGATTTTTTTATTATACCAACGAATAGAACTTTTACACGAAATGAAGAAAGTGCTTGACATTATTTTTTGTCATGAGAAAAAGCTAATTTGTATAAAATAACTTTTTGTTTGTCCTAAAAATGAATTCGAGTAAAGCGATATCTCTAAATTCATTGAAAAAAGATTATGAAGTTGAAAAAGGAAATACTGCAAAATATTCTAATACTTATTGTTATTTACGCGCTTAGGGAAGTGGGAGAAATATTGATGGGGAAGAATGGCACAAGCTTAAATAGTGAATTGCATAAGCATGTTCTTACCTGTACTTTTTATTTGTCATTTACAACTGTATATTTTATAAACTATTTGGTATTGGTTCCAAGGTTTATTGTTCAAAAAAAGTATGTTCAATACGGCTTTTCGTTTTTAGGGCTGATGCTCGTTTTTGCTTGTGTTCGGTTTATGCTTGAAGAAGTGATTCTATTCAAGATTTTTGGCGAGCATAATTATTTCTTCGAAGGTTCAAATATTATTGGGGTTTATCTGGTTGATTCATTTTACTATACCTTGGTGGCTGTTTTATTGAGTGTTGTTATTAGTCTTCTTTACCGATACAATGAGAAGTCTCAAGAAATGCATCAGCTTGAGTTAGCTCATCAAAAAGCGCAAATGTCAGCATTGAAATCGCAAATAAGTCCTCATTTTTTATTCAATACACTTAATAGTTTCTATGTGGAGCTGTTCGACACTCATCCGGAAACAGCGAATGATATATTAAAGCTGTGCAACTTATTAAGGTATGTTACTTATGAGACGAGTACTGATTATGTGACTGTCGAAAAGGAGATTTCATTTATTAAAGATTATATGTATTTTTTTGAGCGTCGTTATGAAGACAATTTTTTTGTTGAGTTGAATATTCATGGAGATGTAAGAGACGAGCAAGTCCCATCCTTGATATTAATTCACTTTATCGAAAATGTCTGCAAGCACGGAATCATCAGTCAGGAAGATAAGCCGGCTTTCATAGACATTTATATCAATACCGAGGAAAATAAACTGGAAGTGATAACGAAAAATCATATAAACATTTCGGAAAAATATCATGAATCAGGAATTGGCACTGAAAATATTAGAAAGAGACTGGAAGTGCTCTATGGGGACGCTTTTGAATTATATTATCAACAAGATGACCATCAATTTGAAGCTTACCTGAGCATGCCATTGCAAATTATTTCAAACAAAACAGAACTGTCGCATGACTTCATTACATAAATGCATCATCGTGGATGATGAACCGCCTGCTATTCGATTGATGGAGAAATTTATCGAAAAGGTTAATTTTCTTACAGTGGAGGAGACGTTTACAAATCCGCTTAAGGCTTTGCAATATGTCGAAGCTAATCAGGTGGATGTAATCTTCTTGGATATACAAATGCCGGAAATTTCCGGAATCCAGCTGTCCAAATTGATTAGTCAGGATATTAAGGTGATTTTCACAACTGCTTATTCCCAGTTTGCTTTGGAAAGCTATGATATGGGAGCAGTGGACTATTTGTTGAAGCCGGTGAGTTTTGACAGATTTTACAAGGCAGTGATGAAGCTTCAAGAATCCAAGATGACCGATGCAATCACTGTGACTGAGGAGTATTTCTTCGTCAAGACCGATGGCAAGAATAAATTTGTTAAGATTTTTCTCAAGGATATTTTGTTCGTAGAAGGGCTGAAAAACTATGTGTCTATCCAGCTTAAAGATGAGAAAATCATCACTTATAGCTCTTTAAAGTCATTTTATGAAAGCCTTCCAAGCCAAGGTTTCATACAGGTGCATAAGTCTTTTATCGCATCGATCAAAAATATCAGCAAGATTGACAATGATTTGATTTGGATCGATGAGCATGAACTGCCACTTGGCAATACATACAAAAAGGCTTTTTTTGAAAAGATTATGGAGAACCAATTGCTTAAATCGTAAATATGAAATTCGGATATGCAATTCATTATGTCGCTGATGTGGAGGCGACATTGAATTTTTATAATAAGGCTTTTGGCTTTGCAGTCAAGTTTATAACTCTTGAAAAAGATTATGGAGAGTTGGACACAGGCTCTACGACGATCGCATTTGCTTCGAGGGAATTATGCGAATTGAATTTTGGGAAAGATATAAAGTTGTTGGCTACTAATGGCACTCCTGTTGGAGTTGAGTTTGCTTTTGTAAGTGAATATATAGAAGAGGATTTTAGTAGAGCGCTGGAAAATGGAGCTGTTTTATTCTCTGAAATAAAAGTAAAACCTTGGGGACAAAAAGTTGGCTATGTGAGGGATAATAACGGATTTATTATCGAAATTTGCACTCCAATTAAGTCTGGTTAAGTGAGAAGAGTATATGAAGAATCAATGGTTTAAATGCAGGTTTGGTTATGTGAATATCGATGAAGAGAATATTTATTTTACGGATTCGGGAATTAGGAATGAAGCTTTGAGATTGAGAGAAAAAACAAAATTTAGCTTTGAAGTTAAATATAAGTATTTGATTTACTTGTTGATCCCAGTTGTGTTGGGTTATTTAGTTTTCAATGATTTTGAAATCAGCTACAATTGGAAAGTTCAGAAATCTATTATGGTCATATTTTTTATTCAGTTATTGAGTTACGCTTTTAGGTTCCTTATTTTTCCTAATTTCAAATTGCCCTTTAATCAGATTGAAGAGATTTTGGTTAATAAGAAATCTGCGGAAATAAAGTTTGTCAATGGAGATTGTAAAAAGGAATCTCTAAAGATTTATGGATTAAATCAGCAAGGGATTCAAATCTTGAAAGCACTTAAATTTGAAAAATTCGCATAGTTTATTTGAGGTATAAACCTTTAAATTAGTAAAGAGCCATGACAGCTAAGTATTAGCATAGTGTTTTTACTTTTGGTAATTTTTGTTACAAATATTAAATAATTTAAATTATTAAAATGATGATTTTAATCGGAAATATGCAAAATAAATGCAATGATTGAAGTTAGGATTAGTCATAAAGTGTAATAAAATTACGTTTATGATATAATTTTAGAATAATATTTTTTTTAAGCTAAAAAATTCAAAAATTATTTTTTGAAAACGATTGCATTATAAAAGTTGTAAAAATGAGTTGGTTTTTATAGTTGAAATTTTTCATATGATAATTTCAGGATGAAACTTTAAACTAAAACCAACTTTTTATGAAGAAAATTGACTTATTTATTCTTTTATTTCTTTTTTCATTTTGCTTATTTTCTTGTTCAGATCAAGATATTGATGTGGCGACGACTGAGGGGCAGAGCTCGGAAACCATTCCTGCTAATAAAACATCATCTCGAGAAGCAGATAGAAATATTCAAAACAATCATGCGCCAGTGATGATGCAAGGATTTTATTGGGATGTTCCCGCTGGCGGCACTTGGTGGGATGTAGTAAAGAGCAAAGTTCCAGCATGGAGCGAAGCGGGTATTACTTCCATATGGTTGCCTCCTGTATCAAAAGCTCAAAATGGAGCATTATCTATGGGATATGATCCGACAGATTATTTTGACTTGGGAGAGTTTGATCAAAATGGTTCGATTGAGACCCGTTTTGGATCTAAGGATGAGTTGACAAATTTGATTGATGAAGCTCACAACTATAATATTGAAGTGTATGCTGATATAGTCATCAATCACAACAGTGGAGGCCAGAAAGAAGATAATCAGTATACAGGAGTGCCTTACTGGACTAAATTCGATGTTGCTTCGGGCAAATTTACACGTTCGCAACATGACTTCCACCCTAATTACATTCATCAAAATGATCCGCAAGTATTTGGAGGTTTTCCGGATTTATGCCATCATCATTTTTATGTGCAAGAATGGTTATGGAAAGCCGATTATTCATTCGCTAAGTATTTGAAAGATGAAATAGGATTTGATGGTTGGAGGTTTGACTTTGTGAAGGGGTTCGAACCATGGGTAGTCAAAGATTGGTTGGAGCATAATGGCGGTTTTTCTGTTGGAGAACTTTGGGATGGAAATGCGACATATTTGGAGCAGTGGGCTAATGAAGCGAATAGCTCTGCATTTGACTTTGCTTGCTATTATGCAATGAAAGAGGCATTTGATGGAAATGACTTGAATAAACTGAATAACGATATGCTATTGAAAAGGAATCCTTATAAGGCTGTAACGTTTGTCGCAAATCATGATACGAATGAAATCTGGAATAAAAATTTGGCATATGCGTATATTTTGACCCATGAAGGGCTGCCTTGTTTGTTTTATCGAGACTATGAAGAATGGTTGGATAAGGATAAGCTGAATAACTTAATATGGATACATGATAATTTAGCAGGTGGATCAACGTCTGTCTTATACACTGATAACGATGAATATATAGCTAAACGAAATGGCTGGGAAGATAAAGCTGGTCTGGTTGTATATATTAATAATTCGGAAAATTGGTCTGAGCGTTGGGTTGAGACTAATTGGAGCAGCGCAAGAATAAAAGATTTCACAGGCCATTCTGATTGGGAACCTGTTACGCAGTCTGGTCGATGGGTGAAAATACAGTGTCCTCCTAAAAGTTATTCTGTTTGGTCGATTGCTAATAATTAATGGATTAAGGTATATAAAGTGTTGTTATCGCTTAAAAAGGGGCTTTGCAAGGTGATTTAACCTCAAGCCTCTTTTTTTATAATGTTTTTTAGCTTATTATTTATAAAATTTGAAAAAGGCATAAGCAAGATGACACCAAGAGTATTGGCAAGTGTAATGAATTTGTATCAAGTTTTTTCCAGATATCCTTTGGATAAAAACATGCAGGCGAGTCCGATCTACGGGGATAAAGTGAAAGAATGGAACTTGTCCATCTCAAGAAAACCAATGCAGGAAATGAATGGAGACGAGTTAAGTTTTTTGGCTTTCAAAGTTGGTTATACTTGGGGAACGGAAAGCGATTACAAACATTTTTTGCCTAGGTTTTTAGAGTTGATTGCTAGTTGTCAAGAGGGATTGATAGAGACTTTTATGGTTTTTCAAAAATTGGAATATTTTGATTGGCATAGTTGGCGCAAAGAAGAGAATGAAGCTGTTAATGAATTCATCGAGGCTTTTTGGGAGCAAATGTTAAATGATGATTTGAGGCCATTTCTATTTGAAGATTGTTTTTTCACTTTTTATGAGATTTTAAGATATCCAGATTATTTGTTAAATGCTTGGTTTGAAAGCAATAGCAGTTTTTCTCTACAAAGGTTTTGCAATTTAGTAGCTGATAATGAAAAGTTGTTTTTGGAAAATAAGCTGAGTGAAAGGTTTGATTCGAAGTATGAGAAAAAAATTGAGGCATCAGAGAAAATATTAAAATGGGCAAGGAGCAGTATGAAGAATAAACTCAAAAGCAGAGTTAATGAAATAAAAGATCATGACTTTCAAGTTTCTGTTTACTTAGCAATTGGTTTGTTAGATGACGAATAGTTTCAATAAACTTATTTTTGTAAATTTATGGTTAATATTTTTGCTTAGTCTAATTATGTGTGGCATTGAATTTTTTAAAATGTGAGAAATACTCTAATTATATTCTTCATTGTATTGACTTTGGCTTCTTGTGAGAATAATGAGTATGAAAAGCGTATTACAGAACTTTGTAATATGAATGAAAGGCTCGCGCAAGAAAATGACATGTTAAAGCAAGAGTTGGCTATTTTGGAAAGAAGAACAGCGGACCTGATTTTTTCTAATGTTGAGCTTGCAAAGAGAATAAGTGTTCCAATCGATTCAAAATCGCAAGGCGATGGTTTAGTTGAGAATTCGGAAGAATTTTGGCCTTTTCTTGAGAAATTTGTTTCTGATGAATCGTTTCAAATAACTCGGATATTGTTTCCTGTTGAATTTGAGACCATTCAGTTGAATGAAAACGGGGACGTTGATGTGCCTGTTAATTTGGTCACATTATTTATTAAAGCCAAGGATTGGAAGCATGACGATCTTGGGTATTTTAGTCGAAATGAGGGAATGCAAATCTATGACAATTATGAAATGAAGTTTAGGTCAACAGATGAGCGTATTATTCATTTTTATGGCGTTGAAACTTCTGTGAACACTCTATATTATTTTAAAGTGCAATACGGAGAATGGTTTCTATTCAGAAAAGAGTTGTTGGGAATTTGATTTTAATTTATAATGATATCTAATAATCTTATGAATGATCGATTGTGATGAATAGGTTTTTAGCCTAAATCACACATGTTGGTCTATCAATATCACATTGCCATCCGGATCAGTGAGCATAAGATTGGCGGGGCCAATTGTGGTTTCTTCAATGGTGTTGGCTAGCTTAACACCGTTATTGATAAGGTCTTTTTGGATTGTCCTGATATCATCGTATTGTTTTAGCATATTACCTTCTTGATCCCATCCAGGATTGAAAGTGAGCATGTTGCCTTCAAACATTTTTTCAAACAGTCCAATCACGGTTTGGTCATTTTTCATGATGACGTATTTGCTGTCGAGGTTTCCTCCGATTGCAGAAAACCCAAGTTTTTCGTAAAAGATTATGGAGGTCTCAAGGTTTTTGACGCTAAGACTGATGGAAAATGCTCCTAGTTGCATGGCTTGATGTTTATTGACAAAGGAGTGTATCCAAAAAGCAAACCAAATAATGGAGGATCATCACCTAATTTTTTTAAGTTTTATGATATTGAATTTCCATAATACTCTTGTGGCTTAGAAGGAGGACTTTGAGTTGGAGATGATTATAACTAAGGCTTTGTAAGAGGCGAGTTGTTAGTGTATATATCAGCGGAGAGAATTGTTCCCCGCTGATATATATCGAATTTGAAAATTAATCGGTGTTGGCTTCAAGCAATAAAAAGCTGTAGTCGGTTTTGACTTTGCTATTTCTGGTGCGGGCGGTGCTATGGCAGCCCATGCAGCTTGATTCCAGTGGAATAAATGTTTCCATGGTTGTATTCGCCAAAATGTTTGGAGCTGGAGTCCCTTGCGGGTTTGCTGGATTTTTGGGATCTGTAGGCCATTGCGTAGCGATCAATTTGTAATTTTCCCAAGCGGTTCCTTTCAAGGCTTTTTGATATTGAGCATTCAAGGCTTTAGCCTCCTCTGTAAGCAAAGTCATTCTTACCACTTGAGTAGGTTTGATTGGCTTGCCGGGTTCAAAGGTTTGTTGATTGGCAGGGCAAGCAGCTGAGTCGCATTCAGGGTTGTAGTAAGTGTATTTGTTGTCTTTTCTGATACTGTCAGGAGTATTGAAAATTGGGTTGTTGCCAATATGCTCAAAAGTAGCCCATACCCATTGCGGTGAGCTCGAGGTTTTGTATGCAATATGCAAGCCTGTTAAGCCTACAAGCTTTTCCATATATTCGCCAGTAGGTTCGCCTGTGTTTTCGTTGATTTTTGCGACCATTGCTTTTGTGGTGAAAAACTTGCTGGCATCGTCGTCTTGTTCGATAATAGTCCATGCGGATTTGATTTCCATGGAAGTGGCAGGAAACTTAACATCTTTGTTAAGGGCGTTTAACACATTTCCGTCATAGAATTTGTTGTCAAGGATATAGTCATACTCTACTTGGTTCATATACCTTTCGTAATAACTGAAATTGCTGTTTTGATCGATTAATGAACCTCCAACCGCTTGATCAATAGAGCCTAAAAATGGTTTGATATTTTCAGCTACTTTGGAATGGCTAATTAATCGTAGTTGGTCGTTTGGATAGCCGGTATCCCATGGCATCATGCTGTCTGGCGAGTGTTTAAACGCTTCTGTGGAGGTTTTCAAGGACATCCAAACAGGGATAGAATTTCCCGGAGATAAAATGCTCTTTGTAGTGTCTGGCACGCCTCTCATCGTCGAGCTTGCCGGCCAACACATCGCCACGAACATTTGCCAGCCATATTCATCAAAGTAGACTTGCGTGCGCTCGCTTGGATTTGGAGAGTCAGTTACCGGAAAGGTATAACTTAGATCCGAATGATAGGCTTGATGTTTTTCCTCTTCTTGAGAGCTTGAGTTGTTGTCACCTCCGCTGCTTTTGTTGGTTGTGGTGCAGGCGATGAATATGCCATAGGCGATGATACTGCTTAAGATCATCACCATGGGTTTTGATATTGAGATTTTCATTTTTTAATTTTTTTAGACTTCTAAATTTGTTTTGAAGCTGCTTTTTCTGATTTGGTGAAGTAAGAAAATAGCCAAAATATGCTGCTGATGCTTATTACAGCTATGAAGCTCCATAAGCTGGACTCAAGTGTAGCTGCGAAAGCACCGGTATAAGCGTATATGATCACTCCCGGCAAGTAACCAAAGAATGAGGCTATGGCAAGCTTGCGAGGGTTTAAGCCCATAGCAGCTGCCATTAGCAAAATGGTTTCCGACAGCATAGGAATAGATCTTGAAATGATAATGGCTATCAAGCCCCATTTTGAGATGAACTGTTCAGCTTGGAGCTTTTCTTTTTCATTAAGCCATTGATTGGTTTTTTCTGTGAACTTGCTTCCGATCAATATTCCAAATGATGTTGAAATCATCAAGTCTAGCATGGAAATAGCAGCTCCCAGAGCAGTGCCGAATATTGCTCCGTTGGCGATCAGTATCACAGTTGAAGGTACTGGCAAGATAATATCCAAGCTTAGCAATAATGTTCCCCATCCAAAGGCTATAAGTCCATTGGAAGATTGAAGGTAGTCTGGGTTTTTCAAAAATTGAATATCCAATGATTCCACCAAGATGAAGCTAGCTAAGATGAAAGTTAATATCGCTAGTGCTGTCGTTAACCATTTTTTCATATTATAGGATTAAGTAAGCGGTAGATTATTTGAATATTCAAGGTATTGTCTCAAAAGAGTGGTTTTCCCAGGCGACATAACGTGTGTCATTGGCATGAATAAAGAGGTGTCTCTATATTGATCAGAGATTCTTTTAAGTACTTCTGCATATACATTGTCAGTGATAAGCGTTTCATTATTTAATGGCAATCGAAGCGACATCGCTGGGAATATAACATAGTAGTATCTGAGCACTTCAGGATAGACAAAGTCCCAAGTGAACTTATCGCTCTCATCCATGTGGGAGTAATCGTCGTTTTGATAAGTTTTTGCGACAGCGTAGAAGCTATTTTTGATGCCATTGATTTTAGAGAAGTTTATTTGCCTATATCCTCCAACTATCCATCCTAAATCGAGCGCGCAGCCATTTGCTTCTTTTCCTGTGATTGTTAATGTGTATTTTTCGTTTCCTTCTTCTTCTGAAACAGTATTTAGATTCCCTACAGCACTTGTTAATGCAATATTCAAAGCTTTGTGTTGATCGAATTCAGCTTGAAGAGTGCCAGTGAATTCCAAGTCAAATTCTATTTCAATACTATCGCTTGGAGAGAGAGGTTTGCCAAGCTTCTCAATTTTGAAATTCAGCGGATTGGTTTCATTTGGGTTGATATAGAGATACTTGTCTTCGCTTCTTATGACATAAATCTCTTCACTCAGTAGCGTGATTGGATCATTGTCGGAATTAGTTAAAATCAGTCCAACAGGATTATTTTCAATTTCAGTGATATCATCTGCATTCATTGCGACATCGACTACACCTCCGGTCTTAAAATAATTCTCGTTGTCGTAATCGATGGTATTGTCAAATTGAGTTTTAATATTTCCGTCATTGTCAAAAGTCACCAATTTCAATTCTCCATCGAGAGTCACATTAGGTCCGATTTGCCCAACATTTTCAATTTGATTAATTCGTTCTTTGTTTTTCGCAGGATCATTTAAGGCTTCCTCGCTTGAAATGGTGAACCTAGGAGATTTTTTTATGAAGCACTTTGAAAGATCAATGCTTAGCGTATTGTTTTGGTCAATGCTGAAAAAAGCTGATGAGCCAATGGTTTCTTTGCTTTTTATAGAATGTGTAGGAGAAATTACTCTTCCCGACGGAGAACTAGCTAATTCATCAGCTTCCCACACACCTATATTCCCAATGGTATAGCCAATGACAGGATTCATTGTTCCTTTTCCTTCATTGAAGTCCGCGCTAAGGTTTTGCGAAAGTATAGCCGGGGCCATTTCAAAAATGGAGAAGTTGATAGTAATTCCTTTATTCTTTTTTACCTCATCCATTAATGCTTTGATAGTTTCATTGCTTTCATCCACAATCCAGCTATCGTCGTATGCATAACTGACTTGCCAAGTCGCCATAAAGCTGCTAAAACCACCTGCTTTGATGGATCTTGGGTCAATATAGTAGTTGGCAGATGATACATTTCCAGTTATCTTTAGTAGCGGATTATCCATGTCGTCGCCGATTAGAAGTCCCCCAAAAATCACTCTCGAACAACTAGTCCCAGTTGGGTCCATGTCGATCATGATAGGGCTTCCATATCTGCTGTGTTGATTCGTGGGGTCTACGGATCCTAAAAAATAAAATGGCAATGGCTCTGATAAAGGATTAATGTCTCCAGGCATCCCCGCTGATGTAATGCCAAGTTGCTTGAATAAGAAAGCGTAGTCCCCAAAAAAATTCCATCCTGATGAGACATATGAACCGTTTTGAGTTAACTGTTTCAGCTTGTGTTGCGCTTCTTCATCGGACAAATCCGCAAAGTCGCCAGCCAAAGAGCCGTTTACAGGATCCATTACGAACAAGCCGACATCGTCATTATTGGCTGTGCAAGGGTTGAATGAACAGCCTCCCGAGAAGCTGAGCCTAAAATTGTTAAGGTAGGACATGTGGTGTGAAGATTAAAGTTCTAATGAAATACAGTCATTTAAAATTGTTGTTAAGTCAAGCATGCTTTGAAAAATCTGCTTGTCTTGAAATCCACCTTGAATAAAATGAAAAATAATCATTTAAAATATTACAGAATATTACACTGATAAAGGCTAAGGTATGCGTGGGGAAATCTTTTTACCTTCTTTGGATTGCACAATTCGCATTCATTTTTATAATTGATTTATAGGTTGAAATTAATGTCGTTATAGTACACTAAATGCAAATCTGGGTGGACTACATAAAATTGAAGGGGAAAGCTTTCGTTATTACTTTTGAGTCAAAGAAATGACAGACTTAAATCGAGGAAGATATGAATCGCAGAGTTGAATTAAAGGGAATTTTTTTATTGGCCTTGTTTTTATTTTATGCGGCTGAGGGCAACAGTTTTGCGGCAAAAGACAAAATTTCAAAAGCTGAGAAAAAGGAATATCAAGAACGAGTGAAAACAGCCTTCAAAAAAGGTTGGAAAGCTTACAAGGATTATGGCTGGGGACAGGATGCTGTGAATCCTATCAAAGAAGGAAGCCATAATTGGTATGCGGAATCATTATTGATGACGCCTGTTGACGCTTTTAGCACGATGTATTTGATGGGGCTGGAAGGTGAAATGGAAGAATGCAAGGAGCTGATATTTTCAGAGCTTGATTTTGACAAGGATTTTGAAGTTCAGCAATTTGAAATAGCGATTAGAATACTGGGAGGCTTGATTTCCTCTTATCAGTTGGATGGAGATGAAAGATTTTTGGAGTTGGCGAAGGAGTTGGGCGATCGAATGATTCCTGTTTTTGACTCACCGACTGGAATCCCGTACCGATTAGTGAACTTGCGTACTGGTAAAGCTGGTGGAGAAGGAACTAATCCTTGCGAAGTTGGCTCTATGTTATTGGAGTATGGCATGTTGAGCAAGTTGACAGGAGATCCGAAATACTATGAGCTTTGCAAGCGAGGAGTTGTCGCTTTATATGAAAGAAGAGGAGAAACAGGTCTGCTGGGATCATGGATTGATGTGGAAACAGGAGAATGGCAAGACAAACGAGCTCATATCTCTGGAGGAATCGATGCATATTATGAATATTTGCTCAAAGGCTATTTGCTATTTGGCGATGAAGATCTAAAAGTAATGTGGGATACTTGCCGCAAGGCAGTCGACACTTATCTGGTTGATGAGAATGAAAACGGATACTGGATTGGCTGGGCAGATATGGATACGGGCAAAAGAGGCCTGACTCGTTTTGGAGCTTTGGATTGTTTTTGGAACTTGTGCTATGTGCTTGATGGTGACAATGAAAGAGCCGAGAAACTGCAGGCCTCTATCTACAACATGTGGAAAATCTACGATATCGAGCCAGAGGCTATTGATTATATGAAAATGGAGCCTTATGAAGGCACTGAATATTATATGATTCGTCCCGAGGCGATAGAGTCTACATATTATACTTGGAAAGCTACAGGAGATAAAAAGTATTATGATCAAGGAAAGCATATGTTTGAGAGTATTGAAAAATACTGTCAAGTTGATAATGGCTATGTTCAGTTGCAAAATGTGATTACCAAAGAAAAGTGGGACACTTTGGAAAGCTTCTTTTTCGCTGAGACAATGAAGTATTGCTACTTGTTCTTTGCTCCCGAAGATGTATTTGATTTTGAAAAGTATGTGTTGAATACTGAAGCGCACCCTTTCAAAAATACTTGGGACAAAGGTTGGAAAGGCAATAAAGTTGGATTGAAATAATAGCCAGGCCTCTGATTTCAGAGGCTTTTTTATTTATCCGTTATGGAAGGTATCATTACACATATTCAAAGGTTGTCCATACATGATGGACCGGGTATCCGCTCTGTGATCTTTCTTAAAGGATGCAATATGCGATGCGCTTGGTGTCATAATCCGGAGACATTTTACAAAAGAAGACAGCTGCAATTTTATCCTGAGAAGTGCAACGCATGTTTGGAATGCTTGAAGAAGTGTGATGAGGAAGCATTGAAGGTGGAAAATGGCAAAATTAGCTTGAATAGAGAACTTTGTTCTGAATGCATGGAATGCTTGTCTGTTTGCTATAATGTAGTGCTGAAATCAGTAGGCGTAAAACATACTGTCGAGAGTTTATTGGCGGACTTGCGTAAGGATTTTCCATTTTTCAAGACATCCAATGGAGGGGTTACTCTCTCGGGAGGAGAACCTATGATGCAGTTTGGTTTCGTTGCGGAATTGTTGCAGTCACTGAAGTCAGAGGGGGTGCATGTATGCATAGAGACTAATTTGTCATTGCCTTGGGAAAAGTATGAACCTGTTTTGGAGCTTGTAGATTACTGGCTTGTAGATTTGAAAATGATCGATGAAGAGCAACATAAAAAATGGACGAAGATATCCAATAAAAGAATTCTTAAGAATATCAAAAAGCTTGATCAATCAGGGTATTCTTATGAGTTAAGATGTCCTGTGGTTCCGGAAGTGAATGATTCAGACGAAAGCATTAAGGCAATTGGCAATTTTTTAAAAGGCTTGGATAATGCTCAACAGTTTACGCTTAATCCATTTCATAGGTTGGGAGAACCAAAGTATCAAGCATTGGGAATGGAAAGTGCTTTTGAGTGCAATGAGGAGGTAAGCAAGAGCAAGATTGAACACTTAAATCAGATTCTTAACGATGAAAATATTAGATAACACTTTTTTTAAATATCAATCCAGAATAGATGCTTTGAAAAAAGCCAAGCATCAACAAACTAGAGAAAAAATCCAAAAGGAAGGACTGTTGGATGAAGATGATTATGGGCGTCTGGCTGTGCCTGACGAAGCATGGAAGATCAAGCCCAATCACGCTGATGGTTCTTTTTATGGTTTGGATGGTTGGACTGAGAATTTTTGCGATTTGATGGATAATCATCCTGTTTATGTTGATGCAAATGATGCTTTTGCTGGACGATGGATTTATTTTATGTCGAAGATGAGGCCGAATAAATGGAATCCGGATTTTCCGTTCGAGCATTTGCATGAAGACCAAGAAAGATATGACATTATTCATGGCATAGGAGACGATGCTCATTTTGCTCCCGATTATGCTTTGGGTTTGGAGCTTGGCTGGCAAGGTATTCTAGACAAAATCGAAAAGTATAAAGCCATCAATACTAGAGAGGAGGCTTTGGCTTTTTATCAAGCTCATGAAAAAGCTGTGAAAAGCGTGATGGGTTGGATTGGAAGACATGTGAATCATATTGATGCTTTGATAGAGTGTCAAGATGATATAGAGCTTAAGGAAAATTTGATGGAAATGGCTGAAGTGAATAGAAATTTGCTTCATCAACCGCCTAGAACATTTCGTGAGGCATGCCAATGGATTATTTGGTATCATTTAGCTTCAAGAACTTATAATAGAGATGGAGCGGGAGGTCAGATAGACGAATTGTTGCGTCCTTATTATGAGATGGATTTAGCATCTGGAATTTTAGACAGGGAAAAGGCCGTATATTATTTGTCCTGTTTTTTGATCAATGATCCGATTTATTGGCAGTTAGGCGGACCGGATGGTAATGGAGGCGATGTCGCTTCTGAATTTTCATATTTGGTATTGGAAGCTTGTGACAAGGTGAATACATCGCTTAATATCACCATCCGAGTGCATGAAAATATGGATGAGAAGCTCTTTGGAAAATCGTTGCATTATCTTGTGAAGCATAAAAACGCATGGCCGCGCTATTCAGGCGACAAGGCTTTAGTGGAAGGCTTTATGAAGAATGGTTATTCGGAAGAATTGGCGAGAAAAAGGATTGCCGTAGGGTGCAATTGGATGTCATTGCCGGGTTTGGAATACACGATGAATGATTTAGTCAAGGTGAATATGGCTAAAGTATTTGAAGTCGCTTGGGAAGAGATGCAGAAGCAAGAAACAACGATGTCCACGGGGCGTTTGTGGTTGAAGTTTTGCGCGCATCTTGAAACAGCGATCCATACCGCCGCGGAAGGCATTAGGCATCAATTAAAATTTCAAAAGCATAATGAGCCTGAATTGTTGCTGAATTTATTGTCTTATGGTCCTTTGGAATTAGGAAAAGATGTGAGTGATGGCGGAGCGACTTTTTATAATTTGGCAATTGATGGAGCGGGGCTAGCTGTAGTGGCGGACTCGTTCGCTGCTTTGCAACAAAGAGTTGAAATAGAAAAAAAACTTGATTGGAATGAATTGGCATTAATATTAGCGAATGATTTTGAAACGACTGATGGAGATCGAATTCGAAATATGCTGTTAAGTTCTGATCGGTATGGACAAGGTTCTGGCAGAGGCGATGAATGGGCGAAAAGAATTAATGACATCTTTTCAAAATTGGTAAAAGCGGAATCGGATGATGAAGCAGGCCATTGCTTTATCCCTGGTTTTTTCTCATGGGCGAATACTGTTGGCCTTGGTAAGAGCGTGAAAGCATTGCCGAACGGCAGAAAATCCGGAGAGCCGATTTCTCACGGAGCGAATCCCACGCCGGGCTTTGTTATTGATGGAGCTTCCCTCGCTTTGGCAAGAGCTGTGGCTGAAGTGCAACCGGGCTTCGGAAATACAGCGCCTATGCAATGGGAGCTTGACCCCACATTGGCAAAGAAAGAGCATTTGTCTTTGATAGGCGCGATAATCAAAGCGCATTTTGATATGGGAGGCACTTTGATTAATGTGAATGTCATGGATGAAAATGAGATATTGGCAGCTCATGAAAATCCAGAAAAATATCCGAACCTTGTTGTGCGAGTGACAGGTTTTACAGCTTATTTTTCTATGTTGACCAAAGAATTCAGGCAATTAGTTGTGGATAGAATATTATTGAACTAATGAAAATAACAGAGAAGTACAAGCATGAAGGAGAAGGTTATTCTCCTTTTCTGATCAGACCGGGATGGCAGGTAGCTCAGCTTAATTATGAAGAATCCCTTGAAATTGAAAATATCAATAGGTTGGATGTTCATTTTGAAACTGACGAGGCTTTTCTATTGATGGAAGGGAATGCCCTTCTTGTTTCCGCTCAAATAGAGGAAGATAGAATCGCTTATGATATGCAAGTAATGGAAACGGGCATTATTTACAACATTCCAAAAAATGTTTGGCATACCATAAGTTTAAAAGAAAATGCGAAAGTCTTGATCATTGAAAATGACAATACGCATAAAGATGATTTTGAATTTTATTATTTTAAAAAAGAACAGCAAAGAGAGTTCTTAGAAGCGGCAATGGATATTTGGCCTTGAGCAAGAATATATGATTGATAGAAGTTTTATTTAAGGAGCAGGTTTTAGGCCTGCTCTTGTTTAAAATACCTTATGGTGTTTCTCTCTGTATTCCAAAGGTGTCATTCCATAATGTTTTTTGAATAGCCTGAAGAAGTAGCTATGATTGTGAAAACCGGCCTCGTTATGAATGGCTTTCAAGGGAGCGTTGGTCATGATCAGTTGGCTTGAAACATAGTTTAAACGTTCGTTATTGACCATTTCTGTCAACGTTTTTCCTAAGTGTTCTTTCACTACTCTATTGACATGATCGCTTGACCTTTCGCACAATTCAATGAATCCTTTTTGGCCTTTTTGCAACTGATTGGGAAGACGAAATTCTTTCAAGGCATTTTCCAGCCAAGCAGGCCACTTATGCGAACCTTGCATGTTTAGTTGAAGCCTTTCGAATAGATGGAGGACGAATAGGTCCAAGTTCAATAGATTTTTCGGGAGGTTGATCAGCAAACTAACTCTTTTGATAACAGACCTTAGTGCGTCGGGAGTGAAGCTTCCTTGATAGGGCATGAGGTCATTAGTCCAAAACATTGATTCGCCATTGAAATATCTAATTTGGTAATTTGTTACAGTTGCCCATCGTAATGCCAGATTCGTAATCACTAATTCTTCCGACCCGACAGGCTTGAATGTATGTTCGTCAGAAGGTCTTATGAAGCAAAAGCTGCCTTGCTCTATTTTATTTTCATGGCCGTTGATTAAGTGAATTCCTTTACCGGACGAGACATAAAAAAACTCGGCATAATCGTGAGAATGCAAAAGCAAATCTCCATCTGCGCCAATCGTTGTTCTAGCTAGATGAAAATGATCGTCGGAATTATTAATGAAAGTTTCAAACTTGAAAATTTTAGCCTTCATGGTTTGAGAATTTATAAAAAGTGATGATAATATTGCGATTCTAATTTAATCAATATTCAATAGTTCTTGGCTTAAAACTTCTAAATCTTGTTTCATCAAATTGATGGTTGATTCCAGCTGGTCGAGCATAGAAGCTCTAAGCTCAAGATCGTCGGCATTGTAAGCTCCTCCACTGCCAAAGAGCAGTTCTTTCGTTGATATGTTTTCATGATTGTTCAATTCTGAGAAGTCGGCCCATCGATTAGCTAATTCCGATGCCATGGACATATTAGGAGCGCCGAAAGAGTTGCTGTCGGTTAGAAAAAACCATATCGATGGCGGGTAATAAGTAGAAACTTTCGGTTGGTTCCAAATATCAGTTAGCGGATTGTCAAGATGATTAAAATCGATGCTTTTCCCTTTTTTTAGAATCATAAAACCTAAGGTAGCTTCAATAATTCCCGTGCCGAAACCGATATAGTCATTTGTGTTTCCTTGGTCAATGAAGGCTATCGTTAACACGGATCCCAAAGCGCCAATGACAATAGCGCTGACAGTCAGAAATGTCTCTCTTTTTGCGTCGATATCTTGCAATGAGCTGGCTATTTGTTCGGCTCTTTCTTCTTCGCAATCCATTATGGAGGCATAGGAAGAAATCTCCAAGTTGGTGATATTGATCTTGTGGAGAATCTTTTGATAAGCTTCAATTTTAAGCAGTTTATATTCGATGTTTGAGCTAGTGTTAGCGGAATCGACATGGACGATATATTCTTCAAGTAAAGGCAAAATGCCCATAGCATTAGCGATAAATATGCTTTTTGGAGAAAAGTGATTTTGTAGACTTAATTCTATATCGTTTGTTGTCAAAGTTTGTGGGAGATCTTCAGCAGTATAAGGCTTGTGTCCGATGAGATTGCAGTTGCTGTCTTTTACTTTTTCTTGAAGCCTAGCTATTTTTTGAGCTTGGCATGAAGCAAAGAGTATCAACATTGGTATTGCAATGGCAAGTCTAGAATAAAATAATCTTTGGAGTTCTCTGCGCATGATTTATATTTTTAATTAGCTTTCATCTCAATTTTGGAGAGCAAAAAACGCATCATTTTATTTTGCCGGCTATGATATTGGTTCGTTGTTATTTAAAATAATATTCATATTTTTTAATTATTATAATAAGTGTGAATGAGTAGGGTGTAATTTAACATTTTGACGGAAGCAAAATTTTGTTTTTTCTAAAAACAAGCGCTTAATTTGCAGCAAATAACAAGCGATGGAGTTCGCTTTTAACCGTCTTTATTGACTGATGACTCCTGTTTTTTTGAATGCTCATATTATTCAATAAATAAAAACAGTAGTTATGCAAAATGTAATTTCATTAATCACTTCTCGTCGTTATTATTCGACTTTATTATCGCCAATTTTCGTAGCCTTATTTATTAGCAACAGTCATTGTTCATTGGCGGATAATTATATGGATGCCGGATCATTGCCGGAGGTTGTTCAATTGTATATCGAACTGAATTTTCCCAATCATAAGATTGTAAAAGCCAAAAAAGAAAATGGATTCAAAAGAGTCAAGTATGAAGTAATGCTTGACAGCTACATCGAACTTGACTTTGACGAAAAAGGTGAAATCATTGAAATTGAAAGCAATAGAGGGGTTGAAATACCTGCTAGAGCCTTGCCTCCCTTTGTTTCAGCTTATTTGGAAGTGTATATGCCTGAGAGAAGAATAGTGGAATGGGAGAAAAAATGGAATTGGCATAAAGTGGAATTGGATAATGACTTAGAACTGTATTTTGATTTGAAAGGAAATTTCTTGAAAAAGAAATATTAATAGATCGGCGAGTAGGTATTAAAGGGAGGCTGCTATTCAAGAGCAGCCTCCCTTTATCAAATAGCTTCATTAATAGAGCTTTGTTTCTCATCAATCAATTGGCATAGGCAAATCACTTTTGCCATTTTGCCATTTTCATTCTTGAAAGGGAGGTAATTTACGTCAAGAATGATGTCTTCGCCATTAGCTTTTTGACGAATGACTTTTCGATTGTATTTTCCATTGACAAGCAGTATGTTCCAGATGTCATTATGATTCATCCTGTTTTGAACTTCAAAATTGAACGAGTCGATATTAGCCCCGATGATATCTTGTTCGCTTATACCAGTCAAGCTTGTGAGAAAATCATTGACATGAGTGATAATGCCTTTATCATTGAATTCTATCACACCCATGATTTGACTTATGGCGTTGGTGATGCCGTATATTTCGTTTCTTTGGTGTTCGAGTTCTACTTGGATCATGCTCATTTCTTCTATTCGCTCTCGAAGCTCTTTTTCTTGAGACTGAATTTCCTCCAGGCTTTGCTTGAGGTTTTCTTCCACGCCTTTGGTGTCAGTTATATCTTGAGCGATAGCGACTATTTGATGCAATTGATTGTCTTTGTCGAAAATTGGAGTCATGCTTTCGCTGACCCAGCGAGTTACTCCATTGACTGTGATTTTACTTTCTTTGGACAAAGATTTGCCCGATTCACAGCCTTTCCAAAGCTTGAAATCTTCCCTTCTGATTCCGATTAATTGCTCCATTGGGGCTTGGAATAGATCGCAAGCGAATTGATTTGCATCTAATATTATGCCTTCGGTGTCCAATAAGGCATAAATGGAATTGGCTTTGATGGCCTTAAGGGTTTCTTCATTGGCTTTGACTTGTTCGGCAAGCACCTCATTGGCTTCGCTGATTTCAGCAGTTTTGTTTTTGACTTCTATTTCAAGCTGATCTTTAAGATTGATAAGTTCTTGTTGTCTGGCTTCCATTTCTTCTTGAGTAGCTTTAAGCTCTTCGGTGTTTTGCCTTAGTTCTTCTTCTTGAGCTTTCAGCATTTCAGTTTGTTTTTGGGATTCCAGAAGCAGTCTTTTTGTTTTCAGATTGTTTTGAATATTGTATATAGTAGCACCGATATATTTTCCGAGGAGCTCAAGAAATTTGATGACATGATCTTCCATGACTTCAAAACTAGCCACCTCTATTACTCCCATAGGGCTATCGTCATGAAGCACAGGGAACATCACAATGTTGCGAGGGTTGCTTTCGCCAAGACCGGATGTAATGCTTACATAATTTTCAGGGATGTCTGTCAGGAAGATGGTGGATTTGTTCAAAATCACATCCCCGATTAGAGAGGTTTTTAGATCGATTTTCTTATCAAAATATTTCTTCCTATTGTATGCGATGCAAGACTGCTGTTCCAGCCACTCTTCGTCTGCTGATTTTTTAAGCATGAAAAAGGCGGCTTGGTTGGCATTTACATATTCTATGATATGACGAAGCAGTTTGTCTCCGAGTTTTTCAAAAGAACTGTGCTTTTCTCTGAGAATGTTATTAAATAAGTCGAGTCCTTCTTTTTCCCAGATTCTTAGATTGTTGGAATGATCTGCTTGAATGATTTCTTTGTGTAGGTTCTTGAGTGAGATTTGCAGTTCGGACTCGTTGTCAAAACATATTTCCTTCTTTTTATTGGAAATATCTTTAATGAGACTTTGAACCGTTTTCATCTCTGATACAGAATGAGATTGAAAATCAAGCAAGCCGTTGAGCTTGTCTTTTGGAATGAATGAAAATGGTAAATTCATGACGTAATGAGATTTTATTAAAGTCTCCAATGGAGACATAAGATTTCAATTGGAATTCTCTTATGTTAGTGTAGTCATGATTTGTTTTGTTCTTATGCTATATAATAATTTTGAGTTTTATTTCTATAACATGTGTGTTAATCATGTTTTAAATTTGATAAATATAATTAATGGAGAGGTAATAGCAATTGCGTTTGATTTATTTCAATATGCTGATATTGATCCTGATGAATAGTTTTTCGTTAAAATTCGTTTCCAATACTCTTGCATTCGTAGCGTCAAATGTTTCTAGTCTGTTGAGCAATACTGCCCCAGCTGTAAGGTCCATGTATAAGCTTTTGTAGACATTGAATTGAAATTTGGGGCCTACAGTGAATCTTGTGTAACCAATCTTTTGAAAGTTGGAGTTGGAATTGCCGGCAGCGTAGAAGTTGTGCAAACTCCCAAACATGGAGGCGTACAGACCTATATTTGATTTTTTGAAATGCCTGAATCCTGAGACAAAGCCTGGAAGTACAGTGTACACAGACCAATTGTTTTTCTTGTAGCTATAGCTGAAAATAGGCAAAACCAAGCCTCTTCCAAACCTAGCGTTGAACATGAGTCCAAATCCATATTCTTTGTACGGATTTGCTCTTTTAAGCGCCAAGAATGTGGATTGAATATTTAAGTCTTCTTTGGTGATTTCCTTATCCAAGTCCGATGAAAGAGTAGGGGTGATAAGCACAGTTGCTTTCCATCTTTTGGGTAGTATGGAGATGATTCCTGTGCTATAAGATATTGAATATAATTCTTCTTTAATGGTTTTGACTTCGCTTTTGTATGAGCTTCTAAGGATGTTGAAATTGAGTCCATTATAGAGGAAAAGCTTTTTTTCTTTGAGTTTTACTGGCATGTTTAGAAGAAGCTGTGTTTCTGTCATTCCTACAGATCCTTTGTCAGGATCATTTTGTACTCTTGAGTCAGTGTAGATTGTATGACTGGCAGATGCTATTGGGAATTTGAATAGAGGCTTGTACTTAACAGTATCTGATTTCTCAGAATTTGCTTGCCCATGTGATATGTTGATAAGAATGATATTGAGCAATGCTGCAATAAAGTATTTAGGGGTAATCATGAATGTGGTTTAGCTTGTTGAATAGCGCATTTTTGTTGTTTGGGAATACGCACATTGTAACAAATTAAGCATTTATTTTTATAATCTGATTTTATTTTATCTAAATTATAAGTCTTTTCATAATTATTTGAGAATAAAAATGCCCATGATTGTGGACATGGGCAATGAATTATATTATAGGTGTGTTGGTGTTAAAGCAACTATTTAGTAGCGTATTGGTTGATGTGTAAATTCCATTCTTTCCAACTATTATTGTTGGCTTGTTGTTCCAATTCTTTTATGCGGTAGCGTGTAATGTCGTATACGATATAGTTTTTTTCGTTTTTGTTGTTTAAATAGTTTGAAATCGCATGATAGTCCGGGTTTTTTAAGCTCAGCAAGTAGTCGATATCTTTGGTTTGAGAATATTCCAAATTATAAAAAGTTATTGCTTTGTCAAATGGAATTAGACTTGTGAAGATTCCAAATAGAAAAGCGTAAGCAACAGTTCTGTTGAAGTATAGCCAGTTAGTGTAGGGCTTTTTGATTTTCCATAAGGAGAGAGTAAGCCCTATCAAAGTGCAAAGCAAGAATAAGAATACAGCTACTCTTTTGTAAGTCAGACCATATGCTTCGACATAAATGAGATTTTTATAGCATGTAATGAATGCCAATGCGATATTTTGCAATATCCACATGTTGCAAGCGAGTCGCAGATGTTTGACTTTTTGATGAAAGTTCAATCTATTTCTATAAAAATAAAGAATCATTCCAATAGCAAGGCAAATAGCGATGATCAACGTGTAGAAGCCTTCATGAACATAAGATGAAAAGCTCATTCCTTCTGGAAGCTTTTTGGTTGATATGGTTATAAGGTCCAATGCGTTGACAAGTAGCAGAATCACGGTGATGCTCCAGATGCTAGCTTTTGCTATGGAAAACTCTTTTTCATCTTTTGGGTTGATATTGCTTTTTTCTAGATGTTGTTTTTTGCCATTGTATTTTTTTAAAGACTCATTTACTCTAGACTCTGCCAAGCCAAATATTATTACAAAGAGTATTAAACAATTGATAATAAGGCCAAAGTTGAGAGAAGGCAATTCGATCATTGATAAATAAGAGGCGAAGATTGCATTGCCTGAAGAATACAGAGTAATGAATATTAAGCAAATCAGAAACGTGATAAATGCAATGTAAAATTTAGACTTCCAGTCTTGAGCTTTTTCAGAATTTGTGATCTTTTTAAAAAAGCTGATTTGATTTTTAGGGCTTTCAAATATTGCTATCAAGCTTTGCAAGGGAATGAGCAAAGGTTTCAATGGATTTGCTAATAGTATCCACATGGAAAAGTAGCTAATCATCCAAATATACAACGAGATTTGTTGAGGGAATAGCATTAATGAGAAGCTTGATAATATGCTAGGCAAGATGGCTATTAATTTATTTTGGGTGGAAGCCTTATTATGGATTGCAATTGCGGAGATAGCTGAAACACTAGAGAACAAGAGGTAATTAATGCCTATGGTATTGTCATAAAGCAAATAAGTGCCAGTTATTGCAAGTGTCGCAGCAATGATCGCTTTTTGTAGTTCAGTCATGATTAATGATTTTAAAGTGCTTTGTTTTTCAAAGTAAATTGAAAAATAGATTAATCGCAACTAAAATATTTTAAATTTAGTTGGTAATTGTTTTTGGCTTAGAGAAAATTAGTGGATTGAAGGGTGGATTATTAATATGCCTATTTATGAATGCTGGCGATGGAGTTGAAAAAAGCATGCTACAAACGCATGCTTTTAATGAGCTATGATAATGTCTATTATCGAGCGCTAATGTTTGCTCGAATAATTTGAGTAGGTCTTAGTGTCAAAACAGCCTTGGCGTTAACATTTTTGTCTACTAATTCAAGGTTGAAGTTTTTGAGCATCTTGGCAAGTAGCAATACGCCTTCAGCCATGGCGAAGTGGTTGCCTATGCACTTTCGAGAACCTGCTCCAAAGGGAACGTATTGGCATTTATGCATATCTTTGTTGTCTCCATTGTAAAATCTGTAAGGGTCAAAAGTGTCAGGTTTTTTCCAATACGTTGAGTTTCTGTGCAGTCCGCTAATGAAGATGGCTATGTCGCTGCCCTTAGGAAATGAAAAATTACTGGCTTCAACATTCTCAAGCGGAATCCTTCCAATAGACCATGCGCTTGGGTACATTCTGAGCCCTTCTTCAAATATCGCTTTGACAAATGGAAGTTTTTCTGTCAATTGATAACCGGAAACATTATCGGTGTAGTTTGTGTCGATTTCCTCGATGGCTTTGCTTAAGTG
Organism: Aureibacter tunicatorum; assembly: GCF_036492635.1. Taxonomy (GTDB): domain Bacteria; phylum Bacteroidota; class Bacteroidia; order Cytophagales; family Cyclobacteriaceae; genus Aureibacter; species Aureibacter tunicatorum. The sequence continues at coordinate 1,786,711 of NZ_AP025305.1, forward strand.
TTCAGGATGTTTGCAGAGCTCGGCCAAAGTAAAGCTCAAAGCGGAAGCGGTGGTTTCATGCCCCGCAATCATGGTGGTGATGACTTCATCCCTGACATCTTTGAGACTGAAAGGCTTGTCTTCATCATTCATGGCTCCGATAAGCATATCCAATAAGTTGTATCTGCCTTTTTCTTCCTCAGGCATATTTATTCTTTCATTGGTGAGCTTGAAGATGATATCATCGAATCTTTGCCTGCTTTCCTCGAAACTTTTGTTTTTACCATTCCAATTGGCGCTAAGCGCATAGAAAGGGTTCCAAAACTTTTTAATGATATGCTCAAGTGAAAATGTCAAGTCCTCGTAGATCTTTTCAGAATCGATCTGTACTTGATTTCCAAACATTGTTCGAAGTATGATTTTCAAGGTAATGTCCATCATTGTTCGGTCCAAGTCAATTTGCTTTTTGCTTTGGAGGTCAATAATGAATTCATCCACGCATTCTTCCATTTCTTCGAAAATGTTCTTGATGGCGTTTTTTTGGAAAGCAGGGTTCATCTTTACCCTTTTTCTTTTCCATGTTTCGCCTTCAGCGCTGATCAAGCCGTCTCCCCCAAGTTCTTTAAGTATCTCATAGGCTTCTGACTTTTTGAAGCTTTTTTGTTGCTTTACTAGAATTTCTTCCGTGACTTTAGGGCAAGAAATAAGGTAAATGGTTTTAATTCCAGTGTTGATTTTAATGACATCGCCTTTATCTCTAGAAGCATCCATTAAAAAATCCAAGGTATTGTTGCTAAGGGATTGGATGTTTGAAAACCAGTTTTTACCGGCAGTTGGAATTTGATTTGTAGACATTAATTTTGTTATTGTTTGTAGTGGCCCACAATATAATTGAATTAGTTCATACTAGTATCCATTTGCCTATTTTTTAACTCTTGATTAATGCTACATTTTTTCGTTGAAATGTGATTTAAGTAAAGGGAAAAAGCTCCGACAAGTTTATAAAATAGAATATTTGTCAGAGCTTAAGAGTATTTTGCAAAGCTAGTTGCTAAGCTTCCAAACTATTGTAATAGTTTATCGCATTTCTAATGTCTTCACCGTTTATTGGAATATCAAAGGTGCATTCTCCAGATTTTTTCAATAGAGAAGCCAATACTACATTTCCTTTGTTCTTCTTGTCTTGAAGCGTGTGAAGTATGATAGCTTCGAATTCACTTTCAGGTATTGGATGATGTCCGTATTGTGATAAAATGAACGAGCTAATGGTATTCAAATCTTCCGAAGCAAGACCGCACTTTTCCACTGAGAGAAAAGCTTCCGTTATCATGCCGATGGCAATGGCTTCACCATGAAGTTTTCGACCTTCAGGAGCATGTAGATAATGGCTTTCGATAGCATGGCCGATGGTGTGGCCGAAGTTTAATATTTTTCTCAATCCTTTTTCCGTAGGATCTTCTTCTACCACATTGTATTTGATGCCTACAGAGTGAGGAATAACTTTTTCGTATTCCAAATTGTCAAAGTTATGCTGTTTTATATTCAACCAATGTTGTTGGTCAGCGATAAGGCCGTGTTTGATCACTTCGGCAAATCCAGACCTTAGCTCTCTTTGATCAAGAGTCTTAAGGAAAACGGGGTTGATGATGACAAGCTTAGGTTCTTGAAAGACTCCGATATGGTTTTTGTAAACACCAAAATCAATTCCAAGTTTTCCGCCAACGCTAGCGTCGACTTGTGAAAGCAGGGTAGTAGGGAAATTGATGAATTCTATGCCTCTTTTGTAAGTGGAAGCGCAAAATCCTCCCATGTCTCCGATCACACCGCCTCCAAGATTGATATGGAGAGATTTTCTGTCCATAGCGTAATCAGTCATTTCTTGCCAAATATGAGCGCAAGTTTGAAGCGTTTTGTTTTCTTCCCCGCTTTGAATGCGTATCAGGCGATGAGCTGGAAGAAGGTCTTTGACTAATGGGTAGCAATGCTCTTCAGTGTTCTCATCCACCAATAGGGATATTTTTGAATAGGTATTGTTTTCAAAAAAGTTGTCTATGGAAGCTTTTAGGTCTTGGCTAAATTCTACTTTATCCATTTTGATCTTTTCTTTTGTAGTCTGCATATAATAAAAGCACAAGCGATATGCCTGTGCTTCTATATGAATTAAGACTTTGCCGGCATGCCGAAAAAGTCAATGATTGCATGTTTGAAGATTATGCGTTTTCAACAACTTCTTCTTGATTCATGATTTGAGTTTGACGTCTGATAGAAGCATCATGGATTAGCGTGAACAAGTCAGCCATGAATTCTTCGTTCAAACCAAGCTCGTGAGCCCACTCAGCTCTTGTTTTCAAGATCTCATTCCATCTGTTTACCTGGAATACAGTCACGTTGTTCTCTTTTTTGTATTGACCGATTTCTTCTACTAGGTGCATTCTTTCAGAAAGAATATTGAAGATATCGTGGTCAACTTGGTCGATTTTTTCTCTAAGCTCAGTCAAGTGGCTGTTGAAGTCCTTATTGTCCGACTTAGGGTCTCTAACTTTAAGTTGGCTCAAGATTTCCGTCAAATGAGCTGGCGTAACTTGCTGTTTAGCATCACTCCATGCATTCTTAGGATCTCTGTGCGACTCGATAATTAGACCGTCATAATTAAGGTCCATCGCTTTTTGGCTGATGTCGTAGATGAAATCACTGTTACCTGCGATATGGCTTGGGTCGCAAATCAAAGGCATTTCAGGAATCTCTCTTTTCAATTCCAAAGGAATTTGCCAGCTAGGAATATTTCTGAACTTTGATTTTTTGTGCGAAGAGAAACCTCTATGAATCGCACCGACTTTCTTGATGCCAGCTTGGTAGATTCTTTCGATTGCTCCAATCCATAATGCCAAATCAGGATTGATTGGGTTTTTAATCAAAACAGGAACATCAACTCCTTTAAGCGAGTCGGCAATATCTTGAACGGCGAAAGGATTCACCGATGTTCTAGCGCCTACCCAAAGGATATCAATTCCATGCTTTAATGATTCTTCTACGTGTTGCGGCGTCGCAACTTCTACTCCGAATTGAACATCCGGACCAAGCTCTTGCTTGATGTTTTGGATCCATTTCAAAGCGTCTACTCCGATCCCCTCGAAAGTGTTTGGTCTTGTTCTTGGTTTCCAAACACCAGCTCTCAATACGCTTATTCCTGATTCATATAATGCTTTCGATGTCTCGAATAATTGCTCTTCAGATTCTGCGCTACAAGGCCCCGCCATTACGAATGGCTTTTTGGAGTCTTTTCTCCATGTGTTTAATTGATCAATTTGCATGGTACATTAGGTTGTTTTTGAAAATTTTGCTTAAATTACAATTATATTATTTTATTCGGTAATAACAAGTAATAATTTTGGTTATTTTAATATGAGTATAGATACTGTGTCTGTGGAAAAAGCAAAGTTGTCATTTGATAATACGGAAGTGGCTTTTAAGGCTAAATCCGATAACCTGCTCAAGCAGGACTACCTTTTGTTCGCTTCCATGAATTATAATGGATTAGTGAAGTTTGGTACGTCGTTTATCAATTTTGCCATCAAGGTAAGGTTGCCTTTTGTCAAGTCTATAGTTAAGGCGACATTGTTCAAACACTTTTGTGGAGGAGAGTCTATCGCAGACAGTCAAAATACTATCAAGGAATTGGCCAAAAGCAATGTAGGGACAATACTCGATTACTCTGTGGAAGGCGAAGCGGAGGAATCAAGTTTTGACGCGACTCTGGAGGAGACGTTGAGAACGATCAATTTGGCGAAAGGAAATCCGGATATTCCTTTCTGTGTATTCAAGCCTACTGGATTTGGTAGCGGGGACTTGATGGAAAAGATTCAACTGAAGCAAGATTTGACCGAAGAGGAAAGAGATGCATTTCAAAGAATCAGGTCTAGATTTGATAGAGCGTGTAGAGCCGCTTATGAGAATAATGTCAAGGTTTTCATCGATGCTGAAGATAGCTGGTATCAAGATCCTATCGACATGCTGGTATATGAGATGATGGAGAAATACAACAAGGAAAAAGCCATCGTTTATAATACTTTCCAGATGTATAGAAAGTATATGCTTGACAGAATGACTAAAGCGCATCAGGATGCTAAGGAAAAGGGCTATCAGTTTGGAGCGAAATTAGTTCGTGGAGCGTATATGGAAAAAGAAAGAGCCAGAGCGGCGGCAAACGGTTACGAAGACCCTATCCAGCCTACAAAGGATGCGACTGACAAGCAGTTTGACGATGGCGTGAGATATTGCATTGATAATAATGATACTATTGCTATTGCATGCTGTTCTCATAATGAAAATAGCAACAGGTTGTTGGCTGATTTGATTGTGGATAGAAACTTGGACCCTAATGATGACAGGTACTTCTTCGCGCAGTTATTCGGCATGAGCGACAATATTACTTTCAATTTGGCTGATACTGGATTCAATATTGGCAAATATGTGCCTTATGGGCCTTTGGAAAAGACTTTGCCTTATTTGTTTAGAAGAGCTGAAGAGAATACTTCTATCGCGGGTCAAAGCTCAAGAGAGTTGACTTTGATTCAAAAGGAGCTTGATAGAAGGAAAAAATCGAGATAATAGATACTTATTATATAATATGTAAAAAGAGGCTTCTTATCGAGCCTCTTTTTTTATGCTTGGAGTTTTTATTTAATGGATTCGCCCGGCTGGATTGAAAATTCTTTGATTTCACCGCAGTTGCAAAGTATCTTGCCTTCTTCTCTGCCATGATAAGTGGTTTTGTCATGATTTACTTCGATGTAAGTCCCCTCCGGTATGCAAATTACTTTAGCGTCATTATTAATCGTAAGGTATTCTTGAAGCCTTTGTTTTCTGCTTTCTCCTCCATGGTCAGGTATTACCTTTTCTGTGTAATGAGGATTGATTTGAAAGTTAACCAGTCTCAGTGCGTCAAAGCTTTCAGGATAAGTGATAGGCATGTCGTTGGTTGTCTTTATGCTTAATGTTGCGACATTAGATCCAGCGCTCCAACCAATGTACTCTGTGCCTGTGTTTACTTTGTCTCTGATTATATTCATCAAATTATTAGCGTATAACTGATGAAGCAATTCAAATGTGTTTCCTCCTCCAACTAGGATTGCATCGGCTTGTTTTAAGCAGGCTTCTTTGTTGTCGAATTCATGAATTCCTCTTGCTTTTAGGCCTATTCGTTCCAAAGCGCTGTTTAGTCTTTCAGTGTATTCATCATATGATATGGTCACTCCAGCGTAAGGGATGAATATAATATGTTCTTTATGCCCAAGGAATGATTTGATTTTGTCGATAGCCCAATCCAAGTAAGGCTCATTTGGCAATGTTGAATTGCTTAATAATAATATTTTTTTCATATTGATTTTTTCTTAAATAGCTGATGAAATTCGTTAGCAATGTAACAAATATAAGATTGCCTTAAATATTGTTCCATACTGAATTCAAAAAAATACTCCTGTTGAAGTTACAAAAATTTACAGTCTATTAATTACGAACATTTTATCTGCGGATAAATATTTTCTGTTAATTGAATTGAATGTTGTTTTATAATGCTACATTTGCATTGTTATTTCAAAATTTATAATCTGGATTCATGAAGTTCAAGGCTTTTGTTATAGAAAGAGATAAGCATGAAGCAATGTTGTTCAAGCTTGCCTTTGGTGGAAACAAGTATTATGATATTGAATTTTTCGATTCAGTAAAGAGCCTATTAGGGGCAGTAGAACAAGGTCCCGATGTTGTGATCTTGGACCTTCTGGAGCCGGAGATGCATGGCATCGAGTTGATAAAGGCAATCTCAAAAATTAATCCTGGAACCCATTTTATTATACTTACCAAACTTTGCGATCCGCATGTTATTGAAAAAGCTCAAGATGAGGGCGTTTTTAAATATGTTATAAAGGGCGATAACAGCATGAAGTATCTAAAGAAGAGTTTGAAAGAGCTTTCTTTGGTATTAAAAGGCAAGTTGATAGATTCTTAGCATTGTAAAAAAGAAAAGCAACCCTGTCACATAAGATAGAGTTGCCTGAATTTTTATTGGCAAGATGCGCAGGCGATTAGCCTACCCATAATTCCTTTTTTATTTTCTTTCCAGCTTGCAAAAGAATTCTTGCAGGTCCAGGAACCAAAACGAGTCTGGATATTTGATCATCAATCGAGTCAACATCCACAATTACTCCTTCGTTGAATTTAGCGTCGAAAAGTGTTTTGCCGTCTTCGTCTTTGTCCAATACTTCATATTGATTGGCTAGGTAGGCGATTGGCAGCAAAACCTCGTTGTCAGGACATAGCTCCTCATGAATGTCAGTGAGTATGTCTTCGAGGGCATCGCCAAACTCTTCCATGAAATCATCTTCTAGATCGTGAAGCTCTTCCTCAACATCGTCATACTTTGGATTGTTGTAATCCATGTCGTTCAACTTGTTTTTCAACAATGCAATTTCAGTTAAGTCAGCGTTTAATTTTTCTATGTCCATACTTGTAAGTTTTTGATAGGTCAAAAAAAATGAAATATCTTTAATTTAACAATCCACTTGGTGATTATTTACGTAAATTAAGCAAGTTGTTTGCATAGGATATAATCATTAGTGATTAATCTTTCGCACAGTGCAATTTATATGAATTTTATTGAAAATTCTTTGTTTGCAAATCATGCTGTGATGCAAGAGAATTTGAAAATGAACTATTTTTTTTAAAACAATTTATCTAGAAATGGTAGATAACTCAATTATGGATAAAGCCAAATTATGGCTTGAAAGTCCAGTGATGGATGATGATTCTCGTTCCGAGATAAAATCTTTGATGGAAAAAGAAGATTCCACGGAATTGGTGGACGCTTTTTATCAAGACTTGGCTTTTGGAACAGGAGGTTTGAGGGGAATAATGGGAGTGGGATCCAACCGTATGAACAGATATACTGTAGGCAAAGCTACTCAAGGACTGAGCAACTTCTTGAAAAAGACTTATCTGGGACAAAGCATCAAAGTCGCAGTTGCCTATGATTCGAGAAACAACAATAAGTTTTTCGCAGATGTGACCGCTTCGGTTTTAACTTCTAATGGCATAGAGGTTTATTTGTTTGAGGATTTGCGCCCGACTCCAGAGTTGTCGTTTGCCGTAAGGCATTTGGGATGCCAAGGTGGAATAGTAATTACCGCTTCTCATAACCCTAAGGAATACAATGGCTATAAGGTGTATGGAAATGATGGTGCTCAGGTAGTAGCGCCTCATGATCAACAAATCATGGATGAGGTGAATTCGATTAGCTCATTGAGTGAGATCAAATTTGACAAGGATGAAAGCAAAGTTCATATACTAGGAGAGGAGATTGACAGAGCATACTTGGAGCAGGTGAAAACTCTGTCGCTATCGGGAGAGGAAATCGCTAGGCAAAAAGATTTGAAAATCGTTTTTACGCCTATTCATGGCACGGGCATAACATTAGTGCCAAAGGCTTTGGAAGCTGTTGGCTTTGAGAATATACATGTTGTAGAAGAGCAAGCTGAACCGGATGGGAATTTCTCTACGGTACCTTATCCTAATCCTGAGGAAAGAGCTGCAATGAAATTGGGACTGGAAAGAGCGCAAGCTATAGATGCAGATATTTTATTCGCAACTGACCCTGACGCTGATAGAATCGGAGTTGGCCTTAAGAATAATAAAGGCGAATGGGAACTGTTGAATGGCAACCAGACAGCTGCTTTGTTGACTTATTATTTGATCAACAGATGGAAAGAACTTGGCAAATTGACAGGCAAAGAGTACATCGTGTATACGATTGTAACATCCGATATCTTAGGAAAAATAGCAGAAGCTTATGATGTGGAACATAGCACCACTTTGACTGGGTTTAAATTTATCGCTGAAGTTATAAGAGAGCTTGAAGGCAAAAAAACGTTCATAGGTGGAGGCGAGGAAAGTTATGGGTTCTTGGTTGGAGACTTCGTAAGAGACAAAGACGCAGTATCCGCTTGCTTGATGTTTGCTGAAATGACTGCTTACTATAAAGATAAAGGCTTGTCGATATTCGATATGTTGGAAGAAATGTATCGTAAGTTTGGCTTTTATTACGAAGAGTTGGTTTCATTGACAGAAAAAGGCAAAGCTGGCCAAGAAGCGATTCAAAAGAGAATGAAGGATATGAGAGAAAAGCCATTTGAAGTGTTGAATGGCGAGAAAGTGGTTGAGTTTATTGATTATAAATCAGGCGAGTTAAAGAACTTGCAGACTGGTGAAAATCAAAAGCTTGCATACCCTTCATCCAATGTATTGCAATTTATAACTGAAAGTGGAACTAAGGTTTCAGTGAGACCATCCGGAACAGAACCTAAAATTAAGTTTTATTTTAGCGTGAATAGTGAATTCGAGCAATCTTCGAGTTTTGAGGATAAGTTGGATTCATTGAAGGTGAAAATCAAAGACTTAAAGTCAGATATGAATCTCTAAGAATATATTTAGTAGATATAGATGTAGAAAGCTCGCTGTTAATGCGGGCTTTTTCATTTTAATTTAATGTGAATATTGAATATATGGATTGAAAGTTGATGAACTTAAAATTTTTAAATAGACGTATTTAATATGTTGGACATTAACTTGAAGCTTAAAAAAGATCTTGTAGAGAATTTCTCATTAAAATTTAGAAAAGCAAACGTAGAGGATATCCCAACCCTGATTGAAATTCAAAAACGTTATTACAATCCTGACCCTGATAATGATAAAGAAAGACTATCAGGATTTGTATCTGTGGTTTACCAAGCGCAAGAGTGGGAAAGCCTGATCCTTAATGGCGATGTGTTTGTTCTTGAAGATGAGAATGGAATTTGTGCTTATACAGGGGCATTGTCGCCTGATCACCATGCGTCAGTGCCTATTTTTTCGCATTTTAAAGAATTATTAGACGGGCGCAAGTATCGGGAGAAAATGATTGATGAATACGATTATTGTTTTTGGGTGCAAACTTGCGTTATAGATAAATATCGAGGAAAAGGAGTGGTTCAATATATTTATCAAAAAACCAAAGAAGCTATAAATCATAAGTATGAAATTGGCTTAAGCGGGATTGATATAGAAAATATAAGGTCTTTGAATACACATATTGGAAAAATTGGTTTTGTTGCCTTTGATCTGTATGCGGATGATTATTTGAATAAGAAATTATACTTAGTGGCTTATCCATTAAGAAAATAAAAAAAGCCGCAATTTATGCGGCTTTATAAACTTTTTAAAATAGTTGAGTCTTTGAGACTATTTCTTTATTAAGCTTGAATAGTTCTTTATGAAGATCGAATTTAGGACCGTTGTTTTTGCATGATTCATAACTGCCGTCTTCCTTCATTTCGTAGGCGTTGACATTGTCTAATAAGTTGTATGCCAATATAGTTATTACTTCTTGCGTGGCTAATGGATCTACAAATTTGAATAATGACTCCAGCCTTCTATCAAAACTTCTGACCATTACATCTGCGCTACCGCCATATACAATAGGGCTCCCTTCATTATGAAAATAGAAAATTCTAGAATGCTCCAAGTAGTTTCCGACAATTGATCTGACATGTATATTTTCGCTCAATCCTTTTCTTTGTGGTCTTATGCAGCATATTCCTCTGACGATGAGTTTGATGACTACACCCGCTTGCGATGCTTTGTAGAGTTCTTTTATCAGTTCTTTGTCTTGCAAAGAGTTGATCTTGAGTACGATGCCTGAAGGTTTTCCATTCTTGGCATTGTCGCTTTCTTTTTTAATTAGATCTATCAGCTTGTTTCTCATTCCACCAGGAGCGGTGATAAGATTTTCATAGTAATTAGGAGCGGAATGTCCTGTAATTACATTGAAGAATTCTGAGACATCTTTGCCGTAAATCTCATTGGAAGTCAATAACCCTAGGTCGGTGTACAGCTTGGAAGTGTCTTCATTATAGTTTCCGCTTCCCATATGCACATATCTGCTGATTTTATTATTGGCTTCTTTTCTTACTATTAATAATAGCTTTGTGTGCGTTTTGAAGTGGGAGATACCATATATGACAAAGCAACCCGCTTCTTGAAGTCTTTTAGCTTCCTTTAAATTGTTTTCCTCGTCAAATCGAGCTTTTACTTCAAATAATACCGATACGTTTTTCCCATTTTCCACCGCTTTAAGCAGAGCTGATGTAACTCTGGAGTTTTGGGCCAAACGATAAATTGTCATCTTGATGGAAAGGACTTGAGGGTCAGAGGCCGCTTTTTCAAGCATTTCTGTGACAGGGTCAATGCTGTTGTAAGGATGATGAAGGAAAATATCATGCTTTTTGAGCACAGAAAAAATGTCGTTAGTTTTATTTTCAGGCAATGAAAGCGGAGGAACTGGCTTTTTTAGTTTGGGAGACAAGGATCTTAGTTTCGGATATTTGACAATTTGCCAAAGCCTTGTGTAATCCAAAATGTCTTCTTTTCCGACAGTGACAAAGTTGTCTTCGTCAATGGCGAATTTTTCAGTGAGAATTTGTTTTAAGAAGGGATCTATATCCGGTTCTATTTCAACTCTGACAACCCTTCCCGTTTTTCTGGTTTTAAGTTTTGCTTTTAGCTCATCAAGGAAGTTTACGTCTATGTCATCGCTTTCTTCCAATGTGAAATCGCCATTACGGGTGATTCTGAATAAAGAAGCGGAAGATATTTTGATGTTTCTGAAAAATTTACCGATATACTTTCGTATGATTTCTTCGATCGGAACGAAAATAGTCTGATTGCTTCTTTCAACTACATAGAATTTAGGCAAGTTCTTAGGAATCTGAACAAAGTTGACTTTCTCAATATCCTCGACTTTGTCATTGATGGTGACAACGCCAAATATCAATACCTGATTCATTAATATAGGGAAGGTATGATAAGGATCGTAGACCATGGGCGTGATCATCGGAAATATAGTCATCTTAAAGTAATCCTTGATCTCTTCCAACTCACTTTTTTGAAGCTTTGAAAGATCTTTGACAATGTCAAAGTCATTCTTTTTGAACAAAGGCAAAAAATTCTTGAAAAGTTTTGCTTGATCATTATTGAATCGTCTTACTTCTTCAAACAATGTGGTTTTAAAAGTTTGCTCATCTAAGCCGGAGTAGTCAAGCCTCTCTTTCTCGAAATCAAGATAATTGTAAAGACTTCCCACTCGAATCATGAAAAATTCGTCCAAGTTGGATGCCGTAATGGCTAAAAACTTAAGTCTTTCAGTAATTGACCGATCTTTTTGAGCCGCTTGGTCGAGAACTCTATCATTGAATTTCAACCAGCTAAGATCTCTGCTGATCAGATCGCTTTTTTGTATGATATTTTGAATGTTTTCTTGATCTATCATTTCAGGTGTGTTTCGTAAAGGAAAAAATGAGATTGTTGGGCTGATTTTCTATTGATAAAATTAGTGAATATTTTAAAAAAATACAGGCGTTGTCGCTTTGAAAGCAATACTAAAGTGAAAACTTAACATTGCTGAATAAAGTATAAGGTGCATTTTAAGGATTTAAGAATATATTGCTTGAGAACTATTGCCTTTTCTTCGAGTTCATGAGTATAAATACTCAATTAAATAAATTCAAAAGTTATAGTTATGTTGAAGCAATTGGAAAGTAAGAAGGAGAATGTGATAGCATTTGAGTTGTCAGGTAAAGTTGAAATGAGTTTCATAAGGGAATTTATACAATTGGTGAAGCCTAAGCTTGAGGCTGGAGATGGTTTAGTGAATATTTTCATGAAAATAAATAATGCCGATTGGGATAATTTTTTTCATTTAAAATCCTTTGTTATGCATGATTGGCCGCATATAATGAAAGAGTTTAATCAGATTAATTCTGATATGAAAAAATTGAATAAGATTGCTGTTGTTGGAAGTAGTGACTTTGAAAAGCAGTTAGTGCAAGTCGATTCTTTTTTTGGTAAAATTTGGTATAAAGGAATCGAGGAAAAGTATTTTGATGTTTCCGAGGAAGAGGAAGCTTGGAAATTCGTGTCTTAAGATAAAAAAATCCCGCAATTTAGGTTGCGGGATTTAAGAAAGTTAAATATCTAGTTTCGCGTATCGAGCGTGTTTTTCAATAAAGTCTCTTCTAGGAGCAACTTCATCTCCCATCAGCATAGAGAACAAGTGGTCAGCTTCAGCAGCCGACTCAATGGTTACTTGCTTTAAGTTTCTTCTTTCAGGATCCATGGTTGTGCTCCATAATTGCTCAGGATTCATCTCACCAAGACCTTTGTAGCGTTGCAGGTTTACAGACTCTTCTTTTCCGCCAGCTAGTTCTTCAATAGACTTTATTCTGTCATCTTCGGTCCAGCAGTATCTTTCTTGCTTTCCTTTTTTGACCAAATATAGAGGCGGTTGAGCTATGTACAAATAACCATTTTCAATGATATCTCTCATGTAGCGGAAGAATAACGTTAGAATCAATGTTCTAATATGGCTACCATCCACGTCGGCATCGGTCATGATGATGATTTTGTGATAACGAAGCTTTTCTAGATTCAACGCTTTCTCATCATCGTCTTTTCCAAATCTCACACCCAAGGCGGTAATGATGTTTTTGATTTCATCATTATCGTAAATCTTATGTTCTTGAGCCTTTTCGACATTAAGAATTTTACCTTTAAGCGGAAGGATTGCTTGGAAACTTCTTTCACGTCCTTGTTTTGCAGATCCACCTGCAGAGTCACCCTCCACAAGGTATAATTCGCATTTAGTCGGATCATTGTCAGAGCAGTCAGCCAGCTTGCCCGGCAAACTTGTTCCGCTCATCACATTTTTCCTTTGCACCATCTCGCGAGCCTTTCGCGCTGCATAACGAGCTTGTGCGGCAAGGATTACCTTCTGAACGATTTGTTTTGCCGCTTTTGGATTTTCATCCAAGAAGATTTTCAATATATCGCTTACGCAACTTTCTACAGCTCCAACAGCGTCTGAGTTGCCTAATTTTGTCTTTGTCTGACCCTCAAATTGAGGTTCTGCGACTTTTACCGAAATGATCGCAGTCAAGCCTTCTCTGAAATCATCGCCTGAGATATCGACTTTGACTTTGTCAAGCAAGCCGGATTCGTTGGCATAATGCTTAAGCGTTCTCGTCAGTGCTCTTCTAAATCCAGATACGTGCGTTCCTCCTTCGATGGTGTTGATGTTGTTTACATAAGAAACTACATTTTCAGTATATGAAGTATTGTAGCTCAAAGCGACCTGCACAGGAATATTCCCTTTTTCGCCTTCCATGTAAATAGGATCTGGGATTAACTTTTCTCTTGTAGAATCTAGATATTCTACGAATTCGGTAAGTCCTCCTTCTGAGAAAAATAGCTCACCAATAGGTTCGCCGTTTTCATCAAGCTCTCTTTTATCGGTTAATGTTATTTTTATTCCCGCGTTAAGGAAAGCTAATTCTCTTAGTCGACTTGCGACAGTATCGTACTTGTATTCTGTAACAGTGAAAATCTCAGGGTCAGGAAGGAATCTTACAGTTGTTCCCGTTTTGGTTGTATCTCCGATTTTTCTAACGTCGTATTGAGGTTTGCCTCTTTCGTATTCTTGCTCGTAGATTTTACCGTCTTTGCTGTGCACAGTAACGTGAGTGTGGATTGAAAGCGCATTCACACATGATACACCTACACCATGAAGACCACCAGATACTTTGTATGAATCCTTGTCGAATTTACCTCCAGCGTGAAGAACAGTCAAAACGACTTCCAAGGCAGATCTTTTTTCCTTAGGGTGAATGTCGGTAGGAATACCTCTACCATCATCTTCGACAGTTATTGAGTTGTCTTCGTTGATAGTAACGCTAATATTGTTGCAATGGCCTGCCAACGCCTCGTCGATTGAGTTGTCTACCACTTCCCAAATCAGGTGATGCAATCCCTTGATTCCCACATCTCCAATGTACATGGCAGGTCTTTTTCTAACAGCTTCAAGACCTTCTAACACTTGGATATTGCCTGCTGAATAATCCTGAGCTTTGTTTTTTTCTTCACTCATATTTTTTCGAAATCAAAAATTTTAAGTCCTGATTAAGCATTTTTTTGGGATTTTTTTCGCGCTCAGGAACTTTTCAAAAAAGCATCAATAATTTAAATGCCTATAAATTTAATCAATTCTTGCGACAATAATAGTTTTTTACCGTGTTTATTGTCTCAAATATTGAACAAGTTAATTTCCACCATGCAGCAATGATGCCTTATTTTTCTGCTGTGAGACTATCAATTAGCCTGTTTTTGGTCTTTGCAGGTGTTTTTTTTAATTATAAAGGAAACTAAATGGGGCTTCTCATTGTTTTCATATATTTATCGAGATTGTTATAGTTTTTGTTTTGAAAAAAATGTTACTTTGCGTCTTATTCAGATTATTGGATTTATTTTAGAGAGACGCTCACTCAGGGCTAGAAAAAAAGAAATAACTTAATGAATTCAAATATTCCGGCTATAACAGCAGTTTCCGGGTATGTCCCATCATATAAATTGACCAACCAAGAGTTGGAAACTATGGTCGATACAAATGATGAGTGGATAGTTACTCGAACTGGGATTAGAGAGCGTAGGATTCTCAAAGGAGATGGGAAAGGGACTTCAGTGCTAGCCACGGAGTCAGTAAGAGGATTGTTAGAGAAAAGCAATACAAAACCTGAAGAAGTAGATGCGGTGATTTGCGCGACAATGACACCGGATATGGCATTTCCTTCTACAGCGACAATAGTATGTGACAACTTGGGTATAAAGAATGCTTTTAGTTTTGACATGCAAGCAGCTTGTACAGGCTTTGTGTATGCGTTAGAGACAGCTTCAAATTTTATACGGACAGGGAATTATAAGAAAATCGTAGTAGTAGGAGCTGATAAGATGTCTTCTATTGTTAATTATAAGGATAGAAACTCCTGCATACTTTTTGGCGATGGAGCTGGAGCTGTCATGCTAGAGCCAAGTGAAAATGGGTATGGCGTGATGGATACAATTCTCAAAAGCGATGGCATTGGCAAAGAGATGTTATTTATGAAGGCGGGTGGGTCTGCATATCCGTCAACTCATAATACAGTTGAGAATGGCGAGCATTATTTTTATCAGGATGGTAAAAGTGTCTATAAATACGCTGTAAACAATATGAGGGAGGTTTCGGAAGAAATGATGAATAAACATCATTTGACGTCAGAGGATTTGGCTTACTTTGTTCCGCATCAGGCTAATATCAGAATTATTGAAGCTATTGCTAAAAGGTTGAAATTCGACATGGATAAAGTTACAGTCAATATCGACAAGTACGGCAATACCACAGCTGCGACTATTCCTCTTTGTTTGTGGGAATGGGAAAAGAAATTTAAAAAAGGAGATAAGATATTGTTAGCCGCTTTTGGAGGCGGCTTCACATGGGGCTCAACTTATTTGACTTGGGCTTATTAGAATAAAGAAATTGAAGCTGGCTATTTTTAGTCAGCTTTTTTTGTAAGTTGTTTTGATTGTTTCCGTTCTAAACTCATGAGTAGCATTTCAAAAATAACATTATGAAAACATTCTTCTTTTACTTTGTGATCTTTATTGGGCTTGTATCGTGCGGCTCAAATAAAACTTTGAAATCTATGAGCGAGGAAAAAAACGAAAAAAGATCGGTTGAAAAATCTGAGGCTGAATGGAAAGCGCAACTTAATCCAGAAGCTTATCATGTGTTGAGGGAGAAGGGTACAGAAGGGCCTTTTACCGGGCAATATGATTTGTTCTTTGAGGAAGGCCAGTATTTTTGCAAAGGATGCGGAGCTAAATTATTTGATTCCGAGGTAAAGTATAATTCGGGATGCGGATGGCCGGCATTTTTTGACTCTGAAAGCGATGCCATAGAAAGAAAAATAGACAAGTCTCATGGCATGGTAAGAGTTGAGGTCTTATGCAAAAAATGCGGAGGGCATTTAGGTCATGTTTTCAATGATGGGCCTGCTCCCACTGGAGAACGATTTTGTATAAACTCTGCGGCTCTTCAATTTGAGGCTAAAGATGAAGAAAGTCAACAAGGGCAATAGTTCATGCCCTTGCTTGCATAATGATATTATGGAGCTGGATAAGTGAATCTGTCATGCAGCTCTTCTATTTTTTTGAGCGCTTCTTCTGGCAATGTAATGTCTATGCTTTCAATATTTTCTTTAAGCTGCTCCATTGTAGTCGCGCCGATTATGTTGCTGGCAACAAACTCTCTTGAGTTTACAAAGGCTAAAGAAAATTGCGCAGGTGTCAAGTTGAATTCAGAAGCCAAGTTGTTGTAAGCTTGAGCAGCTTCGTTTATATATTCGTTAGTATACCTTTTCATTTTTGGGAATAAGGTAAGTCTGCTGTTTTCTGGCGTTTTTCCATTATCGTATTTGCCTGTTAGCATTCCGAACGCTAGAGGCGAGTAGGCTAAAAGACCTACTTTTTCGCGCATGGAGATTTCAGCCAAACCAACTTCGAAAGTCCTGTTTAAGAAATTATATGGGTTTTGAATACTGACTACCTTTTCAAGGTTGTATGTCTTTGCCAATTCCAAAAATTTCATTAGTCCCCATGGAGTTTCATTTGAAAGCCCGATATGCAGAACTTTGCCTTGCTTGACGAATGATGACAATGTTTGAAGCACTTCGTGAAGTTCATTGCCTACGTCATCTGATTCATGCGTATAGCCTAATTTGCCGAAGAAGTTGGTTTTTCTTTCAGGCCAATGGAGTTGATAAAGGTCTATATAGCCTGTGTGCAATCTTCTTAAGCTTCCATGCAAGGCTTCTTTTAGTTGTTTGGCCGTGTAGCTTGGGCCGCTTCTGATATAATCAAAATATTCGTTGGGACCAGTTGCCTTGGTGGCTAATACGATGTCATCTCTTAAATTTTTGTGCTTTTTTATCCAAGAGCCAATGATTTCTTCTGTTCGTCCTTGTGTTTCTGGTCTGGCAGGGACAGAATACATTTCGGCAGTGTCAATGAAGTTGACTCCTTTGCTTAGAGCGTAATTTATTTGTTGGTGGCCTTCTGCTTCAGAGTTTTGTTCTCCAAAAGTCATTGTTCCTAGGCCTATTTTGGAAATTGATAAATCTGAATTTCCTAAGATTGAATATTTCATGGCGTTAATTTAGTGTTGGCAGCTTTAATTCCCATTTAATAGCTGCTATTCGTATAGCTAATACAATAAGAATGGCTAATATGTACGAGGCGATATTGTTGATCTGGTAAAATTGAGTCAGAATGAGAAGAACCGATCCGCCAATAAGGCAGGCCGTCGCGTAAATTTCTTTTCTGAAAATCAGTGGAATTTCATTGCAAAAAGTGTCTCTGATTATTCCACCCACAACGGCAGACACCATTCCCATGATCAGTGCGTAGGGAGGAGTGATGCCTAAATTTATGCTTTTTTCAATTCCTATTATCGTAAATACTCCTAGGCCAATCGTGTCAAACAAGAAAAGAGTGGCTTTGAGTTTATGAGTCAATGAATTGAATAAGTACGTGAAAATCACTGCTGAGAGTATTACCCATAAATAGGTCTCATCATAAAACCAGTTTACAGGTTGAGTACCAAGAAGAATATCCCTGATTGTTCCGCCGCCTAGGGCTGTTGTGAATCCGATGAATGCGGCGCCGAACAAGTCCATATTTTTGTCTGCCGCCGCTCGCGTACCGCTAATGGCAAAAACAAACGTTCCAATCAGGTCAAGTACGTATAATGAATTCATCGTATGCTATCCATATATGATTGTAAAATGACAGCAGCGCTCACCTTGTCGATATTTCCTTTGTTTTGCCTGTCCTTCTTTTTTGTTCCGGCTTGAATCATCGCGTTAAGAGCGATTTTTGAAGTAAACCTCTCGTCATGGAAATGAATAGGTGGATGGTCAGGAATGAGCTTTTTCAATCTTGTTACAAAGCCTTTTACGGATTGGGTGTTATTGGTGTCTGTATTGTCCAATTTTTTTGGCATGCCTACAATGATAGCTTCTACCTGCTCTTCTTTCAAGTAGTTTTTTATAAAATCAAAGATATCTTTGGAATGAACGACATCCAAAGGAGAAGAAATGATTTGAAGCGGATCGCTGACGGCAACCCCCACACGTTTAGTACCGTAATCAATAGCTAGGAGTCTTCCCATTTGTTTCAAATTAAGTTTTGGGTAAAATTATACAAAAGCCTTGAGAATTTTGGAATTTGAACTTAATAGTTTATTTTTCTGTATAATTTCTTGTTATATGTAAAAAACATTTGTATAACTTTATAAGCTTAACTACGTGGAGTATGTTGAGTAGTTCGAATTGAATTAAAAATAATTTTGTAATCAATAATAAAATTAGAATAGTGGGTAAAAATAACAACTCGAAGTTTCATATCAGGTTGCCTTTGATTTTGGCTATAGGCTTGGTTGCAGGTATTTTGATAGGAGCGAAGATTGGTGGCAATGAGCCTAACAAGCCAAATTTGCAAAGCAGTATTCATAAGTTCGCTAATATCATGAACTATATAAATAAGGCTTATGTCGATACTGTGGATACTGAAGACCTTGTGGAGGTAGCTATTACAAAAATGTTGGAAAAGCTGGATCCTCATTCCGTTTATATTTCACCTAAAGAAGTTGAGTTGAATAAACCGCAGTTGACTGGAGAGTTCTCTGGAATAGGCATTGAGTTTAATGTGCTTCAAGATACTATTTATGTAGTGTCGCCGCTTTCTGGTGGACCATCTGAGAAGTTAGGTATAAGGCCTGCTGATAGAATTGTGGATGTGGATGGCGAGAATGTTGCCGGCATTGGTATTACCACTCGTAGAGTTGTTGAGTTATTGAGAGGAAAAAAAGGATCTACTGTAAAGGTTGGTATCAAGAGAAAAGGGGTGGATGAAACATTGTATTTCAACATTGTAAGAGATAAAATACCTCAGCATTCCGTTGATGCGACTTATATGATTGACGATGAAATCGGTTATGTTAAAATTTCTCGCTTTTCGGCAACTACATATGATGAATTTAAAGAAAGCCTGACTACGCTTCAGGGCGAGGGGATGAAAAAAATGGTTCTGGATTTAAGAGGAAATCCAGGTGGTTATATGGATAAGGCTGTGAAGATAGCGGATGAGTTCTTGTCTGACGGGAAACTGATCGTATATACAAAAGGTAAAGAAAGAAGATATAATAATAGCTTCCATTCAAGAAACAAAGGTAGCTTTGAGCATGGAAGCTTGATTGTGCTTATAGATGAGGGAAGTGCTTCGGCTTCTGAGATTGTGTCAGGAGCTATGCAGGATAATGATAGAGCGCTAGTAGTTGGAAGAAGGTCTTTTGGCAAAGGTTTGGTGCAGATGCCAATTCCATTGAATGATGGCTCTGAATTGAGGTTGACCATCTCGAGATATTATACGCCTTCAGGAAGATCTATTCAAAAGCCATATGGAGAAGAAGTGGACGATTACTATGGCGATAGAGCGAGTAGGTTCGAGCATGGGGAGTTTTTCCATGTGGATAGCATTAAATTGAATGATTCATTGAAATATTCTACTGTTCATGGAAGAACGGTTTATGGCGGAGGTGGTATTATGCCTGATTATTTTGTGCCATTGGATACTACTGGTAATAGCAGTTATTATTTGAAACTTCTTTATAGTGGTTCTGTCGTAGAGTTTATCAATGGATATTATAATAAGAATGAGAAGAAGTTAAAGAAAATGGAGTATGAAACATTTTTGAATAACTTTGAAATCACTGATAAGATGATGGGGCAATTGGTTAAGGTTGGAGAAGACCATGACGTTCCGATGGATGAAAAAGGCCTTGAGAAGTCTGACGACTTGGTCAAGTTGGCTTTGAAAGCTCAGATAGCTAGAAGGCTTTGGGGGTCCAGTGCGTATTATCAAATTATCAATGACGAGAATGAGATATTGCAACAAGCTTTGAAGTTGTTTCCTGAAGCGGATGAGTTGGCTAAGAATTATGAAGAATAATAAATAATTAGATATGATTTGAAAAGCCTCTTCGAAAAGAAGAGGCTTTTTTGTTGTGTAAATTTTGAGGAGCATAAAAAAACAGCAGAAAAAATTCTGCTGTTTTCATTTATACAATATTTAAAATTAATCTTATCTTTCTTCGATCGGAATATAAGGCCTTTCAGGATTCCCTGTATAGATTTGTCTTGGTCTGCCGATTGGTTCTTTATGTTCTCTCATTTCTTTCCATTGAGCTATCCATCCAGGAAGACGTCCAATTGAGAACATTACAGTAAACATCTCAGTTGGTATTCCAATTGCTCTGAATATAATTCCTGAGTAGAAATCCACGTTAGGGAATAATTTTCTTTCTACGAAGTAATCGTCTTTAAGAGCTACTTCTTCAAGTTTTTTGGCGATTTCCAATACTGGATCTTCAATGCCTAGTCTTGATAGAATTTCATCCGCGTTCTTTTTGATGATTCTTGCTCTAGGGTCGAAGTTTTTGTATACTCTATGGCCGAATCCCATTAATCTAAATGGATCGTCTTTGTCTTTCGCTTTTTGAACATATTTGTTAACGTCTCCACCGTCTGCTTTGATAGATTCAAGCATTTGTATTACAGCTTGGTTTGCTCCGCCGTGCAATGGTCCCCAAAGTGCACTTACACCTGAGGCAATCGATGCGTAAAGACTCGCTTGCGACGAACCTACGATTCTTACCGTCGAAGTAGAGCAGTTTTGCTCGTGATCAGCATGAAGAATGAGTAGTTTTTGCAAAGCGTCAACCACTACTGGATCAATTTCGTACTGCTCCGTTGGTACGGAAAACATCATCTTAAGGAAGTTAGGTACATAGTCCAAAGAGTTGTCAGGATAATTATGCGGCAACCCCATTCTTTTTGTGTATGACCAAGAAACAAAAGTAGGAATCTTAGCTAATAATCTCAAAATTGTAAGGTTGACCTTGTTCTTTGATCTATTAGGGTCAAGTGATTCAGGATAGAAAGCAGTTAAAGATGTCGCTAGGGATGATAATACACCCATTGGATGAGCTTTCGAAGGGAATCCGGAAAGAATTGTTTTTATTTCTTCATGAACAAGTTGGTTTTCTTTGATGCCGGCTTTGAAGTTGCTGAATTCTTCTTGTGTCGGAAGTTCTCCATATATAAGCAGGTAGGCAACTTCCAAGTAGCTGGAGTTTTCAGCAAGATCCTCGATCGAATACCCTCTATGCTTTAATATCCCCTTCTCTCCGTCAAGAAATGTAATGTCTGATGTAGTGGATCCAGTATTTTTGAAGCCTTTGTCCAAGGTGATCAAGCCAGACTCAGCTCTTAGTTTGCTGATGTCTATTGCTTTCTCATTCCTTGAGCCCTCTACGATCGGCAGTTTATATTCTTTTCCGTCATAAGATAAATTTGCAAAATCTGACATAAATTTATGATGGTTATAATTTGTATAAAAATAAATAAAGTGGATTTTTATGCTCTTAAATTTTATAGGGTAAGAGCTATGTTAGTTTTTAACGTCTATACTAAATTTTTAGATTCAAATAGTGTACTATTTTGAATGAATAGATTAAATCATTTACAAAATTATTAGTTTTAAAAAATATAATTAAAGTGCAAAAAACACGCTATTGCTTTCACGCGAACATTTTGACTATTGCAAATTGTTCTGATCGCTTGATGAAATTAAAAAAAAGAGTGGATAATTGCTAATATTTAGATCATGATTTTGCAGTGTGCGAATATTTTCTTTTATGTTATATTATTTTGACGTATTGTTTTTTCTTTGAATTTTAATTTTTCTGTGAAAGTTGATGAAAATTTATTAGAAAAGTAATATAAAGTAAATGGAATTCAAATGAGGTTAATGAAAGGAGAATATGAGAAATTTTGAGCGAGGATCAAAATTCAGAAGGCCATGGCTTTATTTTAATGGACATTTGGAGACTATTATGCCAAGTTTTTTTAAAAAAGCGGATGGGATTTTATATGAAGAGGAGAGGGTCGATACTTCGGATGGGGATTTTTTGGTGCTGAAATGGTTGAAAAGAGGTGCTAAGAAACTAGTGGTAGTTACCCATGGGCTTGAAGGTGATGCTGAAAGGTATTATGTTCGTTTTATGGCAAGGCTTTTTTCGGAGAATGGTTACGATGTGTTGGCGTGGAATAATCGAAGCTGTGGAGGGGTAATGAATAATTTGCCTAGAATGTATCATCAAGCCGATACGGAAGATATAAAGACAGTAGTTGAGTATGGAATTGCAAAAGGCTCGTATGAATCTGTGTCTTTGATTGGCTTTAGCATGGGTGGCAATGTGACTTTGAATTACTTGGCCAAGTATGGAAATAATTCACAAAGCAATATTAAATCAGCGGTGGCAATTTCAGTGCCTTGTGAATTGAATGATTGCGTGGCGGCTTTGGATAGAGGGTTGAATGTAATCTATAGCAAGCATTTTTTAAGAAAACTTAAGCGAAAAGTCATATGGAAGTCAAAAGGCTTTCCAAAAGAGATCGATGTTTCGAGAATCGATGAGGTTAAAAGCTTGCATGATTTCGATGACATGTATACAGCTCCGATGTTTGGCTTTAAGGATGCCGTTGATTATTACACTAAGGCTAGTTCATATTATAAGCTTGAAAATGTAAAGGTCCCATTTTTGATATTGAATTCAAAGAATGACCCGATGTTGGATGGCAAGTGTTATCCAACTGATAAAGTCGGAAAAAATCCTTTTATGTATTTGGAAATGCCTGAGTGTGGAGGTCATGTTGGTTATTGTTTGGCAGGTGAGGAGTATAGTTACGCTGATTATAGAGCTTTAGATTTTGTGAATGATTTTTTATAAAGTTGTAATTATTTTTTTACCTTGAAGTAAATAAGAGCAGTATTGATATTTTATTTTTTTTGAATATTAATTTATAAGAGCTCATGATGTTTTACTTCAAAATATGAAGCGTATGGTAGGCGATTACTATGTTAACTCTCAAGGTGTGTTGGCGAGATCATTTGAGTTTGTTCAAGGTGAAAGAGAATTGAAGATTAACGGAATACAAAAAGTTGACTATGGTATGGTTCAGTATGTATTTGTATGGATAGATTAAAAAGAAAAGCAGTATTATTTTTTTGGATATTGTTTGTTGTTTCAGTTAGCTCTTATGCTCAACAACCGGATAGTTTGTTGCTTGACTCATTGAGAGTTGAAGGCAAAGTGTTGGTCAAAACCCTTTCCAGTGACTTGTTTTGGGGAAGAGGGTATGTGAATCGAGGAGATTCGATCGCCGCTGACTATATTTTAAGTGAGTTTGATTCCGCTCGTTTGGATACTGTCTATGCCCACACGTATACACATAATGTAAATGTGTTTCCTGATACAGTGGAACTAGCTATTAATGGCCAGCCTTTGAGAGCTGGGGTTAGTTTTTTGGTAGAGCCTTGGAGTCCTTCTATTAAAGGTGATTTTGAGGTGCAATATATTTCTATACAGGATTTTTTGGATGATTCAGTTTGGGGAGGGAAGATTAGGGACGCTAAGGACAAGGCCATTGTTATTGATAAGAAAGAAATGGAGGGGCTGGACCCTGAGGAGATTAAGAAACTTAAAGATATATTTGATTACTTAAGGTTCCATGAAGACAATCCTGCAAAACTGACAATTTTTTTGACAGATGAGAAATTAACGTGGTCTGTGTCGCAAAAAGTAATGGGTAAACCTACGATTGTCCTAAAGACGAATTTGACAGGTGATAAATTAAAAAAAGTGAGTGTGCATATAAACGCTGAGCTCATACAGAATTATGAAGCTAGAAATATCGTCTCTCAGTTCAACTCTGCAAAAAGCGATTCATTGATAGTTTTTACGGCTCATTATGATCATTTGGGAATGATGGGTTTGGACGCCTTTTTTCCTGGAGCAAATGATAATGCTAGCGGTACCTCGATGTTGATAAGCATGGCTAGGAGGCTAGGAATGATTTCAAGAGATAGTTTGGATTACAGTGTGGCTTTTATTGCTTTTGGAGGTGAGGAATTGGGATTAGTGGGCTCTAAGAACTTTGTGAAAGATTCTGTTCTTGATATTGGCAAAATCAAGTTGTTGGTTAATTTGGATATTGTTGGAACAGGGTCTGAAGGGATTACTATTGTCAATGCGAATAAGAATACTGAGGTTGTGAATTTGATAACTGAATTAAATGATCAGTATGGTTATTTTGACTCAATACAGATGAGAGGAGAAGCTTGCAATAGTGATCATTGTATATTCAATAAAAAAGGGGTGCCTAGTATTTATATCTATACGAGAGGAGGAGTCAAAGCTTATCATGATGTGGATGATAAAGCAGAAACACTTACACTTGACAAGTATTCAGAATTAGTATTGATGTTGATGCAACTTATTGAAATGCCTTAAGTTGTATATGAAAATAAATGAAATGGGTAAGGATAAATTGGTAATGCCGGAACATATTGTTTATGTATGTGTAGGGAGCAAATGCAAAGGGAAATTAAAAACAGCTTTTTTAAAGCCATTCGAATCAGCCTTAAAAAAATCAGAGTACAAAAAAGAAGTTAAAATTATCAAGACGGCTTGTACGGGTAATTGCAAACATGCTCCCGTAGTTTGCTTACAACCAGAAAATAAATGGTATAGCCAGTCTGATGGAAGTACAGTCGAAAAGATTTTTAAGAAGATTAAGAAGAGAAAGGTAAAAGCCGAAAAAGATTGTGAATAAAATAAAAAAACTTGGAGCATGCTCCAAGTTTCTCTAAAATCATCTTCTTTACATGAAGAAGAATCTCATTTAACCAAATAATTATAAATAAGCCTTTAACACTTTGAATATATCAAAAAATGCAACTTTCAGCAAAGTGTTTTTAATATTAAATTATGTTTAATGTTGATTTAAGTTAAATAATGCCTCTTGTTGTTAAAATCGTATCTATTTGTCGCGGTGAAGTAATCTTGAAAATAAATTTTTATAAATAATAATGGAGTCTATTTCGCATAATAATTGAATGGAAAATTGTGTAGTGTGAAATATAAAGACTGAGAAATTGATTTACAATCTGATGAAAAGAGTCTCGCTGACTCTGTTTTTTTTAATAATCTGCAATACTATCGTTTCCGCTCAATCTAATTATTTTAATCAACTTTGGTTTGACTTTGTTCCATACAGAAAATTCAATCATGGTATTTCCGTTTACGGGGACTTGGGCTATAGGTCTGGAGTTGGTAGCAATAGATGGGATAGGGTGTATTTGATGGGAAGTGTAAGGTGGAAGGTTTTGGATATTGTGGAGTTAAGAGGAGGTCCTAGAGTTTATTTTGATTTTTATCCAGAGTTTAATGATGTTTTTGAATTTCGATTGTGGCAGGGAGTAAATGTGAAATGGCCGGAAATTGGTCGAGTAAAGTTTGCGCATTTGGGTAGAGTGGAAGAGCGCTTTTTTTATACATTTAATAGTGATCGACATAGCTTTGCAATGAGGTATAGGTATCGCTTGAGTTTGAGTGTAAGATTGGGAGGTGAGGGTTTGAAGAGATATTTTTATTTGCCGGCAAGTGGTGAGCTATTTTTCAATTCTAAAAATGGTTCCGATGTTTACCATTCCTCAGGAAGGATTATGGCAGGATTAGGCTATGTTTGGAGTGAGAAGATAACTTATCAATTTACGATGACTGCTGAGAGAACAAGAGAATACCGAATCAGAGGTGTTGAATTGGCTGGATTGTATTACCAATTTAAAGTCTCCTATAGGGTGTTGAAATAAAAAAGCTAGCTGAATTACTAGCTAGCTTTGCGTGTCTTTATTAGTCTCTTACTTGGATGATATTGACAGGGCAGGCATCCGCTGCTTTCTTGTTGTCTTCATAGTCTTCATAGGGGGCTTTCAATGTCCAGAAGCCTTTTTTTTCTTTGGCTCCAAGTAGTATGCTTTTCCCATCTTTTTTAGACATTCTCCAATGACTAAAAGCAAGCTCTACACAGTAGTTGCAACCGATGCATTTGTCTCTTTGATGTATAATTGTGATCATGACATTATGCCTCTACGATTTTATAAACCTTGTCAGAAGCCCTGATTATTTCGTCGATTGGCATAGTGAAGTTGTCTCCTTTTTTCACTTCAGTGACAGACTTTCTATCCAAGTGAAGTTCTTCAACAGTGGTTTCAACAACTCCGGTTGTAGGGCCGATGATCATAACTTTATCTCCGACTTTAAGGGAATAGCTTTCCATCTTGAATTCGCCGACTTTGATATTGGAGTAGTAATGAACTCCTTTTCCAATAAAGAGCTTCTTTTGAGTCGCTTTTGAGCCGCTGCTGTCTGTCCATTCGCCCATTTTCTGGCCTAAGTAATATCCTCCCCAGAACTCTCGGTTGAAAACTGTTTTCATTGTTTCCATCCATTGTTCGGCTTTTTCTTTGGAGTAAGTGCCTTCATTGTAAGCATCAATAGCTTCTCTGTAGCATTGAGTGACAGTTTTTACGTAGTCGGCAGCTTTACCTCTACCTTCAAGCTTTAGAACAGTAACACCAGTGTCAAGAAGTTGATCCAAGAAGTCAATAGTACAAAGATCTTTTGGAGACATGATGTACTCATTGTCAATTTCAAACTCTACTTCCGGTTCTTCCAAGTCAATGACTTTGTATTGTCTTCTGCAGTTTTGAACACATGCTCCTCTATTTGCCGATGCATTATGAGAGTGAAGGCTAAGGTAGCATTTGCCAGAAACAGCCATGCATAGAGCTCCATGCGCGAAAACTTCAATTTGAACTAATTCTCCTGAAGGACCAGTGATGTTTTGCCTTTTTACTTCATCGCAAATCTTTTTCATTTGCAAGAGGCTAAGCTCTCTTGACAATACCATTACATCTGCGAAGTGAGAGTAAAATCTAATGGTCTCAACATTAGTTACGTTCAACTGAGTAGAAATATGAACTTCAACTCCTTGAGAATGAGCATATGAAATTACTGCTTGGTCAGAAGCGATAATAGCGGTAATACCAGTTCTTTTAACTTCGTCTACTATGGACTTTACTAATGCAAGGTCATGATCGTATACGATAGTATTAAGCGTAATGTATGTTCTTACATTATGCTTAGAGCAAAGCTCTGCGATTTCTTCCAAGTCGCCAACAGTAAAGTTCATTGTTGCTCTAGCTCTCATATTGAGTTGCTCCACTCCAAAATATACGGAGTCAGCTCCACCTTGGATGGCTGCTGTCAACGACTCAAAATTTCCAGCCGGAGCCATTAGTTCTATCTTATTCTTGCTGTTATCTGCACTCATTCTCAATTTCTGCTTATTTCAATGTCAGGGTAATAACGTCTAATGCTTGCTAAAATTATAATCCTAGTTTGTCCGAAATCTCAAGCATTTTTAGAATCGGTTTTTTAGCTTTCTCAATTTGCTCAGGAGTCAAGCTTATTTCCGGTAATTCGTATTTCAAGCAATTATAAAGCTTCTCCATTGTGTTAAGTTTCATGAATTCGCAGTCATTGCATGCGCATGTTGAGTCATTTGCAGGAGCAGGAATGAATGTCTTTTCAGGAGCGGCTTTTTTCATTTGATGGAGAATTCCGCTTTCAGTGGCAACGATGAATTTTTTTGAATCGCTGGTCTGAGTAGCGTATTTCAATAAAGCTGTAGTCGATCCTACAAAATCAGCCGCCACAAGCAATGGTTTTTCGCATTCTGGATGAGCGATAAATTCCGATCCTGGATTTTCAGCTTTAAGTTCTAGAATTTTCTCCAAAGAATATTGCTCGTGAACTATGCATGCGCCATCCCAAAGCACCATTTCTCGGTTGGAAATATTGTTGATGTAATTACCCAAGTTTTTATCGGGCGCGAAAATGATTTTTTGCTCTTTGGGAAATGAATTAACAATCTGAACAGCATTAGAAGATGTGACAATCACATCTGACAAAGCTTTGATGTCAGCTGTACAGTTGATGTACGATAATACAATATGGTCAGGATGCTCTTCTTTGAATTTTGCGAATTTGTCCGCAGGAGCGGATTCCGCTAAAGAACAGCTTGCTTTAAGGTCCGGTAGAATTACTTTTTTGTTGGGGTTAAGGATTTTAGCCGTTTCTCCCATGAAGTGCACACCAAGGAATACTATCAGGTCAGCATCGGTCTCTTGTGCGGCTCTGGCTAATTGAAGGCTGTCACCTAAGTAATCTGAAATATCTTGCAAATCAGGAGTAATGTAGTAATGCCCTAGAATTACTGCATTCTTCTCTTCTTTTAATTTTTTGATTTCAGCTACAAGATCAAGGTTTTCGTTAACTGGTGTATCGATATAGCCTTTATTTTCTAATTCGGCAGAATAGTTGTCCATGTATCACTATGTAGGTTATTTCAACAAAGTGCAAATTTAATCAATAAGTTTAGAAATTAATAATTTACTAAATCCGAATAGTAAGTAAAGTGAAAATCAGTTTTTGAATTATAGAGAATTCAAATATTTAATGTTGAAAAACATTTGCATTTTCTTTATTGCTCTTGATTCTAATGAGTGATATTTAAGAGTCTCATTTCAAATGATTTGATGCCGTTTTTAGAAACGAGCTTGGTGCAGATTCCGTCAGTGTTGAATGTGTAATAATTCTTGTTTCCATTAGGCAAGATTACTAGATATTCATGATCATTAATTTTTTCAATGGGCAAAAAAACGCCTGATTTTTCCGAATAAACGGATTTCATCTCCTTGGGTGGATGAAAATAAAGTTTTGAAATAGAATAATTGATATCTGATGCTGTTATGCAGTTTTTGTCTTTAAGGTTTGAATATTGATAGCCATTTTTGATTTTTGTTGTAATGCTATTGTCTTTGACTTTCCCATTGATCATATCTTTTACTTCGCTTCGGTCTAAGACATCCTCCAAGTAAACAGCCTCGATCATAAATTCAACATGGTATTTAGAAATTAAATGGAAGCTTATATTTGATAATATGTTATAGTTGGTGTTTTTGCCATCTATTATTTTTTGAGCGGTTACTTCTCCGATTTTATTCCCTTGTTTAAATATTTCAAAATTCAAGGTTTGTCCATGAGTTTGAACAATAATAATGATAGAGAATAATATGATTAGGGAGAGTTTGTTCATAGACTGATTATGCAATAAGGTTTTAAAGTGATGAGAGCATTTTGAAAATGCACTCAGATAAATTAACGCTTTTGTCAATTTTTTGATTTGTAATTAACAATTAAATTCAGGTTGTCGCTTAATAATCAGCTAAATATTGTGTTTTGCGTTAATTTTTTATATTTTTAGTATAATTGGTGTGTCTTAATTGACTTGGATTTAAAATTTTTCGGACGATAACTTAATGATATGAAGAAAATAATCTACTTTCTTATAACAGTATTGACAGCTACAGCAGTATTGCCAGCTTGCTCTTCAAGACCAAAGCATCCTGCGGCAAAAAAGAAGAAAAAGAATTATCAGACGGAATGGCTGGATTTGCCTCATGCTAGAAAGCAGAAAAAATTGAAAGATAAATCGATAAAAAAATCATTCAATAAAAAAGATTAAAGCCGGAAATTATCCGGCTTTTTTATTTTTATCTGTATGCTTTGAATTTATTAATCAGATTGTTGGTCGAAGCGTCATGGCTTGTAACGTTGTTGTCTCCAGATAATTCAGGTAGAATATTCGAAGCCAATTGTTTGCCTAGTTCAACACCCCACTGGTCAAAGCTGAAAATATTCCAAATTACGCCTTGAGCGAAAATTTTATGCTCATACATGGCGATTAAGGCTCCTAAAGATTTTGGAGTAACTTTTTTGACAAGTATTGAGTTGCTTGGTTTGTTTCCTTCAAAGACTTTGAAAGGAACGATTTTATCGAGATTTTCTTGGCTCAGGTTTTTTGATTTTAACTCTTCAGTAACTTCTTCCTTGGTCTTTCCTTTCATCAAAGCTTCAGTTTGAGCAAAGAAATTAGCTAAAAGCTTTTCATGGTGATCACTAATCGGGTTGTGACTAATAGCCGGAGCTATAAAGTCGCATGGGATTAGTTTAGTTCCTTGATGTATAAGTTGATAGAATGCGTGTTGACCATTAGTTCCCGGCTCTCCCCAGATGATTGGACCAGTTTGGTAGTTTACTTTTTCACCTTTTCTATCAATGTATTTGCCATTGCTCTCCATATCGCCTTGTTGGAAGTAAGCAGGGAATCTATGCAAATATTGGTCATAAGGCAACATAGCCATGGATTCGGCTTTGAAGAAATTATTATACCAAATACCTATTAGAGCTAATATTACAGGCGCGTTGTCCTCAAAATCAGAGTTTTGAAAATGATTATCCATTTCAAAAGCGCCTTCTAAAAGATCTTCAAAGTTGTCATATCCAATATTCAAAGCGATCGAAAGGCCAATCGCTGACCATAATGAGTAGCGTCCTCCAACCCAATCCCAAAAGACGAACATGTTTTCTTCAGCTATTCCAAACTCAACAACTGCTGATGAATTAGTGCTTAAGGCAGCGAAATGCTTAGCGATATGGCCTTCTTCTTTTGCGCTTTCTAAAAACCACTTTCTTGCCGAGTGGGCATTGGTCATGGTTTCTTGAGTGGTAAACGTTTTAGAAGCAATTAGGAATAAGGTTGTTTCAGGGTTGATAGCTTTGAGTGTTTCGCTGATATCAGTTCCGTCAACATTGGATACAAAGTGAGATGTAATGCCTTCAACTTTATAAGGCTTTAGGGCTTCTGTCACCATATAAGGACCTAAATCAGATCCGCCAATGCCAATATTGACGATGTCAGTGATTTTTTTCCCTGTGTAGCCTTTCCATTCTCCAGAGTGAACTTGTTGGCAAAATGACTTCATCTGATCAAGAACTTTGCGAATTTCAGGCATCATATCTTCTTCATCCACAATCACCTTCTTGTCCGAACGGTTTCTTAGCGCTGTGTGTAGCACAGCTCTGTTTTCTGTTTGATTAATCGCCGCTCCTTCAAACATCGCTTTGATGGCATCGGAAAGTCCTGATTCATTAGCAAGTTTTATCAAACTATCGAATATGTCGCTATCTATGATGTTTTTAGAATAGTCGATATAAATGTTTTCAAGTTCGATTTTGAATTTGTCAGCTCTCGAAGGGTCATTTTCGAAAAGCTGTTTCATATGAACATTTTTAATTTGATCAAACTGAGATTCTAGCTCTCTCCAAGCTTGAGTTTGTGTAGGATCAATTTGGTTTAGCATCAATTTTTTGGTTTATTTTGATAAAAAAACGGAGTCAACTATAGTAATTTAGTTGTTCTAAAAATGTGCCTAGGTTTGGCATCAGGTGTGCAATATACAATAGTTTGCATAAATGAGTTTACAATTAAGACAAATTAACACAGCTGCGAGAAGCAATCGTATGCATTGATATTTATGAAAAACGAAGCATTGTTAAAATCTCTAGAAAAAAGAGTTTATTTAGGTGATCTCCCTGGGAAATTTGCTCATCAAAAAATGTTGCCAAGAGTTGAAGAAATTGAGAGGTTTTCTTTGGATGACTTGAATGGGTATCGAGATAGCGCTGTTATGATTTTATTTTATAGGCTTAAATCAGGCTGGTGTATTCCATTGATCAAACGAAATGTTTATAATGGACATCACTCCAATGAGATAAGCTTGCCCGGAGGTAAAGTTGATATGGTTGATATGACTCTTGAAAATACTGCTGTAAGGGAAACGTATGAAGAAATAGGCATAAGAAATGATTCTTACTCTTTAGTAGGCAGCATTACTCCAGTGAAGGTTTTGGTTAGCAAGTTTATAATACACCCATTTGTAGCTGTGGCTAAATCAGAATTGAATTTTGATTTGGATGATAAAGAAGTGCAAAAAATATTGCTAGGCAATTGCGATGATATGCTAAGTCAAATGAAGAAGGGGGGAAGTAGAACTATTATTACAAGGTCCGGAGATTTTGATGTGCCTGTGATAGATGTGGAAGGAGAAAGTGTATGGGGTGCCACAGCGATGATTTTGGCTGAGGCACTTGAGTTGTTTCATGATTCTTATCTTAATCGTTGATAAGGTTTAAGGTGTGACATGCTGCTAATGCGGCTGTTTCAGTCCTTAGTCTGCTTTTGCCAAGCCCAACAGGTTTGAAATTTAAGGCGAACGCGTTTTTGATTTCTTCAGGGGAAAAATCACCTTCAGGGCCAATGAGGATGCAGATTTTTTTGTTAGGTATCGCGACATCTTTTAGTTGATGGTTATTTTCAAGATCGACATAAGCAATTAGTTTTTGATAAGAATCGTCCAACTGTGGTAAGAAATCACCGTAGTTTGTTAGATCGTTGATTATTGGTTTGTGCCATTGTTGGGATTGCTTCATCGCGCTAATAGCGATTTTTTCTATGCGTTCAAGCTTTATGGATTTTCTTTCAGAATGCGAGGTCTTTAAAAATGAGATTTCTTGAATGCCAAATTCAACAGATTTTTCTACAAACCATTCGATTCTGTCAATATTTTTGGTAGGAGCTACAGCTATATGAATATAATGATTTGGTTTGTCGAAACGCTCTGTGTTTACAATATCCAGTTTGCATTTTTTAGGATTTGCTTCAATTATTTTACATTCGAAAAGAGATCCTTTGCCATCGCATAAATGGATTGTGTCGCCTATGCTCTTTCTTAAGACTCTAATGCAATGTTTTGATTCACTTTCTGAAAGTGTTACTTGATTACTATTGATTTCCGATAAATAAAAAACAGTCACTTGATAAAGGATTAAGTATTTTCTTTCTCAAAAATAGAGAAAGAAAATATATAATTAAGAATTATGACTGTTTTTGACGGAAGTAATTGATTTGTCCTCCAGCTAATAAAACTTCTATTTGTCGATCGCTAAGCGTATGCTTTGCTAAAATAGTTTGTTTTTTATTGCCAATAATCACTTCTATTGGCTTTCTTGATTTGATAAGCTCTGGCAAGTTGTTGAGTGTTAATTTATCGCCATTTTCAATTAAATCATAATCCGTTGGGTTGACAAACTCTAAAGGAACGATGCCGAAATTTATAAGGTTTTGCCAACCTATTCTAGCATAGCTCTTTGCTATAACACACGATTGACCGAGAAATTTTGGAGCTAAAGCAGCATGTTCGCGACTAGACCCTTGAGCATAGTTTTCACCTGCGATTACGATAAAACTCGAATTCTTTTCTTTGTTTTCCATTGCTCTCTCATAAAAGTCAGGGTCTATGATATAATACGTCCATTTACTTATTTCAGGTATATTGCTTCTGAACGGCAGAACATTGGCTCCCGCTTTTAAAATTTCATCGGTTGATATATTATCGTCCATTTTTAACAGCACTGGCGCTGAAATGGAATTTTCTAATGGCGATGTTATTGGAATAGCTTTAATATTAGGCCCTTTTTCTAAATCATTTTCTGATTTGGCACTATCTGGAGCGATCAACATCTCCATATTGATTTCCGTATTTTGAGAGGAAGAATATTTAGGATACTTCAATCCGTAAAGTTTATTAAGATCTCTTGGGTCGGTAATTACGCCTGTAAGCGCTGATGCCGCAGCGGTTTCTGGGCTGCATAAGTAGACTTGATCGTTCTCTGTTCCAGATCTTCCCGGAAAGTTCCTAGGCATGGTTCGCAAGCTAATCTTGCCTGTTGCCGGAGCTTGTCCCATTCCGATGCAACCCATGCAACCTGATTGGTGTATCCTAGCGCCACTATGGACAAGGTCTGATAAGTGGCCATCTGTTGTTAAATTCTCAAGAATTTGTCTTGAAGTGGGGTTGATGTCTAATGATACGCTTGGATGAGTCATTTTGCCTTTCAGTATTTTGCTTGCCACCCAAAAGTCTCTGTATCCCGGGTTTGCTGAAGAGCCTATGACACATTGATAAACAGGTTTGCCTGCCACCTCCTTGACAGTGACAACTTTACCGGGACTGCTTGGACATGCTATTAAAGGTTCAAGTTTTGAAAGATCTATTTCATCGTATTTGTCATAATCACATTCAGGATCAGCAACTAATTCTTGCCAATCTTCAGCTCTTCCTTGTTGTTCTAAGAACTTTAGTGTCTGTTGATCAGATGGAAAGACTGTGCTTGTTGCGCCAAGTTCAGCTCCCATGTTTGCGATGACATGTCTATCCATAGCGGTAAGGCTGTCCAATCCTTCTCCGAAATATTCTAAAATGTATCCTCTTCCGCCTTTGACATCATATCGTCTGAGCATTTCAAGAATCACATCTTTGGCGCTTGTCCAATCGGGCAATTTATTTTTAAGGTGAATTCCGAAGATTTTGGGCATTTTCACGTAATAAGGCTCTCCAGCGATAACCATTGCCACATCGATGCCTCCAGTTCCCATTGCAAGCATTCCCATGCTACCGGCAGCGCATGTATGGCTGTCTGAGCCCACCATTGTTTTTCCAGGTTTTCCAAACCTTTCCATATGCACAGGATGACTTACTCCATTGCCGGGTCTGCTAAACCAAAGTCCGAATTTTTCTGCTGCTGATTTCAAAAACATGTGATCGTCTGCATTTTTGAAATCTGTTTGAAGCAGATTGTGATCCACGTATTGAACTGCTATTTCTGTCTTAGCTTGCTTTAAACCCATGGCCTCAAGCTCAAGTTGCACAAGTGTTCCTGTAGCATCCTGCATTAACGCTTGATCTATTTTTAGCCCAATTTCTTCACCAGGAATCATATTTCCTGTCAGAAGATGTGATTTTATCAGCTTTTGAGATACATTGAGTTGAGACTGCATTATTATAGAATTTTAAGGTGGACTTAGCAATACAACTAATTGAGATAATGAAAATGTTTTTAAATTGATGGGTTTATCTTAAAGGAGTGATTTTAAGAAGGTAAAAAAATATTTACTCAAAATTCATGAAATAAAATTATTAATGCTCAAATATTCAGAAATATCTATGAAATGATTATACTTTATTGGACTTTGATTAAAAGTATATGTGAATATTGTAAAAATTATATTGTATAATCTATTTATGAGTTGTACTCAAGGAGTTTTTAGCTTTATTAGCTGTGAAATTTAGCAACAAAAATTCATTCTATTATTTTTAAATAATGACCTGCATCATTTAAATATATTTCGAAAATTATAAATTTTGCAAGGTCGAAAACAAATTACGATTCAAAAAAAAATATTATGAAATTTAGATCAGGAGTTTTATTTGGTGATGAGGTGTCTCAGTTGCTAAGAGATGCGAATGTAAACAAGTACGCTTTGCCAGCTGTGAACACAATTGGTTCGGACTCAGTGAATGCAGTATTAGAGACTGCGGCTAAAGTAAACTCGCCTGTTATCGTTCAATTCTCCAATGGAGGGGCTAGCTTTTTCGCAGGTAAAGGCTTATCTAATGAAAATCAAAGGTCGGCTGTTGCAGGTTCTATCGTAGGAGCTCAGCAAGTTCACATTTTAGCGGAGCAATATGGAGTTCCAGTGATTCTTCATACTGACCACTGCGCTAAGAAATTATTGCCATGGATCGATGGTTTGTTGGAAGCAGGAGAGAAGCATTTCGCTGAGCATGGAAAGCCTTTGTTTTCTTCTCACATGATTGACTTGTCAGAAGAGCCTCTTGAAGAGAATATCGAAATCTGCAAGAAGTATTTGGCTAGAATGGCGAAAATCGGAATGACGCTAGAGATCGAATTGGGTATTACTGGTGGTGAAGAAGATGGTGTTGACAACACAGATGTTGATGCTTCTAAACTTTATACTCAACCTGAGGAGGTGAATTATGCATATGAGCAATTATTGGAAGTAAGCCCTAATTTTACGATTGCAGCTTCTTTTGGTAACGTTCATGGTGTTTATAAGCCAGGAAATGTTGTTCTTAAGCCTGAAATCTTAAGAGATTCTCAAGCTTATATCAAAGAAAAGCATAATACAATTGACAATCCAGTAAACTTTGTATTCCATGGTGGGTCTGGTTCAGAGCCTGCTAAGATCAAGGAAGCTTTAGGTTATGGATCTATTAAGATGAATATCGATACTGATATGCAGTGGGCTACTTGGGAAGGTATCATGAACTATTACAAGTCTAATGAAGCTTATTTGCAAAGCCAAATTGGTAACCCGGATGGTGATGATTCTCCAAACAAAAAATATTATGACCCAAGAGTTTGGTTGAGAAAAGCTCAAGAGTCATTTGTTACAAGATTGGAGCAAGCATTTGAAGATTTGAATTGCATTAATAGAAATGCTTAGTTAAAAGCATTTTGAATAAAAAAATAGGTTACCGAATTCGGCAACCTATTTTTTTATGAATTTAATTCTACATTTTAGAACCAATATTGGGCGGCAAAATATACTCTATTTGCTTGTCCGAATACATCGTTTATATCATGTCTATTGGCATAAACATATTCTAAGGCTATTTGGAATGCATCAGTAGCATGATAAGATACGTTGCCTGATGTATAATGACCTTTTAGGATCGCGTCACCGTCAAATCTGTCATATCCATCATATTTTGGCTTGTCAATAAAAAGATATGAGTATGTGAATGTCGAGCTCCATTTTCTAGCCCAAAAATGTTGATAGGCTCCCATAATACCATACGATGGAGGCACGGCCACATTTTCCCCTGTTAAACTTGGCAATGCATCCCATCCTGGGAATCCCCATGTAGTTACATAGTAGTCTCCTAATCCTCGACCATAGTTTGCTTGGAATATAATATTACTTTTACTGTAAAGGTAGAATTTACCAGTTAAACTTGCTCCAGCTCCGATCGTCGTTTTTCTAGCATTGACAGTTTCATCAGTATTTAAAGTTGCGTAACGAAATGATCTAATGATACCAGCAAGTCTCAATATTGATCCGTTGTTGTACTTATAGCCAACCGCGCCAACAATATCAGGAACTGATTGATTGATTCTGCCAATTGTTCTGTTGTCAACAGGAGTTTCCGTCCCAACGACATTGGTATAATCAATTGAAAAGTCTGGTTGTTCCGCAGCGATTTGAACCGTGAATTTCTTGCCGAAAACATGTGTGTATCTAGCAATAGCTTTACGTTGCCAAAGAACAGAAGAAGGACCGTTGAAGTCAAATACATTTGGCCAAGCATTACCATCACTCATTGTTGTCCAGTCAAAACCAAATCTAAACCCTTTGTATTCGACCCACCCCAATCTTAATCTGAATATATGTCCTCCACTTCCATGAAAGTCACCTTCTACAGTTGTGATGATTTCACCGTCTCCAGTATCGTAGAAACTTTCGACTTTGATCCTGTTTTGTCGACCGTCCATATGGAATCTTTTGTTTCTCCAAGTATCGGTTCCTGTTGGAGCGATATTTTGTATGTAGATCTCATCATCAGGTACTCCACCGGTAATATCATATAGTGAGTTTAGCTGGATCAGTCCTCCTACATCAACGCGGAATTTAGGTTGAGATTCACTTTCTGTAGTTGGAGTAGTGTAAACAGTAAATCCTTTTACTTTAGGAGAAGGTTTGTTGCCTCCTCCTCCATTTGCATATCCTTGGAAAGATATTGCTAAGGCTAGTAAAGCCAATAAAAAAGTAGAATGTTTCATATTGTTTTAGAATTTGAGCGTAATGGTTTAGAGTAAAATTCCTGCAAGTCCAAAGCCTACAGCAATTGCTACAAAAGAGGCGACTAACCCCGGCCTCATAAAACTATGATTGATTACATATTTCCCAATTTTAGTTGTTCCTGTTCTGTCAAACCCAATCGCGGCGACGACTGTAGGATAATTAGGTATAAAGAAATACCCATTAACAGCCGGGAACATGGCGATCAAGAATGGATAAGGAATTCCTAAGGCGATTCCTAGTGGCATCAAGGCTCTGATAGTGGCGGCTTGACTGTAAAGCAAAATGGACATTATAAATAGAGCGATAGCAAATGTCCACGGAGCAGATTGTACCATATTTTCTATGCCAGAGCTTATGAACTCGTAATTGCCTTTGATGAATGTGTCACCCATCCAAGCTATACCAAAAATCGCGATTACAGCTTCGCTGCCAGCTTTGAATATTGTTCCATTAGATACAGCTTTGACATTCACCTTGCTAGTGATTAGAATCAATGCGGCAATGGTTAGCATTACCATTTCTATAGTTGCCGGCATGCCTAGCTTTATGAGCTCTCCATCAATGTTCCAGCTGGGTCTTAATTCTGGGAAAGTCCCAAAAAAGACTACAGAAATTGCTGCGAACAAGAAGAGAGCTACCGATATTTTAGCTTTTTTATCGATTGTTTTAGTTTCTTCTTTTTCGCTTTTTTCATCAAAAAGAGCTTTTACAAATTCAGGGTCTTTCATTTTTTCGATGAATTCAGGGTCTTTTTCAAGTTCTTTACCCATTTTGTTGACCGATAATGCTCCAACGAGAACACCGCAAATGGTCGACGGGATACATATCATAAGTATATCAATGAGCTCAATGCCCTGGCTTGATAATAAAGCAACTAAAGCAACAGTCGCGGCTGATATTGGGCTTGCGGTTATAGCTTGTTGAGAAGCGATAACGGCGATACTCAAAGGTCTTTCTGGTCTAACTTTCGTTTTTGTAGCAACTTCAGCAATAACAGGTAGAACGGAATATGCTACATGGCCTGTCCCTGCGAAAAGGGTGAAAGTGTAGGTTACTAGAGGAGCGTAAAAAGTGATTCTTTTTGGGTTTTTCTTGAGAATATTTTCAGCAATGCTCACTAAATAATCCATTCCCCCTGCGGCTTGCAAACATGAAGCTGCCGTGATGACCGATATTATCATCAACATAACATCTACTGGAGGAGCCGTTGGTTGGAGACCAAAAACAAAAGTAAGTATGATAAGTCCCATTCCCCCCATTACCCCAAGCCCTATACCTCCGAGTCTTGCTCCAATGAAAATGGCACCTATTACAAGAATAAATTCTATCCAAAACATATGTTGATATTTAAATGCGTATAAACAAAAGAGCATGATCTATGCCATGCTCTTTTGGGTGGTATCGAAGATTAAAATTCTAAGAAGTTTTCCTGAATTTTCACGTAGTCTTTAGTTTTTGTAAGAGAAAGCATTAGTAGAACACGAGCTTTTTGCGGGTTGAGGAAATCTGATGCGATGAAACCATATTTTTCATCGTCAACTTCCGCTCCAAGCGTCGTGCGACCAGACCCAACTCTCGCCGATCTCACTACTTTGATGCCTTGTTTTACCGCTCTTTCCAGTTGATCCATTGCAGTTGGGTATATGTTCCCATTTCCTACACCAGCGAATACTATTCCATCCACTTTTTCATTGATAAGCGTTTTGATTAGATTTTCGTTAGTGTTTGAGTAACCGTATACGATGTCAACTTGAGGCAGGGATGTGCGATCTGTGATGTCAAACACAGTTTCAGCAGTGGTTCTTTTTTCAGTTCTTTGATAGTATACTGGAACAGCATCGTATACATATCCTAAGATTCCGAATTCTCTTCCTGTGAAAGCGTTTACTGCAGTAGTGTTGGTTTTCGTAACGAATCTTGCAGCGATGATCTCATCATTCAATGTTACCAATACACCTCTTCCCCAAGAATCTTTTCTTGCAGCTATCCCTATGGCATTGTAAAGGTTTTTTGGGCCGTCAGCTGAGAGAGCTGTAGCTGATCTCATTGCTCCTACAAAAACGATGGGCTTGTCAGTCGCGGTAGTTAGATCAACAAAGAATGCTGTTTCTTCCATTGTATCCGTACCGTGTGTGATAACGATGCCGTCCACATTGTCATCATTGGCTAGCTCTTTGATTTTCTTAGCGATTTTCAGCCATGTCTCATTGTTCATGGCTTGTGAACCGATGTTAGCTACTTGCTGCCCTGAAAGGTTAGCGAACTCCTTAGCTTCAGGCACCGCTTCAATTAACTCTTCTACCGGTAATTGACCTGCTTTGTATTGGCCTTTTACAGAGGAGCCTCCGGCTCCTGCGATTGTGCCGCCAGTCGCTAAAATTACAATATTTGGTTTTTTCTGCGCTAGTGCGTCAATGGACACAATAGCCATCAAAGCAATGATTAATATGCTTGATCTTAGATTGTTAAAGAGATTTGATTGCATAACAATGAAATTATTTATTGATGAATTTCGGGTTCATAAGATTCTCAACAGATAGCACTTCGTCAAGCTTTTCTTTTGTCATAAGCTTTCTTTCCAATACTATATCATAGATAGAACCTCCTGTTTGTAAAGCTTCTTTGGCTATGGATGCTGAGTTTTCGTAACCTATGATAGGGTTGAGTTGAGTTACGATTCCAATTGAGTTCAACACCATGTTTTTGCAGATCTCCTCATTAGCCGTGATGCCATCAATGCATTTTTCTCTTAGCGTGTTGAACCCGTTTTTAAGTATTTGGATATTGTTAAACAGGTTGTAAGCGATAACCGGTTCCATTACATTTAATTGCAATTGTCCGCCTTCCGCTGCTAAAGAAATAGTAACATCAGTTCCAATCACTTGAAAAGCAATTTGGTTCATAACTTCAGGAATTACAGGGTTTACTTTTCCCGGCATGATTGAAGATCCTGGTTGCATTCGAGGTAGATTGATTTCGTTTAATCCGGCTCTAGGTCCTGAAGAAAGCAATCGCAAGTCATTGCAAATCTTTGATATTTTTACTGCAACTCTTTTAAATACCCCAGAGATCTGCACATATGCTCCAGTGTCAGAAGTTGCTTCTACCAAGTTTGGCGAAAGTGTGACAGGAATATTAGTGATTTCCGCTAAATGTTTGGTCGCTAGTTCAGGATATCCTATCGGAGCATTTACTCTAGTTCCAATAGCTGTAGCTCCTAAATTTATTTCTGTGATCAGATCTCTAGCTTCTTCGACTCTTTTAATATCTTCTTTGATCGTATCTGAAAATGCGTTGAATTCTTGCCCTAAAGACATTGGAACTGCGTCTTGAAGTTGAGTTCTTCCCATCTTCAACACATTCTTGAATTCTTCTCCTTTTTTTGAAAATGATTTTTCCAGTTGATTCATCGAGTCTAGAAGCTCATTGATCAGCATGAACAGGGAAATTCTAAATGCAGTAGGGTATGCGTCATTCGTTGATTGAGAAAAGTTTACATGGTTGTTGGGATGAACCACATCGTAATTTCCTTTAGGCTCGCCAAGTATTTCAAGAGCTTTATTGGCGATTACTTCATTGGCATTCATATTTGTGGAAGTTCCAGCACCACCTTGTAGCACGTCTACTTTGAATTGATCAATGAGTTCGCCTACTATAATTGAGTCGCAAGCTTTGCATATCGCATCAGCAACTTTTGGCTCGATAACCTCGAGTTCTTTATTGGCTAATGCCGCCGCTTTTTTTACATAAGCTAAACCTTTAATGAAGAGTGGAGTGGAAGAAATAGGTATTCCAGTTATATGAAAATTATCCAAAGCTCTTAGTGTTTGGACTCCATAGTAGGCACTGTCGTCAAGTTCTCTTTCTCCTAAAAAGTCGTGTTCAATTCGGGTGTTTTGGCTCATTTTTTAAAAATTTAATTGATTTCTATTTATTGTTAAGCATTGGATATTGCGCCTTTCACAAATTTGCATATCAATAGCTGTGCTAAATTTCCTAATAGGCTTGCATTAATCTGTTTGCTAAAAAGATTTAAAAGGATTATTACGAATGATTAATTCATGAAATATTCTTAATGAATATATCTTAATTTATGTATTGGCAATAATAGTGCAGTTTTTAATTTTGAGGTGTTGTTAAAAAAATATTTTCAATTAATAATATGCTATAGGTTGAATTTCATTTCCTAATAGGATGTCATATGAAAAGTATATCAGAGTATTTATTAAAATGTAAGCTTATGTTTTTGATAAATAGTAAATGTTATTGATTTGTCTTTACTAGTTTTAAAAAGTGTAATGATGAAAAATATTATTTGAATTAAATTAATTCCTGTGTTTTGATATTATTTTGTTTTAAATGACGAAATGTATATTAGTTTGCTCTAATTATATTGTGAAAGTAAAAGTATGTCAATGTTTACTAATATGCAAGTATAGTGATTTGATTTATTAAATTAAACCTTGAAAATATGAGTGAGCATAAAAAATAATGAAGGGATAAATTGATTTAATTCTATTTTTTTAGATCGTAGTAATTTTGAAGTGTGCTTGAAAAATCAATAATTGAACTTGAATGCTTACTTTTAATTTCAGGAATGGAAATTATGGTTGATGGTATATTGTACTTGGCAAGGTATCTTTCAAATATTTTTACGGAATCCTTAAGAATGATAGGGTCGTTAGCAGGAAATTCGTTGTAAGCTAGTCCTATGATTGGTATGTTTCTGGTTGTGCATACATCCAAGCTCATTAGAGTGTGGTTTATGCTTCCGAGTTTTGAACTGGATACGATTAATGTGGGTATTTTGTGTTTTTCGATAAAATCAAGCGTTGTGAAATCTTCGGTGATTGGCACCATCAATCCTCCAGCGCCTTCTAAAAGAACAATCTCGTATGAATCTTCCAGAGTTTTGTTTGATTCTTCTATTTTAGAAATATCCACAGTTTTGCCTTCAAGAGCGGCGGATAAATGAGGGGAGGCGGGATGCTTGAAAACTATAGGGTTTGTTGTCTTGTCCAAGTCTTCTTTGAATAAGTCGACATTCATGATTTCTCTATGAGCAACAATATCTTCAGCTACTTTGCTTGTGTCGCACCCCGT
Organism: Aureibacter tunicatorum; assembly: GCF_036492635.1. GTDB lineage: Bacteria > Bacteroidota > Bacteroidia > Cytophagales > Cyclobacteriaceae > Aureibacter > Aureibacter tunicatorum. The sequence continues at coordinate 1,829,337 of NZ_AP025305.1, forward strand.
TTGAATGATTTTCTGTGTGATGACATTGATATTTTGGCTTAACAGCCATTTTGCAAACAGTCCTGTGACAATACTCTTGCCTGAATCAGTGTCTATGCCTGTGATGAAGATTGTATTATTAAACATTTTTCTTTTTTCCTATGATATAAAGTGGATTGTAAGTCAATGTGTACCCTTTGTCGGATTGATATTGGCTATATTTTCTTTGGAAGTTTTGAAGAGATGATTTGTTCCAAGTTGTTTTGCTGATCCCGTTGACCCCGGTTAGTTTCAAGTGACGCAGTATGTCAATGGGTGATTGAAAATAAATGCACTTGGTTTCTTCTTCAAAGTGAAGTATGTCGAAATGTTTTTTAAAAGCATCAAGAAGTTTGCTAGTATCATAAGTTAAGCCAGCTCCTGTAATTTCTTTTATTTCATAAAGGTTCTTGTTCCCAAATGATGAAATTGCGATTGTTGCTTGTTTATCGGTTGAATGGTGCAGTTTTTCCGCGAAAGCTCGAATGTCAGTAATCCATTGAATGGTGGATGCTGAAAATATCGAATTGGTATTGGCAGGGAAGTCTATCTTTTCGATATCACCTGATAAAAAATCGATTTTACTTTTTTCTTCATTGGACATTTTGCTTAAAAGTGAAAAAATAGCATTGGGGTTTAAATCATTAGCAAAGATATGCTTGGGGGCTTTGTTCATGATCTCTCTAGTTAAGAATCCTGTTCCACAGCCTATTTCAAAGATTGTTTGATTAGTTACAGAAAAATGATCTTGAGATAGCTTGAATAGTTTGGAAGCGATGCTTTTTTGAATTTTGGCATTGCTGTCGTAAGTCTTTAAGCTTTTGTCGAATCTTTCTTTGACAAGTTCTTTGTTCATGATCTCCACTGCACACTTCTATTGATTTGTCGAGGCAAAGTTAAACATGAAATTGATAATTGGACAAACTTTGCTAATTGAAATTTATAAAAATTATAATAAGGCAATTTCATCCCAACTCTTCCATAAATGAAATGGGTAGTGGGAGTCATTTAGCGTTATGATATCTGTTTTTCCATCCCAAAATGAATGTTGATTGTTTGAGGGAATGATTAAGTCGTTTTCGGAAATTACTGCTTTATCAAAGTTTGCAAATACGTTGCTTTCAGATTTGATATCGTCAAAGAGTTCTTTTAATTCTGTTTTTACATTTTCAAATTCTCTTGTTGGCAAATGCTCGAAAAAAAAGGTTTCACCCGGTGATTTGAAGCACATTCTTTTTCTGAATTTAAGAAGATTCCTTTCATTCAGATTTTCCAAAGTTCCTAAGAATATTTTTTCAGGAATCCCAAATTGATCATTAATAGGTTGAAGTGTGCCATTGATAGCGATTTTTTTATCACAACGAACGCCTTTGTTATGGTTAAGGAATTGGTTTGATTTCCAAACGCCTAATGACCAGCTGATTAACACTACATTTTTATACTCATTTATTCTTCTTTCATCAATCATGTCTTGATGATTGGAATCACTGTAATCGAATATATGCAATAGATCAAAATCATTGGAATGCAGATGCTTGAATGGAGAAATATCCATGCCCCATCCGTTAAAGAAGATGATTAAGTTGTTCGAGTCTTTTGTTATCCAATTAGTTGTCATTGTTGTAAATCGCAGTCAAGTAGGTTTGAAGTTAAGGATTTTATTTCGTTTTCTGTATGAGAAGCGCTCATAGAAATTCTAAGCCTCGAGGAGTTTTTAGGCACTGTAGGAGGTCTTACAGGCATAATAATAAATCCTTTTTTGAATAGATAGTCGGATAGTTGAATCGTTTTGCCACTGTCTCCAATAATGATAGGCAGTATTTGGGTTTCAGATGGAATTGAAAGCCCCGAGTAGCTCATCAGTTCTTTTAAAAGTTTAATATTATTGAAGAGGGCTTCTCGTTCTTTGTCAGCTTGCATGATATATGGAAAAACATGCAAGTTCCATTTGATATTGATAGGAGGCAAGGAAGTCGTATAGATAAAAGACCTCATGCTATTAACCAGATATTCCTTGAAAACTCTTGAGCAGGCTACGTAAGCTCCGATGGAATTCATGGTTTTGCCAAAAGTTCCCACAATGAAATCCACATCGTCAATGATGCCTAGCGCTTCGCAAATTCCCAAGCCTTTCTTGCCATGAGTCCCCAAAGCATGCGCTTCGTCAACATATAAGAATGTTTCAAACCTCTTTTTTAACTCTACCAATTCTTTTAAAGGGGCTATATCCCCATCCATGCTGAAGATGCTTTCCGTAACAATAAAAATATTGTTGTATAAATGAGCCTTTTTCTCGAGTATTGATTTTAAATGTTCGATGTCATTATGTCGATACCTGGTGAAATCTGCTGGAGATAGTTTTAAGCCATCAATGATACTTGCGTGGTTTAGTTTGTCGCTGATTATCAGATCACCTTTTTTGCTGATAGCAGGCAATATACCAATATTCGCATGGTAGCCACTATTGAAAAAAAGAACGTTTTCTTTATTATACGCTTTGGCAATTAGCTCTTCAAGCTGAAAATATTCTTCATAATTCCCAGTCATCAGTCTTGAAGCGCAAGAGCCAAATTGAGTTTTATCTAAATCGGTTTTGGACAGAAACTCTTTAAGCAAAACTTTATTGGTGGAAATACCTAAATAATCATTGCTTGAGAAATTGATGAAATTATATCCAGTCGATGATTTAAGAACTCTGTATTGATTTTCATTTCGCAGAAAATCAAGTTGCTCGCTGTATAAGTCAATGTTATTGTGAGGCATAAGTTTATGGTTAGGATTTGGCTACATGATAAATCGCTTGTGTAAGCTTGGTCAGTTGCTCTTCCGAAATTGTAAATGGAGGCATGATGTAAATAAGTTTATTGAAAGGCCTAATCCATACGCCCATTTCAACAAATCTCTTTTGCAAGATTTCCATGTTTACATTTTCATGCATTTCAACTACGCCTATAGCTCCCAAAACTCTGACTTCTTTTACGGAATTCAAATTTGAGCATTTTTGCAGTTCTGATTTGAGTTGATTTGAAATCTTTTTTACTCTGTCTTGCCAAGGGGAAGAAAGCAGTAGATTGATGCTGGCTATCGCCGCTGAGCAAGCCAAGGGATTGCCCATGAATGTCGGACCATGCATGAAGACTCCCGGCTCTCCATTGCTGATTGTCGATGCTACTTTATGATTGGCTACAGTGCAAGCCATAGTCATATATCCTCCAGTAAGCGCTTTGCCAAGGCATAGGATATCAGGAGCAATTTGTGTGTGGTTGGTCGCGAATAGTTCGCCTGTGCGCCCAAAGCCTGTAGCGATCTCATCGAATATTAATAATATGTCGTAACTGTCGCAGAGTTTCCTTAATTGGTTTAGGTATTCGGGATGATAAAATCTCATTCCTCCTGCGCCTTGCACTATAGGCTCAATAATTATAGCGCAAATATTATGGCTTTCAGCTTTGAGAATGCTTTCAATTTCATCCATTTCTTCATTATTCCATTCTTCTTCCGGCTTTATATTAGGCGAAGGAGCAAAATAATGAATAGGCAAGGTGTTCTTGAATATATGGTGCATGCCATTTACAGGGTCGCAAACTGACATCGCATGATATGTGTCACCGTGATATCCCGATTTAACCGTTAACAGCTTGCTTTTTTCAGGCTTCCCTAAAGTATAGAAATATTGCATAGCCATTTTGATAGCTACTTCTATCGAGACCGATCCTGAATCGGCATAAAAGATCTTTTCGAGCCCTTCAGGAAGAATTTCTAAAAGTTTTTGGCCTAGTTCTATCGCTGGCGAGTGAGTAAGGCCGCCAAACATAACATGGCTCATGCTTGTGATTTGTTTTTCCAAGCATTTGTTTATTTCAGGAACGTTATATCCATGGATAGCTGCCCACCAAGAACTCATGCCATCGATGAGGATTTCTCCTGTGGCGAGGTGAATCTCACAGCCAGTTGCTTTTTCCACAGGGAATACAGGGAGCGGATTATTGAACGACGTGTAAGGATGCCAAAGGTGCTCTTTGTCAAAGCTGAGCTTGTCTGTCCAGCTACTCAAATTTGAATTTACATCATTTTGCATGGCGTAAAAATAGTAAAATCAAAGATTATACAACATAGGCCTGCATCATGGTTAACTGATTTTTGATATTATCCAGAAAATTGCGCTTAGAAGAATGCTTAATAATATGCTTGTTCCTAATGGGAAATAGAATTGCATGTTTTTGGATTTGTAGCTAAAGTCACCTGGGAGTCTTCCAAGCCAGTTCCAAATATTAAATCCTGGTATGTAGAAGGTTAGACCCGCTATTATTAATAGAATACCAATAATTATCAATGTTTTTGCCATAGCCTATGTTACGATACTTTGAGGATATTGTTAGCTTGAGATTGTGATTTTGCTTTGTGGTCAATGCAAAGGCTCTTTTATTGATAATTTTTTTTATTTATCTCTGCAATTTATATTTTCATGCAAATTCAAACGTTGTTTTGAGGTGAAAAAGATGACGAGACAGCGAAAAAATTATAATTAGCATGATAAAGAAATTATATGTGATCAGGCATGGAGAGACTGCTTACAATCACAATGGAATAGTGCAGGGTCGAAAAATCGATGCTGATTTGAATGAAAAGGGCAGGGAGCAGGCTGATTCATTTTATAATAAATACAAGGCTTTTGATTTCGACGTGTGTTTTACATCAACGTTGAAACGAACTCATCAGACAGTTGATGGTTTTTTGAAAGATGGATTGCAATGGTACCAGTTTTCAGGACTTGATGAAATGAATTATGGTGAGTTTGAAGGCAAGCAAGCTGGGAATGGAGAAGAAGGTTCCGCAGTTGAATTGATGAACAAATGGAATGACGGCTTTTTGAATCTTAAGCCTGAAGGAGGCGAAGGGCCTTATGATGTTATGAAAAGACAGCAAGAAGCTTTTTCGGATATTTTGGGGATGAATTTCAATAATGCTTTGGTATGCATGCATAGCAGGGCAATTAGAATCATGCTTTGTTGGATGCAAGATCTAAATATGATTGAAATGAAAAACTTGGGGTCTGTGAATACAGGTTTGTCAATCATCAGTTATGATCCAAAGGCAGAGAAGTATACTTTGGAAGAGTTTAATAATACAGATCATCTGTAAGTAATGAGAATTTAATAAAAAGGTAACTTCTTAGCAGAATCATTTTGTTGCATGTTCCGTTGTAGTAATTGAATATGTAATTTTTTATACTAGGAAAGGATATTTTTATTTTTCAATGTTTAGAGGCTTGATTGAAGCCTCTTTTTTTGTTCCGTTAAATTTTGAATATAAGTGTTTTGATCTCAAAGTTTGTTGTATGCTAAGCTAAATTCAAAGCAAGCGAATGAAATATGATATATTGTTTTTTGTGCTTTTTTAGATGAGTTATAAAAGGATTTTTTGAAAAAGTGCTGGTGAGGCAAATAAGTGTGTTTCAATAGGAACAATTTCTGTGTTTAGGAATTATAGATATTGCATATGCAATACATGATGCAAATCATAAAAATTGAAGACCTATTTGGGTTGTATTTATCGAATTGAATAGTAATTTTGTAATGTTAATATTTTTATAACATAATTAAGTATTGAAACTGATGTCTAAAATTAAAGTAGGTATTAACGGATTCGGGAGAATCGGTAGATTGGTTTTCCGCGCAGCACAAACAAGAGAGAATATCGAAGTTGTAGGTATCAACGACCTTTTGGATGTTGACTACATTGCATATATGCTTAAGTATGACTCTGTTCATGGAAGATTTGACGGCGAAGTATCTGTGGAAAACGGAAACTTGGTTGTTAATGGAACTACTATCAGAGTTTCAGCTGAGAGAAATCCAGAAGATTTGAAGTGGGATGAGATTGGTGCGGAATATGTAGTTGAATCAACTGGTTTGTTCTTGACTAAAGAGACTGCTCAAAAGCATATCACTGCTGGTGCTAAGAAAGTAGTTATGTCTGCTCCTTCTAAAGATGACACTCCAATGTTCGTAATGGGAGTAAATCATGAGTCATTGACAGCTGAAGACACTATTGTTTCTAATGCTTCTTGTACTACTAACTGCTTGGCTCCTGTTGCTAAAGTATTGAACGACAAGTATGGTATCCTTGAAGGTTTGATGACTACTGTTCACGCGACTACAGCTACTCAAAAGACTGTAGATGGTCCTTCAATGAAAGACTGGAGAGGTGGAAGATCTGCTCTTAACAACATTATCCCTTCTTCAACTGGTGCTGCTAAAGCTGTAGGTAAAGTTATTCCTGCGTTGAATGGCAAGCTTACAGGTATGGCTTTCAGAGTTCCTACTGCTGACGTATCAGTAGTTGACTTGACAGTTCGTTTGGAGAAAGGCGCTTCTTACGAAGAGATCAAAGCAGCTATGAAAGAAGCTTCTGAGAATGAATTGAACGGAATCTTAGGGTATGTTGAAGAAGATCTAGTATCTCAAGACTTCGTTACAGATCCAAGAACTTCAATCTTTGACGCTAAAGCTGGTATCGCTTTGAATGATAACTTCGTTAAAGTTGTATCTTGGTATGACAATGAGTGGGGTTACTCTAACAAAGTATTGGATTTGTTGAGCCACATGGCAACAATCTAATTTTTGATAAAATAGAAGATTTTAAAAGCCGGCTGATAGCCGGCTTTTTTGCATTTTAAAGAAATTCAATGCTCATTAGTTTTTAATTCCAAGCTTTAGGAAGAGGAGAAATTAATTTATATTTTTGGCCTGTTTTTGTGGGTGTAATTAGAATTTTAGAATGTCGGAAACTTCAGAATCGATCATTAGGTCATTGAGAGCTAACAAATACGCTCCGGTATATTTTTTGCAAGGCGAGGAAGATTATTTTATTGACCAGGTCAGCGAGTTTATTGAAGAGAATGCTTTGGAAGAAGCTCAGAAAGGTTTTAACCAGATGATCATGTATGGCAGAGATGCCAATATGGATAAAGTATTGTCTCAAGCTCGTAGATTTCCAATGATGTCGGACAGGCAAGTCGTGATAGTGAAAGAGGCTCAAGAGATGTCGGACTGGAATAGGGAAGGTCCAACTGAGGCATTGACCCAGTATCTAAACAATATTGTTGACACTACAATTCTTGTATTTTGCTATAAGCACAAGCAGTTAGATAAACGCAAAAAACTTTGGAAGGCGATTGATAAAAATGCTGTCCATATGACAGCTAAAAAGATTTATGACAATAAACTGCCTGAGTGGATAGGGAAATATGTTCGTTCTAAAAATGTGGGAATTGATCAAGAGTCATGTCATGTTTTGGCTGAAAATATAGGGAATGACTTGAGTCGTTTGACCAATGAAATTGAAAAAGTGCTTGTGAATATTGGGCAAGGACAAGACAAATCAATCAACTCCGAACTTATTCAGGAATATATAGGTATAAGCAAAGAGTATAATATCTTTGAATTTCAAAAAGCTATTGGAATAAAGGATGTAGTCAAAGCGAATAGAATTGTCGCTTATTTCGCTTCTAACCCGAAGGAACATTCTTTGATCGCCATTATTTCAGTGCTTTATGCTTATTTTTCTAAATTGCTCTTGATTCACCATAGCGCTGATAAAAGTGAAAAAGGATTGAGCCAGTTGTTAGGCGTGCATCCCTTTATACTAAAAGAGTATAGATTTGCTTCAAATAATTATAGTATCAAAAAAATTGTGTATATTATAAAATATCTTAAAGAAGCTGACTTGAAAGTCAAGGGTGTAGACTCTCCTGTGCAACCTGAAGGGGAAATATTAAAGGAGTTGCTGTTCAAGATTCTTCACTGATATTATGATATAATTTTATCTGTTTAATCGTCGATTATAATTTTTATGAATAAGAAAATATTGTGCTTTTTAGCCCTTTTCGGATCCACATTTGGAGCTCAAGCGCAGAGTACGCTTTCACAGAGGGATGAAAACATCTCGCTAGATAAAGGAAAACATTTGTTTGAAAGACAAAAATACGCATCAGCTAGATTTCAGTTTCAGTCTTTTTTAGATAATGAAAAAAATGCAAGTCAATTGGAAATTGACGAAGCTGAGTATTTTATTGCCGTTTGCGCTTTGTATTTGGAAAATGCTGATGGCGGAAACCTTATTGAAGCATATGCTAAGAAGCACGAAGGAAGCGGATATGCTTCATTGGCGTATTTTGATTTAGGTGGTTATTATTTCAAAAGGAAAAAGTACGACGAAGCTGTTGATCATTTGGAAAAAGTGGATCAATATGCATTGAATGAAAGTCAAAAGAATGACTACCTGTTTTGGCTTTCTTATTCCTATTTTTTGGAGCAAAGATTTGACGATGCATTGCCGATGTTTAATCGATTGAAATTGTCGGATAATAAATACAAATATGCGGCTTATTATTATTCTGGATATATTCATTACAAACAAGAAAAATACGATAGAGCACTTAGGGATTTAAAAGCAGCAGGAAAGACAGATATTTATTCCGCTCAGGTCCCTTATTTTATCTCTAATATTTATTATAAGCAAAAGGATTATAGACAATTAGTTGAATATGCTGAGCCTTTTGCGAAAAATAAGCGATCAAAAGTAGTGAACAATGATGAAATAAAATTATTGGTCGCTGAATCATATTTTGAAATGGGGGATTATGAAAATGCTTCTCGTTATTTTGAGGAATATACGAAAGTGAAAAAATCTCCTAAAGCAGATGTGTTGTACAGAGCTGCTTTGGCTAATATGAAATTGGATCGATTGGATAAAGCTGAAGACAACTTTAAAAAAGTTGCCTTGGTGGAGGATTCTCTAGGATATTATGCTTCGTATTACCTTGGAGGAATCTATGTGAAAGATGATCGAAAGCCTTTTGCCTTAAGCGCTTATGATAAGGCTCAGAAGACTTCATTTAATGATGAGATGAAAGAAGAGGCTGCTTATAATCACTCTAGGTTATGCATGGAGCTAGAGAAGTATGAAGATGCAGTGGTGTCAATGCGAAAGTTTAAGGAAGAGTTTCCGGAATCGCAATATGTAGAAGAATTAGACCAATTGATTGGAGAAGCATATTTAAGGTCGAATGATTTTAAAGCGGCTGTTGAGCACTTGGAAAGTTTGTCATACAAATCATCTAAGATGAAAAAGGATTTCCAGCAAGTGACATTTAGCAGGGGCGTTCAGTTATTTAATCAAGGCAAATTAAAATCTTCCGTAGGTTTCTTTAAAAAATCGTTGAAGTATCCAATAAATCATGAACTTGTGATTCAGGCTCATTATTGGATGGGAGAAGCTTATTCTATAGCTAAAAGATATGCCGATGCAAAGGATCATTATTTGCAAATACAGACATTGGCTTCTGACACGCATGAATTTAAGAATTTAAGCTATTATGGATTAGGTTACGCTTATTTCAATGAAGAGAAATATAATTTAGCTTTGCCTTATTTTAAAAGGTATGTGGAAAGCAATGCTTCCAATAAGCATTCCGCAGATGCTTTGATGAGACTTGCGGATTGCTATTATGTCCAGAAAGCATATGTATATGCGATAGATAATTATAAAAAGTCTGTTCAAGAAAAAAATCCAGATACAGATTATGCTTATTTCCAGTTGGGGATGATCAGTGGTATAGAAAAGGATTTGTCTTCATCTAGAGCATATTTTGATAAAGTTTTAGAGGTTGAACCAAAGTCGAGGTATTATGATGATGCTTTGTACCAATTGGCGGTTTTTGAATCAGTGGCGGGTAATAGCCAAGCTTCGTTGAAGTTGTTGGATCAATTGATAGAAGATGCTCCCGAAAGCTTGTTAATGCCATTTGCATATGAGCGTAAAGCGATTTCATATTCAAATTTAGGTAATTACTCGAAAGCTGTTGAAGAGTATAAGGTTGTGATAGATGAATACCCAACGTCTTCCAATGCAAATAGTGCATTGTTGGGATTGCAGGAAGCATTGAGCAAAGCAGGTAAGCAGAACGAGCTGGACGCCTATATAGCTAAATACAAGGAAGCGAATCCAGATAGCGAAACGGTTGAAAATGTTGCATATGAGTCAGCGAAATCGCTTTATTTTGATCAACAATATCATCAAGCATCTAAGTCGCTGTCAAATTATTTGATCGATTATCCAAATAGTCCATATCTAGTGGATGCTAAGTATTATTTGGCGGATTCATATTATAGGTTGCGAGATGATGAAAATGCTGTGAAATGGTTTAATGATGTAATTGAGGATTCTAAAAACAGGTATTTGCCTAAGGCCTTGAGTAAAGTGTCAGAAATACATTTTACTCAAAAAGAATACGAGAAGGCTGTTCAAGCCTCGAAGCACTACTCGGGTATTGCGAGATCGAAAAAAGATCAATTTAAAGCTTGGTCGATGATGGTCAAGTCATATTATGAATTAGAAAAATATGATTCTGTAGATTACTATGCTCATGAGATCATAGATAAAGTAGCTGTGTCTGCAAATGCTACAAATATGGCTAACCTATATATAGGCAAAGCCGCGCTAGGCAAAGGCTTGGAAGATGAAGCTATGGATCAATTTATCATTACGATGAATACGGCAAAGGATGCTAATGGCGCTGAAGCACAATATTTATTGGCTGAAGTATTTCATAAAAGAGGTCAATATGAGCAATCGATTCAAACGCTTTATGATTTAAGCAAGAACTTTGGAGTATATGAATACTGGTTGAGCAAAGCATTTTTGCTGATTGCCGATAATTATATTGAGTCCGATGAGCTTTTTCAGGCGAAAGCCACTTTGCAGTCGATTATTGATAAATCGCCGGTTGAAGAAGTAGTGAATGGAGCCAAAGAGCGTATGAAAAAGATCTCTGTTTTGGAGGAAGAAACGATATCGTCTCAAGATTCTTCAGGAATGGAAATGGTCGATGTTGATTCGTTGCATAGTATTGTAGAATAAATTTGAGCATTTTTTATTATTAGATTTAGGATATGAAATATTCAATTGCATATATATTTTTGATCATGATTGGATTTGCAAATATAGCGAATGCTCAATCTGATACCGATGAGAGTTTGGGAGATGAATCTGTTGAAGTTCTTCAAGACTCGCAGTTTGAAATTGTCAAAGAAAGAGTCAATAGCCTTGAAAAAGCTTCAAGAAGGTTTGATAAAATTCCTCCTCAACCGGATTTGACATCTGAGAAAAAGACATTTGAATACGATGTTCAGGATTTTGAGATTGATTTTCCAGAGTATAATCCAAGGATTAGAATGTTGAAAATCAAAAATGAAGGAGTGCCAAATTATACATCCAATTATTTAAGATTAGGTTTTGGTAATTACACAAGTCCTTATTTTGAAGGTTTTTTAGCAAATCAAGCGAGCAAAGAATATAATTGGGGTGTTCATGCGAATCACAGATCTTTCGTTCAAGGGCCTGTGGATGGGAAGAATTCAGGCGAAAGCTCAAGTGATATTGCCTTATTCGGACAGTATTTCGGCAAAGTGGTTAATGTGGATGCTAAGTTGAATTATGGAAGAAATGGACTGTATTATTATGGATATGATGCTGAGCAAGAAATTCCTTCTGCAGATTCTATCAAGCAAGTTTATAATCGTTTTGGAGCACAAGTCAGATTGGAGAATGCAGAGCAGGAAAAGTTTGTGTATGGTGTTGGCTTGAGCTATGATCTTGTCAGTGATAAGTTTACTTCAAAAGAAAATAATTTAGTTGTTGATCTGAATGGAGGGTATTTAATTGATGATAAATGGAGGTTTGATATTTTTGGGCAGATGATCATGTCCAATTATTCCAATGAGTTTTATGATCGTGATAGAACTGCTGTTAATGTTAAGCCCGTTTTGACTTACTCGCCTGATCGTTGGACATTGGATATAGGTCTTAGCTTTTTCTCGCAAAACGATACTATTGGACCAATCTCGCAATTGGCAATTTACCCTTTTGCGAATTTTGAGTATAAGCTAAATGAAAAAGTGACGTTATCCACTGGTTTCAACAGTGGCTTGAATGTCAATACATATGCCGAATTGACCAAGGAAAATCCATTTTTGAGCACAATGGCAAATTTGCAGAATTCATCAACGATGTTCGATATACATGCAAGCGCCGTGATGAAAGTAAATTCATATATGGAGTTCGAGGGAGGAGTTTCTGTCTCTGGTATTGACAATCAATACTTTTTTGTGAATGATTCATTGGATAGGTCCAGGATGAATGTGGTCTATGATAATGGAACTACACAACAAATGAATGTATTTGTCGCTACAAGGTTCAAAAAAGCTGATTTGTATAGTTTAGCATTTAGGTTTGATTACAATAGCTATAAAACTAAAAATTTGGAAGAAGCTTGGCATAGGCCAGCATATACTTTAGCGTCTGATTTTGGATTTAAGGTGAATGATCAGCTGAGGCTGGGTGCTGCTTTTGGAGTGCTTGGAGGAATAAAGGCATTGGATGAAAATGGAGAAATAGAAGATTTGAAGACGATTTTAAATTTGGATTTAAAAGCGGATTATTCGATAAATGAAAAGTGGGGAGCTTTTGTGGAGATAGATAATATAATAGGTCAGAAGAATCCTTATTTCTTATATTATCCAACAAGAGGAGTACAGTTTCTGGGTGGCGTTTCTTATTCTTTTTAATATTATTTTAATGTTATAAATAAGAAAGCTTGAAAAATTGGTTTAATTTTGAGCCATAATATTAGAGAATGAATTTTTGTAATCACCTGTCAAAACAATAAACACATGAGTCAAAACGAATTTTTAAACGATAAAGGACACAACGAGAAGAAAGCACAAAGCGATTTGGATCAAGATAATTTTGGTTTGCCAGAGGTGCCTGGCAAAACAAGTTCGTCGGACAACAGCTATTCATCAAGTCAGGAAAGTGGTAGCGGAAGTAACGATTCTTATCAGTGGAATAGTGGTTCAAGTAGTTATGGCGATTATTCGTCTAACAGTTCTTATTCATCAAATGACGGTAGCAGTTCTTCAAATGATTACGGCTATTCATCAGGAAACGATTTTGGCTCTTCAAACTACGGGCAAGATTCGTCTTCCAAAAACGATTATTTTTCAAATAGCAATAATGACTATTCTTCTTCAAATGATGGAGAGACTAACAAGTCGAATGATTACTTTTCTTCCGGTTCATCTTCGTCGAATGATTATGGAAGTTCTTCAGGCTCTTCTTATGGAGATTATAGTTCTTCAAATAATTATCAAGATTCTGGCACTAATTCAGACGCAAATGATGGCAATAATGAAAATGCTAATCAGCCAATGGGAAGTGCAGGTAGCACGACTGATGATGGTGGGAACGAGGAAAAGAAAGGAAGCAATAATACTGTGATAATTGCTGTTGTGTTAGCTGTATTATTGCTTGGAGGAGGTGTAGCTTGGTATTTATTGTCTGGCGATGAAGAAGCACCTCAAGAAGAGCAAATTGCAGAAGAGCCAGTTAGTGAAGGTGATGGAGCAACTGAGGAAATCGTGGTTGATGAAGTGCAAGAAGATCCTGATCAGAATGAAGTAGCTGAACCACAAGAAGAGGTTGTTGAAGAACCTGTCTCTGAGTCTGTGGAAGAACCGACTTATACAGAGTCTGTGATTGATGAGAATGCCGAGACGCCTTCAGCAGGTCAAATTGAGTACATTGATGGTCGATCAGGAAAGTACTATGTTATTGTCAATAGTTTTGTCGATGAGGATTTGGCAAAAGACTATGCTGATAAATTAGTAGATGGGGGCAAGGGAGTTTATATTATTAACCCAGGAAATAAAGTCAAGTTCTATAGAGTTTCATTGGCGAGATATCAAAATTTACCATCGGCTGAATCTTCTTTGGAGCATTACAAAGCAAATTACTCCGCTAATAGTTGGGTAGTAAGATATTAATTGAATAGAGGCGTAAGCCTAAGAATGCAGGGATAGTCATAAAGACTATCTCTGTTTGTTTAGAGAAAGATAGTTATTAAACTTTTAAAGCAAATTTTGTATGACAACACTATTGAGCGCATTTCAGGAAAGTACGGAAGTGGCGGTTAAAGAGTCCATTTCACTTATTGATTTGTTGATGAAGGGAGGGTATATGGTTGTGCCATTGGCATTGTTGCTTGTGGCTGCGATCTATATATTTTTCGAAAGAATTTTTACGCTTAAAGCGGCGGCGAAAGTTCCTAATAATTTCAATGAACAAGTAAGGCAGTTGATAGAAAGAGGTGACTTGAATGGGGCGAGGAATTTTTGTGCTCAAATTAAATCTCCTTTGGCACGAATGGTTGAAAAAGGGATTTCTAGAATCGGCAGTCCATTGAAAACGATTGAAGCATCTATCGAAAATGTGGGCAAAGTTGAGATTTATAGGTTGGAGAAGAATCTGTCATTGTTGGCCACAATTGCTGGGGCAGCTCCAATGATAGGTTTTTTAGGTACGGTAACCGGTATGATTCAAGCATTTATCGCAATTGCCCAAGAGGAAGGACAGGTAAGCCCTAAAATGTTGTCTTCTGGTATTTATGAAGCTATGATTACGACAGCGGTTGGTTTGTTTATTGGTATTGTTGCGTATTTGGCATATAACTATTTAGTGACGAGGGTTTCTAAGCTTGTGCATAGAATGGAGTACACATCGGTGGATTTTATTGATTTGTTGCAAGAACCACAAAATGTCAGATAGTTATGGGATTGGAATCAAAACATAAAGTGGATGCCAGTTTCAGCATGTCGTCCATGACGGATATAATTTTCTTGTTGCTGATTTTTTTTATGTTGACATCATCTTTTATTACGCCTTCAGGTTTGCCGGTAAGCTTGCCTTCCGCGAAAAAGCCTAAAGTTGCTATTCAGAATGTCAGCGTTACGATAACCAAGGATTTGAAATTTGCGGTAAATGACAAGGCTTCGAGTTTGAAATCTATTGAGTCGGATTTGGCAAAAGCTTTGAAAGGAAGTGGCGGAAGTGTGACATTGCATATTGATGAGGCTGTTCCTACCAAGTACTTTGTGAAAGTAGCAGGAATAGCTACATCTTTGGATGCTAAAGTATCAGTAGCGGCAAAGCCTGAAAAATAGTTTTTAAATTAAAACATGGAAGCTATTGGAGAAAGAACAGAAAAAAAATGAGAGAAAAAGCGCTGTGATTACATTTGTGATTACATCTCTGATTCTTTTATTGGTATGGTATATTAAAGTATGGGAAGCGCCAGACCCTCCTTTGCCTGTATATGGTATAGAGATGAGTTTTGGTTTTACTGAAACAGGGCAAGGAAATAAATCCCCTGAAAAGCCCGTCACTGAAGCTGCGGCGAAATCAGAGGTAGTTGAAGAAATTATCGAAGAGTTGGATAATTCGGAAACTGTAGAGGAGGTAGTGGAGGAGACCGCTCTAGCTGAAAATGTCGAGGCTCAACAAAGCGAGGATATTAGCGATGTTGAAGATTTGACATCTGAGGTTGAGGAAATCGTTGAAACAGTTGAGGATGATTCAGATTCTTCCGTTGAAGAGGTTGAAAGCTCAGCTTCAAATTCCAGCGAAGCAGTTCAGGAAGTTGTTGAAGAGCAACCTAAATCAAGCAATTCTACGAAGCCAGCGTTGACTTATCCAAGCCAAGAGACTGCTGATGCTGAAGAAGGAAATGGAAATGATAATACTCCAGGAGCTGTTGGGAATGAGGAAAGCAAGAAAAATGAGAAGAAGCCTTTGCTTTACAGTAAGCATTCAGGCAATGGAAATATGAGTGGAGCCTCGCTGGACTTATCAGGGTGGAATTGGGATTTTGAGCCGAAGCCTGATGATAACTCGCCTGAGAATGGTAAGGTCGTATTTCAAATTAAAATCGATGATTCGGGAGAGGTGATTTCTGTAATTACTTTAGAGAAAACGGTTTCATCAGCAGTTGAGCAAATTTATAAGCGAGAGGTGGAGAGCTTGACTTTCAGCCAGACAGAAGGACAAGGCATTGCGCCTCCTGTGTCTGTGGGTAAAATAACATTTATTATTCGAACAAATTAATGAATTACAACGAAGCGGTTGATTTCTTATACAATGCTTTGCCTATGTATCAACGCGAAGGCAAAGCCGCGTATAAGACGGATATGGATAATACTATCCGGTTGTGTGAAGGATTAGGAAATCCCCAAAATAATTTCAAGACAATTCATGTCGCGGGAACTAATGGAAAAGGTAGTTCTTCGCATATGATAGCATCAATCCTGCAAGAGGCTGGATATAAGGTTGGCTTGTATACATCTCCGCATTTAAAGGAGTTTACAGAAAGAATTAAAATCAATGGCAAAGAGATTTCACAAGAAGCAGTAGTTTCATTTGTTGAAAACCATAAATCACTGATTGAAGAAGTGATGCCTTCCTTTTTTGAGATGACTGTTGGCATGGCTTTTCAGTATTTTGATCTTCAAAAGGTTGATGTTGCTGTCATAGAAGTAGGACTTGGAGGTCGGTTGGATTCAACTAATATTATTACTCCTGAGACATGTCTTATCACCAACATTAGCAAAGATCATCAGGCATTATTGGGCGATACGCTTGAGAAAATTGCAGCTGAAAAGGCAGGTATTATCAAGCCGAAGGTTCCAGTTATTGTTTCCCAAACGCAAAGTGAAGTTGAAAAAGTGTTTAAATCCAAAGCTGAAAATTGTGGAAGTGAGATTTTATTCGCTGACAAATCGGCGAAGTTGGAAAAAGCAGCTGACGGTCGATTTGTTTACAATGACAATTTAAAGTTTGAATTAGGGCTTCATGGGAATTACCAGCAAAATAATGCGCTTGGAGTATTGGCGTTAGTTGAACAGTTTCTTATGGCTAAATTTCCCAAAATTAGCAATCGCGATATTGAAAATGGCTTGAAGAATATTGTTTTGAACACAGGTCTTAAAGGCAGATGGCAGCAAATTGGAAGCGAACCAGAAATTATATGCGATACTGGGCATAATGAGGACGGAGTGAGGCTTTTGATGGATCAAATTCGCCATAAAGTTAAAAATAAACTTCATATCGTCTGGGGGATGGTTGATGATAAGGATGTAGTATCTATACTCAATTTATTGCCTAAAGATGCTTCATTTTATTTTTGCATGGCTGAAAACTCCCCAAGAGCTATAAAGGCTGATGCGTTGGCTAGGCTTGCAAAAGAAACTGGATTGACAGGAGAGTCTATTAGCAATGTGAATGATGCTATCGCTATAGCCAAGAGCAAAGCAAATAAAGATGATTTGATATTCGTGGGAGGGAGTACATTTGTTGTGGCAGAAATAAAGAATTTATAACATTAGATTGTGAGTTTATACCTTAAAAAGGTTAAATTGCGAATTGTGTTTAAACGAGAATATAATATTCGTAGAAGGAATAAGCAGAGATGAGAAATAAATTAGGGCGTTTTGCTGATAATGAGCAAAGGTATAATATAGTTCAGCAAGGGAAAGAGTTTTTCGAAGCAGCCAAAGGTAAATGGAATAGCGAGCATTTCAAAAATGAAAATGATATTGTTTTAGAGCTTGCTTGCGGCAATGGAGAATATACTGTTGGCTTGGCCGAGAAAATGCCTGAGAAAAATTTTATTGGGGTTGACATCAAAGGTTCAAGAATGTGGGTAGGTAGTTCTCAAGCAATAGACGCTGGGATGGATAATGTGGCATTCTTGAGAACGCAAATATTGATGTTGGAAAAATTCTTTGGAGAATCGGAAATTTCTGAAATCTGGATCACTTTTCCTGATCCTAGACCAAGAGACAGGGATGAGAAAAGACGATTGACTCATACCCGATTTTTGGAGATGTATAAGAAAATTTTAAAACCTGGCGGTTGGATAAAATTCAAGACGGACAATACAGGCCTTTTTGATTATACATTGGAATTGCTTCAGCAAAGAGATGATATTAAGAGCCATGTTTTTACTAAGGATCTTTATGAAGATGAAGAATTGATGAAGGATCATTATGGAATTAAGACAAGGTTTGAGGCTAAGTTCTACGCTTTGGGTGAAAAAATTAAATACATGAAATTTCAATTTAAGGATGATGATTAAAACTAATCAGTATTTGGGGCTCGGCACTGCCTTGTATATTTTTTATATGGTTGGATTGGGAGCATTGCTTTTGATTTATCCAAAAGGTCAATTAGAGTTATGGCTTAATGACCAACATACACAATTTGGAGATTTATTTTTTAAGTATGTGACTTATCTTGGCGATGGGGCTTTATTTGCTGTATTAGGCATAGCTACATTATTTGTGAGATATTCTTACTTTGTATTGTTGGCTAAAATTATCGTATTGCAGACGCTGATAGTGCAAGTCATGAAACGATTTGTTTTTGACTTGCCTAGGCCGAAGCTGTTTTTTGAGAATTATGATGTTGCTTTGAATTTTGTCGAAGGAGTTAAAGTGCATGGACATCACTCATTTCCTTCAGGGCATACTGCATCCGCTTTCGTTATTTTCATATTTTTGAGCTTGATATTGAAGAATAGATACTTTACAATATTTGGATTGTTAGTTGCAGGACTTGTTGGTATTTCTCGTGTCTATTTATTACAACACTTTTTTGTCGATATTTTCTTTGGATCTATTATAGGCGTTTTTTCTGTTGCGGTAGTATGGAGACTGTATGAAGTTAATCGAATGCCTTGGTTGAATAGTCCATTTATGATGAAAAAGCTTGTTCTAGCTTGAAACCTTGGATAATAAACCAAGCATAATTCGTTATATTTTAGTAACTTAAGAAATATGACGATTTACAAAGATTCTACACTCAGATTTATATTGATTCCATTAGTTGCTGTTTTAGTGTTTCTTTCAGATTATTATGATCGAATGGAAATGACACAACTTCATGGATTTGCTTTTTTTTCTTGTTTTTTGTCCATTACGATTAGTTGGCATTTGATCAGAAAAATTTCCAGAACAATGGAGCATTATTGGAAATGGGGCGCTGGTCCGGTTAACCGATTGTCTATTCAATTTGTAGTAACAGGCTTAGGGGTTCTAATGGTAGATAAGTTAATGCTTTTGATGCAGTTCTCAATGCCTTCAGAGTTGGCTTTTAGCTTTTCTGAAATTCAATTGGTCTCATATTTGATTTCAGTGAATGGCATTTATCTATTATATCATTATGGTGTGAAATCTAACAATAGTGTTGTTATCAAAGAAGAGTTCCATCTTTATGAAACAGAAGAAGAAAAGGCGGTAGCTTAGTTTAGATACCGTCTTTGTTATTTATACGATTTTCAAACTTATTGATCATACTTTCCCACTCTAGGCCATAAATTTTTTGCCCGTTTTCGAAAGTTTGATTTTTGAAAAAGGCTAAGAACTTGTCTTTTCCTCCTTCTCTGATCATAAATTGAATGAATTCTCCTGCTACAGGATAGGAGATTTTTCGAGGTACGCTATTCCAGTTTTTCCACATATCTATGACCTTGATATCTGGATAGTTGATTTCTTCAATGTTCTCCTTGGCGATTTTAAGTTTGTTTTTTCGCGTCAGATCAAAATGAACAGCTGTACCTTCGGTGATAAAAGGACTTTCAATTTCTATATCAATGGTATTATAAGAGATGATATGAGTTATTTCATGCCCTTTGGTTTGTTCTCTGTGCGTGTGTGCCACGCAAAATAAAGGATCAACATATCCAATATCTTTTTTTAGCACTTGATTGGAGTATTCCAGCGTGCTCCAAATGTAAAAATCGATCTTTTTGGGCAGATTGTATTTATTGTCGTTGAAAAAGATGTTCACCCTTTCATAAGCTCTCTCTCTTTCTGAAATAAATATTTCCTTATTTACAACTTCGTGTTCAGGGTGAAAGTAAAAATTGAAGTGTTTGGATTCTATTTTTTGCCAATCTTTAAAGCTTTGTTCCGAACCTAGCAATAGCATACGTTTGTATGTGTCATGCCTTGAGGCATCGCTGGCTTCCATTTTAAAAGCTTTTTGAAGGTATGACTTCCCTTTTTTGTAATTTTCTTCAAAGAAGTAACAAGAGCCCATGCCTGTATACGCTTCGCATTTATGGTCAATATTCGAGGCCTTTGATTTGGATACTTCTTCAAAGTAATCGAATGCTTCTTGAGATTTACCTTCTTTCAGTTTGGCTTTGCCCATCCAAAGCTTAGCGTCAATATCATCTGGATTCGAGGCTAATTTACCCTCGCAAATTGAGTATATTTTATCCAGTTGATTTTGGTAATACAAAACGTCCAAAGATTCTCTTTGAGAAAAAGCACTGAATGTGGACAACGAAAGGATTAAGGCAAGGGTAAAACTCTTATGCATATGGAATATTGATTGTTAGTGTAGAATTGCCTTCAATGAAAAATTGACTGAAGGCAATCCTTTGCAATATAAGCTTAAATGTTCTTGTCAAAAGCAAATTAGAACTTAAACATTAAGTTTTTTTCTTATATTTTTAGGCAAGGCATTTTTATTCAATAGTATTGAAACTGTTTTCATTTTCATGTATGCTTCAGAAAGATAAACATAACCTTCAAAGCCTTTGCCTTTGGTGCCCCAAGAGTTTTTAACTTTGTAGAATGGGTTTCCATATTGATCTTTTCCTTTTCCAGTCAAATGCATCAAATGGTCGTCAGTTGTTTCATAATTCTCATAAGCCATTTGTCTTAACTCAGGTGTAACGATTACTTCAGGAGTGTTGACTTTGAATACGCCTTCTTTTTCATCTTCATCCATATCGTCAAAATCTTTAGCCGGCAAGATTGCCATTCCTGTTTTTGCAGAGAAAAATTCTTCTGAAACGTCAGCGTCTAAAGAAATAGTATAGCCATTTTCCAAAGCATAGTCCATAACTTCCATGAGTTCGTCAAGTGGAAGGTTGTAAAACTCTCCATTGGAAAAGTTGTCCGGCACTTGAAGGACAAAGCTATCATAGAAATCTTGATGAGTGAATGATGTCAATGATATGTAGTCATCAGGATTGATATCCAAATAATCAGCAAATGACTTTGGAGTGTAGGTTTTTCCTTGGTATTCAAATTCTTGAGGAGCTTTTCCCAGATAGACATCAAGTACTGCATTGAATGCTTCAGACCATTTAGGAGTTATGGAGCCTCCTTTGTTTTCTACAACAGCGGTAAGCATTTTTTTAAGCACGTTTATCATTTCTTGGTGATTGTGCAATTCGCCAAAAGTGATGCCTGAATATGCAGATTCAGGAACAATACCATATTCTCTTATGGAGTTGATGACATCATGGCTCAAACTGCCTTCTCCAAATTGTGCCCGACCATGCTTTTTTACATATAATTCGGCTTTTTGTGGATAGACGTTTCTGACATTATACATTTCAGAAAGATTATGAACTCCCTTGCCTTTTTTTATTAGTTCGCTTTCAATGAAAGAAGTTGTTGAAAAGCTCCAGCACGTTCCCGTTTCAGCTTGGTTTTTTACTTCCGTCACTTCCAAATCAATATCTTCAGATATTTTTCTTGGATTCTCAAACTCTATCTCCGTCTGGCCAAAAGCTGAAAGAGACAAACCCAAAAAGCCTAGCGATAACAACTTGCTTAATTTGTTCATATTAATAAATTAAATTATTAAAAAATAAAAAGCTTATTCAGCATATGAATGCCAAATAAGCTTTAATATACAAAAATCTATGAAATTATACTTGCGCTTCTAAGTTGAAATGATGTAAATCTTTACCAGTAGGCGTTTCGAATATTTCAAGATCGAATGCATTCACAGAAGCGATTAGATGATCAAACACATCGGATTGAATTTTTTCATAGTTAACCCATTGAGTATCTTTTATAAAGCAATAAATTTCCAAAGGGATTCCTTGAGATGTTGGTTGCAGTTGTCTTACCATTAGAGTGTGTCTGCTAGAAATGGTATCCAAGGAGGCTAAGTATTTTTCCGCATAGACTCTGAAAGTTCCCAAGTTAGTAAGTTTGGCACTGTTTATATTGACGAGTTCTTGATCATTGCTTTTGTCTATGGATCTTGTTTTTTCATTTAAATAATCTTCAATGAGTTTATAAGACCCTAGTTTATCAAGATGTGTTTGATCCAAGAATTTTACGCTACTCATTTTGATATTGATTGATCGTTTCATTCTCCTTACTCCAGACTCAGACATGCCTTTCCAGTTTTGAAAAGAATCAGTGATAAAGGCATAAGTGGGTACTGTGGAGATAGTATTGTCAAAGTTCTTGATTTTAACCACATTTAATGTGATTTTGATGACGGTGCCATCAGCTTTGTAAGAAGGAATAGTAATCCAATCGCCAACGTGAATCATATCATATGCTGATATTTGAAGACTGCTGACAAACCCGAGTATTGTGTCTTTGAATACTAAGATAATCACAGCCGTTAGCGCTCCAAGAGTTGTCAAAATATGCATCACATCCTTATTGAAGATGAAAGACGCTATGAATATGATTCCGATGACGTAATTGATTATTTTGATAAGTTGGGCGTAACTGCTTATCGGTTTGTCATAGAAATTTTTATTGTTTTCCAATAAATGCTCTAGTGCATTAACTAGATTATTAACAAACATTAAAAAAGATATAGTAACAAAAACCTTGGCAACAATCATGACAATTGTTGTAGTTTCGGGATGTTTGCTAAGAATATAGGGGCTTAAAAAAATTACGACTAACCCAGGACCTAGATAAGCCAAAGGGTTGAATACTTTTTTTTCCAGAAGAACATCGTCGATTTTATTTTTGGTTTTCTTAAAAAGAGCAGTGAGGCTTTTAAGAAGAATGACTTTGGTGAGTTTATTGACGATTAATCCTATGAAAATTAAAATGCTTAAATCTACAGCTACATATATCAGGTTTTCGAACCATTCAGGAAGGTTGTAGCTTTCCACATAGTTTTCGGACCAATGATCAATTTGATTTTCGTCTAAGTTGTTGTTGAAAAAAATAGAATTTGACACTTTATTATTTTTTAGGTTGATAAGCCCTTAAAATTATAAAGATTGTGTCAAATTCTAATATGATTTTTTTTTGAAATTTTATTTCGCGTTAATATGGGCTTATTTTGCTGCAATCGCAGTCAGAAACAGGCAGATCTTTCTTGATATTGTAAAAATCAAGGAAAAGAGAGTCGAAACCAACTCTGTTCAAGGCTTGCAAGGAAGGAGTTCCCGTTCCATAGCATTCGACACCTCCGTTAATAACCACAATAGTCATGGCGAATTGATATTTTGGCAATCTATTAGCCATCGAGTCTTGGCGAGATGGGACCCAGTCTTCCAACATGATCTGGTGACAAGATGGCTTGGGTGGTTGAGGTGTCATCCAAAACCAAAGAGCGGCTTTAAAGGCTAGGACGCTATCTGTCGCAACCATGTCAGGATTTTTAAGCAAGATAGTTTTGTCTCCGAATAAGTCCTCACTGCATCTTCCGTAATTATAGTTATAGCTAATTTGCAATGGGCCTCTGCCATAATATCCTTCTGTGGACATTGGAGGATATTCTTGGTTCGGAACAGTGTATTGCTGACAAGGCTTTTGAGGAGTGCAGCCAACTTCTCTTATCCAATATAAACCCCAAGAATAAGTCCCGTGAGGACCTGGAGCTGTACTCCAACCTCCTGTGGTTTCATGAGCGCAATTGGCTAAAAAGGCTGCTATTTCTTTTTTATTTTGCTCAACGCTGCCTTCCGTTCCGAATTTTGGATATCTTTTAGCGGCTTCGATGAAGGCTTCGTATGAGTAAAATGGATTTCTGGTTCTGGTTTTTGATCCCCATGCCATGATGGAGTCGGGAAACCAGAGTTCAAAATCCTCCTTGGTGAATATATCTCTAATTGATTTGGCCGCAGGGTCGTCTGCTAATGAAATTGGCTTGGTGTCATCATCATTATTGCAGGAAGAGAAATTCAACAAAATGATTATAAATAAAGTGGCAAGGTAACTATTTTTCATTTTTTTATTGTTTTACTCCATATGCTAACTTATTCTTTTCAAAGATGTTCTTGGAGTTTTAATGTTTAAGTCTTTGCTGGCATAGCTATGGATATGTAAATGAGTAACTAGATAATGAGAATAGCGTTAAATTTTCAAAGTGAAAGGGATAATTTTTAATCAAAATGGAGTAAGATATGCATGCATCTAAAATAGTTGGCGTTGGGCATTATGTGCCAGATAGAGTGGTAACTAATCATGATCTGGAAAAATTGATGAACACAAGCGATGAGTGGATACAGGAGAGAACAGGAATAAAAGAGAGAAGGTATATTACACCGGGTAAAGATACTGTTTCTTCCATGGCCAAAGAAGCGACTCTTATGGCCTTAGAAAGAGCCGGCATGGCAAAGGAAGAAATAGATATGATCATTTTGGCGACTATTACGCCTGATTATTATTTTCCTGGTTCAGGAGTTTTGTTGCAAAGAGACTTGGAATTAGAGGCGATACCTGCTTTGGACATAAGAAATGCTTGCTCAGGCTTTATTTATGGCCTTTCAGTAGCTGATCAGTTTGTCAAGACAGGTATGTATCGAAATGTATTGGTGATAGGAGCTGAAATTCAGTCTACTGGTCTTGAGTTGAATGATGAAGGTAGAAATGTGGCAGTGATATTTGGTGATGGGGCTGGTGCCGCAATTGTGCAAAGAGCTGAAGGAGATGAAGGTATTCTTTCTACGCATCTTCATTCTGATGGTCGTTTTGCGGAGGAGTTGTATGTGAAAGATCCGGGTAGCAGCAGGCCGCCAAGGTTGACTCCGGAGTTGATTAAAGGTCCTACGACCAAGCCTTTCATGAATGGGAGCGCTGTTTTTAAACATGCCGTAGTTAGATTTATGGAGGTAATTGGAGAAGCGTTGAATGCCAATGGCTATGAAAAAGACGATATTGATTTATTAATTCCTCATCAAGCAAATTTGCGTATAAGCCAGTACATTCAAACAAAATTAGGTTTGCCTCCTGAGAAAGTATTCAATAACATAATGAAATATGGGAATACGACCGCAGCCTCTATTCCGATTGCTATGAGCGAAGCATTTGAAGAAGGAAGGTTGAAGAGAGGTGATTTACTATGTTTAGCCGCATTTGGTAGTGGATTTACTTGGGCTTCGGCTTTGATTAGATGGTGATAACATTATTGGAATTTTTCATGTTCATTCTGAAAAATGAATTATGAAAAATTCAATACAATATTCTGAAGAGAGACGCAAGATGATTAGAGCCGCTTTATGGACTGGAGTTGGCTCTTTGGTTGCTTTGAGCTTTGATGCTAATGCTAGAGCTATGATTCCAAGCCAAATGCAAGGCGCGTTGGATGATATAGGTGTGAAAGCAATGAAAAAAGCGTATGACGATGGATTGGACGCGTATATCGCTGGAGAAGGAGGGCCTTTTGGAGCTTGTTTAGTTTGCAATGGTGAAATCGTTTCTAGTGCCCAGTTGAGTATTAAACGTCAAAAAAACGCCCTTGCTGAAGCTGAGCTATTAGCTATACAAAAGGCTAGTGAAAAGTTGAAAAAAGCCGATTTATCGGATTGTGAAATTTATATGGTTTGCGCTCCAAGTCCATTGGCTTTGACTGCAATTATGCAAGCGAATATCAAAAAAGCGTATTATAGTTTAAGTCTGTCACAAAGCGAACCGTATAGTCAATTTAGATCGAGTTTGTGGAGTGAACTGAATAAGTTTTCGTTTTCTGAATCATCAAAGTTCAAGCAAACGATGGAAAGCCAAGGAATGAATTTATTGAGTGAAATCAAGAGCCAAGGTCAAACAGAGTTTGAAGAATAGTTTAGGCTTTGGTATGAAATTTTATTTTAAAACAAGGGAACAAAGGCTGTAAGTATTGAGACGAAGGAATATTACTTGGCTGATTCTCAGATTTTTTGACTTTGGAATTAAAAAACTTAGGTTTTAAAAACGTCAAAATAATAAAATTTTCAGGCAAATGATTACCTTTGTATCCCGTAAGTCAAGAAATGTAATTATTAACAATAACTTATGGGTGCTGCTAAATACATATTTGTAACAGGAGGTGTTACTTCATCATTAGGGAAAGGAATCATTGCCGCTTCTTTGGCGAAATTGCTTCAAGCGAGAGGACTTTCTGTAACGATCCAAAAATTCGACCCTTATATCAACATTGATCCAGGGACGTTGAATCCATACGAACATGGAGAATGCTATGTTACAACAGATGGGGCAGAGACAGACCTAGACCTAGGTCACTATGAGAGGTTTTTGAATATCAAAACCACTCAAGCGAACAACATCACTACAGGAAGAATCTATCATAATGTAATCACTAAAGAAAGACAAGGAGCCTACCTTGGCAAAACCGTTCAGGTGATCCCTCACATTACAGATGAAATCCAAAATAATTTCTACAAACTAGGAGAGACTGGCGAGTATGATATCGTGATTACTGAGATTGGTGGTTGTGTTGGTGATATCGAGTCTTTGCCTTTCATTGAAGCTGTAAGACAAGCTAGAATGAACCTTGGAGAAGAGAATGCTATCGTCATTCACTTAACCTTAGTTCCTTACTTGGCGAAAGCTAGAGAATTAAAGACTAAACCTACTCAACACTCTGTAAAGCAACTTTTGGAAGCAGGGCTTCAGCCAGACATTTTAGTTTGCAGAACTGAGCATTCTTTGCCTCAAGAGATCAGAAAAAAATTAGCTTTATTTTGCAATGTTAGATTGAATTCCGTAATCGAGTCAATTGATGCGGACACAATTTATGATGTGCCTCTTTTGATGAAGAAAGAGAAGTTGGACGAGCGAGTAATCGAAAAACTTAATATTCAATATGAAAGCGAGCCAAAACTTGATCTTTGGAAGGATTTCTTGGGAAGGTTGAAGAATCCGACGGATGAGATTAAGATTTCGCTAGTAGGTAAGTATGTTGAGCTTCATGACGCATACAAGTCAATTGTTGAGTCTTTTGTGCATGCAGGTGCTGAAAACGAGTGCAAGGTTAAGCTTAATTGGATAAGCTCCGAGTCTGTGAATCCTGGAAATGTTGAAGAGCTTTTAAGTGATTCTGATGGAGTATTGGTAGCGCCAGGTTTTGGAGAGAGAGGGATTGAAGGCAAAATCACAGCAGTGAATTTTGTTAGAGAGAACAAGATACCTTTCTTTGGTATTTGCTTGGGAATGCAATGCGCAGTGATTGAGTTCGCAAGAAATGTTCTTGGCCTTAAAGAAGCGATGTCAACAGAGATGAATCCTAATACTCCTGATCCAGTGATTGACTTGATGGAAGATCAAAAGGATATAGAGTTAATGGGTGGAACGATGAGATTGGGAGCTTACCCGTGTGAATTGAAAGAGGGAAGTTTGGCTAAGAAAATTTACCATGGCAATGATACTGTGAAAGAGAGACACAGACATCGTTATGAGTTCAACAATAAGTATTTGGAAGCAATTGAATATGCGGGAATGAAAGCTTCGGGAATCAATCCTGAAACTGGACTTGTTGAAATTGTAGAGATTGAAAACCACCCGTTTTTCGTAGGTACTCAATTCCACCCAGAATTGAAAAGTACTGTGATTAAGCCTCAGCCTGTTTTTGTTGCATTTGTTAAGGCTGCGCTAGAATATCACAAAAATAAAAGTTAATTTTGTTTAAATATGGGATTTTCATAACGCTTTAGCCTGTAGGTTAAAGCGTTAATTATTTAATAATAAAATTTAAAATGGATAAGAATCAGTCGATAGGACTACTTTTAATCGCATCAATCCTTCTGGCGTACACATTTTTCTTTGCTCCTGAGCCTGAGAAAGAAAATCAAGATGGAGCAACTCCAGTAGCCGAGAATGTTGATCAATTGCCAAGCAATAATGAAATTGAGCAAATTGAGAATAAATTCGATAATCTAAGCGATTCTGTGAAGAATGCTAGATACTCTCAAAGGTATGGAGTATTCGCTAGTGCCGTGGAAGGAGAAAATCGTGATTTTATCTTGGAGAATGATGTTGTTAAGATTACATTCTCTTCTAAAGGTGCAGGTATTGACAATGTGTTGCTTAAGAAATTCAAGACATGGGATCAGCGTCCTTTGAATTTATTGAAAAGCGGGCAAAACGACTTTTCAATGGAATTGAAAACGTCATCCGGCACAGTTGATTTATCCAAATTATATTTTGCAACGAATGCTTCGCAAGTTACGACAGTTGCTAGTGGAGGTAAATCATCGATTTCCTTTAAGTTGAAGGTCGATGAGCAAAATTATATTGAGCAAGTGTATACTCTAGGAGAGGGCTATGAACTTGAAAACAAGTTTTATATCAAAGGTCTGGAAAATGTCATCACAGGAAATGATCTTCAATATGTGTGGCAAGATAATCTGACAAGAGCAGAAAAGAACCTTTATGGCAATAGTGGCGAGAGAGGCAATACGACTGTTAATTTCTATACTACAAGCGGTACTTTTGATGATTTGTCCGCGACTTCTGAAGATGCTGAGGAAGAAAAAGTTACCGAGCCGGTTAATTGGATCGCTTTCAAGCAACAATTCTTTGTGTCTTCTGTGATCCCTTCAAGCCCAGTGTCTAATGCTGTTGTGTCTACAGAATTGCCTTCTTCATTGGATACAATGGTTGTTAAAAAGGCTAAAGCTTCTTTTGCAGTGCCTGTTAAGGATTTGCGAGGCGGTACGGATAATTTCAAATATTATTTCGGTCCAAATAATTACGACATATTAAAAGATGTAACGACTGATTTCTCTAGAAACCTGAATTTGGGATGGGGGATTTTTGGATGGGTCAATAAATTTGTTGTGATCCCAATATTCAATTTCTTGCAAATGTATATTTCAAGCTATGGCTTGATTATATTGATATTGGTTTTGATTATTAAGTTGGCTCTTGCGCCGCTTTCATACAAGTCATACCTGTCTATGGCGAAAATGAGAGTTTTAAAGCCTGAATTGGATGAGATCAAAGCTGAAGCGGGCGATGATATGGCCAAGGCTCAAACAATGCAAATGGAGCTTTATAGAAAAGTAGGAGTGAATCCATTGAGTGGTTGTGTGCCTATGTTGTTGCAGATGCCGATTCTATTCGCGATGTTTAGGTTTTTCCCGAACTCTATTGAGTTAAGACAAGAAAGTTTCTTATGGGCTCATGATTTGTCTACTTACGATACTATTCTTCAGTTGCCATTTGAAATTCCTTTCTATGGTTCTCATGTTAGTGGATTTGGCTTATTGATGACAATATCATTGATTCTATATACTTGGATGAATAGTCAGACAACAACAGTGGAAGGTCCAGCGAAAACAATGCAGTATATGATGCCTGTAATGTTCTTGTTTATTGGTAATAATTTCCCTGCTGGATTGACTTATTACTACTGTCTATCGAATATTGTAACTTTTGGTCAGCAAGCTATCATTAGAAAGTTTGTAGATGATGATAAGATTCATTCGATGCTTCAAGAGAACAAGAAAAAGAATGTTAGCAAGAAAAAGTCGAAGTTCCAACAAAAATTGGATGAGGCGATGAAAGCTAATAATCAAGCTAACAAGAATAAAAAGAAAAACTAGGTACTACTAGTGGCATAAAATTAAAAGAGAGACTTAATAGTCTCTCTTTTTATTTTTAAATAGTTTACCAGTCGTCGTTGAATTGGTCTAAATAGGTGTCGTCAATGTCATCGTATTTGCCAAATTCCATTTCTTCCATGTCAAAAGGTTTTTTTTCGAAATCTCCATTAAAAAAATCATCAACAAATTGTTCATCGTTTGTTCTCATAACTTCTTAGGTCTAGAGTTAATAATGTTTGTTGATTTAAATACGTTAAAAATGATACCATAATAATTTCAATAGAGTTACTTTTATATTAAGGCTAAGTATAAGTTTTTAGCAAAAATATCTTAAAAGTTAACCAATGTTTTTTAAACTATTGTGTATCAGTAGTTAAGGTTTTTTTGAGTTTTGAGACAACTATTGATCTTTGTTAATGGTATGTTTTACTTTTAAAAAAACTTTGCTTTGCCAAGGGGAAAGTTCGATATGGATAGTTTCATCATATAGAAATTCTTCTGGAGAGAATATATTTTTGTAATATCCAACTGGGATGGATTTAATCCTGAATTTAACCTTCTTATCCGAAGGGTTGCTTAAAGTAAGGCTGACATGTTTCTTGTCAATGCTTCGAATAAATCCAATCACATTATCATCGGTTGTTTCTATTACCTTCATGTTGATATTAGAAGTACCGCCTGAAAGTGTTGGATATTCGCTTTTGGCTTTATTGAGTTCGTTGTAAAAATTCTGATACTTTAGTTCAGCCCAGTCAATCCATTTTTGACCGTTTAAAACCAAATATTTGTCAAACCCATTTTCATCTCCTGCTTTCATCATAGCATAACCTGGCAATGTGAAGACAATTGCTGAATGAAGTAAATATGCTTGCTCATTTTGTTGAAACAAAGAATCGAAATGTGTGATAGAAGTTGTGTTGATGACTTTTTGTGAAGACGGAGTTTTAACCGCTAATTGGATGACACTTTTCAAATATTCAGAGAAGTTGGTATTATTGGTAGTTTCTGTTTGAATGTTTGAGTAAGTAAATAAATTTCTGGAAGAGTTCTTTTCATTGACAATGATGAAAAGCTTTTTTGCATTAGCTAATTGATTGAGTTGTTCTGAGCCTGTAGCATCTATTTTCGTTTTTTTGTCAAATTCAATTCCGTCAAATTTAAAAATTTTAAGTAATGATTCAATTTGGTTAGATAATGATTTAGAATTTATCATTTCTTTTTCAGGCCATTGCAATATGACTTTCAGGTCAAGATTATGGCATTTATCAATATATTTTGTCAATTCTTCCTTGGTGTCATGACTTGAAAGTTCAAAGCTTTCGTTAGTATTTCCTTTGCCAATTGTTTTCAGAGGGTTTATTATTACAGCTTCTATGCCCATTTTTTTCAATAACTCGATTCTTTTGGACGCTGCATTTATCGATTGGCTTTCAGTATATGTTTCTAAATCGATTTTATAAAAGTCGATATTATTGCTTATTAAATTGGTTTTTTCAGCTTCATCGGTTTGATTGGAGTCGTTTTTTTTAGTTTCTCCGCAAGCTGTTATTAAGGTTATAATAAGTATAAAGCAAATGTGTTTCATAGCATGTTTTTGAAATAGAACTATTTTTTCATTGAATGAGTTTGAATTATTTATGAGTCAAAAGAATGAATAGATTTTAATCTTGTTACCTTTGTGATATGATAAATATTGGACAATACAATTCGTTAAGAATTGCGAGGTTCAGCGCGCATGGCGCTTACCTCACAGACGGAGAGACTGAGGTTTTGCTACCTCAAAAATATCTTAAGGAAGAAATGGAAGTAGGAGAGGATTTGAACGTGTTTGTTTACAATGATTCTCAAGACCGCCCAGTTGCAGTGACAACAAAGCCTTTGGCTCAAGTTGATCAATTTGCGTACTTATATGTAAAAGCATTGACAAAAGTAGGTGCGTTTGTGGATTGGGGATTGGAAAAAGATCTTTTGGTGCCGTTTAAAGAGCAAAGGTTTCCACTACAGGAAGATCGAGCGTATATTTTTAGGCTTTGTCTTGATCATAGATCCAATCGAGTGATCGCGACGACAAAGTTGTTCCCGTTTTTTGACAGGGATGTGTCGGAGCTTAAAGAAGGGCAGGAAGTGTCGATGTTGGTGTATGAAAAGGCGGATTTAGGCTTTTTAGCGATCATTGATGATCGATATTTAGGTTTGATTTATGACAATGAGGTGTTTGAGCCTTTGGCTGTTGGTGATAAGAGAAAAGGCTTTATCAAGAAGATAAGAAACGATGGTAAAATAGACTTAGCGCTTCAAAAGCAGGGTTATGAAGCTGTTGAGGATTCTAAGGATATCATTATTGATGAATTAATAAAAGCTGGCGGTGAATTGCCTTATCATGATAAAAGCGATTCTGAGGAAATTAAGAAGGTCTTCAGAATGAGTAAAAAGAATTTTAAGAAAGTAGTTGGCAGTCTGTACAAGGCAGGGTTGATTGAGTTGAAGGAAAATGGTATTAAACTTAAAATAAAGTAATCATGCCTCTTTCATTTAATAATTTAAGAATTGGTAAGACTTATCGATTGATTAATTTTGGTCAAAAGACAGAGTTTGAAGTGATGGAAATCAATGAAGACGAGAATCATAGACTAAAGGATATCAATACTTTGGAAGAAGCTTTTTTGCAAGATTTGCTTTTTGAAGGACGTGGCAAAGACTACGACTTGGAAGAAATCTAAAATCAAGTATGATATGGAAGTCTAGCTTGTGTGCTTGAAGGGGCTGGTCTGCTGAATTGCTGACGGAAAAGGAGATTGCTTTGTCCGTCCATCTTTCTCTGAATTTGTTCTCTGTCGAAAGTATCCATGAGTTTGACGATCATATCCCATGTTTCAAAGAAAATTTGTGATTCATGAGGAAAATGAGCTAAATGAGCGTTTCTCATTTTTCGGAGATCATCTCGTCTGTCACGCAAATTAACGAGAGCTGTCATGGCGCCTAAGTCAACAGCTCTTGTCATTACTTGATCTGAATGATATCTTCTGGTAAGATGCAGTTTGCCGTCATAAGTAGGACTAAGGAATCCTTCCACAAAGGTTTTGAGAATTTTTCTGAGTTGTATGCCAACTTGATGGCATTGACGCATAAATCCTTCAGGATCGTCTTCAAATCTCGCTATGTTGTCATATGCTGTATGAAATTTTTGATGCGACTCTTGAAAGTCATCAACGACTTCTCTGTCATGAATGGAATTGACCAATATGAATTGACCATAACCTCCCAGAGTCTGGTCAATAAGATTGGCATGGACTTGTTCCTCAGTAGTTTTGATATCCGGCATCCAAGTGTGTACTTTGGTGGCTGATTTGGAGAAGTCAAGTTCGACATTGTATAGCATATTGCCAGAGTTGAAGGTTTTCCATCTCCAATACCTATCATGACTACCTAGCAAAAGGTCATAAATTAACGATTCACCTATTGAAAGTTGAACCTTTTTATTTCCTACAATACCCTTGCAAACGCTTGCGAATTTATTATCATCTTTTGGAAATACTTTTCTAACATGTGTAGCAGCCATGCCTGATTTTTTCTCCATGATGATGATGCAATAGTTTTCCTCATCATTGTCTCTTGCTATTTGCAACGCTTCAAAGAATTCATCTCTAACACTTAATGGAGCTTCATCTTCATCCAGACTTTTATTGTATTCGTCTTCTATGTGAAAATGTTGGCAGGCTCCAAGCCTACCCGTAAATTCTTCCAATTCATCCGAGTTCTTGGTTAAAACCATACTGCTGGGAGCGGATACATGAACGCCAACCATTTTAATGAAGTTGGAAGCAAAAGCTTCTTTTTCTATGCCTACAGCCCATTTGTCAGGTTTGCTATCCACTTTTACAGGGATTTTAATCACGTACTCTACTCCAAACTTGTCCGAACAGCTGAATACTGTGCTAAATAAGCCTGGTATGCCGAAAGGTTGCATCGTTTCATAATCAATGTCTTCTGGGTCAAAAGTCCAGTTAGGCATAAATTTATCGTAAATAGCGTCAGTTTCCGGAAAGATTCCTTTTTCCGGCATTTCAACACCATTTCTCAGGTTTGATTCAGGAATAGGCCAAAGTTCTTCGCTATGACTAGATGATGCATGAGATTGCACTTGCTCTATTTCGGCAGTCGGAGGCGTCTTCGGTCTTGGTTCTTGTGATTCTATTGAAATGGAATAAGAACGATCTCTTCGTGTAAAGACTTCTTCAGCTGTAGATTCATTGAATGCCAAGCTTCGATGTCTGCCAGATTCCTCTAGTGGTGGTGTTGAAGAATGAATAGATTCTGCTGGAGTTCTAGGCTCTTCAAGAGATTGTTCGACAGGCTGGTCAGGCACAGCCTCAAACACAACTTCGACTTGTACCTCTGTGCCGCATTTTTTTGGTTCGACCTCTACATGTACGCTTTTTTGAAGTTCGTTAGGAATAGCTTCACTGGGAGCCGTTACTATAATTTCCGGATGAGTTGTAGAAGCTGCCGGTTCGACGGTAATTTCTGATGAACTAACGACATGTTGACTTGATGAGGCTTCAAGTTGATGTTCTCTGGTTCTGTGTTGTTCAGAGGTAGAACTCGTGCTAGAATTCGTTAGCTCTTCAGTCGGTGGCTTATAAACAAATTGTGGCTCTTGTCGCATAATTTCTTCAACAGCGTTGACAGTTGGGATTAAAATCATGTCATCGTCAACAGCCATTACTTGAGTTTGTTGTAGTCTTTGTCGTTCTCGTGCCGCTACTTTCTTTTCTGCCTTCGAAACGGATGGTATGTACCTTTCGACTGTATGGAAGACCTCTCGGTCATGAAAGAACCTTGAATGATCTTCATAATTTCTGTAATGCCTGGGAATCTCCAAGTGATTATGATCGTCGAAAAGGCTAAAGCCAAGAAAGGAATTGTCTTTTCTTCTATGAAATTTTCTAGGTCCATGGTTAGGCACTCTGAATTCATCCGCAAGTCTTTCTTGAGCTTCTCGTATGAGTCTTTTCTTTCTTCGAACTCTGCAAAAGCAAACGCTTTTGTGATAAAAATAATCCGCCATTATTTTACCCAATAGGATGTATGGAGGGTAGAAAGTATAAGTGGGATCCTGTCTTCTTGCTGGGTTTGGTGTTTCTGCCATGAATGTTGAAGGTTCCCAAGATGATCCAACATAGTAATGGCTGCCGATTTTTTCAAAATCGGGAGAGTCGTCCAGTAGTTCCATCATGAGGTTCAAAGTCAGTCTTTTGCCGCTTCTGTGACTCATATCTGCTAGCCTTCTGATAAGAAGATTTCCCGTTTCACTTGCGAATAATTGCCCAATCCAACTAAGAACAAGTGTTTTTTTATAATTGACGGTCAAGTCGTCGTCATTGCCAAGGCCGTCAATTTCAGGAAGCAAATCGGGCCTTGCGATACCTTCATAAGGATTTGTAGCATAAGTTCGGGGATTGAGCATTTCCAAATGATCCCTTCCATCTTGATCTATGAAGAGACCGTATTTGTATGGAGGACAAAATGGCCATTTGTTTTCAATAAGTATTTGTGTGATGTCCGCTCTATCTTTTTGCACATAATCCAACAATAGACCATAGGCTTCCAATTGAGGCATTAATTCAGGGTCGCGCAGTGCCTGTCGGGGTATTGGGTTGTGCCGGTTCCATTTGAAGGCTAATTGTTCCAATCTGTGAAGGCAGACAAGTCTTTCATGGAGGCTCTTAAGCAGGCGTTCGCCGCCATCATCCACTCTTCGAAACCTTAAGCTTTCTCCTGTGAGGTAATCGTATGTTTTTATAACCTCTATGACGGTTTTGGCTATTTCATCATTTTCGCCATCAAGCTCAATTCGTTCAACGATCTGGCTCATGGTGCTAGCTGTGAGATCTTCACGTTGACTCTCTTCCAATGGACTTCTTCTTTGGGCTTGAGGAGAATCTTGAGGCGTATTTGGTCTTGATGGAGGTCGATGAACTATTTCATCAAATTGCTCTGCGGAAAGCATGCATTGTATCGTTGGAGGGAACTTGTTAGATATGCCAGCCCCGCCAAAGTCTATATTGTTTTTGTACCGTGTATTTTTTCCACCCTCTGTTTGGTACATAATGAATTTTATAACTATCTGAATTTTTGAACATGAATGACAGGGATTATGTTTGATTTCGTCTTTATGCAATATAAAAATTGGAAAAAATTAAAAGTGCTTTGTTAAATCAGAATTTATGGAAATCTTGTGCAAATTTTTAGGATAAAATAGATCTTCATGGACCAAATTATTGATTTTTTGAAAATGATATGGAGTTATTGCATTGCAATGCTCGATTATAAATTCATCGATTCGGCTAGCCATCAAGTAAGTTTTGGGAGTGTGCTGAATTTTCTTGTAGCTCTTGTGATATTGTACCTTTTTGCGGAAAATCTTAGGCGGATTTTGATTAAAAGAGTCTTGACAAGGTTTGAAAAGTTGAAGAGTTATAGTTCAACAGTCGCAGCAGTGATGAAATATACGATTTTAGTCATTGGTTTTTTTATCATAGCTCAGTCTCTAGGGATTAATTTGAGTAGTATATATGTTTTGTTTGGATCTCTGGGCGTAGGTATTGGTATCGGACTTCAAAATATTGCTGAAAATTTGATTTCCGGCGTAATTATTTTTTTCGAACGGCCTTTGAAAGTGGGAGATAGGGTCGAAGTGGATGATATTGTTGGTCAGATTCAAGATATTGGGCCAAGAGCTACTACGGTATTGACTAATGACAATATTTCTGTCATAGTTCCTAATAGTCGATTCGTATCTAATTTAGTTATTAATTGGAGTCATAATGATTCCAAAGTTCGTTTTCATTTCCCTGTTGGGGTTTCATACAAGGAAGATCCTGATAGAGTTAAAACAGTCTTATTAGAAATATTATCGAATCATAAAGATATCTTGGATCATCCGAAGCCAGAGATTTGGTTTACAAATTATGGAGATAGTTCATTGGATTTTGAGATTGTAGTTTGGACCGAAACAATGACGAATGTGCCTAAAGTTCTAAAGAGTGAATTGTATTTTGAAATATTCAAAAAGTTTAGCGAGTATAACATCGAAATACCATTTCCACAGAGAGATCTTCATTTAAAAGAAGTGCCAGAAAATCTTACTTTGGCTTCTAAATTGAGTATGGAGGGAAGTCGAAACTAGTGTTAGGGTACAGTAAAAAGGCCTATGAATTGATGTTCATAGGCCTTTCTTTTACCAGTTAGGAAGGTTTGGATTAGGAGCTCTTTTAGGCTTCTTTTTTTGTTGCTGAAGGTATTGAACCTCAGAGTTTTTCATCGCTTCAAGGATCATTTGAGCTTTTTCTTCTGTTAAGTTCATTTCTTGAAGTTTTTCATTCAATTCTTCTTGCTGAGCTTGTTTCTCTTGTTCTTCAGGACTTTGTTCCTCTTCAGAGTTTTGCTCTTGTTGCTGTTCTTCATTTTCAGCATTTTGTTCTTCTTCTTTTTGCTTCTCCTGTTCTTTTTCTTCCTGCTTTTCTTGGTCTTTATTTTCGTTTTCTTCGTTTTTGTTTTCTTGATTTTCCTGTTGTTGATCGTCTTTGTTTTGATCTTGCTTGTCTTCCTGATCTTGCTGATCTTGATTCTGTTGTTCCTCTTGCTCTTTTTGATTTTTCACCCATTCGTAATCATATCGGGCTTCCGTATTTTCAGGATCAGCTTTTAAAGAGCTTTTTAGATAATCCAGCGCTTCATCGAATTTTCTTTGTTCTGCTGTCACGACGCCAAGCTGTTGATTTGCGATTGAACGAATGTAGTCATTATGGCTTCCAGCGATTTTTTGATAAGATGCTATAGCGTTCGCAGTGTCTTGATTCAACAAATAAGCATTGGATAAATTTAATTGAATAGAATCGTCTTGTATTTGCATAGAATCGAGCAGCAAGGAGTAATTGCTTATCGCTTCGGCAAAGTTTTTTTCCTCAAGCGCGTTCTGCGCGTTCTTTTTGAGACGATTTACTTGACTAATTTTATTGATATCGCCAATGGAAGTCAATACAAAGACGATTATAAATATATATTTCATTTGCTACTGTAGTTTGATGGTTTGAACTGGGATCATGACATCCACTACCATTAGGATAAATGCTAAAATAAGGAAGTAAGTGTACTTGTTGTTGCTAACTTCCAATTTGGTTTTTCCTCTAGATTTTCCTTTGATACTTTTAATTGAATTAATCAATTTAGTTACATCGCTTCGGCTGGAATTGATCTCGAAATAATTTCCATTTCCAATACGAGCGATTTCTTTAAGCTCGACAGGGTTTAATTTTGTTACGACATTTTTCCCCTGTTTGTCTGTTAGATAACCTCTGGTTTGCTTGATTTTACTTCCTTCTTCACTTCCAACACCTAGTGTGAATATTTTTATTCCATTTTCGCTGATTTCCTCAGCAGTTGATTTTGATTGTTCTCCAAAGTCCTCGCCATCGCTAATCAGCACTATGACTTTAGCATTGTTTTCTTCACTAGGAGAATTGTCATTGGTTAATTTTTGCAAAGCAAGGCTAAGAGGAGGCTCAAAATCAGTACCCGCTTTAGGCACAAGAGATGAGTTAAGCGTTGAAATAAACAGATTCAAAGCACCAATGTCATAAGTAAGAGGGCATTGTACAAATGCCTCGGAAGAGAATATTATGAGACCTATACGATCACCTTTGAATGATTCGACGATGTTTTTTAGCTCAAATTTTATTTTTTCCAATCTTGTTGGTTGTATGTCGTGAGCGTTCATCGAATTTGACAAGTCAATGGCTATATATATGTCTTTGCCTATAGTTTCTACTTCTTGCGTTTTTTTGCCAAAAGATGGTCCAAGCAAGGCTATAATGAAAAGAGCGAAATATAAGCTCCTTAATATCAGTTTTGCGAGAACTCTATTAGCTGTAGTATGAAGTTTCTTCGCTTTAGAAAGCGTTTTGTATATAAATAATATATAGAAGACTATAAAAATAGAAATTAAAATAAAATCTAGTGTGTCAAAAGATTTGAACCAAGTCATGCTAAAATGTATAAATATAAATTATCTTATTAATCAAAAGAGACTAACTGGGTTTTAAAAATAAATAAAGTGAGCCATTAAGAAAAGGATTTTAGGGAATGGAATTTTAAATTTTGTGAAAAAGTTGAGCGATTTCAGATAAAACATCATAAACGAAATTTAGAAGAAGACATCAATCCGCAATTCAATGGAAGGAGATTGCAAAAAAATAGATAAATTGTATTTTTGTTAACTATCTATTATGTAGATGTTTAATTGCATGTGGCAAATATAGGACTGAAAAAAGCGTATATTTTTTTGCTTCAACATTTGATAAGTTCGAAATCTTGCCTTATGTTTGCATCGCTTTTCGGAAAAACGAACGAAAAAATTCTGGAGAGGTGGGTGAGTGGCTGAAACCAGTAGTTTGCTAAACTGCCGTACTCTTTATCGGGTACCGGGGGTTCGAATCCCCCTCTCTCCACTTGAATTCTTTCGGGGTGTAGCGTAGCCCGGTTATCGCGCATCGTTTGGGACGATGAGGTCGCAGGTTCGAATCCTGCCACCCCGACAGTTCGTTTTTCGAAAATAATCTGAATGAAAATCCTGGAGAGGTGGGTGAGTGGCTGAAACCAGTAGTTTGCTAAACTGCCGTACTCTTTATCGGGTACCGGGGGTTCGAATCCCCCTCTCTCCACATGGATTCTTTCGGGGTGTAGCGTAGCCCGGTTATCGCGCATCGTTTGGGACGATGAGGTCGCAGGTTCGAATCCTGCCACCCCGACACATTTAGATTTAAAATCACAAAATTTACCGGAGAGGTGGGTGAGTGGCTGAAACCAGTAGTTTGCTAAACTGCCGTACTCTTTATCGGGTACCGGGGGTTCGAATCCCCCTCTCTCCACAGATTCTTACTCGGGGTGTAGCGTAGCCCGGTTATCGCGCATCGTTTGGGACGATGAGGTCGCAGGTTCGAATCCTGCCACCCCGACACGATAAGAATCATACATAGATAACCTTTCGGGGTGTAGCGTAGCCCGGTTATCGCGCATCGTTTGGGACGATGAGGTCGCAGGTTCGAATCCTGCCACCCCGACACATTTAAATTTAAATATCACAAAATTTACCGGAGAGGTGGGTGAGTGGCTGAAACCAGTAGTTTGCTAAACTGCCGTACTCTTTATCGGGTACCGGGGGTTCGAATCCCCCTCTCTCCACAGATTCTTACTCGGGGTGTAGCGTAGCCCGGTTATCGCGCATCGTTTGGGACGATGAGGTCGCAGGTTCGAATCCTGCCACCCCGACACATTAAGAATCATACATAAATAACCTTTCGGGGTGTAGCGTAGCCCGGTTATCGCGCATCGTTTGGGACGATGAGGTCGCAGGTTCGAATCCTGCCACCCCGACGGATTATCAAAAGACTGTCTTTCTAGGCAGTCTTTTTTATTTTAAATGCTTACTGATTGGATATTGCTTTCAAAAGGGGACGTTGGGAATGCATTTGATTTACGGGAGTAAATAAATTGGATTTTAAAAGCAAGATTTAAAACGTTACGGGCAATTTGAGGATGTGAAAAATAAAAGGTTTCATGACTTGATTGCCAGAGTGTGTAAGACTAAGAATTGAGGCAATAAAGACTTGAAACCAATGATTTTGTAATTTTATTTCATTCGGTGAAATTAAGGTTAGGAAAAATTCTCGTTGTAATATCTGATGAATTCCATAATGGTTCCTACTATGGAGGCTGCTACTGCAGCTGTGATGATAATTGTTGTAGTCATAGTTTCTAAGGTTTGGTTGATTTCCTTATTTCAAAAACATCACCACAATAGAAAAGTTTGGCACGGCTTGAAATTACTATGAGATGTTGTCATGCCATTTTTTTGAATAATGTTTGACTGATCTATGTAAAAAAATGTTAAAATTACATGATGTCTAATTTTTAGATTGTTTAAAACCTTACATCGGTAAATTGGCTTTTTTGATGGTCAAGTTCGTCTCAGATTGGTTTGTGACGGCTTAACTATTCAAATAGTTAAGGAATATTACTTGGTATGCTTATGAATGATTTTAGAATTTAATGATTTTTTCAACTTTTTTATTAGATAGGTAACTCCTGATGATTTGCTGCGTATCCTTATTGTTGCGATAAGGTTGAATGTGATTTTTAGCATCATCAATGGAAGTGATTGCATCGCTAGTTTGAATAGTTCCGAAGCCTATGTATCGGCCATTTTCAATGCAAATAAGGCTTCTCTCTTCTTCATTTATTCCTTTATCGATGATAAGGAAGTTTTTTTCCTTATAAGTTAGGTTGTCTATAAATTTTGTTGCTTTTAGGTTGTAGTCTTCAGGAGTTTCTTCTTGTATGCATGCTCCGGAGCATTGCTTGATAGTATAGTGGAAGCATGATCCGCTGGATTTATATAAGCCGCTTAGTTTTTGACAAAGTCCATATTTTTCAATGCCATTGAATAAAACACTTTTGGCCTTTTCATTTGAGTCGTAAAAAATGATCGCTTGTCCATTGGTGGCAGATTTAGCTATTTTAAAATTGATGTAGCCATTTTGATCGTAGATGGCAAAGATTCCGCTGTTGAATACACTTCGTCTTTGAGCTCTATTGTATACTGGCTTGTGAATTTTTATTTCGTCGGATTCTTTGAGTAAAGCTACAAGTTCGCTTCCTGTTACTATGTAATCTATAGAAGCAATTCTTTCCTTCATTTCCAGCGCTTTCTTTGTTTTGTGATTATAAAGGTGTTGCCATACTCGTTGCTTAATGTTTAAGCTTTTGCCTATATAAATAATTTGATCGTGCTCGTTTCTGAAATAATAAACACCAGTAAGTTCGGGTAGAGCTTCTATCGATTCTCTGCTGAGGTTGGGGTGTAGCAATAGTTCTTTTCTGCCTTCGATAGTCTTTTTTTCGTGATCAAGTTTAAGCAGCAGTTCGAAGAGTTGAACTGTCGCAGCGGCGTCAGCCTCTGCTCTGTGATGATTCTTAAGCTCTATGCCAAGAGCTTTTGTTAGTTTTCCTAAACTGTAGGAATCTTGGCCGGGGATAAGCTTTCTGCTTAGTCTGACTGTGCAGATGTTTTTTCGTTTGAACTCATACCCTAGGTTTTTAAACTCTTCTTTGATGAAGTTATAATCAAAGGCAGAGTTGTGCGCCACTATTGTCGCTCCATCAGTGATTTCAATGATGTCTTTAGCTATTTCATAAAACTTTGGCGCGTGAGCAACCATTTCATTGTCAATTCCTGTAATCGTGGTGATATAGTATGGAATGCTTTTTTCTGGATTGACTAAACTATGAAAGTGTTTGCATACTTTCGAACCGTCATGAAGATAAATGGCTATTTCGGTGATTTTGCCAGTATTGTAATTTCCTCCTGTTGTTTCAATGTCCAGTATAGCGTACATCCATTAGTTTTTAATAATGACTAATATATTTTGCAAATATAGTCATTTTTAGAATGGTATTCGCTATTTATTTTAGTGTATCACTTTAAGACATTTTGGCAAAGTGCTTACCCTTAGTTGATTTCCCGATAATTCTTGAAACTCGCCATCAATATGGTAACAATCGATGTTGTCGCATTCTATGTCAATTGAATGGACTTTTGTGATACTCATATGCTTGTTTTTATCGATTGTTTTAGTCAAAAACTGTATGCCTATAGGCAAGGTTTCAAACAACGCAAAAGGCTTGAGAATGCACAGATCAAGCAGTCCATCAGATAGCTTGGCGTGCGGAGAAACATAAAAGTCATTTCCATATTGTCCAGCATTGGCAATGGTGAGTAAAAAAGCTTTTGTTTCTATTTTGCCGTTTTCAGTAAGGATAGTATAGTGTTTTGGTTCGTAAGAAAAGAAATGCTTGATGGATTCTGATACATATGTTTTTAAACCTCGGCTATCAGCCATTTCAAATGCTTTGCCAATTTCAGCATCAAAGCCTATGCCTGCTGTGCAAAAGAAGTGTTTTTCATTCGCCAAGCCAGCATCGATCAAGTCAATTTTATTCTCATTCAATCTTTGGATAGCTTTTTCAATGTCTAAGGGGATATTAAGCGATCGAGCCAAACCATTTCCAGAGCCTTTTGGAATGATGCCCAAGGCGGTGTCAGTATGGACTAGACTTCTTGCTACTTCATTTACAGTGCCATCTCCGCCTACGGCTATTACGGCGTGATAGTTTTCATTAGCCGCATTTTGAGCAAGCACTTCAGCATGTCCGCGATATTCAGTATAGACTATTTCTGGTGTGAAAAAATCTGTATTCACCACTTCTTCGATTTTTTCTTTCAGGTGATTTACAGTTTTTGTGCCTGATGTTGGATTGATTAAGAATAAAATCTTCATGTTGATTGTTAGTGTTGAGTTCAGCGGAATATTGTTGAGTCCAAAGCGTTAAGCAATGAGGTGAAATCCAAAGATTAAATTGCATGCAAATATCATAAAGAGCGTACAAAAAGAAAAGGGGAATCTGATATTAGATTCCCCAAACTTTAAAATGCTTGCTTTCGACTGATTATTAGGCTGTTTATAGATTGTTGCGCAGATAATCGGTCATCATTTGGTATAGGTGCATGCTTGTGTTTCCACCCCTTATGCTATGGTCTCGGTCAGGATAGTAGAAAGAATTGAATTGCTTGTCGGATTTGATAAGTTGATTAACCATTTCGACAGAATTTTGAAAATGAACATTGTCATCTCCTGTTCCATGAATAATAAAATAATTGCCTTTTAACCTATCCGCTAGGAACATTGGTGAATATTCATCATATCCGCTAGGGTTGTCTTGAGGTGTTTGAAGGTATCTCTCAGTGTAGATGGTGTCATAAAATCTCCAATTCGTTACAGGAGCGACAGCAATAGCCGTTTTAAAAACATTATTGCCTTTCAATAAACACAGAGATGACATGTATCCGCCATAGCTCCATCCCCAGATGCCGATTCTGTCAGCATCGATGTAAGGTAGTTTTGAGATTTCTTTAGCGGCATTAATTTGATCTTCTGTTTCAAGTTTTCCTAGCTGCTTGTATGTGCTGTGCTTGAATTTTCTTCCTCGCCCGCCTGTTCCTCTGTTGTCAACGCATACAATAATGTATCCTTGGTTGGCTAGGTAGTAGTGCCAAAAATCTCTAGTTCTGCCAAAACTATCAACCACAAGTTGAGAGCCTGGGCCGCCGTACACTTGCATCAATACTGGGTATTTGGCATTTTCATCAAAATTGTAAGGGTAGATAACATAAGCGTTTAACTCTTCATTATCTGATTTGATTTTAATGAATTCTTTTTTGCCAAGTTTGTAATCATTCAGTTTACTCAACAGATTCTTATTATCTTCAAGAACTTTAAGCATTTTGCCGTTTGATGAATGCAAAGTGATGTAATAAGGTTGATCAACAGCAGAGTTGTAATTGATGTAATATTTATAATCATTGCTAAAATTAGCTCTGTTGGACCCTTTTCTTGTGCTTAGTTTCTTTTTCGACTTGCCATTGGTTTTTATAGAGTATAAAGTAGTTTCCAATGGGCTTTCTTCTCTTGATGTGTAGTAAATAGTCTTGCTTTTTTCGTTGATGC
This sequence comes from Aureibacter tunicatorum, assembly GCF_036492635.1. GTDB lineage: Bacteria > Bacteroidota > Bacteroidia > Cytophagales > Cyclobacteriaceae > Aureibacter > Aureibacter tunicatorum. The sequence continues at coordinate 1,873,482 of NZ_AP025305.1, forward strand.
CTATTAAGCTACTTACTTCCCAATTTCCTGATGTGATTTGCTGAAGCTCTTCGCCATTGCTTGCATGAAGGTAAATATGTTTGAATCCGTCTTTTTCACTGGTGCGCAAAAATGATCCATTTTGCAGATAAATTAATTTGTCGTTGAAGTCCAGATCCACGTAAGTATCGGAAGTTTCTGTGAGTATGGTTTGAGTTTCCTCGCTAACAGCATTGTAATGAATGATTTCCAATTCATTTTGCAGTCGATTCATTTTAATGATGGATAAGACACCATCTTGAGTTGTCCATTGCATTCTTGGTAGGTAAATGTCTGGATTGCTGCCTGTGTTTATAGTGGATGTTTTATTATTGTCTAGATTAAAAACATGGGCAGTTACAATAGAGTTGTTTTCACCGGCTTTTGGATATTTGAATTTATAATCTTTTGGATACAAGCCTTGCCATTTTTGCATATTATAAACTGGCACATCTTCTTCGTTGAATTTGAAATAGCTTATTTTTTTGCTGTCAGGGGACCAAAAGAAAGCTTTGGCAATGGAAAACTCTTCTTCATATACCCAGTCAGAGCTACCATTGATTATCTTGTTCCATTCGCCATCATTTGTGACTTGAGAAGTGTTATTAGTTGCAATGTTGTAGATGAAAATATTATTTCCTTTGGTGTATGCTACCATTTTGCCATTTGGAGAAAATGTTGCGTTGGATATTTTTTCATTTTCCGAAACTGGTTGGATAGTGTTGTTAGACAAGTCGTAAATGAAGTAATACGACTTGGAGGATCTTCTGTAGATGCTTTCCGTTTCACTGGAAATCAACATTTGATTTTCTTGTGAACTTAGGCTGTAATCTTGAATCCTGAAATATGGATTGCTTAAAAATATAGCTAGTTCAGAGTTAGTAACTAAAGTGTCAACAACTTCATTGCTTAGAATATTTTTTTTCAAGATAGCAACATCTCCGTTGTCTAAGCTGGCGAATGTGGTGTAAAATTTACCATCTTTCATCCAGTTGATGCCATAAACAGATTTTTGGTTAAAAGTATAGTTCTTAAAAATATCCTCTAAAAGTAGATCTTTTTGTTGAGCGTATGAGGTTGATGCAAATAAAAATAATATTATAATCCAATTTTTAAGGATCAAGCTATTTTTCATAGTTAATGATTTTGAATATAGTACTAATTAAGGTTATAATTTATGCATATTTTTTAATATTATTAAAAAATACTCCACAATATTGGAGAAAAAGCAAAGTTGGAAGAATAAAAAAGCGAACTCTTTAGAGCTCGCTTTTAATTTCGTATTTAATTTAAAACACCCATTTGACAAAAGTCAAGCTGAAGAGAGTGAGTAATAATATGGAAATGATGTTCAAAAGAAAACCAGTTCTGGCCATTTGCGAAACTTTAATTTCTCCACTGGCGAATACAATCGCATTTGGAGGAGTCGCCATGGGAAGCATGAAGGCGCAACTTGCGGCTATGGCTACAGGGACTGTTACTTGAAGGAAGTCTGCGCCAATTTGTGTCGCAATGCCTCCAGCTACGGGAATGAACAGGGTGGCTAAGGCTACATTGCTCATCATCTCAGTCATGAATATCATCATGGTCGTTAGAATGATAATGATGACGAGAGCGGAAACTTGCACATTTGTAGTAACATAATCTGCGGCAATCTCAATTAATCCAGTCTTGGTAAGCGCAGAAGCCATACTTAGGCCGCCTCCAAATAGTAATAATATTCCCCAAGGAAGTTTTTGCGCGTCATCCCATTCCATGATTCTACTACCGTCTTTTTTTGAAGTAGGTAACACAAAGAGAGTGATAGCGCCAACTAAGGCAATTACTTCGTCTCTTGTAACTATGTTTACCAAAATTTTATTGATAAGACTTCTCGTGAGCCATAGCGTTGCAGTGATTAAAAATACTACGAAAACGCTTTTTTCCTCGTAAGTGATTTTGCCAAGCTTTTTTGATTCCGAGTCAAAGAGTTCTTTTGCATCACCGAATTTTCCAAGGTTGTTTGGGAAGAAGACCTTGATCAGCATGAAATAGCATATGCCTAAAAGTATGATAGAAAATGGTAGTCCAACGAGCATCCAACGAGCGAAATCTAGATCTATATTATGCGTTTCTTTCAGATAGCCGGCAAAGATGGTATTAGCAGGCGTTCCAATAAGGGTTGCTATTCCTCCGATATTTGCAGCGTAGGCTATCCCCAAGAGTATTGCCAAACTGAAGTTTTTGAGTTTTTTCATGTCCTCAATTTGATTGTTGAGCAAGGTGATAACCGATACGGCTATTGGCAACATCATGACAGTAGTTGCAGTATTGGAAATCCACATGCTAAGCAAAGCAGTTGCGATCATGAAGCCTGCTACTATTCCATTAGCGTGAGTGCCTGTTAATTTAATGATTCCCAAAGCGACTCTGAGGTGGAATTTCCATTTTTCCATAGCCACAGCCAAGATGAATCCGCCTAAAAATAGAAAAACTATTGGACTGCTGTAGGGCAAAGTAGCTTCCTTGACAGTGCTGACTCCCATGAGTGAAAGCAAAGGAATCGGCAGAAGTGCTCCGACCGCTAACGGAACAGCTTCGGTAATCCACCAAATGAGCATCCATGATGCGATAGCGAGTACTTTTTGGGCTTGAGGATTCATGCCTTCTCCAAAAGGAATCAATAAAAGTACTGTGAACATGATAGGGCCAAGAAAAATTCCATAAAGCTTGAACTTGTCTACGGAATCCATTTGATCTGCACTACTGCTTTTTTTTGAGTTCATATTTTTAACTTTCGAGCTAATAGTATTATGCTGCCAGGGTTTGGTCGCAAAAAAATATTTGTTGAAAAAATAAGATAATGCAAAAAATGTACATTATTGCGATTTTTTAGTTATTTGTTTTTTTCTGATGGGTAAATTTTATTCTAATGTACAAGCTCATTGTTTGTAGAGAATTATTAATGTAGATTTGATTATTTACCAAAATATAAATGATATGAACCTGCAACCATTTAATTTGGATGAGGATATTCAAAAAAAGATTGATACGAAGACAAAGCCATTAGGCGCGTTGGGAGATTTGGAAAGCATAGCATTTAAAATTGCTAAATTACAAAATTCATTGATGCCAAGGCTTCTAAATCCTTCCATACTAGTTTTTGCTGGTGATCATGGTTTGGCAAAGACAGGAGTGAGTGCTTTTCCTCAAGACGTCACTTGGCAGATGGTATTGAACTTTTTGAATAAAGGAGCGGCGATAAATGTTTTTGCTCAGCAAAACGATATTGAACTTAAGATAATAGACGCAGGAGTTAATTTCATATTCTCTAAAGAGAATGAGCTTATTGATCAAAAAATAGGCCTGGGAACGAAAAATTGCCTTGAAGAAGACGCAATGACTGAACAGGAATGTTTGGAAGCAATTGAGAAGGGAAAAGAATCTGTTAGGTTAATTGACAGGGAAGGATCGAATGTAGTGGGTTGTGGAGAGATGGGAATAGGTAATACCTCTTCTGCAAGTTTATTGGTAAGTCTTTTATGCAAGGCGGATATTGAGGAATGCGTTGGCAGAGGCACAGGACTAAATGATGAACAGCTTGAAAACAAGGTTAAAATTTTGTCTCAAGTGATCAAAAGATTTGGAGATAGGGAAAGAACTCCTGTGGAGGTGTTGAAGGCTGTAGGCGGTTTTGAAATAGCGCAGATGGCAGGAGCGTTTTTGGAAGCGGCAGAATTAGGTATGGTTATTCTTGTTGATGGGTTCATAGCATCATCAGCTTTTTTGGTTGCGGGAATGATTAATCCTAAAATATCCGAAAATGCAGTTTTTTGCCATAAATCGCATGAAAAAGGGCATGCATTGATTTTAAACCATTTTAAGGCGAAACCTATATTGGATATGAATCTGAGACTGGGCGAAGGAACTGGATGCGCGTTAGCTTATCCAATAGTCAAAAGCGCAGTAGCTTTCTTTAATGACATGGCAAGTTTTGAAAGTGCGAATGTAAGCAGTGGGAATTAATGATGATAAAAAGAGAACTAGAATTGTTTTTGCTGTCTTTGACATTTTTTACAAGACTGCCCATATCTGTTAACTTGGAGTACACAGATGAAAAATTATCTAAGAGCACGAAGTACTTTTCTTTGATAGGGATATTAGTTGGAGGTGTTTCTGCATTAGTGTACTGGAGTTTTAGTTTTCTTTTTCCTAAAGAAATAGCTGTGCTTGTATCGATGGTCTCAACCGTGTTGTTAACTGGAGCGTTTCATGAAGACGGATTGGCGGATGTTTGTGATGGATTTGGTGGCGGATGGACCAAGGAAAGGATTCTGACTATCATGAAAGATAGTAGAATAGGCACATTTGGCTTTGTTGGATTGTTTTTGACCATGTTGTTGAAGTTCTATTCACTTTTAATGATAGATGAAACTGTAATATTGCAAGCTATGGTTTTTTCACATGCCGCCAGCCGGTTTGTCGCTTCGACATTTCTTCATACGCACGAATATGCAAGAATAGATCAAGAAATTGGAAAAGCCAAGCCTATCGCTCAGCATCCATTGTCAGTTTTTGACTGGATGCTTTTGATAGTTATGGTTGCGATAGTAGCTTTTTTCTTTCCCAGTATTTTATTAGCGTTTTCTATTGTGTTAGCATTTGTATTCAAATATTTTTTTGGAAGATTTATGCAAAAGTGGGTAGGAGGATATACGGGAGATTGTTTGGGAGCGACACAGCAGATTTCTGAAGTTTTAATCTACATGTCTATTTTGGCTATATGGAAATTTATTTGATTAGGCATACTGAACCAGATATTAAAAAAGGGATTTGCTATGGTCAAACAGAAGTGCCATTGGTGTCTGAGTACAAGAGTCATATTAAAGAAGTAATCGCCAAATTGCCGGAAGAATTTGACGCTATAATTTCAAGTCCGTGGAATAGATGCAATTTGCTCGCTAATGAACTTACTACATTAAAATTTTGTACAGATTTTAGGCTTTCTGAACTGAATTTTGGTGAATGGGAAATGAAGTTTTGGGATGATGTTCCAAAAGATTGGTATGAAGACTTTGTGAACAATAAATGCGAAGGTGGAGAAAGTTATAATGACTTAAGAGTGAGAGTCGAAGAGATATGGCTTGAGATACTTGAAAAAAATGGAAAGGACGATAAGGTGGCGATCGTAACTCATGCTTCAGTCATAAGAGCAATTGTGTCAAAAGTATTAAAGATAAATTTGATTGATTCATTTAATTTTGATATTTCCTATGGTAGTGTGACCAAGATTACATCTAGTGGTGAATTTGAAAAAGTTAATTATTTGAATTTGTAAAAAAGCCTGACTCTATATTAAGAATCAGGCTTTTCAGTTTTATTTTTTAATTAGTTTTCGACTATGATGTTGACCTCCGGAATCAATTATACGGATAATATAAGTACCTGTTTCTAAATTGCTAATATTAATAAGTTCAGAATTTGACATGGAATTGTTTTTGGTAAACAATATCTTGCCTGTGTAATCCGTAACCATAAGCTTTTTGATTGATTTTTTGTCCAATTGAACTTTTAAATAATCAGAGCTTGGATTTGGGGATATTGTAACATTTTCTGGGAGAGCATCATCCTTTATGGCTAATAATGAGTAGAGGATTGTATCGCTGTATACGGTTAGCCCAGGAGCTTTAATGCTTTCTAGGGTTACATAAAAGAAATGTCCATAATCATCAGGATTAGTCTGATAGGTTCTTTTTACAGCTCCTGGAATTAATTTTTCATTTCTATACCATTGATAATTTTGACTAGGACTTGGTCTTAAATCTTCGATTCGTATTCTGCTAGAACTCATATTTGGTTCTATTCTTACGTCTTGTTGAGGTGAGATTTTAATGTCGTATATTGCTGTCACATTAGACTCTTCAAAATCAGAAGGCTGAAATTTATTTTTAGAGCATTCTAATTTTTCTAAGGTTGAAAGGTTTGGAATTTCTCCTGAAAGGTGATTTTCATTGCAAAGAAGAGTTTTTAATTTTCCACTTTCTGAAGGCTGAGGTATTTGTCCGATTAGCTCATTTTTCGAGCAGTTGAAGTATTCAAGATGATGGTTGTTGCTGATTGAGGATAAGTGGCCGTTCAGCTTGTTATTTTCAACATTTAGTACTTCCAGATGTTGCATCCTGGATAAATCAGGTAGATTTCCTTTTATTAAATTGTTGCTGATCACAAGCATTTTGATATTTACGATGTCAAGATTAGCAATTTCGCCGCTAATTAGATTGTCGCTTACATTCAATATGCTTAATTTTTCTAAATTGTTGAGCTCTGGAAAATCAGAACCTATTTCATTTTTGTAAGCATGGAACTCAGTCAAAGAATCGGATTGGGATAATGTGACTAAACTGCCATTAAGTTTGTTCTCAGATATATTGATATATTTGAAATTTTCATTTGAATCAAATAGAGGAACATTGCCAGTAAGTGAGTTCTTGGAACAATTGAATCTGACTAAACTCTTATGATAAAATAAGTTTAATGGAAGTTCTCCTGTTAATTTATTATCGCTACAGTCAAGAGTTTTCAATGAGCTTAAGGATATTATATCTGGAATGCTTCCCGAAATTTTATTTTTAGCAATAAGTATATTTTCAATTTGAGATGATTCCGGTAATTCAGGAACTTCTCCAGTCAATTTATTGCCTGTAACATCTAGAGATTTAAGCTGAGAGTTGAATTTTGGTATATTTCCTTCAAAATTATTATTGGCAAAATAAGCATGTTCAAGATATCCATGATCTTCAAGAGGAATTATGTCGCCTGTTAATTTGTTGTCGTTGACATCGATTTTTTTCAGATAATCGAGACCAGATAAATCCGGTAGTACCCCTTCGAATTTGTTGTCGCTTAGATCCAGAACTTCTAGAATTTCCAAAGTTGATAATGGAGGGATAATGCCAATCAGGTGGTTTGAAGCTAAAGATAATACATCCAGCACATCCAGTTCGTCGATATTAGGAAGCCTGTTTTTAAGGCCATTGTTATTAAGAATCAGTGACACAACTCTTCCCCTGTCATCTAAAGTTACTCCATACCAATCTGGATTTGAAGTGATCCAATTCGTGTTGTTTTTCCAATTTGGCCCATCGCAACTTTCATAAATGCTTAGTAATACTTTAAAGTCATATAAATCCATGTTTGCAGGTTTCCCTGGAGTGATTCTGTCGGAGTATACTTTTAGTTCTGGAAAGTCAGGCGTGGAAATTACTAAATAAATCTCTCGACCCCAATCTTGTTGATCAAGTTTTAATCTTGAATTGGTGCTTTTTATATATAACTGGCCATCAACGTACCAAGCATATTCTTGAACAGCTCTCCTTTTGATTTGAGGGGATGAAACAATGCCTGATGAAGAGTTAAATTCGAGATTGATTTCTTTCTGAGGAGATATGGAATAATTATGTCCAATGCCGAAGATAGTAGATGTGAAATCATAAGGCTGGAATAGATTGTATTGGCAGTTGAATGAAGTGATATTTTCAATGCCGTAAACAGAGCCCATTAAGCTATTGTCTTGACAATAAAATGATTCAATACGGTCAAGTTGATTAAGGAAAGTAGGAAAATAACCCTTAATCTCATTGGAAGCACAATTAAAGTATTCTAGTAAGGTGGATTGGCTAAAATCCGGTAGAGTTCCAGTGATATCGTTATTTGAAATGTCTAGATATTTCAGGTTTAATAAACTTTCCATGGAAGGAATTTCTCCGTCTAGATCATTGTTTTCAAGTTTCAATTTATGTAGGCTCGTCAAGTTTTTCAAAGATGGGATTTTATCGGAAAGCTCATTGTCGTTGGCTATGTATTCTTGAAGATTAATTGCTCCGTCTAATTCTCTGATTTTGCCATTTAGATTATTTTGACTGACATTTAGATAGTTCAATGCTAGGTGGCCTTTGATGTCAGGAGTATCGCCGATGAAGTTATTGTTGTCTGCTTTGAAGTGTCTCAATGAAAGTAAATGCTTGATCTCCGGAATATTTCCGCTTAATGAATTGCTTGATATGTCAATGCTGGACAAGCTTGTAAGGTTGCTTATTCCGTAAAATTCAAGATTGAATTCATTGTTTGACGCATCAAAAGTAGCTAAATCTTCTGCTCCTGTTAGATCTATTCCTCCTGTAAGAAAATTGTTGGCGCATGAGAAATAATTCAACGAACTAGACAAGCTTCTAAGTGATCCATCAAGCCGATTGTCTGAACAATTGAAATATAGGAGACTGGAGTTGGTGCTCAAGTCAGGAGTGTCTCCACTGAAGTTGTTCTTTTTTAGATCTATGTATCTTAAGTAGCTTAAATTGTCAAGGTTAGGAATATTTCCTGAAAAACTGTTGTCATGAATGTCTATGACTAAGAAAAGGTTTTTATTGGCGTATTCTCTGAAAATTTCATTTTTTTGAGACTCATGTATGTCAGTAGTGTCAACTGGTGAGTTGAATGTCCCGTTCATCGAGGGAAGGGAGCCATATAACTTGTTTTTGGAAAGGTTTAAAACCATGAGATCTTCCAAATCATTTAAATCAGATGGAAGACTACCAATTAGGTTGTTTTCAGTGAGGTGAAGGATCTTTACCTTTCCATCATTGTTTAGCACGACACCGTACCATGGTAGTATTGGAGTCCCCCAGTTTTGATTGTCAAGCCAATTATTTCCGTTGGTGTCTTGATAAAGCTCCATGAGGACTTCATAGTCTCTCTGATTCATTCCCGCGGGTTTTTGAGCAAATGTATAATTGCTCCACAAGACTGCGAAAATAAATAAAGCAAGTTTAATGTAATTCGTAAATTTCTTTTTCATAATCTAATAAAATCAGGAGTCTGGATTTTAAATCAGATATATAACTTTGAAAAGAAATATTTGTTAATCACTTTATTTTATAAGTCAGTCCAAGCTTGGGATCAATAATTTGAATAGATCTGTGTTGATCTTTAGAGATTTATTCATAAGCCATGCAAATGGATGAATTGAAGCTACATTGCAATTGAATACAAGTTGTGCATTTTCTAATTCTTCTAAATGAAACTTGCCAATATTTAGTCTAATATTATTTTCTTTAAGAAGTTCTATGATGCGTCTTCTTTGGACTCCTTCGATACAGCCCGTTGATAAATCTGGTGTATAGAATTCATTGTCTTTAACCCAAAAAATATTCGAGGCAAGACATTCTGAAATATGTCCATGTTGATCTAGAATAATTAAGTCGTCAAAATGTTTGTTTTTTTTCTCTAAACCGGCTAAAGTGTATTTTAAGGCACTTATGGTTTTAAATCGCGAAGTGGAGGAGTATTCATTCTTAACTGTTTCGCAGATTCCAACTTTGTTGATTGGGTTTGTGCTGAATTTTCCTTCTGAAATGGAAATGAGAATATTTGATTGATCAGACACAGGTGTGTAAAGGCCTCCTTCTTTTCGCCAAACCATGATTTTGATTCTTGAAAGCCCTTTAATGTTGTTTTTATTTTTCAGAGCCTCTATGCTATTTGTAATATGTTCTGGCGTGAAAAAACTTGGTAGATTGAAATTAAGAGCTCTAGAGCCATTGTAGAGTCTTTCAAAATGGTATTTTATCAAATCGGAGTTTTTCGCGTATAAAATTGTTTCAAACACACCGTCTCCATACTGAAATGCTCTGTCGGTAATTGGAATATTAATTTGTGATGAAGATAAAAGTTCGTTGTTGTAAATAGAGAACATGATAAATATGGCTGATGGATATAGTTTTTTCACAAATATAAATTACAGATCCTTAATGATTATTATATTGCGGGAGCAAAAACTTATTAATTTTAAAGATTAAGGAAATGTCTGAAAGAAGCGGAGTATTTGATATGATTGGTCCGGTAATGATTGGTCCATCAAGCTCGCATACAGCTGGAGTGGTTAAAATAGCTCAGATGGCAGTAAGAGTATTGGGAGGAATTCCTGAACAAGCGGAAATCACATTTTACAACTCATTTGCAAGAACATATGAAGGTCATGGTAGTGATCGAGCTGTGATTGGAGGCTTGCTTAATTTTGCTACCGATGATAAACGGATTAAGAATTCTTTTGATCATGCGAAAGAACAAGGTTTTGAGTATTCTTTCAAATCAATTGGGAATGCCTCAACCATGCATCCAAATACGATTAAAATAGAGGCAACCAAAGGGGAGAAGAAAGCTCTGATCATTGGCGAAAGCCGTGGAGGAGGCGTAATCAAGATTACTAATGTGAATAGCTTTGATTCAAACTTTTCGGGAGCGCTGGATACTTTGATTATTCAGGCGGAAGATAAAGAAGGAAGTATTGCGTTTATTTCTTCGGTTCTGTCTCAAGAGTGCAATATAGCCACGATGTTCGTTTCAAGAAAAGGAAAAAAACAGATGGCTTGCCAAGTAATAGAAATTGATCATAAGCTGAATCAGGTAACTATCGATTATTTAAAAAGTCTTTCATGGATTTATGATATAATATATATTCCTATTATTTCGTAATGAATTGAGGTTGTGTCATAATTCTGAAAAATTTTATACTAATGAACTCTAACGCTTTGCAGAAAATATTAGTCATCCAGACTGCTTTTATAGGAGATGTGATCTTAGCGACGGCGATGCTTGAAAAGTTGCACCATTTCCATCCAAATGCAAAAATTGATTTTTTGGTGAGAAAAGGAAATGAATCTTTGCTAAAGGATCATCCATATTTGAACGAAGTGTTAGTGTTCGATAAAACCAAAGGAAAGTATAAGAACCTTTGGAATATGATCATGAAGATTAGGTCTACAGAATATGATTATGTTGTCAATGCTCAAAGATTTGCGACAACTGGTATAATCACAGCTTTGTCTGGAGCTAAAGTGAAGATTGGTTTTGATAAGAATCCAATGTCGTTCTTGTTTACGAAAAAGTACCCGCATGAGATCGCTGAGTCAAATACAAATAAAATCTCTCATGAAGTTGACAGAAACCAATTGTTGATTTCTGATTTGACCGACACAAGCTCGTTAAAACCAAAATTATATCCTCTAGAAAGTGATTTTGAAATTACTAGTATTTATAAAAATGGCGATTATATCTGTCTGGCGCCAACTTCTGTTTGGTTTACTAAACAGTACCCGAAGGAAAAATGGATTGAATTTATTGATCAAATAGAAGAAGGACTGAAGGTTTATTTGCTGGGTGCGCCGGGAGATAAAACTGAATGCGATGATATTATCAAAAAATGCAATCGAAGCAATGTTGAGAATTTGGCTGGAAAGTTGAATTTATTGCAAAGCGCTGCTTTGATGAAGGACTCTAAAATGAATTATGTTAATGATTCCGCTCCAATGCATTTATGTTCAGCTGTTGATGCTCCTGTATGCGCCATTTATTGTTCTACGGTTCCTTATTTTGGCTTTGGACCTTTGTCTTCCGATTCTTATGTGGTAGAGACTCATGAGAATTTGGATTGCAGGCCTTGTGGTTTGCATGGCTATAAAGAATGTCCAAAAGGTCATTTTAATTGCGCTAAAACGATTCAAGTAAATGACCTTTTGAAGTTGATTAAAGCTTAGCTGATTAAAGTGCTCTTCTTAGATTCCTTTAAAACAGCGAAACTGTAGAATATCTCTTTGTTGTAGATGAATTTTGTTACGAAGACTTTTTCATTATTGCTGAAGGAGTTTTTCAATAGTGGTAGATTCTCGAATGAGACTGTTTCTCCTTCTTTTATATCTTCATTAGTTTGTATGATTTCAGTACTGCTGCTAAGTAACGTTTTTCCTAAAGCGTAATTAGAGATATTTTGCTTCTTTAGATTTAGGTTGTCCATGAGCATGTCATAAGCATAAGTTACTTCGAACTTAGAATTCGTAACGATTAATTCTTTGAAGTTATGTTTGATGATCTGTTTATGCAGTTTTAATTTGTCTAAAGCGATTTGCGTTTCTTGCCCCCTTTCTTCAATGGATCTCTTGAGTTGAGATTCGCTTTTTTCCATTTCCTCAAATTGCAAATGCATATTGTATTGGTTGTCACGCAGCTCTTGAGTAAGAATTTTGGATTCTTCAAGCAGTCTGGATGTTGTATGTTGCATCAAAAGACCAGAGACTGTGCTATGCATCCTGCGGCCGATTTCTCGAATGAATTGTATCTCAGCTTCTTGGAATACATTTACAGATGCGATTTCGATGACTCCCAGAACATCTTCGTTTTCCATTATTGGAACGATCAAAAGGCTGGCTGGTTTCAAGTGGCTAATTCCAGCTTTTATCTCTCCATAATGCTCAGGCATGTCTGTGATGAATATGTAATCTTTTTCTATCCATGAGCGACCGATTAAGCTTTGGCCCTTTTCGAATTCTTTTTGAATGCTTTTTTTCCTGTCAAAAGCATAGCTGGCTTTTAATTCCATGGTAGGATACTCTCTTCTTTCGTTTAATAAGAAGATCCCGCCTATTTCGCTTTTTGTATACCTTGTTAAGAATATAAGTACTTCGTTAGCTAATTCTTCCACGTTTTCATGACGCTTTTTGATAAGGTCAGAAAAGTTGTTAATGCCCTCAATAGACCACTTTCTTTGTTGATCTTCCAGAGCATTTTGGTTAAGTGATTCGTTCTTTTTATTGATTTGCTTGATTTGGTCTTGAAGCTTCAAGAGCATCGCTTTGAAGTTTTTGGATAAAGAGCCTATTTCATCTTGCAGATCAATTGAATCCAGTTTTTTATAATCATCTTCGTTGCCGTTGAGCACGGATTGGGTTACTTGATCAAGCAATACAATTGGCTTAGAAATTTTTGAAGATATATATATGCTTATTGCTATGCCAAAAGAAATGATAATTACTAGTGAGATGACTAATACCAAAATGGAGCTTTCTTGTGTTTGAGAGCTTTTTTTATTGATTATCATGTAAAGTTCAGAGGCTAATGGGTCGATATCATTAGCAGATGTCGCAAGCTTTTTAAGCAGCCCTTTGTTTTTGTCCAAACCAATTTCTTGATCGAGGACAACTACTTTATTGAAATGATTGACATAGTCATCAATGACTTTGGTATACCTCTTAATATATTCATCTGTCATATGAGGCAATGCTCCGGATTTTACGAAGCTTTTGAAGCTTTCAGCTTTATCATGAAGCTTGTTGATGTAAACGGGGTCATGTCTTAAGAAGAAGTCCTTTTCATGCCTTCTTAATTCAAAAGCAAAGACCTTTTCTTCAGCGGAAGGACAGTTTTGCAAGTCATGAACATATTTTCTCATCTTTCCGATAATTCCATGATCCTTGAATCCTCTTTGGTAGGTTGCTTCTTTCAAGGATTGAAAAGCTCTGTTATATGAATTTATAGCGCTTTTGATGGAAATAATATTCGATTTGAATAGGTCCTCTTGGCATAATGGATTGGTTTCAAGAGAATTTAAGTTTGATTTGATTCGGTTTAAATAATCATGATGTTTATCTAATGATATTGTAGAACCATTTTTATAAAAATCAGATTGTTTGTATTCGTAGAGGATGAAATCTTTTTCAGCTTTTCGGGCTTGGCTTAATAAAAAAAGAGTTTCGTTGACATAGTTCTCGAGATCGTGATAGCTATTGACTTTGGTGAGTATGTTGTATGATAATATACCTCCTAGAGTTGAGAAGAATAGTATCAAAAGAAGAGAAAGTCTGATTTTATGCTTTATGCTTGAAATAAAATAAGCCATGGGTAGTCATATTATTTCTCGCAATTTAAACTAAATTGATTCAAAGAGTCTTTTTTCAGTATTAAATTAATATGAAAAAACACTCTTTGAAGTTAATAGTATGACTATTTATTGTTGTTAATATGTCTTTCTTTGAGCACTCTGCGTAGAATTTTTCCGATATTAGATTTTGGCAAATCTTTAGCGAATTCGATGACTTTAGGAACTTTGTATGCTGTAAGTTTCGTCTTGCAATACTCAATGATTTCGGCTTCAGTTAAGCTTTCATCTTTTTTGACGATATATGCCTTTACCGCTTCGTTTGTTTTAGGGTGATCGATGCCTATGACTCCTGATTCAAGTACCTTTGGGTGTGAAGTGATTACTTCTTCGATTTCATTTGGATAAACATTGAATCCAGACACATTGATCATTTCTTTTTTACGGTCAACCAAAGTGATGTAGCCCTTGCGGTCCATAAAACCAATGTCGCCAGTTCTTAGCCAGTCGCCGAAGAAAACTTTTTCCGTTTCTTCTTTCGAATTCCAGTACCCTAACATGACTTGCGGACCTTTGACTAAGATTTCTCCATTTTTCCCCATTTCAACTTCTTTGTCGTCGTCGTCAACGATTATTACATCTGTGCTTGGGAAAGGAAGCCCGATAGTTCCAATTCTTTCAGTACCGTCAATAGGATTGCAACATACAACAGGAGATGTTTCTGTTAGTCCATAACCTTCAGCGAGTGGCGTTTTGGTTATGTTTTTCCATTGCTTTGCTACATGTTCTTGCAAGGCCATTCCTCCGCCTATTGAAATCTTGAGTTTGCTGAAATCAATAGCGTTGAAATGTTGATTGTTCATCATGTGGTTGTAAAGAGTATTTACTCCCGTCATGACTGTGAATTGTTTATCCTTGATTTCTTTGCAATAAGCAGGCACATCTCTTGGATTGGTAATCAGGATGTTTTTAGCTCCATATTTTAAGAAAGTAAAACAATTTACTGTTAGAGCGAAAATATGATATAGCGGAAGCGCTGTAATGATAGTTTCTTTATTTTCAACAAGTTTAGTAGCCATCCAAGCGCAGTTTTGCTCCATGTTGGCAATGATGTTTCTATGGCTTAGCATGGCTCCTTTAGAAACGCCTGTTGTTCCTCCAGTGTATTGCAGAAAAGCTAAGTCGTTAATTTTCAAAATAGGCTTGTTGAAGCTATGTCTTTTCCCAAGTTTCAACGCTTTACAAAAGTTAATTGTTGATGGAAGATTCGTCTTGGGTACCATCTTTTTGATATATTTTACAGCGAAGTTCACCAAAGTGGCTTTTAACGGAGAAAACATATCACCAATATCGGTGATGATAATATTTTTAACCTTTGTCTTTGATAGAACTTTTTCAATTGTTTCGGCAAAATTGCTTAAAACCACAATTGTTTCCGCTCCGGAATCGTTTAGTTGGTGTTCGAGTTCTCTAGGAGTATATAGAGGATTGGTATTGACAACTATTAAGCCTGCTCGTAGTGCTCCAAAAAGTGCGATTGGGTATTGCAGCAAGTTTGGCAATTGAATTGCTATTCGATCGCCTTGTTGAAGATGAAGTTCGTTTTGAAGATATGACGCAAAGTTTTTGGACTGTTCGTCAAGCTCACGATATGTGATGCCTGAATTCATATTTTCAAATGCAGTGGAATCCGAGAATTTCTCGAAGCTTTGTTCTAGCAAATCCACGATGGAATCATATCTATTAGGGTCGATTTGATGTGTAACTCCTTGAGGATAACTATCAAACCAAGGTCTATTAGTATTCATAAATCAATTTAGTTAATCAAAAAATGATTGATTGTTGCTAAATAAATATGCAATAGAAACAAAAGCATAATTGATAGACAAACGCAATAAAGATGCTAAAAAAAAGTAAGAAAGCACTTATTTTGTATTTCAAAATTATTCTCTTGTTAAGATTATGTGTTAAATTAGTCGCAAAATATTAACTTAATTTTTCAAGAAGAGTTATTTTTTTAGCGAATGTAGCGATTATTACGTGCGGTATCGCAAATTATTAGATCTCATTAAATTCGTTATATTCGGTGTGAATTATAAATTGTTATTATTTAGAAAGTAATATGTCTAGAAACGCAGATATTGATAATGTTGACTTGAAGATTCTCAGCTTGTTGACAAAAGACGCTAAAATGCCTTATACTGAGGTAGCCAAGAAAGTTTTTGTCTCTGGCGGAACAGTTCATGTTCGTATGAGAAAATTAGAGGAAATGGGTGTGGTTAAGGGAACTACCCTTGATATTGATTATGCTCAAATGGGTTATGATATTACCGCGTTCTTGGGAATCTATTTGCAAAAGAGCTCTCTTTATGATGAGGTAATTGATCAATTAAAGTTGATTCCGGAAATAGTGAAAATTCACTATACAACAGGGAATTACAATATTTTCGTGAAAATTCATTGCAAAGATACCAAGCATTTGAAAGACACGTTGCATGATAAGATTCAAAAAGTAGAAGGGATTGAAAGAACTGAGACGATTATCTCACTCGAACAGAGCATGAGCAGGCATATACAATTCGATGAATAATATTGTTTAGCTTTGTTGGTATTATTTGGCTTATAAATTCCTTTTATAAGCCTATTATTTTTTTTTATAGAATCGTCTTAGCGATAACTATATTAAACGTTTATATTTGTGTTGCTACATTGAGTATGGAGCGAAACAACATTGAATATTGTTTAAAGCTATTAGTTGAGGCTTTGGAACAATTTTGATGACAGGAAAGAAAAGGGGATAGTACACAAAAATGCTATGAGTAAAGATAACCAAATTCTTGAGGAGTTTACTAATTCCGAATATAAGTATGGTTTTGAAACGAAGATTGAGCAGGAATCTGCTCCAAAAGGTTTGAACGAGGACATTGTTCGTTTCATTTCCAATAAGAAAAATGAACCAGAGTGGCTCTTGGAGTGGAGATTGAAAGCGTTCAGGCATTGGCAAACCCTAGAGGAGCCTGTTTGGCCGAATGTAGAATATCCAAAAGTCGACTTTCAGGATGTGATTTATTACGCTGCCCCTAAGCAAAAGCCTAAGGTGGATAGCTTGGATGATATAGATCCAGAGTTGAGAGAAACATTCGAAAAACTGGGAATCTCATTGGATGAGCAGAAAAGGTTGAGCGGCGTAGAGGTTGCCGTTGACGCTGTGATTGATAGTGTTTCTGTTAAGACTACTTTCAAGGAAAAACTTGCTGAACTGGGAATCATCTTTTGCTCGTTTAGCGAAGCTGTTCAAGAACATCCTGAATTGATCAAAAAATATATCGGCTCTGTTGTGCCAATGGCGGATAATTTCTATTCTGCGTTGAACTCAGCAGTATTTAGCGATGGATCTTTTTGTTACATTCCAAAAGGAGTGAGATGTCCTATGGAGCTTTCAACGTATTTTAGAATCAATGCGGCTAATACAGGTCAGTTTGAAAGAACGTTGATTGTTGCTGATGATGAATCATATGTAAGTTATTTGGAGGGATGCACAGCGCCAATGCGTGATGAAAATCAATTGCACGCAGCTGTAGTTGAAATCTATGTGGGAGCAGGAGCAGAGGTGAAATATTCTACTGTTCAAAACTGGTATCCAGGAGATAAAGAAGGAAAAGGCGGTATTTACAACTTTGTTACAAAAAGAGGTATTTGCGCTGGAGATAATTCAAAATTGTCGTGGACTCAAGTGGAGACAGGTTCGGCTGTTACTTGGAAGTACCCTAGCTGTATTTTGAAAGGAGACAACTCTATTGGTGAGTTTTATTCAGTGGCTGTGACTAATAACTATCAGCAAGCTGATACTGGTACGAAGATGATTCATATCGGAAAAAACACGAAAAGCAATATCGTTTCAAAAGGTGTGTCAGCTGGTAAGAGCCAGAATAGCTATAGAGGTTTAGTGAAAGTGATGAAAAGAGCTGAAAACGCTAGAAACTTTTCACAATGCGACTCTTTGTTGATGGGTGATAAATGCGGAGCTCATACCTTCCCTTACATTGAAGTGGAAAACAAATCAAGTCAAGTAGAGCACGAAGCGACAACTTCCAAAATCGGAGAAGATCAATTGTTCTATTGTAATCAAAGAGGAATTGATACAGAATCAGCTGTAGCCTTGATTGTTAATGGCTACTGCAAGGAGGTTCTTAACAAGTTGCCGATGGAGTTTGCTGTCGAGGCTCAAAAGCTATTGGCGTTGACTTTAGAAGGAAGTGTGGGTTAGTCCATGTTTTCCAAACATTTCATTGTTCAAATACTAATTAGAAATTAAAAATCATATGCTATCTATAAAAGATCTTAAAGCGAATATTGAAGACAAAGAAATCCTTAAAGGGATTAATTTGGAGGTGAAGCCTGGTGAGGTTCATGCTATCATGGGACCTAATGGTTCAGGTAAGAGTACATTGGCTTCTGTATTGGCAGGTAGAGAAGAATATGAAGTTACTGGTGGCGAAGTGTTATTCAACGGTAAGGATATTCTTGATTATTCACCGGAAGATAGAGCTAGAGAAGGTGTTTTCTTGGCTTTTCAATATCCAGTTGAAATTCCAGGTGTAAGCACAACGAATTTCATGAAGACGGCTCTTAATCAAGTGAGAGAGTACAGAGGTGAAGAGCCATTGAACGCTGTTGAGTTTTTGAAAGTAATGAAAGAGAAAATGGAACTTGTTGAAATTTCTCAATCTTTGCTGAATAGATCTTTGAATGAAGGTTTCTCTGGTGGTGAGAAGAAGAGAAACGAGATTTTCCAAATGGCTATGTTGGAGCCTAAATTGTCGATACTGGATGAGACTGATTCAGGTCTTGATATTGACGCTTTGAGAATCGTGGCTAATGGAGTTAATAAATTGAAGTCAGAAGACAATGCGACGATAGTAGTGACTCACTATCAGAGATTGTTGGATTATATTGTGCCTGACTATGTTCACGTTCTTTATAACGGAAGAATTGTTAAATCAGGAACTAAAGAATTAGCGCTTGAGCTAGAAGAAAGAGGATACGATTGGATCAAGGAAGAAGTTGATTCTACATTGTCTTAATTCAATTCATTCACTTTTTTAAAAGAACAAGCAAATGAGCGAGCAAGTCGTGAAAAAGAATATTAATGAAGTATTACTTGAGAAAATCGAGACAAATCGTCAAAGATTAAAGGATGCTTCAAATGCTTCGCTTGACCATGTCAGAGGAGAAGCAGCGGGAATTTTAGCAGAGAAGGGATTGCCTTCAGCTAAAAATGAGGAATATAGATATCTCAATATCTCGAAAAACTTGGAGAAAAGATTTGACTTTTCACAAGAAAATAGCGTGCAATCATTGTCATCTCAAGATGTCAGTGATAAGACATTGGATTTAGGTCAGGAAATTGTTAAAGTTGTATTGGTAAATGGAGTTTTCTCAGAAACTCTATCTGATATTTCGAATTTGCCTGCAGGATTGAATGTTAGCAAAGTGTCAGATGTGCTTTTGCAAAATCCAGATAAAATAGCGAGTTTAATTCAAAGCAAAGTTCATAATACAGATGAATTTCAAGTTTTGAATACGGCGATGTTTGAAGAAGGAGTTTTTGTCGAAGTTGAAAAAAATGCAATCATTGATCAAGCTCTTTATTTAGAGTTTATTAATGACACCAGAGAGTCGAAATCCTTTAACTCTCCGAGAAGTTTTGTGCAAGTTGGCCAATCGGCTCAGTTAAATATTGTTGAAAACCACTTGACAGTAGGCGAGGAAGCTAGTTTTACAAATATTGCAACTGAAATATATGTGGCTCCAAATGCGAATTTGAAGTACTATAAGCTCCAAAATGATAAGCCTAACGCATCTCAAGTAAATAGCACTACTATTCATCAAGAAAGAGACAGTGTCGCGACTACTGTGACAGTTTCTTTAGATGGAGATATTGTTAGAAATAATTTGGGCTTTGTGTTGCATGGAGAAGGTTGTTTGGCAAATATGTATGGATTGAGTTTGGTAGATGGCAATACTGTTGTTGATCATCATACTACAGTTGATCATACCAAAGCGCATTGCGATAGCAATGAATTGTATAAAGGTATTTATGGCGATCGTTCAAAAGGGGTTTTCAATGGGAAAATCTTTGTGCGACCAAATGCTCAGAAAACCAATGCTTTTCAGTCAAACAAGAACATATTGTTGACGGATGATGCGACGATTAATACAAAGCCTCAGCTTGAGATTTGGGCTGATGATGTGAAATGTTCGCATGGATGCACTAATGGACAATTGGATGATGATCAATTATTCTATTTGAGAGCTAGAGGCATCGGGGAAGAAAAAGCTAGATCAATGTTATTATTCGCATTTGCTGAGGATGTTTTGGAGAATATTTCTTTCGAGCCTTTGAAAGAATACATTGAAAATATAGTAGCAAGCCGTTTTGAATAATAACGGGTTGTCTTGAATCAATAATATGGAGGCAAGGTGAATGTATATTTTCCTTGCCTCTTTTGTAATTTGTAAAAAGAACTATTTGAGAAGGATTAGAAAATTTGTGGCGGGAATTCGTCTTTTTGCATATTATATTGATATTGATTTGATTTAATCTTAATAACAGATTATTTTGCTAATGATAGTGATACTTGGAAAAGTGTCTCTAGTTTGTATTACGGATTTTATCCTAAAAATGAAATGAAAATGAGCGATGTTGGTAATAAAGAGTTTTCAGGAGCTGCTGAATATGATGTGAAATCAATCAAGGAGGAGTTTCCTATACTCAATCAAGAAGTGAATGGGAAACCGTTGGTCTATTTTGATAATGCTGCCACTAACCAAAAGCCTAATGTTGTAATTGAATCATTGAATGAGTACTATCGTCTGCATAATTCAAATATTCATAGAGGCGCTCATACATTAGCTGATCGATCGACGATCAAATATGAAGACACAAGAGAGGCATTGAGAAGGTTCTTGAATGCTGGAGAAGTCGAAGAAATTATATTTACCAAAGGCACGACTGAAAGCATAAATTTAGTCGCTTCTACCTTAGGAAATCAAATATTGAATGAAGGTGACGAAGTAATAGTCACAGAGCTTGAGCACCATAGCAATATAGTTCCTTGGCAGATGGTCTGTGAAAGAAAAAAAGCGATTTTGAAAGTGATCCCGGTTTTGGATTCTGGAGAATTAGATATGGACGCTTATTCTGAACTGTTGTCTGATAAAACAAAGTTTGTAAGCTGTAACCATGCTTCTAATGCTTTAGGAACAATCAATGATATTAGAACTATTATTAGTAAAGCTCATTCGATAGGAGCGTATGTTTTGATTGATGGAGCACAAGCAACCTCGCATCTTGAAATTGATGTGGTTGATTTGGATGTCGATTTTTATGCAGGTTCTGCCCATAAAATGTATGGACCAACAGGTGTTGGGTTCTTGTATGGAAAGAGAGCAGTGTTGGAAAGCATGCCTCCTTACCAAGGCGGAGGAGAAATGATTCGTGAGGTAAGCTTTTCTGGAACCACTTACAATGATATTCCGTTTAAATTCGAAGCTGGCACACCTAATATTGGAGATGTTATTGCTTTAAAACATGCGATTGAATTTATCGAGAACATTGGGAAAAGCAATATATCAAAGCATGAGCAAAGTTTGCTTAAATATGCCACAGATAAGATTTCAAAGATCGACAAAGTCCGAATTATAGGAACTGCTAAAGAAAAAGTGGGTGTGTTGTCATTTATTATTGAAGGCCTGCATCACTTTGATATTGGGATGATGTTGGATTCACGAGGAGTTGCAGTTAGGACAGGACATCATTGCACCCAACCATTGATGGCTCGATTTGGGATCGAAGGCACTGTAAGAGCATCTTTCGCGGCATATAATACCTTTGAGGAAATTGATACGTTAATAGAAGGAGTAGAGAAAATAGCTAAACTAGCAAGATAAAAATGAGTAATAATTTGTCTGTTTATAATATTCAAGATCAGATCGTCGAAGAGTTTCAAATGCTTGGAGATGATAGAGAGAGCATGATCTTTTATATAATGGAGCTAGGCCAACAGTTGCCTGCTTTGGAAGAGGAGTATAAAGTAGATCAAAATTTGATTAAAGGCTGCCAATCGAAAGTATGGTTGCATGCTGATTTTGATGGAGAAGTATTGACTTTCAAAGCGGATAGCAATACTGACATTACTAAAGGACTGATTAGTTTATTATTGAGAGTGTTGTCAGGCAGGAAGCTAAATGATATCATTAATGCTGAGCTGAATTTTATCGATAGAATTGGAATGGGAGGTATAATTGGCTCTCAACGTTCCAATGGTTTGGCGGCGATGATCAAACAAATCAAGCTTTACGCTCTAGCCTACAAAAGCAAATTAGGTGTGTAATTCATAATGTTGAAACCATGAGTGATCAGAATATAGAAAACCTTAGAGATAAAGTCTTGGCTGCCATCAAGACAGTATATGACCCTGAAATACCTGTAGATGTGTATGAGTTGGGGTTGATTTATGAAATCAATGTTTTCCCTGTTAATAATGTTTATGTATTGATGACATTGACTTCGCCTTCATGTCCTGCTGCAGAGATATTGCCTGGAGAGGTAAAGCAAAAGGTTAAAGATATTGAAGGTGTGAATGATGTGGAGGTTGAGTTGACTTTTGACCCTCCTTATTCGCAAGATATGATGTCCGAAGCGGCAAAATTAGAATTAGGATTTTTATAAACATAAAGAAATAAAAAATGTATCCAGCAGAATTAGTAGCTCCAATGAAGAATGAATTATTGGAGCAAGGATTTATAGAATTTACGACAGCCCAAGAAGTAGAAGATCATTTCAAAGATCATAAAGGAACTACTTTGGTAGTTATAAATTCAGTGTGTGGTTGTGCGGCGGGAGCTTGCAGACCAGGCGTATTATTTGCTGCTCAGCATGCTGAAAAGAAGCCTGATACTTTGGCTACAGTTTTCGCTGGCTTTGATAAAGAGGCAGTTGCTAAAGTAAGAGAGTATACAGCTCCTTACCCTCCTTCGTCGCCATCTATTGCTTTGTTCAAAGATGGAGAATTGGTCCATTTTATTGAAAGACATATGATTGAAGGTAGAGATGCTGTGATTATCGGAAGTCACTTGAAAGGAGTTTTCGAAGAGGTTTGTTAAAATTATTTTTTGGAAAAATAATAGGAAAGCGTTATCGAATTCGATGACGCTTTTTTTATGTTTAGTTTATAAAAAATTAAGGCTTAATTATTTACTTTTACTTATAAGCTGGTATTTTCTTTTCAATATTTAAAAAATATAATTATTAAAAAATAATTCTAATTAATTAATAGTTTGTTGTATTTATTTTTGTTATCTTATAAAGATAAACAAACTATAACTAGAATTATGAAGAGTAAAATTACCAAAACTCTGATTGCCGCAATGGTAGCTGCAGGTTTGTCGCTTGGTGACTTGAGCGCGCAAAATGGTTGCCAAAGCAGTGAAGCTCATAAGCATCTAATGGAAATGAACCCTGAGTACAGAGATGCTTTTGAAAAATCGCGTGAACGAGATTTGTCCGCAAGAACTTCAGCGGATGTTAGCACTGTAAAGGTCTTTCCAATTGTTTTTCATGTTATTGAAGATGGAGGCGTAGAGGAAATAAGCGATACTCAGCTTTTAGAAGCTTTGGAGCAGGTGAATGAAGATTTTAGAGCGAAGAATGCCGGTTTCTCGGAAGTTTTTGACGCTTTTAAACCTATAGCAGTAGATACTAGAATTGAATTTAGATTAGCTAAGTTTGATCCTCAAGGTAATCCGACTACAGGTATTAATCGTGTGCAATCGCCATTGACAGATGACGCAGGTCAAGGAACTGGAGGCTATGGCGTTAGGGATCTTATAAGATGGGAGACTTCTGATTATGTGAACATATGGGTGGTAAGAAGCGCTGAGAAATCCAATAATGGATCTGCCTATGCTTTTTACCCTACAGATAATACAAACTACAATTATGATGGGGTTGTCATTTCATCATGGGCTACAGGAAGATCAGGAACAGCGACTGAAGGATGGTATAAGATTTTGACTCATGAACTTGGACACTGGGCAAATTTGCCTCACGTATGGGGAGGGACATATGGGCCAGATGATACGAGGTCATGTAGTGATGATGATGGAGTGTCGGATACTCCAAATACTATAGGGGCAGGAGGAGCGGATTCTCCATATTGGCAGGATAATGAGTTCTATGAGACTTGTAATACGGTTGATAATGTGCAGAACTTTATGGATTATTATAGAGATCCAGTAATGTTCACAGCAGGACAAAGAGATCGTATGCATGAAGCAATGGAAAGGTATGTAAGTAGAAATACAATGTACTCAGACGAGAACCTGATAAAAACACTGGGTTATATCCCTGATGTTATCTATCCGGGATCATCAGCAATAAGTTATAAAAAAGTGTTGAATGAGCATTGGTCAAATGAAGGTAATTTGAACTCTTTGTCATTGAATTATGAGAATGTCCAATTATCAGCAAGTAGGTTGGAATTAGGTGCTCATTTTGACTTGGAAGGAATTTCAGGAGTTACCGCTCATATTGAAGATCTTGGTAATGGAAGTGCTCAGTTGATTATTGACTCTAATTTTCAAGCTCATAATATTGCAGATAATAAGTCTTTTAAAATCAAATTTAAGGACTCTGCCTTCCAAGGAAGTACAGCTAGTGATGTTGTTGGAGCTATAGGTAAAGAGGATGTTGACATTATTTTTAGAGATCCTTATAGAGTTATTTATAGCGAAGCTCCTTCAAATTTATATGTAAGCAAAGCGGAAGATAAGGTATGGCAATACTTTAGTGGTTTTGGAGTTGGCGATGGAGCTTTTGGCACATGGATTCATACAGATGACAATGGCGATAAGTTCTTGAAGATGGAAACGTATTTCAAGGAAATGGTTTGCGAGCCTGGAACACGAAATGTAAAAGGTCTTGAAGAAGGTACTTTGATTGGACCTGATTTAGAAACGGGCGCATGGGTAAATAGAGAACCAAAACCAGGTCAACATGATATAAGCAATGATACTTATACAGCACTTAATGGAAAGACGACTTTTATAGGGATGAAAATTCCTGTTGAAATAAGTGAAACAGAGACTATTTATCATTATGCTTGGATTAAAATCGAGGTGTCTGCTGATGGTGATGGATATAGAGTTATTGATATGGCGTTTAATGAAGCTCCTAATCAACCGATTAAAGCAGGTGGCTTGGTAGAAGGTTTGGCTTTAGGTTGGTTGGATACGCAATTTGTTGAGGCTAAAGATGAGAACGATGGATCAATTGAAGATAAGGTGTCTTTTGAGCTTTCGGAGGCTACTTTTGCTAAAACAGGAGAGCTTACTTCAGGTGTTGATTTCAATGTTGTTAATTTGCCTAGCGGATTGTCTGCTAAAGTAACTATCTTAAGTGAAACAACAGGAGAAGTTGAATTGATAGGTAGTTCGAATAGTCATGGTAAATCAAGTTCAATTACAAATTTGCAAATTAACTTTTCTGATGCGGTGTTTTCAGATGAAATTGCTTCTGATATTGCTGGAGCAACTGGCTTTGATTTGAGAGTAAAATTTAGAGATGATTATAGATTGGTAAGAGTCACTAAACCGCTTACGGTAACTACAGCTGATAAATGGCAATTTTTCAGGCTAGATGCTGGAGGTTCGGATGAATTTGGGCTATACTATGATGATGTTAATGACAACTTTTTCAAGTTTGAAGCATATGGGAAAGCAATTGTCACAAATGGAACATCGTTGAATGTGACTCCTTTGAATTATGGAGAGGTTGTGACTACTGAAAGTAGCTGGACGCAAAACCCAGGACATCCAAATCAGCATAGAATTATTACTCCGGATTATTCAGACTGGTTAGGACAGCAAAAGTACTTGGCTTTACAATTTGAGCTTGAGGGAGAAACTGTGTATGGATGGGCTTTGTTGAATGTGAGAGCAGACGGACAAGGTTATTCTATGGTGGATGCTGCATATTATACTAAGCCTGATGGTCCAATTGTCATGGGTATTACCAATGAGGACGATATGGATCAGTATCTTAAGCCAGTTGTTGATATTGTTTTGGATAAAAACCAATTTGTTACTGGTGAAACAGCTAACATAGAAGGAGTTAAATCAGGTGTGGATGTTGATGCTTGGGAATGGGTAATTGTTGAAAATGGAACTGAAACTGTATTTGGAAATGGTCCATTGACTTCATATCAATTTGCAACTCCGGGTAATTATACGATTAGGTTGAATGCTTCAAACTTTTATGGAGTAACGACTATTGAGGAACAAGTTGTAGTTACAGCTGCCACTGCGCAAGTTGATTTGGCTATTACAGCTCAAAAAACAGATTTTGACTTGAATGAGGAAGGAACTTTTGTAAGTGCGTCTACAGGTGATATTGCTTCTTATAAGTGGGTTGTTTCAAAAGATGGACAAGAAAAGTTTGATGGGTCTGATGATCAAGATTTAACTTACGTTTTTGATGAAGAAGGAACGTTCGAGATAAAATTGGTGGTTACTGCGACTGATAATGGCGTTTATGAAGAAACGATTCAAGTAAATGTTTCTGATTCGGGAGCTGTTCTTTCCACAGATGATATTTCTCAGTTGTCTGTTAGTCCAAACCCTACTGATGGCAGGTTGAATGTTCAGGTAACTAACTCTTCTTCAGTTACAGAAATAACCCTATTGTCTTTGGATGGGAAAGAGGTGATGTTTAAGTCATTCACGCCAGATATGGTAAACAGAGGTGTTGAATTGAATCTGAATAATTTGTCTAAAGGAATCTATGTTATTAAAGTAGTGAATGCTGAGAAGCAATTGTCTGATAAGATTGTTCTAAAATAAGAATTGACATAGTTTGCATAGCACGTGCAGATAATTTGGATAGCAGCAATAAAATATTGCTGCTATTTTTTATTTATTTGAATTTAGAAAAATAAAAAAAGCAAGTCGTAAAGTGACTTGCTTTGATATTTGATTTTTTGATCATTTATTTGATTTCGAAGCCCGCTTGCAACAGGTTTTCCCAATATCTTGGATAGGACTTATTGACTACGATAGGCTCTTTGATGTTGACAGGTAATACAATAGCCAATGGAGCTAGTGCCATAGCCATTCTATGATCGTCATACGTGTCAAAGTCAATATAATTAAAGTTCTTCTCCCAGTTCGTTGGTGCTGGTATAACTTCCCATTTGTCTTTTGAATCATTTTCTATGAGTTGCGCTCCAAAGCGTTGAATTTCTGTTTGCATGGCAGCGATTCTATCCGTTTCTTTGATACGAAGGCTTTCCAGTCCTGTCATTTCGCATTTGATGCCTTTAGCAGCGCACAAAGCAATGACTGTTTGAGCTAAGTCAGGGCAATCCGAGAAATCTATGCTTGTTTCCTTTTTTGTCGCGCAATGCTCTAAAATTATACCATCTTCTACGAATGTTGATTTTACCCCGAGCTTGGACATGATTTCGACAATTTTGATATCGCCTTGAAGAGAATTTTTTCTTAAGCCCAGAAGCTCTACTTTACTGCCTTCCATTAAGGAAACAATGCTGAACCAGTAACTGGCACCTGACCAATCAGACTCAATCTGATAGGATGAAGGAAGGTATGTGCCGGGCTTTACTTGGATTGTGTCATCACTAATGAACTTTGCATCTGCTCCAAATTGTCGCATGAGTTGCAATGTCATTTCAATATAAGGTTTGCTGCCGATTTTCCCTGTAAGTCGCAAATTGAGACCATTATTCAAGTAAGGAGCAACCATGATCAAAGCTGAAATGTATTGGCTTGAGACGTCCCCAGGGATGCTGATTTCACTTTTCTTTTGACCAGTAAACCCTTTGGATTCAATAGGAGGATAACCTTCTTGATTCAGATAATCAATATCCGCGCCTATTTCTCTCAGCGCATCTACTAAAATCTTAATCGGCCTTTCTTGCATTCGCTCAGTTCCTGTCAACGTTTTAAGCTTATTGGTTAGCGCGCAATACGAAGTCAAAAATCTCATTGTTGTTCCAGCGTCAAGTACATCAAGAATTTTACCTTCTGACTTGAGAAGTCTAATCATTGTCTGAGTGTCTCTAGCCTCGGAGAGATTGATAAGTTGGCACTGATGTCCAGTGAGAGCGTCGATGATTAGTGACCTATTGCTTTCGCTTTTTGAAGAAGGAAGCAAGATGGAACTGTTGATCGTTGATTTAGGTTTTCTTACTTGGATTTGCTCCTGTTGTTTCAGATTATCTGTATTCATAGAATTTCGCCAGTATTTCAGCTAACAATAGCTTGAATTGAGGTGTTAAAGTAACGAGAAGCGAGTTTCCCGCGATTTTCGGGAAAATAGTTCTTTTCAGTAAAAAAAAGAAAGACTTGGTTTTATTTAATTCATAAATTTTAAAATATCATGATGAATAGGGATGATCACAATATCACAATGGTCAGTTTGATCGCTGGAGGTATCATAGGAGCGGGTGTAGTGGCATGGATGCTGTTTGGCAAGAAGTGCTGCTCTCATAGCAAGAAATCATGTTGTTCAGGAGGAGGACATCACCATATTGGCCATATAGCTGAGCATTTGACAGAAAAATTCAAGAAATAGGGGCTGGTGGATTTAAAATTTGAAGCCGAAGCTTGAAAGAGCTCGGCTTTTTTATTCAGAGGTATTTCGAAATTCTTTTGGCGTATATCCTGTTTTTTGCTTGAAAAGACGGCTGAAGTTTTGGCTTTGTTCAAAGCCAAGGTCGTAGGCAATGTGGCTTACAGGTTCATTGCTGGCCAAGAGACGATTTTTAGCAACTTCGATTAATTTAAAATGTATATGCTCCTTGGCGCTTTTGCCAGTTTCTTGTTTTAGTAAATCGCTTAAATAGCTTGCTGACAATGATAGCTTGTCAGCGAAATAGCTTACGGTTGGCAAGCCATCGGCTTTAGTAATGTCCAATGTGAAGTATTGCTTCAGGTAATTTTCGAATTTTCCTACAGTCTCATAATTACTGCTTGTTCGAGTGATAAATTGTCTTCCATAAAATCTTCTGCAATAATTTAATAGAACTTCAATATTTGAGACGATAATATCTCTGCTGTATACATCTAGGTTGAGTTGATATTCAGTTTCTATGACATTGATGATTTTTTGTAGTAGATCGCTTTCATGTTCTGATAGATGCAAAGATTCGTTTTCATTGTAACCTAAAAAGCTATATTCTTCAATCTTGTTCATTAAGAAGGTATTTCGGATCAGGTCTTGATGAAAGAAGAGGCCCCAACCGTCCATATGCCAATTTTTGTCTATTCCTTTGATGGTGATGGTTTGTCCTGGAGATATGCATAATAAAGACGCTTCATCATAATCACAATTTTTTCTCCCGTAAAGGAAAGTGCCGTTTGGAATTTTCTTAAAGGTAATCGAATAAAAATTGGTTATGATTTTAGTGTCATTTTCCGATGCATCGATTTGAGTTTTGGCTAAGTCCATTAATGATATCAATGGGTGTTTGGGCTTGCCATAATGCATGAGCTTATGAAGCTCGTTTATGGAGTTGACATGAAGTATGCTTTTCATAATTAATCTTTTTCGATGAACTCAATAATGTCTAAAAGCAATTTTCTGGACTCTGGAATGGGCAGAATAAGCCAATCATGAGGTAGCTTTTTTGATATTTTAGGGTGGTAGTCTTTGCCATTGTTCTCAAGTAATGCCATGAATTTTAAGTTGTCTGGATAAAACAGCTCATCAGTGCTTGTTGAAATAAATATAGTAGGCAAAGATTTGATATCTCCATGAATAGGCGAGAGCATTGGAATGTTTTTATCATTGGCTCCGCTATATTTATCGGCAGCCCAGTTTAGCATATTCTTGGTAAGAATAACATCTTTTTTTACTTGTTCATCAATATCTGGATTTGATAGGCTTAAATCAAGCCATGGAGAGACGAGAATATTTTTGACAGGAAGTTTGTGAAATGATTTTTTGATTATGTATTGGTTGAAGGCTAATGATAATCCTCCTCCGGCGGAGTCTCCAAGAAATATAAAATCATCTTCGGGGAATTTTTCCGTCAAATTTATGTAGGCTTTCTCTAGCATGTTGAAAGTGTCTGCATACGTGAATTCAGGAGCTAGAGGGTAATCCAGAAGACTGACTTTGCAGTTGATTTTTGAAATGATGGTTTCGGAGAGAGGCCAATAAGTAGGAAGAGCTTCAAGACAATAAGCTCCGCCATGAAACCAAACTATATGAGTTTGGTTTGAGGGATGCACTGGAGAGATAGTGACTGTTGTTTTTCCTAGTGTCTCAAAGATTTGTGTTGTTAATTTTTTGTTTTTGAGAAGCGAATCAGGGTAGAAGTTAGCACGTGTTCTTGGAGGGTGTTTGACCAGCCATGTCATTATATGCTTAAACCCGATTGTTTTGAGGGTGTTGTTTATGATGGTTGATCTTTTCATAAAGCATGGTGTGTAAGTACTCCGCTTTTCCAATTTTTAATAGAAAGGCGGAGCGTATTTGTTTTGACTTAAGATAAATGAGTATTAAGAAAGTCATTTATTTTATTTATTGCTTGATCCACATATTCATCTATGTCGTACAGATCAAAGTGGCCTGCATTTTCCACAACTAATAGTTCTTTTGGATTAGTGCATTTGTCATAAAACTCATTCGTCATAGGCCCTGTCATGGCTACTGAACCTCTGATTCCTAAGTATGGAGTATTGAAGTATGGAGCAAAACCAATAGCATTAAGCCTAATATCAGCTTGAGGTTGAAATGTAGGAATCATGTTAGAGTATGCTGGATATGTCTCTTTACCTGCCCTTTTTGTAAAATAGTATGAATAGGCATCTTTGAAGAATTTTGGCATTTCTTCAGTAGGACCTTCTTCGCTAAAGATTCCACCCATGATGTCCGCTCGATGAACTTCTCCAGTTTCATAATATTTTTGTTTTTCTTCGGCTTGCATGTTAAGCAATTGCAGAGCTTGCTCTTTGGACATCATGTTATATAGAAAAGAAGCGTTGTTGAGATAGCCTGATATGGTAACTACAACTTTTAGTCTCTTATCGCTGACACCTGTATAGGTCATATACATTGAGCCCATGCAAAGTCCAACGCCTGCTAGTTTGTCTCTGTTGACAAAAGGCATGGTTCTTAAAAAGCTTATGCCGTCTGATATATTCAAGAGAATATGCTCGGTGCTTTCATAGTTTCTTATAGGCCCTTCACTATCTCCATAATTATATGGCTCAAAGGCGAAGAATACATAGCCTAACGCGGCGAATTTTTTCCCATATACGGCAGAGGCTTGTTCTTTTACTTGCGATAGAGGTCTTGCGAAGAATATTGCAGGGTAGGAGCTTGATGCGTCAAAGTCTTCTGGAAGATACAGGTCTCCTGCTATTTTGGCTCCATTGCTTTGGTAGAATAATGTGTTTTTCCCGGGTTTTAAATTCAATTCAGTCATGATAGTTTCTTTGAGATTAATGGTTCTATGTGGTTTGTTGACTCAACATGTTTGTTTTCGTCATTGTTGTTCGTAAGCTTAAGGTTCTTACTTTGGTAATAAAGAATCTTTGAGTGTTTTAGTGAAATAAGACTTGGGCATGATTTTTTTCATTGGAATCATCATTTTGGCGTCTTTGCCAACGAAGATTTTATCGGCTGTTTTTTGGGTGGAAGCTTTGTATATTAAGTCCGCTACTATTTGAGGGTCTCCGAATCCAAAGGGCTTTGGAGGCAAGGCTACAACTTGATTGTAATGCGATTGAAATTTTAACCTGTAATCTTCGAGATCATTTTTCTTGTTTCCTTCAGTATAGGAGATAGCTCCTCCAAATCCAGTTTTAAAGGCTCCTGGAGCAATGGTTTTCACTTGTATGTTGAACGGTTCCAGTTCATATCTTAAAGATTCTGAAAGACCTTCGACGGCAAACTTAGATGCGTTATATAAGCTATGCATTGGCAGTCCGATTGTCCCGGCCATGGAAGTTACATTTATTATCACACCTTCTTTTTGTCGCCTCATGATAGGAAGAGATTCTTGGATAGTATATAAGGTTCCGGTGAAGTTTGTATCCATTTGTCTTCGAATGTCTTCATCGCTAGCCTCTTCCAAGTAACCTACGGCTCCATAGCCTGCATTATTGACTAATACATCTATAGACCCAAAGCGAGCAACTCCTTTTATGGTTGCTTGTTTCACTGAAGCTCTTTCTGTTACATCCATGCGAAGAAGGAGGACATTGTCTAGTTGGTTAAGCTCTGTTTCCTTTTCGGGTTTTCTCATAGTCGCGATCACATTCCAGTGGTTTTTATGAAATGTTATTGCCGCTAATTTTCCAAATCCTGAAGATGCTCCCGTAATCAATACTGTCTTGTTCATCGTTTTCTTTTGTTTGATTCGATGATACAAATGTCGGTAGTATGGATGGCGAAAAAGTATCCGAATTATGGAAGTTCGTATCAGTTTTCAGGATGAGCATTTTATTGAGTGCTTGGAGTTCAGTGATTTGGCAACCTTTTAAAGTAATCGAGCCTCTTGCATGATATTTTGTTTGGTGACCTTTGCAGTGTTGATTTAAACATTTAACATCAAAAAAGACTGTTATGAAAGTTGGAAAATTAATCATGATGCTTGTTTGCCTATTGGCAACGACAAATTTATTCGCTCAAAGCCATTCTGATGACATTATTGGAATTTGGGAGACTGAAGACAAGGATGGCAGAATGGAAATATATAAATGCGAAGACAAGTATTGCGGAAAACTGCTTTGGGGTAAAGATATTGTGGAAGAAGATGGTGTAACTTCTAAAAAGGATGTCAATAATCCTGATGATGATTTGAAGTCAAGAGATCTTGTGGGTATTACGAATTTGATAGGTTTGAAATACAAAAAGAATGGAGAATATACAGAAGGAGAAATATATGATGCTAATAGTGGTAAAATGTATAGTTGCTTGATAAAGCTCAAAGGAGGTGATATGCATATGAGAGGTTATATAGGTGTTCCTTTGCTTGGGCAGACAGTGATCTGGAAACGTATCAAATAAGTTTTTTATTAGTTTAACTTAAAAAGCACTATCATGGATAAGAATATTTCTGAATTACAACGCATATTCAACTTGCAAAAGAAGGCTTATCGTGCGTCGCATATGCCAACTTATCAAGAAAGAATAGATAGACTCAATAGGTTGGAGCAATTGACTCGAAATAATATAGAGGAAATCACGAATGCATTGCAACAAGATTTTGGAACTCGCAGCAGAGATTGGATTTTTGTAGCCGATATTTTTCCGCAGCTTTCTCATGTCAAAAAAGTTAAAAAGCATTTGAAGAAATGGATGCGCAGAGAAAGAAAATCTTCGGGATTATTGTCTCTGACTGGACAACGCACTTATATTGTCAATGAACCTTTAGGAGTGGTGGGTATCGTGTCTCCATTCAACGCACCTGTAAGCTTGGCTTTTGATCCTGCCATTGATGCGCTTGCTGCTGGAAATAGGGCGATGATTAAAATTTCCGAAAGCACTCCGAAAACAGCTGAATTGATTAAAAAACTTGTTTCAGAGTATTTTGCCGAAGATGAATTAGCTGTGATAACTGGCGATGTGGAAGTATCCAAAGTGTTTACATCGCAGCCTTGGGATATGTTTTTCTTTACCGGAGGGTCCGAAGTAGGTAAGCATATTCTTGCCGCTAATGCCAAGAATCTTACGCCTACAATTTTGGAGTTGGGAGGCAAGTCTCCTTGTGTTATTTTGGATGATGCTGATGTTAAGACTGCGGCAGCCAAGATTGGCTTGATTAGGCTTACTAATGCGGGGCAAGTATGTATCTCGGGGGATTATGTGTTGTTGCCTGAAAACAAGTTGGAAACATTTATTGATGAAGCTAGAAATCAAGTGGAAGAAGCTTATCCTTCGATCATTGATAATGAGAACTTTACTTCGATCATTAATGACCAATCTTATAATAGAATTACAGGATATATTGATGAGGCAAAGGCTGCTGGCTGTCGAATTATTCAATGCAATCCTAAAAATGAATTAGTGCCTGATCCGCTTACTCGCAAGATTCCAATGACTATGGTTGTGAATCCTTCGAAAGACTTGAAGGTTTCGCAGCATGAGATATTTGGCCCAGTGTTGTCGATTTATACTTACTCCGATCTTGACGACGTCATTCATTTGATTAATCGAAAAGAAAAGCCATTGGCTTTGTATATTTTTGGAAAGAACCGTAAAGCAATTGACAAAGTTATCAATAACACTTCAAGTGGAGGAGTGACTGTTAATGACTTGCTTATGCATGCTGATAGTGATCATATTGGGTTTGGCGGTGTAGGTTACAGTGGCATGGGTAGATATAAAGGCGGGTTCATAGGGTATCAGGCTTTTACTAACCCAAAAGCGGTGCATGAGCAAGGTTTGATGGGAAGGTTCACAACAAATTTTTTCAAGCCATACAAGAGTGATAGAACTCGTAAAATGATAAGAGGACAAGTAGGTGTAAAGTAGAATTGTTGAACTTATTTAATTCTAGTGGCGACATGGCAGGAATTTATCATATTAAATCAATCAGCGAATTGCACAGGATGCTGGGATGCTCTCCTCCGAGGCACCCCAGCATATCACTTGTCAAGTTTTTGGATATGAAGTTGAATGAGAAAGATATCGACTTCAAAGGTGCTACGGTAGACTTTTATGTCATTTCCATGAAGAACTCTTCAGGCCAGATAAAATATGGAAAAGGATATTATGATTTTGAAGAAGGAACGATGTTGTTTGCCGCGCCAAACCAGATCATGTATCCTTCTCATTTGAGCTCTGAAGTTTTGGATTCTGAAGGTTGGAGTTTGTTCGTGCACCCTGATTTATTGTATGGAACGGATTTGGGGAAAAAGATGGGAGAATATTCTTTCTTTTCCTATGACACTGATGAGGCTCTGCATCTTTCCGAAATAGAGAAAATTAAAATTCTTTCATGCGTTAATAATATTGTGGAAGAATATAATCAAAATATTGATGCTCATAGCAAGCATTTAATAGTTTCGAATTTGGAGTTGCTCTTGAATTATTGCCGAAGGTTTTATGATCGTCAGTTTTTGACAAGAGGCAAGCAGAATAAAAGCGTGGTGGTAAGAATAGAAAGGCTTTTGATAGATTATTTTAATTCTGAAAAGCCTTTGAATTTGGGTTTGCCTACAGTGAAATACTGTGCAGAAGAGATAGGATTGTCTCCCAATTATTTAAGTGATTTGTTGAAAAAAGAAACGGGTAAGAATACTAAAGAGCATATTGATTATTATTTGCTTGAAAGAGGAAAGAATTTATTGCTTAGTTCTGATCAGAATATAAGCCAAGTGGCTTATGACCTAGGTTTTGAAGATCCGAAGTCTTTTAGCAAATTGTTTAAGAAGAAAGTAGGTGTTACGCCAAACGATTTTAGAAGCTCAGTGAATTAAGTGATTTTATGAATAGTGTAGGTGACTATACCCCATACAATAAATTCATCAAAGGCGGTGATTTCTATTGGAGAAAAGTCAGAATTTTCGGGATATAGTTTAATTTCTTTTTCTTGCAAATGAAGTTTTTTGACAGTGAAATCACCATTTAGCCGGCATATAGCAATGTCTCCATGCTTGGGCTTAATAGATCTGTCAACGACCAAAACATCTCCGTCATATATTTCCGCGTCTCTCATCGATTCACCAGATACTTTTATAAAAAATGTTGAATCTCTATTGCTTACAAGCTCTTTATTTAGATCAATGGCATTTTCTATATAGTTTTCCGCGGGAGAGGGAAACCCAGCGGGAATGTAATTTGAAACTTTGCGAAGTGACAAATTGCTTATTTCCGATATAGAATGAATAAGTAGCATAATGAATATGTGACTAATATTAATAGTTTTTGTTTGCGAAATATAGCGCTTAATCAACTATTAATGTTAGTTATGCTAATGAAAAAAATGGAGCCATTTTCATGGACTCCATTGAATAATGTATTTGCTATGCGAATTATAGGATAATAATTTTTTCTCGAGTAGTTTGATTATTGATTTTACTCTCAAAAATATAAATGCCAGAACTAACTTTTGTATTTAATATGTTTTTGCCTTTTGTCAAGCTCCCTTGTTCGATAATATGTCCATTGATCGAATACAAAGCGTAGTTGCCGGATTGTGGTGCGTCTACATTGAATTGCTTGTTATTTATTGGATTTGGATAAATTTTGATGTTATTGCTTTGTCCTCGGTCTCCAAGAACGATATCATTGATCTTTATTTTGATATTGTCCAGCCAAATTCTTGTGCCAAAACCTGTAGTATTCTCGAATTTGATCATGACATCCGACTCTCCGCTGAATTGGCTCAAATTGATTTCTTCGACTCTCCAATGATCTGCTTGACTAGGGATCCATGCGTTTGAAGAGTTTGTTGGTATGGCTACAGTCTCTAATTCTGTATGTGTTTTTTGGTAAACATTAGTCCAGGTTTCTCCACAGTTGGTAGACACCAGTACAGCAAGTTGGTCAGGGCTGTTGTTGTTATATTTGGTATAGGCAACATCGAAAGTCATGGAAATTTCCGAATGTTCGGAGAAGTCAAGAGATTCCATAATCAGGTCGTCTTTTTGACCAGTAGCATTGTAGTCAGAATTGTTGATGATAAGGCAAGAGCTTGAGTTATTGCCAACTCCTATGCGTTGTTCCCATGTAATGGAATTATCTGGATTGACGATTTTCCAGTTGGCAGGAGGGAAATTATTTTCAAAACTTTCAGCGAAAGGCAAAGATGCGCTTATCCCAACTTGAACCGCATTTTCCAAACTGATTTTTTCGGATCCATTTTCGTTGCTGACAGTAAGGTGAATGTCGTAGATTCCTTCTTTTGCGTAGGAAATCTCTGGAGGCGTAGCGCCTGTAAAGGAAGCTGGAGATCCTTCAGGGAATTCCCAAATCCATTGATCAATTTGTCCAAGCGATTTGTCGTTGATCTGTATGCTTTCCCCTTCGCATATAGAGGTTGAAGAGATTTCAAACGCAGGAATAGGTGGCAGGGATTCATTAATTGATGCGAATCTGGCTTTCCATCCTGGATAACGGGCTTCTACATTGGAGCTGAATTTGAATGTAAGAGCTCCAGATGAATGCGTTGAAGCAATTGTGCCGGGAGAGTTCGTTCCGCAATAAGTTCCGATAACTGGCGAGTTGGTTGTCGGGCCGTTGAAAATAGTCAAATAATCATTGGTGCAATTTCCTCCTTCCATATTAAAGTCTTCGAAAACCATAGTGATTTTGGATGCTGAATTCTCAGGATGCAAAGTCATAGTTTGATTGGTTCTTACTCCATAGTCGCCATCAAATCCGGGGTCCCAGAATGTTCCTTGAGAAACTGTGAAATCGCCATCTCTTATAACAAGGTCGTCAGTGATTTCAATATAATCCTCTTTTAACTCAAAGTCAGTTTCGCCGCTAGCGGTTGTTACGGTAAGTTTCACATTGTATTTTCCATTGGATTGGTATGTGATAGGAGGAGGAGTCTTGCCTATGTGAGTAGAAGGTGATCCGCCTTCAAATTCCCAGCTGTAGTTTGTTATTTCTTCATTTTCCGTCTCGGAAATATCTGTGAATATCACAGGGTTATTTTTTGGCAATGTGATTAGGTCGCTCCAGAATTGGGCGCTTACAGCTTCTCCGATGACTCCAGTGGTGATCAAATTTTCTTGTGAATTAATAGAACCATAAATATTGGCGCACGCTTGTCTGATTACAGATTTTTGCCCTTCTGTGAACATTACTTGACATTCTGAGTAATCCATGAAGTTTTGGGCGTTCGTAAGTGTTCCGCAAGGAGCATAAGTTAAGTCACATCTTCCTAATGGGGACTGTGATGCTGCATCAGTAGGAGGAGTATCCGCTATGCCGTCTCCATCTCCACATGTGCCTGGTGTTGGAAAAGTGTGTGGAAGGTTGTAATAGTGGCCAAGCTCGTGTGTTACTAACCCAGGGTGCGTAGGCGAGGCGGTACGTGTACGGCCTATAGCCCAAAAAGAGCATGTTGTCCCTGTAACTGGACTAGCCCAACCAGAGCCGTAACCTACAGGAGACCCAGGGTTGCCGTAATCGGCTTGCCTTACCACATATATATTCAAATATTTATCATTGGGCCAGCCATAGGAGTTTATCATATCATCTTCTTCTCCATTATATTGCGTTGAGCCACCTTTTACATAATGTCTTACGATACCTGAAGTAGAGTTGCCTTGAGGGTCTTTTTTCGCTAAACTAAATTGCAATCCTACATTGGCTTTTACTGAAGAGAATTCATTAATAATATCATTGAATCCATCGTTGTAAGCTTGAAAATCTTCGTTTAATTGTTTTACTTGTTCGATGCACTGATCATCTGTAATGTTTTCCAAACCATTTTCATGGATGATGTGAAATACGACTGGAAATGTTAGAATCTCGTCTGCTTTGGATCTTCGCAGTTCATTTGCTGAAGGTGCTATATTTGTAATAGCTGAATGCTCTAATTTATCATTTGAAAATCCACAATAATGATGATTAGTTTGATTTTGACCATAGCCGGAATTTCCAAAAGCTATGAACGCAGATGTTAAAATCTGCATCCCGAGTAGTTTTAATTTCATGTGCTTGTTTAGGGAATGATTATATTATATGAAATTTAGGTATAAATATTTAAAATGTGAAATTTAATATGTTTATATGACTTTTTTTGTTGTTAATATTTTTTGAATCAAATTTTATTGTCTTTATCGTATAAAAAAATAATAAATGGAAGTAGGTCAACTGGAGTGTGAGATTAATGCAGGAAAGGGCGTGATAGTGTATTTTCAATCGCCTATGTGTGGTGTTTGCAAATTGTTAAGAGAGAAGATCACTGTGGTTTTGGAGAAATACCCAGAAATAAAAATATTAGATATAAATTTGAAAGAAAGCCCAGAGTTAGGAGCATTGTTAGGCGTGTATGTAGCTCCTTTATTCGTGTTATATATTGGAGGCAAAGAGTATTTGAGAAAAAATCAAAATGGCTCTACGGCATTGTTTGAAAATGAGCTTGACAGATTGAAAAGAATGGGAGCGTTTGATGATTGATTTTTATTCTTATTTGTCAATTATAAGCTATGCGTTTTCTATTCATTTAAATCAACTTTATAGAAGTTAATATAGTATTAATAAATATCTTTATTTAGAGGCGATTAATTAAATTTGGCTATTTTTTATTTTGCTTAATTATATCTTGTTAATGATGTGATTTATAGTGTAAAATTTTTTCATGTATTTTTTTGTCTGGATTTGAATAGATACTTCTCAGTATTTAAACAAGGATTCAAATTTTATTTATTTTTTTATTAAAATTAAATTATTTGATATATATTATTAAGTAAGGTTTTTAGTAAAATACAACTATTTAAGAAGTTGTATTATTAATTCTGTGATAAATTACCCTAAAATATAATATAACTATGAAAAGACTCTACCTCTTTTTACTTTGTTTTTTTATGTCCATGGGGCTTTCAGCCCAAGAAATTTGGAACTGTGGAGCTCGTG
This sequence comes from Aureibacter tunicatorum, assembly GCF_036492635.1. Lineage (GTDB taxonomy): Bacteria > Bacteroidota > Bacteroidia > Cytophagales > Cyclobacteriaceae > Aureibacter > Aureibacter tunicatorum. Next base: position 1,912,811 of record NZ_AP025305.1, read on the forward strand.
AAATTACTGAACAAGAAAGATTTGAATTTAATCTGCAGTTGAATGAGATTAATGCCAAACGTCAGAAAGTTGATTTTGAAGAAATGACATATGTGCCGTTAAAACCACATGTAGTCAGAAGAAATGACGGTTCGGGAGGATTGCCTCTGGCAGATATAAATTCTATGGTAGCTTGGTTGAATAAATATTATAGAGGTTCTAATTTGGAATTTTATCTTACAGGAGAACCAAATTATATTGATAGCGATCAATATTATAATTATTCTGCTGGTCAAGAAGGAGCCCTTGCAGCTGGCAATGATGTAACTAATGCAGCTAATGTATATTTTGTTAATTCAATAGATGGAGGGGGTGATTGTTACGGAACAATGGGGTATGCCTATTTTCCACAAGATAATATTCGAACAACTAGAATTGTAATGAGAAATTGCGGTGTCGCGGTTGGAACAACAATGATTCATGAAGTTGGTCACTTTTTAGCTCTTCCTCATACATTTGACCAGACTGGCCACGGAAGTAATGGTCAGCATTATCCAAATAGTCCGTTTGCAGAATTAGTCAATGGATCAAATTGTGCTACCGCTGGAGATAAAATATGCGATACTCCTGCAGATCCAGGGGCTAACTTCTCGGTGCCAAATTGGAATAGAAATACTTGTGCTTATACGGGCAATGCAAGAGATGCTAATGGGCAAGTATATACTCCAGACATCAGAAATATAATGAGTTATTACTCTGGCTGTCAGGATCGGTTTACTGAGCAACAATACCGTAAAATGGAAGACGCTTTGGTGGTTAGAAAAAATCACAGATCTTATGATTTTTCTGACCCGTTTGATGATGTGAATATACCGGAAAATACAGCGTCCGTATCTTTGGATGGAAAAAAAGTAGCCATAAAGTGGGATGATGTCGCCAATAATGAAACGGGATATTTAATTGAAAGATCTGAAGTGTCAGCAACTGAAGGATTTAGAGCGATTGACTGGGGTGGAGTGGGTCCTGATGTTGAGCAGTTTGTTGATAATAGTGTTACTGCTGGAAAAACATACTATTACAGAGTGAAATCATCCAATGGACATGGAGCTAAATATACTGATGTAACAGAGGTTACTGTAGATCCTACATTGTGTTTGCCATATTTTAACAATGGATGTGGAGCTGGAAGTATAAATTCAATTACTGTTGAAAGAAGTGATGGGAGTGGAGAGCCTGTATTAGAAAACTTGGAGTCTGGCTGTGATAGCTATTCAAGAAATCAATGGACAAAGTATAATTATCAAAGCTTTGTGAAGAAAGTTGATCCTGTGTTTTTAGGAATTGGATTAAATTATGATATCACACTTGAAAAGTCTTCAGTTTTAAATTACACATCAATTTGGATTGATCATAATCAAGATGGTGTTTATTCTGATGACGAGAAAGTGTTGGATAATGCTGTTGGAAATACGTCTACGTTTACAGTTGTTAGCCCAAGAGGGCTTGAGGGGCATTCTACAATGCGAGTTATTTCTTCAAGCAGTCAAATAGCGGGACCTTGTGGTAATTATGATAAAGGCGAGGCCGAGGATTATCCTGTTATTATTCTTAATGATGGGTTGCCTTGTGCGATATCGTCTATTAAAGCCGTAGAGGGAAGTCAGACTGCTTGTGAGGAAGAAACCAATCAATATAATCAAAAGGTTATCGTTGAATATGCTGATCAGCCATCAGCTGGAAAGTTGGTAGTTCAAGGACAAGAGTTTGAAATAACTGGGAGTCCTCAGGAAGTGGAACTAATTGGATTGCCTGCTGATGGACAAATGGTAAATGTTGAAGCTTATTTTTCCATTAAGCCTTTGTGTAAAAATGAAGTAGAAGGAGTTTTTAGATCTCCTGAAAGATGCGCGGCTTGTATTATCACAAACATATCAGCGGAAGGGGGAGAGCAAACAGCTTGTGATCCAATCACTAATTTTTATACTCAAGAAGTTATCGTTGAATATACTGATGAGCCAGCTTCTGGTAAATTAGTTGTTAACGGACAGGAGTTTGAAATAACAGGAAGTCCTCAAAAGGTGATGTTGACTGAGTTGGATGCTACAGGAGAAGTTGTGGATGTTTCAGCTTATTTTACAGAAAAAGAAGGATGTTTCTTGGAAGCGGAGGAACTGTTTACCTCTCCTGAGGAGTGTTTGGCATGTCGCATACCGGAAGTTACATTTGTAAGCCAAACGGATTGTGAACCTGAAACGAATACCTTTGACTTGACAGTTGAAGTGGCTCATCTAGCAGCGCCGGAGAGCGGCAAATTGAAAATTGTCAATGATGATATATCTCAAGAATTTGATATTGAACAAAGTCCGCAAACGATTACGATCACAGGCTTGCCTTCTAATGGAAAAGGAGTGGATTTTAGAGCTTATTTTACAAAAAACACTGATTGCTCGAATGAATTCGAAGATGTTACGATAGCTCCAGAAAATTGTGAATATTGCGGAATCGTAGAAGTCAGGGATTCGGATCAAGAAGCTTGTAATCCTGAGACGAATACATATTTACAGACATTGACAGTGGTTCATAAGAAGGCACCTAAGACGGGTAATTTAGTGGTCGAAGTCAGCGGCATTGCAGATCCAATTATTGTTCCGATAAAGCCTTTGGATCAAGATGCTGATGGAGTAGAGGTAGAGCAAGAAGTTCAGTTTGAAGTAAACTCAGATATGGCAGTGCACGATGTTGTAGTTTATTTTGATAATGATACAGAGTGCAGAGGGGAGTTTTTGGAGGCATTTACAGCACTGGAAAATTGCGAGCCTTGTAATATTACAGGCATTGATGTAGATGTGATAGATCAAACAAGTTGTAATCCTGAAAATAACGAATACTCGCAATCAATTACTGTTCATTTTGAGCATTCGCCTAAAGTTGATGGTCAGCTAGTGGTTGTGGCAAGTCAAGATGGAGATGAGATTAAAACTTATGAGGTTGATGTATTGAATAGGAGAAAAGATCCTGTTTCTATTGATTTGGACGGGTTGCCATCTGATTGGGAGTACGTTGATTTAAGAGTTTATTTTTCGGAAGATGAAAGCTGTGTTTATGAAATGGAAGATGCTTTCAGAGCTCCTGAGAATTGTTTGCCATGTGTTATCGAAAGCGTAACTTTTGTGGGCGAAGAAGATGAGTTGATTTGCGACCCGGAAACAAATGAGTATGAAGCTTCATTGTTGTTCTCTTATCAATATCCTCCTACAAGCCAAGGAGTGAAGCAAGGGCAAATTAAAGTTCAAATCAATGACGAGTATGAGAAGTTTTTTGATATTGAGGAAAGCCCGCAATTATTAGTATTGGATAAGCTTAAGTCGAACGGAAAGTTTCAAAATGTAGAGGTATTCTTTACCGCTGATAATCGATGCTCTGAATATAAACCGAAACTATTCAAGGCTCCTGAAAATTGCGAACCGTGTACTATTCTTGACGTAAGAGTTGATCAAGAAAAACAGTCATTATGTAATCCTGCGACTAATACATATTCTCAAGAATTGATTGTGGAATATAAGAAAGCTCCTAAGTCAGGATATTTGGTGGTGAATGAACAACAATTTGCAATTACTTCTAGTCCGCAAAGAGTTAAATTGTTGAATTTGGAGTCTAATGGAGAGCCTGTAAATATTTCTGTTCATTTTGATGAATCGGAAGAGGAATGTTTATGGTATCAAGAAGAGGTGTTCATAGCCCCAGAGAATTGTTTGCCTTGTGTAATATCGAGCGTTGAGGAGTTGGATGATAGTAAAGAGATTGTTTCTAATTACCTATTTAATCAAACAGTACGAATTTCATTTGCACAAGCTAAGGGAGACGTATTAGTGGTGAATAATAAAGAGTATGAAGTTGATTCCAATGCCCCATTTGCTGATATTAAGATTGAAAATTTAGTAAGAGATGGGTTTGATAAGGAAGTGTTTGCTTACTTCAAAGATGAGCCAAGCTGCTCTATTGAAGGTGAAGTTTCAGGAATGGAGCCGAATAGGGAGTGTGAAATTGAGCAAGTTATAGCTAATACTACGTCTTCATGCGATCCAGAGACAGGTTTGTTTAATCAGCAAATTACGGTTTTCTACAAGGATCAGCCTGAGGGAAGTATGCTTGCGATTGACCTCTTGGATGGGTATTTGGAAGAGTTTGAAGTAACAGGAAGCCCGCAAACTATTACATTGGAAGGCGTTAAGGCAAATGGTTTTACAAGAAGTGTGATGGTTGCTTTTACTCAAGCTAACGGAGGTTGCATAGCGAAGTTTGATGATGTGTTTACAGCTCCTAGTGAATGCCTGCCTTGTGAGTTGAATGTTGAGGTAGGAGAAACTAGCGAGTGTTATGAAGGAGGGAAATTCGATCAAGATATATTGATAAGCTTTGAGAATCATGATTTGTCAGGCTATTTTGTTGTAAATGGCAGATCATATGAAGTAGAGTCCAATCCTCAAATGATCACAATGAAAGGACTTTCTGCTGATGGCGAAAGTCATGATCTGTATGTGAGGTTTTCAGATACTGAAGCTTGCAACTTTGAAGAGGAGAGTGCTTATCAAGCTCCTGAACCATGCAAAGAATTGTCTGCTTGTCCAATTTTGAACGTGGTATTGTTAGATCTTGACCAATGCCTTGAAAATGGAATGGAGTATACTCAAGGTGTTAAAGTATATCATGAAGATTTGGCGGAAGATGACAAGATTATAGTAAACGGCATTGCATATGCTGTTGAAGCTAGTCCTCAGCTTATTGAATTGGATTTAGTTCATGATAGTTCTAGCTCTAACGAGGTTGTTATAAGCGTGGAAGGCTATAACACATGCAATATTGAGCCATTGAATACAGATGTTCAAACTTGTGAGGAAGAAAAAGAAACTTGTGAAATTATAAGTGTGGAGAAGCTGGGAATAGGCAATATTGATCCTATAAGCAGTACCATGACAATGAATGTGGGAATTACCTTTGAGGACTGTGAATTGGCTGGAAATGTTTTGTTGGAGGTGATGACTAATATTGAAGGCAAGCAAGTTGAGAGGTTTATTGTTCCAAAGTCTCAGAACAAGACTTATTTTGAATACAGTATTCCTAATGTGCCGTATGGAAATGGAATTGAATTATATACTATTGGAGCTGGGTTTTCTTTGGACTTTAATACTCAAATGAAGACTCTAGATGTATCGTTGAGCGCTTCAGAAAAGAAAGCTTTGGAAGTGGCATCATGTTCTATTAATTCAATATCTCATGACCCTGCCTCAATTCAATGCAATGGATACATTTATAACTTGACTATTTATATCGAGCATGATAATGCTCCTTCTACAGGTTCATTGGTTGTTAATGGAGTGGAGTTCGAGATAAAAGATAGCCCGCAAGAAGTTGTTTTGGAAGGAAATATGTCATCAGATGCTTTATTGACGGTGGAAGCTTATTTCAGTAAAAACTCAGATTGCAGATATTCGGAGACTTTTGAAGTGTCAGAAGCAAGCCGTTGCAAGGATATTACTTCAATTGATGAGGCGAATTCATTAGAATTACAGATTTCGCCAGTGCCGGTGACTGATAATATGAATATTAGATCAGTTTCTGAAGGAGAGAGATTCATTAGAATATTTGACTTAAACGGTAGTGTGGTGTTTGAAGCCATGATGAAAGTTGGTGAAAGTGAAATCAATTTAGATGTGTCCAAGCTGTTGTCTGGAATTTATATTGTGGAGATAATGTCGAAACAAAGTGGTTTTGCTGAAAGAGTTAAAGTAATTAAGAAGTAGAAATTCAGATTTTAATAAATAGAGAGGCTGTCTTATAAGTAGACAGCCTCTTTTTATTTATTTTAAAAATTTGTAACACAAGGTGATTAAGACTCATAGTCTTGAGTTATGCGTTTTAGTTTGTGATATTGAGTTAGAAGCTCGTATAATTTGGCGGGCATGACATTTTTGGAATATTAGTATTTATCAGAATGATATATAAACTTTTAGATGATTACCACTAATGGTTATTAAATGTGAATGAGTCAATTGTTAAAATGCGTTTGTTTTTTCTCTCGATAGAAATAAGCGCATTTTTTATTTATTATGATTAGGATTAAAATATTTTTAATATATATCATGGTATTTAGTTTGGATTTTCATTGAAACTATATGCTTTTTGCATTTAATCTATTAAATTTTTAATTTGTAGTTATATTTTCTTTAAAACATACAAATATGCTACAAAAACTACACAGTGTATGGATATTGATGTTGTTGACTATGGGGAGTTTATGGGCTCAAGTTGGCAACGATATTCCTAAACCATGCAAGGTTCAAGTGGACATTTCGACCACAGAAAATATTTCGAAAAGGACTAAAGCGGACCATGTGCCTTGGTATCCTCAGGATGGAAAATTTATAATCCCGGTTGTATTCCATATTTTTGGCGATGATTTCGCTGGGAAGAAAATGACGGTTGAAATTGTAGAGGAAGCTTTAAGACTTACCAATGAAGACTTTCAAGGATTAAGGGATGATTTCCAGACAATCATGGATGAGTTTCAAGATGATAAACAGGCGATGAATATTGAGTTTAAATTAGCTCAATTAGATCCAAATGGTAATCCTACGACAGGAGTAACTTTTAATCCTGTCAGAGCCGGTTTTGGTAATGGGGGCGGTTATGATAATGAAATCAGAAAATTCGCATGGGATAATCGTAAATACATGAATGTTTATATCATGCTTGATCTTTATGATGATGGTGATTTTTATAATTCTGGAGTTGCTTGGTTACCAGAACAAGGTGAGGCAAGTAATATGATGGAAAATAATACAGCCAGAGTTGTTCACAATGGAAGGTATGTGGGGTCTAATACCAATGAAAATTTCAGATCAGTATTAACACATGAGTTTGGACATTATTTGGGACTACGACATGTTTTTAATCAGGGGTGCAGCGCTAACAATGATGATGATCATGTAGAAGATACTCCAAAGAAATCAGGAAGTTCTAGACAAGAAAAGGGATCGCTTAATTGCTTTGATGAAGTGATGAATGTAGAAAACTTTATGGATTATACTGATTATTATGCGATGTTCACTAAAGGACAGGTTGGCAGAATGACAAGTCAGGAAGCAGGATTAAGAAACCCTCAAAGAATTAGTTTGTGGCAGGAGTCTAACCTAGTGGCTACGGGTGTTTCTGAAAGGAGTCCGATAGGCAAATACTTGAGATATTCATTGACAGATCTAACAGAAGGTTTGTCCAATGATGGTTCAATTGGAGATTCACTAGTGATTTTTGCAAAAGGAGGGTTAGAGTTTGCTAAGTCAGCTGGAGAAACGTGGGTTTCTGGAACGGATTTTACAATAGCGAATTTGCCAGAAGGTTTGACGGCTAAAATCGTTACTAGAAATACTACTGAAGCTGTCTTGACAATTGAAGGCAATGCTCAGAGTCATGGAGCTGGCGATTTGGTAAGTAATGTAAGTTTGTCCGTGTTAGGAACTGGATTGAGCGGAGGTATTGATGGAGTAAGCGACGCGTCAAAAAGTGATATTAGACTAATTTTCAATGACCCTAATGAGGATTATTGCCATCCTTTATATATAGATGCTAATTATTCAAGTATCACATCAGTGACAATTGACGGTAATGAATATACATCAGAAAATGATAACTATTCGAATTACATCGGCAAGTATATTCATAGAAAAAATAAAGGAGATGAGTTTACAGTAAGTATTAGAGCTACTAGAGGACGTTCAAGTACGACAGGGATCAGAGCCATGAGGCTTTGGGTTGATTGGAATCAAAATAAGTTTTTTGATGAAGATGAATCTTTGGAAGATCATCAGTTCAAATTTGAAGATGCGGATGAAAATGGGCATTACGTAAGAAATATTACGATTACGGTTCCGGATGACGCTAAAGAAGGATTGACAGGTATAAGAACTATGGTACATTATGTTGGAGGAGGAATTGAAAACTCGTGTAGCATGTATAGTTCTGGAGAAGTAGAGGATTATGGTTTGTATATTATTCCTGAGAATGCTCCTTTGAAAGCTGATTTTGTATATGGAAGAGAGGGGGAGTTGTTAGCTTACCCGGCAAGTTTTAATGATATAAGTACAAGTCCAAAAGATAACCCTATTGTAAAATGGGAATGGTCTTTTCCTGGAGGGACTCCGGATGTATTTGAAGGTCAAAATCCTCCGGATATCATTTATGAAGAAGTAGGTACCTATAGCGCGTCACTTAAAATTACAGACAGTGAAGGTAATACTGATCAAATCACAAAGACCGATATCATTACGACAACATTTGAGTATTGCACACCTACATTTTCATATGGAGGTTATACGCATATCACAAACTTGAAGTTTGCAGGCATTGATAACACAACAGCTCAAGGTTACAGCTATGAGGATAATTACAATACAATAGCAGGAACCGTCCAAACGGGAGAAAGATACCCTCTAACCGTAACGATTAATAAAGGAAATTCCGGTGAGTTAGATAAAAATAGGTTGCAAGTTTGGATAGACTGGAATTATAACAGCATGTTTGAGGACAGCGAGCTTGTGTTGAGTGATCCGTATTCTAATTTGGATATTGATGGCGATGGTAACTATACAGCCACAAAAATGATAACTGTTCCAATAGGTGCTGATATAGGCAAAAGGGTTGCGATGAGAGCGACTGTTCACTATGTGCAAGGAAGTGATGGTGATGATGCCTGTGGTAATCTTGATAGCGGTAATACGGAAGATTATGGTATTATTATAGAAAAAGGTTCTAAAACTATAAATGCTACGTTTATAGCTGATGATAATAATCCTGTGCCGACACAGCAAGTTCAGTTTACAGCCTTGACTGAGACTACTCAAGGTGTTAAAGGAGATTCATGGGAATGGACTTTTGAGGGTGGCGAACCTGCTTCATTTATAGGTGAAGTTCCTCCGGTTGTGGTTTATGATCAAGAAGGATCTTATGATGTGACACTTAAAGTAACTTCTTCAACGGGTGAAGTTATTACGATTACTGAATCGGATTTTATAGTAGTTGAATACAAACTTTGCGAGGTGACGACCGAATGGTGGGGATATCCTTATATTAAGAGTGTTGAGTTAGGAGCAATAAACAATTCAACGAGCAACGATAATAGATCAGTTGATTATATTGACGAGTTGGCGACAACAGCTAAAGCAGGAGAAACATTGTCATTGAAAGTTGTTACAAATACTGGTAATTTACCTGCGAAAACTTCTGATGGAGATGATTTTGTTGTCCAAGTTAGAGTTTGGGCCGACTGGAATTATAATGGAATTTTGGAAGACAGTGAGAAGATTGGAGAAAAAGAGTATTTGTCTTTAGGTACTTTTACTGATGATGAGTATAATTTGGATTTTGTTGTTCCTGACCATGCTGTTGAAGGTCGTAGAGTGGCTTTGAGAATATTAGTGAATAATCAAGCTGGAGATGATGGAGAAACTGGCTGTGGACACGTTGAGTCCGGTGAATCTGAAGATTATGGTTTGGATATTGTTGATCAGTCTGTTAATGTGATTCCTAATTTTATAGCGGATTATACAGATGTTGTTCAAGGAAATAGCGCCATGTTTTCAAATAAAACCAAGTTCTATAATGGTGTGACGCCAGTTGAATGGGAATGGACGTTTACTGGAGCTAGCCCTTCAACTTACAGTGGTGAGAACCCTCCTAAAGTAGTTTACGAAACTTTGGGAAGTTATGACGTGACTTTGAAAGTAACCGCATCTGATGGACAAGAATATGTATTTACAGAAGAGCAATATGTTACTGTAAGTGAGTATTCTATTTGCAAGCCATTGATTGGAGGAAGCACTGCTTATAGCCATATTAAAAATGTTAGCATAGGCACTATTAATTATTCAAATGGTAATACGGGCACTTATAATGATTTGATTGATACTCATAATATCGACTTGAAAACAGGGGAGACAGCAAGCTTGACAATTACAGCAAATACTGGTAGCTCTGGAAATGGGGATAAAATAAGAATGGTTGCATGGGCAGACTGGAATTATAATGGTGTGTTTGAAGACAGTGAACTCCTAGGTTTGAATGAATTTAACTCTGCAGCTCAAAATGATGATGTTTCATATACTGTTGATGTCACTGTTCCTTTGGATGCTAAAGTAGGTAAACGAGTGCCTTTGAGGACGACTGTTCAGTATGTAAATAATAATAATCCTGCTAGCCCATGCCCAAGCATTGATAGCGGCGAAACAGAAGACTTTGGAGTGAATATTTTACAAGGTGATCAGGTCGTTTTGGATATAGATGATTTGACTAAAGTATCTGTGTATCCAAATCCGACAACAGGTATTGTTAGGTTTTTAGGAGCTCTAAATGCTGATGCAATAGTTTATAATTCTTTGGGCGAACAATTATTGAAAGTTGTAAATGCAAGCCAGATTGATTTGTCGAATTTGCCATCAGGCGTTTACATTGTAAACTTGAATATTAATGGTATTAGCAAAAATACAAGAGTAATTTTGGCAAAATAAATCAAGCTCTATAAGATATATTTATTGAAAGCCTCACTAGAAGTGGGGCTTTTTATTTTTTAAATATGATTATTCGGATTAATAATTGAATTTAATTATTTTTATATTTTTTTATTAATTTATTGATACAATGTGTTGAACAATGCCAGACTTCTATAGGTTTTTCTACTAGTAAAAATTAAGCAGTTTAATAAACTAATAGAAAAGATGAAAAAACTGAAACTATTTATGGCCTTGGCTTGCGGCGTTTTGATTTTCGCTCTGGGAGCTTGTAGTGACGATGATGATGATAACGGGACATACAAAGTTGAGAGTATGGTTGTCGACGATAAGGAGCAAGATGAGAAAACGACTATTAACTTCACGTATTATGACAATGGTAATATGAAAACGGCTTCTGAGTTGATGGCTGTTCCGCTGAATAATGATGAAGATACCCCTTCATACAATAGTATTGAGTTTGAGTATTCAGATATGAATAAGGTTGCGTATGCAACTTTAAGAGATTTGGATAACAATGTTGTAGGCTTTATTCAGTATGAATATGATGATGTTGGAGATTTGGAATTTATGATTTTGAGGAATGTTGTAGATGATCCAGATAATGGTGTGGAGCCTGGCGATGAGCAAGGTAGGTTCATTTATAGGTATCAGGCCACTAATGATACTGAGACAATAAATGTAGAGTATAGAGAAGGAGCTCCAGGATCTCAAAACTTGGTTGAGGCATGGTTGATAAATTATTCATTGACAAACAAAGAGTCTCCAACTTCTATGGTCAATATGTTATATTCTGATAGTTCTACACCAGATCATACGTACACTATAGAGAATATAGTTTATGGCTCTGGTTATAATTCATTCTATAAGCAACCTTATAGTTATGAATTTTTAGATATGTTCTATAAGTATGTGATTGAATCCGCAGATGTAACAGAAACAGGCACAGGTATGGAGCCTTCGAAGTATTCCTTGAGATACGACTATACTTTCAAAGGCAGAACACCATTAACTATAATGAAGAATAAAGTGGTTGGTGATAATAAGACATTATTAGTTTCTTATGTTTTCTCATTAGGAAATTAATAAATAATATTTCATTGAGGTTGTTCATTAATTGGATAGCCTCATTTTTAATTTTATCTTAATAATAGCAAAGTGTGTTGGCTGAGAATTTGTTGTTGAATGAATAGCATCAATATATGCTATTAACTTTTTTAATATCAACAATCATGAGACACACCACATTTCATCTGGGAGGAGACAAAGGGATTGTTACTCCTGAAAATCTTGATGAGGCTTTGCAGCAAGCAATAGAAATCGAGATAGCTACCATACCGACATATCTTTATACTTATTATTCAATAATTAGAGAACCTGATCAGAATCAGATCATCAATTATGTGAAAGGTAAACTATCAAACGTTGGTCTGCCGGAGCAGGAATTGGATGCGATAGTTTTAGACATATCCGCAAAAATTATGGTATATGCAAATAAAGCAGGTGCATTGATAATGAGTGTAGTTATTGAGGAAATGCTTCATATGGCTTTATCCTCAAACGTTAAGCAAAGTGTTTGCTCTTTGCCGGATCTTGTTGATAAAAGTCCCGAAGTATGGCCAGCATTCCTGCCTGGGCATGATCCGGATTTTCCTATCAATTTAGCTAAGTTTACTCAGGATCAATTAGTAACATTTTTAAAAATCGAAAGTCCTTTCAAATTGCGCAAGGGAAGCGACCTTCTATCCAATGCGATAGAGTATACTACGATCGGAGAATTTTATGGGCAGATAAAAAAATGTCTTGAGGAATTTGAATTTAAATATCAAGTTGAAAAGCCTCAGTTGGTGCCGGGAAAAGGTTACTATGCGCATGAAAATATTGACACTGTATATTATAATAAGAATCACAAAACCCAATTTACGAACCAAGATGGAGCTAATGAAGCTGATTTGGTTCATGTGATTAATAGACAATCGGCATTGGAAGCGCTTGATATAATTGTTGAACAAGGTGAAGGAAATGAAGGTGATTTCGAAATAAACAAACAAGTATTAAATGGATTATTAACTAAAATATACGACTTGATTAATAATCATAAGGAGTCGGAAGGCATTAAGTCGACAGATGTTTCCGACGGATCTCAATTGGCAGGTTATATGATACAAGCCATTAAGAACCTTGCGGAGCGAAATGAGGGAGATTTGCAAGGGAAGTTGAGTGTGATTAAAAATTTGCAGAAAGCTGTTCATGCGGTGAACGAGCCTTTTGAATCTCATTTTGGCAAGTTTTTGGAACTGTACTATCTTTCGGATGAAATTCAACGTTTTCAAAATTCTTTTAAAGCGAAATTTAATATTCCTGAATTTGATTTAGAGTCTTTTTATGTGCTGAATTTTCCTGATAATCCAAAAACAAGCGATTACCCTGCTGTTATACAGAAACTATCCAATCTACTCAATGCGATTTATTCTTACATATTTATAATGACTCAGGAGTGTTATAAAAAAGATGGCAATACACAGTATGAGATTTTTATGTTTGGGATTCATAAGTCAATGATATTTATTTTGAATTCATTATGTGGGGAGATTTCTTCTTTGCAGTTCACTGATAAAGAAGGCAAGATTAGAACTGTCGCCCCAACTTTTGAAAACTACCCTTTTAGTGCGGCATCAAGTCCTAAATCTCAAATTATTTCTTTGTACAACGAGGCTGTAGCGAGTTTTAACAATATTTCCTACATAGAGGAAAGAATCCATGACCTGCCTAATATTTCATTAGAGCCTTATCAAGAAACAGCTACTAAAGGTTCTTTATTTTCATAAAATTTCATTTGATATGGTATTAGATAATAAACATTTGTTGCAAGATGGTTGTGGTGGAGGAACTGGAGGGAACCCTAATGGTTGTGGAGGTGGTGGAAGTTGCGGTACCTGCAATAATAAAAAGTCGGATAAGCCGGTTAAGGAGTTACATGCATGCATGGGTTTAAATGCCTGCAAAGGGCATGATAGGTTTGGTTCTAATGATTGCGCTGGCAAAGGATATTGCGCTACTCAAACGCATGTATGCCATACGTTGAATAATTGCAGAGGGCAAGGGGGATGTGGTCTTTATGGAGATAGCGAGGAACAGTGCAAGCCTGGAGCAAATGATTGTGCTTGGCAAGGAAGCTGTGCCACGCCGATACAAGCGGAGAGGTTTGGAACTATGGGGCCAGCCAAAGGCAAAAGCGTTTGGCTGATTGCAAGACAGTTATTTGAGGAGAGAATGAGAAAGTCAAAAAGAAATTTTGGCGAAGCTCCATTTGAAAGCGGTCCCCCACAGAAATGGCTTCAGTCAGTCAGCAGCACTGGCGAATATGATTCGTGCGGCAATAGTGGCGATAAATATTGTTCATTTGGATATAATGACCCTAATGCTAACGCTCAAGAAATGATATCGGAAAGCGAGAAAGATTTGAGCGAAACAATGAAAAAGTGTTCATGCAAATGCCACGATAAAAAGTAAGTCAGATAGGTCAAGCTAAGATATAAGCTTGACCATTTTTATATGAAACCAATTTAATTTTTCAATATAAATACGCATTTGAAATGCTTTGTTTAAGTGTGGGTGATGCGAAAAAAATTTCATTTTTTATGTCGAATTATTTCAGTGATGTAGCATGTTTGCCGGATCTTGGTTTAGGCTTGGGATTAAGGAGCCAACACTTTAATCATATTATAGAGCATGAACCAGATGTGGATTGGTTTGAAATTATTTCTGAAAACTTTATGGATTCAGGAGGAAGACCAAAATATATGCTGGAAAGAATTGCGGAACAATACCCTATAGTGATGCATGGTGTTTCGATGTCGATAGGAAGCAGCAATCCTTTGGATTTTAGCTATTTGAAGAAGTTGAAAAAATTAGCAAATGAGATAAAGCCTGCTTGGGTCAGTGATCATTTATGTTGGACAGGAGTACTGGGTATGAATACTCATGATTTGTTGCCTGTGCCTTTTACTGAAGAGTCTTTGAAACATATAAGCGATAGGTTGAATCTGGTTCAAGAATATTTGGAAAGGCCTTTGATTATAGAGAACCCGAGCTCATATTTAACATTTGCTCATTCGACTCTTCAAGAGTGGGAATTTTTAGTAGAATTGGTGAAAAATACGGGATGCGGATTGTTGCTTGATGTTAACAATGTTTATGTTTCGGCATTTAATCATGGTTTTGATTCGAAACGGTATATTGATTATATCCCAGCGGAATCCGTTGTTCAAATGCATATCGCAGGACATCAGCATTGTGGCAATCATATCATTGATACTCATGATCGTGAAGTAGATCAAAATGTTTGGGATTTGTTTAGTTACGCTTGGAAGAAGATGGGTGATAAGTCATTATTGCTGGAATGGGATGGAAATATACCTCCTTTTGAAGAGTATCATGCTGAGTTGAAAAAGGCGGAGCAATATATGTCGACTTTTAATAATAATGGAGAAGAATTACTAGTAAGTCTGGATAAAACGGTTGATTCTTCATATAACTCTATAGATTTCATGTCAAATAAGGTTTCGAAAGAAGTATTATTCGAAGCGGATAAAAAGGAAAAATCATGGAATTAGAAGATTTGCAAAAATGGATGCAGGAGTCAATTCTCCAACCCAGCTCAGTGAATATTAGTGATGCAGGTCAAACGATAAATTCTACTGAGAACTTTCAGGTGCTTGAAAGACTCAATGTATATCAAAGAAGCTATTTGGGAAGGCTGAAAGAATGCATGAAAAGCCAGTTTAGCGCTCTTTCGTTTGCCTTAGGTGAAAGTTTGTTTGATATGTTTTCGGAAGAGTATCTAAAAAGCTATCCCTCGGGGAGTTATACATTGAATAATCTTGGAGATAGTTTTGTTCAGTATTTGGAAAACTCCAGACCAGATAAAGATAAAAAAGAAAAGGAAGACTGGCCTGATTTCATTATTGAATTGGCTAGATTCGAATGGGCTTTGAACCGAATCTTTGATATGGTGTCAGCAGATAGTATAGATGTTTATACTAATGAAGGCATGCATGAGTTCAAGCTAAATGATGTATTGATTACTTTTCAATCCAAGTTTCCAATATGTCAATACTATAAACAGTATTGTCAGGGGACAAACCCGGATTTGCCTTTTGAAAAGAAAGAATTCAGTCTTTTGGTTCGTAAAGATTACAAACTAGGCTTATTTATAATCGATGAGTTGCAATATCACTTTTTGAATAATTTGATCACATTTGGCAACGTCGAAACATGCATAGAAAACGTGTCTTCAATCATGGATGCAACACCTGAATTATTAAGAGATTCTTGGAATAAATGGAAGAATATTTGGCTTGAACAAGGGTTGCTTCAAGAACTTAATTTAGTTGAATGATTTTGATTTAAGTCCCATTTTAATAAGAGCTTCATTTTAGATCTAAAAAGGTGTTAAAAATATAATTTATAACCTTTATAAATAATGTCGTCTTTGAAATAGCCCTCATTTTACAAATTATAAAAATGAGGGCTATTTTTATTATTCGGATTAGATGGTTTGAAAAAATGCCAATTCAATTTTGCAATTAATCATAGAAATACTAATTGTGAAATGATATGATTAAGTTGACAGAGTTGAGAGTGATATGTTTTTTCTATTTTTTTACTATTAAGATTAATTAGTGTGATTTTTTTAATTATTTAATTGTAAAAGTTCAATAAATTATTAATCTATTTATTTAATGTTTTAGAGTTTTACTCAGATTGATTATCAAAATGATATTTTGATGTCGTAAGTCTTTGCCAAATAAAAATTGCTTATTGATGCTATTTTAACTAATTTATAGTACCTAATTATCTCTAAAAGGGAATCCCTTGTGATGCTTGCTTATGAGCCCGTGATACCAAATGCAAGGGAAATTCTGAATTTGTAATTTTTAAACTCTTCTAATATTGATGATTGATGATAGCAAATCCCTGTATAGGGCGGAATTTGAACATGATGCCTGCGGTATAGGTTTTATAGCGCATTTGAAAGGCAAGCCATCGCATGAGAATATTTCAGACGCGATTACTATGCTTGAAAATATGGAGCATCGTGGAGGTAGTGGAATTGATCCAGCGTCAGGGGATGGAGCTGGTATTCAGTTTTTAATACCGCATGAGTTTTTCGTTACAGAAGCACACACTATCGGATTGAACTTGCCAGAAGCAAATCAGTACGGAGTTGGTATGCTTTTTACGCCAAAGTGCGCTGAAAGCGAGATCATGGAAAATATAATGAAATCTTGTATCGAAGAGCTTGATTTTAAGTTGTTGGGGACAAGACCTGTGCCGGTTAATTCTGACGTATTGGGTGAAACTCCAAAATTGAACGAACCGAATATTTCTCAAATTTTCGTTGAGCATAAAGACGCGAAAATTAATGAGGATGCTGAATTATTGGCTCGCAAGCTATATGTATTGAGAAAGCATATTGGTTCGCAAGTTCATAAAGCATTTCCTAAGTATAAGGACGATTACTATTTCGCCAGCTTTTCGAATAGATTGATTACTTATAAAGGTCAATTAACCACATTTCAAGTCAAAGCATATTTTCTGGACTTGCAAAACCCATCTTTGAAATCAGCTGTGGCTTCTGTCCATTCAAGGTTTTCTACGAATACCTTTCCAAAATGGAAACTGGCGCAACCCTTCAGATTCATAGCTCATAATGGAGAGATTAATACGATCAAAGGAAATATTAATTGGATGAGGTCTAGTGAGACTTTGTTTGAGTCAACGTTATTTTCTAAGAAAGAAATAAATATTCTTAACCCTGTTTGTGATATAGAAGGCTCCGATTCAGCCAGTTTGGATAATATGATCGAGCTTTTGATGATGGGGGGAAGATCTTTGCCGCATGTGATGATGATGCTAATTCCAGAAGCTTGGCAAGAGCATGAGAGTATGGAGGCAAAGAGAAAAGCATTTTATCAGTTTCATTCTTCAATCATTGAGCCATGGGACGGGCCTGCTTCAGTATGTTTTACAGATGGCAATATCATCGGGGCTACTTTGGATAGAAATGGCTTGAGACCATCTAGATATTGTGTTACTGATGATAATAGGGTGATTATGTCCTCGGAAGCAGGAGCTCTGCCTGTGAAGCAAGAGGATGTGGTGGCAAAAGGCAGATTGCAGCCTGGAAAAATGTTCGTGGTCGATATGGCCAAAGGACGAATTGTCAGTGATGAGGAGATAAAGGATGAAATTTGCTCAAGAAAACCTTATCAAGAATGGTTAGCTGCTAATGAAATTCCAATTGAGCATTTGCCAAAAGCGATAAAGCCTGCTTATGGATTTGATGAAAACACTTTAGGACAAAGACAAATTTCCTTTGGGTATTCATCCGAGGACTTAAGAGTCGTGTTAAAGCAGATGGTGGAAACGGGCAAAGAACCTTTAGGCTCTATGGGCGCGGACACTCCTTTGGCTGTGCTCTCCAAGAAAAGCCAGCATTTGTCAAATTACTTCAAGCAGTTGTTTGCTCAGGTGAGTAATCCTCCTATCGACCCAATTAGAGAGCGTATTGTTATGTCTTTGCATACAAGTTTGGGCCCTACTTTCAATATCCTTTCTGAAACGCCATTGCATTGCAAGCAGATTTCATTGAAGCAACCGGTTTTGACCAATGTGCAATTGGATAAAATAAAGCAAGTCAAGCACACAAACTTCAGAGCGAAAGTAATTGACATGTGCTTTGACGCCGATGGTGAGTCGGGGAGCTTAGAGCAAGCATTGGATAAACTATGCTTGGAAGCCGATAAAGCTATTGTGGATGAAGGACATAATATCATCTTATTATCTGATCGACAAACAAATTCCAATAGAGCAGCGATCCCATCTTTATTGGCAGTCTCTACTTTGCACCATCATTTGGTAACTCAAGGTACTCGTGTCAGAGCCAGTATAGTGGTTGAGTCAGGAGATGTGAGAGAAACACATCATTTTGCGACCTTGATTGGTTATGGCGCTAATGCTGTTAACCCGTATATGGCTTTTGAAACGATTCATGAGATGAATCAAAAAGGCTTGTTGGAAGGTGATATTTCTGATAAAAAAGCGTTCAAAAATTATATTCAAGCGGTTGGAGCCGGGCTTTTGAAGATATTTTCCAAAATGGGAATTTCTACATTGCAGTCTTATCATGGCGCTCAGATTTTTGAAATCTTGGGCTTAAGCGAAGAGGTTGTAAACAAGAGTTTCACAGGATCTATTTCCAGAATTGGAGGTTTGAATTATGATGATATTGCCAAAGAAGTATTAGTTAGGCATAACTTGGCTTATCATCAGCAAGCTAAAGATTTGAAACTGGAAGTTGGAGGATTGTACCAGTGGAAGAGAAGAGGCGAGGCTCATTTGATGAGTCCAACGACGATTCAACTGCTTCAGCGTAGCACGAGGGAAAATAATTTTGAGCTTTATAAGAGTTATGCTAATGAAATCAATAAGCAAAATGATCAGAATATCACACTGAGAAGTTTGTTGGATTTCAATAAAAGAACGCCAATTGCAAAAGAGGAAGTAGAGTCTGCGGAAGAAATTATGAAAAGATTTTCGACAGGCGCGATGTCTTTCGGATCAATTTCTTATGAAGCTCATAGTACATTGGCAATTGCCATGAATCGTATTGGAGGAAAGAGCAATTCAGGAGAAGGCGGAGAGGATGAAAAAAGGTTCTTCCCAAATGCTAATGGAGATTCTGAAAAGTCTGCAATCAAGCAAATCGCTTCAGGACGATTTGGCGTTACCAGCAATTATTTGACGAATGCTGAAGAACTTCAGATAAAAATGGCTCAAGGCGCGAAGCCGGGAGAAGGAGGACAATTGCCGGGACATAAGGTTGATGATTGGATTGGCAGAGTTCGACATTCTACTCCGGGTGTAGGCTTGATTTCACCGCCTCCGCATCATGATATTTATTCGATTGAGGATTTGGCTCAATTGATCTATGATCTGAAGAATGCGAATAGAAAAGCTAGAATCAATGTTAAGTTAGTTTCTAAAGCAGGCGTGGGAACAATTGCTGCAGGAGTTGCTAAAGCTAAAGCTGATGCTATTCTGGTTTCTGGTTTTGATGGTGGCACAGGTGCTTCTCCATTAAGTTCTATTCAGCACACTGGCTTGCCTTGGGAGTTAGGTCTTGCCGAAGCTCATCAGACGCTAGTGATGAATAAACTAAGAAGTCGTGTAGTGTTGCAGACGGATGGTCAAATTAGGACAGGAAGAGACCTTGCCATTGCTGCATTGTTAGGAGCGGAAGAGTGGGGAGTTGCGACTGCCGCATTGATAGTCGAAGGGTGTATTATGATGAGGAAATGTCATCTGAATACTTGCCCGGTAGGTATCGCGACACAAGATAAAAAGCTGCGAAAACTTTTTACAGGAAAGCCTGAGGATGTGGTTAATTTCTTTACTTTCATGGCTGAAGAGCTAAGGGAGTTGATGGCGGAACTTGGCTATAGAACTGTTAATGAAATGGTAGGCCAAGCTCATGTATTGAAAGTTAAGGATAATCTTGATCATTGGAAATTACAACGTTTGGATTTGTCGCCTGTATTGTATTTTGACTCTAAGAACGAGGGTACATTGCACAATAGCGAGAGCCAACACCATGGAATAGATAATGTATTGGATAGAAGAATTATTGCTGATGCAATGAATTCACTCGACACAGGCAAGCAGGTTGATTTAGAGTATGAAATCGTAAATACTGACAGATCTGTTGGAGCTATGGTTTCCAATGAAATATCGAAAAGGTATGGAGCTGAAGGTTTGCCTGAGAATACCATAAATGTTAAGCTTAATGGTGCCGCTGGTCAAAGCTTGGGAGCATTTAGCACTAAAGGGCTTGTGTTTCATATAGATGGCGAGGCTAATGATTATTTTGGCAAAGGCCTTTCTGGAGCAAAATTGATTATTAATCCGTCGAAAGAAGCATCATTTAGAGCTAGAGAAAATATTATCGTTGGTAATGTGGCGTTGTACGGAGCGACTTCCGGAGAGGTATTTATCCGAGGCAAAGCAGGAGAGCGTTTTGCGGTAAGGAATTCTGGTGCTACAGCAGTTGTTGAAGGTGTTGGTGATCATTGTTGCGAATATATGACAGGAGGTAGAGTTGTCATATTAGGTGACACAGGCAGAAACTTTGCTGCAGGAATGAGTGGAGGTATCGCTTATGTATATGACAAGTCTATGGCATTTAAAGCAAAGTGCAATATGGAGTCTGTAGGACTTGAAACACTGGATGACGATGATTTGAATTTTGTTAAGTCGATGATAGAAAAGCATGCTGATTTGACAGGCAGTGGTTCGGCAAGACGTATTATCAATCAGTGGGAGATGGCTTCGGTTCATTTTGTGAAAGTAATGCCGACAGATTACAAAGCTGTATTGCAGAAGCAAAAGTCCGAAAGTCAAGATGATAAGAAGCTTGACGAGGAAGTGGAGTTCACTATTTAATCAAAGAAGGAGAAATTATGGGCAAACCAACAGGTTTTCAAGAATATAAAAGAGAGTTGCCGAGTAAAGTGGATCCACTTACTCGTGTGAAAAATTATAAGGAATTTTATTTAGAATTTTCAGAGGAAAAGATTCAATGCCAAGCGGCTAGATGCATGGATTGCGGTGTCCCGTTTTGTCACTCAGGCTGTCCATTGGGTAATATTATTCCAGAATTCAATGACGCGGTTTATGATCAACAATGGGAGCAAGCATATAAGATCTTGAGTTCCACGAATAATTTCCCAGAGTTTACAGGTCGAATTTGTCCTGCCCCTTGCGAGGCTTCGTGTGTTCTGGGGATAAACAATGACCCTGTTACAATTGAGAATATTGAGAAAAGTATCATTGAAAAAGCTTATCAAAAAGGCTTGGTGAAGGCCAAAATTCCAACTGTGCGTACTGATCAACACGTTGCGATTATTGGTTCTGGGCCAGCTGGTTTGGCCGCTGCTTATCAGTTAAACCAAGCGGGGCACAATGTCACTGTCTTTGAACGAGATGATAGAGCAGGAGGGCTTTTAAGATATGGAATTCCTGATTTTAAACTCGAAAAATGGGTCATCGATAGAAGGCTGAATATCATGGAAGAAGAGGGAATTCAGTTTGTTATGAATACGGAAATAGGTTCTGATCTTTCCGTGGAAGAGGTGTTCTCAAAATTCGATTCGGTAATATTATGCGGAGGTTCGACAGTTCCAAATGATTTGCAGGTAAAAGGCAGGGAGCTTACAGGAGTTCATTTTGCTATGGATTATTTAAAGCAATCCAATAAGCTTGTTGCTGGAGATGCATTGCAGGAAGAGCTTATTAGCTCTGAAGGCAAGCATGTCATTGTAATCGGTGGAGGAGATACAGGTTCGGATTGTGTAGGTACATCAAATCGCCAAGGTGCTAGATCAATTACTCAGTTGGAATTATTGCCAAAACCTCCAGAAAAGAGAGACGCTTCGACTCCATGGCCTATGTGGCCAAAACAATTGAGAACTTCAACTTCCCATGAGGAGGGATGTGACAGGCTATTTTCAGTATTAACCAAAGAGTTTATTGGGGATGAAAATGGAAATGTCAAGGAGATTAAAATCGTGGATGTAGAATGGAAATCCGATTTATCAGGTAAAATGAGTTTTCAGGAAGTTGAGGGAACAGAGCGAATTTTGCCTTGTGACAAAGCGTATCTTTCCATTGGTTTTGCTCATCCCCAAAAAAGTGGATTGTTAGAGGAACTAGGCGTTCATCTTGATGAAAGAGGAAATGTGAAAACTCAAGGATATAAAACTAATATTTCTAATGTATTTGCAGCAGGAGATATGAGAAGAGGCCAGTCATTGGTTGTTTGGGCGATTTCTGAGGGTAGAGAAGCCGCAAGAGTTTGTGATGAATATTTACAGGGAGAATCTGTATTGGCTAGAAAAGATGCATCTTATGTAGTCGTTTAAGCTTAATCGCAAGCATTTAAAATATTGAAAATCCTCCGCATCATGATGCGGAGGATTTTTTATTTATGTTGTTGATATTTAAGACTTGTCTTGTTTGCAAGGTTGGATACCTGCTTTTGACTTTAGCAAAGAATTGACAATTATTAATGATTGTAGTTTGCTTTCGAGTTCCTTTTTGTTAGTTGTTATCTCGTACATTATTCCACAAAAATATGAAATGAGACAAGGGCCATGTTCTAGCCAAAAATCATTCTTATTATAAGCATTCGAATTGCTTGTAGAGAAACTATTTGCAGATTTTCTATATTCTTCATCAGGTGTGAAGAATACATGGTAAGTATAATAATCGGCGATGATTTTTTTTAGCATATTTTGCAAGTAGTTAATTGCTGTTCTTTCATATCCTGTGGGTTTTCTTGTGTATATGTCAAGGCTGATAGTGTCTAGTGCAGCTTGAGCTTCATTTATGTTTCTAGAATATGCGGCTTTGTTGTACAGGTTATATAGATACTGGTCTCTAGGAGTTAGGCTTGCCGAGGATTTTCTGGAGTTATTTCTGTTGAAAATATCCTGAATTGGCTCTGCTTCAAAATAATTAGTTTTCAAATCATTGGAGGATATTTCAGGAATGAATTTGTTAGCGTAGTCTAGAGTGATTGAATCAATAAATGAATTTGTAATTTCAAATGTTTCATCTGTTTTCTTTTGGTTCCCAATTTCTGAGAGTGCTGATTCTAAGCAGTTATTAAAAGTTTCAAGATTGGCGTAGTTAAAGTTATTTGAAGGTGAAACATTGTCATTCTCGTTATTACATGCTTGAAAAGTTAAGGCAAATAATAGAATTAAAAGCAGGAATAGATTTTTCATTTATTATATTATTTTATTCAATAATAATACAATCATCGTGTGTTGAAAATGTTTCGTTTTGGGTTTCATAGTGACTTTTTATGAATTTAATTTAAATACTTCTAGATAGACTTATGCAAAAAAATAAGGCTGCCTTAACCTTAGTTAAAGACAGCCTTTGAATAAAATGATTTAGAAATTATCTATTTCACAATAATAATTTTAACAGTTTCGCTATTTCCATAGCTATCCGAAACTATCACATGATAAGCGCCAGCCGGCAAGTGACTCAAGTTCATCTTGATGTAAGAGTCGCTAGCTTCGCTTCTGTAAAGTTCTGCTCCAGCAACATCTATTACTCTGATGTTCGCATCCAAGTGCTTGCCAAAGTCGATAGAGAATCTGCCTGCCGATGGATTTGGATAAACCTTAAGCTCGATTTCATCAAACTCACCTAATCCTGTCTGCAAATCATCTCCATTAACCAAAAGCTTATACACTACGCTTTCACCATCTTGATTTCTCAATACTACATCAACTCCGCCTTTGCCTGGTACATATTTTACTTCTGTGCCTAATGTTGGGCTAACAAGCTCAACGCCATCCGGCAAATCAATTGAAGTAATCGTTACTGTACCCGCTTCATCTTCAGGCAATGTTACATTGATTGTTCTATCTGAATTATCAACGGTTGCTGACTCATCATTAACTTCAATTCCTCCAATGTTGATATCCGAATTTCCTGAATTGTCTTCAGCATATCTAACATTGATAAAATATGTCGCTTGCTCACCCAATTCATTATAGATAGTAAGCTTTCCATCATTTGAATAATCCCAAAGCTGGCCAATTCTTGGATGAGATCTTTCAAATACAACCGAGCTGCCTTTAAATTTGATATCCTCAACTGCAATTGATGATAAGAATTCGCTATCGCTAATCACAACATCGAACGTTCTATCACCATCAAATGTAGATGAAATTTGTCCGGTCATAGCAACTTCATCTATTTCAAGACCTATAATTGGTCTATTAGAAGCTTTTACTTTATATATGTTCTCCGTAGATCCATTTTTTACAATAAAGTCAACTACCCCATTAGAGAAGTCTATAGTGTTGATATCCGAAGGAGCAATCAGCTCTGCACCTGATGTCAATAAAATTGACTTGATGGAAACATTGCTCAACTCGACAAAGCTGTAAAGCTCTACTTGAATAGCCTTAGCATCTTCATTGATTGTAGCGCTTACTTCATTGTAGAATTCTACACTTAAGATTCTAGCGTCTTTTGGAGCTTCAATTACATTTACTTCAACTGAGATGCTTGTCGATAAATAATCATCTGTTTCATCTATTTGGATAGTCATTTGAGTATTGCCTATTTTCAGCCCTTTTAAGGTATTTTGACCTTCTATTTCAGCCAATGTGGCATCCTCAAATTCATAATGAATAGTTCCTGTACTTTCAGTTTCGATATTCAAGTCAACCGTTTGACCAACTATCACGCTGATTGGACTTGGAGATACAGTCAAAGTAGGAGTTATTCTTTCCTTCTTATAAACTGTTACCGTCCAATCTTGCGAGCTTTCATTCTCTGCTGTTACTGTATAAACTACTGAACCTGTAGAGAAGTCAACTACTGTTTGATCTGCTGGTGAGATCGTAGCTAAGTCAGAAATCGTAATTGTTGGCGTTACTGCTGACAAGTCAACTGTGCTGCTGTAAGGTAATTCTAAAGTAACTGTTTTGGCATTTGCGTCTACAGTTCCAGCTATTCCATCTACAGTATAGGAGATGATGTTTTTAGCTACGCTGCGCTCATCCGTGGCCTTAGTTACTGTTACCGTCCATTCTTGCGAGCTTTCATTCTCAGCTGTTACAGTGTAAACTACTGAACCTGTAGAGAAGTCAACTACTGTTTGATCTGCTGGTGAGATCGTAGCTAAGTCAGAAATCGTAATCGTTGGCGTCACGGCTGACAAGTCAACTGCGCTGCTGTATGGTAACTCTACAGTAACTGTTTTGGCATTTGCATCTACAGTTCCAGCTATTCCATCTACAGTATAGGAGATGATATCTTTAGCTACACTTCGCTCATCTGTAGCTTTAGTAACTGTTACTGTCCATTCTTGCGAGCTTTCATTCTCAGCTGTTACAGTATAAATGACAGAACCTGCAGAGAAGTCAACTACCGTTTGATCTGCTGGTGAGATCGTAGCTAAGTCAGAAATCGTAATCGTTGGCGTTACTGCTGACAAGTCAACTGCGCTGCTGTATGGCAACTCTACAGTAACTGTTTTGGCATTTGCATCTACAGTTCCAGCTATTCCATCTACAGTATAGGAGATGATGTCTTTAGCTACACTGCGACCATCTGCTGCCTTAGTTACCGTTACTGTCCAATCTTGCGAGCTTTCGTTCTCTGCTGTTACTGTATAAACTACTGAACCTGTAGAGAAGTCAACTACTGTTTGATCTGCTGGTGAGATCGTAGCTAAGTCAGAAATCGTAATCGTTGGCGTCACGGCTGACAAGTCAACTGCGCTGCTGTATGGCAACTCTACAGTAACTGTTTTGGCATTTGCATCTACAGTTCCAGCTATTCCATCTACAGTATAGGAGATGATGTCTTTAGCTACGCTGCGCTCATCCGTGGCCTTAGTTACTGTTACTGTCCATTCTTGCGAGCTTTCGTTCTCTGCTGTTACTGTATAAACTACTGAACCTGTAGAGAAGTCAACTACTGTTTGATCTGCTGGTGAGATCGTAGCTAAGTCAGAAATCGTAATCGTTGGCGTCACGGCTGACAAGTCAACTGCGCTGCTGTATGGCAACTCTACAGTAACTGTTTTGGCATTTGCATCTACAGTTCCAGCTATTCCATCTACAGTATAGGAGATGATATCTTTAGCTACACTTCGCTCATCTGTGGCTTTAGTAACTGTTACCGTCCATTCTTGCGTGCTTTCATTCTCAGCTGTTACAGTATAAATGATAGAACCTGCAGAGAAGTCAACTACCGTTTGATCTTCCGGTGATATTGTCGCTAAATCAGAAATTATAATAGTTGGCATTACTGCTGACAAATCAACTGCGCTGCTGTATGGCAATTCTACAGTAACTGTTTTGGCATTTGCATCTACAGTTCCAGCTATTCCATCTATAGTATAAGAGATGATGTCTTTAGCCACGCTGCGCGTATCTTCTTCAATAGTAACATTAATCGTATAAACTTTCTGGACATCACCAGTAGCGGTTACTGTTAGAGTATGGCCATTGGTGAAGTCATAAGTGTTTCCAACCATCAAGGAAGTAGTTGATGAAGGATCGGCCAAAATTATACTCTCTATTTCTAAATTGCTAATATCCGATCCATGAGGCATAATAATATCAATAGTACTTGTTGCTTGATTTACAGATGAGGATGCTTGATCTGTTAAACTAAATGCTGTAATCTCTGGATTCCCTTCTTCAGTAGCAACAAACACCGTTAAAGTATAATTGACTTTTTTATTACCTGCTTGGGTTTTTATTATTGCTTGATTGTTCCCATCTAGAGTTATTTGATATTTGCCATCTCCAATATCTGTATGACTTGTGATTTCTGGATTTTTATTTGGTTTTTTCCAGATTACATTTTCAAATATAACATTAGATAAATCTGAACCAGCAGGTAA
Source organism: Aureibacter tunicatorum (assembly GCF_036492635.1). GTDB lineage: Bacteria > Bacteroidota > Bacteroidia > Cytophagales > Cyclobacteriaceae > Aureibacter > Aureibacter tunicatorum. Next base: position 1,939,856 of record NZ_AP025305.1, read on the forward strand.
AGTAACACCTATTTGATTACCCGCAATTACAGTAGCTACTCCATTTACATCAGCTGATAATATCTCTGCAGCATCCGGTTGATCATGAGTAACAGTTACTTTATATGTAGTAGTTTCATTACATTCTTTTGACCCAACAACAAAGTCCACAAAACCTTTTGTAAAATCATGTTTACTTGGCGTTGGTGTAATAGTCGCAACATCTAGATACTGATTAGGAACATTTACAAATATTCTTAAATTACTTAGATCAATGTCAGATGAAACAACAGCTGCAACAAATGTATTCTCACTATCTACAGGATAATCAATCCCTTCAACATTTATACTTTCTACTACAATTTTACATCTTGGCTCTCTATTAATGATAATTTCATAGTCCTTTGTGATATCATCATCATCCGCGGTAACCGTATAGACTACATTTGAACTTGAAGCATCAACTTGAATACCTATTGACGATTCTATAGTGTTACCTTCCCATGTTATTTCTGGGATAAACTTGCCTATAAAGTCGCTTGTAACATCTACTGTAATAGTACCAGCATCTTGATCAATTTTTTCATCTCCAATTTGAAAATCAGGTATATTGAAATCAGTGATGATAGCAGTTTTATCTAGGTCTTCACGAAGAATTTCGAACTCAATAAGCTCAATAGCTCCTTCATGTGGAACTCCATCAACATAAATAAACTCAGACGTTGCTTCAATTACATATTTCCCTGGCTTTAAACCTGTAATCTTAAATTCAGGAATTTTTGCATTTCCATTTGCTTGAGGGATCCTAACATTGTATGTATTTCCTGTTGGAACTATTTCACCTTCGCCTTGAAGTATTTTGTATGAAACAGTATTGTCCTCGACAACTGAAGGAATATTACTTCCATCCCTAGTGTAAGTCAAACTCCAATAATCATATACAGGTGTAGTTTTGCCTGTGAATACAATATCATCCAATGAATTATAGGTTGTCTGCATCGCAGGTTCAAAAACAATCTTTCTTTCTTTAACTTCTCCATTAATTACTTCAACACAAGTATCAAAATACGTTCTATCTATTTTAAAGTATGGAGCTAGGTCTCTGATCGTTTGCTCTTGCAATTTCCATCTTAAGCATAAATGATTCGAAGTTTGCTTAAAGGTCAATATTTCAGTTTCGGGATCAAATTCTGCTGCGGCTAAATTTGCTGCATCCCAATTATCAGGAATTACCTTTATATCAATATCCTTAAACTCATCAGGAAGTTTATTTGCAATTGCATATTCGATTTTCTTGGATGTGCCTCTTGAATACGTTTTACCATTTTGAGGCCATTTCATCACTATATCTAGGCTACATTTGTCAATAGCTACAAGCGTGGATGTTTCCTTCTCTTTAAAACGATCTGTTCCTTCAAAAATATATCTAATGCTAAAACTACCTGGTTTCAATATTGTAACTCTATTTCCTTTGATTTCTGCGGTTGGCTCTCCTTGAAATTGAAGTTCATATCTGATAGGTAGATTAGCAGGTACTGTTTCTGCATATACATTGAAAGAATGAGGGTCGCAATATGTTCTATTTATTCGATCTTCAACAATAATGTCAATTCTCTCCTTATAGTTCAAACATATTTGTGCCTTATTATCGTCTGGGTTTGTATCCAACAAACTAGAGATAATATTTGCGTTCATGCAAATCTCCTCATTCTCAGAGCCTTCTCTCAATCGAACTTTTACGTTTAGTGTTTCATTCGCATTTTTAGCTAGAACATCAAATCTCCACTGATTTAGTTCAGTATCATAATCTCCAGAACTTGCTGTTGGCGCTTCTACTAATTCAAGTCCTTGGTCAAGAATAAAGTTGACTCTCACATTATGCGCATCATGATCGCCACTAACATGCGTTAATTTCAATGTAACATTGAACTCTTCACCTATTGCAGGCTTAGCGTTGTCTGTTTCCATCTCGATTCTTAAGTCGCCTTTATAAGCTTCTGCTCCATATACTTTAACCTGACTTGATTTCCATCCAGCAGCGTATAGTCTGCCGGCAGCATCAAATGAGGGCTCAAATGGATCGAGTATTATTCTCTTTTGATAAGAAAGACCATTCTTCCCATAAGTGCTACAACTAGATAAACCATCCTTGCTTAAATCTTCATATTTCTTATTGGTATAAAAATCAGGCTGACCTAATACTACATCAAAAGGAGCGTAGTTTGTTGTAGGCAAATCATTGTAGATAACTATTCTATTATTTCCATATTCAGAAATCGCAAGTCTGTTTTCAGAATCTATTGCGACTCCATATGGCCAAGAAAATTCCCTATTGCTAATACCCCAGCTTCTGTCAAAGAAACTCTTTTGGCCAAGCACGATATCAGCTTTTGCTCCATTGGACGTAGGCACTCTGTTATAAATCAAAACTCTTGTATTGCCAGGGTCAGCTATGACCATTTTTCCGTCTCTGGTGATAGCGACTGAAGAAGGCGTCCATAAAGTTGTGGCTGTAGTCCCTGATTGATCTGAATACATATTAGGTTGGCCAACAACAATATCAGCATCCATGAAATGGTCTTCAGGTACATCATTCCAAATAAGCACACGGTTGTTTCCTGCATCACATACAATGAACTTTCCATCTTCAGTAAATGCCATGCCGTGTGGGTCGTTAAAGACTGCTGGGCCTGTTGGATATTTATCTATTTCATAATCTTGTGCCAATCCAAATGACGAACGGCCAAGTACGATATCCGCATCCTCAACGGTAATATATGGATCCTCTCCATTTGCTTTGCGTTGATCAGCTTTTTCCATAGCCTTATAGATGTTTTTGTAGATAAGAACTCTATTTCCACCTCTATCAGCTACAGCAAGCATATTTCCATCTCTAGAGAAGGCGATATTGCCAGGTCCATTGGTGTATGTCCCAAAATCCTGAACAGACGGTATTCTGTCTTCATTCCATTTCTTTTGACCTAGTATATAATCAGCATCGCCTAATGCAGGATTATTATTATCAACCCCAGGACCTCTTTTCCAAATCATCACTCTGTTCGCATTCTGAGCAGCAACAGCTACTAACCCACCAGTACTTACCTTTACTGAAGTCGGAATAGGTGTTTTGCTTCTTGAGGGTTCAGGTCCATTAGGATAATTATTTGCGCCATCTATACAGAAATTATCATCACCAATCACATGCTTCGCTTCCATGAAATTGATGAATTTATTCGGCTGATTTCTATCAAGAATTACAACATATAAATCATTAAACGGATCAGATGGACCGTAACCTCTTCCTTCAGAGTGCACTGAAATTCTAACCAAGCCAGGGGCTTCAGCAATAAGCTTTCTACCTTCAAGTCTTGCAAAATCATTACCTTCTATAATTTTAAAATGAAGATCTCCTCCAGTAATCGCATTTTGTCTAAACAATCCTTTAGGTTCTAAAACTCCATCTATATTTTCTGTATCTGTACTTGAAATATCTTCAATAATATCATCCACATAAATGTCTCTATGATATCTTGGATAAACTGTCAAATAATTTTCACGTAATAATGTACACCAATTCCAATTTGTGTCTAATGTTACGGAATTAGTCGCCTTAAAACATCTATTTGGATCATACTGATCAACTGCATTAATACTCTTAATATGGCAATAATTGACATGAACTTGATTAGGACCGGTGTTGATAAAATCCACTTTACTCTGACCTAAAAATTTTATTGGTTTTTCGGGTACACCTATTGCTGTAATCTTTTCAAAAGTTTGCGCACTACCACCTCCTATAGAAACGATAGCACCAGGATGGAATTTCAATTCATTATAAGTATTATTACCATATAATAAAATAGGTCTAACTTCATCGTAATCGATACTTAAGCGTAAATCACTCGTTTTAAAAGCAACTCTATTATAAGTTCTATCTCCACCATTAAATCTAGAATCATGCTGGTATATACTACCTGGTTGAGGCAACTCATAAGTAGAAACAGTAATCGTAGAGTTCTTTTGAGTAAATGTTAATGCCTCTGGGTTGTCCCAATACCCTGGTAAGTTCCAATATCCCGTTTCAATTTCACCATCATCAAGATTTAATGTTTTCTTATTAGTCGTTTTTGAAACCTGAAATTCTTGGAACATTCTCATGTAATGATCACCAAAAGAAAGGATGCCTTTGTTTAGTATACCTATTTGTCCATAAAAATCACCAGCAAGTTTCCATGCACCTGTTTCTGATGGAGCATCAAAGAAAACTTTCTCATAGAAAATCTCGTCAGATTCGAATATAAGCTCTGCGGGATCGTCAACAGTATTCTCAGATTTAAGGTATAATTTACCCCATTTACCAAAGACATTTTTAGGAATTTTTAAATCTCCATATACAGTAATTGCCAAGTTTTCATCAACCACAGTAAACTCTGGGCGATTCGTTACTTTCATCATATCAATATTCGCTGCTTCAAAATTCTCAGTAAATATGATTGACTGTTGCGTCTTAGTAAATGAATTTTCATCAAAAATGATATTGTCATGTCTAGAAGGCATTCTTTCATGCTTAACAGAACCACCGGAAGCAGTTGCCCAATGAGAAAGGTCTCCCCATTCACCGCCATTTTCCACCCAATAATAATCTTTTGGCTCGCCTTTATCCAGCGTCAACTCAGCCGCATCTGATAATGGAGAATTAATAGGATCTACAATAGCCTGAACTTTGAAATAGTAAGTATTTCCTGGGATAAGGTTGTTTAAAATTTTCTCCGTTGTATTTGCCGGAGCTTCATCTATTTTTTCATATCTCAGGCCAGTAAAGTCAGTCGCATAAATATCAAATCTTATTTCTCCATCTGTATTATCTTCCCAAGTTAATCTAGCTTGCTCTACATTCTCAGCAACTTTAAATGCTTGAAGATTAGTAGGCTTGGATGGTACATCAACTTGATTCTCATCCATGAAAACTATTCTGTAATCTTCTGCTTCTCCTTCTTTGAATTTAGTTGAAAGTCCACAAGCCTCAACATCATCCAACGTGTATGTCCAATCATTATATGTATAGTTCAGAGAATATGTCACAACTCTTAAGTAGCGCTTAGAGCCATGCTTAAGATTAGCTGGTACAGTTATCTTTGTTGTATACCTCTTCTTATCTTTTAATAAAGCAGCTTCAGCTAAAACAGTTTCTCCGTTATCATTAAAATCCCCATCAGCATTCCAATCAATAAAAGCTTTAACTCCTATTTCCGTATCAATATCTTGATAATCTTGCTTGATTTTACCGTCTACAAAAATTTCCAATTCAAGCTCATCTGACTTATCTACAACAGCTTCTTGATAAGCATCATAATGATAGGTTCCCTTCCAAGGAGATGGATTGTTTAACTGTCCAAATGTTACTTGGGATATACCTAATTCATTCCCAAATTGTGATTTAGTCTGACAATATTTGGGTTCTTGATCTTCTGTCTCATCATGTTGTAGTTTAAACTCAATACTTCCGTCAGCAAGTTCTTTAATGTCATATATACGCACACCAGTTTCCGGCTTTCCTTCATAGTTTGAATTTGAATTTGGAATAGTATTTGGTCCAAATTCAGTCTTTCCTAACAAACCTGGCCAAGTATCAGTGTCTTGAGTATCGCCATCTTGAGTGCCATCAGCTTCTTCTATATCAACTCCATCAAAATCAAACCCTGGTGCTCCATTTGGCGTGTAATTGTATCTATTACTAATATCAGCTAGCCTTTCCTGCAAATGCCAGATTAACATGCCTTCTGCCGGTATAAAAAGATCATTTTTCTTTTTTACTCTATTTTCAAGAATAAAATAATCCTGACCATACCTTGTGTTTATTTGGTAATAATTAGATTTATTATCAGTACTTGGCGGCAATGTATAAGTTCCATCATCATCCTTATATAGTTCTTGAGGAGTAATCCAGCCTAAGGCAGCCTTGGTGTAAACACTAAAGTCTGTAGGAAAGTACTGACCAGCTACCCATGCACCACCGGCCATAATATCCCAAACACCTAATGTAAACTTCTCCTTATGGTAAATATCCGGCATGCCCAATAAGTGTCCAAACTCATGAACAATATTGCCGATACCCACCATGGACTGCTTCTTATCCCCATTATCATCCCAATAAAATTGTGATTCAGATTGAATACAATAATCACTGTAAACCCAAACTTGAGCAGGCCAATTACTAGGATCATTCTTTAACTGAAGGCCACCACCTGGTCTTTTTTCTAAATCATAAATTCTAGGATTTCTATACTCCCGTTGGCCATTATTGTTGTAAACATATTTTATCTGCGTGTTGCTATTATTCACTACAACAATGCCTTTTTCAGGGTTCGAATTGTACTCAATACTATTTCTTCTTGGCCAAACATATTGACCATCGCCCTGCTGGGAGGCGCCAGGCCCTGCGTGCATTATCACAACACCATCAATAAAACCATCTCCATCACTATCATACTGAGAAGGATTGCCTAAGTTGCCTGGTAAAGATTTGCTAATTGCTTCGTGCACTAAATCAAACGTTGGACCTTCTCCATTTTGATCACCATATGCTGTATGGCTTTGACTGGCTCTTACCGGACTGTATGTCGCGAGATTAAATTGTAAATTCAGCTGGCCATAAGAAGCATTTCTATAATAATCCTTTACAGTCATATATCCATCGCCAGGATTATCATCAGGTATATATGAATTCCCGTTAAATAAAATTTCAAAAGCTCTATAAGGATCTCCACCACCAAGTGGATTATTGCCATCACCTTGAGTAATGTCGTAATTCACTCTCATAGTTTGACCATCATGTTGGTTACTTCCAAAGCCATAGTTATTGAAGCCAACCATAAAAACAGGAACTCTAAGGTTTCCTTTGGAAGGAACAGAAGCGTTCTTCGTTCTTAGAGGGTCTCCAATCTTATCTTGTTCGATCTTAAATTGCTTTTCCTGAATATCGATTTCTCTTGGATCGGGTGATAAATGTTTGTTTATCCCTATCGGAGGTAGACCATTATCGTATTTTTGGCCTGAAGGAATCAACCTGCCATTGGCTTTGGCAGCATATTGCAAATAACCATTGATGTTCAAAAGTGAATATCCTCTACTGTCAATTAGATATAATTGACCATATTCACTTATGGCTCTAAATAGCCCCTTTTGACCATTTCCATGTCTTATTTCAATGGTATGAGCACAATGTGTTTCTGTGTGATCCTTATGATGATTCTCAGCTTTGACTGAGAAACAAGAAAGAATCATCATTGCCCAACTGAGCAAGAGTAATTTTTCTCTGGTACTTTTTTTTCTCATTGGAATCGGTTTCTGTGTAAATTTTTAAATGTATAGTTATTGTTTAGTTGATATATTTGAAATTTTTATTGATATGGGTTGATAAATTATTTTTCAATAATATAATCATTAAAAAAGTTAAATTATAATACTGTTTTTTCAGATAAAATTCATTTATAGTTATATATTAACTATTAAAAATTAATAATAAATCATTTAAATATTTGATTATAATATGGTAAAATGTGATTAAATAAATCTATTTCTCTTTAATGTTGATTGATATCTTGAAGTTTTGACTGATTATAATCCTATGTTGGGATAATTCTAATTTAATTGTGGGTGGGGTTGTGTCGGATTGAATCTTTATATGAAATTTTAACCTAGAGCAAATCAAAATGAATGGCTATAATTAAAGCATATAGCATAGTCAAAATCATTATGCTATTTTTTTATCCTAGCTAATGATTGAAATTTGATATTTCTTCTGTCAACTAGATGATAGTTTCTGCTAACGGATTCATTTATTCGGCGAATGCGAATTTTTAGGTTTGTGGCCTTTTATGCTTTATTGGTCGGTAGAAAGCTTGCGATGGTTTAATAAAAGCGAATCAAAACAATGCGCGCTTATTAAAATCGTAATATCTCTAGAATTTGAAAATTTTGAGTCATACGATGATGGTAAGAAAAATAGTGGTAGCCTGTTCAGGAGTTTTGATTATTGCGCTTTCGTTAGTTGTCATGAGATTGTTGGCAAATCAGAAAAAAAGGCCTGAGAGAAAAACTCAAATGGAGCAAGTGTTTATGTCTCCTTTGCTTGAAGTGAATAACTCATCCATGAAGACAAGCTTGTCTGCTATGGGTGTGGTTGAGGCTGTGAACAAAGTTGAGATTTATGCCGAGGTCGGTGGAATTATGAAAATGACATCCAAAAACTTTTTAGAGGGTATGTCTTATCGTGGCGGAGAATTGATGATTAGTATTGACAGTCAAGAGGATGAGATGAATTTGAAGTCGATGAAAAGCGAATTGCTTAACCTCATCGTTGAATTGTTGCCTGATTTAAAGTTGGATTATATTAACAGTTATGAGCAATGGAGTGAGTATTTGAAAAATTATAATATTGAAGGAAAGACTGAAGAGCTTCCTTCTCCTTTGTCAGAACAGGAAAAGTACTTTATATCTGCCCGTGGCATACAACAAAAGTACTATGATATCAAATCGTTAGAAGCCAAGCTTTTTAAATATAATATTTACGCTCCTTTTGACGGTGAGTTGATTGAGTCGAATATTAAGCCGGGGACTCTGGTTAGAACAGGTCAGAAATTGGGAGAATATATCAATTCAAATCAATTTGATTTAGTCGTTTCGTTGAGTTTGGAAGATGCGAAAAGTGTCAAACAAGGTTCGGAAGTGGATGTGGTTTCTAATGCTACAGGAGAAACTTGGTCCGGTGAAGTGCATAGAGTGAATAAATCGATAGATGAAATGACTCAGACCGTTAAAGCCTTTGTTCGGATAAATGGAAATGACTTGAAAGAGGGGATGTTTCTCAAAGCTGAAATATATACAGGAAAAACCAATTCGGGAATTGAAATACCAAGGAAGCTGTTGTTGGAAGATAATAGCGTTTTTGTATTGGAAAATGATATGGCAACTAAAGTCAAGGTAAATGTCATTCAGCAGAAAGATGATAAGGTGATTGTAAGCGGAATAGAAGATGGAAGCAAGGTGATTCTTAAAGCCCAAGGTTTGGAAGTTGGCAAGCCTGTGATTGGAGAGAATTCCTCAATATCCCACTCATAAACGAGTCTTACGGAAAACACTTTGAAAGGTAATAAATCCAGCAAGTCATGAAGAAATTTGTAGGTTATTTTATCAAGTACCCAATAGTCAGCAATTTGTTGATCGTGTCGATTTTGGTATTTGGTTTTTTGAGTATGAGAATGGTGAGGTCAACGCTTATTCCAAGAATTGATTCCAATGTGATTTTGATAAGTATCAACTACCCGGGAGCATCTCCGGAAGAAGTGGAAAATGGGGTAGTAATGAAGATTGAAAATCAAATTCAAGGTTTGAGCGGAATAGACAAATATACCTCCATTTCATCTGAAAATACGGCTTCTATTACTATAGAGACCAAGATGGAAGCTAATATAGATGTCGTTCTCCAAGAAGTGAAAAATGCTGTGGATGGAGTCAGTTCTTTTCCCACGGGAATGGAACCTCCGGTTGTGGAAAAGAAGTTGTACGCTCAGAAGGCTATAAATTATGCAATTAGCGGTGATGTAAGCTTGGTTGAGCTTAAGAAGCATGCGCAGAGAATTGAAGATGGACTCAGAAGAGAGGCGAATGTTACTGAGATAGAGATCAGAGGTTATCCTGAGGAAGAAATACAAGTGTCGCTCAATGAAGAGGCGATGAGAAGGTATCAATTTACATTTGATGAAATAGCTAAGGCTATTGAAGACAATAACTTGGACTTGACAGGAGGGACGCTCAAGGGGGCTGATGAGGAACTTATGATTCGAACGCGTCAAAAAGGGTATTATGCGGAAGATCTTAGAAACATAGTGCTAAGAAGCAATAATGAAGGCGCTGTGGTGAGATTGCAAGATGTTGCTAATGTGACGGATAGATGGGAAGAGGATCCGGATAGGTTTTATGTGAATGGAGAGCCTGCTATTGAAATTCAAGTGAATTTTTCTGAGATAGAAGATATTATTGTCGTTGCAGATGATACGAAAGCATTTTTCGAACGATTCAATGATAAAGATTACCCAGCAAAAGCAACAGAGCTTAGAGATAGATCTCGGGATATTGTTATTATGAAAAGAGTTCTTGTGGAAAGTGGTATTGTCGGAATTATTTTGGTTTTGGTGATTCTTTCATTATTTCTTAATCCTAGGCTTTCCTTTTGGGTTGCTTTCGCCATACCTATATGTTTCATGGGGATGTTTATTGTGGCAGCCATGGCTGATATCACGATGAATAAAATGTCTTTGTTTGGCTTGATAATCGTGATTGGGATTTTGGTCGACGACGGCGTAGTGATTTGCGAAGCTATATATCAAGAATACGAGAAAGGCAAGTCGAGATTTGAAGCTACGGTTGATGGTGTTCGTAAAGTGTTCCCATCAGTGTTTTCAGGCGTATTGACGACTATTGTGGCTTTTTCGACCTTCTTTTTCTTGAAAGGGAAATTCGGAGAAATGTTCTTTGAGCTGGGCATTGTAGTAGTTGCGACTTTGGCATTTTCTCTTTTGGAAGGTGTGACAACACTTCCTGCTCACGTGGCGAATTCAAAGGCATTGAAAGTTAAAAGAGAGGAAAAGAAGGTGAGTATTGGAGAACGATTTTTATTGAAAATAAGAGATCGATATTTCATGCCGGTTTTGAGTAAAAGTTTGAGGTACGGATGGTTGACATTGATTATTCCTATAGCTATTGTGATCATAACTAAAGGGGCGGTTGATGGAAATATTATAAAGATTGGCGATGCCTCGGTTGAAGATTATAGTGAAGTAGTCGTCGAATTAAAAATGCCTTCAGGAACTCCGGAATCTACTACCGTTGACGTTTTGAACTATATCGAGGATATGGCATTGAAAACGGTGAGTCAGTTTGACGAAGATTATCAAGCAAGTGAAAGCTATATGACATTTATCACTCAGTCGATAAGCGCGGCAGATGAAGGTCAGGTTGTTGTTAATCTTGTTTCTACTGATCAGAGGGAGTTTAGCTCGGAAGATTTTGCGAATATTATGATGCAACATGTCGGCCCTTTGCCGGAGGCGGAGAGACTAGAGTTTGTGCAAGAGTCAAATTTTGGCAAGCCGATTTCCATGTATTTGGTTGGGCAAGAGTTGGTAGAGCTTAAACAAGCCAAAGATTGGTTGAAGTCGGAGTTGTTGAAACTTAAGGGGCTTAAAAATGTGCAAGACGATGATGTCACTGGTATGAGGGAAGTTGAAATCACTCTTAAAGATCAAGCGCACTTGATGGGCTTGAATTTGAATGATGTTGTAAGGCAAGTGCGTCAGGGATACTTTGGAGAGGAAGCTCAAAAGCTCACAAGAGGAAAGGATGAGGTTAAAATTTATGTGAGGTATGAGTCTGCTGAGCGTAGAAATGTTGGGCAGCTTGAGAATATGATGATCAGGCTTGATGACGGCAGGGAGATTCCTTTGAAAGAAGTGGCGAACTTGGGATATACACGAAGCGTTATATCTATTAATCATTTGAATGGCAATAGGCAGATAACTTTGGAAGCTGATTTGGCCAATTCTGAAGTGAGTTTAGCGGAAGTCAGAGCGGAGATTGACAATGTCATATTAAAGGAGTTTGGTTCAAGATATCCGGATATTTCTATTGAATATGGAGGTAGAAATGAAAAGATGAAAGACACTTACGCGTCAATGGGTGATGTGGTACCGATTATTACATTTATAATATTAGCCATTATCATATTTACTTTTAGGTCATTGTCTCAAACCTTTTTAATCTTTGTGCTTATACCATTGAGTATGGTAGGAGCCTTATGGGGACATTGGGTGCACGACTACGGAGTGGATTTGCCTTCCATGTTGGGTATGGTCGCGTTGATTGGTGTTTTAATCAATGATTCAATCGTGTTGATTGAAGCATATAATCAGAATCTAAGAGAAAGAGCAGGGATGATGATGGCGTTGATGAGAGCTATTAAATCAAGATTTAGACCGATTATGTTGACAACTTTGACGACTTGCGCTGGATTGTTGCCTATGATTTTGTCTAATGATCCGGATACGCAATTTGTAGTGCCAATGGGTATATCCTTGTTTTATGGTTTGTTGACAGCGACTGTGCTTACTCTTTTGATTTTGCCTTCAATGATCGTAGCTGTAAATTCTTTCAAAAGATTCTTAAAGTGGGCATGGGAAGGAAAAATGGTTAGCAAAGAGTCTGTGGAACATGCCTGTAAAGAAGCGCAAGTGGATTTGGAAGCGGGAAAAGCTATTTAATCCATCACTAAGAATTGAACATCTAATTATTTCTAAAAAATGATAGTCAATATGAGATATTGTGTGTTGTTGTTGACGCTTATTGTGATGAATATAAGCTATGCTCAGGAAAAGTTGACGTTTGAGGATGCTGTGAAAATAGCTCTGGAGAATAATTTTGATATAAAAATGATAGAAAATGATGCTGAGATCATTAAAAATCAAGCTACTGTTGGTAATGCAGGTTTATTGCCTACAGTTGATGTGTCAGCGGGAGCGAGCTATACTAATGGAGTCAACGCGAATGTTGGTAGGGAGATTGAATTGACCAATGTGAATGCCGGATTGGGGATGACTTATACTATATTTGATGGTATGGGAAGATTCAATACGTATAAAAAACTTAAGCAATCTTCAGATGTTGCTGAGCTTAGGGAGAGAGCGGATATCGAGTCCGTGATTCTTCAGCTTTCCAATGAGTTTTATAATCTTGCTGTGGCGGATGAAAATCTTAAAATCGCTAAGGAAGGTTTGGAGATTTCGAAGGAGAGGTATTTGAGAGCTAAAACCAAATTTGAATTTGGTAAGACTAGGAAAGTCGATGTGCTTCAAGCTGAAGTTGATCTTAATACTGATAGCCTTACTATGGTGGATGCATCCAATAATCTGGCTTCGGCAAAAAGAAATATGAATGTGTTATTGGGAAGAGAGTCGAATTTGAACTTTAATATAGCCATTGACGGTGTTGATTTTGCAAAGTTGGAGCTTCAGGTGATTAAGGAAGATGCTTTGGAAAGAAATGCTTCTTACTTGGAAGCGGTTTCTGATATGGATGTCAAAGAATTGGATTTGAAAATCACTCAAGCTTCACTGTTCCCTAAGTTGTCATTTAGCGCAAATTATAGCCTTCAACAGGTGGAGCAAGACCAGTTCGCATTAAATTTTGACGATCCTAAAGGAACGGTGGCCACGGGTTTGACTTTGTCGTATAATATATTTGATGGCGGCAAGCGAAATATTGAAAGACAAAATGCGAAAATCGCGTTGGAAAATAGCAGGTTGCAAAAGGAAAGTTTTGAATTGATGTTGATTAGAGATATTGAAAATGGCTATGCGAATTACCAGAATAGTTTGTTGAAAGTGAGTATCCAAGAAAACAGCTTGAATGTAGCGGAGTTGAATTTTCAGCAGGTTGAAGAAAGGTATAATTTGGGACAAATGACAGCAACTGAGTTTCGCGAGGCACAGTTGAATCTGTTGCAGTCGAAAAGCAATTTATACACCTCCATTTACGAAGCTAAACTCACAGAGATTGAACTTTATAGACTTAGAGGCACTTTATTGAATTAGAAGCAAATTAAGGATGGCATTAGAGCAGTTAAAGAACTTGAGTAACGACAATTCGAAGAGCGGAGGGACTATAAGTTTTGTCAGGCATGTTTTTCAGAATAGGTTTTTGCAACATGTGGCATTTTGGCTTTGGGTGTATTTCTTTGGCTTAGTAGTTTCCACTAGTTTGCAGGAAAGAGAAGTTCCTTTTGATCTGCAATTGATAAGAAATATGTCAAACTTGATATTATCGATTCCTTTGACATATTTCAATCTTTATTGGTTGATCCCTCGCTATTTGGATAAGAAAAAATATTTGATGTATGCTCTCTTGGCAATATTGTCGTTGCTTGTGACAGCTTCTTTAACGTATTATATTATTATTCAGACGCATGAGAGCTACTTTTTTAATTTTTTCTATAGAAATATTTATGTTAAAGGCTATGCTAAAGGGACTCTGTTGTTAACCTACAGATATTTAAGCATATGCTTGCTTACGACTTTGCTCCATTTTATTCGAAGAACAATTAAAATTCAAGAAAAAGCGCTTGAATATGAGGAGGTGCAAAAGGAAAAGTATCAGGTTGAGCTGTCAGCTTTGAAAGCTCAAATAAACCCGCACTTTTTATTCAATGCGTTGAATAGTGTTTATTGCTTGAGCTTGGAGGAGTCTAAAAGAACACCAGAGATTATTCTTAAAATTTCTAACTTGATAAGTTACGTTTTATACTCTTGCGAGGATGAAAGAGTCGTGATTCAGAAAGAAGTAGACTTTTTGAGTGACTATATTACGATTGAGACGATAAGAGTTGACGAGTCCACAAGTGTTAGTTTCGATCATACTGGGGATTTGAAAGGTCATAAGATCGCACCTTTGTTGCTTTTGCCTATTGTTGAAAATGCCTTTAAGCATGGCAGTGCTAATGAAAAAGGAGAAGCTTTTGTAAATATAAATTTGCATGTGGATGAAGATAGCTTTCATCTGAAGGTGGAAAATTCTTATGAACAGCAAGATACTGGTGAAAACCCAAATAGTGGAGGCATTGGTTTGGTTAATGTGAGGCGTCGATTAGAATTAATTTATCCTGAAAAGCACAACTTGCAAATTGTTTCAGACGGGAATATATTTAAATTAGAGTTAACCATTGAGTTATGAATAAAATGAATTGTTTGATTGTGGATGATGAAGCGCTTGCTCGAAGAGTTGTTAAGAGGTTTTTGGAAGATGTTCCTTTCTTGAATTTGGTGCAGGAGTGCAAGAGCGCTGTGGAGGCTATCAATGCTTTGGTTGAAAATGAGGTGGACTTGATATTTTTGGATATAAATATGCCGAAGTTGAATGGCTTGGATTTTTTGAGAACGATTACGAACCCTCCTATGGTTATTATAACAACGGCCTATCGAGAGTATGCTTTGGAAAGCTATGAGTTTGATGTGGTGGATTATATCACAAAACCATTTTCTTTTGATAGGTTTATAAAGGCTGTGAATAAAGCCCAATCAAGATATTCTGCAAGTCAACAACCTGCAGTTATTCCGTCAAATGTTAATATAGTTGAAGAAAGTGCTTCTGATGCAGTGCAGCATAGGTTTTTCTTTGTGAAGACAGATAAGAAATTGCAAAAAGTGGACTTTGACGAATTAAAATTTGTGGAAGGATTTGGCGAGTATGTGAAGTTGCATTTGGATAAAGAAGTAATCGTCACGTACATGACTATGAAAAATTTAGAGTCAAGCCTTCCCGATCAAGAGTTTATTAGAATTCACAAATCATTTATCATTTCAATAGGTAGAATTGACAATATTGAAGGACATATTGTGAGAATAGGTGATAAGTTGTTGCCAATAGGTCAAGGTTATCGAAAGAACTTTATGGCAATAATCAAATCGCACATGAAATGATGTTACTAGATTTGATTAACCTTGAATCATTTTGTTAGATTCAATATGATTTTTGAAGATGCTTCAGGGCTTTCGATCATGCCCATATGGCCGGTATTCTTAAGTTTGTGGTAAATAATGTTGGTAGAGATGCTAGCCAGATGATCACTAGTTGCTATTGGTATTATAGGGTCGTGTTCGCCGGCAATAATGGCTTTTGTATTTGAAAAATTTCTTAACACATTGGAGTAGTCATTGCGGTTTTTCATGGCTATAGAGTAAGCAATATAAGTTTCTTTACTTGTTTCTTGAGCCGTTTTGATGATTTCTAGGATGTCCGTTTTAAGTCTTTCTTTGTTTTCTTGGGCAAATAAACTAGGGATGAATGTTGGCATAAGCATTTCCATTCCTCGTTCTTGTACGAACTTAACTGCCTTGTCTCTAATCTCTTTTTTTTCTTCGCTGTCAGCTAGACTGGTGGATTGATATAACGCGAATCCGCTGATAAGTTGTGGATGTTGTTCGGCTAAAGCAAGTGTTATGTAGCCGCCTAAAGAATGTCCAATGACAAGTGGAGGCTCTTCTAGTTCGTTTTTTATAAAGTCTGCGATGATATCGGCAACATCAACTAGTGAGAATTCATGGTCAGAATGAAATTTAGGTAGCGGGCTTTTGCCAAAGCCGGGCAAGTCTATAGCTATAAATTGTTCCTTAGTAGAAATGTAAGGTTCTAAATATTTCCATACTTCCAGTGATTCGCAGAATCCGTGTAAAAAGAGAATAGGTTTGCCTTTACCTGCAATTGTAAAATTTAGTTGATTTGTCATGATAACTATAGACGCAAAAAAAGCAGCCTTAAGCTGCTTTGAAATAGTATTTTTAAACTAATTGAGCGAAAGGTTTTTTCTCAATCTTTTTCTCAAGCATATTGAGAATTGTGTTCTTGATTCCTTCTTGGTCGAATCCGCATTCTCTTTGCAATTCCAATTGGCTTCCGTGTTCAACCACTCTGTCTGGAATTCCCAGTCTTTTGATTTTCGCGGAATATCCATTGTCTGCCATGAATTCGACAACAGCGCTTCCAAAGCCTCCCATTAGACAGCCATCTTCCACAGTGATGATCTTGTCAAATTTGCTAAATACTTCATGAAGCATCTCTTCATCAATTGGTTTTGCGAATCTCATGTCGAAGTGAGCAGGGTTGATGTCATGTTGTGAAAGTTCTTTTCTAACGTCCGTAACATAGTTTCCTATATGTCCTATAGTTAGCACGGCAATTTCTTCTCCGTCGCAAACTTTTCTTCCTTTTCCAATTTCAATTTCTTGCATTGGTGTTTGCCATTCTGGCATTACTCCTTTGCCTCTTGGATATCTAATGCAGAAAGCACCTTTTTGTGGAAGCTGAGCTGTATACATCATGTTTCTCAACTCTTCTTCATTCATAGGAGCTGATACGACAATATTTGGAATACTTCTCATATATGCAATGTCATAAGCCCCATGGTGAGTCGCTCCATCGGCACCGGCGAATCCAGCTCTATCCAAGCAAAATACGACATGCAAATTTTGTAGGCAAACATCGTGTATTACTTGATCATAAGCTCTTTGCATGAAAGTACTATAGATATTGCAAAACGGAACCATGCCTTGAGTTGCTAAACCAGCCGAGAATGTAACAGCATGTTGTTCAGCAATTCCCACGTCAAATGCTCTGTCTGGCATTTCTTCCATCATCAGGTTCAATGAGGAGCCGGAAGGCATAGCGGGAGTGATTCCCATGATTTTATCGTTCTTTTTGGCTAGCTCGATAATTGTTTTGCCAAAAACATGTTGATATTTTGGTGGTTCGGGTTTTTCAGGAACTGTTTTGTGAATTTCACCAGTTACTTTATCGAATGTGCCCGGCGCGTGCCATTTAGTTTGATCCTTTTCAGCTAAGGCAAACCCTTTTCCTTTTGTCGTAAGGACATGGAGAATTTTTGGGCCTGGAATATCTTTCAGGTCTTCCAGTACAGTAGCCAAGTGATCAACATCGTGTCCGTCGATAGGACCGAAGTATCTTAGGTTTAGGGATTCGAATAAATTGCTTTGTTTCAAAAAGAAGCTTTTAGTCGAAGCCTCTACTTTTGAAGCTATTTCTTGAGCGTTAACACCGAATTTGCTGATTTTCCCAAGTGTATTCCAGATATCATCTCTAAATTTATTGTACGTTTTAGAGGTTGTGATATCAGTCAAATAATCTTTCAAAGCGCCAACATTAGGATCAATAGCCATGCAGTTGTCGTTAAGAATGATAAGCATGTTGGAATTGGTTACGCCAGCATGATTCATTGCTTCAAAAGCCATACCTCCCGTTAATGCACCATCACCGATGACAGCGATATGCTGTCTGTCTTTTTCATTTTTATATTCAGAAGCGACAGCCATTCCAAGCGCAGCTGATATCGAAGTGGATGAATGTCCAACTCCAAATGCATCATATTCGCTTTCTTTTCTTTTTGGAAAGCCTGAAAGTCCTTTATAAGTTCTGTTGCTATGAAATAGATCTTTTCTGCCAGTAAGAATTTTGTGTCCATAGGCTTGATGTCCAACATCCCAAATAAGTTGATCATCTGGCGTATTGTATACATAGTGCAAAGCTACTGTTAGTTCCACCACACCTAGGCTTGCGCCAAAGTGACCACCATATACAGATACACAATCAATGATATATTGCCTAAGCTCTTGGCTGATTTTAGTCAGTTCGCTTTTTGGCAACTTTTTTAAATCATCCGGATTATTTATGTTTTTTAATAATTCCCCTGGCTCTATGAACATAATTTTACATTATTATAGACTCTCTATCAACGGCTTAAGTTGGTCATTATTCTTTTTTTGATTTTTGCGATCAAAAGAATATAGCTAATAGTATTCCAAAGCCGTTTTTAAAAGGTGAATGTAGTCATATAAGACTAAACAGTAAAGAGAATCTTAGCTTTTTTTTAGAATTTTTATCGAAAAATAACGAGAGTTGATTAAAAGAAAAGTACCCAGGGCCGGAGTCGAACCGGCACGGCATTGCTGCCATTGGTGTTTGAGACCAACGCGTCTACCAATTCCGCCACCTGGGCATTAAAGTCGACAATTTTGAGTAAATCAAGTACCCAGGGCCGGAGTCGAACCGGCACGGTATTGCTACCATTGGTGTTTGAGACCAACGCGTCTACCAATTCCGCCACCTGGGCATAAAGTCGACAGTATTTG
This sequence comes from Aureibacter tunicatorum, assembly GCF_036492635.1. Lineage (GTDB taxonomy): Bacteria > Bacteroidota > Bacteroidia > Cytophagales > Cyclobacteriaceae > Aureibacter > Aureibacter tunicatorum. The sequence goes on from NZ_AP025305.1 coordinate 1,958,584, forward strand.
AGTATACCAAGTACCCAGGGCCGGAGTCGAACCGGCACGGTATTGCTACCATTGGTGTTTGAGACCAACGCGTCTACCAATTCCGCCACCTGGGCATTTGTGTTTGGGGAGTGCAAAGGTAGAAATAGTTAAATAAACTGCAAATGGCGAGAGGCATTTTTTTAATTTATTTTTTCTTAAAATGACATTGCGAATCATTTCTTATTGGCTTGCTTCTTGAAAAATTAAAAATTACTATTTTTACGGCAGACCGATAAACTAAATGAATTTTGGATTTTGAAATAAAATTGCCTCTGTTTGAGGGACCGTTTGATTTGTTGCTGTTTTTTATAGAAAGAGATGAAATAGAGATTCATGACATTCCTATATCCAGAATCACTGACGAGTTTTTAAGTTATTTACAGCAAATGGAAGAACTTAATATTGAAGTGGCAAGCGAGTTTATTCTCATGGCGGCTACTTTGATGAAAATAAAATCCAAGATGTTGATTCCTAGGCCTGAATTGGATGAGCAAGGCGATGAAGTCGATCCTCGCGACGAATTAGTGTCTCACTTGATTGAGTATAAAAAGTTCAAGAAGATCGCACAAGATTTTTCTAGTTTTGAAAATCATTATTTTGAAACAAGTCCTAGAGGCAATTTGTCTGAAGAGTTAAAAGAGTTGAATAAGGAGGTTGATGATGTTTCCTTGGAACTGCATGACTTGACGCTTTACCATATCTTTAAAATGTATAATAAAGTGATGAAGAGATATGAGAATGAAAAAAATCATCAGATTCATAGTATTGTCAAGTACCCCTATACTATTGTGGAGCAAAAGGATTATATAATGAACAAACTTTTGGACAATGAAGGGTTGGCATTTGGTAGTATTGTTAATGATTTTCCAACCAAGATTGGATTGATCTTTAATTTTCTCGCAGTTTTGGATTTGTTGCAGTTGAATAAAATTAGATTGGAATTGGGAGAAGGATATAATAATTTCATGATTCATAAGTCAGCATAAGGAACCTAGGTAATTTTTATCAGAAATGGATTTAAATCAAAAAGAAATACAGAAAACACTTAATACGAATAAAATTTGGGTTCCTGTCTTGTTGGGATTAGGTATAGTAGGGTACATGTTTTATCAAAACCCTGAGAATCTTGCCTCCATGAGCGAATTGAGAAAGGCGAAAATAGGACCATTGGTACTGTCGTTTTTCGTGATTTTGGCTAGGGATGCCGGATATGTGTACAGGATTAGAACATTGACAGAGCAAAAGCTGACTTGGGTTAGGAGTATCTATGTGATTATACTTTGGGAGTTTGCTTCGGCTGTTACACCGTCAGTAGTGGGAGGAACAGCTGTTGCGATTTTTATTTTATTAAAAGAAAAGATAAAGCTTGGTAGCGCTACGGCTTATGTGATGCTTACGTCTATTTTGGATAACGCGTTTTTTATCATCTTTGCTCCTCTGGTTTTGTTGTATACAGGTTTGGACGTTTTTCCAGTGGTTAAACTAATATCAATCAATACAAGTTTGCAATCTTTGTTTTGGGTTAGTTATGGTCTGATAGCTTTATACTGTTTCATATTTTCATATGCTTTGTTTATTAAGCCAAGAGGTTTCAAATGGGTGTTGTTGAAAGTTACATCTTGGAGGCCGTTTAGAAGGTGGAGAAAAGGAGCATATGAATATGGTAATGATATATTAGGCGCTTCGGCTAATCTTCGAGGAAAGCCAGCAAGTTATTGGATGAAGATAATAGTGTCAACGGTTTTTGTTTGGTCAGCGAGATATTTGATGCTTAATTGCTTGATAAGTTCGTTTGTGGATGTGGATTTTGCGGATCAGATGAGGATTTTCGCTAGCCAGATTGTAATGTGGATCATTATGTTGATTTCGCCAACACCAGGAAGTAGTGGCACAGCTGAGTTTTTCTTTAATGAATTCTTTAATCAATATTTAGGGAATTTGACTTTTGTTACTAGCATTGTCTGGCGTATGTTGTCATATTATCCATATTTGATTTTGGGAGCGATCTTCTTGCCTAGATGGGTTAGACAACGTTTTTTTAAGAATAGTAAATCATAAATTAAGTTTCATGAATACTTCTACTTCGACAATACTTAATTTTTTAAGTGAATTGTCTGAAAATAATAATAAGGAATGGATGGATGAGCATAGAGCTGTCTATCACGAATCAAGAGATCTGTTTATAGAAATAGTAGCGAGATTGATTGAAGGAACGTCGAAATTTGATGATGAATTAGGCGGGTTGGAGCCAAAGAAGTGCATTTTTAGGTTGAACAGAGATATTAGATTCAGCAAGGATAAATCTCCATATAAGTTGAATTTTGGAGCTGCTTTTTCTGAAGAAGGAAAATCTGTCTCTTCGCCAGGATATTATTTTCACATACAGCCTGGAGGAGAAAGTTTTGTTGGGGGTGGAATGTATATGCCAGAACCTGCTCAGTTGAAAAAAATCAGACAAGAGATTGATTATAATGGCAGAGAGTTAAAAGCGATTGTTGATCAAGAGGATTTTGTGAATGAGTTTGGGAGCATTCAGGGAGAAAAATTGAAAAGGCCACCCAAAGGCTATCAAGCAGATCACCCGAATATTGAATTATTGAAGATGAAAGGTTTTATTGTATTGAAATCTTTTTCAGACGACGATCTATTGAAAGACTCCATTATTGATGATGTGGTGGATACTTTTGCCAAGATAAAACCTCTAAAGGATTATTTAAGTGTGGCTATTTCTTAGTATCTTGATTCAATTTTAAACCAAAATTATTTTTAGGATATGATGAAGAGAGTATTTGGTGTTGTTATTATGATGTTGGTGATGGTTGGTAGCGTTAATCTTAATGCGGAGCTATTGCCTACTTCGTTGGCTATTACAGTAATTGATAATTTAGGAAACATTCAAAAAGGAGCTAAAGTCGCTTTGTATGACAACGAAGATGACTTGTTCAATGAAGAAGACGCTATTGACCAAGGTAGGACTGATAATAAAGGAAGGATAACATTCAAAAAGCTTAAGCCAAAAGTCTATTACGTAAGGGCCACGCAAGGCAAAAAGACAAATGAGGGAGAGGCTGAAATTACAGGAAAGTTGATCTCAGGAAGAAAAAATAAAGTGAACATTGTAATCAGATAAAGTTGTCTATAAAGACAACTTTTTTTGTCTATATCAAGTAAGAGATAAGTTAACTTCCAGACAGAAGTATATTTTTCAAAATTAAAACTATCAAACCAGTGGAAAGAACTAAAGCGCAAGAATCCAGAGCAGCCATAGAGAAGTTATACATAGTGATGAGGCACCTTTTTATAAGAGGTTATTACAAGCCTGCGGGTGAGTCGGGGAAAGCCATCGTAAATGCTTTGTTGACATTGAGTCCTGAGATTTACGGATCTGTGGGCGATGCTGAGAAAGTGGAGTTGGATGGTTTGGTTTATGTGATTGACAGATTGCCAAGAGGGATTGAGCAGTGCAGGTATGTGACTTTGACTTCCGATGAAGGATTGAGAAATGCGGATTTTGAAGTGATTGTGCCTTCTAAACGAAGAAGAAACTGTTATCGAATAGATCAAGATCAAATGTATATTGAAGTAACTCGTGGTAGAAGCGAGATATATGATATTTTAACTCATTTGACTTTCTTGTTCATAGAAGCAGGGAAAATCAAGGATAATGCTATCGATGCTAAAGGTAGGTTGACAAGAGAGTGGTTGAAGGTTCAGGAAATTGCTTTGAGAAAAGATGATGAGCCTTTGATTGAAAAAGAAATCGCTTTCACATATTTGAGCGCTTTATTGGGAAGATCTTTTGCTGAAGTGCAAAGAACATATGAGAGGTTTAACGAGGCAGGCTCTGATAATTCAGGGTTGTTTCAAATTGTATATTGGCTGGGAAAACTTGCTATTGATGAGGACCTGGAAGGAGAGGATCGAAAGATCTCGTTCACTTCGAGCCTTAGAGAGCGAATAGGGCATCATATATATGGCGAATTATGGGCAAATAATATCAAAGCTTTTTTAGCCAAGAATGAATTATTGGAAAGGCCTTTGCATATTATCAGCGCTAACCTTCACAGTGTGATGAATACGCTATACAGCAAGGTTGCTGAAAAAGAGGTGTTTAGCGAAGGTTCTGAAAGTTTGGAACAGACAGCTTTATTGCTGAGTCAAAGAAATAATTCATTGGCACGGGCTCGAGTGGAAGAGTATGCAAACGATCATGGCTTGTCGTTTTTATCAGATTCCTCAGGGATGAATATAGGAGTGCAGGTGATTGATACCTCCAAAATCAATGTTTCGATGTTGCCTAAAGAGTTGGGCCCTTTGAATAAAAACCAACTTAAGAAAGAAAAACCAGTGATTTTGGTTATGGACTATGCGTTTGGAGAGCAAGCATTTGAGACTTTGGATGAATTGTTGAAGCCATTTTCCATCAAGGGAATAGAAGTTAAGATGAATGTGAAGTCAGTGAATATTATGGGCAAGGCTGGAATCTTGGAAGGGAACAAGGGGGATATTATGATTCCAACCGCTCATGTATTTGAGGGGACTTCAGATAATTATCCTTTTGAAAATGATTTGGAGGTGCAGGATTTCGAGCAATCCGGTTTATCTGTTGTTAAAGGTTCAATGGTTACGGTATTGGGAACTTCGCTTCAGAATAAAGAGGTGTTGTCTTATTTCAAAGGCTCCACATGGAAGGCTATTGGTTTGGAAATGGAGGGAGCTCACTATCAAAAAGCTATTCAAGCAGCGGCTATGATTAGAGAAGGGATTAGCAAAGATGTGAAAATTAGATATGCATACTACGCTTCTGATAACCCTTTGCTTACGGGGCACACTTTAGCTTCCGGAAGTTTGGGAGAAATAGGAGTGAAGCCTACTTATCTAATTACCGTGAATATTTTGAAGAGAATTTTCAATTCAGCAGCTGAGTTAGACAAATTGGAGCAATGATAAAAAATAGAGAAGGAGATGCTTAAGCGTCTCCTTTAGTGTCCTCAGCTAGTTCTAGGTTTTCTTCATATGCGCTGATGTTGGTGCCGCAATTAGGGCAATATTTGCAAGCGACTTGATGTCGCTTTTTTTCTTTCTTTTTTTCGTTTGATTTTTCAACTTCTTCCATGAAAGCGGATGAAATTATACCTGTGGGCAAGGCTACTATTCCAATGCCTAGAAGCGCGATAATTCCCCCGATCACTTTTCCCCACGGTGTTATTGGGTACACATCACCGTAACCTACAGTAGTAAGCGTAACGATTGCCCACCAAAATGTGCTTAAAATATTCGGAAAAGCATCTGGCTGAGCTTCATTCTCCAGGTTGTACATTAAAGAAGACGCGACAACCATAAGTATGAAGGTGATGAAAAAAGTGACGCCAAGGTCTGCTTTTTTCTGGCTCAGAACCCTGCCTACCACTTTGATGGACTTAGAGTACCTGCCTAGCTTTAATACTCTCAATAGTCGTATGAGTCGTAAATTCCAAAGTAGCCTCAGATCTATTTTAAGTATGTAAGGCAAGTAGAAAGGTAAAATAGCGAACAGGTCAATAAGTCCCTCGCTTGAAAACATGAATTTAAGAATGGCTTTGAATCTAGATACATTTTTGTAAAGTAAATCGGCAGTCCAAATTCTTAATATATATTCCAACGTGAAAATGGTGACAGAGAAAATTTCGAATTTCCAAAAAATGGAAGTGTATTTATGTTCCATTTCAGCGAAGGATGCCAATACAATTGCTCCTAAATTGAGTAAAATGATCGTGTAAATAGAGTAATCGAAAACTTTGCTGGGCAAATACTCTTTGTTGTTGGCTGAGATTATCTTGAAAACCTTTTCCTTGAATTTCATTGAGGTTATATTTGAAAGTTGATTAACCCAAAAATAATTATATCTAATGCTGAGAAAAAAGAATAAACAAGTTTTTTTTGAAGGAAAAGATGTGGCTGACTTGAAAAGCCAAGTGGCGGACTATTTTAAGCAGAATATTTCACAAAGATATAATATGCTTTCTTTTCACTTTGTGTCCAAACATTCTCTGTTATTGGATTATTTGGATGAGTATTTATGGACGGAAATGATAGAGCATATTGTGAGTGGGCAAACATTGGTGGATGTGAATTGCCATGAAGATGAAAAAGTTGAAAAAGTGGAATTGACGGTATTTGTCAGTTGATGAAATGCATGTGAATTAAATCACATACATTTCAATGATTTCGAAACCTTCAGGTGTTAAGTTATAAATCTCAGCCTCTGTGGAAGTCGCTGGTAATAATACCGTTTGGCCTTGACTAGCATATACTTTTGTCTGTGATTGATGCTCGATAATTTCCACATCGCCGGAAACAACATAGTACATTATAAATGATTTTATCTCAGCGTTGTCAAATAAAATTGGTTCGTTGAATTCTAGTAGATTGCAATGAAAGTACGGGCTTGATAGCACTGATGATGTTTCATTAATGTTCTTCTCAAAATTCACTATTTGAACGTTGACATCGCTTCTGTAGCCAATTGTTTTTTGGATCGTATTAAGGCTTTGTTCATTCAGTATTTCTTGATTCATTGATGGATTGAATTCCATCGAAAAGAAAGTTGCCGAGCCCTTGATTTGCCAGATAGCTCCTGAAGGAATGAATATGAAGCTGCCTTTTGATAGTTTCATATTTTTGATCTCAGAAGCATATTGAATTAAAATGCTGTCATCAGAGCAGTCTAATACGTATAGAAGTTGATGCGTGAATTCGTCGCTGAATTCATCTTCTGTTCTTTTGTCAGAGTAGCAATAGAAGTTTTCTTCATCAAATGTTCTAATGGCTGTTCGATACGGAAAGACATCTTCATGCATCTCCTCAAGGTGTTCTGAAAATGGATTTTCTTTTTCCGTAATCCATTTTTTTAATTCATTGGAATCAAGATCTAGAATAAGTCCTTTGGCAGGAGAATCTTTGACTAATAGAGGGCTATTGATTGTGTTGTTTGTATTCATGGCTTAGATAGGATAGTACGAGTCCGAATGATTCCAGCATTTCTTTTTGTTCGTTATTGATGTTTCTTCCATTGATCTGAGAGATCAAATAACCATAAACGCCGTTAAGACAAATTTGAATAGGGTTGTTGATTTGTTGATTGCTGAATTCAATGTTTTTTTGAATAAAGGGCCTTGCATACATGAAAACATCTTGATATTTTTTATCAGTTCCAAGAAGTTGCAAATGTATTTCCATTAAGGATTGCACAAGCTTTTCAGCTTCTTCGATATGTCCTTTTTCTTGAAGACCTTGATCGATCATTGTGTCGCAGAATTCCATGTACCAATTTCTTTGATACTCTTTTTCATCTTCAGGGACAGGAAAGTGCTTGACTACGTATTCGCTGATTTCATTTTTGTTAAGGTCAAAGGCTCTGATCAGGTCTTCTGTTTTGTAAAGAAATATAATGTATTCGCTTATGTTTTCGGATTTCTTTTTTTCAGCTATATGCATTGCTTGTGTTTTTCTTAATAATTTAAAGCAAAGAAATGAATTCTCTAGTTAACAAAGCAAATTTTAAGTTCAATTATATTCCAATCTTGTGCCAAAGATTAAATACATTTTTATTTGTATCTAAGCATATCAATTAATTTGAATTAATTGTTAAATTTGTTGATTGATTCGGATTCGTGAACCCAATGGGTGGATATCGAAACGAAGAATTAGGTTAATGGAAATTCGATACAAAGTTGATAGATGGATAATATTAGAAATTTTTGCATAATTGCGCATATTGACCATGGAAAGAGTACCTTGGCAGATAGGCTGTTGGAACATACGCAGACGGTTTCAGACAGGCAAATGCAGGACCAGTTATTGGACAATATGGACTTGGAGCGTGAGAGAGGAATAACGATTAAGAGTCACGCTATTCAGATGAATTATTTACTCGATGGCAATGAATATGTGTTGAATTTGATTGACACGCCGGGACACGTGGATTTTTCTTATGAAGTTTCAAGGTCTATTGCAGCATGTGAAGGTGCTTTGTTGATTGTGGATGCGTCGCAAGGTATCGAAGCTCAGACAATCTCCAATTTGTATTTGGCAATGGAGAATGATCTGAAGATTATTCCTGTATTGAATAAGATAGATTTGCCTGGGGCTATGCCGGAAGAAGTTTCTGATGAAATAGTGGACTTGTTGGGAGTTGAAAGAGAAGAAATCATCAGAGCAAGTGGCAAGACAGGCGAAGGAGTTGATGATATATTAAAAGCGATTGTTGAAAGAATTGACGCACCTTCAGGAGATCCTGAAGCTCCGCTTCAAGCTATGATTTTTGATTCGCAATACAACCCATTTAGAGGTATTGAAGTTATTTTCCGTGTATTGAATGGAACAATTAGAAAGGGTGACCTTGTGAAGTTCGTGAATACAGGGAAAGAGTATGGCGCTGATGAAATAGGAATTTTGAAACTTGAACAAGAACCGCAAAAAGAAATTTCCTCAGGTAATGTAGGTTATTTGATTTCAGGTATCAAGAACGCAAAGGAAGTAAAAGTAGGGGATACGATTACGCATAAGGAGAATCCATGTTCTCAAGCTATTCAAGGTTTTGAGGATGTGAAGCCGATGGTATTCGCTGGTATTTACCCTGTGGATACTACAGAATATGAAGAGTTGAGAGCTTCTATGGAGAAGTTGCAATTGAATGATGCTTCATTGGTTTGGGAGCCGGAAACATCGGCTGCTTTGGGCTTTGGTTTTAGATGCGGGTTCTTAGGAATGCTCCATTTGGAGATTGTGCAAGAAAGGCTTGAACGAGAGTTTGATATGACAGTAATTACCACTGTTCCTTCTGTGCAGTTTAGAGCGGTGATGACCGATGATTCTGTGCAGTTGATCAATGCTCCTTCAGAAATGCCTGAGCCAAATAAGGTGAAGCATATTGAAGAGCCGTTTATTAAAGCGCAAATCATCTCCAAGGCTGACTACATCGGTCCTATTATCAGCTTATGTATGGATAAGAGGGGGATTTTGAAAAATCAGGTTTATTTGACAACAGATCGAGTTGAATTGACATTTGATATCCCATTGTCTGAGATAGTTTTTGATTTCTTTGATAAACTAAAGACAATTTCAAGAGGTTATGCGTCATTGGATTATGAGTTGATCGGAAACAGAGCTTCAAAGATGGTGAAGCTTGATGTTGCGTTGAATGGCGAGAAGGTTGACGCTTTGTCTGCGATAGTGCATAGAGACAAAGCTTACGAATGGGGCAAAAGGCTTTGTGAGAAATTGAAGGAACTATTGCCAAGACAAATGTTTGAAATTGCAGTTCAGGCTTCAATTGGTACGAAAATTATTGCTAGGGAAACTGTTAAGGCTTTGAGAAAGAATGTATTGGCCAAGTGTTATGGCGGTGATATTTCTCGTAAGCGTAAGTTGTTGGAGAAGCAGAAGAAAGGTAAAAAGCGTATGCGTCAAGTTGGAAATGTTGAAATTCCACAAGATGCGTTCATGGCTGTGCTAAAATTGGATTGATGCTTTATTTTGCTTAACAATATAAAACCGCTTGAGAGCGGTTTTTTTGTTTAATTAGAAAATAATGCAGCTTTTATTTTTATATGTCATGATAACTATTTAATATGATGGCGAGTTGTTTTTGTTAAAATGGTTAAGGATATGAAGATATATAAAGCTCTATTGGTGTTCGTTTTTACGCTTTTATTTCACATGTCAAAAGGACAAGATTTGTTTCCTTCAGAAGTGTGGCATGACGGTGAATTGGTCTTGATGACAGGCGATACGCTTAGGGCGCCTTTGAAGTATGATTTTTCTAACGAGTCAGTGTTGTTGAATCATAAGGGAACAGTGTTGAGTTATAGTGCTAGAAAGATTTTGTATTTCGAAATTTTCGATGTAGTGTCAGATAGATATAGAGAGTTTTTTGCTTTGCCATTTTTTGTCCGACAAAATTATAAAGCGCCGATTCTTTTTGAAGTGATTACAGAAGGCTCTTTGACTTTATTGGCAAGAGAGTATATAATGGTGGAGAGTACTCCTGCTACAGGCATGTATGGTCAACCAATCTATGTGGAGCCTGTGAGACGTTTAGTGCATGACTATTACTTTTTGAATATGGATGGCGAAATCGAATTGTTTTCCATGAGAAAAAGAGAGCTTTATCAAGTAATGTCCAGACGTTTGCCGGATGTGAAGAAATATATTAAGAGAAATAAGTTGCATATTTCCAATCCTGAAGATTTGATCAGAATAGTAATTTTTTATAACGAGTTAATGGAAGGTAACTTCCAACATGCAAATGGAAGATAGCATAAACAATAAGCCTCTAATATTGGTGACCAATGATGATGGTATTACTGCACCGGGAATTAGAGTTCTAGTAGAGGCAATGAAAGATTTAGGCGAAGTCGTGGTTGTCGCTCCCGACAGTCCTCAATCAGGGATGGGGCATGCGATTACGATTGGAAAGCCATTGAGGTTGAGAGATAGCAATATTTTTGAGGGAGTAAAATCATTCGAATGCTCAGGTACTCCTGCTGATTGTGTTAAATTGGCAAAGCATTATGCTATGAAAGATCGTCAGCCAGACCTAGTGGTGAGTGGAGTAAATCATGGAAGTAATAGTTCTATCAGTGTTTTGTACTCAGGAACTATGTCTGCCGCTATAGAAGCGGCGATTGAGGGGATTCCTGCCATTGGGTTTTCTCTTTGCGATTATTCTCACAGCGCGGATTTTTCACACGCAGTGAACCATATCAAGCAAATTGCGAAAAAAGTATTGGAAAAGGGCTTGCCAAAATACCTGACTTTGAATGTGAATATTCCTCCGAAAAGGGATGAAAACATCAAGGGAGTGAAAATATGCAGGCAAGCTAGAGCGAAGTGGGAAGAGGAATTCGAGCAAAGATTCGACCCTATGGGACAGCCTTATTACTGGATGTCAGGTAGGTTTGTGAATTTTGATAAAGGAGAGGATAATGACGAGTGGGCAATAGCAAATAATTATATTTCTATAGTGCCTGTTCATTTTGATTTGACAGCGCATAATGCTTGCGCAGAGTTAAGGGATTGGGACTTATAATATTGAATAGAAAATAATATGTTGTTTGGCAGGGGTAGTATCCTGCCATTTGTTTTTTAAGTGAAGTGTTTCTTGAATATTTAGCAATGCTGTACTTATTATTTTTCGTTGTTTATGGATTTTAATAAAATATTGCAAAAGCATTTTTTTCTAATAGCTTTTATGCTTGTTGTTTCCTTGCAAGTTAGGGGGCAGATAGCTGGCCAGTTGGCAAATAATCCTTCAAATCTGAAATGGTATAGGATTAAAACGGATAACTTTTCTGTTGTTTTTCCTAAAGGCTTTTATTTTCAAGCTAATAGAGTCGCTAATAATTTGGAAGCGATATATTTGCCTGTGTCTTCTTCATTGGAGGTGGATCCGCATCACTTGACAGTTATTTTGCAAAACCAAGGGTCCATTTCGAACGGTTTTGTGACGATGAGTCCCAGAAGGTCGGAGTTCTTCACCACCTCTCCCCAAAATTATAATTTTTTAGGAACCAATGATTGGTTGAATTTGCTTTCCATACATGAATTTAGGCATGTAGTGCAATATGAAAGAGCGTTTCAAGGACCTACAAAATGGTTTTATTGGTTGTTTGGAGAGCAGTCTGCCGGATTTTTGGCAAATATTTCACTTCCAAACTGGTTTTGGGAGGGAGATGCGGTTGTTACAGAAACAGCTTTGACAAAAAGTGGTAGAGGTAGAATTCCTCAGTTTAGCGCGTTGTTGCGAGCTAATGTAGTTGAAAAAGGAGTTTTTAATTATGAAAAACAGACCTTAAGGTCATTTAAGGATTATATCCCCAATCATTATGTTACAGGTTATTACTTGGCATCGTCGTTGAGAAGAAGTCATGGCAAAGATGCTTGGGCGGAGGTGTTGGATATCTCATATCGTAAACCAATACGCCCATGGCCATGGTCTAGGTCAGTGCATGATGTTTCAGGTCAATATGTCGCTGATTTTTACGATAGTACATTTGTTGATCTTAAAGAAAAGTGGGAACATGAGATTGATGAATTAAGTTTGACTGAGTTTAGATGTTTGAATCAAGTGAATCCAAAGGTTTATACTGACTACATGTATCCAAAAGTTGGAGATGGAGGTGAGGTTTATTGCTTGAGATCCGGTATTGGTGATATACTCCAACTAGTTAAGCTGGATGTAGAAAATGGAGATGAGAAGGTTTTGTATACAATGGGACCGTTTATTGATCCGGGGAAAATCTCATTTGGCAAAGAAACATTAGTTTGGAGTGAGTATCGCTACGATCCGAGATGGTTGAGAAGAAGTTACGCTGATGTTTTTGCATATAATGTGAAGACAGGGAAAAAACGTAGATTAACCAAAAAAGAAAGGTATTTTGCTCCGGCTATTTCTAAGGATGAATCTAAAATCGTAGCGGTAGAAGAATCTGATAATTATACTTTCAATATAGTGGTGCTTGATGCTTCTACTGGAGAGCTTGTGATAAGTTTTGAGAATGAAGCGAATAACTTTTACAGCATGCCTTCATGGAGTGAGGATGGGACTAAAATTTATGTCATAAAACATTTTGAAAATGGCAATGCTCTTGTCGAGTTGGATGTTGAAACGGAAGAAGAAAGAGTTTTGACGGATTTAGTAGAGTATAACATTGGGTATCCAGAACAATTTGGAGAATATGTTTATATAAATTCTGCTCAAAGCGGTATCGATAATATATATGCGGTAAATCTGAAAACAAAAGAGCTTAAGCAAGTAACAACTTCAAAGTTTGGCGCTTATAATCCATCTTTGAATTCGCGTACAGGTCAATTGATGTACAATGATTTCAGGTCGACAGGTATGAATGTTGTTTCCGTTGATCTTGATTCATTAGATTGGCGTGATGCTGGCAAAGTGAAATACTCTGGAATTGATTATTATCAACCCATTGTTGATCAGGAGGAAGATGTGCTTCCATTATTGGATTCTATGAATCCTACACAATATAAGGAAGAAAGGTACCGTACTTGGAAACACTTGTTGGAGCCATATAGTTGGGGGCTTGCTGTGTCTAGTAGTGATTTTCAAAACTACTTTGGACTTGTTTCTCAAGATAATATGAGTACAATGGCATTAGGGGCGGGGTATCAAATAGATTACAATGAATGGACAGGGAAGTGGAAGGCTGATATAAGTTATCAAGGTATTTATCCAATTATAGATTTTGGAGTGTCTTCAGGGTATCGTAGGGCTACTGTGACTTTGGAAGATGGCGATGAAAAAACGAGTTGGAATGAGCAGAGTCTATATGCTGGTTTGAGATTGCCTTTGTTGTTGACAAATTCAAGGTTTTCGCAAAGGTTGTCAATTGGCGCGAATTACGAGCTTTTGCGTGTGGAAAATTATAGTGTTCCTCGAACGAAATATGAACAGATTGGCAATGGGAATTTGCAAACTGTGAAAATGAACTTGAACTATTCGAGGCTTTTGCGCATGGCTTATAGGGATATTTATCCAAAGTGGGGTCAGAGGTTCTACGCATCTTATAGAGATACGCCATTTGAAGGCAAATATAAAGGCAAGCAATTTATCTCAGATTTAAGATTGTATTTCCCAGGCTTATTCCCTCAACATTCATTTCAGCTTAGAGGGGGAGTGACTTATAATGACGAGGAAAATTATGCTTTCCAGACCAATGTGCTTTTTCCTAGAGGTTATAGTTATCAGATATTTAAGAACCTTTACACTGCTTCAGTATATTATGGATTGCCTTTAGCCTATCCAGATTGGGCTTTGGGCTCTTTTATGAATGTTCAGCGATTAAGAGCGTTAGCTTTTTATGACTATGGAAAGGGATATGATAATTTAGCGGGAATTAATAGAGAGTATAATTCTTTTGGAGCCGATTTTTATGTTGATGCTAATTTTTTGCGTTACCCTTATCTTGTTTCAGTAGGGACAAGATTTGTCTATGTACCTGAGAAAAATTCAGGAGGTTTCTATTTCTTGCTTAATATATCAGGTTTTTAAGTTTAGTAAAGGTACTTGTATTGAAATAAAAGAGTAAGGATTAGTAAAGTGATAATTAATGCAGTCAATGCCCAAATGTCTTTGTGTAATTTCATTTTTTTCATGCGAATATCATTTTGGTGTGTTTAACTTTATCCTTTTAGTAAAAATAATTAAGAATTTGAGAAATATTATTTTCTTTGTTGAATTTTGTAGGTAAGTTTGTTTTAAAGTTTCCTTGCTGATAATAGCCAAGAGAGCTCATTTACATTAAATTGAAGGGAAGAAAATGTTTACAGAATTAATTTATTACTGTTGTTGTGCCAAAAGCTGTAAAGCTTAATAAGGATTCCAGTGATGCTTTCTTGTTGAAAGCCTATTCAATAGTATTGATAATTCAAAACGTAAAAAAGTGAGTAAAGGCACTAACAATTCTTACTTCGGGAACATTAAAGAGGCTATGAAGACGCTCTATGAAGGAGCGAAGCTTACTCTCAAGCATTTTGAAGAAGCTAGATTCAGCCATGACAATCCAAGTGTTTCTGATCCAAAATATTTTGAACAAGATAAAGGCATAGTAACTCTTCAGTATCCTAAAGAAGAATTGCCAGTGCCTGTCAATGGAAGGTATAAACTGCATAATGAAATAGATGACTGCATTGTCTGTGATAAGTGCGCTAAGGTTTGTCCTGTTGATTGTATAGATATAGACGGCATAGTTGCCACGGAAGAATTAGGTAAAGCTTCTGATGGTTCTTCAATTCGAATACATTTAGCTAAGTTTGATATTGATATGGCTAAATGCATGTTTTGTGGTTTATGCACAACTGTATGTCCTACAGAATGCTTGACCATGACTCCTGAATATGATTTTTCATCGTTTGATGTGGCTGATCATAATGTGCCTTTTGGGGAAATGTCAATTACTGAGATTGCCGAGGCTAGACAGAAGTTTGAAGAAAATAAAAAGAAGAAAGCAGCTGCAAAATCAAGTGCAGTGAAGAAGGTTAAACCAGCTGTTTCTGTGAAGCCTAATGAAAGTGCTGATGATGTAGAATCACCAAAGCCTAAAAAGGTAGTGCCTAGAATGCCTGCTAGGAAAACAAGTGTTGCTAAAAGTGAAGGTGAAGAATCAAATGGAGATACTCCTAAAAAAGCTGTTAGGCCTAAGGTTCCTGTAAGGAAAGCTCAGCTTGATATTGAACAAAATCAAGAAGATGAAGAGGTTAAGCCAAAAAGAGTACAACCTAAGATGCCAGTTCGCCGATCTCAGCCAGTTGTTAAAGCAAAGAAATCGGAGGATGGTTCGGCAGAAGAGTTGCCTTCGAATGCTACACCAAAGCGTGTTCAGCCTAAGATGCCTGTTCGCCGTCCTCAGCCAGTTGTTAAAGCAAAGAAATCGGAGGAAGATTCGTCAGAAGAGGTGTCTTTAAATGCTACACCAAAGCGTGTTCAACCGAAAGTGCCTGTTCGTCGCCCTCAGTCAGTTGTTAAAGCAAAGAAATCGGATGAAGATTCGTCAGAAGAGGTGTCTTCAGATGCTACACCAAAACGTGTTCAACCGAAAGTGCCTGTTCGTCGCCCTCAACCAGTTGTTAAAGCAAAGAAATCGGATGAAGATTCGTCAGAAGAGGTATCTTCAGGTGCTACACCAAAACGTGTTCAGCCTAAAGTGCCTGTTCGTCGCCCTCAGCCTGTTGTGAAAGCAAAGAAATCGGAGGAAGATTCGTCAGAAGAGGTGTCTTCAGATGCTATACCAAAACGTGTTCAGCCTAAAGTGCCGATTCGTCGCCCTCAGCCTGTTGTGAAAGCAAAGAAATCGGAGGAGGATTCGGCAGAAGAGTTGTCTTCGGATACTACACCAAAACGTGTTCAGCCTAAAGTGCCTGTTCGTCGCCCTCAGCCAGTTGTGAAAGCAAAGAAATCGGAGGAAGATTCGTCAGAAGAGGTATCTTCAGATACTACACCAAAACGTGTTCAGCCTAAAGTGCCTGTTCGTCGCCCTCAGCCAGTTGTGAAAGCAAAGAAATCAGAGGAAGATTCGTCAGAAGAGGTATCTTCAGATACTACACCAAAACGTGTTCAGCCTAAAGTGCCGATTCGTCGCCCTCAGCCAGTTGTGAAAGCAAAGAAATCGGAGGAGGATTCGGCAGAAGAGTTGTCTTCGGATACTACACCAAAACGTGTTCAGCCTAAAGTGCCTGTTCGTCGCCCTCAGTCTGTTGTGAAAGCAAAGTCGACAGAAGGTGATATAAATGAAGGAGCAGTTTCAGATGCGAAGAGTGCTGAGAAGCCTAAACGAATGCAACCGAAAATTCCTAGAAAAAAATAAGATCATGGAGCAGATTATTGTTGAAGGTAGTTTGAATGCCTTATTTTATGTGTTTGCTGGACTTTCTTTAGTTACAGCATTAGGGATAATGCTCATTAGAAATGTTTTGTATGGAGCATTTTTATTGGTATTTTCTTTACTGGCTATTTCTGGGTTGTATGTGCTGTTAGGTGCTGATTTTGTTGCCGTAACACAAATTATGATTTATGTTGGAGGAGTTTTAGTCTTAATGGTGTTTGGTATTATGCTTACCAATAGGCTTGATGGACAGAAAATTCTTACTGAAAATAGAAATGTCTTGATGGGAGGCTTAGTAGGTGTCGGTATGTTCGCGTTGCTATGTTATCTTATTAAGGGGATGGATTTTGGTCAAAAATATATCGCTACTGATAAGGTGCTAATGGAAGATCAGAGTTTAAAAGAGATTGGGGTTAGTTTGATGAGCGAATATGTATTGCCATTTGAATTTGTAGGTGTGATATTGCTAGTGATACTGATTGCAGCGAGTTACATAGCTTCAAATAGCAAGTTTTCAAAGTAATTGAATGTTTGGAGTCGTTTAACTCGACTCTGAGATTGAGAAATGTATAAATTAGATATATGTTGACTACGTTTATATACTTTTTGCCTTTGCTGTTGCTGTATACCGTTTTCGCAGTTTATGCAGAAAGAAAAGTTTCAGCTTTTATGCAAGACCGACTAGGGCCTATGGAAGTGGGTAAATATGGTTTGTTGCAAACAGTTGCTGATTTGATGAAGCTTTTGCAAAAAGAAGACATTATAAATCAAAAAGCTGATAAGCGCTTGTTCACAATGGGGCCTGTGCTGATTTTTGTGGCTGTATTTTCTGGATTTGCAGTCTTGCCTGTGTCATCCAATTGGATGGGTTCAAATGCGGAGGTCGGAGTATATTTTCTTTTGGCGATTGTTTCCTTGGATGTAGTGGGAGTCTTGATGGCTGGATGGGCAAGTAATAGCAAGTTTTCTTTGTTCGGAGCATTGAGGTCAGTGGCCCAAATTGTAAGTTATGAGACGCCTTTGATCTTAAGTGTGCTGGCTGTTGTTGCAGTAAGCCAATCGTTGAATTTGCAAGAAATCAGTTTTCAGCAAGGAGTGTTGTTTGATCAATATCCAGATGCTAAGATTAAAGCAAATTACCTATTTGGAATTAAAGCTTTGGGTATTGATGTGTCTGATATTGGAGGTTTTTTTACTTGGAATATTTTCAGAGTGCCTGTTCTGTTTTTTGCTTTTGTGATTTTCTTTATTTCATCTTTGGCGGAATGCAATAGAGCGCCATTTGATTTGCCTGAAGGAGAGTCGGAGCTGATTGGTGGTTTTCATACAGAGTATTCAGGTTTTAAGTGGGCTTTTATCATGTTGGCAGAATATGGTATGATGCTATTGGTTTCAATCTTGGGAGTAGTTTTATTCTTAGGAGGCTGGAATACTCCATTTCCAAATATCGGTGCTGTGAAACTGGCTGATTGGACGATGGGAAATCCTGATGGAATTAGCGGTTTGTTGTGGGGGATGTTCTGGTTGATGAGCAAAACCTTTGTGCTGATATTTGTTCAAATGTGGGTAAGATGGACATACCCAAGATTGAGAGTGGATCAAGTAATGACTTTAGGTTGGAAATATCTTACTCCTATGGGCTTGATTATATTGTTTTTGTCGACAATTTGGAGATTAATGATGATTTGATGATATGGAGGCTTATTTGATATTGTCAGCGGCGTTGTTCTGCATCGGCCTAGCGATAATTTTAGTGAAAAAAAATGCAGTCATGGTTTTGATGGGGGTTGAGCTGATTTTAAATGCGGCTAATCTGAATTTAGTGGCTTTTGGTAGCACGGATACACAGCCGACTGGTCAAATGTATGCATTGTTTGTGATTGTAATCGCAGCCGCGGAAGTGTCTGTAGCTTTAGCGATTGTATTGAACGTTTATAAATACTTTCAGTCTTCAGACTTGGATAAATTAAACTCCTTGGGGGATAAATAATGAAACTAGTGGAACTTATTGAATTGACAAAACCTTTGCCATTTAGCAGCTTGACGCTAATCGCTTTGATAATTTTATTGACTCCGCTTTTGTCTTTTGTCTTGATTAATGCATTCAAAAGCTATTTCAAAAAAGGGGGAGCTGATGCATTAGGGATAGTGTTGACAGGCCTTAGTTTTGTTCTCTCAGTTTACCTTTTTGTGAATATTTGGAATGTTGAGACGCATCATGCCAGATTTATTTGGTTTGATTTGAGCTCTATAACTAGTAGTCAATTTACTTTAGGTGTGTTATTGGATGAGGCTTCTGTGCTTATGATGGGTGTGGTGACTTTAGTCTCATTTTTAGTTCATTTGTTTTCGGTGAACTATATGAAAAACGAAAAACATTATTGCCGATATTTTGCATTTTTAGGACTATTTACTTTTTCAATGTTAGGGATAGTTCTGTCTGATAATCTATTGTCTCTTTTCGTGTTTTGGGAATTGGTAGGTCTATCAAGTTACCTTTTGATTGGCTTTTGGTTTGAAAGAGAGTCGGCAGCCAGAGCTTCTAAAAAGGCGTTTATTACAAATAGAGTTGGTGATTTTGGGTTTCTGATAGGATTAAGCATATTGTTTGCCGTAATGGGGACTTTAGATATTGATGCTTTGAAAGTAATGATGAAGCATTCTTATGTATCAGAAGGTGATTGGATTTTAAAATATAGTCTTAATGGAGAGTTGGTGACAAAGTCAATCCCGTTGATATGGTTGACTATTTCCGGACTAGGTTTGTTTTGCGGGGTTATGGGTAAATCAGCTCAGTTCCCATTGCAGATTTGGCTGCCGGATGCGATGCAAGGACCAACGCCTGTGTCGGCTTTGATTCATGCAGCGACAATGGTTGCCGCAGGGGTTTATTTGCTATTGAGGGTTTTTCCTATCTTAAGCCCTGATGCTTTGGATTTTATTGCTGTTATTGGTGCTGTGACTGCGTTTTTAAGTGGTTATGCGGCATTGACTCAAAATGATATTAAGAGGGTGCTGGCGTATTCGACAAGTTCTCAGTTGGGCTTTATGGTGATGGGAATAGGTGTTGGTGCATACGATGCTTCGTTTTTTCACTTAATTACTCATGCTTTTTTTAAAGCGGGCTTGTTTTTGGCTGCTGGAGCTATAATAAGATCTTTACATCATATTGAAGACAGAATGCGCGAGGAAGGGCATAAAGCTCATTTCGATGTTCAAGATATGAGGAATATGGGAGGCTTGTATAAAAAGATGCCTTTTGTGTTTGTTGTGTATTTAGTTACAGGAGCCGCTTTGATGGGGATACCATTCTTTTCAGGTTTTTTATCCAAGGATGCTATACTTAATAGTTCATTGGCTTGGGCTATGTCCAAAGCGGCAGACGGTTTTTCATGGCATATTTTCATTCCTGTATTAGGCTTCTTGTCAGCCTTTTTTACGGCTTTATATATGACTCGACAGATCCTATTGATCTTTTTTGGCGAATTAAGGTTTGTGAAAAATAATCCAGAATTAAAATCAGTGTTTGAAACAATACAGGGCCCCCCATTGAAGAAAAAAGTCCCATTATTCACTTTGGCTTTTCTTTCATTAGGTTTAGTGTTTTCGTTAAATCCATTTAATACAGAGACAAGTTGGCTTTATAATAATTTTGAAACACCTGAGTTGTTAGTGCCTTTGCAAAATGATTTTGGATTGAAAGATTTGGTAGCGCTTAATAACCTTGAGCATGAGTGGCATTTTATCACAAGTATTATTTCGATTATAATTGTTGTCATGGGAATTGGTATTGGTTATTATCTATATCAGCCTAAAGGCGAATATGCGCAATCTTATTTAAAATGGAAGCCGGGTAAACTTCCATCGGTTTTAAAGCTGTCCTATTATAATTGGTATTTGGATGATTTAATGCATGCAGGCTTTGTGAAGCCTACTTTGAGGGTTGCTTATATAGCTCAAATAGTGGATGATAAGATCATCAATCGATTAGTTGATAGTTCTTCTTCTGCTACATTATGGTTTTCAGATAAAGTCGAAAGAATAGATCGGTTAGTTCTTAATCCCTTTATAGATTTAGTTGCTTCATTCAATGTATGGGTAGCCGATATAGCTGCTATGTTTGATCGTCATGTTATTGATGGAACTGTCAATTATTTAGCAGATCTAACGACTGAAATAGGGGCAAAAGCGAAGTCTATTCAAGGCAGCGATGTGCAAAGATATATCTTGGTAGCTTTGGTGGTTATGGTGTTTGCTCTTTTGTTTGTTCTGTTATTGATACAGTTTTAATCCATATTCCACAGAACTTTTGTCGATGTAATGAGCTTTATTGCCTGAGGTTCGGGCACTTTTGCTATAAAAGCATTACTTTTGTGGATTAACATGGATAAGATGAAATTTGATAGCCTTAAAATAAATAAGTTCATTAAGAGAAGCCTTGATGAAAATGGCTTGGAGGAGATGACTCCAGTACAAGAACAGTCAATACCAGTTCTTTTTGCCGGAAAAGATTTGTTGTCCATAGCTCCTACTGGGACTGGAAAGACGTTAGCTTATATTTTACCGTTAGTGCGTAGTTTGCATTACGCTCAAGGAACCCGCCCTAGAGCATTGATATTAGTCCCTACCAAAGAGTTGATTTTCCAAGTGGAAGAGGTCTTTAAGAAGGTTTCCGATAATGTTGATTTGCGCATAGCCTTGATCTATGGAGAAGGCAATAAAAACAAGCAAATTAAAGCTTTGGAAGACGGTTGTGATATTGTAGTGGCGACACCGGGTCGAATTCAAGAAATGGTTTCGATTAGGGCTTTGCATTTGAATGATATCAAACACTTTATAGTGGATGAGGCTGATACTTTATTGGATGAGGGCTTTGCGACTCAGTTTAAGTATGTGTTGGATGCCTTGCCTGAGAAGCGTCAAAACGCATTGTTTTCCGCTACATTTTCTCATGAGACTCAAGCGATCGCCCATTCTTTTCTTAAAAGTGCGGAAAAAGTAGTTATCGGAGGAGGTATTGCCTTGCCTGAGAAAATACATCAAAGGGCGATTGATGTGCCGAATATCAAAACTAAATTGAATGTTCTAGCTGATTTAGTTAATGATGTCGAAGTTTTCTCAAAGGTTTTGATTTTTACAGAAACTAAAAAAGTTGCCGAGAGGGTTCAACAATTTTTGCATCATAGATATTTTGAAGGAACGTCTGATGTTGTGCACTCCAACAAGGATCAAAATTATCGTTTGAGAGTCTTGGATGAGTTTAAGAATGGGATTTTGACGGCAGTAGTAGCTACTGGTGTGATTGGTAAAGGTGTGGACATCGAAGGAGTGACGCATGTGATTAATTTTGAGGTGCCAAAGGATTATGAAGATTATGTGCATCAAATTGGTCGTACAGCAAGAGCTGGCAATAGTGGTGAGTCGATTACTTTGGTAGAGCCTGATGAATATGAGGATTTTGAAAATATTCAAAAGTGGATAGGGGTTGAAGTGCCTTTGGAAGAATTGCCTGAAGGAACCATGGTTATAGAAATGCAACCAAGAGGTCCAAGAATCGATAAACATGGGAATAGTGTCAGACATAAGAACCAAAGAAAAGATGATGAAAGAGGGGATGCATTTCATGAGAAGAAAGAGAAAAATAAGAAAGTCAATGTAAGGGTTAAAGCTATGAAAGGCTTGTCCAAAAAAGCTCAAAAAACATTAGGTCTTAAGTCAAATGGAAGGCCGAGGAAGAGAAGAAAGTAATTGAATTTTAAAGCTTAAAAAATGATTTTTGTCACAATTATCAATTTTTAATAAATTAAAATATTCATAAAAATATAAAATTAAAAGCTCTTGTTGTTTCAAGGGCTTTTTTTTGTCTTTTATTCTAATGTTAGCGTTTATTCAAAATATTGTATTGACTTTAGCGTGATTGTTTTATGTTTGTTCTTTCCCTTGTTTGCTTTTAATGGTTGTGTTATTTGAAAAAATAGCATTGAAAATTAGCTCTATTTTAAAAATATCGCATTCAAATGAATTTTTTGCAAATCGTATTGTTGGTGTTTGTTTGTTAGTAAAACCTAACTAATTTGCGAACGTTATTACAGTAAAAAGAAGATTATACTTATTAGTAAAATTATATTTTGATTTCTAAATTTCGATGCTATGAGAAGTTTGTTGATGACATTTGGGTTAGTGGTAATGACTTTTGGAGTGAGCTTTGCAGATAATTTTTCGAAAGCGTTAAGTGTTGAAGATTTTAACGATAAAGTGGTTTGGATAGGAATGTCTGATTGTGGGAATTTCTTGCAAGTAGATGTCAATGAGGCGGAAGTTAATGATAATGTGGGCAAATGCAAGATTGAGGTTTCCAAAATGGATGATTTGAAATATAAGAGAAAAGTGATGTTGTATATGAGAGGTTTATTAAATGCTCCGCAACAACCAAATCAAATTATTTTGACTACAGAAGATGTTAAACTTAATGCTGATTTCTCCAGATCAAACTTGAATGATTTGGTAAAATTAATGAATTGATTTTATCAATTAAGATATTGATGTAATTGATTTTTTCGATTGAATAAGATTCTCTAGATTTGTCATGTAATCATTGAAACAAATAATTATAGAAAATGAAAAATATCATAGGACTTGATTCAGTAAAAGCCAAAGAATTGACGCAAAGTTTGAACGACTTGTTAGCAAACTATCAATTGTATTATCAAAATTTGAGATCTTTTCATTGGAATGTGGTCGGGCCTGAATTTTTTGAGTTGCATGAAAAATTCGAAGAGCTTTACAATTCAGCGAATGAGGCAATAGATGAATTAGCTGAACGTGTGTTGACTTTGGGAGACACGCCATTGCATACATGGTCTGAGTATTTGAGAGTTTCTGAAATTAAGGAATCTCAAGGAATTAAAGATGGAAAAGAATGTGTGTCAATAGTGCTTGAAAACATAAAAGTATTGTTGGTTAAGGAAAGAGAAATTCTTAGTGTCGCTTCTGATATTGAGGATGAAGGAACTTCCGCTTTGATGTCGGATTATATTAAGGAGAAAGAAAAAGTATCTTGGATGCTTTCAGCTTATCTAAAATGATGAAATAGTAGTGAATTTTTATTAAAGGGATTTGGCGAAATATTTAAATAGCCAAATCCTTTTTTTTTGTTAAAATCATCATCAATATTTGCGTCATCGCGTAAGTAATTTGAATTTAAACCATTTTTGTTTTTATGTTAAGCCTATCTATACCTGGTAAGGGTCGATTTGAAATAAAGCATATTGTTCTGGATTACAATGGAACGCTTGCTATTGATGGCGCTCCAATCAATGGCGTTAGAGATCGATTGAGATTTTTAGCTCAGCATTTTGAGGTTCATGTATTGACTGGAGACTATTTTAATTCAGTTAAGTCAAAATTGAGGGATTTGCCATGCAGTATTGAAGTGATTTCTCAAAGTTCGCAGTGTGAAGATAAAGTCAAGTATGTGGAGAAGCTAGGTGCCGAATCTGTGATTGCTATAGGCAATGGTTACAATGACAGCATGATGTTGGAAAAAGCAGCGCTTGGAATTGTTGTAATGCAAGAGGAGGGTTGCAGTAGCAGGGCTTTGAGATCAGCTGATATTTTATCTCGTAATATTTTTGAAGCTTTACAGCTTTTGATTAGGCCAAAGAGATTAGAGGCAACATTGAGGTATTAAAAAAAGAGGCTTAGGCCTCTTTTTTTCTTTTCTCTATAGTCCCAAATACAAAGTCCCATAGCGGGGATGAAACGCCATAATATATTGTTTCGTCTTTGTAGTGGTGTATGCTATGGTATATCCAAAGTTTTTTGAAAAAGTTTTTTGGCGGCGGGTATGCATGAAGTATGTAGTGCATGAATAAATAAAGAGCGTATCCAGTCAGAAATCCTGCAAGAAAACTAAAAGAGTATTCTCCCATGATTAAGTGAAAGAACCCTAGCAATACAGTTGAAATTGTAAGGCTTAGTATAGGAGGCATGGCTAATCTGGACTTGTCTTTTGGGTACTCATGATGCACGCCATGAAAAGTGTACTGGATTTTTTTCTTTGTATCGCTTGAGGGCTTCATGTGGTATACATATCTATGAAGGGTGTACTCAGCAAATGTGAAGAACAGTAGTCCGATGAAATATATTGAGGTGATTAGACTTGAGGATATTGAAGTTCTGGACGTAGACCAAATTATTAACCCTGCAGCGTAAGCAAGTAATAATGCAATAGGAACAGAAATGTGAGTATGAGTTAATTTTTCTAATATGGGGTTGTCAAAAAGTTTTTTCGTGCCGGTGTTATTCGGTTTGAAGGATTGATTGGTTGAACTCATGTTTTAGAAATTTTAGTTGATCTATTTGCGAAATAGTAGCAAAAATCTTTCTAAAATATTTTTTATTCTATATTTCTAGATTAAAATGTTATTAAGTATATAGGAGAATTAGAGTAAAATTTTCAATTTTGAATAAGAGCATGGCTTAGCTTTTGATTTTGGTTAAGTGAATACCTTTATTTAAAAATATGAACAATGTGATAATGTATGATGGGGATTGTCCATTTTGCAATTCCGTGGTTAATTATATTTTCGAAATTGATCGAAAGAAGAAATTCATGTTCTCTCCTTTGCAATCCAAGTTTTCAAAATGCACTTTGAAGCTTCATGGGATTGATTTGGTGGAACTCAATACAGTGTATTTTTTAAGCAATGGAGTGTTGTATCACAAGTCAGGAGCTGTATTGAAAATTTTGGGCAAATTGCCATTTCCATTTTTTTTGCTACAGATTTTTTCATTAATGCCTAGGAGTTGGAGAGACGCTGGCTATATGGTTGTTTCTAGAAATAGATTGAAATTGATGAGCAAGAAATCATGTCGATTATACACTGCTGAAGATAGAAAGAGAATTATAATGTAAATATTGATTTTGAAAAAATCATTTGTATTTCAAAGATTACCCCTAAATTTGTTATATTTCTTAATTCATTCAAGAAATTGTGAAAGCCAAATAAGGGTATAAAGAAAATTATAATAATAATGACAGAAATAAGACACGACTGGACGAAGGAAGAGATCGCGGACATTTACAATATGCCGATCATGGAGCTTATTTATAAAGCTGCGACAGTGCACAGAGAGTTTCATGATCCAAACGAGGTTCAAGTGTGCACATTGTTGTCAGTGAAGACGGGAGGATGTTCAGAAGATTGCAAATATTGCCCTCAATCAGCAAGATATAATACTGAGGTTGATGTGGAGAAGTTGATGCCGACAGATATTGTCCTAAACAAAGCATTGGAAGCTAAGGAGAATGGCAGTACAAGATTTTGCATGGGATCGGCTTGGAGAAATGTAAGAGATAATAGAGACTTTGATAGAGTCTTGGATATGGTTAAAGGTGTTACTTCCATGGGTATGGAGGTTTGCTGTACTTTGGGTATGCTTTCTGAAGATCAGGCTCAAAAATTGAAAGAAGCGGGTCTTTATGCTTATAATCATAATTTGGATACAAGCCGTGAGTATTACGATGAGATTATCACGACTAGATCTTATGATGACAGACTTGAGACTATAGAGAATGTTCAGAAAGCGAATATCTCAGTTTGCTCAGGAGGAATCATAGGTTTGGGAGAGTCCACAATAGATAGAATTGGAATGCTCCACACTTTGTCAACTTTGGAAATTCACCCTGAATCAGTGCCTGTTAATGCATTGGTGCCTGTGAAAGGTACCCCAATGGAGAGCAATGAAAGAGTTGAAATATGGGATATGGTGAGAATGATCTCAACTGCAAGAATTCTAATGCCTAAAGCTATGGTTCGTTTGTCTGCAGGTAGAACCGAGATGCCTACTTCGGAGCAAGCTTTATGTTTCATGGCTGGAGCTAATTCGATATTCGCTGGTGATAAGTTATTAACAACACCTAACCCATCTTTTGCTTCGGACAAGGATATGTTCCAAATTTTGAATTTGAAGCCAAGAAAAGCTTATAAGGAAGCCAAGCATTATGATTTGTCGATTTCTTAATTGATGAGGAAATCTTATATAACAATAAAGGCAACTAATTTAGTTGCCTTTGTTGTTATTAATTGTGTTAGTGATTTATTTTTTGATCTTTTTTTCTAAGGCTTGCATTCTTGATAAGGCGTCTTCATTGCCTAAGTTGTATGACTCTTCATATAAGTTGTATGCAACTTGATATTCGTTTCTTTTTTTCTTTGCGGCGAAGTGTATTTTTTTAGCCAATTGTTCTGTTTTCTCTGCTTGGTTGAATAGCAAGTCAGCTTTTTCATCTTGAGTTTGAGCTTGCAACTCTTCAAGTTCAGCTTGTTTAGCAATGATCAATAAATCCAATTCGCTTAAACGGTCTTCCATGGCATTGATTCTTCCATTGAGTTGCTTGTTTTCAGCAGTAACACCCATTAATTGATCGGATAAGTTTTTGACTTCTATATCTTTTTGATCTACTGCTTTGCGAAGTTGAGCAACTAAAGCTGCGTAATTTCGATTGGAGCCTTGTGATTTTTTCAACTCTTCTTCCAATTCATAAAGCTTGGATTTGGTTTGCTTCATGTATTCTTTAATATTGGAAAGCCTTTGTTCTGTAGAAGCTTCTCGACCACCTTCTTCCACATTTAAGTGGATGATTTTTTCGGCCATTTCAATTGAGTCAAGCAGGCCGTTAATGTCAGACATTTGATCAGTCAAATAATTTATATCAGCCCCTTTTTGATTTAGTTGAATTTGAAGGCTGTCAACTTTTTGTGAGAGTTTTTTTTCATTTTTACCGCATGAAGTGAATAGAAAACCCATCACACACAGTCCCAACAGAATCTTTTTCATAATCTTTATCTTTTTCACACGTGATTTTAGATTTAATTTGTCAATACGACTAGTAAAAGCATATTAAGGTTCTGAATTTTTGCTAAATTATGGTTTGAAATATGTTGATTATTCCTTGTGTGTAATTAATGTTTATTAAAGTTCAATTATCATTTGCAATTGACCTTTATTTAGTAGGTTAGATATATTTTTATTCCCAAAAGCAATGAAGTTAAGAGATAAGCTTATAATCGATTTTGACAGTACTTTCGTAGATGAGGAATCTTTAGATATTCTAGCGCAGATTGCGACTAGAAATCATCCTGAGAAGCCAGCTGATGTAGAAAAAATTAAACATTTGACTTCATTGGGCATGGCCGGTGAAATAAGTTTTGAGGAGTCGATAAGTGAACGCTTAAAGTGCCTCAATGCGAATAGAAAGGATTTAGAGGATTTGATTCTTCACTTGATTAACTCCGTGTCTCGATCAATAGAAGAGAACAAGGATTTCTTTTTTAGACATGCGGAAGATATTTACATCGTCTCAAGCGGCTTCAAGGAGTTTATTGAGCCAGTATGCAAAAATTACGGGATCAGTTCTTCTCATGTGTTCGCTAATACATTTGTATATGATTATAAAGGGAATATTGTTGGTTTGGATGAATCAAATCCTCTTTCTAATAATCAAGGCAAAGTGAAATTGCTGAAAAGCTTGAAGTTTGGCCATGATGTAGTGGTCATAGGTGATGGAATAACTGATTATGAGATCAGGGAAGCTGGATTAGCCAGAAAATTTGTAGCGTACACTGAGAATGTGAAAAGAGAAGCTGTTTGCGAAAAAGCTGACTTTATAGCAGAGTCGTGGAACGATATACTTTTGAAGCTTAAGCTAAATCCTGATTTTTACCAAAAGAAAGTCGGCAAGGCTTTATTGTTGGAAAATGTTCATCATTCGGCGAAAAAACTTCTTGTTGATGCTGGTTTTGATGTAGAGTTGTTGAAAACAAGTTTGGATGAGCAAGAGCTTTGTGAGAAAATCAAAGATGTTCAAATCCTTGGCATTAGGTCCAAAACGATGGTGACGGCAAAAGTTTTGGAATCTGCAAATGAACTTATTGCTATTGGGGCCTTCTGTATCGGAACAAATCAAATTGATCTTGACTATTGCATCAAACATGGTATCGCTGTTTTCAACGCGCCGTTTAGCAATACAAGGTCTGTGGTTGAATTGGCCTTGGCTGAGATTATACTTTTGATGAGGAATTTACCCGACTCTATGAGAAATATGCATAGAGGAGTGTGGAAGAAGTCTGCGGATAGAAGCCATGAGATTAGAGGAAAGAAGTTAGGGATCGTTGGTTATGGGAATATTGGTTCCCAGCTTTCTATCTTGGCTGAGTCGGTTGGTATGGATGTATACTTTTATGATGTGGAAGAAAAACTGGCTTTAGGAAACGCTACAAAATGCGCGTCAATGGTTGAGCTTTTGAGATTGTCAGATGTGGTTTCATTGCATGTGGATGGAAGAGCTACGAATACTCATTTGATAGGTGAAGATGAGCTTAATGAAATGAAAGATGGTGCGATACTGATTAATTTGAGTAGAGGCCATGTTGTTGACTTGAATGCTTTGGTTAGTAAGATTGACGAGGGTAAAATCAAAGGGCTCGGAGTTGATGTGTTTCCAGAAGAGCCTAAAAGCAACAATGAGCATTTCGACACTGTTTTAAAGGAAAAACCAAATACCATTCTGACATCGCATATTGGAGGAAGTACTATCGAAGCGCAAATTGATATTGCTCATTTTGTGCCTCAGAAGTTGAAAGAGTATGTAATGAGCGGTTCTACGATGAATAATGTGACATTGCCTGAGTTGCAGATTCAGCCGGTGAAAAATGCGCATAGATTAATTCATATGCATAAAAACAAACCGGGAATGCTTGCGGATGTCAATCAGGCTTTAGCTCGATATGATGTCAATATTTTAAGCCAGGCATTGAAAACCAATGAGCAGATAGGTTACTTGATAATCTCAACGGATAAAAATTTCACGGAAGAAATTGTGGAGGAGTTGAAAAATATTGACGGCACTATAAGGTTGAGAATGTTATATTAATTATTTTTATTGAAATATAAAGATATTTCTTGATCTAAGTCACTAGATTGAGAAGATTAAAAAATAGTATGAAAGTAGCATTGATAACGGGAATAACCGGCCAAGACGGAGCGTACTTGGCTGAGTTGTTGCTCGATAAAGGATATGAAGTGCATGGAATTAAGAGAAGAAGCTCTTCATTCAATACGGAAAGAATAGACCACTTATATCAAGACCCTCATGAAGACCGAGTAAGATTAAAGCTTCATTACGGCGATTTAACTGACTCTGCAAATATCATTAGAATTATACAAGAAGTTCAACCAGACGAAGTTTATAACTTAGGCGCTATGTCTCATGTGAGAGTTAGCTTTGATACGCCTGAATATACGGCTAATGTAGACGCTCTGGGTACTTTAAGGATTTTAGAGGCGATTAGAATTTTGAATCTTGAAAAGAAAACGAAATTCTATCAAGCTTCAACATCCGAACTGTATGGATTGGTGCAGCAAGTGCCTCAATCTGAAGCGACGCCATTTTACCCTAGATCTCCGTATGCTGCCGCAAAGTTGTATTCATATTGGATAACTGTCAATTACAGAGAAGCATATGATATATATGCATGCAATGGGATTTTATTTAATCATGAGTCTCCATTGCGAGGCGAAACATTTGTAACTAGGAAGATTACAATGGCTGTTTCAAAGATTTCATTAGGCATGCAAGATTGCTTGTATCTTGGGAATTTGGATGCTAAGAGAGATTGGGGACACGCTAAGGATTATGTGGAGGCGATGTGGTTGATGTTGCAACAAGATAAGGCAGAGGACTTTGTTGTCGCTACAGGAGAGACAACTTCGGTTAGAGATTTTGTTGTAAAAGCATTTGAATATGTTGGAGTTGAATTGGCTTTTGAAGGTGAAGGATTAGATGAAGTTGCTAAAGTTAAAAGCTTGAAGAGTTCGGATTCTGGATTAAGTCTTGGAGATATTGTTTTGCGTATTGATAGTCGTTATTATAGGCCTACTGAAGTAGACCTTTTAATCGGAGATCCGTCAAAGGCGAAAAAAGAATTAAATTGGGAGCCAAAATATGATTTGTCAGCTTTGATCGGAGAGATGATGCAGGCTGATCTGAAGATTTGCCAAAAAGAAAAACTATTGAAAGAAAATAATTTTTAGTCTATGCGGAAACATGATAAAATATATGTAGCTGGACATAATGGTATGGTTGGGTCTGCATTGGTTAGAACGTTGGAAGAGGCGGGTTATCATAATCTTTTATTGAGAACTTCAAAGGAATTGGATTTGACAAGACAGTCTATGGTTGAGTCATTCTTTGAAGAGGAAAAACCAGATTATGTGTTTTTGGCTGCGGCAAAAGTAGGAGGTATTCATGCTAATGATTCTTTGAGGGGACAATTCATTTATGATAATTTGATGATTGAGGCTAATGTGATTGAGCAAAGCAGAGTTCATGGAGTTAAGAAACTATTATTTTTGGGATCCTCTTGCATCTACCCGAAATTCGCTTCTCAACCGATCACTGAAAAACAACTTTTGACAGGGCCATTGGAGCCTACTAATGAAGCCTATGCGATTGCAAAGATTGCTGGGGTGAAAATGTGTCAATCATATAATCATCAATACGGATCTAATTTTATATCTGTAATGCCAACAAATCTTTATGGACCAAATGATAATTATGATTTGGAAAGTTCGCATGTATTGCCTGCCTTGCTTAGAAAGTTCCATGAAGCAAAAATCAAGGGAGAAGATTCTGTGACAATTTGGGGTACTGGTAGTCCCAAAAGAGAGTTTTTGCATGTTAATGATCTAGCGGATGCATGCTTGTTTTTGATGAATAATTATGAAGACCCTTCATTGGTTAATATTGGAACAGGAGAAGATATTTCAATCAAGGATTTGGCTTTGTTGATTAAATCCATAGTAGGTTTTGAAGGCGAGCTTAAATTTGATTTGTCAAAGCCTGACGGTACGCCAAGAAAGTTGTTAAGCGTAGAAAAGCTGAGTGAAATTGGCTTTAGGTATAAGATTTCCTTGGAAGAAGGGATTAAATCTGTTTACGAAGATTTTAAAGATCATTATAGCAAATATTCTTGCTAAATAGTATAAAATGAAAAACCTCTCGTGTATTGAAACGCGAGAGGTCTAATCAACAATCAAACTAATTAAAACCCTAAAACAAACAATAACCACAATAATAAATAATAAGACGTGTTTGTAAGTCGCTCTTATTACATTACAAATGTAGCAGAATAGTGTAAGGGTGCTGATGATCAAAGTTTTTGAAATACATGATTATTGTCAGAAATCAACGAAAGTTGATTTTTTTTTCTGAGCAAGATGTTTTTTTTGTCATTAAAAGTATTTAAAATTAATATATAATAAATTTAATGACGTTTATGTATCTGAAAATTGTATATATTTTTATTTTAACTGTATTTTTATTTAATAATTCCTATTCTCAAGATCGTGTTAGAAAATATTATGATCCGGAGAATAAGTTTTTGAAAGTGGAGTACTTTATTTTGGAAGGAGATTCGATGATGCTTCAAGGTCCAATGAGAAAGTTTTATCCCGATGGCACTTTAGAAATCGAGGGCGTGTATTTTCAGGGCAAGCAGGAAGGCTTGTTTAAAGAGTATTACAATGACAATACCTTAAGACGAAAGATTAATTATCACAAAGGCATGCGCCATGGTACTGTGTATGTATTTGCTCCAAATGGTAAATTAGTTCAAGAAGCTGAATATTTGAGAGATACTTTAATCAATGAGCTGAAAGTTTTTTTCCCTTCTGGAGTGTTGAAAAGCAGTACTTCTTTTGCCAATGGAAAGCCTGATGGAGATGTGATTGAGTATTACGAGAGTGGAAAAATGAAAAAGCACTCTTTTTACAAAGATGGTCAAGAGCAAGGTGAAATTAAGACTTATCATGAAAATGGTGTGATGGAGTCAGTAGGAACTTTTGTGAAAGGCAAGTTGGCGGGTTCATTTAAGACATTTTATGAAAGTGGACAACTTTACACAGAGTATTTGCATAATGATGGAAAAAAATCGGGTTCTTTTAAAGTGTTCTCTGAAGCTGGAGAATTGATGAGCAAAGGTGCTTATGAGAATGATAAACTTGATGGGGAGATTGTAGCGTATTATTCCAATGGGAATATGAAGCAAATCTGTCATTATGATGTGGGTAAATTAACAGGGAATAACAAATATTTCTATCATAATGGAGAGCTTAAAAAAGAGATAAAAATAAGCTCTAACAATGTTGGCAAGCAAATTTACGAATATGACTCGCTTGGAAATCTACTGGTAAAGCAGACATATAGAAATGAGAAGAAGGACGGGATTTGGATGGAGTATTTTTCAAGTGGTGTTGTGAAAACGAAAACGATATATAGCGAAGGTCGAAAAAATGGCTTGTTTGCTCAGTACTTCGAGTCTGGCAAGCTGAATACTTCTATAAATTTTCAAAATGACTTGGCCATTGGAGAAAGCAAGGCGTATTATGAGGATAATGGTGCATTGAAATCGGTTGTTCCTTACAAAGTAGGAAAAAAGAATGGTGAGTTTTTTCATTATTTTCCTTCAGGCAATATAGAGTTGAAAGGAGAGTATGTTTCGGGGAAGAAGATAAAAGAATGGCTCTATTATAATGAAGCTGGAAAAGTTATTAAGAAAGAAGAATACTTTAATGATAAGTTAGTCAATACTTTATTATTTGATTAATTTTTGCTATAATAATATTGTAATTTAAGTTTTTTGAATATAGAAGATTTAATATTTATATTTGCACCAAATCTTTAGCGGTTTGAAGTACATTAATCACATTATTAAATTCAAAGGAGCTTTCCATATAGATGAAATATTTTTACAAAATATATTTTTTTGTTTTTATCGCTACCTTGTTCGTCAGCGCTCAAGCCTATGGACAAAGGGATAAGCTCTTTACTCAATATTGGGTTTACCCAACTTATTTAAATCCTGCGTTTGCTGGATCTAGCCACAAAGGCCAAATAGGTTTAGGAGGCCGTAAGCAATGGACAGGCATCGAAAAAGCGCCTGAAAGTTATATTCTTTCAGGAAACGTATTTTTGAAAAGATATAATTTGGGCTTAGGCTTGACATTTGACGGTTATCAAGCGGGCCCTGAGCAAAGAAATGAATTCGCATTGGATGTTGCTTATCATTTGGCATTGAGGGAAAACTTGACACTTTCATTTGGGGTGAAAGGTTCGTTGCTTCAGTATCAATTAGCACTATCGGATCTTGATGTGCCAAATCCAGATCCTGGCTTGGAGCAGGATGTGGCAAGTGGAGTCGCTCCAAACTTCGGAGCAGGTATTTATTTGTATTCGCCTCAATTTTATATTGGTCTATCAGTTCCTTCATTTTATTCTCAAAAAGTGGAGAATGGCGAATATTTGGGAGATTTCAACCCGGATTTTTTTCGATATTATTTAATGGCTGGATTCAAAGCAGAGTTGACAGCTAGAATGAAGTTGATAACAGCCACAATCTTTGCTTATGATATGACCGATGAGTCATTAAGGTTTGATGTGGGGGCATACTTTGTTTATAATGAAAAACTTTGGTTTGGGCCCTCTTACAGGCATAATAGTTCTATAAACATTGTTTTGCAATATGGGATTTCTGAAAATTTGAGACTTGGGTATTCCTATGATATTGCGACTACATCGTTAAGAGCTAATCAGTCGGGATCGCATGAGATTTCATTATTGTATAATTTTGATATGCCAGAACCAAAGATAAGGAAAAGAGGGCCTTCTATCCCTACCAATAGAAAAGTAATGCCAAGGTTTAGATTTTAGCATTTTATGATAAAATTGCATATATTGAATTGTGGCTATAGTTTTTTAATATAAGTTGCATTGATATGGATACACTACTACTTAAATATATATATAAATTCAAGTTTTTAGCCTTTTTGAGTATTTTCTTGTTGGCCCAAACTACTGTAGTTGAGTCGAAAGCTCAACAAGCGGATTTGGAAGTTGCTCAATACATAGAGAATTATTCAGCTGATAAGAACACCTTTGAATTTGTCGTAACATTGATTAATCTCGGCCCGGAAACATCTTATAATTTTAAGGTTAAGAATCAGATTACCAATGCATATAATATTAAATCGAATATAACGGATGGCGGACAGTTTAATTTAAGCACAAAGGAGTGGAGCTTTAATAGTGTAATGCCATTTGAGAAGTTTACTTTGAGGCTGACACTTGAAAAAAAGTCTACCCAAGACCCCCAAGATGATGAAAATTATAGGGTGACTTCTACAATAATCCTTTCTCCGGAATCGACGGAAGATCCTAATTTGGATAATAATGAATGCGACTTGTCTCCTTTGGATGATCCATCCAAGCTGCCTTTAAGAATAGAGGATTCTGAATTTACATTTTTAGGCATAGGTCAAACAAATGTTGTCGACATTTTTGATGGAAGTAATCCTAAAGTTTTTCAAGGAGAAGAGCCATTTTTAAATTCGGATTTATCGGCTGAAGTGAATTTGCAAATGGTGGGTGATAGCAAAAACCAAGCAGTATATCATTTTACTTTGGATAATGGAACAACGATCAGCTTTATCTTAAAGTATTTCGCTTCTGAACCTGTGATTACAATTGACAATTTTAATTTAACTAAAGATGACTTAGAGTATTTAGCCGATGAGTATGTGTTTCCATACAGAATTCGTGTAGGAGTTGGCGAGTGGTCAAATACAGGTTTTCTGAAAATGAAGATAGTAAGCCAAGAGTTAATAGTGAAGGAAACCAATTATGTGCATGAAGTTGTAGCGGATGAAACGACTATGACTTTTAGTTTGATCGAGCCTGATCAAAATAATGTTATTGGGATTAGTCCTGCAGAATTAATTAGTTGGGAAAGTTTCAATATTGATAGTCCGCATGATAATCTTGAGCTTTTGACAACAGGCGGTGATTTTGGTGGTCGTATCAAATTAACTTTTGTGAATGATGGAACTCCGAAAACTTTTAGATACGAATATTCTGTCAATAATAAATTAGGATCAAAATATTCTTCCGTTTTCAATGTTCAAGTAAGAAACTCGGCTTCTTTGGAAAAGAAAGTCTTTTTCTTTAAAAAAGGAAAAAATATAAGAGAACAATTTTTAACGGATGAAGAAATTGTGAAATTAGGCTGCGAAGGCATGAGTGCGAGTCAGCTTGAAACAGAGGCTGTTAGTGTGCCTAGAAGTTCAGACTTTCCAGGTCTTATCGGGTTTTCTCACGAATCGCAATTTATAAATATCAGTGTTGAAAAAAACTTTATTACAACTCCTGATAAACCTATGGAGTTTGTTTTTAAGGTTGTTGACTTTTTTGGAAGACCATGTTCTGATGAATTAACTTATAAAATTAATTATTTAGACCCTGTAAAAGTTAGTGAGGTTGAATTGGATGTGGTTGTTGGAAATCAAGCTTGCTTTAATGTTAAAGATTATATGATTCTTGAAGATAAATTTGAAGGTTTAGCTTTGGATTTTAACTCTTTGAAAGTCATAGATGATCCTAGTTTTGGCGATGCATTGATAAAGGCGAATGGTGAAATTTGTTATACAGCAAATGCGACATCATCAAATAATGACTCATTTGTTTATCAAATTACTACTAATGAGGGGGATGTTGTAAATGGAAATGTGAAATTATCTATTTCCAAGGGACCAGGACCTGTGGTAGATTTGCCGGAAGGTGGCTTTATCGTATATCAAGATGAGTCATTAACTGTAGATCTTAAGAACTATATTAGTGATGAGGATGATAATATTGATTGGGATTCATTTCAAGTAATAAATGAAAATGATCCAAATAGGGGCGTATTAGAGTTCAATCCAGAATTAGATGCTGTTTTTACGTATACACCTATTGTGGAAGGTAATAATCAAGATTCTTTTCAATTCAGAATTTATGATGATCATGGATCTTACGCAACAGGAAATGTTCAAATTTTTATCAAGAAAGGACCTCCTCCAGTATTCAAAGATGGAAAAGAAGAGAAATTAAAAGATTTAGTTGTGGCATATGGTTCCGAGCATATAATCAATTTGAAAGATTATATTACTGATGGAGATGACAATATTGTATGGAGTGACACAGAAATTTTGGAAGAGCCCGTGCCTGAACGAGGCGAGGTAAGTTTGGATGATTCTTCGCCATGGTTAATAAAATACAACGCTACGGAACAAGATGGAACTGATACATTCAAGTTCAGGGTGATTGATGCTCATGGCTCTACTTTGGAAGGAACTGTAAAGCTTACAATTTATTTTGATAAGGGAACACCTCCTGTGGCTAGGGATTTTGTCATTGAAACGAATGTGAATAAAAGCACTGATATTAATTTTCAAGAAGATAATAGA
Organism: Aureibacter tunicatorum; assembly: GCF_036492635.1. Taxonomy (GTDB): domain Bacteria; phylum Bacteroidota; class Bacteroidia; order Cytophagales; family Cyclobacteriaceae; genus Aureibacter; species Aureibacter tunicatorum. The sequence goes on from NZ_AP025305.1 coordinate 1,995,330, forward strand.
GTTACTGACGCTGAGTCGGATATTTCTTGGTCTAACTTTACATTGCTTGTAGATCCTAGTCATGGTGTGTTTTCAACCACTGAAAAAGACCCTGAGATTTTTAATTATATGCCCGATTTGGATTTTGTGGGACGAGATAGCTTAAAGTATCGTGTCGTTGATGAAGCTGGAAATAGCGATATGGCTTGGTGTTTTATTGATGTAAAGCCAGAAAAAGATAGTATTCCAATAGCTCATGATGATTACTTGGAGATATGGCATGATGAAACGAAGTTTGTTGATGTATTAGCTAATGATTATTTGCCAAGGAATATTGTGAAAAATACGTTGAGGTATGAGTCGACGGTTACTTTAGGTTCAGTTAGAACAGTTATAGATGATCCAACATTTGGATTTCTATTTACTCCTTTGGAAGGTTTGACTGAAGATAAGGAAACAGAGTTTATATATTCATGGAATGATAAATATGGGCTTGAGGATAGGGCCAAAGTTAGAATTCTGATTAAAATCAAAGACTACAACCCTCCTAACGCAATGGACGACACGGTTCAAACTCCAGTTAACGAGATGGTGATAATCGATGTATTAGCTAATGATACTGACAAGTTGAGTGGCATTGACTCTACAACATTGTCTATTGTGTCCGCATCGATGAGTGGAGGAATGGCAAAAGTAAATAATGACTATCAAATTGAGTATACTCCAGCCGAAGGATTTAGAGGTGAAGATATCATTGAGTATGAAATATGCGATTTTCAGGACAACTGTGCTACGGCATTTGTTTATGTTGATGTTTATATGGATGATGTTTATATTCCTGAAGCTATTACTCCTAATGGAGATGGTATTAATGATATTTTAGTGATTGAAGGCTTGGAGTATTTTGAAGGACATGAAATTTCTATTTTTGACCAATCAGGTATTTTAGTATATAATAAGTTTAATTATGATAATGATTGGGGAGGCACAAGATCCGCGCAAGGAAGTTCAGGTAAAGTTCTAAGGCAAGGTACGTATTATTATGTGTTTGATTTTGGAGATGGCAGGCCTCCTAAAACTGGATTTATTTACGTCTTGCCATGATCTTAAATTTTTAAATGAATTTATTATTTTTTGTCATGGATAAGCCTTAATATAGCATAAGTTTTATTCTGATATATTAGTAAATTCATGGTAGAGGCTATAAAAAAGACAGATTTTACATTTCCTGGCCAAGTGGGAGTGTATCAAGGGAAGGTACGTGACAACTATTATTTCGAAGACAAAATTGTCATGGTCGCATCCGATAGGATTTCGGCTTTTGATGTGGTTTTGCCAAGAGCGATTCCCTTTAAAGGTCAAGTTTTGAATCAAATAGCTGCAAAATTCTTGAATGCGACCAAAGATATTGTTCCGAATTGGCTTCTTGAAACACCAGATCCAAATGTCGCTGTGGGATTGAAATGCGAGCCTTATGCAGTTGAAATGGTAATAAGAGGTTATTTGGCAGGACATGCTTGGAGAGAATACAGAGACGGTAAGAGACAAGTTTGCGGAGTCGCATTACCAGATGGGTTGAAAGAGAATGATAAATTACCTGAGCCAATTATCACTCCAACGACAAAGGCTGCTGAAGGACATGATATGGATATTACAAGAGAAGAAATAATCTCTCAAGGTATCGTAAGCGAATCGGAGTATATCCAACTAGAAACATATACAAAAGCTCTATTTAACAGAGGAACAGAGATCGCTGCAAGTCAAGGACTGATATTAGTGGATACAAAGTATGAATTCGGTAAACATGATGGTGAGATCTATTTGATCGATGAAGTTCATACGCCTGATTCTTCAAGATATTTTTATAAAGAAGGCTATTCTGATCGTCAAGAAAAAGGAGAAACTCAAAAACAGCTTTCTAAGGAGTTTGTAAGAAAGTGGTTGATTGAAAATGGATTTCAAGGTAAAGATGGTCAAAACGTGCCTGAAATGACAGACGAAATTGTTGTAAATATTTCAGAAAGATATATCGAGTTGTATGAGAAAGTGACAGGAGAATCTTTTCAGAAGCAAGATTATTCGGATGCCTTGGGAAGAATCGAACGAAATGTTCTTGAAAAACTTTGATGTAAGAAATTCGTAATTAAAGAATCAATAGCTTCGGTTTTAGACATTATTTTAGCAAAAAAAAAGAACATATGAAATATTCAATAGATCAAAAAGAGCAATATACATTGATTAAGCCTCATGAAGAAAAATTCGATTCTGAAAAGGCTCCAGATTATAAAACATTTTTTATCAAGTTAAGCAATGAAGGAACGCCAAATATCATCTTCGATTTATCGGATGTGAAATATGTTGATTCTTCAGGTTTGAGTGCAATTCTTGTTGGAAACAGATTGTACCAAGATGCTGGAGGTTTGTTTGCGATTGCTAATTTAAGCCCTCATGTGAAAAAATTAATAGAAATTTCTCAGCTTGATTCGGTATTGACGATTTTGCAAAATGTGGAAGAGTCGGTTGATGCTGTATTTTTGAATGAGTTGGAGAGAGATTTAAAAAGTTCAGAAGAGTAAATTAAATAGATTTGAAATTAACGATTTTAGGGTCTAGTTCAGCGGCACCAACGTTGACCAGGCATCATACATCACAATATCTGGAAATAGCAAATAAAACGTTTTTGGTGGATTGTGGAGAGGCTGCTCAGATTCAATTGCGAAAATACAGATGCAAGATTTCTAAAATTAGTAGAATATTTATTAGTCATTTGCATGGAGATCATTATTTTGGCCTTATTGGCTTGATATCCTCCATGCATTTGTATAATAATATTGAGGAGTTGCATATTCATGGCCCTGCCGGATTAGACGAAATTATTCGATTGCAGTTAAAATATTCGCAATCATTTTTAAAATTCAAGTTGTTTTTTCATGCAACTAATCCTGATCAACACGATATATTATATGAAGATGATAATATAGTCGTAAGCTCATTCCCTTTATTGCATAGAGTCCCGTGCACAGGTTTTCTTTTCAAGGAAAAACCTAAATATAGAAGGTTAATCAAAGATAAAATTCCTGATGATATTACATTGGAGCAGATTGCTACGTTGAAAAAAGGAGGTGATATTATTGTGGATGGGAACGTCAAATACTCCAATATCGATTATACAAGAGACGCACCTAAGTCTCATAGTTATGCGTATTGTTCAGATACGATCTTTAGGCCTGAGATTTCGGAATATTTTAAAGGTGTGGAGTTGTTGTATCATGAAGCTACGTTTGACAATGAGTTCGCAAATAGAGCTGCGAAAACTTTTCATAGCACTGCTGCCCAAGCTGCTAAAATAGCGACTCTAGCCAATGCCGAAAATTTAATTATAGGACATTTTTCCGCTAGGTACAAAGAGTTGGATACATTGTTGGTAGAATCAAAGCAAGAGTTTGAAAGGGTCATGTTGGCCGAGGAAGGCAAGACCTATTTATTTCAAGATTGATTATGCCATGAGTTTAGATGCAAAGAAACAGAGAGTTTTTTTAGTTTTAGGAGCTATATTTTTAACTAATGCCATTATCGCTGAGATGATTGGTGTTAAAATTTTTTCAGCTGAAAAAACTCTTGGAACCAATCCCGCTAATTTAAAGTTGCTTGAAGATTTAGTGCTTGATTTTAATCTGTCCGCAGGTGCTGTTTTGTGGCCTGTTGTTTTTGTTACGACTGATATTATCAATGAATATTTTGGAAAGGAGGGTGTTAGAAAAATCAGCTTTCTTACCGTTGGAATGATAATATATGCTTTTGGGATAATTTATGTTGTCACTGAATTGCCTCCGGCTGATTTTTGGATCGATGTAAACGACTCGGACCCTTCGGGTAATAAATTCAATATCGATTATGCATTCAAGATGATATTTAGGCAAGGTCTCGGAATTATCATTGGATCGATTTGCGCATTTTTAATAGGGCAACTAATTGACGCTCTTGTATTTCATTACTTGAGAAGATTGACAAAGAATAAATACATTTGGTTGCGAGCAACGGGATCGACTTTAGTGTCCCAACTGATTGATAGTTTTGTTGTGCTATATATTGCGTTTTATGTTTTTGGAACTTGGTCTATGGATATGATTGTTTCGGTTGGCATTATCAATTATATATACAAATTTGCTGTGGCGATTATACTAACGCCATTACTATATATTGCGCACTCAATGATAGATTCGTATTTAGGCAAAAAAGAGGCTTCCAGTATGGTTTTCAATATTGTCAAGAAGCCTTTTTTTGAAAATGAAACTAAGAATTAATATCTTCTGAAATTGTCGCAAATCACAGCAGTGGCGATCGCAACATTTAAAGATTCAGCTCCTCCAAAATTAGGTATTGTGATTGGGCTGTTTACAAGGGCTAGATTTTCTTGGCTAATTCCATTTGATTCGTTACCCATTAATATTACACCTCTAGGCTCCAGTGTTTTCTTATGAATATTTGCACCTTCAAGCAAAGCACCATAAATAGGCATGTCCAAGCCTTGTAATTTTTCTGAGAGGTTTGCGTATTCTACATTAACTCTGATGAAAGAGCCCATGCTTGCATTGAGTACTTTTGGATTGTATAAATCAGCACAGGTTTGAGAAGCAATGATATTTTTTATTCCATACCAATCGGCAATTCTAATAATTGTTCCCATATTCCCTGGATCTCTGACGTCATCCAATGCTAGATATAGTTGCTTTTTATCAAGTTTAATGGGAGTTTCAGTAATTTTCGCTACTGCAAGCGCTGCATTATTGTTTTTAAATGTTCCTATTTGAACAAGGTCTTTTTCTTTCGCTATAAAATGATTAATTTGTTGAAGTTTTATTTCTGTTTTGTGTTGTTCTAGGAACTCTTCTGTACAACATAAATGAGTAATTTCATATTCGCTATTGATAAGCTCAATTACGTTTTTAGCTCCTTCGACAAAAAAAGATTGCGTCTCTTTACGGTATTTCTTTATTTGCAGGGATTTAATGTATTTGGCTAGATTTCGACTAATCATTTAAGTGTTATTATCTTGGGTAGATTGATTTATATATTGGTATTGTTGTTGGCTTTGGCACTTAGTTCATGCATAAGCACACGCTACCTCAAAGATGATGAATATTTACTAAAAAATCATAGTGTTGAATTTCAAAGCGAGAAAAAAAAGATTCAAGGTGCAATTGGAGATAGCGATGTTTTAGGCTTAGCTTATCAAAAACCGAACAAAAAGTTTTTGTTCCCAGGTTTTAGTCCTTATGTGTTTTTTTATCAGACAGGGTTAAATCATTATGATACTCTGAAATTTATAAAAAAGAGGGAAAAGCTAACTCTAAAGTATGATAATGCAATTGCAAAGAATTTTAATAAAGAAAAAAAATCAAAACGTTTATTAAAGAAAAAAAATAAAAAATTAGCGGATATAGATAAGAAACTGAAAGACGGTAATTTTTTCATGTCTATTGGTGAGCCATTGGCTATATTGGATAGCTCTAAAATTAATAGATCTAAAAAACAAATGACTTTGTTTCTCAATACCAATGGTTACTTCAACGCTGATGTCTCCCATGAGATTATTAATGAAGGCAAGGCATCAGAGATTTTATATCGTATTAAGGAAGGAACAGCGTATACCATTGATTCTCTTGTTTACAATGCTCAAGACTCTTCAATAATGAACTTGGTCAATGAAAGCTTGAAGAAAGCTTTGTTGCGAAAAGGACAAAGATATGATCAAGATATCCTTGTAATGGAGAGGAACAGAGTGTACAATCTACTGTTGGATAATGGTTATTATGGTTTGAACAAGGATTATATTTATTTTATGGTCGATACGACGCTAAATGATAACAAGGCGTTTATTGAATTGCATATCTCAAACCCAAATGATACTGAGGAGCATAAAAGGTACAAAGTCTCGAAAGTCAATTTCGTAACGGATATTCATAAAAACTATACGGGCTTGCCAAGAAGTGAAGAATCGTATGATGGAGTTACTTTCAAATATTATTCTGATGAATTTTCAAAGCCAATTCTAAGAGATAGAACCTTCCTGAAAGCGGGGAAATATTATAGTAGAAGCAATACTCTTCAAACTCAGAGGCAACTTTCAAATTTGGATGCTTTTAAGTTTATTAATATTAATTACGATACATTAGGCAATCAGCTTGTTGCCAATATACATACAAGCCCATTAGAAAAATACCAGCTTAGTAGCGAGGTCGGGTTGGAAATGACTGAAACCCTTCCTGGCCCATTTGTGAATTTTGGTTTGAGAAATCGTAACATTTTCAAAGGTTTTGAATGGCTGGACTTGAGTTTGAAGTGGGGGTTTGAGGGTGTAGTTACAACAGATGCGTCCAAACTTGAGCAAAGTAGGGATTTAAGCGTTAGAGCGGCCTTAGTATTGCCAAGATTTTTGCTTCCAGCAAATAGGCTTTTTAAAGAAGAAATCGGAAAGTATAACCCCAAAACAACATTGGCATTAGGCTATTCAAATTCCAAGCATCCTTCGCTATATGATAGAAGCACAAGCAGTATGTCTATGGATTATTCTTGGCAAAATCTAAACAATACTCAGTTTAGATTGGGACTGGCAAATATTAGTTATATAAATTCTGTATTGGATGCGGACTATGAAAGCTACTTGATAGAGCAAATCAAAAAAGGAGACAACAGTTATTATCTTTATCAACCCTCAATAGTTACAAGCACAAGCTTTTCTTCTGTTTTTAGATTTAATTTGGATCCGGTTAAGTTCACCAAGGGAGCTTATCTGAAAGTGTTTGGAGAGCTTGGGGGAACAGTTTTGAATTTGTTTGGAAAAGACTTCTTGGAGAACCAAAATTTGCAGCAATATCAGTTTATGAAAGGTGTTGTTGATTTTAGAAAATACACAAGTTTATCAGAGAATACGACTTTAGCGGCTCGTGTCAATATAGGAGTGGCCTATCCTTATGGTAAAGATAAGCTTTTGCCATTGGATCGATATTTTATATTAGGTGGAAGTAACACCATGAGGGCTTGGAGGTATGGAGATGTAGGCCCTGGATCATATACTAAGCCTGATAGTTTATCTTCAGAGTATATATTTTCAAGAGGAGATATCCAGCTGATGGGAGTGTTGGAGCTAAGGCAGCATGTGTTTGGTAGAATTAGCTTTTCATTATTTTCTGATATAGGAAATATTTGGAACTTCTATGAAGTCGAAGGAATGGAAGGAGGAGATTTTAAATTTGATCGTTTTTACAAAGAGTTTGCAGTTGCCTCAGGATATTATTTGAGTTTTGACTTGACTTATATCACGTTGAACGTTGGTGTGGGAATGAAAATTTATGACCCGTCACGTTCTTCTGGGAATAGTTGGGTGATAAATAGATTAACAGGTAAAGACTTAATTGGAATGGGAAGTAATTCACAAGCCTTTTTTGGAATAGGATATTCTTTTTAGAAGATTTATGGATAAAAATACAATACAAAAAGCATTTGAAAAGTTGCAAGATGACATTTGTAATGAATTAGAAAAAGCAGATGGAAAAGGGGTGTTTAAACAAGACCTTTGGGAAAGAGAAAATAATGGCGGAGGCGGTAGAACTAGAATTATCAAGGATGGAAATGTAATTGAAAAAGGTGGAGTGAATTTTTCTGCTGTGCATGGTAAAACACCCGAGAAAATTTTAGCAGCTTTAGGCCTTTCTGAATCAGATTTCTTTGCTACGGGCGTTTCAATAGTAATTCATCCAAAGAGTCCTATGGTGCCGATCATTCATATGAATGTTCGATACTTTGAAATGTCAAATGGAATTTTTTGGTTTGGAGGAGGTATTGATTTGACTCCGCATTATATCGATGAAACAGATGCGACATTCTTTCATAATAGTTTAAAGAATGTCTGTGATAGACATTATGCTTCATATTATAGCAAGTTTAAGACTTGGGCGGATGATTATTTTTATATTCCGCATCGTCAAGAAACAAGAGGTATTGGGGGGATCTTCTTTGATCGATTATCAGAAACATCAGAGAAAACCAAAACTGATATTTTCAACTTTGTTTTGGATGTTGGTAATCAATTCGCTCCGATTTATACAGAACTGATGAATAAAAACAAGTCATTGGCATTTAATAGTGCGCATGAGAAATGGCAAAAAGTAAGAAGAGGCAGATATGTTGAATTCAATTTGGTATATGACAAAGGAACTAAGTTTGGTTTGGATACAAACGGTAGAACAGAGTCAATATTAATGAGCATGCCACCTGAAGCTCAATGGGAATATTGCTTTGATGTGGAAAAAGGTTCTGAAGAAGAGAAGACACTTAATTTGTTGAAAAAAGGAATCAATTGGCTGAATCAATAAGGTATTATACACACTTAATTTAATATTTGAAAATGACATTTTTGGAAAAAGTAATTCAATGGGATAAAGAATTATTTTTATATCTCAATGGAAAGCATGTTGACTTTCTAGATCCCATTATGCAGACAATTACAGCATCAAAGACTTGGATCCCTTTTTATTTGATCTTGGTTGGTTTTGTTTATTATAAATATAGAAAACATTCGTGGCTGATTTTCTTAGGTGTAGGGCTAGTTATTTTGCTTGCGGATCAAACAACTTCAGGCTTTATGAAGCCTTTTTTCGAGAGATTCAGACCTTGTCATGATCCGGAAATAAAAGATTTAGTTCATCTTGTGAAAGGTTGTGGAGGTCGTTATGGATTCGCTTCTTCCCATGCGGCAAATACATTTGGTTTAGCCACATTTCTTTATGTTAGAACTCACAAACAATTGAAATGGATGGGTTGGCTGTTTTTATGGGCGGCAATTGTTTCATACAGCAGGATTTATGTGGGTGTACATTATCCATTGGACATTATAGTCGGTGGCTTGATAGGTGTGATCTCAGGCTTAATTGGAAGTTATTTTGTAGTATATACTTCAAAAAAACTTAAAATAGATGATAAAGTATTGAAGTGAGAAACTTGAGGGATACATATAAGACAAAAGGTCAGAGGAGAAGAATGGTCATGGAAATTGAAAAGCTAGGTTTTCATGACCAAAAAGTCTTAGAGGCTTTGAATAAAGTACCAAGGCATTATTTTTTTGAAAAAGCATTTGAAGAACATGCTTATGAAAATAAGCCTTTCCCAATAGGAGAGGATCAAACGATATCTCAACCAAGCACTGTTGCCTTTCAAACTTCGCTTTTGAATATAAAGCCTGGTGATCGAGTGCTTGAGATAGGAACAGGTTCAGGGTATCAAGCAAGTATATTAGCTGAATTGCAGGCTGAAGTTCATACTGTTGAAGTTAGAAAATCACTGGCTGAAAAAGCATCGCATTTGCTTGAAGTCATGGGATATGCTAATGTGAAGTGCTATGTTGGGGATGGCACACTGCCTTTCAATAGTTTGGCTCCTTTTGATTCTATATTAGTTACTGCTGCGGCACCTAGTATTACGAATACTTTAGTTAATCAGCTTAATAATCGAAATGGTAAATTGGTGATTCCAGTGGGAGATTTGACACAGCAAGTAATGACACGGATTACTTATTGCAATGGAGAGTTGAAGAAAGAGGAATTTGGAAAATACGCTTTTGTGCCTTTGGTAGGAAAAGAAGGGTGGTCAATAAATTGATCACCTCATTCTTGTGTTGAATTTTTCAGTATTTAGCTTTTCAGCATTGGCTTTATCGAAGACAAAAAGATCAACATCTGTCCCCTCTAATCTGATAAAGCTATATGATTTTTTTCCTATAGCTAGTTTTTTGACTTTATTTTTGTCTTTTATCATGTCGCAAAATTAAACAAATTTTGGCAATACATGTTGAATTCATTATTAAATTTTATCCGCACTTAAAATTTCAATATAGATGACTAAAAAATTGATATTAATGAGGCATGGGAAATCGAGCTGGAAAAATGATTATCTAGAAGATTATGAAAGACCTTTGAACAAAAGGGGGAAAGCTGATGTGCCTTATATGGCGTCAGTATTTAAAACACTAGGTTTGCAACCAGACTTGATTATAAGCAGCAATGCTGTCAGAGCTTTTGATACGGCTAAGGAAATGGCGTCATCAGTAGGTTTTGATTCTGATAATATTAATGTTGTAAGAAGTCTCTATTTAGCGGATATCTATCAGATTCTATCTGTTATTCAATGTTTACCAGAAAAGTGTCAAAATGTTGTCATAGTAGGCCATAATCCAGGTTTAACTGAATTTGTCAACCATCTTTCCAATGAGTCTCTAGATAATGTGCCAACAAGCGGAATCTTTGTGGCGGAAATTGATGGCGATTGGGAAAATGTGAAATTTGGAATGGGGAAACGTTTTTGGTTTAGTTACCCCAAAGCAAAAGAAGTAATTTAATTTTGTGCGTCAAGCACTTCGCAATACCAGTCAATCATATCTGTTAAGATCTGATTAATCAGTTCTTGGTTTTCTTCTATATTTTCCATCGCCATAAATTCAATACCCAAGAAAATGTGTTCATCTCCATAGGATATTTCTTGGTTGAATTCGAATGCTTGAGAAAGTTCTTCGATAGTATCTTTATCTTCTTTATCCAAAACGAAGGCTTGCGCCATGATAAAAGGATCTTCATTATGGATAAGGTAAGTATTCGCATTAATTCCAGCCAATGGGTTCTCTGCAATGAGAAATCTATTTTCTTGCATATCGATGATTTAATTTTTCGCTAATATCCGCAAATCAAATTTAGAGAGAAAATGATTTCATAAAATTATTAAGGAATAAATTTTTCAAAGGATTTAACGGTGAAGAAATCCTTCTTAAATCGTATATCGTGAAAACGAACGCTTTCCAATGATAAAATTGATTTGAAGCCTTTTTTCTCCATGTTGACCATTTCTATTTTTTGTGGGAGCGTGCGAAAATCGAAATCTTCCACGCTTAACACATTGAGTTCTTTAATCGGTTGCCCATCCCATTTATAAAACTTAGCGCTTAAGATCATATTTTCTTGAGTAGAAATATACATTATAACAGAAGTCCAGACACTGAAGATTTCTGGTTTGGGGTCTAATTTGATTTGATAACAATCGAAACCTAGATATTGAACATTTTCCAAAAATGTGAAAGTATAATTGAACCGGAGGTTGTTGTTTTTTAATATGTCATTGAAACTGAAATCAGAGCCCATCCAAGAGTTGTTGTAGTCTCTAGAGTCTATGCTTTTTAGTTGAAATAATTTTTGATGGAACTCCCATATGCTGTCTTGCACTTTCAAAAATCTCGTTCCAGCTTCGCTTGCGGGTTCTTTAATATAGATGAGAGCATTTTCTTCATCTTCATACCAACCTTCAAAAGCAAGATGTTTGGTTGTATCAGGTCTAATAATAGTCATATTGGCGACTATGTGAGACTTGTCTCCCAATGTAAGTTTGTAGGCGTTATTGATGATCTCTTGAGCGCTAGGCTGTTGAGAAAATACTTTTTGAGAGGAAAATAAAGATAGAATAGCAATCAAGCAAAGTCCAAGGTGCTTCATAGTCATAGTGTTTAGTTATGCTATGAACCTCGTGTTTGCTTATAATGTTGTTGAAAACGCCATCAATATGAAATGATGGCGTTTATTATTTAATTGATGGAATTTCTGACTTTTTGAGTGTAAGCTCTTAGCGCTGTTTTGAAGTCTGTCTTATTATTTTGCATGTCTTCCAATATGCTTACCCCGGCAATGATATGCGTGAATTGTTCGCCTTCATCATTTCCAGGAACTTCGATGCTTAGATCTTCTCCATTTTCAAAAGCCTGTTCAGCGGCTTTTAGCTCTTCTAGAGTGTACTCTTCAACAATTTTCTTAATAGAAGGTATATGCATGATTATGAGTTTAGTTTTTCAATAAGCTCGACGACAGAGTCTTCTTTGCTGCTTGAAATGCCTTCAATCAGCTCTCCGTTTTTGTAAATAGCAAAATATGGCAAATTATTAACGCCAGCGCTCTTTCTTGATTCCGGGTTTTGCTCTGCATTGATATCTATAAATGAAACTCCTTCATATTTATCGTCATTAGATAATCTTTTGAATTTAGGAGCGAATAACCTACAGCTCCCGCACCAACCAGCAAAAAATTTCACAATAACTTTGTCATTGTCTTTTAATACTTGTTCAAAATCTGAATCTGTTGCTTGAATTACTGCCATTTGATTTATTGATTGTGTTGAATACTTTTTAAAATTAATGTGGTAGTTTAAAATTTTACCAACGATGTAAATTTATTTTTTTAAACGGAATTGCTCGAATTTTAGACGTTTATTTTTTATTTCATTTCTTTATTGAAGTATTGATGAAGACTATATCTTGATATTATTAGGCTGTATATATTTTTTTGGGTTCAAGATATTTTGTTATTTGCGACTAGTTTAAGAATAAGATTTATCATCTTTAGTGATGATTTGAAATAAGCATTAATTGTTTAATATATTTTATAAAAATGGCCTTAAAAAAGATAGTCAAAATAAGCAATGTAAATAATTTAAGTGACGCAAGATATTGTGCGGGCATGTTGGTCGATATGATTGGTTTTAATGTGGAAGCAACGCATAGCAATTACATATCTCCAGAGGACTATAAGGATATTGTTGAATGGCTTTCAGGGGTTAAGATTGTCGCCGAGATTGAGAATAGCGATATAAATGCTATTGAAGAGATTCTAACAAAGTATGACGCTCAGGTAGTTCAAGTTTCTGATTTAAACCTAGCGGAGGAAATCAACGAAAGATTGAGATATGAGGTTCTTTGCAAAGTTAGTCTTGATAGTTTGGGTGATTTTGATGTTTTAGTGGAAAGCATGGAAATGGCAAAACCATTCACAAGCTTGTTTATTTTTGAAAGTGAGAAAGATGAGCTAAGTGATAGTCTTAAAGAAAAGGTATTGTCTTTGGCTAATGATTTTCCAATATTGTTGGGAGCTGGTATCTCCGCTGATAATGTAAATGAATTATTGGATTCCACTTCTTTGCAAGGGATAACTTTGAAAGGAGGAGAGGAAATCAAGCCTGGATTTAAGGATTTTGATGAAATGGCTGATATTTTAGAGGCGATAGAGGTTGAAGACTGGGAAAAGTAAACATATTTTCTGTAAAAAAAAGCTCCATTAGGAGCTTTTATTGTTTAAAAGTATGTGTCTTTTCTTGATTTTTCAAAAATGCGCCGCTGATAAAATGAGTAACAAATTCCTTGATGAAGGATCTTTTTTTCTTTCGATTGTTAATGTCGATTTGTTTGTCGTATTCCAAAGATCGAAAGATTCCGTTATACTCTTGTTTTCCCCATAGTAGATTGGCGGATTTTTTGTTTTTTTTCAAATTGAACTTCATAGAAACATTTTTGCTTTAATAAGAGAACCCTCTTTAAAGCCAATTGTTTATGAAGCTTTTGTCATAGCAGCAAATTTATTGAATATGTCATTCAAATTATTTTCATTGATTGGCTTTTGATAGTAATAATTCACTTCTGAGATCCCGTAATTCAGCACTTTAGCTTCATTAATGGCATTGTCGCTGATTTGAAATAATGGAGTGTGTTGAAAGATTTTTGCTTTCAGTTTACAACATTCTTCAATGAATTTTTTAGGACATGAATCGAAGTTGTCCATATTGGCGAAAATCATATTAGCCGAATTTTTCTCTTTATCCAGCCAATGTGAAAAATCAGAAGCCGTTTCAAAGCATAGAACTGATTTAGCTCGATTGGAGTATTCTAGTTTTCTTTTTAAAATATAGTTATGTAAAGGATCATCATCGATGATTACTATCGTGTCGAGGTTTCTCATAGGCATTAGTGTTTGTTTTAGGTTTATCCTTCATATTAATGAAAATTTTAATAATAATGAACAGGAAAAATGAAATGTTTTGAAAATGCCTAATTAAATTTTCATCTATTTTACTGAAACCATATTTTGTTTTTTAGAAATGCTTCTTTGGTATAGAATTGTTTGGTATAAGCCTCTTGCTAATAAAAATGCGGTAAAACTCAACCATAGTGAATGTGCATCTAAATAATCTGTGGTTAAAAAGTAAAGCGGGAAGAAGACTATGAATGATGAAAAAAACATAGAAGTCAGCATTTCTTTGCTGGCTGTCATCCCGATATAAATGCCATCCCATAGATAAGAAGGGTAGGAGATCAATGGAATGAGCATAACCCAAATTAAAAAATCTTGGCTATAATCAATGACTAGCTTATTTGTGGTAAGCAAGTTGATGATCGAGTTGCCTGCGATAAAATAAATAAGACTGAAGGATAAGGATAAAACAAAACCCCAAGCAAATAATTTCTTGATTGATCTCGTCAAATTTTTATGGTCGTTGGCTCCTAGATATTTTCCCGTCAATGCTTCTGCGGCATAGGCAAGTCCATCGATCAAATAAGAGAAAAAGTAAGTGAACTGTAGAAGAATGGTATTTCCAGCCAAGGCGATACTCCCATAATAAGCTGATTTGGAGGTAAAGAAAGTGAATACGGCGATTAAGCAGAGTGTTCTTAAAAATATGTCCTTATTTATTTTAAAGAAAATGGATAATTCTTTTTTGTTTAAAAGCTTTGCAGTGTTAGGGATGGATTTTAAGTGCGTGCTGTATTTATTCTTGAGAAGGAATATTCCCAATATCAAGGAAAAATATTGAGCAATCAACGTTCCAAGCGCTGCTCCGTCGGCATTCATTTTATAGTAGTAAATAAAGAGGGCGCTGAAAGCAATATTCAGGATGTTGCTGGTAAGTGTAATCAGCATGGGGTATTTGGTATTTTGCATGCCAATGAACCAACCTTGCAAACTGTATAGAGCAATTGTGGCAGGAGCAGCGTAAATTCGGATCAAGAAATATGACTTAGCAACATTGTGAATGGATTGATCGCCTTCCAATAAGTTGAAAGCAATGCTTTCAATAGGCTTTTGAAATAAAATCAAAGACAAGCCAATAGCAATTGCAAGGAATATGGATCTAATTAGAAGCGCTTGTTGCTCTTGGAAATTACTGGCACCAAAAGCTTGTGCGGTTAAGCCTGTAGTACCCATTCTTAAAAAACCAAAACTCCAATATAGTATGTTGAAAATAGTTGTGCCGAGCGCTACAGCGGCTAGGTATATTTCAGAATCTAGCCGTCCGAGAAGAGCAATGTCAACTAAGCCCAGTAGTGGAATACTTATATTGCTGATGATATTAGGGATGGCTAGTTTAAGTATCTGTTTGTTCATAAAGTGCAAGTGTTTGGGGTAATTTTGATGGAATTTTCAATTCAATTTACTTTTTAGATATTCAATAAAATATCGCTTTTATTTTTAAGAAGAAAAGTAATCTCAAATTGGCATAATCATATTTTTTTATATGCAAATTTAAAGTAACTTTCAGCAGAAATTAAACTTTCTAAGTTCATTGAGATTAGTATAAATAAAAGCCATTTCTTCATTTTGAATTCATTTCAAATTAATGTTGAATTGGATTGTAAATATTGCTTTTTGATTTAAATTAATGAAAAATTCTTACTTTGATTTAATTGAGCAAAGTTATTACTTTCCTCAGGAAGGGTTTGATTTAAGAGATAATTATTTAACCTTTCACGGCGTGTCATTGAAGCATTTGATTGACAAGCATGGAACACCTTTCCGATTTATTTATTTGCCAAAAATTGGCGATCAAATAAAAAAAGCCAGAAATCTATTTAATAGAGCGATTAAGAATAATGCTTATAAAGGTAGTTATAAGTATTGTTATGTGACCAAGTGCAATCACTTTTATCATGTCGTCAATGAAGCTTTAAAGCAAGATGTTGAGATTGAGACGTCTTCATCATTCGATATTGATTTGATTTTGGATTTGCACAAGAAAGGCAAGTTGGATAAAGATCGTATGGTGATACATAACGGATATAAAACTGACGAGTATCTTCGCAAGATTATTCATTTGAAGGAATTTGGCTTTCATAATTCGATTATCGTATTGGATAGTCCAAATGAAATTGATAGAATCTCAAAGTTGAGGACCAAGCAAAAGCTGAAAATTGGTTTGAGAATGGCTATCAACGAAGAAGCTCAGTCCGCTTATTACACATCTAGGCTTGGAATTCCTCATAGTGAAATATTAAACTTGTTTAAAGACAAAATACTTGATAACAATAAAGTGGAATTGAAGATGTTGCACTTTTTTGTTGACTCAGGGATTAAGGATACGCCTTATTATTGGGGGGAGTTTCAAAGAGCCTTGAATGTATATGTCGAATTGAAGAAGGAATGCAAAGATTTGGATTCATTTAATCTTGGAGGAGGGTTTCCGATTAGAAACCATTTAGGCTTTGAGTATAATTATGAATACATGATCAATGAGATTATTAAAAATATTAAGGATACATGTTCGTCAGAAAATGTATTAGAGCCTAATATTTTTACTGAGTTTGGCAAATATACTGTCGGTGAAGCGGGTGCAATCATTTTTCAGGTTTTGGAACAGAAAAAACAGAATGATACAGAGCTTTGGTATATTATCAATAACAGCCTGATGAACACTATTCCTGACGCATGGTCTATTCAAGAAAAATTTATTTTGTTGCCGATAAATAAATGGGATAAACCCTATTGCAGAGTAAATATAGGCGGAATTAGCTGCGATCATTCTGATTATTATAATTCTGAAGATTTTAATCAAGAAGTTTTATTGCCAACATATAGTAAAAAGGATAAAGAACCGTTATACATTGGCTTTTTTCATACTGGAGCTTATCAAGATTCTGTAAGTGGTTATGGAGGTATTAAGCATTGTTTGATACCATCCCCAAAGCATGTGATAATCGATCGGGATGAAATGGGGAATATTGTTGATACAGTTTACAGAGAAGAGCAATCTGTTAATGAGATGTTTAATATTCTAGGTTATAATGAAAAATAAGAGAACATATCTAGGTGTTGAAGATTCATTTGGTGAATTTGAAACAGCTTCCATTTTACTGCAATCTATTCCATATGATGGAACTAGTACTTGGGGGAAAGGCGCTGACCTTGGTTTTGAGTCTTTTTTAGAGGCTTCTGAAAATATGGAATTGTATGATATTGAAACCAATTCTGAAGTATATAAAAAGGGCGTGAGTATATTGCCTGAGATTAGTGAAAGTGAAAGTCCCGAGGCTGTATTTGAAACAGTATATAGGCAGACTAAGCATTTGCTGGAGCAGAATAAATTTCTGACATTTTTTGGCGGTGAACATTCGGTTAGTATTGGGATCATGGAGGCATATAGGGAGAAGTTTCCTGATATGAGTGTGCTTCAACTTGACGCGCATACTGACTTGAGAAAGTCTTATAATGGTTCGGAGTATAACCATGCTTGTGCTATGCATAAGATCAGTAGAACAAATAATTTGGTGCAAGTTGGTATCAGAAGCATGGACACAAGTGAATTAGCGTATTTGAACCGAGAAAAATGCTTCTTTGCTGAAGAAATGTATGGTAATACTGATTGGGTAAACAAATCTTTGGACTTGCTAGGAGAGGATGTTTATCTTTCTATAGACTTGGATGTATTTGATCCATCAATAATGCCTTCCACTGGAACACCTGAGCCGGGAGGCATGGATTGGAATACAACGATTCAATATTTGAAGTTGGTGTTTCAACAGAAAAATGTTGTCGGATTTGATATTGTTGAGTTTGCTCCAATTCAATCTTTGAAAGCACCGGATTTCTTGGTTGCGAAATTATATTATAAACTCTTGTCATATAAATACAATGTCTGAAAAAGGAAAAATTTCACAGTTTATGCTTGAAAACTTCAAGCATTTTAATTCTGCGGCATTGGTTGATGCTGCTAAAGGGTATGAAGACCAGCTTAATCAAGGCAATAAGATGATGATAACTCTAGCGGGGGCTATGAGTACGGCTGAATTAGGAAAATCTCTTGCTGAGATGATTAGGCAAGATAAAGTTCAAATTATTTCTTGCACTGGAGCGAATCTAGAGGAGGATATAATGAATTTAGTGGCGCATACTTTTTATAGAAGAGTTCCAGAGTACAGGGATTTGACGCCTCAGCAAGAACGAGAGTTATTGGATCAAGGACTAAATAGAGTTACTGATACTTGCATACCAGAGGAAGAAGCATTCAGAAGATTGCAAAAGCATGTATATGATATTTGGAAAACAGCAGAAAGCAATGGAGAAAGGTATTTTCCACACGAGTACATGTACAAATTGTTGTTGAGTGGTGTGCTTGAGCAGTATTATGAGATAGACCCTAAATACAGTTGGATGTTGGCTGCAGCGGAAAAGAATTTGCCAATAGTGGTTCCTGGCTGGGAAGATTCAACCATGGGGAATATTTTCGCTTCATATTGTATAAAAGGAGAGCTCAAAACAAGTACTGTAAAGTCGGGTATTGAATACATGACTTGGCTAGCGGATTGGTATACGGAAAATACGCAAAAGTCAGGTTTAGGATTCTTTCAGATAGGTGGAGGTATCGCTGGGGATTTCCCTATTTGTGTTGTCCCAATGTTGTATCAAGACCTGGAAAGAACGGATACGCCATTTTGGTCATACTTTTGCCAAATTTCCGATTCTACTACAAGTTATGGATCATATTCAGGGGCTGTTCCTAATGAAAAAATAACTTGGGGTAAATTAGATGCCGATACTCCGAAGTTTATAGTTGAATCTGATGCAACGATTGTTGCCCCTTTGATATTCGCTTATTTATTAGGTCTGTAAAATATAAAAGCTCATATAAGCATTCAATGAATACTTATTATGAGCTTTATTTTTTCATGTGTTTATTTTTTATTCCACTTGCATTCATTTATTAGTGTGGCTACCAGTCCTGTCCAGCCCGTTTGATGAGAGGCACCTACCGCTCTTGAAGTGTCTCCATGCATATATTCTGGAAATAGAATCAAATTTTTGAAATGATCATCTTTGTAAATATCATAATCACCATTGACAGGTCTTTTCCCTTCATTGTCTATTTGGAAGATGGATATTAAACGCTTGGATAGTTCATCTGCAATTTCCTCTAAGTTCATGAAATTGTTTGATCCCGTTGGAAATTCCATTTTGAAATTGTCCTTATAGTAAGTATGATATTCTCTTAAAGAGTGTATTAAAAGATAGTTCATAGGCATCCAAATTGGACCTCTCCAGTTGGAGTTGCCTCCGAATAAGTCCGAGTTTGACTCGCCCGGTTGGTAACTTAAACTGAAATCTTGATTGCCAATTTTTATAGAATACCCATCTTTATGGATTTTAGATAGAGACC
The DNA here is from genome assembly GCF_036492635.1 of Aureibacter tunicatorum. GTDB lineage: Bacteria > Bacteroidota > Bacteroidia > Cytophagales > Cyclobacteriaceae > Aureibacter > Aureibacter tunicatorum. Next base: position 2,014,596 of record NZ_AP025305.1, read on the forward strand.
TTATTCCTCCAGGAGCTAAAAACTCTGTTTCGTCTAGCAGTACTTTAATGAGTTTTCTAAGCTGATCTTCATTTACCATCGAAAACAGTATGCCATTGTCGTTGTCAATATTATCAATGACACTGTATTTATTTAGCTCTCTACGGTAATTATAAAACCATTTGAGTCTTACCATGAAGTCTGGTATTGTTTCAAGTTCTTCTTTTGTGATAACAGTAATTGCAAAAAGAGGGGTCAGACCAACTAATGAGCGGACTTTGATAGGTAGGTATTCATCATTTGGAAGTTGAAGGACGTCATAGAATAAGCCGTCTTCTTCATCCCAAGCGCCAGTCCAATTTTTTCCAGATTGATTGATCGACTCAGATATGTAGACAAAGTGTTCGAAAAATTTAGTGGAAACATCTTCAAATGATGGATCGAATTTGCATATTTCAATTGATATTTTCATCATATACAACGAAAACATCGCCATCCAGCTTGTTCCGTCTGCTTGTTCAAGTTTTCCACCATCAGGTAAATCTTGACTTCGATCAAAAACACCAATATTGTCAAGTCCCAGAAAGCCTCCTTCAAAGACATTTTTCCCATGCGAGTCTTTCCGGTTAACCCACCAAGTAAAGTTGAGCATTAACTTTTGAAAGATTCGCTTAAGAAAATTTATGTCTGGTTCCTTATTGAATTTACAGTCAATTTTATAAATTTTATAAGCAGCCCATGCATGAACAGGAGGGTTTACATCGCTAAAATTCCACTCATATGCTGGAATTTGTCCATTTGGAGCCATATACCATTCTCTCATTATTAAAATGAGCTGTTCTTTGGCAAATGATGGGTCGACTTCAGCCAAGGTAATACAATGAAAAGCCAAGTCCCAAGCAGCATACCATGGGTACTCCCATTTATCAGGCATGGATACAATATCTTCATTGTTCAATGTCCTCCAGTTTTTGTTTCTTCCATTTAGTCTGTTGTTTGGAGGTTGAGGTTGGCCTTTATCGCCATTTAGCCATATTTCCATATCAATGTGATAAAATTGCTTAGACCACAACATGCCTGAGTAGGCTTGCTCCTGAATCATTTTAATATCTTTATTGCATGCATCGGGAGAAATTGAACTATAGAAATTAGCTTTTTCTGAGATTCTATCCTTGAAGACCGTTTCTAAATGTTTAAAAGGGTTGTCATTAGACCTTTTCTTTGAAAGTCTAAATGTAAAGGATTTGGATTCTTTTGCCGACAGATTAATCTGGTAGAGCGGGGAAAATTTTGTTCCTTTATTTGGAGAACTATAGGAATCAAGCTTGTTGTTAACTAGCAGTTCATGAAAATAATCCTTTTTGAATGAAGCATCACTGTCAATGCCAAAAACTTTGAAATTATTAGTTTCATTTTCAGTGAATAATTCATAGTCGCATTGATCGTAATAAAAATTGTATTCGCCAATAGTAGGGTGATTGCAAACAACAGTTTCCCAATTTTCAACAATATCAATTTTTTCAATTATCGGCTTTTCAATCTCTTTACCAAAGCTCCATTTGTTTCTAAACCATATAGTTGGCAGTAAACTTAATGAGGAAGCCACATCACTTCGGTTTTCAACAGTGATTTTAATGAAAATATCATCAGGTCCAGCTTTAGCGTATTCTACAAAGATATCAAAGTATCTGTTGTCTTTGAAGCAATTGGTGTCTAGTAATTCATATTCAGGATCATCCTTGGATCTGGATTGGTTAGTATTGAGCAAATCCGCGTAAGGATATTCGTCTATTGGATATTTATAAAGGTATTTCATGTATGAATGTGTGGGCGTATTTTCTAGATAATAGTAAAGCTCCTTCACATCTTCTCCATGATTACCTTCATGCCCATTTAGACCGAATAACCTTTCTTTCAAAATGGGGTCTTTATGATTCCAAACACACAATGAAAAACATAGATTTTGCAGCTCGTCTGAAATTCCGGCTATTCCATCTTCGCCCCATCTATAGGCTCTGGAACGAGCATGCTCGTGTGGGAAATAATCCCATGCATTGCCATCATCACTGTAATCCTCTCGGACTGTTCCCCACTGCCTTTCACTTAAATAAGGGCCCCATTTCATCCAAGGAATAGATTCTTGATATTTTTCATTGATTCTTCTATGCTCAGCTGATTCCATTGATTTAGTTTTTAAAAATTATCTATTAACCATTCGTTGTAAAACCTGGATATAATGTCATTCCTCCATCAACAAATAATGTAACTCCATTGACATAATCAGACTCGTCTGAAGCCAACCATACAGCAGCTTTGCCAATATCAACGGGGTCGCCAACTCTTTTATAAGGGATTAATTTGAGCAGTTCCTTTTCCGCTTCGGGATTTGACCATGCCGAGTAGTTTATTGTAGTTTTGATCGCGCCTGGTCCGATACTGTTCACTCTGATTTTCTGAGGAGCTAGTTCTTGAGCCATGGACTGCATCAGCAATTTAACGCCTCCTTTTGACGCCGCATAATTGGCATGGCCAGCCCAAGGAACGACTTCATGGACAGAGCTCATGCAGATGATTTTTCCTCTTGCTTTGGAGTTTGTTTTATTTGGATCTTTTTGAAGAAATTCTCTAACAGCTTCTCTTGAGCATAAAAACTGACCTGTAAGATTGACATTCAAAACCATTTGCCATTGGTCTAATGTCATTTCAGCGAAGGAGGAGTCTCTTTGTATCCCTGCATTATTAACTAGTATGTCAATGACTCCAAAATGGACTTTTAGAGTTTGAAACATACTTTGGACTTCTTCTTCTTTGCTCACATCAGCTTTGAGCGCGATTGCCTCCCCACCAAAGTCTGATATTTCTTTTAAAACGGCTTGAGTGGCTTCTTCTTGAGCGATATAATTTATTCCTACTTTGGCTCCAGCTTTGGCTAATTCAATAGCAACAGCTTTTCCTATGCCTGAGTTTGCTCCTGTGACCAAAGCAACTTGGCCTGATAATACACCTGATATGGACATCTTTATGAATTGAAATGTTGTGAAATATGTTTAGCTACTCTAAGAGCATTGGCAATGATCGTAAGTGATGGATTGACAGCGCCACTGGAAGGGAAAAAACTTCCATCAACTACATAGAGATTAGTTAAGTCATGAGCTTTGCAGTTAACATCTAAGACGGACTCTTTAGGATCTTCACCAAATCTCATTGTGCCGCATTGATGGCCAACAGCTTGCAACGGAATTTTCTTTTTAAAATACAAGGAATGCGGAACAATATAGTTGGCACAATCGATAGACTTTAGGATTTTAGTCCATTTATCCATTAGTTTTTGAAATGATTTTTGATTATTGTCTTTGTAAACCAAATGTATTTTTCCATTTTTTGTAAAGACACGATTTTCCAAATCCGGAAGGTCCTCATTGGTTAGCCACCAGTCAATTGAATGGGTAGCCATTTGTTCAAGGACAAAGCCTGGAGCAAATGACGGAGCATCCGCACCTAACATGTCTTTATCTACCTTTCCAAGAAGCTGTACATGGCCCATTGGATATTTGTAATCTTTATCACCCCAATAGAAATCGTTGACTGCTAAAGTTTTCTGAAATGAGGTAGGGTTAGGCTTGTCGCTTAGGCCTAGAATAGCTCCATTGTTATGCTTCATGAAGTTTCGACCAACCAAATCACTGCTGTTAGCCAGACCATTTGGGTGTTTTTCATTTGCTGAATTTAGCAACAAAACAGCGGAATTAATTGCTCCGCATGAAACGACAACTATTTTCGCTTCCGCAAATTGTATTTCTCCATCTTTTGTGAATTCTACTTTATTGATGGTATCTCCTGAAGTTGTAGTATGAAGTTTTGTTACTTTTGCTTCTGTTATTAAAGTAATGTTGTCTTTTTTAAGACTTGGTCTGACACAGTTGATATCGCTATCAGCTTTTGCATGAATCAGACATGGAAAACCGTCGCAAGTATTGCATTTGATGCATTGGCTTTCAAGTTCATTTTCTTCATTAAGCTTGACGCCTAAAGGAATATAAAATGGATTAAGTCCTTTATCCTTAAGTTTGTCATGAACTTCTTGTATTCTAGTTTCGTGTTGCACAGGAGGGTAGTGGTATTTTTTAATTCTTGGCTCGCTAGCATCAATACCCTGCAATCCGTGTACATTGTATAGCTTTTCCGCTTCGTCATAATATGGCTCGAAGTCACTGTATTTTAACGGCCAAACGGGAGAAACTCCGTCTTGATGTTTGACTTCGTTAAAATCATTTTCTCTAAGTCTGAATAATGCGGCTCCATAGACTTTAGTATTTCCTCCTACCCAATATCCAGTGCCTGGATGAATAGGATTTTCATTTTTGTCATACCATTTTTCTTTGGTGTGATATCGGTCATTTTGAAATACGGATATTGAATTCCAGTTTTCTTTTTCTCTAGGTAGGAAGGAGCCTCTTTCAAGAATTAAAATCTTAAGGTTTGGATTCTCTTTTGCTAATTTGTGTAATAGTGTTCCACCGCCTGCACCGGTCCCTACTATTATTACATCGTAATCTTTATTCATCGTATTTGTATTAGTTAACTTCTTAACTCACAATGATTAACAGATGTTTATTCTATAGAATTATAAAGATACAGGTGCTTTATGTTTGCGTATTTGGGATCCTATGTAGATAGCTGATGAAGAACAAATAAAAAGTATTATGCTATATTCAATAGGAGGGAGGAAGTTCTTGGAGCCAATAATCAAAGTTGAGTAAAGAATGATACCATAGAAAGTTATGATTAATATTGAAACCAGTTTTTCATTGGAATCGAAAATCCAAGTGCCAACATAGCCCCCGATCAAACAAGCAAAGAAGCTATAAAAGGCTTTGTAGATTAAAAAATCAAAACTGTTACGAATTTTGTAAAATAAATGAGGACTTGTGCTCAATTGATTCGCGGATTCATTGCTTATTAGCAATATGCTTATGAATTCTATGACTTCCGATAGTAATGTGATGATTAATACGCTTATTACTAAAGCTAGTGATAGTTGTATAATTTTAAACATAAAGGCATGAGTTTGAAATAAAACTCATGCCTTTGTAAAATGTTAGTTAGCTTCTCTTTTATAAAAGACATATCCATTCTTTTCTCCAATACGAATGGCGTCAGTAATTTCTTTTTCAAATTGTTCTTGTTTGTGTATTTTGGTGATGATATACACATCTTTGTCTATGTCTTTTCCGTAATGCAACCAATCTCTGGAATACTTTTCATGGCGATCTTCAGGGATCATTTCAGAGTAGAAAAAAGGTGCGTAACTTTTATATTTTTTAGTTACTACATAGCTATTTCGATGGTCAAGAGATTTGATGAATTCAACAGCGGCATTTTGAGATATTTTTTCAGCTTTTGCAATATAGAATATCAGACCAAGCTGCAATGTTAAAGCTGTTCCAATAGAAAGTACTCCGAATCCGATTAGTTCTTTTTGTTTATTGATTTGATATATGCAAATGATTATACTGGCGATTAAGATAATTCCTGAAAGGGATTCAATTCCACTTACACTTACATCAGCGTTTAAGTTGGCTAATGTGAATTTATCTTTAATCAAAGGCTTGATCTTGTCAATATTCATGTATGCAAGAGGTGTAATGAATAGAATAAAACCGATTAATCCGCCTATGGCATAAAGCATGTTTTTCATCCATCCAGTTAAATGCTCTCTTTTATTTACAATCTCGTAAACGCTTAAGGCTGCTAAATAGGTCAATGGGAAATAGGCCATTGATGAATAATGAACAATTTTAGATTGTACTATTGTGAATAAGATCAATATTGTCCAAAGCAAAATATTCATCCATATCTTAAAATCTTTTTCATAAAATGTGCTGAAGTTCTTCTGCATCATTCCTTTTAAAGCGAAAATAGATGAAGGAAAACAACCTATTAAAATCACTACAAAATGATAACCGAAGAAGCCGCCATGTCCCGCGTCTTTTGTTTCAAACAATCTGATCTGGTATTTTACAAAAGTTTCCACAAACCAAGGACCGTTGATGATCGTTTCTATTCCAAACCAAGATAAAGCGGTAAGACAGCTGATTAAAATAAAGGTAAACACGCTTTTAGGAGAAATGAATAACTTGAATTTTTGCATTATCCAGTAAACTCCGAAACAAAGGCCTATGATAAGGATCGCAACAGGGCCTTTGGTTAGCATAGCAAGACCAGTGTAGAAACCACCTAATACGGCATAGTAAATTGGTTTTCTATTTAAAACCAGAACATCAATCTCTTTCTGTTTCCAATAGGCTAATATTAAATTGTACATTCCTAGCAAAATGAAAAGGTTGAACCAAGGGTCAATAATTCCACTTTTGAAATATAGCGCAGGCAATATTGAACCAAAATATGCTCCGGCCCATAATATGCCAAACAATTGGTCTTTTAATTTTTTCCCAATATTGAACAGAACCACAAGTGTTACTATTCCGCAAATAGCATTTGGAAATCTCGCCGCATATTCACCTATTCCAAACAAATGCATGGATAAAGCTTGCAACCAGAAAAATAATGGTGGTTTTTCCCAAAAAGGCTCATAGTCTACATGGACTTTTAGGTACTCGCCCATTATAACCATCTCTCTGGATATTTCCGCAAAATTAATTTCATCCCAATCGAATAGATGAACACCACCTAGAAAAGGGAGATAAAAGACAGCTGAAATCAATGCGATTATTAACTGAACTTTATACTTTGCAAAAAAGGAGGTTTCTTCAGTTTTCGATTGATTTTTTGTTATTGTTGAAAGTGACATCAAAAAGAAGGTGTTAATTCAAGTATTTGTATTTCTTTAAACCGATATTATGCAGGAAATATTGCATTGAAACGCTTAAAACACCAAGACCGTAAATCGTGCTTCTTTTCAAATTGATTGAAGAAGCATCTTCAAAATACTTTGTCGGGCAGGTAACTTCAGCAATATCATATCCTTTATTGCAAATTTGAGCAATTATTTGATTGTCAAAAACAAAATCGTCGGATAACATATTGTAATTAACGCTTTTTAAGACTTCTCCAGAAAAAGCTCTGTAGCCAGTATGGTACTCGCTTAGCTTTTGATTCATCAGTACATTCTGTGTGAATGTCAAGAATCTGTTTGCTATATATTTGTATATTGGCATTCCACCTTTCAATGCGCCTTTGCCTAGAATTCGAGACCCAAAAACTACTGGATATACATCATTTCCGATTATGGAAATCATTGCTGTAAGAAGTTTTGGAGTGTATTGATAGTCAGGATGAAGCATGATGATAATGTCGCCTCCAAGCTCAAGCGCTTTATTATAACATGATTTTTGATTTCCTCCGTACCCTGTGTTATTTTCGTGAGTGATTATATGTACTATGCCTAGTTTTTTTGCAACCTCTGATGTATTATCAGAGCTATGGTCGTCTACCAAAACAACTTCATCCACTAGGTCGAAAGGTATTTCATTATATGTGATTTCTAATGTTTTCGCAGCGTTATAAGCTGGCAATACAATAACTACTTTTTTGTGTTTATACATGGTTGATAATAAGAATTAAAAAATCTATGCGAACAAATATATCGAATAAATTTTTTAATAGTCCAATATTATTGAGAAAAAGCGTATTATTGCATTATTGGAATATTTATAAGTATATCATGAAAAAAAACAAGATACTATTGCTTATTGGCTTTATAATTTTTATGGTGGTTATATTGATCGTAATGATTGATATTTCATCCAAGACGAAGTTTCCAGGACAAATAAACGATGCTCAGGAAGAGGTTATTCCTTAAGGGTTTCATTGCTTTCTGTTATTATCAACTTGAGTTTATTTGCCAACAAGTTTATAGTTGATCCTTGGATAAGCACGGAGGCTAATACGACGAAAAAGACAATATTGAAGATGTCATCGGCATTTTTGAGTCCGAGTATTGCTGGGTAAATAGCAAATACTATTGGAGTTGCTCCTTTGAGTCCGACCCATGAGATGAAAGTTTTTTTCCTCCATGAGGCTTTTGATAAGGCATAAACGCTGAATACAGAGAGAGGCCTTGCTATAAACAGACTTATTCCGGCGATCAATAAACCTTTACCTAAAAATGGAAGCATTTGGTTAGGAAAAACTTGTAATCCAAGAACTAGGAACATTGTGATTTGCATGAACCAAGAGACTCCTTGGAAAAAATGTATGATATCGTATTTTTCGGAGAAATCGCCATTTCCAATAATTATGCCCATAATGTATACAGCCAAAAAGCCGCTTCCTTGAACAAAGTTAGCTGAAGAAAAGGCTAAAGTAACCAAGGAGATCATGAGCACTGGGTATAAACCTTTATTGGCTAGATTAATATTTTTAAGTATGTATAATGATAATTTGCCGAAAAGTATGCCGATGATAAAGCCCATTGACATTTGAATTAAAAAAGTAGGAAATAGGATTAAAAAGTTGTTTGATCCATTCATAATCATTTTAGAGAAACTTATTGTAAGAAAATAGGCCATAGGGTCATTGCATCCGGATTCCAATTCCAATGTTTTTGTTATGTTTTCTTTTAATCTGAATTTTCCGGTTTTCATAATTGAAAATACCGCTGCTGAATCGGTAGAAGATATAATAGAACCAATTAGAAGACTTTCAATAAATGTAAAATGAGTCGTGATATGAATTAAAGAACCTGCTATAAACACACTCAGAAAGACTCCTATAGTTGCCAAGCTAATTCCTTCAGGTAGAATGTTTTTTATATATGTCCATCTGGTTTCAAGACCTCCTGAAAAAAGAATAAATGATAAAGCTACACCGCCTAATGCTTCAGAAAACTTGGGGGCGTTGAAATAAAAATCGTATTTGCCTCCGTTGCCAAATAACATGCCAATGCCAAGAAATACCAAAAGTGAAGGTATTCCATAGTTTGTGGAGGGTTTGCTAATCAGTATGCTAATCAGAAGAAGCAATGAGCTTACAAAAAGTATTTCGGTGAGATTATATTCCAATGTATCTTTTTAATAATAAAGATATTAGAAGTGAGTTTTGTTGAAATATTATTAAATAAAAAAAGCAACGAGAGCTCGTTGCTTTTTTTAACGTTTCAAATTTAATATTAATCTTGTCTAGATCCGATTTTTGCAGAATAGTATTCTCTATTCATTCTTGCAATGTTGCTTAGGCTAATTCCTTTTGGACATTCAGCTTCACAAGCACCAGTGTTAGTACAAGCGCCGAAACCTTCAGAATCCATTTGATTAACCATTGCAGTAACTCTTCGTGTTCTTTCTGCATTACCTTGTGGTAATAAAGCTAATTGTGAAACTTTAGCAGAAACGAATAGCATTGCAGATGCATTTTTACACGCTGCTACACAAGCACCACAACCGATACAAGCAGCAGCATCCATAGCCAAATCAGCTTTTTCCTTAGGAATAGGAATAGCGTTAGCGTCTGGAATTCCTCCTGTGTTCACACCTACGTGTCCACCAGCTTGAATAATTCTTTCAAACGAGCTTCTATCAACTACAAGATCTTTCAAAACAGGGAAAGCCTTTGCTCTCCAAGGTTCGATAGTGATTGTATCGCCATCGTTGAATGTTCTCATATGCAACTGGCAAACTGTGATTTCTTCCTCAGGTCCATGAGGACGACCATTGATGAACAATGAGCACATACCACATATACCTTCACGGCAATCACTGTCAAAATGTATAGGATCTTCATTCTTAGCAACTAGATCCTCGTTAAGTATATCTAGCATTTCTAAAAATGATGATCCTTCAGAAATATTCGATATTTTATATTCTTTAAACTGTCCTTTGCTCTTACTGTCTTTTTGACGCCAAACTTTGAGTGTTAAATCCATGTCTTAATAACTTGGTTTGTTAACTAAATCCTTAAAGGAGAAAGTAACCTTTCTCCTAATTTTATTTATAACTTCTTTGAGTAAGTTTTACATTCTCAAAGATTAGCTCTTCTTTATGAAGTACAGGTTCGTTATTGTCCCCTTTGTATTCCCAAGCGGAAACGAAAGTGAAGTTCTCATCATCACGCTTAGCCTCGTTTTCCTCAGTTTGGTGCTCTTCTCTGAAGTGACCACCGCATGATTCTTCTCTAACTAAAGCATCCTTGCACATCAATTCACCTAGTTCCATGAAGTCAGCAACTCTTAGCGCATTTTCAAGCGACATATTTAGCTCTTCATTTGTTCCTAGTACTTTTACATCTTCCCAGAAGTTCTTTCTAAGAACTTGAATTTCTTTGATTGCTTCTTGAAGACCTTGAGCGTTCCTAGCCATACCGCATTTGTCCCACATGATTTTTCCTAATTTCTTGTGGAATTCTAGCACAGAAGTTTGGCCTTTGATAGAAAGAAGTTTGTTGATTCTTTCTTTTACGCTATCAAGGGCTTTAGTGAATTCAGGATGGCTTGTTTCTACTTTCGTGTAAGCCATTTCAGCTAGGTAATTTCCGATTGTGTAAGGAATTACAAAATACCCATCGGCAAGACCTTGCATCAAGGCTGAAGCTCCTAGTCTGTTAGCTCCGTGATCAGAGAAGTTGCACTCTCCGATTGCAAACAAACCATCAACAGTTGTCATCAAATTATAATCAACCCAAAGTCCACCCATAGTGTAGTGAACAGCAGGATAGATCATCATTGGAGTTTTGTAAGGATTATCAGCGGTGATCTTTTCGTACATTTGGAATAAGTTTCCATATTTCGCTCTGATCACATCCTCGCCATCTCTTTTGATTGCATCTGCGAAATCAAGGTATACTGCTAGTCCAGTTGAACCAACTCCTCTGTCTGCATCACAAACTTTTTTGGCATTTCTAGAAGCAACGTCTCTTGGAACCAAGTTACCAAATGAAGGGTAAATTCTTTCCAAGTAATAGTCTCTGTCCTCTTCGTTAATGTTTTCAGGTCTCAATTCTCCTTTTTGGATCTTTTGAGCCATCTCAACAGTTTTTGGAACCCAAACTCTACCGTCATTCCTTAATGATTCAGACATCAAAGTAAGCTTTGACTGTTGATCTCCATGAACAGGAATACAAGTAGGGTGAATTTGAGTGAAGCAAGGGTTTGCAAACAAAGCACCTTGTTTGTGAGCTCTCCAAGCGGCAGAACCATTACATCCCATAGCATTTGTTGACAAGAAGAACACGTTTCCGTATCCACCAGTCGCTAATACTACTGCATGCGCGCTATGAGCTTCAACAGCTCCAGTAACCATATTTCTAGAAATGATACCTCTTGCCTTGTTATCAACTTTTACAAGTTCCACCATTTCAGTTCTAGGGCATAATTTTACTTTACCCTTGTTAACTTGTCTTGAAAGTGCGCTATAAGCACCTAGCAATAACTGCTGTCCCGTTTGACCACGAGCATAGAATGTACGCGAAACCTGAGCTCCACCGAATGATCTATTATCAAGCAAACCGCCATACTCTCTTGCGAAAGGCACACCTTGAGCCACACATTGATCAATGATGCTGTTCGATACCTCAGCTAGTCTGTATACATTCGCTTCGCGAGCTCTGTAGTCACCACCTTTGATAGTATCGTAAAAAAGTCTGTAAATCGAGTCACCGTCGTTTTGATAGTTCTTCGCAGCGTTGATACCACCTTGGGCAGCAATGGAGTGAGCTCTTCTTGCTGAATCTTGATAGAAAAACGCTTTTACATTATAGCCTAATTCTGCAAATGACGCAGCGGCAGAAGCACCAGCCAAACCAGTACCAACAACTATAACATCGTACTTTCTTTTATTCGCTGGGTTAACCAGTTTTAAATTGAATTTATGTTTACTCCACTTTTCAGCCAATGGGCCTTCAGGAATTTTCGAATCTAATATCATGTCTCTAATGATTTTAGGAATGATTAATCATTTAAACAAAAAGGTATACGTAGATTGGCATAATAGCGAATCCAAAAGGAACTACAATCGAGAAGATTGTACCTAGCGCCTTGATGATAGGAGTGTATTTAGGATGATTCAATCCTAAAGTTTGGAAGGCACTTTGAAATCCATGATTAAGATGATACCCTAAGAAAATCATCGAAATAACATAAACAGCTACAATCCAAAGCTGTTTAAAAGCAGCAACAACGATTGTGTAAAGATCTTTGTACTCAACACCGTCGATTGTCGTAACAGGCAAATCATTGCTGATCTTTGCTCTGTACCAAAACTGAGCCATGTGCAAAACAATGAAAATCAGGATTACTGTTCCTAGAATTCCCATGTTTCTTGAGCTCCACTTACTGTTGGCTTTAGCATCAACAGTAGCGTATGCAACTGGTCTTGCAGCCTTGTTTTGATTAGTAAGAATCAAAGAAATCAAGGCGTGAGCTATGATGCTGAAATACAGGACGTAAGCTACTGTCTTGATTAGCGGATTGGCTGCTAGGGCGGCTGAATAAAGGTTAAATGCCTGTCCCCCATCATTAACGAATAATTGAAGATTTCCCAGTAGGTGAATCACCAAAAATGTGATCAGGAATAACCCTGTAAGAGCCATCCAAATCTTACGGCCTAATGTCACCGAAAATGTTTGTTTAACCTTACTCATGTTTAGTTTTTGTGTAAATAAAATTGTTTATATTATCTAATTTCAATTCAAATTTATGACTCAATTTGACTCAAAACAATGAGTCGCATCATATTGGGTCTAATTTTAAATTATTCTAAATAAGTTGGACTGTCATATGACTCAAATCCATTCATGAAACTTAGCTTTATACTAAATGTTCACATCAGTAGTTTCAAAATAGATATTTCATTAATGAAGTAAAAGGAGCTATTGGTTTTATTCAAAAACTTAGAAAAATAAAATGAAATAAAATTTTGTTTATATTTGAACATTTCAGCTGTGGATAAATTATTTAATTATTGATTTATGCAATGTTGTTATCATAATTTTTGATATATTATATTTAACCAATAGATTAAATCTTATTTGTTTCCGCATGAAAAGGAGTAATATTTTTAAATATATTTTTATTGTTTGCCTAATGTGTATTTCTGTGCTAGAAAGTTATGCCACACATATTAGAGCTGGAGAGATTATAGCTGAAGTTATAGATTGTTCTTCTTATACTTATAGGTTGAAAATTATTGGTTATACTGACACAGGATCAGATGTTCAGTTTGGGGGAGGAGAGATCGACTTTGGCGATGGATCGGAGAAGCATGCATTTTCCACTGATGAGTTTGTTGTCAAAAATGACTTGGGTGATGAAGTCGCTGTGACTGTTTTTGAGATTGTGCATTCATTTCCAAGTCCGGGAGAATTTATAATCTCTTTTAAAGAATTCAATAGGAACGCAGGTGTTGTGAACATGAACAACTCAGTGAATACGCCTTTTTACATTGAAACCAAAATTATAATTGATCCATTTATTGGCTGTAATGAGACTGTGCAGTTATCGATACCACCTATAGATAAAGCTGCTGTTGGTATCGAATTTTTTCATAATCCTGGGGCATGGGATCCTGACGGCGATAGTTTGTCATACGAGATTGTTGTTAATAAGCAAGATAGAGATAGAGATGTTTTCAATTATAGATTCCCAAATGATGATGAGTTTAATGGAGAGAAAGAAGGAGGCGGAAAGCCTGCTATTTTCAACATTAATCCGCTTAATGGGGATTTGACATGGAATTCTCCAGGCAGGATAGGAGAGTATAATATCGCATTTAGAGTTTACGAATGGCGCTGGATTCCTGAAGCAGAAACATGGTTTTCTATGGGTTATGTGACTAGAGATATGCAGATTTTAGTAGAAGACTCTGATAATAATAGACCAGAACTTGAAATCCCAAGTGATACTTGTGTAACTGCTGAAGAAGTATTGGATAAGGTGATATATGGGACAGATATAGATAATGACAATGTGAAAATCGAAGCATTTGGACATTTGTTGAATGAAAGCTTTATAACTAAATACAAACCTGAGTTTTCGCCGAGTCCTGCTTATTTTCAGCCTGTGAAGGCAGAGGCCGAATTCAAATGGATTCCTCCAATGTCATATGTTAGAGATGAGCCATATGCTTTAAGGTTTAAAATCACTGATGATGGAAGGCCCAAGTTGACGAATTTTGAAACATGGAATATTACTGTAGTAGCTCCAGCTCCAAACTTTATGGAGGCGGAGTTAATCGCTGTTAAAGATTCTGAGGAACTGGTGAATGTAAGTTTGAAATGGGAGAATTATTATGACTCTAATATTTTTGATGTTGATCGTGAACCGATTATAAATATCTATAGAAAAATAGGCTCTTATGACTTTAATCCTGATAATTGCGAGATAGGAATTCCGGAAAGTTCAGGATATCAGAAAATTGGAGAGGTAAATGGAAAGAATGTTATTTCTTTTTTGGATTCGGATATTAATTTCGGAGCCAATTATTGCTATCGTTTGGTTGCTGAGTTTAAAGATCAAAAAGGAGGGAAGAGTTATGCTTCTCAAGAATTATGCGTAACAATTGACGAGGTTCCGGATGAGTACCCTGATGGAACAGAGAATCCAAATGGAGGGAAGTTTTCTGCGATTATTACGAATGTAGATATAAATTCAACTTCGGATGACCAGGGTGAGGTAATTGTAAAATGGGTTGATCCTTTTTTAGCAGATGAAGAGAAGTACCCTGGACCATTTGCATATACTCTTATTCGAATAGATCAAGATGGGGTAGAAACAACAGTGCTGGAGAACTCTGATGAACTAATATTTACAGATAAGGGATTGGATACAAGAAATAAGATTTATACTTATAAAGTAGTTGCTAAATCATCTAATAATGTTGAAATGCCTGCTTCGGCTAAAGCATCCAGTGTTCGATTGAATTTGTTGGCTAAGGCGAATAATATAACTGTTTTTTGGAATGCGGATGTTCCTTGGACAAATCAAAGCCAGAGTCATCCTTATCATCGTATCTATAGAAATAAAGTGGATAGCGACGATTTGGACAAATTTGTTTTATACGATTCTGTGATGGTTATTAATAGTCCATTTGAGTATACAGATACTGGCAAGGACGCAGGACTTAATATTAATGAAGAGTATTGTTATAGAATAATGACTGTTGGAAGTTATGAAAATGAACAAATAGACAGTCCACTCTTAAATAGAAGTCAAGAAATATGCGGAAAGGCTGATGATGGCTTGCCGCCATGTGCTCCATCTTCGGTTCAAGCAAACGCTTTGGAAGAAAATAGATGCGAGAATGTGCTAAACAGTTTGCCGTGTAGAGATCTGAACGGTATCGAAAATATATTGACATGGAAATCGGACTTTAGCGCAAGGTGCTTGCAGGACTTTATGAGGTACCAAGTATTTTATTCAAGAAATTCTGAAGGACCATTTGAAATGATAGGGTATAGTGTCGAAGATTCATTTATTCATACTAGAAATAATTCTTTGGCAGGGTGTTATTACATTAAATCGGAAGATTTCTCGGGGAATTTGAGCGATCCAACAGATACGGTGTGTATTGACAATTGTCCTTATTATGAACTTCCAAACGTTTTCACTCCAAATGGTGATGCTATCAATGAGAAGTTCAGGCCATTTGGCGAGGAGTTTGGCGGTAGCGAAGGTAGATGTCCAAGGTTCGTGAAAAGCTTGTCTTTTAAAGTTTACAATAGAAATGGTGTAGAGCAATTCGAATATGAGAACGTGGTCAATGAGGATGATACCGATTTGTCTGGAGTTTATATTGATTGGAATGGTCAAACGAATTCTGGGAACGATTTGCCATCTGGCGTTTACTATTATTTGCTTGAAGTTGAGTTTGATGTTATAGATCCAAATAAGCAGACTCAGTTGTTTAAAGGATGGGTGCATCTAGTAAGGTAAGTTTACTTATCGAACAGTCTTTTATAATGTAAGACGGATAAATTTGGGATATTTACAATACTGTTCTATTTTTGGTTTTTTAAGATTATAGAACAGTAAAACTATGAAGGCATACGTATTTCCAGGACAAGGAGCTCAGTTTTCAGGAATGGGCAAGGATTTGTATGAAAAGTCGGAAAAGGCTAGAGAGTATTTTGATAAAGCGAATGAAATACTAGGCTTTGATATAACAAAAATAATGTTCGAAGGCTCAAAAGAAGAGTTGCAAGAAACAAAAGTGACGCAGCCGGCAGTGTTTTTGGACTCAGTGATAAGATTTTTGGTTGAGGAAGATTTGAAGCCTGATATGGTCGCAGGTCATTCGTTGGGAGAGTTTTCTGCTTTGGTAGCTAATGGAACTCTATCATTCGAAGATGGTTTGAGCTTGGTTTCAAAAAGAGCTCTAGCTATGCAGAAAGCTTGTGAGTCAAATCCTGGTGGCATGGCAGCAATTCTTGGTTTGGGAGATGATGTAGTTGAAGACATTTGCAAAGAACTTGATAGTGATATCATCCCAGCAAACTACAATTGTCCAGGTCAGTTAGTTATATCCGGTTCAAAAGAAGGCATTGAAAAAGCATGCGTAGTTTTTAAAGAGAAAGGAGCCAAAAGAGCTTTGCCATTGCCAGTCGGAGGAGCTTTTCACTCAAGCTTAATGGAACCGGCAAGAGTAGAGTTGGCTGAGGCGATTGAGAGTACTACATTCCATCAACCAGCATGTCCAGTATATCAAAATGTGAACGCAAAGCCATCAACTGATGTTGATGAGATCAAAGCGAATTTGATAGCTCAGTTGACTGGGTCAGTAAAATGGACGCAACAAGTGCAAAATATGGTTGCGGATGGAGCTACATCTTTTGTTGAGTCTGGACCTGGTAAAGTATTGCAAGGTCTTGTAAAGAAGATTTCAAGAGCAACTGAAGTTTCTAGCTTGTAATTAGAATAATATTGACTTGGCAAATGCATATAGCATTTGCCTTTTATTTTTTTGCTATGGATAAAATTAATGAGATTAAGTCTGAGTTTGAAGAGGCTTCAAAAGTGTTGACTAGTTTTATAAATGATGAAGATAATTTTCATAGAATTTATGAAGCAGCTGAGATTATTGTAGCGTCATTTAAAGCCGGAGGCAAAGTTATTTCTTGCGGTAATGGTGGCTCTCATTGTGATGCTATGCACTTTGCAGAAGAGTTGAGCGGAAGGTTTAGAGAGAATAGACCTGCAATGCCTGCAATCGCAATTTCTGATCCTAGCCATATCTCTTGTGTTGGAAATGATTATGGTTTCGATTATATCTTTTCCAGATATGTGGAAGGCTTGGGTAATGAAAATGATGTTCTTCTTGGTATTTCTACGAGTGGGAACTCCAAGAACGTTATAAATGCGATTGAAGCCGCGAAGAAAAAAGGAATGAAAGTGATCGCATTGACAGGCAAGGATGGAGGCAAGATTGCCGGTACCGTTGATTTGGAAATTAGAGTCCCTTCATTTGGCTTTGCTGACAGGGTTCAGGAAGTTCATATCAAGATCATTCATACTATGATTTTGACTATTGAGAAATTAATGAAATAAATTGTTTATGTGTACTGCTACTTTTTTCGCATTGGAAAATGGAGAGTTTGCATTGACTCATAATCGAGATGAAAGTTATAGAAGGGCTATTGCTGTGCTTCCGAAGGAAAAAACAATAGACGGAAAAAAAATTATAGTGCCTATTGATCCTCAAGGAAAAGGGTCTTGGATCTTTACATCGATTGATTTAAGTGTTTGTTTGTTGAATGGTGCTTTCGAAAAGCACGAGAAAAGAGATGATTATGTGCGGAGCAGAGGGACAGTAGTCTTGGAGGTTCTTGAGACTTCGACAGATCGTGAGTTTATAGATACTGTTGACTTGAATGGAGTTGAACCATTTACTTTGATATTATTCAGGCATTCAAATCAATCAAGCTTAGGAGAGTTTAGGTGGGATGGTAAAGAAAAGTATTATAAAGAACTTGCTTTGAATGAAAATCATATTTGGTCTTCGGTAACTTTGTATGATGAATTGGCTCAATTCAAACGCATAAAAGCCTTTGAAAAACAGTTTTCAGGTCATATTCCTTCAAAAGATGAAATAATGAAGTTTCATTTAAGCATGCATAATCCTGATATTTTTATGAAAACAGAAACTCATCAAACGGTAAGCACTTCGCAAATGATAGTTGGTGATGCTTTTTCAACTTTCGAGTATGCGGATTATATAAATGATGTCAAAACGAAATTAGCTTTATAAATGGAGAATGTAATATACTATTTATCTACTTGCACTACTTGTAAGAGAATTTTGTCAGAGATTGATACTAAGGATTTAGTGCTTAGAGAAATTAAGTCAATGCCAATTAGCGAAAATGAAATAGAGGAAATGCATAGTTTGAGTGGTAGCTATGAGGCATTGTTTAGCAGAAGAGCAAGAAAGTACGCTGAATTGGGTTTGAAGGATCAGAAACTTGCTGAGGAAGATTATAAAAAATATATAATGGATGAATATACTTTTTTGAAAAGACCTGTGGCGATTATCGATGGGGAGATTTTTGTAGGGAATTCGAAAAAGAATGTTGAAGCATTGATTGCTAAAGTTAATTCATAGTAAAATCAAGCCCTTCTAGTTGCATCTAGAAGGGCTTGATTTTTATAAAAGCAACAGCTTTTGCAATGCTTCGTTGGCTGTGATGAAGTCAAATGACTTTACAGCCTTATCTAATTTTGCTTTGATTTTGTCATTGCAAAGATTCCCAATACTGCCTTCGTGAGTATGTTTTACTTCTGTGTCAGGTTGATATTTCCCTTCGGCAATATCTTGCCCGATCATTTTATATGCCTCTCTAAAAGGGATTCCTTGTAGAACTTTTTCGTTGACTTTTTCAACGCTATATATGTAATCGTATTTAGGATCTTTGATAGCGTCTTTATTGATAATAATCTTGTCAAACATAAATTCCGCCATTTCTATACAGTCTTTGAGCATTTCAATGGAGGGAATAAATGCTTCTTTGACCATTTGCAAGTCTCTATGATATCCTGATGGTAGATTATTGATAATCATGTTGAGTTCAATAGGCAGTGATTGAATTTTGTTGCATTTGCCTCTTATCAATTCAAAAACATCAGGATTCTTTTTGTGAGGCATGATGCTCGAACCAGTTGTCAATTCGTCAGGGAAAGTTAAAAAGCCAAAGTTTTGAGACATATACAAGCAAGTGTCCATAGACATTTTAGCCATGGTCGATGCTATAGAACTCATCGCAAAAGCCATGTTTCGCTCTACTTTTCCTCTGCCCATTTGCGCAGCGACGACATTGTATTTGAGATCTTCGAAGCCAAGCAGAAGAGTCGTCATTTTTCTGTCTAATGGAAAAGAGGAGCCATAGCCAGCGGCTGACCCTAACGGGTTTTGATTGGCGGTGTCGTAGGACGCTTTGAAAAGCAATAAGTCATCAATCAATGATTCAGCATAAGCGCCGAACCAAAGACCGAAAGATGAAGGCATAGCAACTTGCAAATGAGTATAGCCCGGAATCAACACATCTTTATGTGTTTCGCTTAGTTCCAAGAGCTTGTGGATAAGTTTTTCTGATAGATTGACTATTTGTTCGATTTGATATCTTACATACAGTTGCAAATCCACTAATACTTGATCATTTCTAGACCTTCCAGAATGGATTTTTTTGCCAATATCACCTAGTTTTTTAGTTAAGATAAGCTCAACTTGAGAATGAACATCTTCACATCCCTCTTCAATTTCGAATTTCCCTGATTCAATTTCCCTGAATATTTTTACTAGCTCATTCTGCAGTTTGAAAAGCTCGTCTTCAGTTAACAGGTCAATGCTTTCTAGCATTGTCGCATGCGCTATGGAACCCAACACATCAAAAGGAGCTAGATGAATGTCCAGTTCTCTGTCTTTGCCAACTGTAAATTGTTCTACTATATTTTCGGTTTGATATCCTTTATCCCAAAGTTTCATTTCAAAAAATCAGAGTTTAAAATCTTTTAATAAATTGATGTATGTGTCGATGCCTTTTTCTATTTCACTCAAGTGAATATATTCATCCGCTGTATGCGATCTTGCGGAATCACCAGGTCCTATTTTCGCAGATACAAATGGTATTAGCGCTTGATCTGACAGAGTAGGAGACCCAAAAGTTTCTAAGCCAAGGCTTATTGCTTTTTTTGCAAATGGGTGGTTTGCTGACATTCCTGAAGAGTTAAGCCTGAAAGATCTGGCTTTTAGTTCCGATAATGTGTTTTTTTGCAGCATTTCGAATATTTCCCTATTGGAATAATGCTCGTTTGAGCGAACATCTATTACAAATCCGCATCTGTCAGGCACTACGTTATGCTGGCTTCCCGCATTTATTTGAGTAACGCTCATCTTTACAGGCCCTAAGAGATTAGATTCTTTGTCAAATGAATAGTTTTGAAGCCAACCAATGTCTTTTAACGCTTTATAGATCGCATTTTCACCTTCTTCTCTTGCTGCGTGCCCCGAAATCCCTTTTGCCTCGCCATCGATGACCATTAAGCCTTTCTCAGCTATGGCTAGATTCATTTTGGTAGGCTCTCCTACAATAGCAAAGTCGATTGCTCCAAGTTGTTCAATGATTGAAGCGATGCCATTAGGTCCCGAAACTTCTTCTTCCGCTGTAGCGGCGAAGATTAGATTAAAATTTAGCTCATCGTCATGATGAAAATATTTAAATGCGGCAAGCAAGCTAACAAGCGAAGCCCCGGCATCGTTCGAGCCTAACCCGTAAAGTTTTCCGCTCTCTATAATTGGAGTAAAAGGATCTTTGGTCCAAGATTTGGAAGGCTTTACCGTGTCAATATGAGAGTTTAATAAAATCGTGGGCTTTCCTTGTGTAAAGTGCTTATTATGCGCCCAGACATTATTCCCTTGAGATTTGTATTCAATATTACTTGTTTCAAGGATGTTTTTTATCAAATCTGCCACACGATGTTCGTCTCCTGAATAGGATGCAATGGCGATCATGCTTTTAAGCAGATTGACAGCTTCTTTGGTTAGAAAATTATCCTTATCCATAATGCTTCAATTTTGCGTGATAAAAGTGCCGCTGTCATCAGAAATGTATTGAGCATTCTTGATGATCACACGATTGACTCCATAATCTAAAGCATCAAAAGCATTGGAAAGTTTTGGTATCATCCCATTTGCTATTATTCCTTCAGATTTTAATTTATCAAAGTTTTCAGGAGTGATGTTTTTTATCACGCTATTATTATCATTGATGTCAGCCAATACGCCATTTTTTTCAAAACAGTATATTAAGTCAACATTGTATACCTTTGAAAGTGATTTGGCTATGGTAGCGGCGATAGTGTCGGCGTTCGTGTTCAGAAGTTGGCCGTTTTCATCATGAGTTATCGCGCAAAAAACGGGACAAATTTCTTTGCTGATAAAAAGCTGCAATAAGCTTGTGTTGATTTTGTCTTCTTTGACATCTCCCACGAATCCATAATCAATATCTTTAACCGGTCTTTTGATTGAAGGAATTAGATTGCCATCCGCGCCAGTAAGTCCGATAGCATTGCAATCATATTTTTGAAGTTCAGCGACGATTTTTTTATTGATAAGTCCCGCATAAGTCATGGTAACTACATCAATAGTGTCTTTGCATGTGATTCTTCTTCCTTCATGCATTTGAGTTTGAATTCCGAGAGCTTGGCTGACTTTGGTAGCTATTTTTCCTCCTCCATGTATCAATATTTTCTTGCCATGGATTTTAGAGAAATCATTTAGAAAAGATTCTAAAGCATTCTCGTCATCAATGATATTGCCTCCAATTTTGATTATTTTCAATTGTTCCATATTTCTTATTTCATTGACGTAAGGAATTCTTGCAATACAGCTTGTGCCGCGTATGTTCTGTTATTCGCTTCTTCAATTACGATGGAAGAGTCAAGCACTTCGTCAGATACTACTAAGTTTCTGCGTACGGGAAGGCAATGCATGAACTTGGCTTGATTTGTCAAATTCATTTTTTCTTGATCGACAATCCAGTGGTCCAAATTCTGACCGATCTTTCCATAGTCATTGAATGAAGACCAGTTTTTAGCATAAATAATGTCAGCACCCTTAAAAGCTTCTTTTTGATTATGCTCAAGTTTCACGCCTTCCATGAATTCTGGAGATAGCTCAAATCCTTCAGGGCATGTGACGGTGATGTCAGCTTGGCTTGCCTTGCACCATTCCACAAATGAATTGGAAACTGCTTGAGGCAAGGCTCTTATATGAGGAGCCCAAGTAAGGACAATTTTTGGTTTTACAATCTTCAATTCATCAATGGTTAGCATGTCGGCTAATGATTGAAGAGGATGGAGTGTGGCAGACTCCAAGCTTATGATTGGAACGCTTGAGTATTTTATGAATTGATTTAAAATAAATTCAGAATAATCTTCATCTCTATTGACTAATCCTGGGAAAGTGCGAACTCCAAGTAGGTCGCAATATTGGCTCATGACCGCAACTGCTTCTTTTACATGCTCTGCTTTATCAGAATTCATTATTTGACCATCCTCAAATTCAAGTTTCCAACTGTCTTTGTCGATATTCATGACAATGACGTTCATCCCCAAGTTGTAAGCGGCTCTTTGAGTGCTTAATCTGGTTCTAAGGCTAGGGTTGAAAAAAATAAGGCCGAGTGTTTTGTGTTTGCCCAAGTGGTCATTTTCAAAAGGAGATTTTTTGCACAATGCAGCTTTTTTGATTAAAGCTATTGGGTCTTCAACGTCGGTAACACTTGTGAAATTTTTCATATTCATTAGCTTAAGTATTGGGAGAGTTCTTTAAGGAAATAGTCAATATGGCCTTTTTCTATGTTGAGAGGAGGCAATATCCTCATGATATTGTTTTGCTTGGAAGCTCCAGTGAAAATTTTTGATTCGAAAAGAAGCTTTTTTCTTAATTCCGTTACTGGATAATTAAACTCTAATCCTAACATCAAGCCCTTGCCTCTGACTTGTTGTATGCCTTCTATCTCAGATGCTTTAAGGTGAAAGTATTCGCCCATTTTATGAGCGTTTTCAATCATGTTTTCTTCCATGAGCGCATCCAGAACAGCGTTTCCTGCGGCGCAAGCCAAATGGTTTCCACCGAATGTTGTTCCTAATTGGCCAAACCAAGGCTTGATATTTGGATGAATCAAGACACCGCCAATTGGGAAGCCATTGCCCATTCCTTTAGCAATTGTAATAATATCAGGTTGAATGCCGGCATGTTGAAAAGAAAAGAACTTTCCAGACCTTCCATATCCTGACTGCACTTCGTCAAGAATTAATTTTGAGTCATATTTTCTGCAAAGTTCCTCGACAGATTTAAGAAAATCATTGTCTGGAATTGTGATGCCGTTGATACCTTGTATTCCTTCGATGATTACCGCAGCGTATTTTTTTGTCATTAACGCTTGCTCCAGCAATTCTTTATCGTTTAGCGGTAGAGTGATGACATTGTTGTTGTCATTGATAGGAGCGATAATCTTTGGATTGTCAGTAGCTTCGACTGCGGCTGATGTTCTGCCGTGAAAAGCTCCTTCAAAGGCAATGACTTTTTTGCGACCTGTTTCGAAAGATGCGAGCTTTAATGCGTTTTCATTGGCTTCAGCTCCACTATTGCAAAGAAAAAGCTGATAGTCATCCATTCCACAAGCTTGGTTTAGTTTTGAAGCAAGCTTTTCTTGAAGTGGATTTTGTATTGAATTTGAATAAAATGCGAGCTTGGCGACTTGTTCTTGGATGCTTTTCACAAACTTGGGATGACTGTGCCCGATACTTATCACAGCGTGTCCACCATAAAAGTCTAAATACTCTTTGCCTTCAGTATCATAAACATGAGTGCCGTGTCCTTTTTCAATAGTGATATCCCACAAGGGGTAAACATTATAGAGTTCCATATGAAATTGCTAAAAAAGATTCCCTTTGAATAAAAGTCCAGTTGTTTCCTCAAGTCCAAACATGAGGTTCATGTTTTGAACAGCTTGGCCGGAAGCTCCCTTGAGTAGGTTGTCGATGGCTGATGTTATCATTACGATATCATCATGTCTATGGACATGCAAGAGCGCCTTGTTTGTGTTGACAACTTGCTTAACATGAATATCAAGTTCGGAAACCCAAGTGAACGGATGATTCTTGTAAAATTCATGATAAAGGTCAATTAGCCACTTTTCATCTTTGTCGCATTTGATATAAGCGCTAGCGAATATTCCCCTAGTGAAATTTCCTCTCATTGGAAGGAAGTAGATGCGTCCATTTTCTCTCCCTGATGTTTGATGAAGGGATTCATTGATCTCGTCAAGGTGTTGATGAGTGAATGCTTTGTACATGGAAACATTTGAATCTCTCCAGCTGAAATGCGTAGTAGCGCCAGGTTTTTGCCCAGCTCCTGTTGATCCGGTAATACCATGGACGTGGATGTCCGAATTTAATAACTGTTCTTGAGCTAAAGGCATCAATGCTAATTCAATAGCTGTAGCGAAGCAACCGGGATTGGCAATATGTGAGGCTTGAGCGATTTTTTCTCGGTTGATTTCGGGCAATCCATATACGAATGTATTTCCAAGGAATTGTGCATCGTCTTTGAGTCTGAACTCATTGCTTAAATCAATGACTTTTACCTTGCTGTCTAAAAAGTTTTCTTGCAAAAACTTTTTACTATGGCCATGTCCCATGCAAAGGAAAACCACATCTATGTCCCCAAGGATTTCATCAGTGAAAGCTAGTTCAGTTGATCCGATTAAGTCTTGGTGGATATGGCTTATCGGTTTGCCTGCATTGCTGTTGCTGTGAACAAATTTAATTATAGCAAGCGGATGGTTTAAAAGTATGCGAAGGAGCTCGCCGGCAGTATAGCCAGCTCCTCCCATGATTCCAATATTGATCATATTTTCAATGTCTAAGTCTGTTAAGCGTGCCGTCAATTTTCACAAGGCAAGCCGCAAATTCTTTAATCGAGCTTTATAGATTTATAGCTCAATGTCTATCTGATTAACAGCGTGGAAAATTTTTGTTTGATTTGCGAGGATTTTTGTGAAGCCTTTCACATCTTCTCCGCTCCAAGCGCTGTTCATTTCTCCATATTCTCCAAACTTGGAGCTCATCAAGTCATGAGGAGAATCAATGCCTATTAATTCGAATTGATATGGACTTAACTTGATTTCAACAGTTCCGCTAACTGTCTTTTGAGTGCTTTCTAAAAATGCCTCGATATCTCTCATCACTGGATCCAAATATTGCCCTTCGTGCAGTAACATTCCATACCAGTCTCCTAATTGTTGCTTCCAATGTTGTTGCCATTTGGCTAAGGTGTGCTTTTCTAAAAGATGATGAGCTTTGATTAAAATAATTGGAGCGGCAGCTTCAAAACCAACACGTCCTTTGATGCCAATAATCGTGTCTCCGACATGGATATCTCTTCCAATAGCATATTCAGATGCTATTTTTTCCAAGTCAATGATTGCATTCACGGGATTGTTGTATTCGACATTGTCAATGCCTGAAATTTGTCCGTTAGTGAATTCTAGTTTAATTACTTTGCTGTCGGAAGACTTTAATTGGCTTGGATAAGCTGAGTTTGGCAAGGTTTTGTTGGAAGTTAATGTTTCAGCTCCACCTACGCTTGTTCCCCAAAGTCCCTTGTTGATGGAATATTGGGCCTTTTTCCAGTCTTTTTCAATGCCATGTTTCGCAAGGAATTCGATTTCTTGTTGTCTTGAAAGTTGTTGGTCTCGGATAGGAGTCAAGATTTCTATTTCCGGCGCTAGAATATTGAACACTAGGTCGAATCGAACCTGATCGTTTCCAGCTCCGGTACTTCCGTGAGCTATGTAGTCCGCATTCATGCTTTTCGCATATTTGACAATTGCTATAGCTTGAAAAATTCTTTCCGCGCTTACCGAAAGCGGATAAGTGTTGTTTTTAAGAATGTTGCCAAAAATCAAGTATTTTACGCATTTCTGATAGAATTGCTCAACGACATCAAGCGTTTTATGCTTAACAACGCCCATTTCATAGGCTTTTAATTCGATGTCTTGCAATTCTTCTTTGTCAAAACCTCCAGTATTGACGATGGCAGAATAAACATCAAGGTTTTGATCTTGCAAATACTTTACGCAGTAAGAGGTATCCAAACCTCCGCTATATGCTAATACGACTTTTTTCTTCATAACTATGGAATTCAGATAAGGACTTCGGTTTTAATATCTTTTTTGGTCGCAGAAATGTTTGCTTTTGGACTATATATCATGCCCGTACAAAGACAGTTTTTGTTTTGAGTTCTTTGGAGAATGTCGTAGTTTGGACAACTATGACAGCCTTTCCAGAACTTTTCATCTTTAGTGATTTCTGCGAATGTCGCTGGTCTGTAACCTAATTCGAAATTGATTTTCATCACTGCGGGGCTGGTTGTGATTCCGAAAATCGTCGCCGCGGGGAATTTTTGAGCCGAAAGGTCGAAGATTCTCTTTTTGATTGCTTTGGCAAGGCCTAGACCTCTATAGTCTGGGTTGACTATCAAGCCGGAATTGGCAACGTATTTTTCGTTTTCCCAGCATTCGATATAGCAAAAGCCAGCTACCATGTCATTGGTAGTGTCAATAGCTATGACAGCTTTGCCTTCCATCATTTTTTCTATCACATATTCAGGTTTTCTTTTAGCGATACCTGTGCCGCGCTGCTTAGCGGATGATTCTATCAAATCACAAATAGTCTGTGCGTGTCCAATATGAAGGACATTCGCCACCATGACATCAATTTTCATGATGAATACGATTAGGTTAAGAATAAACTAAAGATTATACAATTAAGGTCAGGTTGACCCTATTGGGTATTGAATTATTAACGACGCCTGCAACGCCTATATTTTGATATCGAAATATCTGTACTGGGGTAAAAGGGATTGAGTATTGTGTTATGAAAGTTCATAGCCCATTGTTGTTGTGTAGTGATCAACTAAGTTTAAAAATTCGAGTATTGCGTGAGAAAGTCTTGAATGACTGGCAATTGGGTTGATCCGAACAAGCTGTCGCAAATGGTTAGCCTGCTCGGCTAATCCTGACAATGGGGAGTGCGCGAGCAGACAATGCAATTCTCTCTACAGGAGACGGATGTCCTGCGGGTAATTGAGTTCTATATGTCTGTGCTATTTGTATCATGTTCCAAATGTATGCATATTTTTTCGTAAAAGGCAACAGCTAAGCATGGATTTTTCTTAAATTAGTATATGTTGTTTGTTTTATTTTGTTTGAAATGAGTAAAGTTAAAGATATTGTAATTGTTGGAGGAGGTGCCGCCGGTTTTTTCGCTGCTAGTATTTTGTCCGAATCTCTAGTAGGATTGAAAATCACAATTCTGGAAAAAACATCCAAAGTCCTCTCCAAAGTAAAGGTGTCTGGTGGAGGCAGGTGCAATGTTACCAATTCCAAAAATAGCATTGGCGATTTTTCTAAAGCTTATCCGAGAGGCAAGAATCAGATGAAGAAAATGCTTAAGCATTTTTCAAATCAAGATATGGTAGATTGGCTTGAGGGAAAGGGTGTAAGTATGAAAGTGGAAGAGGATGGAAGAATTTTTCCTTTTTCAAATTCCTCGCAGAGCATTATTGATTGTTTTACCACAGTTTGCGAAGACAATGATGTCGAGTTATTGACTGGAATGAAAGTGGAAAACATAAAACAAGATGAAGAAGTTGGTTTTGTGTTGAGCACGAATAAAGGAGATATTGGGGCCAAGCATGTTTTGGTCGCAACAGGCGGATTCCCGAGTTTGGGGGGCTATGATTTTCTTGCTGATTTGGATTTGAATATGATCGAGCCTATTCCGTCATTGTTTACATTTAATATACCAAAATCTCCGTTGAAATTTTTGCAAGGTTTGTCAGTTGAAAATGCAAGAGTGAAAGTGCTTGGGACAAAGCTTGAGGAAGAGGGTGCCGTGTTGGTAACGCATTGGGGTTTGAGCGGTCCGGGAATTTTGAAATTATCCGCATATGGAGCGAAGAGTTTGTCTGAGCGAGATTATCGTTTTGGTATACATATTAATTGGTTGGGGAATAAAAGCGAGGATGAACTAAGAAATGAGTTGATCGATTATAAATCCAATTATCCTTCAAGGAAAGTGTCTAAATACCAATTATTTGGGCTTCCGAAGAGATTGTGGGATAATTTGTTGAGTCAATCGGAAATAAGCGAGGGTAAAATATGGTCGGAAGTCAGCAAGAAATCCTTTAATAAGCTGGTGGAGAATATTTATCGAATGGAGCTTGCAGTGGATGGCAAGACGACCTTTAAGGAAGAGTTTGTGACTTGCGGGGGAGTGGATATGGGTGAAATTGATGTGAATACCATGCAGTCGAAAAAGTATGCGGGGCTTTATTTCGCCGGGGAGATATTGAATGTGGATGGAATTACTGGTGGCTACAATTTTCAAAATGCATGGTCAGGAGCTTTTATAGCCGCAAAGAATATTATAAAAGAAAATAATGATGCAGAATAGTTTTTGTAAAACGACTAATCATGTTATGGATAAATAATCTGTAATATTTTTGAATATAAAATGTCAAAAAGATCTTCAATAATGGAGATCTTTTTTTATTAGTTTCCATTTTTTTAGTGCGGTTTAAAGTATAGTATTTTCTTACATGTCATTTCTCTCTATTACCTATATTTGTAGAATGAATTAATATTATTACTTATGTATATAAGTTATTATTTACATATTAGTATATATAGATATGTTATTGTTTGATGCTTTTTTGATGAAAATTGAATTATATTTTTATATAAATTAGTTGTAAAGTTATATTTTGTGATGTTTTGTTTACTTTTTTACTTTTAGGTTATTTTATTCAATAAATTACATGGGTTAGTTTTATCAGTTTTGTTGTCATAATTTTGAAGTAATCAAACAAACATATTTCAAAAGATTACAAACATGAAAAACTTATCATTACTACTTTTGCTTGTTGTTATAAGCTTTAAATCTTATTCTCAGCAAGGGTTTAGTTTCCAAGGAATTGCAAGAGATAATAATGGGAAAGCCTTAACGGATAAAAATTTACAATTTACATTTTCTATTCATCCCACAGGGGGAGCTAATGTGTTTACAGAGAGCAAAACGATTAAAACAGATGGATTTGGTGTGTTTCAGCATGTCATAGGTTCTGTAAAATCCACTGATTTCGCTAAAATTGATTTTGAGAATGAATATTATCTTAAAGTCGATGTGAGTGAAAATGGAGGAGCTGTTGTTACGCTTACGGATTCAAAATTGGAAAATGTGCCTTATGCTTCTTATGCTCATAAAGCGTATTTTCCTGCTGGAATGATAATTCCTTATGCTGGTAACGTTAATACAGGTGCTTTGAATATTGATGGGCTTGTGGAGCCGATTCCAGGATGGGTGCTTTGTGATGGCAAGAGTTTTAACTCGGAAAAATATAAAGCATTGAAAGCGGCGCTAAATGATGCTTGGGGAGAAAATAGGTTGCCTGATTTAAGAGGCCAGTTTTTAAGAGGTGTTGACTATGGAGCAAATGTGGATTCAAATAGCGATAAAAGAACAGCTAAGCATGCTAAAGGTAACACTGGAGATAATGTTGGTACATATCAAGGGGACGCTACAAGAAGGCCTAATGCAGCCTTTGGAACTTCAACAGATGGAAATCATTCGCATACCATGAATCTTCTTCGCCATCATAGAAGTTTTGAGGGGAATAGTGATTCTGATCACCCTTTGAAGTATAACGAAGGAATTGGAGTTACATACCATACTAGTACTACAGGAAATCATACGCATACGATAACGACTGGAGGTGACGCTGAAACAAGACCGAAAAATGCATCGGTGAATTATTTGATCAAATACTAGTTCTTCGAGAAGATGAAGAAATATTTTATATTAATAATCTCAATGATAGCATTGTGCAGTCAAGTTGTTGAGCAAGAATATACTCCTAATGCTGTTAATGCTTTAAGCAAGCAGAAGCAGACTAGTAGCTATCAGTTCGTGTTCAATATTGGTTCTCCTTATTCTGCAATGGTGAATCAAAACCAAGGGCAAGGAAACAGGAATAATTTCAGGTTGGGTATGCCGCTTGATGTATTGTATATCAACTATACGTTTGATGTGAATTCGTTTTTTGTGTCTAAGGGATATTATCCTGACAAAATTGTATTAAGATGGAGGCCAATCGCTAACAAAGATCTAATTACCGGTTATGAAATTTATCGGAAAGAATTAGGTTCGCAAGAAGATTCTGTATTAGTGAAAAGTTTGTCCAGTTCCGATTTGGATTGGGAGGATCAATACGCAAAAAGCGGTGTGTTGTATAAATATACGATTTTCGCTAATGGAGTACATAAATCACAATCTCAATTTCTAACCTATGACGAGGAGATTGGTTACAGAACCACTAGTGCTACAGTTACAGGACGCATCGCTTATGCTGGAGGGCAAGCGGTAAAAGGTGTTGCTGTGCTTGCAGAATCTGATGCCGATTTTTCGGGGACAAGTATTTTATCAGGCCAAAATGGCTATCTCTATAAGGATAGTTTGAATCTGAAGAATAGCTCTTTGGATAAATTTACCTTTGAAGCTTGGGTTGACGTTAATAACTTGAGCCATGTGGGAAGTCTTCTTGAGTATGATGATCTTGAAATTCTCTATGATGGCTCCAATCAACGTATAGATGTAAAGCAATCAGGTGTTTCTATTGGAGGGTTTGCATCGGTTAAGTGGGATACAATTTCATCGGTGACAAACTATGCGCATTTGTCTTTGGTGTTTGATGGGGATTCGGTAACACATTATTTGCAAGGCGAGTATATTGAGAAAGTCAAATTGTCAAAACCTTTTTCTATCGGTAACAAGAATGAATTGAAGATAGGAAAGTCATTTATTGGAAATCTTGATGAGGTCAGGCTTTGGAATGTAGCTTTGGATTCAACGACGATAGTGGAGGGTTATAACCGTTATGTGTCAGGAGGAGAAAAGGGGCTGATAGCATACTATCGCATGAATGAGGGCTTTGGAGAATTTGCGTATGATTTATCTCATAAAGGGATTGAGTATAATGAGAATCATTTGGTATTGGTAAATGTGAGTTGGGATGACAATATTCCTTCTCCGAAGAGTGAGTTGGGAATCAAGGGAATTACAGATAATAATGGAAATTATGTCATCTCAGGAATACCATACGAAGGGTCGGGGAGCACGTATACGATTACTCCGCTCTATAATCAGCATCAATTTGAGCCAAGCGAAAAGGTCTTGTTTTTGGGGACTACTGAGGCGATCATCAATAATGTTGACTTTAAAGATATATCATCATTTAAAGTTACGGGTACGGTCAAGTATAAGAATACCAGTTGCTATGCTGAAAATGTATTTGTGTTGGTGGATGGAGAGATTGTTACGAAGGATGGGCAACCTGTGATGACTGATGAGTCTGGCGCTTTTGAGTTGGATGTGCCTATTGGCTATCATTTTATAACTGTAGAGAAAAATGGACATGTGTTTAGCGCGGGTAGATTCCCTTCAAATGAAGATAAAAAATGGAATTTTCAGGAGCCTGTGTCAGGAATAGAATTTATTGACAGCACTTTGATGAAAGTAGTTGGAAGAGTGGTAGGTGGCACAAGGGAAGGCGATAAAATTGCGAATCTTGGCAGATCTAAAAATAATATAGGTATTGCTCAGATTACATTTACATCTCAACAAGGAGGAGGTTGCAGTGAGAACTCTGTTTGGACTGATGCTCAAACAGGAGAGTATGAGATCTCATTGCCTCCGATGAATTATGTTGTTTCGAACTTTAGCGTTGAAAATGATCCTACGATGAAATTTGAAGATTTAGATTTGTTGGATTTGACCAGAATAGTTCCTGAAACCATTGTCATTGATACCGTTAAAAATGAAGAAACTGGAGCTGTGGTAAGTATTGACACCTCGATATATCATGTGAGAAACGATTATATCTACCGAAATACTCCTATCATTACCGTTAAGAATTCGAATGGTAGCGAGTTTAAAGGGGAAAGCACTTTGACTTATAATCAGCAACGACCAGGGCAAGCTGATTTGACGCATACGATTGATTTATCGGATACTCCATTCTTGCACCCAGTATTTGTGTCTTCAAATTCATATACCGCTGATATTCGAGTAATTGAAACCTATACTAATGCAGATAATCCAAGTTTGAAAGATAGCGTGCCGGTTACTGATGGCAAGGTGATCATTGCCAACAACTTGGCTGAGACCCAAAATATAGAAGCTGATTTGGATAATGGTTTGTATAGATATGTGTTTTCCGGAGGAGCACCTAACACTCTAACAAATGCTAATATTCCCGAAAATAGCTATACCCAGACATTTGAAATTAATGTAGAAACTGCAAAAGAAGCGATCAGTTGGCAACCAAATGGCAAGATTTACAGAGGCTATGTATTTGGAGGAAAACCTACTGGAAATAATTTTGTGACGACAGGACCAGAACTTGTGGATATGGTCTTAAGAGATCCTCCGGGAAGTGGCAGTTATGCTTATATTGAAAAAGGGACAAGCGAGACAAGTTATGAAAGTTGGACATTTGAAGGTGGCTCGACTATTGATTTAGAGAAAAAAATCCGTTTAGGCACAACGATAACAGCAGGTATTGGAGTTGAAACAAAAACCTCTGTGATAAATGACCTAAAACTTGGCTTTGAAATGTCCTTAACTGGCGGTGGAGGCCATTCTTTGGAAACAACAATAACTTTTACTGATACTTATCAAACATCGGATGGCCCTGAACTTGTAGGGGAGGCAGGTGATTTATTTATAGGTAAATCCATGAATTATATTTATGGCACAACACTTAATTTGGACGTGCTTCCTGATTCTGTTTGCGCTAAGCCGGGTGTCGAATGTTATGGAGAGAGCGTTGATGGATTTAAAATTGGGAAAAAACTGGGAATGTTCTTAGTGCCAGAAGGCTTTAATACCACATTTGTATACTCCAAGGATCATATTGAGAATTATTTGATTCCGGATTTAACTGAGCTTAGAAATAATCTTTTTCATTCGGAAAATTACCAATTGGTCTTCACTGATCAAAATGATCCGAAATTTGGGACAAACAATGACGATCCAATTTGGGGTGTCAATGCTTCTTCTGAAAATTGGAGAGTTACTGATGCTTCAGATACATTGGGAGCAAGTTACATCTTTCGTTCTAGTCATTTGGAAAATAAATACGACTCTGTAAGGTGGTATAACCAGCAGATTAGAATTTGGAAAGAGGCTCTAGGCGAGAATGATAGAGAAAAGTTCAATGCTGTAACCGATGGTTCTCCAGAAAAAAATATTTCTTTTAGTGCGGGGAACAATTATTCTTATACACATACTAATGACACAACGAATGATTATAGTAATGTGTTCGATATGGCAATAAATGAAGAGGTGGCATTAGAGATCGGCGGCACAATAAATGACGCAGGGATAGAAGTTTCTCAATCTATTACTTTTCATCAGGTTTATAATAAAACTTGGGGCAATGTGTCTGAACGTTCGAAAACATATGGCTACGAGTTGTATGATGATAATATTGGCGACTTTTTTAGTGTGGATGTTCATGAGTCGCCTTCTGGAGGGGGACCAATCTTCTCAACAGCCGGTGGTCAAAGCATGTGCCCATGGGAAGAAGTAGCGACTGTGGAATATCCATGGAAAAAGTATGTGACAGTATATGACACCACGCTTGTAAAAACGAAAAGAGGCAAGCATGATGTTAAGAAAGATGGGAAATATTATAAGTATAAAATCACCGAGCGTCAAGAATGGCAAGGCGAGTACATTACTGAGCATATTGGCAAGAATTTGAGCGAGGCAACTATGCGTCGTGAAATTCCAGTACTTGAAGTGACTCCTGCTGTTCAAGCAAATGTTCCAGAGCATGAAGCCGCAGTATTCCAGCTTACGCTTGGCAATGACAGTCAAAGCGGAGATATGCAATGGTACAGATTGTCGGTGCTTGAAGAGACGAATCCTGATGGAGCTGTATTGAAGATTGATGGAGTGTCTTTGAATAGGGTTTATGCTATTCCAGGCGGGGAGAGCATTGTCAAAGAGCTAACGGTCGAAAAAGGACCCACAAAAGATTCTTATGAAGATATTCAATTGGTGTTATTTTCCACATGTGAATATGATAACTGGACCAATGGAGGTGTGTTTAAATCCATTGATACAGTGACGATTTCAGCGAATTTTATTCCTTCGTGCAGTACTGTTGATTTATTGAATCCGGAAGATCAGTGGGTAGTGAACACATCGTTTGATGATACATTAAGAGTAGTTATCGGAGATTACAATATTAATAACCCTTCGCTTGAGGAAATTAAATTCCAGTATAAGCCTTCTGCTAGCAGTAATTGGATTGGGTTACAATCTTATTTTGTGGATACAACGGGCATGAATGATGATCGATTAAAGGAAATCCCAACGAATAATCCTTATATCATTTATGAATGGAACATGGCCCAGCTTCCGGATGCTGATTATGATTTGAGAGCAGTGTCAGTTTGTACGCAAGCTGAAAGCAGTTCGAAGATTTATTCGGGTATTTATGACGACACCAATCCGCATTTATTTGGAACACCTCAGCCGGCAGACGGTATTTTATCGCCAAATGATGATATCGCTGTTCAGTTCAATGAAAATATCGATATAGGCAAATTAAGCTGGGATAATTTTGAAATCAAGGGAGTGCTTAACGGTTCGAAAATCAGACATCAAGCGAGCGTAGGTTTTGATGGTATTCAGAATTATATGTTGGTCAAAGATGGTTTTGGACTTGCCAATAGAACTTTTACTATAGAGTTCTGGTTGAAGCGCAATGGTCTTGGCGAGCAATGTATCTTCACAGAGGGAGGAAATGCGAGCGAAGGCCTTTATATTGGTTTCGATGCCAATGATAAATTGGAGCTTGGTATCAATGGCGAAATCGTAAAAACGGATAAGAGTTTTACCGAATTTGAATGGAAGCATTTTGCAGTGGTGTATGATCAGTCAGAGTCAAAAGCTTATGTGATGGTTGATGCTATTTACGAGTTGGATAAAAGTCTTACAGAAACTTATACTGGCAATGGTGATGTATATATAGGAAAATCGGGCTTTGGCAATTCAAGGTATTTCAATGGCCTAATTCATGAACTCAGAATCTGGAGCACGGCAAGAACTCAGGCTAAAATAGCGGCTAAGATGAATACTTCTTTAGGAGGTTCGGAGTTTGGATTGTTGGGCAATTGGCCGATGAACGAAGCTCAAGGCAATATAGCTTTGGATAAAGTTCACAGCCGACACGGACAGCTTAATGCTTCATGGAATGTCGAACCTAAAGGAAGAGCATATCGTTTCAATGGAGCTTTGGATTACTTGACGCTGAACACTTCTAGAGTACCGATGAATGATGAAATGGATATGACAATTGAGTTTTGGTTCAATGGTCAGTCAGGTTTGGCTCAAACTTTCCTGTCGAATGGAAAGGGCGATGGCACCGATTTGTCTAATACCGTTTGGTCTATTTCTGCGGATGATCGTGGTTGGATTGAAGTGAGGAATGCAGGGCTTAATTTTCAAGCAACGGAAAAAGATTATTTGGATGGAAATTGGCATCACTTTGCTTTGGTGGTTAATAGGCTTGGCAATATCAGCTCTTACGTGGATGGAGAGCTTCAGGCTGCAGATTTAAGCGAGCTATGGAAAGGATTTGCGGCGCCAAAATTATGGTTAGGAGCTAGAGGATGGCTCGAAGGCAATGCGGAGAACTTCGATAGCTATTTCAATGGCCAGATTGATGAGGTGAGAATTTGGAACCTTGCTCGAAAGCAGTCGCAAATCCAACAGGATATGATGAATCGTCTTCAAGGTGATGAAATAGGATTGAAAGTCTATCTACCCTTCGAACATTATACTGAGGATGTAGGTGTGTTAGTGTTGACAGAGACAACAGAAAACAAGTCTCAGGAGATTGTGACAGTTACGGAGCAAGGCGGATTATTTTCAGAAGTTCCAGCCAATATCAAACTCGCCAGACCTGTTGAAAAAGTTAATTTCACTTTTGCCGTAAATGAAGATAAAGTGATCTTGACGCCTACTACAGATGCAGGTTTGATAGAAAAAACTATTCTTGATATTACAGTGAAAGATGTATATGACTTGCGAGGCAATAAACTGCAGTCGCCGATTACTTGGACGGCATACATTAAGAAAAACCAAGTAGTTTGGGATGCTCAGCAATTTAATCTTTCAAAACACGCCAGCGAAGAGCTAACTTTCAGTGCGAGGATAATCAACTCAGGAGGAAGGCAGGAAAGCTTCAGTATTGGTAATTTGCCAGAATGGTTGAGCGCAGCGCCTCAGTCAGGAACTCTTGAGCCGGATAGTCAGCAGGAAATTGTCTTTAAAGTATCGGAAGGGCTTAATATAGGAAATTACAGCAGGGATATTTACTTGAATACAGATTTGAGTTTTAGCGAGAAGCTGTTGATTAACTTGGATGTGTTTGCGGAAAAACCAAATTGGAAAGTTAATCCTGCTGATTTCAATAATAGCATGAGTCTCGTTGGTTATTTGAAAGTTGATGGAGTCATTTCCACTGATGAAAATGATATGATCGCGGCGAAGATTGACGGAGTATTAACAGGAGTTGGTAATTTGAGGTACGTGGCTGAATATGATCGTTATATGGTGTTTTTGGATATTTTCAGCGATTACATAGTCAATACAAATCAAGATATCGAGCTATTGGTTTGGGATGCGAGTTCAGGGCAGATTTTTGGTGATGTAATGCCGAATGACTTGGTGTTTGTTCCGGAAAAAATGGAGGGTAGCCCATCCGAGCCTAAATTGATTGAAACTAATGACCAGATCGTAGTTGATATGCCTGTGAACAAAGGTTGGACTTGGCTTTCCTTTAATATGACCAGCGAGGAGCTAAAGGATGTGGAGAAGCTGATGAATGATCTTAAACCCGGTAATGGGGATCTGGTGAGAAATCAGAGATATTTTGCAACTTATTATACTTCAGGAGATTATTGGTATGGCGAACTTGGCTACAATTACTATGATTATTATTATAGAAATTCATTTACCAATTACTCAATGTATATGATAAGGCTTTCGCACGAGGATACCATCAAGTTTATGGGAGTGCCGTTAAGCCCTGATACAGTTGATATTCCTTTGAAAAGAGGATGGAATTGGATTTCTTATTTACCAAATGTAAATATGCCTTTAAAAGAAGCACTTTCAAACCTTCAACCTTCTAAAGGAGATGTTATCAAAGGTCAAAAAGATTTCGCTGTGTATGATGAGAAATTGGGATGGATAGGTAGTCTTGCGACATTAAAAGTTCAACAAGGATATATGTACTTGTCTGCAAAAGATACGACTTTCAGGTATCCTAAAGAGACAGTTTTATTATCCAGATTGAAAAGCAATGATGGTGAATTGGCTTGTGTTCCTGATAATTGGAATATAAATGTTCATGATTATGAATATCATATGTCGGTGATTGCGAAAGTTGATGAAGAAGAGCTTTCAGATGTGGATGAAACATTGATTCTAGCAGCATTTGAAAATGATCAAGCGAGAGGAATTGCGAGGCCAATGTATAAAGAGGACACCGAAGAGTGGATTTATTTCATTTCATTATATAGCAATGAGCTAGTTACAGATATGAATTTAAAACTTAAAGATTGCGAAAATGATGATGAATATTCAGTGAATGAAATATTGAGCTTCCAAACGAATGGAATCGCTGGTACGCTTGATGAACCGGTGCGTTTGACACTTGGAAGTAGATTAACTAATATTGATGATCAAAAATATTCATTCAATGCGTATCCAAACCCTTTCTCGAAATCGGTAGCTATCGAGCTCCCAAAGAATGCAGAGGGAAAAATAAAAGTGCTTGTTCATGATCTTGCTGGCAGAAGAATCGCGGAGGTGGATGTCTCAAATTTGCATGATGATAAGTTGCTTTGGAATGGTGAGACTGATCATGGAGAAGAGGTTCCTGCAGGAGTTTATTTGATTTCAGTTTCCACAGAAAAAGAAAGTTATTCTGTGCGAGTCACCAAGATCGCATCTCAAGGAAATAAGTAATCTTTTGTGTTAATAATTTATAAAAAAGCCATCCATATTTTGGGTGGTTTTTTTATGATTTGATTAAAATTATTTTAATTGGTTTCCATTTCTTTTGATCGAAGATCATGTTTTTGGATATCTTACATGATATTTTTTTGAATAAAAGTAAATATCTTTAACACATTAAAAATGTTACATATTTTAATATTAAGTGTTTTATGTTGTTTGTGGTTGTTAAAATTTTATTAATTATTTTAAAAATATATTAATAAGAGTTTTTTTGATTTAATTAACTCATTTAATCATAATTTACTTTTTTTAAAATTTAATTATGATCTTTTTAAATCTTATTGAATAAGGCACATGAGTTAGTTTTCTTGTTTGTATTATTATAATTTTGGGCTTACAACGTAAATCGTATTTCAAAACAAACAACTACAAACATGAAAAACTTATTACTACTTTTATTAGTCGCATTAAGCTTTGGTGCATATTCGCAGCAAGGTGTGAGTTTCCAGGGGATTGCTAGAGATCAAGAAGGAAAAGCGCTTAGTTCTCAACAGTTGGAATTCTTTTTCTCAGTTGGAGAATCCGGTAAAACAGCGGTTTATTCGGAAAGCAAAGTCTTAGATACAGACGCATTCGGTGTCTTTAGTCATATGATTGGTTCCGAAAAAGCAAATGAATTCAATGCACTGGATTTTTCTGTTCAGTATAACTTAAAAGTATCTTATAAGAAGGATGGTAATACTTATGTGCTTAGTGACTCGCCATTGAATTATGTACCTTATACTTATTATGCTGAGAAAGCGCAACATTCGAATACCGCAACAACAGCGACGGCTAATGGTGTTCCAGTAGGAACCATCATGCCATTTGCTGGCGATAAAAATAAGGTTCCTTCAGGATGGTTGGTATGTGATGGCAGTTCATATTCTAAAACGAACTCGAATTATGTAAACTTGTTTAATACTATAGGTACTAATTGGGGAGGAGATGGAAGTAATTTTAATGTGCCAGACTTAAGAGGACTATTTTTAAGAGGAGTATCTGATGCTTCAGGTGCTGACCCGGATCGTAATAATCGTTCTGCTATTAAAACTGGAGGTAATACGGGTAATAAAGTTGGCTCTTATCAAGCAGATCAATTTAAAAGTCACAATCACGGAAATGGAAATTACAATTTGCTATTGCAAAGAACAGGTAATCACACTTCTGATGGACAAGACAATAGCAGTAATGAGCCGGATGTTGTTAACACAGCGGCAATACAGGCAAGAGGAGGTAATGAAACTAGACCTCGAAATGCTTATGTACATTATATCATCAAATACTAGTGCCTGTTAATTTCATTGAAATGAAAAAAGTACTTAGTATTTTATTTTCAATCTTGTTGTTGACGCAATGGGCGAGCGCGCAGATTGAAAATCATAAGGCTGTACCCTTTCTAGGAAGTGGGGCAGTGCAAAAAGAAGCGGGAGTCGGCAACCCTGTAGAGGTTGTTTTTCAGGTTGGATCTCCGATAAATATTTCTCACAGATCCGTTGCGAATAACTCAGAGCAATTGAGCGTTCGTTTTCCATGGGATGTTTTATATCTTAATTATACGTTTGATGGTAATTCATTATTTGTTTCCAAGGGATATTTCTCTGATAGGGTGTTTTTGAGATGGAATCCGGTAGCGAATATTGATAATATTACTGGATATAAAATTTTTAGAAAAGAACTTGGCTCTCTCGAAGACTCAGTAATAGTGAAGAATCTTTCCAAAGATGATTTGGATTGGGAGGATGAGTTCGCCAATAGCGGAGTGTTGTACAAGTATACTGTGCATGCTATTGGAGTGCATGAGTCGCAAGCCGCTTACATGACTTATATCGAAGGAATTGGTTACCGTACGACAAGCGCAACTATCACAGGCCGAATAGCTTATGAAGGAGGCCAGGCTGTCAAAGGAGTTACTGTTTTGGCGGAGTCTGAAGCGGATTTTTCAGGAACGAGTTTATCGTTTGATGGAAATGACTTCTTATTGCATGATAGTTTGGATATACTGCAAAGCACCCAAAGCTCATTAACAGTGGAGGCGTGGATGGATTTGGACGAGTCTTCCTTCACAGGGAGCGTTTTTGATTATGATGGCATAAAGATCGATTACGATGGGACGAATAAAAAGCTAAAAATCAAACAAGATGGTAGCGATGTTTCCTCATATGATTTTGGGAGAAAAAACCTGCAAGGAGTTTATGTGGATGGATTTGCCCACTTTGCAGTGGTTTTTGATCAGGATTCATTATGGTATTATTTGCAGGGTGAACTATTGGACAGCGCAAAACTGAATTCAACTCTTTCTATCAGCACGGAGCAGGATTTGAAGATTGGTAGCGGAATCAAAGGTTATATTGATGAGTTCAAGATATGGTCTAAGCCATTGGATTCAATTACAATCAGCCAAGACTATAATCGATATATTTCCGGTGGTGAAAATGGTTTGATAGCTTATTATCGAATGAATGAAGGCTATGGAGATTTTGTTTACGATTTGTCGCATACAGGACTTGTCTTTAATGAGAATCATTTGAAAAGGCTGGGTGCTACATGGAGTGACGTTATTCCATCGCCGAAAACGGATCTAGGCATCAGAGGAATTACTGATGAAAATGGAAACTATATCATATCAGGTATACCATATAATGGTTCAGGTAGCACGTATACGGTTACGCCTCTTTTCGAGCAACATAGCTTTGAGCCAAGCGAGAAAATTCTTTTCCTAGGCGGGAATGAGACGGTAATCAATAATGTGGATTTCAAGGATATTTCATCGTTTAAAGTTACCGGTACGGTTAAGTATAAAAATACAAGCTGCTATGCTGAAGGTGTTTTTGTTTTGATCGATGGTGAGATTGTGACTAAAGATGGACAGCCTGTGATGACTGACGCAACGGGCTTTTTTGAATTGGATGTTCCGATAGGATATCATTTTATTACTGTTGAGAAGAATGGACATGTATTCAGCGCTGGAAGATTTCCTTCTGATGAGAATGAAAAATGGAATTTCCAAGAGCCTCTTCCTCCAATAAGTTTTATTGACAGTACTTTGGTGAAAGTGGTTGGTAGAGTAGTCGGAGGTACAAGAGAAGGAAATAAATTGGCTAATCTTGGACGATCAACCAACAATATCGGACAAGCTGAAATTACCTTCAAGTCGCAACAGAATAATGGATGCAGTATAAATAAAGTTGTTACTGATAGCAATACAGGCGAGTATGAAGTTTTACTTCCTCCAATGAATTATATCGTTGAAGGCCTGTCCGTAATCAATGACCCTTCAATAAAATTTGGTACGCTTGATTTATTGAATTTAACGAGAATAGTCCCTGAAACAGTAATTATCGATACTGTTAAAAATGAAACAACAGGAGCCATTATCAGCATAGATTCAACGAGTTATCATGTTCGCAATGACTATATTTATAGAAAAGAACCAATTATTACGGTTAAAAATACTGATGGAAGCGAGTTCAGTGGAGAGACTTCCATTTCGTATGATCAACCTAGAATAGGGCAAAGCCCTTTGACGCATACGATTGATTTGAAAGCGACTCCATTCCTTTACCCAGTTTTCGAATCAACGAACCAATACACTGCGGATATAAGAGTATTTGAAACTTATGTAAATGCAGATAATCCAATATTGGTGGATAGCGTTCCTGTAACAGATGGTAAAGTTACGATCAATAATAATCTGGCGGAGATACAATACGAAGAAGCTGATTTGAATAATGGGCTGTATCGCTACACGTTCACGGGCGGAGTGCCGAATACTTTGACAAATGCAAATGTTGAAGAGTATAGCTATACTCAGACATTTGAAATTGGTGTGGAAACAGCTAAGAAATCCATAACGTGGGATGTTAATGGCGAGATCTATAGAGGTTACGTGTTCGGAGGCAAGCCTAATGGCAATAACTTCGTGACGACAGGTCCAGAGCTAGTGGATATGGTATTGAGAGATCCTCCGGGAAGTGGAAGTTATGCTTATATCGAAAAAGGCACGAGCGATACTTATTATGAGAGTTGGACGTTTGAGGGCGGTTCTACATTAGATCTTGAAAAGAAAATTCGATTGGGAACAACGATAACGGCAGGTTTGGGTGTGTTGACTAAGACTGAAGTTGTCAATGATTTGAAATTGGGATTTGAAATGACAATGACGGGTGGCGGAGGCCATTCTCTGGAAACGACAATTACGTTTACTGATACATATCAAACATCGGATGGACCTGAATTGGTAGGCGAGGCTGGCGATTTGTTTATTGGCAAGTCTATGAATTATATCTATGGAACATCTCTTAACTTGGATGTCTTGCCGGATTCGGTTTGCGACAAGCCGGGTGTGGAATGTTATGGAGAAAGCGTTGACGGTTTTAAAATCGGTAAAAAGCTGGGAATGTATATGGTTCCTGAAGGGTTCAATACGACTTTTGTTTATTCAAAGGATCATATCGAAAATTATTTGATACCTGATCTTACGCAGCTTAGAAACAATCTTTTCCATTCTGAAAACTATCAATTGGTATTGACTGATCAGAACGATCCAAAATTCGGGACAAACAATGACGACCCGATTTGGGGCACGGATGCATCTTCGGAGAATTGGAGAGTTACAGATGCCGCTGATACTTTAGGTAAAAGTTACATATTCCGATCAAGTCATTTGGAGAATAAGTATGACTCGGTGAGATGGTATAACCAGCAGATTAGAATCTGGAAAGACGCATTGGGAGAAAATGATCGTGAAAAGTATGAAGCGATAACAAACGGTTCTCCTGAGAGAAATATATCTTTCAGCGCTGGCAATAGCTATTCGTACACGCATATGAATGATACAATCAACGATTATACGAATGTTTTTGATATGGCGATAAACGAAGAGGTTGCTTTGGAGATAGGCGCCTCGATTAATGAGACGGGTATTGAAGTCGCTCAATCGCTAACATTCCACCAAGTTTACAACAAGACTTGGGGCGATGTGTCTGAGAGATCAAAGACGTACGGTTATGAGCTTTATGATGATAATATTGGGGACTTTTTCAGTGTGGATGTATTTGAATCGACTTCTGGGGGCGGTCCGATATTTTCGACTGCAGGAGGACAAAGTATGTGTCCTTGGGAAGAAGTTGCTGTGGTGGAATATCCTTGGAAAAAGTATGTGACGGTCATCGATACGGCTTATGTAAGAGGCAGCAGTAATAATTATGATGTTGTCATTGATGGAAAATACTATAAGTATGAAATTACAGAGTATCAAGAATGGCAAGGAGAATATATCACCGAGCATGTTGGTAAAAACCTTAGCGAAGCTACCATGCGTCGTGAAATTCCTGTTCTTGAAGTCGCTCCTTCAGTTCAACAAAATGTGCCTGATCACGAAGCCGCTGTATTCAATTTGACTTTAGGAAATGATAGTCAGAGTGGAGATATGCAATGGTATCGTTTGGCGGTGTTGGAAGAAACAAATCCGGATGGAGCGGTATTGAAGATCGATGGGGTTCCATTGAATAGAGTATATGCTATACCTGGAGGATCGAGTATTGTCAAGGAGCTTACCGTTGAGAAGGGACCTGTGAAAGATTCATATGAAGATATTCAGTTAGTGCTTTTCTCTACTTGCGAATATGATAACTGGACAAATGGAGGCGTTTTCAAATCGATTGACACAGTGACTATTTCGGCGAATTTTATTCCTTCATGCAGTACTGTGGATTTATTGAACCCTGAGGACCAATGGGTGGTGAACACTTCATTTGATGATACTTTGAGAGTTGTGATTGGTGATTACAATATCAATAATCCTTCGCTGGAAGAGGTTCAGTTTCAATACAAGCCTTCTTCAAGCAGTAGCTGGATAGGTTTGCAATCATACTTTGTTGATACTACGGGCATGAATGATGATCGCTTGAAGGAAATTCCGACCAATGCTTCCTATATTATTTATGAGTGGGATATGGCGCAATTGCCGGATGCGAATTATGATTTGAGAGCTGTGTCTGTTTGTACGCAAGCTGAAAGCAGTTCGAAGACGTATTCGGGTATTTATGATGATACAAACCCGCATTTGTTTGGGACTCCGCAGCCAGCAGACGGTATTCTATCGCCAAATGATGATATCGCTGTTCAGTTCAATGAAAATATCGATATAGGCAAATTAAGCTGGGATAATTTTGAAATCAAGGGAGTGCTTAACGGTTCGAAAATCAGACACCAAGCGAGCGTAGGT
The DNA here is from genome assembly GCF_036492635.1 of Aureibacter tunicatorum. Classification (GTDB taxonomy): domain Bacteria; phylum Bacteroidota; class Bacteroidia; order Cytophagales; family Cyclobacteriaceae; genus Aureibacter; species Aureibacter tunicatorum. Next base: position 2,058,947 of record NZ_AP025305.1, read on the forward strand.
TTTGATGGTGTTCAGAATTATATGTTGGTCAAAGATGGTTTTGGACTTGCCAATAGAACTTTTACTATAGAGTTCTGGCTGAAGCGAAATAGTCTTGGAGAGCAATGCATTTTCACTGAGGGAGGAAATGCGAGCGAAGGCCTTTATATCGGTTTCGATGCCAATGATAAATTGGAGATTGGAATTAACGGCGAAGTAGTAAAAACGGATAAAAGTTTTACGGAACAAGACTGGAAGCATTTTGCAATAGTTTATGATCAAGCGGAGTCAAAAGCGTCAGTATTGGTAGATGCTGTGTATGAATTGGATGTTGATATTACTGAAAAGTACACTGGCAATGGTGATGTGTATATTGGTAAAGCCGGGTTCGGAAACTCAAGGCATTTCAATGGATTTATACATGAGTTCAGAATCTGGAGCACAGTTAGAACGCAAGCGAAGATCGCTTCTAAGATGAATACATCATTGGGAGGCTCTGAATTTGGATTGTTGGGTAATTGGCCGATGAATGAATCTCGTGGTGATGTTGCTTTGGATAAAGTGCACAGTCGACATGGTCAGTTGAATGCTTCTTGGAATGTCGAGCCAAAAGGCAGAGCTTATCAATTCAATGGATCTTCGGATTACTTGGCATTGAATACTGCTAGAGTGCCGATGAATGAAGAAATGGATATGACTATTGAATTCTGGTTCAATGGACAGTCTGGCGCGGCTTCTACATTTTTGTCCAATGGCAAAGGCGATGGAACCGATCAGTCGGAGACTTTATGGTCGATCTCAGCCTCAAGTCAAGGAATGTTTTTCGTGGAAAATGCTGGCTTGAAGTTCCAAGCAACACATCAGAGTTATTTGGATGGAAATTGGCATCATTTCGCATTGGTGGTAAACAGATTGGGCAATATTAGCTCTTACATTGATGGAGAATTGCAAACTGCTGATTTGAGCGAAAACTGGAAAGGCTTTGCGGCTCCAAAACTATGGGTTGGTGCTAGAGGTTGGCTGGATGGATTCACAGAAAACTTTGACAATTATTTCAATGGTCAAATGGATGAAGTGCGTATCTGGAACCTTGCCCGCAAGCAGTCTCAAATCAAACAAGATATGATGAATCGCTTGCAAGGTGATGAAATAGGTTTGAAAGTTTACCTTCCATTCGAGCATTATACAGAAGATGTAGGCGTGTTGGTGCTTACGGAAACAACAGAAAACAAGTCTCAAGAGCTTGTTGAAGTTACAGAGCAAGGAGGGACATTCTCGGAAGTGCCTGCGAATATCAAGTTGGCTAGACCAGTAGAAAAAGTTAATTTTACTTTTGCGGTAAATGAAGACAAAGTGATCTTGACGCCTACTACAGATGCAGGTTTGATAGAGAAAACCATACTTGATATTACTGTGAAGGATGTTTATGATTTGAGAGGCAACAAGCTTCAATCTCCAATTACTTGGACGGCATACATTAAGAAAAATCAAGTGGTTTGGGATGCACAGCAATTTGATTTGTCGAAGCATGCGAATGAGGAATTGACATTTAGAGCGAGAGTGATTAATTCTGGAGGTAGACAAGAAAGTTTCAGTATTGGGAATCTGCCTGAATGGTTGACAGCAACACCACAATCGGGAACTTTGGAGCCTGACAGTCAGCAAGAGATTATTTTCACAGTCTCTGATGGATTGAATATTGGAAATTACAGCAGAGATATTTATTTGAACACTGACCTTAGCTTTAGCGAAAAGTTATTGATTAATTTGGATGTGTTTGCTGAGAGACCTGATTGGACTGTCAATCCTGCTGATTTCAATAATAGCATGAGCTTGGTTGGATACTTGAAAGTCGATGGATTGATTTCCACGGACGAAAACGACATGATTGCTTCTAAGATTGATGGAGTGCTTACAGGTGTCGGCAACTTGGAATATGTCCCTGAGTATGATCGTTATATGGTATTCTTGGATATTTACAGCGATTATATTGTCAATACTAATCAAGATATCGAACTATTAGTATGGGATGCGAGCACAGGCCAGATTTTTGGAGATGTGACGCCTTCCAATTTGGAATTTGAGCCAGAGACAATGGTTGGGACGCCTTCCGTGCCGGAACTTATCGAGACAAACAATCAAATCGTAGTGGACATGCCGGTGAACAAAGGTTGGACATGGCTTTCGTTCAATATGACCAGCGATGAGCTTAAGGATGTGGAGAAGTTGATGAATGACTTGAAGCCTGGTAATGGCGACTTGGTAAGGGATCAATATAATTTCGCGACTTATTATACTTCAGGAGATTATTGGTATGGAGAACTAGGTTATAATTACTATGATTACTATTACCGAAATTCTTTCACTAATTATTCCATGTATATGTTGAGACTTTCGCATGAGGATACGATCAGGTTTATGGGAGTTCCATTAAGCCCGGACACAGTTGATATTCCTCTGAAGAAAGGGTGGAATTGGATATCTTATCTTCCAAATGTCAATATGCCATTGAAAGAAGCGCTTTCGAATCTTGCGCCTTCAGAAGGCGATGTGATCAAAGGTCAAAAGAACTTTGCGGTGTACGATGACAAGCTGGGCTGGATAGGTAGTCTTAAGACTTTGAAAGTGAGGCATGGATATATGTATAAATCAGCCAAGGATACTCAATTCAGATATCCGAAGTCTACCGTTCTGCTTTCAAGACAGAAAGAGGAAGATTCTGATTTCGCTTGCTTGCCTGATCAATGGGAGATAAATGTTCATGATTATGAATATCATATGTCGGTGATTGCGAAAGTTGATGAAGATGATCTTTCAGACGTGGATGAGACTTTGCTTCTCGGGGCATTTGAAAACAAGCAAATCAGAGGAGTTGCAAGGCCGATGTTCAAAGAAGATACAGAAGAATGGATTTACTTTATTTCGTTGTACAGCAATGAGCTTGTGACGGATATGAGTTTAGTGTTGAAAGATTGTGATACAGAAGACGAGTATTCAGTAAATGAGATTTTGAGTTTCCAAACGAACGGCATAGCAGGTACGCTTGATCAGCCTGTTAATCTGACAATAGGCAGTAGATTGACAAGCCTTGATGATCAAGAATCGTCGTTCAATGCGTATCCAAATCCATTTGCGAAGTCAGTAGCAATTGAGCTTCCGAAGAATGTTAACGGAAAAATCACAGTGCTTGTTCACGATCTTGCAGGGCGAAGAATTGCTGAGATTGACACATCGGATTTTAATGGAGATGAACTGGTTTGGGACGGAACGACTGATAGTGGAACGGAAGTACCTGCGGGAGTTTACCTGATTTCAGTTACTTCAGGCACCCGAAACTATTCAATCAGAGTAACGAAGATCGCTCCACAGGGAGAAAAGTAAAATCGACTAAAATAATAATTGAAAAGCCTCTGGATTAATTCAGGGGCTTTTTTGTTTAGAACAAATACTTTCTAAAAATGGCATGCGATTTAGGGTTGGAGATGACTTCTTCCAAGTCGACGCTGGATGTCATATGCCATTTTCTTCTTGGAAGTCCATGTTCTTCCCTGATTTTGTTTTCAATTTCTTCGATGACATAATGCTCTTCATTATTGCTCCAAGGGAAGAGTTCAGGATCATTTTGATAATGTTCAAGAAAGATGCTTTTTCTTGATTCTCCTCTGTGATAACCTTTTACATGACCTGCTTCATGCCCTAGAGTGATAAAGTTGGGGCATAAGACAAAGTTTCCACTAGGGGGAAGGTACAGTCCGTTTTTTGCAAAGACATCATCATCGGGCTTTCTTGATCGACTGTGGTGAGTATAGTCCTTTGCGAAGTCCCATTGTTCGCCTCTCAGAACAGAGAGCTCTGACCAAGGAACCACTAAGCGAACCATACCACTGGAACCACGTGTGGCAAATACGTCGACAAAAAGATTGTCTTTTGAAAACTCCCCCAATGGCTTGGGCTCTTGATCAGTAGTTCTGTATGATATCGCCGAATCGCATGAGTCTTTCATTACCTTAGATACAGGAATGACAACCATTGGCCTTGAGTAATTATTTAGTATGGAGCACATTAGCTTTCTTCCTGTAGGTCTGCTAAGCAATCTTAACACTGAGCTAGCTACCATGGGCTGGAAGTTATTATGTCGGCTTGATTTTAATTCGGTCCCGTTCATATACTCACCTACCAAACCGTAGCTTTGTTGATCTGAAATCATTTGCCAAGCCATGGAAATGTCTTCTTGTTCTGTTTTTGACAAGGATTCCCAGTCCGGTACCCAAGGAGAGTACTGTCGATTCATTACGTGTTTGACAAGTTGAATGTGTTCTTTGTGAATGGTTTCCAAAAGCAAAAACAAACTTTTGTGATACAGAGGCATGAATCTAAAACTCATGATGGGGCAACGACGATGCCATGAGTAAATATCATGTTCGAGAAGATCTAGAAGTTCAAATCTTCGTGATGTAGCATTCTTGTTGCTGAGCATTAATCGCTCTATAAGATTTGATCTTTCTGTTTCCGATTCACTTTGTCTTTCCAGTTTTTTTAATTGTTGAAAATCATCTTCGGCAGCTTCTCTTTCAAATTCATATTCTTGAAGACGTGATTCAATAAGCACTAATTCAGGTATGAGTTGCCTTCGAGAATCAAAATTTTGAGAATTTTCCGCTTTCATTTTTTCTTGAAATTGCCCCAAAGTGAGGATTTTCATGTAAGCAGATGCGTCAAACAATGCCGAGTATAGTTCTCTTTCCGTCAATTCTTCAAAATCATGATCAGGTTTTTCGCTCGTTTTAGCGACTTCCACGGCTTTTTCTAAATCCATGGTTTCATCGACTGTCGAGGAGTGATGTAGTGGAGTTTTCATATGGTATTTGTCTGAAAACTTATATTCTAGCCTGTGCGCCCATAATTCCGGTTCGTTCATCCAAGGATAAGTCATATGCTTACCGTATTTGTACATGTGTACACTGCCCAAGTCGGCTGGAGGTTCTTTGAAGGGAAGAATTCCTTTGTAAACAAAATATTGCTCATGAAGCCCTAATAAGTCGTAATAAACGGGGTCAAGATTGGATGTGTTTTCCACATCGTCACGCATCAGCAAGGCTTCGTCCACTCTATCCATCATAAGATGAATGCGTTGCCCTTTTTTGGATATTCGAGTGAAATAAAGCATGGTTTTCAGTCTTACGTCTCTTATCCATTGGGCAAGCTCTAGCGCAGTATGTTCTTGCGTGAGAGGTGGCATTTGCTCCTGAAGCCACATGCCGAAGCAATCCACCGAGCTCATTTTTCTAGGATTTGACTCTTTGACGACAATTTTGCCCTCATTAATTTTCAAGTATTTGATAATGTCGTCGAGGAAGATAGGCATATCATCGCTTCCGCAAAGACTTCTGAAGTGCGGAGCAACAGCTTGTTGAGTCCATTGAGTACCGATGACTAAATCTCCTGGTTTGTAGCTTTTGCTCATATTTTCATAGTCAGGAAACGACATGAACAATTGCGTCTTCAAATCTTCTAAAGTAGTATTCGCATCTACTCTGATTGTAGTCTCGGGATCTGTCATGGCGGATTCAATCACAGAAATAAGCCATTCTCTTTCAGTAGAATCTGAAATTTTATCAATTCGACAGACCAAATGATCTGGCAGTTGAGTGTAATATTCTATAGGACTTGCGGAGCCTTTGCCTGAGTAGACAAATCTTTGTATGGGTTTTTGAAGGATGCTTTGAAGGGCTTTGGCTTGGGTAGTTTCTGCTCTTAAATCACAGATGGAGGCCGAACCATTGGATAGAGATTTCTTCTCAAGCTTTTTTAGTTGCAAACCATATGATTTCATGGAAGACTAGCCTTTGTAATTTTTAATAATAAAAAGGATTTGCCGTGTATTAATGTTATAAATAATCTTTATTTGATTAAATGGTTTGGTTGCGATTCGTATAATTATTTGGCTAAGAAAATTATGGATTTTATGAGCCGTTTAAAAAGAAGTGTATAGTGAGCTGAACTGATCTTTTTGAATTTTTTTCCATTGATGGTATTGATCTTGATCTAGGATTTCTCTTAGCTCGGTAGTTAGTTTTTTATGCAATGATTTTTTCTTTTTATTGTCATTGGTTTGAGGGCTTTGTATCAACAGAAGGTATTGATCATAAAGTATGTCGTTGACTTTGGACTTTTGCTGGAAGGAGAGTTGCAGTTTTTCCTCAAGCTTTCTTGTGGCTTTGAAAGCTCTTTGAATCGCTGTATGCTTGTGGTGAGGCTTGACTTGGGCTTTAGAATTTGAGCAAAAGAAGATTGAAAAAAAGACGATGAGAATTAAAATTTTTTTTGCGGATTTAATTTTTGACCTTGGGGATATTATACTATTCATCATCTTTTCCTTTATGTCTAAAATGCTAATAATAAGATAGATGCATAATATGTGCCAGCTGTAAGAAGATGATGTTAGCAAAAGCTTTACCTCTTTGTGAAAAAATGTCTATCGAATAATTATGGAGTTTGCAAACATCATGAGAGGTAGAGGCCCGAAGTGCCTAAAGTACTCGGGAAGATAATGTGCAGGCGATAGGTGTGTGATAGCTGATGCATGGATTATGTTACAGCGAAAAATGAAAGCCATGCATGCACTCGAGGTTTAGTCTAGAAATGTTTGTTAGTTATTTGGAAGAAAAAGAATATAGACTATTTTCTATATTCTTTTTAACGGTTGAAATATTTTTCATTAGACTCCAGACGGCTTTGAAGGTTTTCTATCATCTAACTCAAAATCAGGAGTATCCGCATCAGAGTTTGAATTAGAAGTTGATTTAGATCCTGAATTTGTATTTTTTTCAGTATTTTCTATGCTAGGATCTTGATCTTCATCTCGGTTATGATTTGGATAATGAGGATGACTAGGTGTAGAAGCATCTTTAGTAAGATCATATGAGGTTTTATCTTTATCTGTTTCTTTTCCTAAAATTGGGTTTCCATATGTCGGATGTCTCGTGTCTCCAGAGTTATTACTTCCTGGGTTACCACCTCCTGAATTACCTGCTGGAGCACCTCCAGAGTCACTTGTTGCATAATCTCCTCTCCAATATTCACCATTAGTATCGAATGGATCAGGTTCGGAACCTTTCACTGGACGAGCTCCAGCGTTAACAGTCGTTAAATCAATATTTTTTAAAGATTCATTTACATCATTGGAATTATTGCATGATGAGAATGAGATAGCTCCTATTAAAGCTAATGTATAAAATAATCTTTTCATGAGAATGTTATATTAATTGTTTGTATTTGCTAATGTAGTGATGTTTATATGAAAAATGTAGTATAAAATTATAATATTTAGTAATTCCCTCAATTAATCACATAATAACTGGTTAGGTTATAAACAAATCCCTTATGTGGGTAATGAGGAATTTTAATTAATCATGAAAATCAATAAATGAGCTTATATAAGAAATTAATGAAGTAATCAAAGTGGATAGTAAGAGTTTGAAATCTTGTTTTGTCAATGTATGAATCTGATTGAGCATTTTATCAGGTGCTATGAGCCGTGAAACCAACTTAAGTCATGTTGGTTCTTAATGAATATGACTATTTTGGAAGCTTAACGATATGCATAGCTAATGAATATTAATAAACACAACAGCCGAGCCTGGGACAAGGAAGATGGTTTGGAGGAATGGAAACAACCATTTTCACATGAAGTGATCAAAAAGGCAAAACGTAATATTGCTGAAGTTTTGTTGACGAATTCGAAGTCTGTTCCTTCGGATTGGTATATGCCGGTCAAAGGAAAAAAGATCTTATGCCTTGCATCTGGAGGTGGTCAGCAAGCGCCTATTTTTTCAGCTATGGGAGCAAATGTGACTTTAGTTGATATCAGCGCTAATCAACTGGCTAAAGATAAAATGGTGGCGGAAAGAGAGGGACTGGCAATAGATATCATACAACATGATATGTGCGATTTGTCGATATTTGAAGATGAAACCTTTGATATGATTTTTCACCCTATATCAAATTGCTTTATAGAGGATCCTAATCTTGTATGGGCTGAATGCTATAGAGTGTTGAAAAAAGGAGGATCTTTGCTCTCTGGTTTTGTGAATCCAATTCTGTATTTATTTGATATGGATGCGATCGAGCAAGGAGAACTAAAAGTGACAAATACGATTCCTTATTCAGATGTCGAACAACTTCCAAAAGATCAGTTGAAGAAGAGAATTGAGAATAATGATACGCTAGAGTACGGTCATTCGTTGGATACTCTTATTGGCGGACAAATTGCCGTTGGTTTTGCAGTAACAGGTTTTTATGAAGACTATAGTTGCGACGATACTCTTGACAAATATATACATTCGTCAATAGCGACTAAGGCTTTGAAGGTGTAAAAAGTATTTGATGCTTATATTTTTGTCTTTCTATACATTTTTTGGTTGTTAATGTACTTGATGAACTATGAGTGGCTGATCATTTCTAGTGGTGTCTAATGACTTAGTTTTAAGGAGAAATTTCTTAAATTCCTAGAAAAAAATTGAGCAAAAAACATCATGAATATTACATGAATTTAACGTGCTTTTAGAAGCGTGTTTTATTGGTATTATTATGTTTTTTTCGTATTTTAAAGTATAGAAAATTAGACATATTCAACCAAAAAACAACCAATGATCGCACTAGTAAGCAAAGCTATTAAAGAACAAAAAGTTATATCATTCATGTATGAAGGCACGCGAAGAATCGTTGAGCCATTTACTCTTGGGACGTTGCAAAGTTCTAATAACTTAAGCCTTTCGGCATGGAAAGTGGGAGGTTATAGCCAGTCAAGAAGTTCATCGGATTGGAGGCTGTACACATTCTCAAAGATGTCGCAAATTAAAGTAGAAAGCGATGCGTTGATAGAAAGTCGCGCAGGATACAGAGCGGATGATAGTCGAATGTCATATATTTGGAGTACTAGATAAAGTTATATTTTTATGCAAGGCTTTTGGCTTGGCTCAAAAGCCTATTTTTTGTTTTGTTCAAATGACGTTTTTCAGCTGGAAAACGTCATTTTTACTTTATAGGTGCAATGATTTATAAACTGGGGATTTGGACATAAATATTTTGTGAAATGGATCAATCTTAAGTTATCAGCCAATTATAACGGCTTATTTTTTCTTAAAGAATTCGTTGCCTTCATAGAATTTATCTTTTTATCAGAGAAACATTTTTGCCTGTGGGCTTTTGAATAATATGTTGTGTAGATCTTTTAAGCTTTTTTGGATGAGAATAGAGGTTCCTTATGATACGTTGTCGTTAAAGAAGACTAAATATCGCTCGGGATTGTCTGTTGATCCTATGCTTAATAAAGATCAGGCGGTTCAATGTGTCAAATATGAGCTGTCAGCTGAAGGTTGGAAAAAAGCTATGGGGAAAGAGCCTTCTGCAAAATATCATGTCAGCAGTATGAGGCATGCAATCATAGTGCCTGGAGGCAAAGGCTATCCGCATCTGACTATCGATATTGATGCTATGCAGTTTACCAGAGATCGAAGACTGCTGAAAGTTGAGTTTTCAAGAGCGCATTACAGTAGCGAGGAGAGGGGTTTTCGGATCGCTTTTTCTGATCAAGGCAGAGGCCAAATGAAAGCGGAAGGTTATGTGCCGAGAAATATGGATAAAATCTTGTCATCCATACAGTCTTGGATTGGCCATTTGCTTCCGAATTTGGTGTTTACGGATGACAAAGGACGTGATGTGTCTCAAATCAAAAAGGAAAGAGGATTTTTTCAGCAAGAAAGTCCAAAACCTGTGAAAAAAGAGTCCGGAAGTCCTCAACCGACAACATTGCATACACCTGAAATTCCAGTATTTGAGCATAAGAATCCTTTTGAGTCGATGGAGGTGGAGTCTATGCCTATGGTCAAAGGAGTTCCAAAAATTAATATAGGGGCTGTTGGAGAAGGTAAATCGGAGGCTAAAGCTCATTCGGAATCACCCAAGTCGAAAAAAGGCAAGAGAAAAAAGAAGAAGTTGGCTGAAAAAGATGACTTGGGCACTGAGGAAGGTTGGGAAAAGATGCTCCGCGAAGTGGAAAGCATATCGCCATCTACCACGCCTGAGTCAAGTCCTACGCCTAGGCATCGAAAACATCGAAAAGCCGTGGCAAGTCCGACGGCAAGTCCATTGAGCATAGTGGTTTCGGATTCTGAGAAAATCGCACGGCTTAAAGAATGGGAAGAGTTTTTGAGCATAGAGGATTTTGATGATTTATTTGAAGAGCCTGATTTGTCATCGCTTTCTCAAGAGGAAATGTCGCAGGTATTTGGAGTTTATAATGAATGCTTTGAGAAAAAAGGTAAGTTTAGCTTAAAGCAAAATGATAGAATGCTGGCCAAGATTGGAGAGATGACTGAGAAAATGCAAAAGCTGAGGCGAATCATGTCCACAGTCAAAAGCATTGGTGGTAAAAAACAACGAGGAAAAGAGCTGTTTTCTAAAGGTTTGGAAGAATTGCGAGTGGAAAGCGAGAAATTGGTGCCCACGGATTTGCATTGGATTCGTCCAAGGCATTTGGTTCCTGACGCAGTGGAACGAAAAACGGAGGAACAACTGTCTGCATTGAAATTAGCGATTGCTTTGATGTTTAAGACAATGAATATTACTTTCATGAAGCTTCGCATGCAAGAGTATTTTGGCATGGGCTTGGCTTCGCTCAATCACCTGAAAGAAGTGAGTGGAGAGTTTGCTCCAGCTTTTTCACGATGTTTTGAGCATTGTTTTGATATAATGAATCATTTTAACGCAGTGATAAGAATGGATCCGCGTTCGGGCATGCCTTCTGATGCTCTTAAAAATCCTGGAGAAATTTTAGCTCTTCAGCAACGTCAAAATTTCGTAATGAACAAAGTGCAATGGGATATTGATTTTTTTGGAGCGATATCAGAGCGCATGTCGCAAATTGTCCAAAACACCCATGCTTATGAAAGCAGAGAGTGGGATGGATTGTGGGAAGTAGTCAAACCATTGGCGATGAGAATACCTAAGGTAAATCCTGATAGTCACATCCCGCATTCACAGGGACTTGACGCTTTGTTTTTTGAATTTTTAGAGAAAATAATTCAAAACTCTAGTGCTTGATCCATTATTGATTTGAATTATGATTTTTCTTTTTCAATTTCAAGAAAAAATTTCCAAACATATTGCGAAGAAAACTAATCATATTGGATTTGGATGAGACATTGATCCATGCGACCAGAGAGCCTAGAGATGATTTGTGGGATTTTGAGTTGAATGTCTATAAAGTCTATATCAGGCCTTATTTGAGCCAATTTTTGGAATCAATTATCACTGACTTTGATGTCGCGGTTTGGTCTTCAGCTTCGGATGACTATGTGCATCAAGCGGTAACATGCATATTTCCTCAGGATTACCCTTTACTTTTTGTTTGGGGACGGTCGCGATGCACATTGAGGCGTCAAAGTATTTTTGACCAGATGGATTTCATGTACGCTTCTGATCATTTAAATTATGTGAAAAGACTTAAAAAGATCAAGAAAAGTTTTGGCATACCTTTTTATGACATGCTAATAGTGGATGATACTCCATCTAAGTCGGTCGAAAATTACGGTAACGCGATTTACCCCAAAGCATTTAAAGGTGAAAAAGACGATGCCGAACTTCTATTATTGACAAAGTATCTTTTGACATTGAAAGATGTTGAAAATGTCAGAACGATTGAGAAAAGGTATTGGAAAGATGAACTTTAATTTTTAAATATTTTACGATGAGAAATTTGTTGTTAATGTTAATGTCAGTAATGCTATTGAGTTGTAGCGATAGTCAAACTCAGAGCAAGAATTTCACAGCTGTGGATATTGCTCAAGGAAATTTGCTGGGAGCGGGAGAGGAAGGTATTCAGCAAGAAAATGTTGTGATTAAAGATGAGAAATCTTGGAATGAATTATTGAAAAAAATGGACAAGGTGAATGATGTTTCTTCTCATTTTTCCAGACAGAAAGTCGATTTTAACAAAAATATGATTATTGCCAGTTTCGAAGGAGTGAAGAGTTCTGGAGGCTATGGCATAGCACTTAAGGTAAAACCTGATTCTGATAAAATAATCGTTGAGGTCAAAAGGATTTCTCCAGAAGGCATGGCATCCATGCAAATGACACAACCTTATCACATTATTGAAATACCAAAGTCAAATTTGCCGGTAGAGTTCGTTAATGTTGATTAGCATTTAAATATGGTTTGGGAATGGCTTCGACGTTTGCACACCATTCCCAAATCGCCTAAAATAAGAAAAATGTCGCTGTTCCAAAGTAAATGAGCATGCCCGTGATATCGACTATGGTGGTGATCGCGGGAGAAGCGACCACCGCGGGATCTCCGTTTAGTCTTTTGACGATAAGAGGCATCGTTGCGCCTATGATTGTGGACACGATTACTTGCAATGAAAGAGCTAGTGCTATCACGCTTCCTACTTGAAGCAAAGAAAATCCTTCCGGCAAGACGGCATTATTGGAAAGCAATGATACTTTTCCGAGTGTTACAAGACCAAGACAAAGAGAAAGCATGAAGCCAACGCGAGCTTCTTTGAAAATCACTTTAAACCAGTCCGATAGTTTGATGTCTCCAAGCGCAAGAGCGCGTATGACAACTGTTGCGGCTTGACTACCTGAATTTCCTCCAGTATCGGCTACCATCGGCATGTATAGCGCTAATATAATCAAGCTTTCCAATGCTTCTTCGTATGAATGAAGAATTACGCCCGATATCAAGCCCATGATGGCCAGTGATAAAATCCACAAGACTCTTTTTTTGAAATGTCCCCAAGCGGAAGTTTGAGAATATGTATATTCATTTTCATCAGGAATGATACCCATCAATTTCTCCAAATCCTCGGTTTGCTCAGCTCTAATAATTTCGATAGCGTCGTCATGGGTTACAATTCCGGCAAGTTGCATCTCGTTGTTAAGTACTGGTATGGCAACCAAATCGTATTTTTCGATTTTTTTTGCGACAATTTCTTGATCTTCGTATATGTTCGCCCAGGCAAAATCATCGTGCAGAATATTTTTCACAAGTTCCTCAGGCTTTGCCAAGATCAAGTCCTTTAATGTGACAAAGCCTCGGAGCGTCTTATTGCTGTCTACCACATACACGTAGTAAATGGTCTTTTTGGAAGGAGAATCTCTTCTAACTTTTTCGATCGCTTCGCTTACGGTCATTTGTTCGCGTATCGAAGCAAAGTCGGTGCTCATAATCCCTCCGGCGCATTCTGGATCGTAAAGATTCAAATGATAAACATCCTCTCTGGTCGCCTTGTCCAAAAATGGCAATAGGCTGGCCTGTTGCTCAGCAGTCAGCGATTGATAGAAATCGACACGATCGTCGGATTTCATGGCGATGAATACCTTGGAAAATTCTCTTCTTTTGAGAGCGTTGAAAATGTCTAATTGAATCGTATTGGAGAAGTCGCTGTAAATATCGGCTTGTTCTGCTCGTGTAAAGCAGAGCAAAACGCCAATTGTCGCTTGTAATTCAAGCGTAGCCAAGTATTCAGAGATTTCAATAGCAGGCTTTTGCTTGATATTTTCGTATATATTCGAGTATTCTCCAGAAATATGTTGAGTAGAATCAAAATTAGCTCGTTTCATCATCGAATTCGAGTTAAAGTAATTGAAAAATCAGTTAAAAATCGGTGTTTTTAGACTCTACTGGGGGGTAAATAATGCGGTTGAGCTTCGAAAAAAGTATGATTGCTGTGATTGTTAATACTGCTTGTTTTAAAATCAACTTTTGAAGCAAGGTTGTGGATGGTTTTTATATGTTTTGAATAAAAGTTTGTCATGATAAAAATCCACTTTAGGTTGTTGTGTATTTGCAATATTTTGAGGTACGCCTTTTCTGGCTAGTCAGTAAGGTTTATTGCCTTGTTTTTAACGATGACAAATTTACTTTTATTATTTAATTTCAAAAGTCTTTTGAACTAATTTAGAATTTGTATTCTGATAAGAAATTGTTAAGTGATAGAAATTAGTTGTTTTACATTATTAATACGGGAAAAAGAATTGTATTTGCTTAGGTAATGTTGGAATGAAAAGTGCCTGAACTTTGGAACTTGTTTCCATTTGTTCAGGCACTTAAGTATTTTATTATCTTATTAACTTTACGGCGTTCCCAATGATGCGCTTTGTTTGTCATTCAGATTAGACCAAATCAATTTGATAAGATCCTCGCTATTCTCAGGAGTCATTTCATCAGTTTGATAGAAAACAACTTCTTTATTGTCATTAATTAGAATCACCGCCGCTTTATTATTCAAGTCAGTAAGATTCCAAGCTTTTTTCAATATGTGAGACGGATCTGTATAGACCTTGGCTCCTTTGTCTTTGTAGGCTTCTTCTTCTCTTCGAATCATGAACCTTACGATGCCATTAGGCAATAAAGGGGCGTCTTTTAAATTGACAATGCCGTAGCAATGGAATATCTCTGTAGGGAAATCTTCCTCGGTTAATCTATCATAAAATTCTCGATTGTATTTGGGCTTGTCCGGATCTATATAAAATAATAGGACCAATTTTTCTCCAATTGAAGGCAAGGGCACAGGATCGTTGCTTGAGTCTCTAATATCGACTGCCTCTACTTTATCTCCTAATGCGATTCCTGATTTTTCTTTTTTGCTTTTCTTTCCAGCACTTGCTTCTTGTGTGAAAATCATACTAATCATTGCGATAGCAAATATTGGAAATATTTTATGGATGAATTTCATGTTTTTGATCTTTCTTTGATTAGAATAGGGGAAATAGTCTTGAAAATAACGAGAAACTATTCAGGCTTATTGCTGAAATAGAATAGGCCAAATAGATTTAGCTGTTGGATTCAAGTGTTTGTTATGGCTGTGCCATGTGAAAAATATCCTTTTGGAAAGGTTTCAATGAGGTTTTCGAAGTGAGTTTTCATAGATTATGAGTTTAGTGTTGCTTGATGCTATATGGCATAAGCGGTTTTCACTATTGATACACTTCAAGGTGTTTTTCCCCTACGAAAGATGCTTATAAAGAAGATGAGTATGCCGGAAATTGATGGATTTGGGTGTATTGATTATTGTTGTAATGGCAACAAATATGCTGTATGCCATTTGTCAAAATGATATATTGGGCTTTGATGATTTGGTTGTAAGCCTCAATTTGATGAAAAACTTTTTGATCCAATTTGACTTTTGAGGCCTTGCATTCTACCAAAAGCAAGTTTTCTCCTTTGTTGTTCATTACTAATATGTCGGATCTTTTGGTAAGTTTATTGTACTTCAAGCCGCTTTCGAGTGCGAATAAAGGCTTGGGATAATCGAGGTGATTAATCAAAAAATGCATGAAATTCTGCCTTACCCATTCCTCTGGAGTCAATACCAAATATTTTTTTCTGACGATATCAAATATTTCCAAAGATTTTGCGCCTTGGACAATTTTCAAGGATGCTTCGGGAAGGTTGAGTCTTTCCATATGATTTTTTGCCCAATATTAACGATTTTATAACAATATTGCCTCCCTTGGGAAATAAAAGTACACAGAGAATATGATTTAAAGCAAAAAATCTTTAGAATCGTATCGAAATAGAGAGAAGAAAAGTACAATAATTTAATTGAGATGCTAGAGGCCGGATACCAACCTTTTGTTGTGATATTGACAATTATAATGCTGTTTATTTGCATTTACAAAGAGGTGTTTAGGGCTTCAGTTTGTTTTCTTTTGGCGATTCTTGTATTTATGGTCACTGGGCTTCTGAGTGGAGAAGCATTGTTGGAAGGATTTTCGAATCAGATCATAGCTGTGATTATCTTGTTGATAGTCATTACGGCAGGTTTAAGAAAGAACTTTAATATTGAGAAAATATTTGACAAGCTTTTCAAGACGCAGTCCAGCTATCAGAGTTTTATCTTTCGAATGATGACCAAGGTGGCTTTTATTTCATCATTTATAAATAATACACCAGTAGTGGCGCTAATGACTCCCTATGTTTACGAGTGGGGGAAAAGGAATAATATCTCACCTTCCAAATTGCTGATACCTTTATCTTTTGCCACGATTATGGGAGGTATGTTGACTATCATTGGTACATCCACCACGCTAGTTCTTAATGGTTTTCTGTTGAGCAATGAGTTGCCTGAAATTGATTCCTTGCACTTACTATATGTAGGCCTTGCTGTTGTAACAACCGGTATTTTGTTCATCACGTTTTTTGGAGACAAACTTTTGCCAAATAACACGGATGCTTTGGAGAAATTTTCAAATAACAAGCGAGAGTATTTGGTGGAGACAGAGCTTGAATTGAATTCGATTTTGATTGGAAAGACAGTCGCAGAGGCTGAGTTAAGAAATTTGCAAGGAATTTATCTGGTGGAAATCATTAGAGATAACAAATGCATATCGCCTGTGACTCCGCAAGAGGTTATTCAAAAAAACGATTTGTTGATTTTCGCTGGAGACACAAATCAAATAGCCACTTTGGTTAATTCCAACAAGGGAATAAAAATTCCAAAGCATGGCGCCAAAGATGGCTTTGAGAAAAATATACAGGTTATTGAAGCAGTGGTTGGCTTTGAGTCCACACTCCTGAATCAAACTCCTAAAGAAATTGGCTTCAGAAATAGGTACAATGCCGCGGTGATTGCCATTCATCGAAATGGCAAGAGGCTTTCCGGTAAAATCGGAAATATGAAGTTGTTGGCAGGGGATTTATTGCTATTGTATGCTGGTCCTGACTTTTCCGCTAAAGTTGATTTTTACAAAGACCTTCATGTGATTACCAAGATTCGAGAGATTAATAATCTTTCTGTCGTGAAAAGTTTGTCTTTGCTTCTAGGAGCACTGATAAGCATTGGCTTGGTGATAATCAATTTCATTTCGCTTTTTGAGGGCTTGTTCATAATATTCGCTTTGATGGCCGCAATGAATTTGATCAATATCAAAGACGTGAAAACGAGCATTGATCTTGACATGTTGGCTATATTGGTGTTTTCCTTGGCGATAGGAAAAGTAATTGTCGATACCAAGACAGGGGAGTTGGGAGCTTCGCTATTAATCGACTTGCTGATGCCTTGGGGCAATGTGGCTATTTTGGCGGGTGTAATGTTGATCACTACGATTTTGACATCCATGATTTCAAATGTTGGAGCTGTATCGATTACATTCCCTCTGGCTTATGGTATCAGTTCGCAATTGGGAGTAGATGGAGCGCCATTGTATTTGATTATCGCTTTCTCGGCTTCAGCGGCGTTTTTAACGCCTGTTGGTTACCAGACAAATTTGATTGTATTTGGTCCAGGTGGATACACATTCAAGGATTTTTTCAAAATTGGACTGCCCATGACTATAGTATATTTGTGCACAGTGATGGCTATGATATTGATGATTTATAAAACGGAAATTTTTGGAATATGAGGAACTTGCTTATTTTGATTTGTGTCGGGACAATGCTTTTCTCTTGTCAAGGAGGAATTGATTTGAAGGGTTTTGACTCTGCAAGTTGGAAAGGGGATCGACATGGTTGCGAAGCTTATCGTTCTTCAATATATAAAGATATTGTGGAGCAAAGAGAGCAAGTGTTGGGAAAAACTATCCGAGAAGTCAATGGCTATTTTGGCAACCCAAACATTACTGAGCTTGCTAGAAAAGATCAAAAATATTATTTGTATCAAGTGACAAAAGATTCCACTTGCCAAGGTTTTGATTCCGATACTAAGCAAATATACTTGAGACTGCGATTTAGCGCCGTTGGCATAGTTAATGAAGTTACACTAGATATCAAGAATTGACGATATCTATGAAGCTAAGAATAAGGCTCGAGAAAATCGCCCATATGCGAGTGATTTATCCCGAGTTTGTTATTGACACAATCGATTATCCTCGTTTGGAAGGAAAAAATACGCAAGAAATTAGAAATTATGTGGTGAAGTATCTCTCTGAGTTCCCTTCTCAGAGTGGTGCCTATGACAACTTGAAAGAGGAGTTGGAAAACCAAAAAGATTATTATCCCTTGAATGGAGACGAGGACTATCAGATTTATATAGAAAAGGAAGACGAGAGGGCGTCTGGCTAAATAAAATCTCGCATTCAAAATTTGGGCAAACAACATTATTGTTGCGCTGTTTTAATGGCAATGACCATTAAAATCTAGTAACATGAAAGCGGATATCGGAATAAGCGACGAGCATAAGCGCAAAGTATCACTGATGCTAAATACCCTTTTAGCAGATGAATTTGTATTGTACACAAAAACCAAAAAGTATCATTGGAATATGCAAACTATGGAATTCATAGCTTTGCATGAGTTTTTTGATACATTAGCGGAGGAGTTATTGGAGATTATTGATGAAATTGCCGAGAGAAATCGTCATATAGGTGAGTTTTCCATAGGTTCTTTGGATGCTTTTTTGAAAGTTACTAACCTCGTGGAAGATGAGTCGGACAGCAATATTGAGCAGATGATTACGAATCTGGTTAAAGATCATGAAACGATTATACGATATGCAAGAAGGCACATGGATGAAGTGAACGATATATTTAAGGATGCGGGTACAGCCGATTACATGTTGAAATGGATAGAGGCGCATGAAAAAACAGCTTGGATGTTAAGATCTCACTTGAAATAATTTTCAGTCTTGCCTCAATGTTAAGAATGATGAATAAATAATAATAATTGAACTAAATTTCTTGATTTTAATTTAATTCGATTATATTTGTTTTGGAACATTAGAGTACAAATAAATGGCTGTCAGTCTAATTGAAAAATTTTGCATGGTAATAAGGTATTACTGACAGCCAATTTATTTAAGCGGATTTAGGTTTCAAAAACTTGTCTTTCAAGTATTGATACCATTTTTTACCCTTCTTGTCTTTTATTTCCGTTTTGCTTATTCCCAAAAGAACCCTTCTGATATCATTGGCCTCTTCCATCAACTCATAGCTTTTGGAAGTATTTTGATTGTCAATCACAGCTTTGAATTCTTGAAGTTTGGAAATATAAGCGTCCAAAGCTTCGGAAATATTTCCAGCATTTTGCTGGAATATAGGTGACCACATGGCTGGAGAACTTTTAGCAAGTCTTACAGTCGATGAAAAACCTGAACCGGCCATATTGAAAATGTTTTTTTCATTTTGCTCTTTCTCCAAGACAGTAAGTCCCAAAGCGAAAGAACTTATATGACTAAGATGCGATACGTAGGCAATATGCAAGTCATGCTCTTTTGAGTTCATGTAGCTGACTCTCATTTGGAATTTCTCGCATATTTGCAATATTAATTCCAAGCCTTGCTTATCGCTAAGTTCATGATCGCAGATGATCATCATTTTATTTGTGAATAATGAAGCGAAAGCGGCTTCGGGACCTGAGTTTTCAGTACCTGCGATTGGGTGAAGAGCCAAGAATTGGTCTCTTTTAGCATGGCTTCTCACAGCTTCGCAAATGTCTCCTTTTGTAGATCCTAGATCAATTAGCAAAGCTTTTTCGGGCAATTTTTCAAGCACTATCGGCGCTTGCTTGACCATGATATCAACTGGCGTTGCAAGCACTACCATTTCAGATCTTTTGATCGCTTCGTCTAATTCATCAATTTGATCGATTATTCCAAGTTCTTTGGCTTTTATCGCATGATCAGGATTTTTGTCTACTCCTATTATATTCAAATTATCGAATAATTGGCTTTCCTTCAATCCCAAAGCGAAAGAACCTCCCAACAGTCCAAGACCAATTATAGTAACGTTCATTTATTTCTATTTATGCAATTCAAATTGATTGATTTTTTCCAATTCCAGTGATTCAATTCTTTGATTCACTTCTTGGAGTTTTTCTTGATTCGTGCAAAGTGAAATTCTGATATATCTTTTTCCTTTGTCGCCGAATATGAATCCTGGGGTCAGGAATACATTGTATTCATATAAAAGATAGTCAACAAGGTGCTCAACATCCATAACCTTGGAGTTCACTTTGGCCCAGATAAACATTCCTGTTTGGCTTTGGTCAAATTCGCACTCCAGCTTATTCAGTATGTCAAAGACCAAAGACTTTCTTTCGCTGTATTCTTTGTTTCTTTCGTCATGCCATTCTTCGCTTTCTTGCAGTGCCGCAATTGCAGCTTTTTGTGTGCCAAGAAACATTCCTGAATCCACATTGCTTTTCACTTTAAGGATTGCGTCGATATAATCTTTGCTCCCGCTTATCCATCCAACTCTCCAGCCAGCCATATTATGGGATTTGCTTAGTGAGCTTAGCTCAATGGCGCATTCCTTTGCCCTAGGTGAAGAAAGAATACTAATAGGCTTGCTTGTATTGAGAATCAAGCTATATGGATTGTCATGGCATACTAATATTTTATTCTCCAAAGCAAAATCAATGATTTCGTCGAACAATTCTTTGCTTGCCGGTTCTCCTGTTGGCATGTTAGGGTAGTTCACCCACATCATCTTAACTCCCTGAAGGTCTAATTTCTTCATGTTTTCCCAATCAGGAGTCCACTCATCTTCGATAAGCGGGTATCTTATTACTTGGGCGCCAATCATTTCCGCCACAGACTGGTAGGCAGGGTAGGCAAGTTCAGGGACTAGAACTTTGTCTCCCGGATTTAAGAATGCCAAGCTAATATGCGTTATGCCTTCTTTAGAGCCAAGCAATGGCAGGATTTCCTCTTCAGGGTTGATTTCAACATTATATGTTTTGTCATACCAATTCGCCATCTCATTTCTTAAGTCGTCAATGCCTTTATAAGATTGATAACCATGACTGTGAGCGCTATTGGCAGTTTCCACTAAAGCCTTGATAGTGTTTTGAGAAGGAGGCAAATCAGGACTACCGATGCCTATGTTGATGACAGGTTTGCCCTCAAGCATCAGCGCTTTTACCTCTCGCAACTTCTTTGAAAAGTAATATTCTTTGAGTGTGCGTAGTCTATGTGCAGTTTCGATGATCATAGCCAGATGTTTTTATATACTAAGGAGGATTTAAAAATAGAAATAAGGAAATAGGATAGCGTTAAGCTTTTGGGGATTAAGCTTGGTGGTAATAATAATATCGATAAGTGTTCGACGATATGTACTTCTCTAAACGCATCTAAGTTTCTATTCTTTAATGTAGATATTGACAAATGTATGAGCAAAAAAAATAAAAACAAATTTATTCGACATAATTAGTTGCTCATTTGGGCAAAATTCTTGCATACGATTGTTTTGATCTTGTCTTAAGAGTCGGTATTTTGATTTGTGGTATAATATTTTTGCAGAATTTTGTATTACTTTAACTTATTTGTTGTTGGTTAACAATAATTGTGCGGTGAAGTTTATCCTACAAACAAAGCATAATTATCATGAAGAGTAAAAGAGATAAAATTTCGGAAATCACAAGATTTGCAGTGTTTTGGGGACCGCAAAGATCTGATGAGGATGATGGGTCTTACATGGGAGATGGAGAAAGACATATAGGAGATCTTCAAAAGAAAATCGATGATGATATCCATAAGAGAACAACTTTGCCAGGATAATTGTCAACAAGTTGTCTTTAGTTTTTCAGGCTAAAGGCAACTTGATTTTTTTATATAGGGTCAACATCATAGGAGATTCTTACCCTGCTGAACTCGCGTTGTTTATAAAGATTTCCTTCAGTGCTTTTTATTTTATTTTTAATGGAACTCATATTCAGTCCGTTTCTTTCCAGCTTGATTGTAATCTCGTGGATATACATGTTTCGAACTCTTGAAATTAAAGGCTCAAAATATCCAATGGCTCTTTTGCTGCCTAATAAGTTACGAAGTTCATTGTATAGAAAAATGCTTGCAGACCGACTGATGTTCTTGTCTCTGTCCTTAACCATCACTTTTACCAAACGATAAAAAGGCGGGTAATCAAACTTTTGCCTTTCTTTCAATTCATTATAATACATCGACATGTAGTCGTCGCTTTTTAAAAGATCAAATACATGGTGGTTTTCGTTAAAACACTGAATGTAAAACTGTCCATGAACAGATTTTCTGCCTGCTCTGCCTCTTAATTGCGTGAATAGTTGAAAAGCTCGTTCATTGGCTCTAAAATCAGGATTGTATAGAATACGATCCGCGTCAAGAACCCCAACCAGACTAACGTTGTCGAAGTCCAAGCCCTTGCTGATCATTTGCGTTCCAATAAGTATGTCTATATTCCCGTTTTCAAATGACTGAATAATCTTTTCATGGTTGTATTTGTTCTTGGTCGAGTCTTGGTCAAGTCTTTCTATTCTTGCTTCAGGAAGCATGAGTTTAAGATCTTCCTCAATCTTTTCAGTGCCATAGCCCACGAGTTTAATTCTGTTAGATCCGCAATTTGGACAAGTGTGCGGGATGTTTTCCATATATCCGCAATAGTTGCATTTAAGTGAATTGCTATGTTTGTAATATACCAAGTTGACATCGCAACTATTGCACATTGGAATATAATTGCATTCATCACAAGCCAGATAAGGAGAATAGCCTCTTTTATTTTGGAAAAGCAAGCTTTGTTGATTATTCTGGAGGTTTAATTTTAGTGCTCCAATCAGCTCATTGCTGTATTCTCCAGTGACTTTTTTCTTATTCCTACAATCCTTCATGTTGATAAAGGTCATTTCAGGAAGTTTGCCATCAGAGTATCTTTCTTGCAGTGTTGCTAAACCATAGTTTCCGATTTGAACATTGTAATATTGCTCAACGGAAGGGGTTGCGCTTCCCAGCAAGATTTTGGAATGATGAAGTTTAGCTAATACAATAGCGCTGTCCGCGCCATTATATCTTGGAGGCGGATCAAACTGTTTGTATGAAGAGTCGTGGCATTCATCTACTATGATTAAATTAAGATTAGTGAATGGCAGGAAAATAGCGGATCTAACTCCAATAATTACAGAGTATTCTTCTTCAAGCACTTTTCGCCAAATTTCAACTCTCTCATGGTCGTTGTATTTTGAATGATAAACGCCGAGTTTTTCTCCGAAAATGTCTTTAAGCCGATTGACTATTTGAGCGGTAAGTGCTATCTCAGGCAAAATCAATAGAGTTTGCGATTCGTTTTGAATAGCTTCCTGAATGAGGTTGATGTATATCTCTGTTTTTCCACTGCCAGTGACACCATGCAATAAGCAGGTTTTATTTTGTGAAAAAACATTCAAGATTTGCTCTTTAGCGATTTCTTGAGCGGGGGAGAGTTGAAAATCTTTAGTTTTCTTGATATATTTTCTAACACGATCTACTTGAACTTCAAATTGCTCAAAGACCTTTTTTTTAATAAGTGTGTTTAATGAAGATGTGGATATGTCTTTAAGGTTTAAAATTTCTTTTCTTGGAACTCCCTCATTATTAAGGTCAGAGTCCTTGAATATTGGAACTTTTTGCAAATACGAAAGCACTACTTGCAATTGTTTAGGCGTTTTTTCCAGTTGATCAAAGAGTTCTTCCAAATTTGTTTCTACATCCATGTAGTGGGATGTAAGCCTTATTCTCTTTTCAAATTTTGGTTTGTATTTGTCTTTGAGGGACTCAAATATTTGAACAGCTTCTTTATTAATAAGTGATTTTATAATCTTATGAATAGCTTTGATCCCAAGAAGCTTTTGGATTTCATTGTAGCTTAAGTCTTCTTTTGTTTTTAGCTGATTTAGAATCAGGGTTTCTCTTTCAGTGAAGGTGAACGTGTTGGATTCAAAATCAAAGTTCTGGTGCAGTTGTATTTTGGATTCGCTGCTAAGTTTTAATCCTGATGGAATTGCCGCATTTAATACATCTCCTATATTGCTCATGTAGTAGTCTGCTACCCAAAAGAAAAATTTCAATTGTAAGGGAGTGATTATTGGCTTTTCATCCAATATGTCTAAAATAGTCTTTGTCTCATACTTGGGAATTGAATTGTGAATATCAGAGACTATAGCAGTAAGTATTTTGCTTTTTCCAAATTCAACGATTACACGATGGCCCGGCATCAGCCTACCTTCCAGCTCAAAAGGGATCTCATATGTGAATGTTCTAGGTATAGGTACAGGTAGAATCAAGTCTGCAAATCGCATGAACGTCAGGTAAAGAAGTTTTTATTACAATTTTCAATGCGTAAATGTAACTAAATATACTCATAAATCGCATTTGCCTTAACAAAGATAGCTTTCGAAAAGTTAGGTGAAGGTATGTAGTTGGGATTAAACTTAGTTTTTATTAGATGAAGCTTTACTTGAAAGTTGATTACTGGAAAAATTTATTCCTTATTATGGCAATGCTTATTGCTTCAGGAATAAGTTTTAATTCATTTGGAATGAAAACGCCAGTAAATGTTGAGATAAGTGATACATTGAAGGTGTATAATGGCTTGGCGCAAAGCGTAAGTTTTTCGATAAACGTTGGAGGCTTGAATACAAGCATTACATATGACGGGAGCTTGACGCAACCTGTCAATGCTGGAACTTATGAAGTGATAGTGACAGTGATTGATGATACTTTTGAGGGGGCTGATACCGCGACAATGGTGATTTCAAAGGCGAATGCTATCATAAATGTATTGGATTCGGTTGAAGTTTATGACGGTACAACTCAATCATTGACGCTTTCTACCTTTCCATCTTCATTATCAACTATAGTAACCTACAATGGATTGCCTCAACTGCCAGTAAACGCTGGAGATTATGTTTATAGCATAACGATATCAGATGTCAATTATCAAGGAACAAGAACTGGAGTTTTTCGGATAGAAAAAGCTCAAGCAATATTATCCATTACAGATACTGTGCAAACATATTCAGGTACTAATCGCTCATTGAATGTTAATACATTGCCTATTGGTTTGTCGACAGTGGTGACTTATGGCGGTTCTTCCTCATTGCCTGTCAATGCCGGAACTTATGTGGCTAGGGTTGATGTAAATGATCCAAATTTTGAAGGAGGCCAAACCGTTTCATTTATTGTTGAAAAAGCTGTTGCTCCAATAGTTGTAACGGATACTCTGCATGTATATGACGGAAACCCAAAAACACCAAGCGTATCCACAACACCATCAGGCTTGGCATACACTGTGACCTATAATAATTCCTTGACGCCACCTACACAGGCGGGTACATATAATTTGGATATTGTTATTAATAATCAAAACTATCAAGGTACTCGGCATATGGGTTTTGTAATTGAAAAAGCGCCGGTCGAGTTGACCATTTCTGATACAAGCTATATATATGATGGAAATGCTAAAAGCATAACTTTAGCAACTTCTTTGGCGAATGTGAATACTCAAGTGACATATGATGGTTCCTCATCTATTCCTGTCGATGCAGGTATATACGCAGTTGTGGCTTCAGTTGTTGAAGATAATTATAAGGGCACCAAGAATTCGACATTGATTATTCGAAAGGCTTCGGCTTTGGTGAATTTGCAAGATCAAAGTTTTGTTTATAATGGACAACAGCAGTCAGCAAATGTTACTACTCAGCCTGCTGGACTCCCTTTGAACGTGCTTTACAATGGAAATGTTGATTTGCCAGTTAATGTTGGGTCTTATATTATAACAGCTATAATTAATGATGAGAATTACACAGGTAATGCTCAAGCCACATTGACTGTTACAAAAGGAAGAGCACATATAATCGCCATGGATTTAGTGCAGGAATACGATCAAGGTGAGAAGACTCTAACCGTTCAAACAGTACCAACTGCATTAGCTGTTGATTTGAGGTATAATGGGGTCGCTACCAGGCCTATTAACTCAGGAACATATGAAGTGAATGCTAGGGTAATTGATCCAAATTGGGAGGCTGACACAATATTTAATTTTAGAATTTCTAAAGCGCAGACAAGTATTCATATAAATAATCTCAACCAGGTCTATGATGGACAGCCTAAAAATGTGTCATTGAGCATAAGGCCTGAAGGCTTGCCTGTTCAAATTTTATATAATAATTCGAATAGTGTGCCATTGGATGCTGGTACATATAAGGTTGTAGCGGTTGTTGATGAATTTAATTACACTGGTATCGATAGCGCTGAATTTGTGATTTCTAAAGCAGAACAGACGATTGAGTTTAGAAATATAGATGATTTTGATAAGGCTAGTTCAGGAGTGAGACTTGTTGGGGAAGCAAGTTCTGGTTTGGATGTTACTTATGTGGTAGTAAGTGGCAACGCTGCAGAAGTGCAGGGGGATTCATTAAAGCCTAAATCCGAAGGGTTGATAAGGGTGGCTGCCATTCAAGCAGGAAATAATAATTATTTGGCGGCTGATTCAATTATTCAAGAAGTAGAAGTATTGCCTGAGGCTTTTCCTGTTGTTGGTAATGTGTTGAATTTGGCGGGCGATTCAGTTGAATCTGGATCGGTGACAATATATAAAAATTTAGACGGGTTTTGGACTGACAAGGGAGATGTTAATGTGAATAATGGAGTCTATTCTTCCAGATTGCCAAAAGGAGATTATATCTTTCGTTACAATCCTCCGACAGATACATCTATATATTTGGAGACGTATTCGGGTAGCGTTATAAACTGGCAAGATGCTTATGTTAATACTATTAAGGATTCGTCATCAACCATTCAAACTTTTACTGCTGATTATAGGCCAGAGAAAGCAACTGGGGAGACTTCGATTGGAGGCACTTTGTTGAGAGCTATTTCCATTTCAGTAGATGGAGCAAATCCAGTAACGGAAATTTTGCCATTGACTAATTTGTTTTTGCTAAATATCAACAAAAGGTTTGCTGAGCATTATGCTGAATCTGATTCATTTGGGATATTTTCTTTTCAAAATGTGGAGCCAGATGATTATTTGTTGTTGGTGGATTATCCGCAAGATATAAGAGATACTTTCTTGCCATTAGTTAGAATATCCTCCAATGTAGATAGCATGAATGTAACTGTTACCAAGCTATTCAATGGGGTTAATTTGGTTACCAATTTCGTAAACCCTAAAACGGGTGTTGAAGACTTGGTTTCAAGTATAAATGCCGGACCGAATCCATTTGATGAGAAAATTGAACTTGAAGTTGACGAGTGGGATGGAGAGCTTGAGCTTGTTCTCTTGAATTCCATAGGCCAGATAGTTCAGAAAGGGAAAGTGTCTTGTTGTCGTAAATCAGTAACTATAGATACTCAGTCTGTGTCAAAGGGAGTTTTTTATCTTTGCATGTACATGGGAGATAAATCGAAGGTATACAAAATGGTGAAAAGGTAAGTTTAAGTAAAAAGGCCACTATTAAGTGGTGGCCTTTATTTATTTTATCAATATAGAAGAATCTCCATAACTAAGAAATCTATATTCATTTTCAAGCGCTTCTTTGTATATTTTTTTCCAATCTTCTCCAACAAAAGCTGCTACCAATAAAATTAAAGTCGACCTTGGTTGGTGAAAATTTGTAATGATGCCGTCAATTACTTTAAAGTCATATCCAGGGAAAAGAAATATTTCAGTATTTCCATTAATTTCTGAAAGGTTTTTGTTGTCCATTTCTTTCGCAATAGCTTGAAAAGCTTCTTTCATGCTTGGAAGCTCTTCCTTATTGTACTGATATGGACGAAGTTTTTCAACAAAAAAGTCTTGCGATCCTTCAAAAATTAATTTTACCCCATACCAATAGCTGCTTTCCAATGTTCTCATAGAAGTAGTTCCAACGCAATAAATTGGACCTTCATGGTTTACTATATTTTCAACATTTTTTCTAGTGAGAATAATTTGTTCGGAATGCATGGGGTGATCAATGGCGTTCTTTTCTTTTACTGGTTGGAAAGTGCCAGCGCTAACATGCAATGTGAGCTCGTCGAATTTAACTCCTTTTGATTTTATTTGGTCGAGAATCTCATCAGTGAAGTGCAAGCCAGACGTAGGAGCGGCTACAGCACCTTCATTTTTTGAATAAACTGTTTGATATCTAGGCTTGTCATCCTCTTCCGCGTCTCTATTCATATAAGGAGGCAAGGGAACTGTTCCAGCGATGTCAACAAGCTCAGCGAAAGAAACATCTGCATCCCATTCGAACTCGATTTCCATCTTTTTCCTGTTGGAAATTTTAGCTTGTATAGAAATTTCTTTGCCCTCATAAGAGATTGTTCTTTCCAATACATTTCCGTCTTTCCACTTCCTAAAGTTGCCAATGATGCATTTCCATGTGCAATTTCTAGTTTGCTCCATAGCAATGCTAATGATCGGGGAAGGAAGCACTGGTTGAAGCAGGAAAATTTCAATTTGAGCTCCAGTTGACTTTCGAAAAAACAATCTTGCTGGAATTACTTTGGTATTGTTGAAGTAAAGCAAGGCATTGTCGGGAATGATGTCAACTATATTGGGGAACTTTTTATGTTGTATGCTGCCTTTGTCATAGTAAAGCAACTTGGAGTCGTCTCTATTTTGCAATGGATGCTTTGCTATTTTCTCCTCGGGTAAGTCGTATGTATATTCTTTAAGGTCAATTTTTGGTAAATTGATTTGCTTCATTTGTACTGTCTATTTTTTCAAATCAACGTCAAAGGTAATCATAATGTCTTTAAAATGATTCATAAGATGGCAGTAAAAGCGAAAAGGATCGGACTTCATGGATGAAATTCAAATTTTATTTATTTTTGCTACTGCGGTTTTAAAATATTTTTTGCTAAAAATTAATAGTAGTTAAAGTGGGTAAGATTTCGAAGATAGCTCAACTCAGGGCTTTTGATGTCAATGAAGATTTGTTAAATCATGAAAGGCTGATAACAAGCGAGAAATTTTGGGAAGCTAATAAAATAAAAAAGTTAGGGCTATTGACTTCTTACAATATTCAGAATGTTTGTTATGAGCAAAGTCTAGAGCCATTTGAGAGTGAGATTGTTTTTAATGGAGAATCGAAAAGACTTGAATTATATAATGATCGTCCGAATTGTGTCATTGAAGGAAAAGGCGCTATTTCAAAAAATATATTTGTCTCAAAAAATGAATGTGGATTAAATATTCAGATTAGGATTGGAGAAGAAGGCGAAAATGGTGCTTATCAAGTGGATTTGCGATATGATGAAAATAAAAACTGCGTAGGCAAAGAGTTTAGAACCCTTTTGGGAGAGTTGTTTTGTCGTCAAATAAATGAGTTTAAAGGTGGTAAATTGATTACAAGCTATGGGAATTATCATCGTAAGGAGTATGGGCCTTACTATGATGAATTCAGATATCGGATAAAGTATAGCAAGTATAAATTCAATAAACAAGTTTGGATTTCAAGATTTGCTGATGCTGAAATTTCCTATGATTTTGGGGTATCAACAGAATCTGTATTTCAAAAAAGAGAAATTGAAAAATGAAAATAAAGAATTGTATAATAAAAAAACATATTTTAAAGTTTAAGTTTCTTGCCGGGACTTCAAGGGGCGTTCTTAAAGAAAAAGAAACATGGTTTGTGAAACTGATAGGAGATAATAATGAATTTGGAATAGGGGAGATTGGCCCGTTAAAAGGCTTGAGTATAGATGATCGCCCGGATTTAGAAAAATGCATCGATTCAGTTTGCCACGAACTGGAAGGAAAAGAAATTCCTCAAAAAGAAGCATTGCTTGATTGGTTGAAATCGAATATTGATCAAGATTTCCCTTCGATCAGATTTGGAGTTGAAACAGCTATTTTGGATTTGCTTACAAAAGGCAATATGAAAGTTTTTGACTGCGATTTGATCGATAGTCATATGCCAATTCCGATAAACGGATTGGTTTGGATGGGAGATGAAAGCTTTATGATAGAGCAAATTGAAGCTAAACTGAGAAGTGGCTTTGATTGCATTAAGATGAAAATTGGAGCCATTGATTTTGAGACGGAAATAAAGCTGTTGAAAAGTATCCGAGATAGGTATACTAAGGATGAAATTGTTCTTAGAGTGGATGCTAATGGAGCTTTTAGCCCGAGAGATGCATTAAATAAGCTTGAGATCTTGAGTTCACTCGATATTCATTCAATAGAACAACCTATTAAAGCAGGGCAAATTGAAGAAATGTCGAATCTATGCAATAAGACACCATTGCCTATCGCCTTGGATGAAGAACTGATAGGCATTGATAAGAAAGAGGAAAAAGCAATATTGCTTGATCGTATACAGCCTCAGTTTATCATCTTGAAGCCAACATTGGTAGGAGGTAATTTATCAGCTGGAGAATGGATAGAATTAGCCGAAGAAAGAAATACCGGTTGGTGGATGACATCTGCTTTAGAGTCTAATGTTGGTTTGAATGCAATTGCTCAGTACACAAGTTATTTACACACAGCCATGCCTCAAGGACTTGGCACTGGCCAGCTATATTATAATAATATTGAGTCGCCTTTGGTCATAGAACAAGGAAAGCTTAAGTACGATCATTCTTTAGAATGGAACAATCCTTTTGATTAATTATGAATATCCAACACTAGTTTGTCGCTGCCTGAGTTATAGATTTTGGCATAGTCGTGTTTTTGTGATTCATCTAATTTGTCATAGTGATACGTATAAATTCTTTCGTAAGTTTCGGTGTTTATCCAAAATTCTTGTGGAGGAATTTCTCCTACTTTTTTGAAGTTCATCATTAAATATGATCTACCATTTCCCCAATCCTTGTCGATATAAGTCATGATGTCATCTGGGGAAAATGTGTTAATAAAATGCTTGATCAATTTGCTCATTCCTCCAGTGACTGTTATCCCAGATTTGTTGCAGTGTCTGATCAATTCATATGAATAATGAACTGAATCCTTGTCTTTCATTAACAATTTTTTCCCAAAGCCAATGACTGAAACGATTTCGCCTTCATGCACAAGAGCAAATTTGTGCTTGGTGTTGATAGGAATATTTAGATGATGTCGTTTTAAAAAGTCAATAAAATCAATTTTATTAATAGCTTGAATACTCGTTTTTCTAGCGAATATCGTTTTATTTTTCCCTGCGAAAGCTAAGACTCTGGCTTTTACAATTTCCTGTTTTGATTCCCATTGATCTTCCCAAATATGGATGATTTTTTCAGTTTGTTTTGCATGATTTTTTTGCCAAACTAATTCTTCAATCAATTTGTCAGGTTGTTCTATAAAGTCATTTATTAAGTGTAGTGAAATGATAAAGTTGGAATTTTGAAGCTTGATTAACCTTCTTTTGCTATCAAGCCTTGAGTTTACTTGATAGTTAATATTGTTCAGATTTAAGAAATCAAGAAATTGTTTAATCATGCTTCAAATTTAATTAAAAACGCAAAAAATCTCAAGAATACGCCGATTGAGGGTGAAAAAGGGTTTAAAACTGGCACTTAAACATGAATATTTTATATATTTATAGCTAAATGAAGTTTAATATAGACAAAAGTTTAGTCAATAATTCAAATTTATCCCCATGAGTATTTCGAAAAGCTTTTTGATTGTTTTTTTTATGTTTTTGGCTGTAGTTTCTAAAGCGCAAAATGAAAGTTATTCAAAAGAGAGTTTTGCCAAAGCATATGTTAAAGTTATTAAAGAGAAGGATTATGAAGGCTTTCAGGAGTTGATTTTGCCATTCAAAGCATTTAAGAAAAGTTTTGATACAAAAAATAAAAGCAAGCAAGAGGTGAAGGATGAGCTAGAGGAAATGGAATACTTGTACAAGAAGTATCAAACGAATGCATTGAATGAGTTTTTTAAAATTGCTAAATCAGATCAGATAGATTGGAATGTTACAGAAATTAAAGGAATTAGACCTGTTAGACAACCTCATCAGAATGCGAAAAAAGGGTTAGTTAAATATGATGTGATGGTTGCTCTACATGATGAAGTTAGAGTTCATCAATTAATGATTTATTCATGCTTTCAGTTTGAAGGCGTTTGGTGGACCTTGGGAAATCAAGTAGAATTGTTTGAGGGGAATGGCAAGGGTATAATTGCTTCGTATACTGAAAAGAATGTTAAGCCAAAAGTAGCCCAAGCTATAGATGATCAGGTTGATAAAGGTAAAAAGGAAATCGTACAAGACGAAGTAGAGTTAAATATTGAGACTGAAAGGCAAGTTTCCGAGCTTGCATTATCAACAATAGAAAGCATTGATGATAAACAGCCTGAAGAAAATACAAATAGCAAGAGCGAAGAGGAAATTCAATTAACAGATTCTGAAAAAAATGCAGTTAAGGAAACTTTGGAAGTTGCAACAAGAGAAACTATTGAGAATAAGGAGTTGGAGCTTGAAGAAGTAGAAGCTAAAGCAAAAGTTGATTATGCAAAAAATACCCAAAATTTGCAAGAGAGCAATGAGCTGGTTTTGACGCAAGAGAAAGGCAATGAAAGCCATCATAATCATGAGCCTAAGACAATGAGATTTAATGATAAATATGTGAATATTGTAAGAACAGCGAAAAACTTAAGCGCAACTGAAACAGAGATTACAATTTCAATTGATGGATTGTCGGCAAATTATGATGGAACAAGTATTTCCATAATTGATCAAATGAGTGGAGGAGTAAGCCTTGTTAAGGATGAACATTACGAAGTAGAGCAAGTAAATGCTACCGATATGCAAATTCAATTCATGACTTATAAGAAATGGGATAAGGAGCTGATTTTGAAATATAAGGTAAGACATGAAAAGGGACAAACGATTAAGATATTTGGAAGCTTGATGTATCATCCTTCAGGTGTGATGTCTCTATTGACTATTGACAGTGTTTTTAGGTTTTAGTGTTGTTTGAATTGATTTTTTATTAAGTTATACAGTAGAGTAATGAGTAAGAAAAAGGTATTGTTATGCGATTTGGGAGGGGTTATATTGAATATTTATCCAGAAAAGACGATACAATCATTTTCTGAATTTGCTAATGTTGATGAAAAAGAAATTCTAAATTTTTATACTAACCACCCTATTTTTAAAAGTATTGAAACTGGTGAGTGCGACGAATTGGAATTTTATGAAGTTGTAAGAAGTGTACTTAATGCTGATATTAGTAATGAGCGAATTAATTCGGCTTGGAATGATTTGTTAGGTGATTTTATTAATCACAGAATCAAATGGCTTGAGAAAATAAGGTCAGAGATTTCCTTGGTATTATTAAGTAATACAAATTCGATACATGCGGACTGTTTTGAACAAAAGTTTAAGGACAGTGTGGGTAGTTCTTTCAGAGATTTTTTTGATGAGGTGTTTTATTCTCACAAAGTAGGATGCAGAAAGCCAGATAATATTATCTATAGTAAGGTGATGAAGTCGTTAAACGTAGATAAATCAGATGTGTTATTTATCGAAGATACAGTTTTGAATATTAAAGCGGCAAGGGATTTTGGTTTGGATACTATTGAAATTCCTAGAAATCAACTTGATTTTGAATTGATGAATGAAATAGAATCGATCTTAAAAAGTAAATAAATTGAAAAAGCCGTTGAAAAATCAACGGCTTTCTCTTTACCTAATAATATTATTATAAATTTGATTATTTCTGAAGTGAATCCAACTTCTTAGTAATCTCCTCTACCTTTGCTGTCTTGTTGTCTTTTTGGTATATACCAAGAAGAATTTCAAGGACACCTTGGTCGTCAGGCTTAAGAGTTAGAGCTTTTTCAAAATAAGGTACACCTGCGTTGAATAGTTTTAGTGCTTTTTCTTCAACTTCAGCTCCTTTTTGTTGGTAAGTTTTAAGGTCCATATTGGCAGCTTCATTCCAAACAGGCACAGCTTGGTTGTAGTAAGCAGCTCCAATTGCATACGTAGCATCATAGTTCTCAGGGTCGATTTCTACTGCTTTTTTGTAAGCGTCAATCGCATCGTCCCATTTCTTTTGAGCTTCGTAGATATAACCTAGGTCATAATAAAGAACAGCGTTGTTTGGATCATTTTCGATTGACTTCTTGATAGAAGTTTCCGCGTCTCCAATTCTGTTCAATTCAATCAAAAGGCTAAGCTCTTGTTGGATCAAATCTTTATTATGAGGAAAAGCTTCTCTTGCTTTTGTCGCTACTTCAAGAGCTTTTTCATAATTTTCATTTTTCTTCTCGATGAAAACTATTGTATTCCATACATCAAGTTTTGCTCCTCCGTGATTAAGGTAACCTTCATAACTTTCAACAGCAGCCTTGTCATCTCCAAGCTGTTGTGCAGCAACACCACCATAAAGATAAGCATTTGTGTCAGCAGGGTTGATAACTTTTACGAAATCAAAGTTTTCAACAGCTCCTTCGAAATCGTCTTCATTATAATCTTCTGTCGCTTTGTTCCAGAAGAAACCTTGAAGGTTTGCTAATTGTTGATCAGCTTGCACTGCATAAAGCTTAGCTGATTCCATTTCTTTAACATGATCGAATGATTCAACAGCTGTTTTAAGAGCTGCTTCGTCTACAGAAAGGGCAGTTGTATCTTGGGCAATGCTGCTATAGATTTGACCTTTGATATACCAAGCCTTAGGGTTTTTATTTACTTTGCCTTTTGGATCATTAGCGAAAGCGGCATCGATTTGCTGCTTCGCTTCGTTTAGCTCCATTTTGTTCAAGTATGATTCTGCTTTTGTTACAGAACCTTTCACTGGCTTTTGAGCAAAAGCGTTTGCCGAAACTACCGCGGCTAAAATTAAGCTTGCGAATACTCTTTTCATCTTATATTAATTGTTTCAAAAATTTCACGATTGATTTTCAGACTCATCATTTTGTTGTTCAGTCCCTTCGTTTGATCCTGTGTTTTCTTCAGAGATCTCTTCATCATCATCTTCAACTTGTTTAACTCTAGTCACAGAAGCTACTTCGTCACTATCGTTCAAGCGAATCAATTTCACACCTTGAGCTGCTCTACCCATCGTTCTGATACTGCTTACATTCATGCGTATGGTAATGCCGGATTTGGTTATAATCATCAAATCATCAGTGTCTTCCACTTCAGTGATGCTTATTAGTTTTCCTGTTTTGTCAGAAATACCGATAGCCTTAACACCTTTTCCGCCTCTTTTTATCATTGAGAATTCGCTAATCAATGATCTTTTACCCATACCTGTTTCAGAAACTACCATCAACGTCGCATCGTCATTATGCGTGCAGACTATTCCGATAACTTTGTCATCGTCAGCTTGAAGGCGAACTCCTCTTACACCTGCAGCAGTTCTGCCCATTGGCCTGATATTGTCTTTCAATGAGAATTTGATCGCTTGGCCATAGCTCGTGCCTAATATGATATTGTCATCATCCGAAGCTAATTTAACGTCAAGTAGGGAGTCTCCTTCTTTAATTCCCAAGGCAAGAATACCTCTTTTGCTAGGTCTGGAATATGCTTCGAGTCTAGTTCTTTTAATGATACCTTGCTGAGATACCATTACCAAGTAATTGTTCTCGATATAATCTTGATCATTGAGAGTCTCAACATTAATGATGGTTCTTACACTATCATCTGGTTCGATTTCAATGAGGTTTTGAATAGGTCTTCCTTTGGCTGTTTTACTAGCTTCAGGCACTTGGTAAACTTTTTTCCAGTATAGTTTGCCTTTTTCAGTGAAGATTAATAAATAATTATGCGCGTTGGCAACGAATAATTGTTCTGTAAAGTCGTCTTCTTTAGAGCCCGCGCCTTTTGATCCAACGCCACCTCTTCCTTGCGCTTTATATTCAGTAAGGCTAGTTCTTTTGATATATCCTTGATGAGAGACAGTGATCAGCATTTTTTTGTTAGGGATCATGTCTTCATCTTCGAAATCTTCAGCGCTGTGTACAATTTCCGTACGGCGGTCATCGCCATATCTTTCATTGACAGCCTCCAATTCTTCTTTGATCAAGCTCATTCTCAAAGGCTCATTGTCGAGGATTTCATTCAATCGATCAATCAGCTCCATGATTTCAGCGTATTCTTTTTCGATCTTTTCACGCTCAAGTCCAGTCAATCGTTGAAGTCTCATCTCCAAGATTGCTTTTGCTTGAATATCCGAAAGTTCGAATTTTTCCATTAATTGGGATTTGGCCAACTCAGGATCTCTAGAACTTCTGATGAGACTAATAACTTCATCAATATTATCTAAAGCGATCAAGTAACCTTTAAGTATGTGTGCTCTTCTTTCAGCTTCGGCAAGCTCATACTTTGTCCTTCTAACGATAACTTCATGACGGTGATCAACATAATGTTTGATCATATCCTTAATGTTAAGCGTCAGTGGTCTTCCTTTTACAAGCGCTACATTATTTACACCAAAAGTGCTTTGCAGCTGAGTGTATTTGTAAAGATGGTTAAGGACAACATTTGGAATAGCGTCTTTTTTAAGGTCAAAAACTATTCTATATCCATTTCTATCAGATTCATCTCTAATGTCAGAGATTCCTTCTATTCTCTTTTCGTTGACTAAAGCCGCGGTTTTCTCAATCATTGAAGCTTTGTTTACCATATATGGTATTTCAGTTACAATGATTTGGGTTTTGCCTGACTTTGCTTCTTCAATAGTTGCCTTGCCTCTCATGACAACTCTTCCTCTGCCTGTTTCAAAAGCAGATTTCACGCCGCCATAGCCGTATATGATTCCGCCTGTTGGGAAGTCAGGGGCAGTGATATACTCCATCAATTCAGGGATCGTAATCTCATTATTATCAATGTAGGCTATCGTGCCATTGATTACCTCTCTTAAGTTATGAGGAGGCATGTTTGTCGCCATACCTACTGCAATACCTGATGCTCCGTTGATTAGCAGGTTAGGTAATTTTGCCGGCAATACTGTTGGCTCGTTAAGCGAGTCGTCAAAGTTCGGTTGAAAGTCGACAGTATCTTTATTGATATCTGAAAGCATTTCGTCCGAAATTCTTTTCAGCCTTGCTTCTGTATAACGCATTGCTGCTGGCGAGTCGCCATCAATAGACCCAAAGTTACCTTGTCCATCGACCAAAGGGTATCTTAAAGACCAATCTTGAGCCATACGAACCATAGTGTCGTAGACCGACGAATCTCCATGCGGGTGGTATTTACCAAGAACTTCACCGACGATTCTCGCAGATTTTTTGTAAGGCTTGTTGTACGTAACGCCCAAGTCCAGCATTCCGTACAGTACTCTCCGGTGAACTGGTTTTAGTCCATCTCTAACATCTGGTAATGCTCTAGATATGATTACCGACATCGAATAGTCGATGTAGGCACCTCTCATTTCATCTTCGATGTTGATAGGAATTATATTTTCATTTTCTCCGATTGCCATATATTATCGAATAAATAATCAAAAACGATTTCTTAATTAAAAAAAATGCTAAAAGCAAAACTGCGAACAGTAATGAAATGCAATATAGTCATTCTTACTATTTGTAAGAAATAATCCAATAGCAAAAAGGCTGATTTTTGTTAAAATCAGCCTCTTGCAAGTCTTAGTTTTTTTACATTCCCGCCGGTCTAGGCTGAAATTTAGCTTTATCCTTTCTTCTGTAGTTTTGAAGAGTCTTAGGAATTTGTCCGATTTTTGGATTCTGAGGATAAACTAAAGGTTGCCCTCGGTACGCTTGATCACCATGAGCATGTTTCATTTGTGTCTCGCAACTATGTATTGGACAGCGTTTGATTTCAGGTATTCTGATTTTGACGCCTAAAGTTATAGCAAATGCATTTTGACTTGTTTTTAATGTGCTTGTTGATTCAGGGAGTAGTACTTGGTAGTTTTTAAACTCATAAGACGGTCTGATAAAAACTCTAAAGTATTCTGAAAAGACTCTCTCGATAGGCATTCCCACATTAATTGTCATTGAGCGTTCAAGAGCATCTTTGGAAAAACCTTTTCCAAGACTGGTTTTTCCAAATTGCATATCCAATACGTAGGTGAAACCTTTGTAGTGATATAATTCAGCGCCAAGAGTCAAATAATATTTGAAAAAAGCACTTTTTATTTCAGGATTGAGTTCAATGAGCGTGCCGTTCAAATTTGATTCAGGGCTTAATTTTTTTAGTCTGTGAGTTGCGTATGTTAAACCAAGCCCAGCTCTAAACCTTCTGCCAAATAAGTAATTAAAATTGAGGTCTATAGGAACTCCGCTTCCCACACCCTTGTATACAACCTGTTGACCGTTGGTTTCAAGTTTTTGATAATTAGGAAAGTTTTCAGCTTCACCAATATACTCAGGAGCATTTAGCCAATTTTTGTATAGTTTATTGTCGGCATCTCCAATGAGAATATTTTTGCTCCCTGCTAAATATATACTTTGAGAGCTTAAATCTGTATTGTAGAAAGTTGCCTCATAGCCAGCTGAGAATGAAAACATGAATCTATTGAGAATTTCTCTGAATCGGTTAGGTTTCAATTCAGGATTATTCGCATATATATCATCAAGATTGTATTCTCTGTTGGCATTTTCCTTTTTGGCTTCTTTTTTCATTTCCTTTTGCGCAAATAGGCTTGTAGAAATGGTAGAAAGCAAAAATATGGCGGCAATTATTTTAAAATCTTTTGAAAATCGGCTTTTTCGCATAAATAAATCATTATCCCCATAGTAAAAACGTGCGAGATAGGTTTATTGCATAAATCTTTAAATAAAATTCAAGCCTATCGCACGTTTACATGTAAGGTAGCTATTTTTTTTAAAACTTTATAATAAAATGAGTTGCATTATACTCTTTAGCTTATCTCAGTGTACTTATTATAATTCAATATAAGATTGCCTTATTTGTTCTAAAGCCTTGACTAATAATGATCTTTGTGTTGCGAAGTTTAAACGCATAAACATGCCATAATTTTTTCCAAATATTTTACCATGGCTTAAGCCAACTTCTGCTTTTTGATAGAAAAAGTGCTTTAATTGATTTTCGTTTTCAAAAGGCATGTCAGTGCAGTCAAGCCAAAGTAAAAATGTAGAGTCAGGCTTATTAGGCTTGATTTTAGGTGTATATTGAGTTAAATAATCAATTGCAAAATCACGATTGCCCTTCAAGTATTGCAATGATTGTTGATGCCATTCCATGCCGCTTTCGTAAGCTGCTTCAAAGGCTGTGTAACCAAGAAGATTGCCCGAGAAAAGATGAAGTCTTTCCAGTTCTCTTTTAAATTTTGACCTAAATTTGATATCGGGAATAGATACAACTGAAGCAGCCATTCCAGCTAAATTGAAAGTCTTGCCTGGCGAAAAACAAGAAATTATATTTTTGAAATTGTTTTTTTGCATCAGGCTGACATGCTTTTTAGAGTTATCTAAAATTATGTCACAATGAATTTCATCTGAAATTACTAGAACATTATGAGTTTCTGCCAAATGTAAGATTTTGTCTAAA
The DNA here is from genome assembly GCF_036492635.1 of Aureibacter tunicatorum. Lineage (GTDB taxonomy): Bacteria > Bacteroidota > Bacteroidia > Cytophagales > Cyclobacteriaceae > Aureibacter > Aureibacter tunicatorum. The sequence continues at coordinate 2,098,040 of NZ_AP025305.1, forward strand.
TCTTCATTAGAGAAAATTTTGCCGACCGGATTGTGCGGATTGCATAATAAAAAAATATCAATGCCTTGCTTGAAACAATCTTCTAAATTCTTAAAATCAATCTGGTAGTTTCCATTTGAATCTATAATAAGAGGGCTTTCGACTATTGCACAACCGTTGTCTTTGATAATTTGATAGAATGGGTGATAAACAGGGGTGTTGATGGCAACTTTATTGAATTTAGTAGCGAATATCGAGATAAGCATAGACAGAGAAGGAACAACTGCTGGACTAAAACAAAGCCATTCTTCTTTGATGTGAATATTATGTCTAATATTCATCCATTTTATAAAACTATTGTAGAAATTATCACTTTGTAAAGTATAACCAAAAAGAGGGTGTTCAATTCTTTTTTTTAATGCAATTGTTATTTCATTGCAAACTGGAAGGTCCATGTCAGCTACCCATAAAGGTATGACTTTTTCATTTCCAAATAATTTCTTTCTAAAATTATATTTAATAGTATTTGTGTGATTTCGATCTATTTGAATGTCAAAATTATATTGCATTATAAGATAAGTTTAGTTAAAGCGATTTTCATGAAAAGATCTTGCAAAAAACGGAAAAAATACGTATTATATTAACATTGAAAGGTATTTTGTTGATGTTAATAACAAGTTACACTTTTATGAAGTTAAAGGGAAATACGGTCTAATAATTTATTGTAAATTTTATTGATTAAAGTTTTACTTAAATATAGAAACTTTTCTATTGCATATTTTTGCATCATTCTCTGGAATTGTTTGGGGGGTGAGAGATTATGTGCTCAAAATTATAAGACTGATACAGTTTTTATGAAGGCAAATTCTCTGCTAATTTTGCCTGATACAACTATTTTGTATTCCGAAGACACTACTATTACCATTTGTGATTCACTTAATTATTATTTGAGTAATGATTTAGGGAATGGAAGTAGGAATTTCTTCTCCAAATTAGAGGACTTCTCTAAAAAGAAGCATTTTTTAAGTCAGTTATTCAGCTCTCTTATTCATTTTCCCAAGCCTAAAAAGGATAAAGTGGTCACCAAAATGGAGGAAAGCGAGAAGCCTTATCGGCAATGGGAAGGATATGAAATCGCTGAAGTTAATTATAAAAGAGTAGATGTGTTTGGCGCAAGCGTTGATGATACCACAAAAGTCAGCGAAAACAAATGGGTGAACATCGCGAATAACACTCATATGCATACGGTCACTTGGGCGATAAAGAAAAATATCTATCTTAAACCAGGGGATAAAATAAGACCGGAAGCAATTTCTGATAATGAGAGAGTAGTTAGGTCTTTGCCGAATGTTAGGGATGCGAAAATATATGTGAGGCCTTTAGATAGTGCTGATAGTCTTGTGGCTTTGGATGTTGTTACCCAAGATAATTTTCCTATATTTTTTTCAGGAAGTTTGTCAGGTTTGAATAGAGGAGCCGTTGGGTTTGTACATAAGAATTTCTTGGGTATGGGGCATGAATTTGGCGCTTCGATGATTGTGAACTCGCAAGAAAAACAACAATTTGGATATGATATTGAATATTTAGTGCCAAATATAAGAAGGTCGTTTATAAATGCCTCTGTAGGTCTAACAGATGTTTATGATGAAAAATCTTTTAGAGCCGGCGTGTATAGAGATTTTTATCACCCGTCAGTTAAATACGCTGGGGGAGCATTTTATTCATTGGGGAGAAAAAGATTAGATAGAGTTGTGCCTTTGGTGGATTTAGATGCTCAAGAGATTCCATGGTTTGATCAACAGTTGCAGGATTATTGGTTTGCTAGATCGTTTCCAATCAAGGATTTTAATCCGCAATGTGATTTGCAGAGATTTCGGTTTGTTGTTGCTGCTAGATATATTCAAGATGACATTTATACTGACAATAATATTATGATGGACACTATACCATCATTAAAAAGCAGGAAAATGGTGATGGGAAGTATTGGCTTGTCATCTAGACGATATTTCAAGGATAAGTTTATTTTCTCATTTGGCAAAAATGAAGATATTCCACATGGAGAAAGATTCGAGCTAACTTATGGAAAAGAATTCATTGAAAATGGAGTAAGAGATTACTTTGGGCTTAGAATGGCCAAAGGTAATTTTGTGAAGAGGTTTGGTTATTTACAAGGTCAGTTGGATTTTAGTGGTTTTTTTAGAGATAGGCATATCGAAGAAGGAATGATAAGTGGTAAGTTTAGTTATTTTAGTCATTTGTTCAGCAAGCATCATTTGAAGATAAGGCAGTTTATAAATTTAAGGTACGCAGTAGGTATAAATAGATTACCCGACGAATACTTGGAATTAAGCAGCGATAGAGGTATTAGAGGTGTTAATGACCAGGACATTCGGGGAAATCAGATGTTAGTGGCTAATTTTGAAACGGTTAAATTTACAGCGCTGCAACCTATGGGGTTTCGACTTGCTGTGTTTTTCTTCACAGACATAGGCTTGTTAAGTGATCGTAACAAATCCCTATTTAAGGGAAGTGGTTATGCTGGTTTTGGTTTGGGTATTAGAGCCAGAAATGACCATTTGGTATTTAAAACTATACAGTTGAGGTTAGGCTATTATCCTGTGTTGCCGGATCGATATCATCATGTTGCATTTGATTTGGCGGGTCAGGGTGTATTGCAAGTGGATGATTTTGATATTGGCCGTCCTGAAGTGTTGCCCTTTAGATAAAAAAACTCGCCTAAGTTGATAAAGGCGAGTTATTATTGGACTACTTTTCTTTTGTTTGAGCTTCTTTAATGGATGAGTTCATCGCATTGCTAACTTCTTTGATTTTTACTTCTTCTTTTTTGAGGTAATTTATTGCATCATCTATAGGTAATGTGTCGTATTTGGCATTGAAACCACGCATCCACTTCATCATCATATGGTCTGCGTTATCGAGATTATTTGATATCTTTTTAAGCTCTTGGACTTGAGTGGCGTTAAGCGAGTCTTTTGATAAACTATCAATTTGTGAATTGATGTTTTTTTTCAAATTCATGATGTCTTGCATCTTAGGCATAACATCGTCGTGAATTTTCATTACATTTTTGTAAAGTGTCTCTTTTTCAAGCTTTTTCTTATCTGTGCATGAGTAAGTGAAACATGAAATGACAATCGCAGTTAAAAAGAATAATTTTTTCATTAAGATCTTTATTATAGTTTGACAATGGTAGATTTAATGTTTTCGTATTATGCACAAGTTAAGAAAATACTTATTTGCTTTCATATTTTTCATCGCCAATTATTATTTCCTCTTCTACAACTCCACTGGCTTGAAATAGCCCGAGTGCTCCACCTGAAATATTTGAAGCAGGGTTGGCCGGGACAGAAGAAAATAAGCCGCCATCATTGTTTAACACTTTACTTAAATCATTATAATATTTATAGGATTCTGGAGTAAGACTGCTGATTTGAAGTCTGGCAAGGTCATCTAATTTATAGTAGACAGGAGAGGGAAAGTCGGTTAATTTTCCACTGATGATTTGATCATCGATTACATAGACATTGTTCCCATTATTGTTAATGATTGTGTCGTTTCTGTAAAACCTGAATTGATAATAATCTTTGGTTTCTTCAGGCTCTGTAGTGGTTAGTAAAATTTGATAATAATAGCCTTTTTGATCCTCTGGTAATAAATTTCGTTGATCGTATCTTCTTTGATCAAATTTCCAAGTTAGCTTTTCTATTTCATTGATTTGATTTAGCTTGTTTTCAGAAAAGTATGTATTTCCTTCATGCTCAATCATTAATTTATACGTTGCTCCGAATTTACCCATATAACTTCTGTTGGAGAAATAAGCATTTTCCTCAGGAAAATATGTGTATTGATAGACCGTTTCTTCATTGTCTAATATTTCTATGACTTTGACATTTGCATCGTTAATATAACTTTTATTATCTGTGTCATAGAATCCTTGTGATAAGCTAAGTTGGACATAATGTCTCTTTTTTTTGTTGATAACAAGGCCTTCGACAACCATCTTGGGTTTGGATTGCTCATTGTCTAATGTGATAACTTCTTCGCAACCAAATATGAATATGCTTATCAATACTGAAAGAAATATGTTAATCGTTTTCATCAGATTTAAAATTTGAAGTTATAGGTTACTGAGGGTAAGATTGGGAATAGATATACCATTACAGCTTCTCTAGATCCATCACTTTTTATATTTCCATCACTATCCTCGGCAGGTCTTGTAGTTATTGTGAATGGGTTTTTTCTGTTGTAGAGATTATATATCGCAAAAGTCCATGAGCTTTTCCATTTTCGATTTTTATTTTTGCTAGGGTTAAGTGTCGCTGAGATATCCAATCTGTGAAAATCAGGTAATAAGTAATTATTTCTTTCTGAATATAGGTCTGGAGAATATTCAAATATGTCATACTTGCCTGTGGAAACAGTAATTGGTCTGCCTGTAGAGTATGTAAATATTCCGCCAAATGTCCATTTTTCATTCAGTTCATATATCGCATTTAAGTTGAAGACATGCCTTCTGTCGTAATTTGCTAAAAATTCCAGACTAGAATTTACCCCGTCGATTATTCTTGTCGCTTTTGATAAAGTATAGCTAGCTGCTCCAGTAAGAGCTCCCTTATTTTTTTTTAGGTATAACTCCAAACCATAACCTTTAGCTTCTCCTTGTCGGAATTCCGTTGATAAATTCTCATTAAAAAAGATGTCTGCATTGTCTGCAAAGCCCGTTATGCTTTCAAGAGTTTTATAATAAACTTCTATGGAAGCCTCATAAGTGTTTTCTTTGAAATTTTGAAAATACCCCAATGCAATCTGATCAGCTAATTGCGGATCTAAATATGGAGAGCTAGGTTGCCATGTATTGAAAGGGATTGGAACGGTTGAGTTGGAAATTAAATGTTCGTATTGGACCATTCTATTATATGAGGCTTTAATAGAGTTTTCATTGTTTAAAAGAAACCTCAATGCAATTCTTGGCTCAATATTAACGAAAGTCCGTATAGATTTCCATTGTCCATAGTGTTCTTCACCTGTTCTAATAGGCGTGATGTTATTAGTAGGGTCTTGGTAAGTGTATATAGTTGTACTTCCTGTATTGGTGAATATTGAAAGTCGAGCTCCGTACTGAGCGCTTAGCCAGTCATTTATTTTTTGGTTGTTTGAAACATAAATATTGTTGCTAATAGCCCAAAGTCTTTCTAGTTCAACATTTTTAAAGTTTGTGCTTTCGCCTGTCGGACTTATTTCTCCTGGAAAATATTCCTTAAAGCTTAATGAGTAACCAATATTGAGTTTGTTTGATGGGTTTGCATCCCAAGTAAGATCGTAGATATATGTGGCTTCTTTATTGAACGAATCCCATTTGAAGCCATTGTCGTCGATCTTATTATCGAACAGGTAGCCAAATTGAGCATAGGTGAGGTGCATAGAAGAATTAAGTTTGGGATTGAAAACATGATCCCAGTGTATTCCTGCATTAGCATTTCCCCAGTTAAAAGCGACTTCTCCTTCATTGAATTGAATTTTGTCTTTTCCAAAATACCCGCTCAGATAAAGTCTGTTTTTTTTATTTAATTTATATGATAATCTCGCGTTTAGGTCGTAATAACTCAAAAGATTTGAGTTCACCGCTGGATCGTTTGATAATCTTTGAAAAAGATCAATATAAGATCGTCTTCCTGAAACTAGAAAAGATAGCTTGTCTTTGATAATAGGCCCTTCGATCATCAATCTACTTGCTAGTAATCCGATTCCTCCTTCGGCGGTGAGTGTTTCAAAATTTCCTTCTTTGGTTTTAATATCTACGATTGAAGAAAGCCGGCCTCCATAGGAAGCAGGAATTCCTCCCTTATAAATTTCTGAAGATGAAATTACATCTGCGTTGAATACTGAAAATAAACCAAATAGGTGTGAGGCGTCATAAACTGGCGCATAGTCAAGGTAGATCATATTTTGATCAGCGCTCCCTCCTCTAACAAAAAAGCCAGAAGTGCCCTCCCCAGCGTTGATAATGCCTGGTTGTAGTTGAATATTTTTAATGATATCAACTTCCCCTAATAGTGAAGGGAGTTTTTTGACTTTATCAATGTCGATTTTTATAGTGCTCATTTGAACACTTTCGAAATTATCTGTTAACGCTTCATCTGTGATGACGACTTCATTCAAGGCTTGACTTGATGGATCTAGTGATATGTTCAAGGTTTGATTCTTATTCGCAGTAACTTCTATTTCTTTGCTTTCGAAGCCCATGAAGGAATAAGTTAGATGAAAAGTCATGTCTTTGGGGAGTGTCAAAGAATAATTTCCCCTTTCATCTGTAGCAGTTCCATTTTTAAGTTCTTTAATAAAAATAGTTACTCCTAATAGTGGTTCTTGGTTTGAAGCGTCTATAATATTGCCTTTAATCGTAATGTTCGCGTTTTGACTAAAAAGCATATTGTTGAAGCAAAGCATAAGCAATGCCAAGAGGATAAAGTTTGTTTTCATGGGGAGAAAATCTATTTTTCTAAAATTTACCCCATAAGGATTATCTAAACAAAGAGAACGTTAAATTTTTTTTATATAAAATTATAAAAGGTCTAATGTATATTTAAACTTAGAGCTTTTAATTTTAATTAAAGCTAAATATTAGCACTTTCCCTGTCCAATGTTCTGTATTGGACGGCTTCAGCAATATGCTCCATTTTAATAGATTCAGAGCCAGACAAGTCAGCGATAGTTCTTGAAAGTTTAAGGATTCTATCGTATGCTCTTGCGGAGAAGCCTAATTTGTTCATAGCTGTTTTAAGAAGAAGCTTGCTTGATTGATCTATTTCGCAATATTTTTTTATTAAATGAGAGGGCATCATTGCATTGCAGTGAATGCCTTTTATTTCCTCAAAACGACTATTTTGCATATTTCGGGCTTGTATTACCCTTTCTCTTATTGTGGCACTTGATTCAGAACTTCTATTGGAAGTCATCTCGTCAAATGAAACTGGAGAAACTTCCATATGCATATCTATGCGATCCAAGAGTGGACCAGAAATTCTTGACATTGCTTTTTGGATAGTTTCAGGACTCCAAAAGGAATCATCGCCATCTTTTCCTGCTTGAAAACCATAGGGGGTTGGGTTCATGCTGGCGATAAGCATAAAGTTCGCAGGGAAGTCCACTGATATCTTAGCTCTTGAAATAGTTACTTCTCTATTTTCAAGTGGTTGACGCATTACCTCTAAAGTATTTCTCTTGAACTCCGTTAATTCATCCAAAAAAAGAACTCCATTATGGGCAAGCGAGATTTCTCCTGGTTGGGGAATACTGCCGCCTCCAACTAAAGCAACATCACTGACTGTATGATGAGGTGATCGGAAAGGCCTTTTGGAAATAAGATTTGATTCGCTACTTAATTTTCCTGCAACTGAGTGGATTTTTGTGGTTTCAAGGGCTTCATGCAAAGTAAGTGGTGGCAATATGCTTGGGAGTCTTTTCGCTAACATCGTTTTGCCCGCACCTGGAGGACCTATCATAATGACATTATGTCCACCTGCGGCTGCAATTTCAAGAGCTCTTTTGATGTTTTCCTGCCCTTTTACATCCCCAAAGTCCAAATCCGTTTCTTCGACTTCGCTGTTGAAAATATCTCTTGTGTCACAAGGAAGGGGAGCAATTGTTTTTATGCCATTAAGGTGGCTGATGGCGTCGGAGAGATTTTCAACGCCAATGACTTCCAAATTATTAACGATAGCGGCTTCGCGAGCATTTTCCATCGGAACAATGAATCCTTTGAATCCTTTTTTTCTGGCTTCAATTGCAATCGGCAAAGCTCCTTTGATAGGCCTTAATGTTCCGTCCAAGGCTAATTCTCCCATTATAAGATAATCTTCCAGTTCAGAAGCGGTGATCTGGCTGGAAGCTTTCAATATCGCTAAGGCAATTGGAAGGTCGTATGAAGAGCCTTCTTTGCGTATATCAGCTGGTGCTAGATTGACTACAATTTTATTACGGGGCATAAAAAATCCATTATGCTTGATAGCGGACTCCACTCTTTGCTGGCTTTCTTTTACCGCATTGTCAGGCAAGCCAACCATGAAGAATTTAGCTCCTTGTCCAACACTGGTTTCAATAGTGATTGTCATGGCATTTACGCCAAATACTGCGGCTCCGTAAGTTTTTGATAGCATATTCTTTATTGCTCTTTTGCGCTATTATTTTGATCCTCTGAAGGTTTGGTTAATACTGTGATTTGCTCATTAAGATCGAACATTTTTGCTTTTAGTTGAATTATTTCATTTTCAAGCTTCTTATTGGCTCTTTCTTTATTCTGTTGCTTTAACCAAAACACTCCAAGAACAAGTAGTGATATAATTAAATTAACTACACTTAAAACTTGAAAAAAGTTATAATATTCTAAAATAAAATTGTATACAGTATTGATATTGAAGCTCAAGTATAATATTGTTAGTTGAAAAACTAAAAATATAACTGTAATGCTGATTTTTAAAGCTTTCATTAGTTTGAGGATTAAAGTTTCTCCATTTAACGAAATTTGTGCTGTTTGTGATATTATAAGGATTGCATTTCAATTAGTTTTTTGTAGATGCCATCTTTTTGGATTAATTCCTCGTGTTTGCCCCTTTCTTTGATTTCCCCTCTGTCCATGACAAGAATTTCATCTACGTGCTGAATCGTGCTAAGTCTGTGGGCTATGACTATGGAAGTTCTGTTCTGCATAAGCTTGTTAAGAGCATCTTGAACAAGTTTTTCTGATTTTGAGTCAAGCGCTGAGGTTGCTTCGTCCAGTATTAGAATGTCAGGGTTTTTGAATACCGCTCGCGCAATGCTAATTCTTTGCCTTTGGCCACCTGAGAGCTTCGAGCCTCCTTCACCGACCATAGAGTCATAACCGTTTTCTGTTTCGCTTATGAACTCATGGGCATTTGCGATTTTTGCTGCTCTTTTAACATCTTCTGGATTAGGGTTTTCAACGCCAAACGCAATGTTGTTAAATATTGTGTCATTAAAAAGAATAGAATCTTGAGTTACGATTCCCATGTGTTTTCTTAATGATTCTAAAGTATAATCATTGATTGGTAATCCATCTATTGCTAATTCGCCTGATAGGGTGTCGTAAAAGCGAGGGACCAAGTCCGCTAGAGTGGATTTTCCACTGCCTGAAGCTCCAACTAATGCGACACTTTTTCCTTTTGGAATTTTTAAGTCAATATTTTTCAGAACGAGCTCTTCGTTGTAGCCAAATGATACTTTTTTGAATTCGATGCTTTCTTCAAAATTATTTAGAGAAACGGCATTTGATTTTTCTTTGATATCAGATTCAGTGTCTATGATTTCAAAAATTCTCTCACCCGCAGCCAAACCTCTTTGGATGTTGGTAAGTGATTTTGAAATGTTTTTTGCGGGAGTCAATACTTGGGAGAATAATGCTATAAATGATATGAATGTCGCTCCATCAAGAGGAGAATTGTTGTCAAGAATCAAGTTGCCACCATAAAGAACAATGCCTAAAATGATTGCAACACCCATGAATTCTGAAATTGGGCTAGCCAATTCTTTTCTGCGAGCCAATCCAACCATTAGGTCTCTTAGCCTAGTTGTTTCTTTGTTGAATTTATTGATGATATACTTATTGGCATTGAATGCTTTGATAACACGCATGCCAGTCAAGGTTTCATCCATGATGACCGTGATCCTGCCAGCTGTTTCTTGACTGTCTTTAGCTTGCTTCTTTAATCTTTTGGCAATGCTTGCAATCATACCGCCTGATAGAGGCAAAACAAGAATGGCCATTAGGGTTAAATTTGTTGAAATATAGAATAACCCAATAAAATAAGCTACAATCATAATGGGTTCTCTGAAGATAACAGTCATGGAACTGATGATTGATGAGCCTATTTCTCCCAAGTCATTATTCATCCTGGACATAAGGTCTCCTTTTTGCCCATTTTTTATGAAGCCAATGTGCAATGAGTTGATTTTATTAAAGATAGTTGCCCTAAGATTTAAATATAAATTAGCAGCAAGGGTTTGAAGTATTACATCTGATAAATATCGGAATAGGGAAGCCATGAGCACTGCGATAAAAACGACAGCGCAGACAAAAATCAATGCGGAAAACTTGCCATAGGTATCGATATAGTGATGCAAATAAAAGTTGAAAAGGTCTTCAAAATAGCGTGTTCCAATTTCGAATTCAGGTTTTTCTTTTACTATATTATTATTTTGAACAGTGTTGAAAAGTATATTCAAAACCGGAATCAATAATACGAGTCTGAAAACGCTGAAGAAAGAGTAAAATATTGAATATATAAAGTACTTTGGTGCGAAGTTTCTAAGTGGTCGCGCAAATGAGAGTATTCTCAAGTATGTGTTCATCGAAATGTTTAGTTTTTATATAAGTCGTTCACTTAAGTTCGAAACAGCAAGTTAGTAAAAAAATGATTTATGAATTGCCCTAGAGATGAAAAAAGCCAAATCGAATTGATTTGGCTTTTGAATTATGTTATGCATTTTGCTCTGTTTCTTCCAGTTTTTTTGTACCGTATTCTTTTTCAAAATCTTTCCAGTAAACTGACACAGTGTCTTTCATGTCTTTTCTAAGCAACAGTATACCAATTAGATTGGGCAAGGTCATGAAGGCAATAGCAATGCCTGCGAATGTCCAGATAATAGTTGTGTCTGCGAATGAAGCGATGAAAAAGCCAGCGACATAAAGAATATTGAAATAAATAATGGATTTTGAACCAAAGAGGAATGTCATTGCTCGGCTCCCATAATAAGACCAAGAAATCGCAGTCGAAAAAGCGAAAAGTAAAAGGCCTATAGAAACAATGAATTTGCCGGATTCGCCAAAGAATCCTTTGGTGAAGGCTTTAGCTGTTAAAGGTGAGCTATGCAGTAATGATTTTCCGCTTACTGAAAGCTGTTCTATCTTGTCGGATATTTTTCCGTCTTTTACATTTAAGATTCCTGTAAACGGAGATTCATTGATCTGAATTTTAATTTCTTCGGCCAGCGATCTTGCATGTAAGGCTGAAATGTTCTTATTGGTGATTTTACCGTTGTTGACTTGTAAAATACCTGAGAACAAAGGCATTTCTTTTTCTCCCGAAAGCATTTGAAAGAGATTTTCTCTGTCTTGTTCTTTTTCATCTGAATAATTTACGGAGAGAAAATTAAGGTCGGACGTTTGAAATTGATTTTCGAATTTTTCATTCCAAACACCTGATGATAGCAAAGTCAAACCTGTAATCGTACATATGATTATCGTATCGATAAATGGCTCTAAGATCGCAACGATACCCTCAGATACAGGTTCGTGAGCTTTTGCGGATGCGTGGGCTATTGGAGCGGAACCTTGACCCGCTTCATTTGAGAATAAACCTCTGTTTACTCCTCTGTTGAAAGCAAAAGAAATTGTCGCTCCTAAGAATCCTCCTGCAGCGGCAGAGCCTGTGAATACATCTGCGAATATGGATATAAAAGACGGCACTATGTTTTCAGCATTGTAAAAAATAACAGAAAGAGCTCCTATCAGGTAAATGAAAGCCATCGCAGGAACAAGTTTTTCGGTTACTTTTGCGATTCTTTTGATTCCGCCGATGATAACCAACCCTAATAATATAGCTAGGAAGCCTCCGGTTAATTTAGGGTCGATATTGAATGTGGCATTGATGGAGGATGCGATACTATTGCTTTGAGGAAGGCTTCCTGTTCCAAAAGCGGAAATGATCGTGAAAATTGAAAACAAAATAGCGAGCCATTTCATGTTCAATTTATTTTTCATGTAATACATTGGTCCTCCAGACATGGAGCCGTCTTCAGCTTTTTCACGATATTTATGAGATAAAGTAACTTCGACAAATTTAGTCGTCATACCCAAAAAGGCAGTGACGATCATCCAAAAGATAGCTGCTGGACCTCCAAGGTGTATCGCATAGGCTACACCCGCGATATTTCCAGTGCCGACTGTCCCGGACAGAGCGGTAGCCAAAGCCTGAAAATGAGAAGTGTCGCCTTCGTCGTCTTTTTTGTCATATTTGCCTCGTAGTATATTTAGGGCATGCCTAAAATAACGAAGTTGGGGGAATTTAAGGTAAATTGTGAAGAAAAGACCAGTGCCTAACAGCAAGTAAACAAACCAGTCTGAGCCGCCAATATACCCGTCTAGAGTTGAAAGAAGTTGATTGAGGTTTTGCATTATCGTGAAATTATTTAGCAATTGAGCTTTTAAATTAAACAAAAAAAGGGTTAGGCACAATGCGAGGCTGTTAATTTTTATTAAATGATTGGTAAAATAGGTCAAGTTATATGCTTGACAAGTGTTGGCAAGGAAGTTTTTTTCTTTGTATGAAAGAAGCTTGGCAAGAGTGTAAAAAAGATGGAAATATCATGATAATTTCCCTTAAATTTTTAGCTTTGTCAAGCAAGAATTAAACACATAGAGATAATGGAAACAACAGAGTTAAAGAAAATCGCCTTGAATGACGTTCATGAGAGCTTGGGCGCGAAAATGGTTCCTTTTGCTGGGTACAATATGCCTGTTAGATATACGTCTGATTTGGAGGAGCACCTTAAAGTAAGAGAAAGCGTTGGAGTGTTTGATGTTTCTCATATGGGTGAGTTTTTCCTAAGAGGCCCTAAAGCTTTGGATTTGATTCAAAGAGTTACATCTAATGATGCTTCTAAGCTTTTCGACGGGAAAGCGCAATACTCTTGCTTGCCTAACGAAGATGGAGGAATTGTTGACGATCTACTTGTGTACAGAATCAGTGAAGAAGAGTACATGCTAGTAGTTAACGCTTCAAATATAGAGAAAGATTGGAATTGGATTTCTGAACGCAATACTGAAGGCGTTGAAATGGTGAACTTGTCTGATGAGTATTCATTGTTTGCTGTTCAAGGGCCTAAGGCTCATGAGGCTATGCAGTCGTTGACTGAAGTGAACCTTAAAGAAATGGTTTACTATACATTCGAAATTGCTAAATTCGCTGGACAAGACGACGTGATCATTTCGGCTACAGGTTATACTGGCGCAGGCGGATTTGAGTTGTATGTAAAGAATGAAGCAGCCGTTGAGGTTTTCAATAGTATTTTGGAAGCTGGTAAGGATTGGGGAATTCAGCCAATTGGATTAGGGGCTAGAGATACTTTGAGATTGGAAAAAGGATTCTGTTTGTATGGAAACGATATAGACGATACTACTTCTCCGCTTGAAGCAGGTTTAGGATGGGTGACTAAATTCACAAAAGAATTTACAAATTCTGAAAACCTTAAGAAGCAAAAAGAAGAAGGTGTAAAAAGAAGATTGGTAGGCTTTGTATTGGAAGAAAAAGGTATTCCTAGACATGGTTATGATATCGTTGATGCTGAAGGACAGATCATAGGGAAGGTAACTTCTGGTTCTTTGTCTCCTTGCATGAACAGCATTGGTATCGGTTTGGGATATGTAACTAAGGAAAACAGCAAAGCTGAATCTGAGATCTTTATTCAAGTAAGAAAGAAGCAATTGAAAGCAAAAGTTGTGAAGCTTCCTATTTACAATGGATAATCATTAAAGAGAATATACTTTTCGAAGCCTCCATAATGGAGGCTTTTTTTATTATTTATTTTTTGGTAAAACATCTTAAGTGTTGAGAAGATTTATTTAGTATAATTATTTTCATTTGAATAAATAATTGTTCATTGACTCAAGGCCGATATAAAACTTCGCAAAAAACTAAGAAATCCGCTAAATCCAAGCAGGTTGGCGCCTTTCCTCTTGAGTCTAAAATGCCTTTGGAGTCTGGTGAAAGACTTGCTCCAAAAACGAGATTGTTGCGGAGAAGACAATGGAACTTAGGAAGTCCTGAAAGAATGAAGATGTATCAGGAGGCTAAAAGCTCATCATCTGAAGAGCAGCCTAGCTTTGAGGATGTGAGATTCACTTTGATTGAAGGAGATTACGAAGATGCATTGACTTTGTTTGGATTCAATTGGTTCAAGTTGAAAGAGCATTTGGCTTATGAGCAATTCGCCGCAACGCCTGAAGAATATGCAGAACGGGTTGATACAATGAGAGGCTTTCTGGCTTTTAGAGAAGTGGTGGTGGATTCGCTTTTGGTTGAAACTCTTGAGTGGTTGGCGCGAAGCGCGTTTGGAGCTGCAGGAGAAGTGCATATTGAAAAAATCATGAGAGGAGAGGAGAAGACGGGCTATCAACTTGATTACAATGGACAGAAAGTAATTGCGTCCGCACCTGGAAGTCAAGCTTTGACTTCGGATTATGATATTACTTTTATAGTGCCAAATTTCGAAGAATGTGAAATCGATGCGGTGCATTATTTCAATGATCGTTTTAGAAAAAAATGGAAAGGAAAGGCTTCAGGAGTAGTGTTTGATACCAATGTATATACTAGCGGGTTTATGTCTGATTTCGCTCAGACAAAGCATAAAAGCCAATTTGCCCATCACATTCAAATGTATGATCAGTTCAGAATGAAAAAACATATTCTTCAGATGGCTTTATCTTTTTTACCGATAAGACAATATTTTAGTGAGAGAGAAGATGAAGGAATTGGTAGAGGTTGGAAAGTTTTTAAAGGCGCTACAAAAGTTAATTTGAAAGCTTACATGGATGGTCATTTAAATGAAGGTGAGGAGTTTATGGTTTTCAAAGTGGTGGATAGGGAATTGGATGAAATATTCAATATGACCCAAGTTCTGCATGCGGAAACTATGGGGAAATTAGCAGCTCAAAAAAAACAGATAGAAAGAAGATATCCCGAGAAAAGTTTTAAGTTGATTTCTAAGATACAATTGAATTCACTTGCTGGAGATGAATTGTATGAACATGAATTGGTAAGGGTGAGGGAATTGATCGTAGAGAGAAGAAAGCTGTTGAAAGACTTGGAGCGAATGAGATTGAAAATGTTTCGTTCAAGAAAGATTGAGTCGCTTCTGGATAAGCTGCAATCTAATTTGATGGAATTTGAATTGTGTCAAGGAAGGGCATTGGTGTATGCAAATGAGGCTTATTACAATGCAGGCGCAGCTACTCATGTTGTGAAAGGAATGCAATCTGGTGGCGAAGTAGAGTTAGGCCGACAAAAACAAATGCAATCGTTATTGATGAATATTGGTTATAAGCTGCAGCACTTTGAGCATCACTTGGAGGAAGGAGGATTTGGAAGGGCTTTAGTTAATACCGCGAAGTATGGACAACGAGTTAGAGATGTTGTGATGAGGGGAAGTGAAGGGTTTAAAACTCCGTTTAAGAAGGTTGAAGGCACGGATGAATTCTTCGACCCTAAGCTATACGAAGCATTAGATGAGGATCTTGAACTTTTGGATATTGAGGAAAGGTTAATTAAATCATATAAAAAGAGCAAGACCTTAGTTTCTCCAAGCGCGAAGGAAGCCGCCGCTGCAAAAGATTTTCATTTTGAAGGCTCTGTTGGTTTGACTCATAAAGGTGTCGAAAGACATTATATGCACATGGCTCAAAATGTTCTGGGTCCTTATTATTTGGATAAATTTAGCAGGAAAGGGTTGAGGCTTTGGGGAGAAGTCAAATAGTGTTTTTTTCGCCAAAGTTTATCATTGTTTAAGAATAGGAAATGATTATGTTCGATTTCAAGGTTGTCATGAGGCGGGATTTCTAAAAATAGCGTAGGAATGGATTGCAATGAAATGTCGCTGGAACTTTTTAGTTTGCTGCGTAAAATAGTTTCTAGTTGCAATGGACTCATGACTTTTATTATTAACAACAAGTTTTGGTAAAGTCTGTTGCAAAAAAAACTCTTAAGAAAACTTATCCTTAAGAGCTTTGGGGTTGACTTAGTTAAAAGTCTTTATTATTTAATATTAGCCTTGATGTTCAACACTTGAGTTGGTGATGAAGGATCGTTTGAATATACAGTGATCGTTTTGTATTGATTCCCTGATCTTCCAGTTGGATCAAAAGTTACTTTGATAGTTCCTGTTTGTCCAGGCTTGATTGTCGTTTTGCTAAGCTTAGATACAGTGCAACCGCAGTTTGTTTTCGTTTTACGAATTGTCAGGTTGCTTTTGCCCGTATTTGTGAATGTGAATTCATGAGTTTTTTTCTCACTAGCGTTGATAGTTCCAAAATCATATGTTTTCTTTTCGAAAGTCAGCTTTGGTGCATTTGCTTTTTCTTCTTCCGTTAGTTTTGGAAAATACTCTTCGATCGTTGAGACTACTCTGAACTTCTTTTCAGGATCAGTGCCGTCATTAGTTCCTAAGATAATATTGTCAGTAACAAAGCCATAATCATCCTTAGATTTAGCATCATAAGTTAAGGTGATAGTTGCTTTTTGTTTAGGTTCGATTGTTGAAGGCTCGACTTTTACTTTGATAAATGAAGGAATCGTGTTTTTACCTGTAAAAGTAAGTGCTTTGCTGCCTCCGTTAGCTACGATGAATTTTTTTTCAACAGGCTTTTCCGTGTTAATTCGTCCCATATTGAACGTTTTGTATTTTACACGAAGGCTTCCCATTTCCGCAGGAAATTCATCTTCAAGTGTTTTAGGCTTAGCTTCCACATTTCCTTTGATATAAACTCTTGTTGTTGCTGGATCTGCGTTTGAAGTAATCGTAAGCGACTTGTGAAATTGTCCAGGTCTGTTTTTAGGGTTGTATTTGGCTAATATAAATCCTTGTTTCCCCGGCAGGATAGGCTCTTTACTCCAGGCTGGTGTTGTACAGCCGCATGAAGCTCTTACAGATTCAATTTTCAACGGGATGTTGCCAGTGTTTGTGAATACAAATTTGTGCTCAACAGGACCATCTCCTTCTTTGATTTTACCGAAATCGTAAGTCGTTTCTTCGAAATTGATTTTGGCTCCTTGTTGCGCGAATGCTTGAAATTGAAACATGATAAGCGCCAACGCTGCCAAGTAACGATTTATTCTCATATCTTGAATATATTTAAATTGTAGTTTTAAATTTAAAAATTTAATGGAATATAAAAAAAAATAACATTCTTTGTGCCTTAATTTTACCTTGAATGTTATTTTTGACGATCAAAAATTAGGTGATTAAGGTTAAAATTCGTTAAAAAACGATATATTAAAAATATTTAAAGATTTAATACCATTATGGCTAGAGTCTTAACAGGAATTCAAAGTTCGGGTCGTCCTCATTTGGGGAATTTGCTAGGAGCGATTTTGCCGGCGATAGAACTTTCCGAGAAAGAAGGCAATGATTGTTTGTTTTTTATTGCCGATCTGCATTCTTTGACAACTATCAAAGACGGTGATGTAAGAAAAGAAAATGTCGACGCAGTGGCGGCAGCTTGGCTTGCCTTCGGTTTTGATACGGAGAATAATATTTTCTACAGACAATCAAAAATTCCTGAAATATGCGAATTGGCTTGGTATCTAAATTGTTTCACGCCATACCCTATGCTGGCAAATGCTCATTCTTTCAAGGATAAATCTGATAGGCTGTCTGATGTTAATGCGGGACTTTTTACATATCCAGTCTTAATGACAGCTGATATTATCATGTTTGATGCTGAGGAGATCCCTGTTGGACGAGATCAAATGCAGCATGTGGAGATGGCTCGAGATATTGCTGGTTCAATTAACAACAAGTTTGAGCAAGAGGTGTTCGTTTTGCCATCAAGCAAGATTCAGGAAGATGTAAAAATCATTCCGGGAACAGATGGCTCAAAAATGAGTAAGTCATATGGTAATATTATAGATATATTCTTGCCCAAGAAGCAACTGAAAAAGCAGGTGATGTCAATTGTCACTGATTCCACGCCATTAGAGGAGCCTAAAGATCCAGAAACGTGCAATGTTTTTTCTTTATATAAACTTTTGGCGAATGCCGAGCAGGTGGAAGAAATGAGAAAGAACTATGTTGCTGGAGGCTTTGGTTATGGTCATGCGAAGACGGCTTTGTTGGAATTAATACTTGAGAAATATAAAGAGCCTAGGGAGAAGTTTGACTTCTATATGGAGAATAGAGAAGAACTTTACAAAAAGTTGGAAGTTGGAGAGGAAAAAGCAAGAAAAATTGCTTCAACGACAATCAGTAGAGTGAGAAAAGTTTTAGGCTTTTAGAAACTACGTATTTTAATAAATTTTGATGAGCTTTGAGATGAATTCATTAGATTTCATTTCAAAGCTCTTTTTTTATGATTCAATATTTTAAGATTGATACGGATGCAATTCAAAAAATGAGTGTGCAACCGGTTGCGCCACGTCAAAGAGCGTATTATGAGTTGATGTGGGTGCAAAAAGGGAATGCGAACTTTATCATAGACACGGACAAGTTTTCGGTTGCTTCGAATGCATTTTTCGCTATTTCAAAAGATCGGTTTCATCAATTTTTGCCAGATGCTCATGTTGAAGGCCAAGTGATTCGTTTTACAGAAGAAATGATAGATGAGTTTCCCAAGTGCTTATTCAGCAAGTTCAATAACTTGGCGGAAATTAAAGTGGGAGGCAATGACAATGAGGCTTTTGAGATGTTATTTAGCCTCTTTTCTGCTGAAGTGGCAAAGAAGAAAGGTAATATGAAAGTGATATTGCTTTATCTTAAGGCGATTTTATACAAATTGGAAGGCTTGAAATCTGTTGAAAAAGATTCATCGCTATTTATGGACCAATTTGATAGGTTTCAGATGCTGATTGATCAACATTTGCATACAAATCATGATGTAGCTTTTTATGCAGATGCTTTGAATGTAAGTATGAAAAAGCTGACCCAGATTACAAAAAGTGTCATAGCTGAAACCCCTTCATCAGTGATTTCCAAAAGATTGATAATAGAAGCCAAGAAGTTGTTGGCATATTCGGATGAATCAATTTCATCAATAGCTTATGATCTTGGATTTGATGATAACTCTTATTTTTCAAAATTTTTTAAGAAAAAAACGAAAATGCTGCCTAAGGAATTTAGAAAGAGTTTAAGTTGATTTTTGGTTTGGCTAGAAATTACCATTTTTTGAATTCAGCTTACCATTTATTCTATTTTAAGTTGTCGAACTTTAACTTATGAAATTGATTTTTGGAGTTTTAGTCAAATGCATAAGTGTGTTAGCGATTATGTTGGCCACTCAAAAGGTTTATGGAGTTAAAGGTGAAGAGATAATGGGAAAGGAAAAGTTGATTTATGTAATGGATCCGCAATGCGGCTGGTGTTATGGTAATGCTGAAAATATAAAGGAGCTTGAGAGCAGACTTGATGGAAAGTATGAGTTGCAATTAATGCTTGGCGGGATGTGGTTGGGAAATAACGCGCCTCGAGGAGGAGAAGGCTTGAATCAATTTATTAAGCAACATTCTCCACGAATGGAATCGGTTACTGGGGCTTATGTCTCTGAAAAGTTTTATGAGCTTACATCTGATTCAAGTTATGTGTTTAGTAGTTTAGAGCCTTCAGCGGCGATATTGGCTGTGATGAAAATCGCTCCTGAGAAGACGTTAGAATTTACAGGAAAGGTTCAGAAAGCGATGTTTGCTGATGGCTTAAGGCTAGATCAAGAAGTTGTGTATTTGAATATTTTGCAGGAGCTTTCTATTGATGAAGGAGAATTTCGTGAACTCTGGTTGTCCGAAGGTAATATTGAAAACCTGAATGAGATGTTCCAGCATAGTGGAAGCATGGTTTCGGGCTTTCCAACTTTGATAAAATATTCAAATGGAGTTTATACGGATGTGGCTTCCGGTTATTTTGATTTGAAAAAAATAGTTAGAATTTTAGGTTTGTAAAATTTGATATTTTTCAGATTTATTGGTTGAATGCATTTGAGTTTTAAAGGTGTTGCTTGGCTAAGAAATATGTAAAAAATTACTTGATAAAGTAAGTGAAATAAAGGCGTAAGTTTGTTGACTTGACATTTGTCATGTTTTTTTGCCATAATGGCTTCTGTTATATAGGAATTGTTGGATAAGTTTATATATTTGCTAGCATATTAATCCGATTAATTAAAGACCCAAAATAAAATATAATGAAAGGTAATATAACATTTACAATACTTAAGCCTGATGCTGTTAAGAATCAAAACATTGGTAATATTTTAGCTGATATCAATGCTGGAGGTTTTCGTATTGTTGGGATGAAATACACAAGATTAAGAAGAGAAGAAGCGGAAGCATTCTACGGGATTCATAGAGAAAGACCATTCTTCAAAGATTTGGTAGACTTTATGACTTCAGGACCGATCGTTGTTGCTGTATTGGAAAAAGAAAATGCAGTGGAGGAGTTCAGAACTTTGATTGGAAACACCGATCCGCAAAAAGCTGACGAGGGAACTATCAGAGCAAAATACGCTAAGTCGATTGACGCTAATGCAGTTCACGGATCTGATAGCGATGAGAATGCAAGATTGGAAAGTTCATTCTTCTTCGCTCAAAGCGAATTGTTCACAGAGGAAGGTGGCGTGCAGATTTCTTACCCTCAGCAAGTAGAAGCGATATAAACAAACCACAATAGCTATAATAATAGAAAAGCCGACGATTTGTCGGCTTTTTTAGTATTGTATAAAAAAAGGCTTGATCTTATAATCAGCCTATTTACTTAAAACTTTTTCTTCTTGTTTGCCAGTACTCTAATTGGCTCAAGCGTTTTTCCATCATCTTTATGATCTTCCTTCCAACGCAACATTGCAACTCCAGCGATCATTCCTAGTATTCCTAATGCAATCAAATTCATACGCTTTAAATTTTGTGATTTTGATAATCTGAACGTAAGAATTTGTTAAAGGTTTAAGTTTTTTGGTTATTTTTAACGAATTGATAACTTTATTACATAAACATCTTGTCAAAAGATTAATTAAACTTTTTCGATTCACTCTAATTTTTCTTATAAAGCTTAAATTACGGGTGTAATTAAGCATTTGATGTTTATTTTAGTAAGCCTGTACCTATTTTGTAATACTATATATTTTGAAAAGATTAAAAGAATTCGATTCTGTTCCGGCCAGTTTGCTTTTTATGAATTCTGAGGGGCAAATTGAGGAAATAAATGCGCATGCTCTTTCTTTGTTTCACCAAGAAGAAACAGATATTGTAGGACATTCGATTAACAATATATTTGGATTTAATGAAAAATACTCAATTATACGTTTTCTTGAAGAGGTTCACGATGAGCTTGTATTAAGAAAAGAAAAAGTACATACCGTTGAATTGACAGGTTTGAGAAAAGGAGAGAAAGCCCTGTCTTGTAATGTGCACATTTCATTATTTGAATCCGATCGATCGGATGCAGGAATTCCATTGTTTGTGTTATCTGTCGAAGATGTTACTGCTTTGAGAATCAGTAACGAAAAGCTGAAAAGGTATACATATGAATTGGAGCGTAGCAATATAGCATTGGAAGAGTTCGCTTATATCTCATCTCATGACTTGCAGGAACCTCTTAGAAAGATTCAGGCATTTGGAGATAGATTGCTTCAAAGGCATGCAACGCATTTAACGGATCAAGGGAAGGATTATTTGGCTAGGATGCTAAATGCCGCGAGTCGTATGAGAAAATTAATCAATGGCTTGCTGTCCTATTCCAGAGTGGCAAATCAGCAGAATAATTTTCAGCTAGTGGATTTGAATTCTGTAATAAGGGAAGTGTTCTCTGATCTGGAAGTATTGGTTGAGCAAAACCATGCTAAAATCAATACGAAGAATTTGCCTAAAATTGAGGGGGATCCAACTTTGTTGAGACAGTTGTTTCAAAATTTGATAGCTAATGCCATCAAGTTCAAAAAGAGTGATCAAGAGCCAGTGGTTAGTATTGAAGGGTTTGATATCACTGATCCTAAAGCAAACCTTAAACACCAAAGTGTCAGCGCTAAAAATTTTGTGGTAATATTGGTGGAGGATAATGGAATAGGATTTAATACACTTTACCAAGATAAAATATTTCAATTATTTCAGAGATTGGAAGGAAATAAGCATGAAGGCTCGGGAATTGGTTTAGCGATTTGCAGAAAAATAGCTCAAATCCATGGAGGCGATATTGAAGTTGAAAGTCAAGAGGGGAAAGGGACAATTTTTAAGGTGATTTTGTCGTTATCTCAATTGGAGAGCAAATAGCGATATCCTATAAAATTTATATTTTCACGGCAACTTTGATTGATGCCTGATTTTAAATTTTTTTTGAATTTATGATTGTAAATAAAACGATCAAAATTCTCTTGATTGACGATGATGAGGAGGATTTTATCTTAACAAAAGACATACTTGACAATATACCTAATCGACGCTATGTATTGGACTGGATAGGTTCATACAAACGGGGCATGCAAGCAATTCGGTATAATATGCATGATGTCTATTTGGTAGATTACAGACTTGGAATCCACACTGGAATTGAAGTGATCAAGGAAGCGATTGAAAATGGCTGTACCAAGCCTTTGATTTTGTTGACCGGTCAACCTGATCAACAAATCGATGATCAGGCGATAATGGTTGGCGCGGCTGACTACTTGTACAAGGGTGCATTGAATGAGCATATTCTAGATAGATCGTTAAGGTATAGCATTAGGCATAATGAAAATTTGTTGAAGATCAGCAAGCTTAACGAACAGCTAGAAGAAAGAGTTGAGCAAAGAACTCGAGAGCTGGCTCATGCTTTCAAAAAGCTTCAAAGAAATAAAGAGAATTTAGAAAAGCAAATTGATGTTAGGCGTGAAGCTGAGAAGGCTTTAAGGCAAAGTCAGAGGTTGTATCAAGCGGTTGCAAGAAACTTTCCAAATGGGGTTATCATTGTAATCGACAGGGAGTTTGATTTTATTTTCGCGGATGGTCAGGAGTTTAGCAGGTTGGGCGTGGACTATCACTCATTGATGGGTAAGAACATATTATCCATTTTTGATGAAGCTCAAAAGCCTGTTGTGATGGACAGCCTTGGCCATGTATTAAGGGGGAAAAACATCAATTTGGAGGTGGAGTTTTTCAATAGTCATTATCAAATCAATGCTGTGCCATTGCAAAATAGCTTGGGCTTTGTCAAGCAGATAATGATAGTCGCCCAGAATATCACTCAACAGAAAGAGGCTGAAAAGGAGGTCAGGAACATGCTGGCTAAGGAAAAAGAGCTCAATGAGCTTAAGTCAAGATTTGTGGCTATGGCTTCGCATGAATTTAGAACTCCTTTAAGCAGTATACTTTCCTCGGCTTCATTAATCAGCAAATATACTACTGAGGAACAACAGCCAAAACGCATCAAGCATGTTCGAAGAATTAAATCCAATGTGACGAACTTGACGGGTATACTGAATGACTTTTTGTCAATCAGCAAGCTTGAAGAAGGCAAGACAAGAGTGAATGTGGAGAAAATTAACATCACTCAGCTTTCTGAAGAGATTGTTGAGGAGATGCACGTGATTGTAAAAGAAGGGCAAGGAGTCAAGTATAATCATGAGAGTAGAAATGAGATGTTTGATATTGATCCGCATATTTTGAAGAATATCATAATAAATCTTATTTCCAATGCAATAAAGTACTCTCCTGAGGGTTACACTATTGATTTTAATACAAATATTGAAGATGGAAATCTCTTGATAACAGTCCAAGATTATGGATTGGGGATTCCTGAAAATGAAAAAGAGCATTTATTTGAGCGTTTTTTCAGAGCTGCGAATGTTACAAATATTCAAGGCACGGGCTTAGGTTTGAATATCGTGAAGAAATACGTCGATTTATTGGACGGAGAAATAATTTTTAGGAGCAAGGAAGGCGAGGGAACGACTTTCTTTTTGAGCATACCATCAAGCAAAAAAAATTAACCAAATGGCGAACAACAAGATTCTATTAATTGAAGATAACGTTGACATGCGTGAGAATACCGCTGAGATTCTTGAGCTGGCAAACTATGAAGTTATCACGGCGGAGAATGGTAAAATGGGTGTTGAAATAGCGCAAAAGGAATTGCCGGATTTGATCATTTGCGATATTATGATGCCTATGTTGGACGGCTACGGAGTTTTGTATTTGCTAAGCAAAAGCACTGCGACAGCTTCTATACCTTTTATATTTCTTACAGCAAAAGCTGAAAGAGCTGATATTCGAAAAGGTATGAATTTGGGTGCAGATGACTATCTGACAAAGCCCTTTGATGATATGGAGTTGTTGAATGCGATCGAAAGCAGGCTTAAGAAAAGCGAGATTATTCATAAGCATTTCAATCAAGATGTTGAAGGAATAAATAGTTTTTTCAATGAAGCGGTCGAAAATAGCGCTGTGAGAAAACTATCTGAGAATAGAAAAGTAAAGAAGTATAAGAAGAAAGAAATTATCTTCCACGAAGATTCAGTGCCTAATGGTGTGTACTTTATCAGCAAGGGAAAAGTAAAAGGTTTTAAGACAAATGAGGATGCCAAAGAGTATATAACAGGTCTGTATGGTGAGGGAGATTTTTTTGGGCATATGCCTTTATTAGAGCAAACTCAATATACTGAAACCGCCATGGCTCTTGAAGAGTCTGAGATTTGTTTTATTCCTAAAGAGGATTTCTTCGAAATAATGAATACGAGCAAAGATGTCTCGTACAAGTTTATCAAGATATTGGCTAATAACTTGAAGGAAAAAGAAGAAAGATTGTTGAATCTTGCTTATAATACTGTTCGACAGAGAGTTGCTGAGGCGCTTTTGTTATTGGCGGAGCATTATCAAAAAGAAGAATCGAATTCGCCATTTACAATTGCGATAACAAGAGAGGATCTTGCGAATATTGTAGGCACTTCTACCGAGTCTGTCATTAGAACTTTGGCTGATTTTAAAGATGAAGAATTGATTGTTATCAAAGGTAGAAATGTTGAGATTTTGGATTTAGCAAGATTAAGATCAGTAATGAATGGATTTTATTAAATTTTTGAAATAATAATTAGTTTCTATGCGAGGAAATTTATTCGATAATGATGCTTGCGAGGCATTCAACATACTAGATGGTGAATTGATCTTGTATAGAAACTTTTTGCCCATTGAATATGCAAATAATCTTTTTGAATCATGCATCAATGAAGATGGCTGGGGACAAGATGAGATAAAGATTTTTGGCAAGACCTATTTGTCTCCAAGGTTGACCAAATGGTATGGTGACCAAGCTTATGAATATTCTGGACTGAAGCATGAAGCAAAACCTCTGCCTGATTATTTGATGGATTTGAGAATGAAGGTTGAGACCCAAACAGGTTTTGATTTCAATAGTGTGTTGATTAACTATTATCGAAATGGGGATGATGGCATGGGCTGGCACAGTGATGATGAAAAAGAACTGGGAATGAACCCTGCGATTGCCTCATATACAATTGGAGCTGAGAGAAGATTTTCATTAAAACATAAGAGTAAACCACTTAAGCCAGTTAATATTGTACTCCCAAACAATAGTTTGTTGCTGATGTCTGGCCAGTTGCAACATCATTGGAAGCATGCTTTGCCTAAGGTTAGGCATTTGGAAAATCCGAGATTAAATTTTACCTTTCGCAAAGTTTTGAAGCTAACAAAATAGCCTTTTTTAAATACGCAGTCTTATTTATACCCAGAGTTTTTTGCCTTGATATGAGCTTTATTTTTTTTGAAAATTCCGATATTTATTCAGGAGAGGGAGGTAGATCCTTCGATATTAACTTGATGGCGAATTACTATATTGAGAATTATTTAACACCTTCTCCCGTGATTGATAGCACTCTTTCAAGTAAAGGCTCTCAACAGAATAACCTTGATCAAAGTGACAAGGCTGTTGCTGCGAAGTATTTTTTGAAATCAGTGGCGGAAACTCAAGGTAAACTGGATCAATCTTTTTTAGAAGAATATATTAAAGACAGACCTGAATATGTTCAAAATGCTTGTCTGGAAGTGAATGATCTAATGAGTAAAATTGGAGTCGCTAAATTACATGTTCCAGAGAAAAAGAAGATCAAAGATGTTCCATCACTTAAGCAAAAGCATATAGTATTTGATAAGTCTTTAAGAGATTTATTTTATCAGTCTACATATTCCTTTAAGTTAAAGCGAAAAGATCAGTCTGCTTTTGAAAAGTTGCTTAAAAAGTTGGATAGAAAACTTTATAAGACAAACAAGCGAAGCTTGACTTTTGAAATGATCAAAAAGCAATTAGATGCATTATCTGTTAGTGAAGCTCCGGTCGCATTTAGTCATTTGAAGCGATATTTATACTTTTTGACTAAAGTAAGACAGATGGAGTCAATAATTTCAGATAAGCAGATGAATCTTCTCAGAACTTTTCAGATAGACTAAATCAAGTCTTTCTTTTTTTCTTCTTAGCAGCAGGGAATAGAATATTATTCAGAATCAGTCTGTAACCTGGAGAATTAGGATGTAAATTCAAGTCTGTAGGTTCTTCGCCTACAAAGTGTTGGTAATCCTCTGGGTCATGACCGCCATAGAATGTCCAAAAGCCCTTGCCGAATATGCCATGAATATACTTTGCTTCATCAATCGATTTGTTTTCACCCATGATTACCACATCTGATTTGACAAGCTTTTTCTTGTAGGCAGTGGTTTGTCCCATGAAACCTTTGATGATTTGTGAGTGGTTTTGCGTTAACATCGTAGGAATAGGGTCCCATTTCGCTGAGAATTTAAATAAAGAAAAATAATCATTCTTTTCAGTAAGCCCTCTTTCTCTTTGCTGATTGTCAATATTTGAAAATTCGTATTCCAATGGATTTCGTTTGAGTAAAAAGTTCTCAAAGGCGAAAGTTTTTTCAAAGTTTAACTTGCTTTGTGCTTTTGGGTCCGCTGGATCACCATCGTACATTTTTTCACAAATATCTACCCCTTCGGCACTAAGCGCAATGTCAAAAGTATCAGTTGCTGAACACATTGCGAATAGAAATCCACCAGTGCCAACAAATGCTTGTATACGCTTTACGATACCGAGTTTCAAGTGGGAAACTTTATCAAAGCCATGTTTATGAGCTGAAGCCTCAAATTCTTTTTGTTGTTGAATATACCAAGATTGATATCTATAGCTATTATAGAATTTACCGTATTGTCCTGTAAAGTCTTCATGGTGCAAGTGCAACCAGTCATACTCGCCTAATTTGCCTTCCATAATCTCATCATCAAAAATGACATCATAAGGGATTTCTGCATAAGTCAATACTAAAGTTACAGCGTCGTCCCAAGGTTGTTTGCTTTTAGGAGAGTATACAGCGATTTTTGGTTCTTTCTCAAGCTTCATGATATCCATATTCGACGATGGAGAAGCTATTCCTGTTATGATTTGGTTGGCGTCAGCGTCTGAAATGACTTCATAACTTACACCTCTGATGATTAGTTCGTTCTCAAGTTTTTGATAGTGCTTGGACATAAAGCTGCCTCCTCTGAAGTTTAGCAACCAATCCAAGGAGTTTTGATTGTTAATAACCCAATATGCAATTCCGTATGCCTTTAAGTGATTGGTTTGATTATCATCCATCGGGATAAGGATATAAGATGCACTAGCTTGAAATGAGGTAATGAATATGAATATCAGTACTAAGAGTTTTTTCATAACGGGAATTTTGCTTAGAAGCTTCTTGAGATTCTTTTGATTGTACAGGATTATATCGTAATCGGTAATTTATAAAATAATCTTATTATTTTAAACAGTTAACGAAGCAAAAAGTAGCATGTTTGCCTTTGGGCAATTAAAAAGGCCGCATTTGATATATGCAGCCTCATTGTTTATGATTTGTCTATTTCTCTAATCCTTATGAGATATTCTTTGTTGTTTGAAAGCTTATTTAGTGATAGGGACTTTTCAAATAACATGTCGCATGCTTCTGTCAAAGTTTGATTTTCATGAAAATGATCTCTGGCAAAATGCACAAACTTTAAGACTTTGAAGCCATTGAACCATTTATAGAATTTGTCTATGAAAAGAGTTTGGTTCGATGAGTATTTTTTGATTTCGGCTATTTCAAAGGAAAAACTTTCAAATGGCAGGAAAGCCTTTATTGAGTCAGGGAAATTTTGATAAATGTCGTTTAACTCATTCTCTTCAGCAGTATAAATGTTGTCGAGGCTGGAATAGAATTTTTTCAAGTCTTCAAATGACTCCCAGTTATATGTGTAATTGACATCTTTTTTCTTATCCAAGTATTCTCCAATAGCTCTTCCAGTGCCAAAAGGAACTCTGTCTGAAGGCCTAGGGGAAGGTGTGACCTGAGTGTTTTTAATCTCAGTAAAGTTTCCAAGAGGTATGAATTTATGAAGGAAATAAAAGTCCTCTCCAGCTTTTCTACGGTTCATGCCTCCTTGCTTTTGATAAGAATCACACCTTACAGCCATGCTTGATCCGATGGTTTGAAAGGCATGAGGATGGCCTGAGTATCTCATTGCATGAACATAATATCTTAAATGCAACTCATAAGCTGTAATTCCCTGATAAATAGCGTTGTCGAGCGGTCCATCTAGAGGGTGTTCAAAGTGAATAGAGCAAGCAGGGCTTTTTGGGTGTTGCAAAAAATGACTTTCAATAGCTTGCAGGTAATTGTTTGCGCATTCGCTGTCGGCATCGAAGCAATCTATTATGCCGTTGCTTTTGCCGACGCTTTCAAGCCTTCGGACAGCTTCATCCATGCCAATTTTTCTGGCAAGGCCAACTCCCGCATGCTTTTTAGGCATTGGGTTGGCGTAAATAATATGGAATTTTAATTTGTCAGTTGAGTGTGTTTTGGAAAACTCTTTAGCTAATGAGTAAGATTCCTCATTGATGTTTTTAGCATCATCTTCAAGCCCTTCTGGTTCGTTAATAACTACGATTACTTCCACCGAATGCTTTGTTGAAGAGCAACTGTATAAAGCTTCCAAGCTTTTTATCAAATTTGGTTCTTTATATGAGGGGATCACAACGCACATGAATAGATCATCATGTGCGGGTTCTTGTATTAATGTTTGGGGAAGGGCGTACCTTTCTAGATAAATATTTTTGTTCATTCTATTACTTTAAGGAGCAACCCTATTGATTGTCCAATTATTCTTTTCACTGTCAAGTGAGTATACTATTCTGTCATGCAATCTACTAGGTCTTCCTTGCCAGAACTCTACTCGGTTGGGCTTTATTTTGAAGCCACCCCAATGCGGAGGACGTGGCACGTTTTTGATGAATTTTAAAGAGTACTCCAAGAAGCGAGCTTTGATGACATTTTTTGAGTTGATTACTTTGCTTTGCTCTGAAGCCCAAGCTCCAACACGGCTTTTATAAGGACGACTATTAAAGTATTCATCTGATTTGTCTTCTTCAAGCTTGCTGGCGTAACCTTCTATGTTTACTTGCCTTTCAAGCTCAGGCCAGAAAAAGGTCAGCGAGACATATGGATTTTCTTGAATTTGTTGTCCTTTGCGACTGTTGTAGTTTGTGAAGAATATGAATAAGCCGTCTTCAAGGCCTTTAAGCAGTACTGTTCTTGAAGAAGGTCTGCCTTCTTTGGAAGCCGAGGAAATTGTCATGGCAGTTGGTTCATTGACTTCAGCTTCAATGGCTTGCTTTAGCCAATTGTCAAACTGTGTAAAAGGATCATTAGCGCAATCCCCTTTTTTTAGTTCCTTTTGGGAATAATCTTTTCGTATATCTGCTATTTTAGAACTCATTGGCTTAAAATGTTAAAGCTAAAGATTAAGCTGTATTGCTTCTGCATCTTTGTTCAAATATAGTTATAAAGAGGCATTATTATGGCTCTTGTGTTCAAATAGTCAATAGTTTTATTGATATTTGGTTCTATTGGCGGTCCAATTTTATATGAATTGCAAATTTTTGCAAGCCTTGTCCGTTAAGTTATATATGAGATTTGGAGAAGGAAAGTTTTTCCTTGATTATGATTTGATTGTTTATAGTTGATAAATCAATACTGAGTGGATTATTTTAAATTTCAAAACGTTGCAAAACCGAAAGTTGGTGATTTGTTGATTTCAGAGCCTTTTATGCCTGATGATAATTTTTCACGATCTGTCGTGCTTTTGACAGAGCATAATGATAAAGGTTCTGTGGGCTTTATCTTGAATAAGACTTCTGAATTTAAGCTTGATGAGTTGATCCAATTGAAAATGGATAATCCTGTAAATGTATTCAGGGGAGGTCCTGTCGAGCTTGACACTTTGCATTTTATACATCAAAAAAACGATAATCTCAATTATAGTTCTAAAGTAAGTGACAATATCTATTGGGGGCTGGACTTTAATGAAGTATTGGCGTTGATGGAGCTTGATCAGATTGAAATCAACGATTTCAAGTTTTTTATGGGCTATTGTGGATGGGATGCCGGACAGCTGGAAAAAGAGATTTCTGAGAACTCGTGGATTGTATACAGAGGAGGAGGTGTAGAGGAGATTTTTGATACACCATCAGATACACTTTGGTCGGAATTGCTTAACGATATGGGTACAAGGTTTAAAATATATTCGAATTATCCAATAGATCCAAGGTTAAATTGATGCGCCAATTTCTTTTTTGTGTTGTTAATTTTATTACTTTTGCTTTAAGCATATAACCATAAGTAACAAAAATCATTAAGTTATGGAAAACGAGAAAGCCATATCCTCTCAAAAGGATACTCAAAACGAGGAGTCTGTGAATCCTTCATCCGTGGATAACACAGAAGAAACAAGCAATGCAATAACATCTGAAGAGCATTCTGAGGAACTTGAGGATCAAGCCTCGCTAGTTGATGTGGAAGCTTTTGAGAAGATGTCCGTGGATGAGTTGTATAAGCAATTGTCTGACATTAAGGATTCTTCGGATTTCAGATTGATAGATGTAGTTACTAAAGCTGCTAAGCCCGTTTTTGATCAGTTGATTTCTTCAGAAAGAAAATCCGCTTTTCAGAAATTCGTGGAAGATGGCGGTGAAAAGGATGGATTTGAATATAAATTGCCAGAAATAGCTCAGAAATTTGATCAA
Source organism: Aureibacter tunicatorum (assembly GCF_036492635.1). GTDB lineage: Bacteria > Bacteroidota > Bacteroidia > Cytophagales > Cyclobacteriaceae > Aureibacter > Aureibacter tunicatorum. Next base: position 2,128,886 of record NZ_AP025305.1, read on the forward strand.
CTACATTCGGAGTTGAGAAAGAAAAGACATGAGCATTTTCAAAATATTGAGAAACAAAAGCAAAAAAATCTTGACGCAAAAAATGCTATGTTGGAGCAGTTGCGTGAATTGGTGGATGGAGAAGAGACAACTTCAAGCATCAATGCTGTGAGAAAGATTCAAGAAGAGTGGAAAGAAATCGGAATGGTTCCACCTGCTTATTCTCAAACTTTATGGGCTAATTATAAAGCCTTGTTGGATAGGTATTATGATAACAGAAGTATCTATTTTGAGCTGAAGGAGCTTGATAGAAAAAAGAATTTGGAAGCTAAAGAAGAGCTTTGCGCAAAAGCGGAAGCATTGGCGAATGTGGAAAATCTTCAAGATGCGATCAAAGAGTTGAACCAGTTTCATGAGGAGTTTAAAACTTTAGGACCTGTTCCAAGAGAAAAGCAAGATGAAATTTGGGATAGATTCAAAGCGGCTTCTGATGTAGTTTATGCAAGAAGAAAGCAGTTTGTCGAAGAGCTGAAGAAAGAGCTGAAGATCAATTTGGATAAGAAGCTTGAATTAGTTGAGAAGGTTAGCGCATATGTGAGCTTTGATTCTGATAGAATAAATGATTGGAATGCTAAAACAAATGAGTTGATGGCATTGCAGTCTGAGTGGGAGAAAATAGGAGGGATGCCTAAGGAAAAAAGCCGTGAGGTGAACAGAGACTTCTGGGGTGCTTTCAAAACATTTTTCCATAATAAGGGTGAGTTTTTCAAACGTCTTGAGAAATTGAGAGCGGAGAACTTGGCTAAGAAAGAAGAATTGGTTGCTAAGGCTGAAGCTTTGAAGGATAGCGAAGATATGGCTGGAACAGCTGAAGAGCTTAAAAAACTGCAACAAGAATGGAAGACTATCGGGCCTGTTCCTGAGAAATTCAGAAATTCTGTATACGAGAAATTCAAAGCTGCTTGTGATGCTTTCTTCAACAAGAGAAGAGAAAATAATAAGTCGGTAGAAAAAGCTTATGAAGAGAACTTGTCGTTGAAAGAAGCTATTTGTGAAAAGTTGACAAAAGCAGCTGAAGAGAAGACTTCAAGTATAGAGGAGTTTGAAAAGCTTCAGTCCGAGTTTGACGAAATCGGATTCGTACCGCGCAAAGCGATAAAGAGCATTCAAGCAAAATATGCAGATGCGTGTCATGCATATCTAGAGTCGCTTGAAGGAGTTTCTGAGCAAGATAAGAGCAAGTTGTTGTTAGAGGCTAAGTATAAGAAAATTCAATCAGCTCCTAACGCTAATGCAAGGCTTAGAAGAATGGAAGGGGATATTAGAGATAAAATCTCGTCAATCGAAAATGATATTTCCACATGGAAGACTAATATAGAGTTTTTTGCTAGTTCGTCAATGGTTGATCAATTGAAAAAAGAATTTGACGGAAAGATCGCAGATGCTCAAAAACAAATAAAGGCATTGAAAGAAGAATTGAAATTGATAAGAAGTTTGTAGTCAATTGATCGTTCTTTGATACTAAATTTTCAAAAGAGTGGATGTTTTCCACTCTTTTTTTTATTTATAAATGTTTTATTTGCGTAATAAATAATTCTATATAATTTTGTGATAGCATTAAGAGCCCAAAAGGGCAGCAACCGAGTAGAACACCACGGTGCTAAGTCGATGCGCCCCTGATCCCGGGGAAAAGAGTTCAGTTAAATCCTGTCTTTTTTCATCGCTTAGCTATACAAGGAGTTTCGAAAAGTGCATTTGATAATGAAAATGTGAGATTAGAAATTATGTTACAGCAAGTGAGTACTTTGGAGATTTTAGAAGATAAAATTAATGTAAGTTTGGATGCGAGATTGCAATCTGATGAGGTGAAGTGTTCATTGCAAATGATGAATGACAATTACTTAAGGGTTGAAATATGTCATAATTCCATTGAGGATAAACTAAACGCGCACCGTATTTGTAAAATGGTTCAATACTATTTAAATCTTCATGAAAAGGATTTGCCTAAAGAGGCTCAATACTTGTTATTCAAATACGAATTGATTGGAAATGATTTTCATAAATTGGAATACAAGACCAATTTGAGGTATATTGACTATAGCTATAAACCGGATTTTTTATAACATGAAAACAGTTTGGGTATTGGGTGCGAACTCTGGACTTGGCATCCCATTTTGCGAGGAAATTTTCAAAAGATGGGGTGAGTGTCACTTAATACTTTCGGGAAGAGATTTATTAAAGCTAGAAGAGGTTGAGGAGAAATTGAAAAAGAAGTTCTCTCGAATTACTTTGCTTCCTTTTGATATTGAAGATTTTGATCAAATCGATAGTGCATTAGTGAAAGTGAATGAGTTGGGAGGAGTGGATATGATGATCTATTGCATAGGCTTGGGACAGAGGTCCAATTTTTTGGAAATGGATTGGAAAGTTTTCAATAAGTTAATGCATGTGAATTTTACAGGAGTGGCATACCTTTTGCGAAAATTCCTGAACATACCACTATCTCAAGGACGTTACGTTGAAATGATTTTTGTTAATAGTATTCAGGCTGTTTTGCCGATTCCAAACAGAACTGCTTATTCAGCATCAAAGGGTGCTCTTAGGAACTTTTTAAATTCTCTGATGCTTGAATTGAAAGGAAAGAACATCAGAATCTGTCAGGTATTTCCGGCTTATATTGATACGGATTTCTCAAGGAAAGCTATGGATAGGCAAGGCAATAAGCATGATCATAAAGATAGCAATCAATCAAAAGGAATGAGGCCTGAGTTAGTGGCCAGAAAGAGTCTTGAGGCGCTTTGGTCTGGTAAAACGGAGCTTATTATATCAAGCTTTAAATATAAAATTATAGCTAAATTTTATAGTTTATTTCCGAATTTGTTTAAGAAATTGTTTATATTGATTCGCGGATGAGGTGTGGTTAAATAAATGAGAAGACATTTGTAAAAATTACATGAAATCTTGGACTAATTAATAAGATAATCTAAGAAATTCTATTTTTTGAAATTTGAAAATGGGGAAAGCAAAAAAGACGGTTAAGAGGACCTTCCGAAAATATGTGATTAATGTGGTCAGCGGGATTTTCTTGTTGTTGATAATATTAATCAGTATGATGTACTATAATTATAAGAGTTTGTCTAACATAGCTCAAAATAGTGTGTCAGCTTATAATCAGGGTATACAAACAGCTAATGAGTTGGAGAGAGTGATCTTTAGCTTCGAAAGAAGTCTTTTGACTTCTGGAGCTCAAGGCATGAAGCGCAATAAAATGAAGAACCTTTTGGATGAGGTTAAAGTCATCAAGGTTGATTTGGAAAGCGTGAAATTTACAGCTTTTCAGATAGAGGCATTGAGAGCTGATATTCTGAATGAACTGGACGGTATAATAGAAGGCTTGGAAACTGACAAGGTTTCTATTTTAATTAGACATTTGAATGCCGAAAAATTGTTTTTGGCTAGGTTTCAAGTTTTGGCTTCTCAACAAGTTCAAAAAGACATAGCAGAGCTAGAAAAAGTACACTCTAGAGTCACTTATATCGGCATATCTTTGGCAGTGTTAGTGACTATTTTAGCTTTTGTTATAGTAATTAGAATATATAACAGGCTTTCGTCTAGGTTTGAGAAAATAAGCTTGATGACAAAGTCTTTGAAGGAAGGGATGGCTTCAGAGCCTATGCCGGTTGGAAATGATGAGTTGGATGTGTTGACAGGTAGGTTGAATGGGCTTTCCGATGCCATGAATGGCATACGTCACTTTGCAGATAGAATTGGAAAGGGTGCTTTTGATCAAAAGATTGAAATTTTTGATAGAAATAGCGACTTGGGAGAGTCTTTGATCAATATGATGTCAAGTCTTAAGGCTGTATCTGATCGAGATAAGGAAAGGAACTGGGTTAATCTTGGTTATGCGGAATTTGGCGAGATTTTAAGATTAAATACGAACGATATTGAAGACTTGTGTGATCAGTTGATACATAAGTTTGTGAAGTACCTGGAAGTTAATCAAGGAGCGATTTTCTTGGTGGAGGATGAGGATAATATGGAGATGAAAGCTTGTTATGCCTATGAAAGAAAGAAGTTCCTTAACAAGTCAATAGCTAAAGGTGAAGGTTTGGTCGGGCAGGTTTGGCAAGAAGGTTATACAAAGTTCTTATCCGATATTCCAGATGAATTTATCAATATTACTTCAGGTCTGGGAAGATCGTTGCCTAAAGAAATTGTTGTGATTCCTTTGAAAAGCAATGATGAAATTATTGGAGTAATAGAGCTTGCTTCATTTAATACGATACCAGAGTATAAGATTCAATTTATTGAAAGGGTAGGAGAGAATATAGCGGTTGCAATTTCTACCGTTAAATCCAATATCAAAACGCAAAGACTGCTTGAAGAGTCTCAAATGATGACTGAGATGCTAAGGTCTCAAGAAGAAGAGATGAGGCAGAATATGGAGGAGTTGGAAGCTACTCAAGACGAAATGTTCAGGACTCAAGAAGAGTTGAGGAAGAAAGAGTCTAACCTTGATGGAATTATAAATAATACCAATGATGCTATTTTGGCTATTGACAGCAATTATAAAGTCATGGTGAGCAATGATGCCTTTGTGAGAACATCAATGATTAGGGGGTATGACGTCAAAGTAGGACTTGACTTGTCTGTTGCGATGCAAAGGAAGTGGTGGAACCAATGGAAGACTATTTATGATAGGGCATTGTCTGGAGAAGTTTTCAAAGCTCGGGTGAAATTGGATATGACAGATGCTGGTGAACAAATGATCATAGAAGCGTCATGTAACCCAATTATGGATGAAATGGATTCCATTATTGGAGCGTCATTCATATTTAGGGATATTACTGATCAAATCAAGAAAGAGATTGAGTCCGATCAAAAGATTTCCACACTTTACAGCATGATCAATAAATCGGATGATACATTTTTTGCGATCGACGAGAAGTACAGAATTCTAGTGGTTAACGATGTGCTTTATGAAAGATATTCTAGCAAAGGAGTTCAGCTTTTGGAAGGCTCCAATGTGTTGGATGTATTGCCTAAAGATACTTTGAAGGTCTGGAAAGATAGATATGACAGAGCCTTGTCAGGTGAATTCTTTGACTTTGAGGAAGACAGGGTTTTAGATGGTGTTAAACAGTATCTAAAAGTAGTTTGTGGTCCGATAGTAAATCAAGAGGGAGAAATATTGGGGGCTACAATTAAGTCAAAAGATATAACAAAGTGGAAGAAAGTTAGCGCTTAGCTTCCGCTTGAATTGTTTTTACCCATGTACTGACAACTAAAACTCCAGTAAGGCATAATACGCCAATTATGATTTGAATGTAGAAGTTGTTCATAAAATATGCTGATAGCGAAGACATGCCGATGATGATCGTGCATATCTTCGCTTTTTCTTTTATAGTCAGGCCTTTTCTGCTCTCGTATTTTAAGATATAAGGACCAAGATATTTGTTAGATATCAACCTCTTGTGAAGCTTAGGCGAGGACCTGACAAATAGCCAAGCTGCAACAAGTAAAAATGGGGTTGTAGGCAGTCCTGGCAATATTATTCCAAATATTGCTAGAACTACGCAAAAGCATCCTAAAGCTATCTGTATTGATTGTTTAATGTTTGTTTTCATCAATTCTTGATTGAAATTCATTCATAAAATCAGATAAAACAAATGGGTCAAGATTTGAGTGGTCGAACATTACCAATAGTGGTATGAATCGTTCATCATTAGTCTGATACCTTTTGCCAAAATAAAAGTATGGTCTTCCAGAGTTTTTTGTTGGAGTATGAAGTTGAAAGCCTGTGAATTGCAAGTTAGGAAGATTTCCAATAAAGTGGGAATTAGCCCATACTAGTTCATCAAGAGGTTCGAATTCTCTCATATTGAATGATTTGTCTACCTTCGAACGATAATTGTTAGTGAATGCAGCGTAATCTTCAATGCTGCCATTTTCGACAATAATTTCAGAGAATCTGGCATCTCCTCCAATCCCAATTGGGGAAAAAACTGGTAGATTATTAAAGATATACCATTCTCCATCTATATTTCTATATCTGAAATATGGATGGTTTTGTGTGGTTTTGATGATATGCCACATCAAGTAGCTAGTAAAAGATGCTCCTATGACTGTGTCGCATTCGTTTTTGTATGTATTATAAGCTTTAGTAATTTCAAGCTGAAGTGTTATTTGCAGGTTTGGTTCTCTAACGAATTCTTTTTTATGAAAAAATTGCAATGACCACTTTTCATAGGAAGAAAGATCTTTTTCTTCGAGTTTGTGGCCATCGTATAATTTGAGAAATTTGCTAAGCTCCATGATTTGTGTGTTTGAAAATTAAGAGTTTCGGTTAAACAAATCTACTTAATTTACTTTTACTTCTTTGAAGTATTGAGAAAATATCTTTTTAGCTTTTTCAATCTCTTCTTTGCTAGGCGGAAGAGTTGATTCTAGCTCGTATTTTAAGCCAAGTTTTTCCCATTTATGAACACCAAGCTTGTGGTAAGGTTGTATTTCGATTTTTTCGATAGTTTTATAATCTTTGAAATGCTGTCCTAGTTCATGTAGAAATTCTTCTTGGTCTGACCATCCGGGTACTAATACATACCTTAGCCACATTGGCTTTTGAGTTGATTCTCTATAATCCGCTAGTTTCAAAGTTGAAATATTGTCTAGTCCTGTGAGTTTTTTATGCCATTCATTATTGATATGCTTGATATCTAATAGAATCAAATCTGTTTCATTTAAAAGGCTTTTAACTTCATCATTGAGCAATCGACCATTTGAATCTAGGCATGTATGAATGTTTTCTGCATGCAATTTTTTGAAAAGTTCAGACAGTACTTTCCTTTGGAGTAATGGCTCGCCTCCTGAAATTGTTACTCCACCTTCTTTTTTGAAATATGGCTTCATATTGACCGCCCGCTTGACGATTTCGTCCAAATCCATTAACTTTCCGCCTTTTAGGTCAAAAGTGTCTGGATTTTGACAGTATAGGCACCTGAATTCGCATCCTTGCACGAAAATCACAAGTCTTATCCCTGGGCCATCGTGTGTGCCAAAAGATTCAATTGAATGTATTCTAAGCTGATTATTTATTGTGGTTGTGGACATATGAAAATGGCTATTTTATACTAAACGAAAAAAGAGAGAATAAATCTCTCTTTTTTTGAATATTTATGTTTCAAGAATTTCTACATATTCTCGTGGAATGTTCTTGAAATTACTTCTAATTGATGTGCTCTAGAAAGTCTTGTGAAGTTAACAGCATATCCAGATACTCTGATTGTCAACTGTGGATAGTTTTCTGGATGCTCGTAAGCGTCGATAAGAGTTTCTCTGTTAAGAACATTGACGTTCAAGTGATGAGCTCCTTTTTCAAAATAGCCGTCCATCATGTGAACTAAGTTCTCAACTTGTGTTTCTTTTTCAGAACCAAGAGATTTAGGAACTATTGAGAATGTGTTTGATATTCCGTCTTGAGCATCGTTGTAATCCAATTTGGCAACTGAGTTCAATGAAGCGATAGCGCCACATTCGTCTCTTCCGTGCATAGGGTTTGCTCCAGGAGCAAATGGAACACCAGCAGCTCTTCCATCAGGAGTTGCGCCAGTTTTCTTACCATATACTACATTGGAAGTAATAGTCAGCAATGACAATGTTGGAGTAGCGTCCTTGTAAGTTTTGTGTTTTTTCAATTCATTGAAGAATTCTCTAGTAACTTCAATAGCAATGTTGTCTACCTTGTCGTCATCGTTACCATATTTAGGATAATCGCCTTCGATTTTGAAATCTACAGTTAACCCTTCTTGGTTTCTAACAGGAGTTACTTTTGCATGCTTGATTGCAGACAGAGAATCGGCTACAATTGAAATACCTGCTGCTCCGTAAGCTACATCGATGCCGTAGTTGCTGTCAATGAAGGCCATTTGAGCTTTCTCATAGTAATACTTGTCATGCATGTAGTGGATGATATACATTGTTTTCGCATATACTCTTGCCACTTCTTGCATTGCTTTTTGGAATGACTCTTTTACTTTCTCATAGTCAAGAACCTCGTCATTCATATCTTCAATCCCATCAATAAGCTTTACACCTGATAGCTCGTCTTTACCGCCGTTGATTGCTAATAATAGAGTTTTTGCCAAGTTAGTTCTAGCTCCAAAGTGTTGGATTCTTTTGCCAATTTCTTGGTATGACACGCAACATGCGATTCCATAATCGTCAGAACCTCTGTTAGGTCTCATCAAGTCATCATTTTCATATTGAACTGATGAAGTGTCCACTGAAACTTGAGAACAGAAATTTTTGAATCCTTCAGGTAGATCTTGCGACCAAAGAACTGTCAAGTTTGGCTCTGGCGCAGGTCCTAAGTTGTAAAGTGTTTGAAGGAAGCGGAATGAAGTTTTTGTAACTTTTGTTCTTCCATCGCTGAATTGACCTCCGATAGATTCTGTAACCCAAGTTGGATCGCCACCGAATATTTCATCATAAGCTCCAGGTCTCAAGTGTCTAACAAATCGTAATTTCATCACGAATTGGTCTATCATTTCTTGAGCATCAGATTCTGAAATCAAGCCGCTATTCAGGTCTTTCTCAATGTAGATATCTAAGAAAGATGAAACATTGCCAAGAGACATAGCCGCTCCATCTTGCTCTTTTACAGCAGCAAGGTATGCCATGTAAGTCCATTGAACTGCTTCTCTTGCATTTTCAGCAGGTCTTGAAAGATCAAGGTCGTAGATTTTACCTAGCTCGATGATATCTTTTAGAGCAAGTACTTGCTTGGATATTTCTTCTCTCAATCTGATGTTTGCATCAGTAATATCTTCACCAACATTACCGTGGTCAGCAACTTTTTGCTTGATCAAGTAATCAGCTCCATATAAAGCCAAGCGTCTATAGTCACCAATTATACGACCTCTAGCATAGTTGTCAGGAAGTCCTGTTAGAATTCCTTTTGATCTGTATGCTCTGATTTGAGCATCGTAAGCTGAGAATACTCCGTTGTTGTGGTCAGTTACGTAATTGTAAAAAATGTTTTTTACCTCAGGGGATACTTCAAGACCTCTTTCTTTCACAGCGCCTTCTACCACTCTGACACCGCCATAAGGTTTCATTGCTCTTTTTAGCAATTCATCAGTTTGAAGACCGACTATAACTTCGTCTTCTTTGCTAATATAGCCCGCAGGGTGGCTTGTGATAGTTGAAACTCTTTCAGTGTCAATCGCTCTGCATCCGTTGTTGTCTCTTTCCTCTTTTAAAGCCTTTGAGGCAATTTCCCAAAGTCTTGTGGTGCGTTCAGTAGGGCCACTTAAAAAAGAAGCATCACCTTCATAAGGTGTTACATTTAGAGATACAAAATTTCGGACATTGATATTGTTTGTCCATTCGCCCTCTTTAAATTTGATTGTTTCAACTGTGTTATTCATAATTATACTTAATTATAAAATGTGTCTATTTTGACTTTCTGAAAGTAACTTGTCTACTTATCATTAACGTATATATACGTGTATATTGTGCCGACAAACAATGCTCCACCCACAATATTTCCTAAAGTGGCAGGGATTAAATTTTTCACGATAAATGTTGTCCAGCTAATATCGGCGCCTAATGTCATCGCATTAGGTATAAAGAACATGTTTGCGATACTATGCTCAAAACCAAATGTGACAAATGTCATGACTGGGAACCAAATAGCTAGTACTTTGCCAGTTACGTCTTTGGCTGCAATAGCCGACCAAGCAGCTAGGCATACTAGCCAATTCGCTCCGACACCTTTCCAAAATGTCTTAAAGAATGGGTTGCTCGTTTTAGCTATCGCAATGTCTATTGACGCTGTTGAAAATGGTTCGGGTTTTAATATCCCAGTGAGATAGGTAATGAAGTAGACGACAAATAAAGCACCTATAAAATTACCGAAATAAGATAATGTCCATACCTTTAAAAGCTTGGAAGGCTTCATTTCTTTTTTTAGTACTGGAATTGTCATGATTGCGCAATCACTAGTGAATAAGTCTGCGCCAGCGATGATTACTAATATCAGGCCAACTGGAAAGACAGCACCAAACATGAATTTTTGCAAGCCGGGATTTGCAGCTGCGATTTCAGGTGAACCGCCACCAACGATGATAGCTAATATACTTCCAAATGCGACAAAAGCTCCTCCAAGAAAACTTAGTAGTAAAAATTTGTCAATGGAGTAAGCACTTTTTTGAAAGGCTGTGTCTTTTGCTTGATAGGCAATTTCTTTCGGAGTGAAAATTCCCATGTGAATGCTTTATTTAAATCCTTTTGCTAAACGCGATGCAAAGAAAACGGATAGATAAAGCAAAAATTGCAACAGATGTCATGCGAAAACATGATATATGTTAGTAAAATAAAACGTGTTTTGTTGGGTGTTTGAAAAGTTATATTGCTGCCTCGCTTGTGTATGCTTCTGTTACATCAGATTGTCTAAAAGGGTGGATTGGAAGTGTGATAATAAAGGTTGTGCCAATGTTTGGTGTGCTTGATACAGTAATGTCACCTTTGAGCTTTTTGATCAAAGCGTAAGTTATGGATAATCCTAATCCTGTGGAGTTTTCACCCGCTGTAGGTTTAGAATTTATTTTCGGGAACTTTTTGAATAGTTGCTTTTGGTCTTCTTCTAATATTCCGATACCTTGATCTTTAATAATCAAGGTATAGAATTCATCAGATGTCCTTTGTGCAGAAATATGGATTTTTTTATCAGGAAATGAAAACTTGATCGCATTTGAGATAAGGTTGTCCAGAATTCTATTCAAGAACATGGGATCTGTGAATACTTCCAATGGTTGATTCTCAGGAGTGAAAATGATCTCAATATTTTTCTTAGCCGCTAAACTGATAAACGTTCGTATGTTGTTGTTAAGAAAAAGGTTGATTTCAATTTTCTTTACATTAAGGTTTGTTTCATGGTTCTCAATATAATCTGAAAAAAGCAAATCTCTGATGAGCATGTCTCCATTGGATATAACCTCTTCAATGATATCGATATACCCTTGTTGTTCTTTGTTTAGCTCGCCATATAGATTTATTAGTTGGCTTAAGTTTTTTACTTTATTTAGAGGAGATCTCAAGTCATGAGCAACAATTGAAATTAAACGATCTTTTTCTGCGACTTTGTTTTCCAGGTTTTTAACTTCTTTTCTTAATGCGGAAGTTTCTGTGCTAAGTTTTTTATTAAGAGAGTCAGCATCTTTAAGTTTAAAGTTTTGCTTTTTGGTTATGTGCTTAGACTTTCTTTTGCTGAATATCAAGTAAATAATAATAGCTGTGATAATTGAAAAAAAGATAATAAGATAAGCCAACAACTTTTTAAGAAATACAACTTTTGTATGTTGGTTGGATAAGTTTTTTTGAAGGGTGTCGATTTCTACGTTCTGAATAATGCTTTTATAATCAGTAATGTCAAGAGAGTCTGATGGGGAAATTATTTCAGCTTTACTAATGGCTAGTTGTTCATTATTGAAAAGAATATGTCTATTGAGTTGCTGATAGGCTTGATGGTATCGTCTTCTTTTTTCACTGATTTTTGAGGCGTGTTCAAAAGCTTTAGCAAGTTGTCCCTTGTTTTTATTTTGTTTTGCAATTTCAATAGAGAAATCTGAAAATTTAACCGCTTTGAAAATATGATTTAATCCGAGATGAGACTTTGATAAGTATAATAAAGCTTTGAATTCTTGATCCGTATTAATATCTGCCACGCCAGTATCAAAGGCTAAGGTCAGTTGTTGAATTGACTTTTCGTATTCTTCTAAATAATATAATGATTTCCCTATGCCGATTCTATTCTCTATGATCATGTCATGAGGGGGTTTAAGCTGGCTTAACGCGTTAGTGAAGTTTGATAAAGCCTTGTCATATTCTTGAAGATCAAAGTGAGCTATTGCTAATTTATGGTAAATGCTTGCTAGCTCAGTTAAATCGGAATTAGACTTTAAAAAGGGTAAACATTTTTCATAATTACTGATGCTTTCTTGGTACTTGCCTAGACAATGGTATGCAGAACCCAATTGCTTATAAGCTTCAAGTTTTAAATTTGAATAAAAATTGTCTTTAGCGATTTGCAAAGCTCTTTTTGTGCACGAAATAGTAAGTTCTTTTCTGTTTGTAGCAAGTCCTAGACTTCCCAAAGTAAGCAATGACTCTGCATGCAGAAACTTTAAACGGTCATCATTAATTGATATAGAAAGGCTTCTCTTAAGATTGTGGTGAGCCTCTTTGTACTGTTTATTCTCTAAATAGATTTTACCTAGCCTGTTCAGGCTTTCACAGATTATGGCTTTGTTGTTCAGGCTTTTCGCATTTTCTAGTTTCTTCCTGATTTGTGTGATTTCATTGACTGTGTGTGAGTTTTCAAGAGGTGGGTTTTCTGTAGAATATTTTTCATAGCTGGTTTCATCACCTGATTTCTTGCTGTTGAAACCATTGGCGAAAACCAATTGAGTGGTGCTTAATACTATAAAAATGATATTCCGTAAAATTTGCATTTGAGTATTCGCTATTGCAAAAGAAGTATATATTATTCTTCTTGAAAGTCGTATTTAAGTACAAGTTCTAAAAAATTTATATAAAAACAAGTAATAGATGAATAATATTGGTTTTTGAAGACTTTCTTTTTTGTTGAGCTAATATTATGTTGTTCATCAAACGTAAAAATCTTGATGGTATAATGTTTGACTTAAATAATCTTTTTTTGTACTTTAATTCAATGTGTTGAAAGGGCTTGTCAATTTCAATTGGTTTTCTAAAGTCATTCAAATTGGATTGGTAATTGAAGGGGAGACAATGAGGTGAAGCTGCTTGCTTTTTCGAACAATTTATTCTAAAACGAGTTAATACATTACTATGAAAAATTTGATTACAAAATTATTTGCAGTCGCCATATTTGTTGGAGCATCTGTTGTTAGTGTGCTTGGCCAAGGTATAGCGAATCATCCGTTTGACAGAGATGTTTTCGAAGGATACATTATAACATCTACAAGCGACACAATTTCTGGAGCTTTAGACTTAAGTCAACTTCCAGAATATGTTGTTGTATGGAATGGTGATGCACAGGGAAATAGAGTTAAATATAGATCCGCTGAAATAGTTAGAGCCAAAATTGAGAATAAGATTTTCACAAGAGTATATGACAAAAATAATGGGGAATTTGGATCTCCAATGAGTAAGATGATGGAAGTGGTAGTTGAAGGTCCAGTAAGTGTGTATAAGAATTATCAAATGGATTACGATCCAACAAGAAATTTACAGTCTTGGGTAGTAACTACAGTTGTTCAAAAGGAAGGCGAGCCTCCATTTACAGCACAAGGAGAACTCTTTACTGCATTTAAGAAAAAAATGAGCGAATCAGTAAAAGATAATCAGAACATTGCTCAAAAAGTAATGGCTAAGGAAGAAGGATATAAAAAGAAAGATGTTGACCTAATTGCTAAGGAATATAATGAATGGCATACCAATCAAGCTAAAGCAGAATTAACGTATTAATTATACAATAAAGTAAAGGCCCTTATATTGAAAGGGTCTTTTTTATACTTAATCATTTAATTTAACATAATGTTTTTTTAGATGGGTTGGATAAATATAAATAATACAAAAAGCTCGCTTCAGGTTTTTTGAAAAAATTATTATTTTAAATTAAAATCCATTAATTTTTGGAAGAGGAAAGGTAGAGGTGATTGGGAATTGCTCAAATCATTCAAAATATGCTTTCAGAAGACAATATTATTTTAAAAACAGATTCGTATAAGACTACGCATTGGAAACAGTATCCTCCTAAAACAGAGTTTGTTTATTCCTATTTGGAAAGTAGAGGAGGTAAGTTCCCTAAAACTTTATTTTTTGGGCTTCAATACATCTTGAAAAAACATTTTTTGGGACAACAAGTAACAAAGGCGAAAATTGATGAGGCGCAAGAGTTCTGGAATAACCATTTTGGCTTTGATGCATTTAATCGAGCTGGCTGGGAGTATATATTGAATAAACATGACGGAGTGTTGCCAATTAGAGTTAAAGCCGTTGCCGAAGGAACTAGCGTTCCCATAGAAAATGTGCTATTAACTATTGAAAATACGGACCCCAATTTATATTGGTTGACGAATTATTTGGAAACATTATTAGTACAGGTTTGGTATCCGACAACTATTGCAACAAATAGTTTTGAGTGCAAGTCTTTAATAAAAAGATATCTTGAAAGCACTTCTGAATTTCCAGAGGAAGTTTTGCCTACTAGGTTGCATGATTTTGGATTCAGGGGCGTAAGTTGTTTTGAACAGTCAGCTTTAGGATCAGCTGCTCATTTGGTTAATTTCTCAGGAACAGATACCCCAACAGGAATTATCCTAGCTCAAAATTATTATGCCGCAGATATGTGTGGCCATTCGATTCCAGCTAGTGAACACTCATCGATTACTACTTGGGGAAAGGAACATGAAAAAGACGCGTATAGAAATATTTTAACACAATTTCCACAAGGATTAGTCGCATGTGTATCTGATAGTTATGATGTATATCATGCTGTCGAAAAGTTTTGGGGGGAAGATTTGAAAAGCGAAATATTAAGCAGAAACGGAGTGCTTGTTATAAGACCGGATAGCGGCGACCCTGTTGAGGTCAATTCAAGAATTTTTGAATTGTTATGGGATAAGTTTGGAGGTCGTTATAACCAGAAAGGATATAGGGTATTGGATAATCATGTGAGAGTTATACAAGGTGATGGAGTTGATATCAATACTATTGAAAAAGTGTTGTTGATGATGAAAAACAGAGGTTTTTCTGCTGAAAATATTGCTTTTGGAAGTGGAGGGGGGTTATTGCAGAAATTTGATAGAGATACTCAAAAGTTTGCAATGAAATGCAGTTTTGCTCAGATTAATGGAGAGGGGACTAATGTTTTTAAAGACCCAATTACCAGCAAGGCAAAAAGATCAAAAAGAGGTAGATTGAAACTGCATCCCGAAAATAGCCATTTTCGAACAATTAGCTCTGCGGAGATGTCTCCCCAAATGTATCATTCTTATTGTGATAAATTGGAAGTTGTATTTGAGAATGGTGAACTATTGGTCGATTCAAGGTTTGATGAAATAAAAGAGAGAGCAAATAAATATTTATCGGTATCCACTTATGCTTAAAATGCTGAAATTATCTGTTGAGAGGAAGTGTTAGGGCTTGGTTTGCTCCTTTTTATAAGTGGCGGATGTGAATGGATATTGATAATATTAGATTTTAAAACTGAAAAAATTATATTTACTCCAAATTCTTGTTAAATATTCTCAAATCATTTACATTCGTCAAAAAAATCCGAAACAATGAATATACACGAATATCAAGCGAAGGAGATTTTGGCTCAGTATGGCGTTAAAGTGCCAAGAGGAATTGTAGCGAATACTCCTGAAGAAGCTGTAGAGGCTGCTAAGAAAATAAAAGAAGAAGTAGATACTCCTGCTTGGGTAGTGAAAGCTCAGATTCATGCCGGCGGTAGAGGTAAAGGCGGTGGTGTTAAGCTTGCTTTTTCTTTAGACGAAGTGAAGCAAAGAGCTGAAGACATCATTGGAATGCAGCTTATAACTCCGCAAACTGGAGCTGAAGGCAAGGAAGTGCATAAGGTGTTGATCACTGAAGATTCTTTCTACAAAGGAGAGAACGAGCCTAAAGAATTGTATATTTCAATCCTTTTGGATAGAGACTCTGGTAGAAATGTAATCATGGCTTCTACTGAAGGTGGAATGGACATCGAAGAAGTAGCTGAAAAAACTCCAGAGAAAATCATCAAGGAGTGGATCGACCCTAGAGTTGGTATTCAAGTTTTTCAAGCTAGAAAAGTTGCTTATAAATTAGGTCTTGAAGGAGCTGCTAACAAAGACATGGTGAAGTTCATCATAGCTCTTTACAGAGCTTATGAAGCTACTGACGCTTCTCAGATTGAGATCAATCCAGCGCTTCAGACATCGGATAACCAAATCCTTGCTTTGGACGCGAAAGTGAATATAGATGATAATGCATTGTACAGACAAAAGAATATTGCTGCAATGCGTGACTTGACCGAGGAGGCTCCTGAAGAAGTTGAAGCTGGAGAGCATGACCTTAACTATGTAAAGCTTGACGGTAATGTTGGTTGCATGGTAAATGGCGCTGGTTTGGCTATGGCTACTATGGATATCATCAAACTTTCTGGCGGAGAGCCTGCTAACTTCCTAGATGTTGGTGGAGGTGCAAATGCTAAGACCGTAGAAGCTGGATTCAGAATTATCATGAAAGATCCAAATGTGAAAGCTATCTTGATCAATATTTTCGGTGGTATTGTAAGATGCGACAGAGTAGCTAATGGTGTTGTTGAAGCTTACAAAAACATTGGTACAATCAATATTCCAATTATTGTGAGATTGCAAGGTACTAACGCTGAAGAAGGCGCTAAGATCATTAATGAGTCAGGATTGAAAGTAGAGTCTGCGATTTTGCTTAAAGACGCTGCTGAAAAAGTAAGAATAGCTGTTTCTGAGGTTAACGCTTAATCTTAGTTGAAGATAATTTTAAAAGGGAATCAATTTGATTCCCTTTTTTAGTTTTTATATTTTTTGTTGATTGAATACATCAGGATACATTGAAGGGTATTCTAATTTTTTGAATTCAAAAATACCTGGAATAATATGTTGCCACGATTCTAGTGATAATTCAAGATTTGTTAAACCGCAAGTTGGTAAAGAGCCTGCTGAGTGTTGAGATAAATTTTCGGATGCGATGGATAAAGCGGGGTTGTGTCCAATGATCAAAATATTATTGTCGTCGTCGTCTTGCGCTTCAATAAGCTTTATGATCTCATTGACGTTGGCGTGATAGAGCTTTGATGATATTTCCAACTTCGATGTAGGGAAATTTATATGTTTTGCAAAGATCACTGCAGTTTGCTGTGTTCGTAGAGCCTCGCTGCATATGATTTTGTTTAGTTTGATGTTTTTATCATCGAAAATTTTGCCCATTGTAAGTGCCTCTTTGGCTCCAAGATGACTAAGCCTTCTTTCTTTATCTTTTTGAAACTGCGAGCTTATAGGTTCCGCATCTCCATGTCTGAGTAAAAATAATTGCTTCATTATTGAGTGTTAAAGAATTGTTGTTCAGAATATTTTTTTTGAAAATACACAAAATTCAAATACAAATGAGATGCAATTTTTAACAATATGATTCAAAATATTACTTCAATGCATAAAAACTAAAAGAATTATAATTTGCTTTTTTTCGAAAAAAAAACGGATATTTGAAGCGATGCATTCGTGATTTTTCTTTGGATGCGGATTTTTGATTGAAATGTAATACCTCTCAATGACCAAAATATTATTTGTAAATGCATAAAAACCTAGTAATTGTTGAGTCCCCGGCTAAAGCTAAAACCATAGAAGGATATCTTGGGAAGGATTTTAAAGTAGTTTCAAGCTATGGACATGTTCGAGACTTAAAGAAAGGAAATAACGCCATAGATATAGAAGGTGGATTTATGCCTACCTATGAGGTTTCGAGTGATAAAAAAGAGGTCATCAAGGAATTAAAGAAATTAAGCAAAGAAGCTGAGTTAATATATCTAGCAAGTGATGATGACCGTGAAGGTGAAGCCATATCGTGGCATTTAAAGGAAGCGTTGAAGCTTAATGATGATAACACTAAAAGGATCGTCTTTAGAGAAATTACTAAAAAGGCAATCTTAAACGCAATAGAGAAACCTAGAGCAATCGACATTGATTTGGTGAATGCTCAGCAGGCAAGAAGAGTGTTGGATAGACTTGTAGGTTTTGAGTTGTCTCCGATTCTTTGGAAAAAGATTAGAACTGGACTGTCCGCAGGAAGAGTGCAGTCGGTAGCTGTGAGGTTGGTAGTTGAAAAGGAGAGGGAGATTGAGGCGTTTGAAGCCGAAAGTTTTTTTAGAGTGTCCGCTATTTTTATTGTTGCGGAAGGAAAAGCGATTAAAGGTGAGTTGCCAATCAAATTCAAGAAAGAGGATGAGGCTTATGAATTTGTAAAGCTTTGCAAAGATGCTAGTTTTAAAATTGATGGCTTGAAAAAGTCTCCAGGCAAGAAATCGCCAACGGCTCCATTCACTACATCAACTTTGCAACAGGAAGCTTCAAGGAAATTAGGTTTTTCTGTGAGTAAAACGATGATGTTGGCTCAAAGACTTTATGAATCCGGTAAGATTACTTACATGCGTACCGATTCTGTGAATTTGTCAGATGAAGCTATTCAAAAAGCTAGTGCCCAAATTACAGGGAATTATGGACCTGAGTACCTTCAAGTGAGAAAATTCAAAACTAAGTCAGAAGGCGCTCAAGAAGCTCACGAAGCTGTAAGACCTACGGATTTCTCAAGCCATACTGTAGACGCGGAATATGATGAGAAGAGGCTTTACGAGCTGATATGGAAAAAAGCTATCTCATCTCAAATGAGCGATGCTAAAATAGAGAAGACTACTGCGACGATCGGAGTGTCTACATCTGATCATCAATTCAATGCAACAGGGCAAGTTGTTACTTTCGACGGCTTTTTGAAAGTGTACACTGAATCTCCTGATGATGATGAAAATACTAGCGAGGACACAAGCAAAATGTTGCCACCATTGCAGATCGGCGATGAATTAGAGCTTAGTGAAATGAAATCCCGAGAATCGTTCTCTAGACCTCCTGCAAGATTCACGGAAGCATCCTTGGTGAAGAAGTTGGAGGAGTTGGGAATTGGTAGACCATCTACATATGCGCCAACGATCTCTACAATTCAAAAGCGTAACTATGTGATCAAGGAGTCAAGAGAGGGCCGAGAAAGATCATATAAAGAGATTGTTTTAAGTGCGAAGAGAGAAATTGAAGTAGCGGATAAAGTTGAGATTACAGGAACTGAAAAAGGTAAATTGTTTCCAACTAATGTGGGGATGGTAGTTACTGACTTTTTGGTTAAGAATTTTCCTAAAGTATTTGAATATTCTTTTACAGCTAATGTGGAGAAAGAATTCGATGAAATTGCTCAAGGCAAACTGGTTTGGAATGGTATGCTTGGGGATTTCTATAATGAATTTCATCCAAAAGTGGAAGCTTCGGAAAATATTGAAAGAGCGGAGATTAATTCTACAAGAGAATTGGGAATAGATCCTGCTTCTGGAGAGAAGATCTATGTTAAGCTTGGTAGGTTTGGCCCTTATGCGCAGATAGGTGAACTAGTGGAAGGAGAGGAGAAACCAAAATATGCTAGCTTGAGGAAAGGACAGTTTATCGAGAGCATTACTTTGGAAGATGCTTTGGAGCTGTTTAAGTTGCCAAGAGATGTCGGAATGTATGAGGATAAAAAGATAGTTGCAGCAATAGGTAGGTTTGGTCCTTATTTAAGGCATGACGGCAAGTTTGTTTCTTTGAAAAAAGAGTACGACCCGCATACTGTGGATGAGGCTACTGCTATTGAATTGATAGAAGCTAAAAGAAAAGCAGATAGAGAGAAATTCATTAAAGACTTTGAGGAAGATGCTGAGATGCAAATTCTGAATGGTAGATGGGGTCCTTATATCAAGTATGGCAAGAAGAATGTGAGACTGCCTAAAGACTTGGAAGACCCAAAGAGTTTGACTTACGAGCAGTGCAAGGAAATTGTTGAAAAAGCTCCTGAGAAGAAAACGAAAGCGAAAAAGAAAACGACGACTAAAAAATAAAAGAAAGCCTCCGTTTGTTTATGACGGAGGTTTTTTGTTCACTTTTAATATTTTGATTTCTTAATTCGTATATTTATTTAAAAATAATATAAAAGTACTTTAAGTATGAAAATCAAATTTTTAGGCCATTCATGTTTTTTTATTGAAGCAAATGGTAAAAATATAATAATAGATCCTTTTGTTAGTCCTAATCCTCAAGCTGCTCATTTGAATATTAATGATATTAAGGTTGATTATATATTATTAACACACGGGCATGAAGATCATATCGCGGATGTTGAAAACGTTTTGAAGAACAACCCTCAAGCAATGATAGTCTCAAATTATGAGATAGTGGTTCATTATGCTAAAAAAGGTTTTGATAAAGGACATCCAATGAATGTAGGAGGGAGTAAAGAATTTGATTTTGGTAAGGTGAAGATGGTCAATGCGATTCATTCAAGCAGTTTCCCTGATGGAAGTTATGCTGGGGTGCCCGCTGGATTTGTGATTGAGTCTGAAGGGAAAGCGATTTATCATGCTGGAGACACTGCTTTGTGCGAAGATATGAAACAGTTAGCCAGTTCTCATCAATTAGATTTGTCAATGTTGCCAATTGGCGATAATTTTACTATGGGGCTTGATGACGCGCTTTTGGCTAGCGATTATATTGGATGCGACAAGTTTGTGGGAATGCATTATAACACATTTCCGCCTATCGAAATTGATTTAGAAAAAACCAAAGAAACGGCTTTAAAAGCTGGAAAAGACTTAGTACTTTTAGGGATTGGAGAGTTCATTAACCTTTAATATTTGAAATGGGGAAAATTATTGCAATAGCGAATCAAAAGGGTGGTGTCGGCAAGACAACGACAGCTATTAATCTTGCGGCAAGTTTAGCCGCTTTAGAGCAAAGGACGTTGATTGTAGATGCGGATCCCCAGGCTAATTCCACTTCAGGAATAGGGTTTAACCCAAAAGAAATTGATCATAGTATTTATGAATGCATGGTTGATGAAGCTACAGCAAATCAAAGTATCAAAAGCACTGATATAAAATACTTGCACTTGCTTCCCTCTAATATCAACTTGGTTGGTGCGGAAGTGGAGATGGTAAGCATGGAAAAACGTGAAGATAAAATGAAAAATGCCCTTGATACGATTAAGGATGATTTTGATTTTATTATAATAGATTGTTCTCCTTCTCTAGGTTTGATTACAATTAATGCTCTCACAGCCGCTGACTCAATAATAATACCTGTTCAATGCGAGTATTTTGCTTTGGAGGGCTTGGGTAAATTATTGAATACGATAAAAATTATTCAATCTCGTTTAAACCCAAAATTGACTATTGAAGGTATTTTATTGACAATGTATGATACCAGATTGAGGTTGTCAAATCAAGTTGTTGAAGAAGTAAGACAACATTTTAAGCAGATAGTATTCGATAGTATAATTCCAAGAAATATCAAGTTAAGCGAATCACCTAGCTTTGGGTTGCCAGCCATAGCTCATGATGGAGCTAGCAAAGGAGCCTTGAGCTATTTGAACTTAGCTAAAGAAATATTGGTGAAGAACAATATTGTCACTGCTTAGATAGATTTAAATTTAAGGATAAATATAGGAACAGAAAGCAATGTGCGCTTTCTGTTTTCTTGTGTATAAAATATATAATTTCTCATTCATGAAAGGGAAAAGAAACGCGTTAGGGAGAGGTTTAGGAGCATTGTTGGAAGATTCTACAATAGAAAAAAGCACGCCAAAGGCAAGTGTTGATAAAGAAGTTTCGACTAGTATAAATTCTATATTAGAGGTTGAGCTATCCAAGATAAAGCCGAATCCTTATCAGCCCAGAACCCAGTTTTCCAAAGAATCGCTTGAGGAGTTGGCAGATTCAATCAAGGTTCAGGGAATTATTCAACCTGTTACTTTGAGGAAAATAAATGATAGCGAGTATCATATTATCTCAGGGGAAAGAAGAGTAAGAGCTTCAGAATTGGCAGGTCTTGAGGCTGTTCCTGCATATATCAGAGAAGCTACCGAGCAACAAATGCTTGAGTTGGCATTGATTGAAAATATTCAGCGAGAGGATTTAAACGCAATTGAAATAGCTATAAGCTATCAAAGGTTGATTGCTGAATGCGGACTGAAATTGGAAGAGCTTGGAGATAGAGTTGGGAAGAAAAGGTCAACTGTAAATAATTATTTGAGATTATTGAAATTGCCGCCGGAGATTCAAGTAGCGCTTAGAGAAAAGAAAATTTCAATGGGACATGCTCGAGCGATTATTAATATAGATAAGATTGATCTGCAGTTAACGATATTCAAGAAGATAATCACGGAAGATTTGTCTGTGAGAAAAGTGGAGCAGTTGGTCAGAGAAATCATGTCAGGCGTTCAAAAACAACCTTCCGCAAAGCAAATGGATCCTGAAAGAGAATATCATATGCAAAGGTTGCAAAAGAAATTAAGTTCTCATTTCGGTACCAAAGTAAATATTAAAGCTGATTCAAATAATAAAGGGGAAATAAAAATACCATTTTTATCTTCAGAAGACTTTAATAGAATAATGGAATTGTTAAATCTTGAATTATAGCATGAGGCTTAAATATTTTTTTGTAGCGTCGATATGTTTGCTCATAATGAGTTTTTCCGCGCTAGCTCAAGAGAAAGAAAAAAAGCAGGAGAATAGCGAAAGCGACACAGAATCAGTTCAAGCAGATACATTGCAATCTGAAAATACTTATTTTAATGAGTATACCCATGAGACTATTGTGCAAGATAAAGACAACTATAAGCTGCCTCCATTGACAGGCAATGATCCCAATAAGGCGGCTTTGTTATCAGCGGCAATACCTGGACTTGGACAAGCTTACAATAAGAGTTATTGGAAGATACCGATTATCTATGGTGGTGGAGCGGTGATAGGCTATCTTATTGCTTGGAATGACCAGAGATATCAATTATACAGAAATGCATTGATAGATGTTTCTAATGGTGATATTGACCCTAGCAACCCTTTGCATAATCAAACAGAAGATAGATTGAATCGATTGGTTGATAACGCAAGAAGAAGTAGGGATTACGCAGTAATATTCATGGCTTTGCTTTACGCTTTGAATATCGTTGAGGCTTATGTTGATGCTAATTTGCAACAATTTGATATAAGCGATAATCTTTCTATGAAAGTAGCCCCCGCAATTAATAGCAGATCTGCGATGCCAATAGGACATAATTCTGAAATGCAAACTGTCGGTTTAAGTCTAAAGTTAAATTTTAAATAAAATGAAAATATTACTTCTAGGATATGGCAAGATGGGTAAAAATATCGAAGCCATAGCATTGGATAGAGGACATGAAGTTGTAGGGAAGATCAATGAAGAGAATATTGATGATCTGAATAATTTCAATGGAGATAATGTGGATGTGGCAATTGAATTTTCAAGGCCAGAAGCTGCATTTGAAAACTGTTTGTATTGCGCTGATAACAATATCCCAGTGGTATCTGGTACTACAGGATGGTTGGATCGTAAAGAAGAAATAGAGACTAAGGTTCAGAACAATAATGGAGCATTCTTCTATGCCAGTAATTACAGTGTAGGTGTGAATATATTTTTCAAAGTGAATAGCTTCTTGGCTAGGCTGATGAATAAGCATCCAGAATATAATGTAAAGCTAGATGAGATACACCATACAGAAAAGTTGGATGCGCCAAGCGGAACGGCAATCACATTAGCCGAAGGTGTGTTGGATGAAGTGGATAGAAAAGAGTCGTGGGTAAATTCGGATACTGAAAAGGTTGAGGAATTGGAGATTGAATCTTTCAGAGAGCCAGGAGTGCCAGGAACGCATAGTGTTTATTATAGCTCTTCAATAGATGAAATTGAAATTAAACATACAGCTCATAGTCGTCAAGGTTTTGCTCTGGGAGCAGTTTTAGTCGCTGAGTGGATTTTGGATAAGAAAGGTGTGTTGTCTATGGATAATTTTATGGATTTTTAACAAATCTGCCTTTTTAGTTTTTTAAATTTTTTATATTCTTGTACACATCCAATTAATAAATAAACAATAATGGCTTTTTGGAAAAAGAAAGATGAGCAAAAAAAGAAAAAATCACCAGCAAAAGAATGGCTTGATGCTATAGTATTTGCTGTCATAGCGGCGACTTTGATCAGGTGGCTTTTCTTCGAAGCATATGTGATTCCTACCCCGTCTATGGAAAGAACTTTATTAGTCGGGGATTATTTGTTTGTAAGCAAGTTTCACTATGGAGCTCGTACTACTTCTACTCCATTGCAGGTGCCTTTGACTCACCAAAAAGTATGGGGAACAGAAATACCTTCTTACTTGGAATGGATCAAAATACCTTCTTTCAGATTGCCGGGAATTTCTGAGGTGAAGCGCAATGATGTTGTTGTTTTCAACTATCCAGTTGAGTTTCAGTATCCAAATGATTTGAAAACCAACTATATTAAGCGTTGCGTCGCGGTTCCTGGAGATACTTTGCAAATAAAGAACCGTATTGTTTTTATAAATGGAGAAAAACAGAATAGTCCGGCTGGTGTTCAGTACCGTTATATTTTAAGAACAACAAATGAGTTAAATGATAGGACGCTTAGAAAATTTAAAATATCAGATTTCGTTGAAATTAACTTGAATACATATTTGGTTCATATCAATCCAGATATTGCTAAAGTATTGGAAGGACAAGACTTTGTTAAGGAGTTGGTTTTATATGAAAGAACTAAAGGAGTGGCTGAAGGAGATATTTTTCCTAATGAAACAGTTTTTCCTTGGAATGCTGATTGGTATGGCCCATTAATGATTCCGGGAAAAGGAATAACTGTTGATTTGACTAATCCTGATAATGTAGTTAAATATGCTTTTACGATTGAGCATTATGAAGGCCACGATGATGTTTCAGTAAAAGACAAGAAACTTTATATCGCAGGAGAGCCTCAAGATAAATATACATTCAAGCAAGACTATTATTTCATGATGGGAGATAATAGGGATAATTCTTTGGATTCGAGGTTTTGGGGCTTTGTTCCAGCTGACCATGTTGTTGGAAAAGCGTCATTTATTTGGATGTCAAGAGACGCTTACGCTGGAGGCTTTGATGCTATTAGATGGAGTCGAATTTTTAATGCGATAAACTAAAAAACAAGTATAAAGATTAAATATCGACAAAAGCCCTTTTCAATTTTGAGAAGGGCTTTTTTTTGTTATTAATGTTGCCAACTTTAAAGCTGATTTGTTGGAATGTTTATTTTTTGAAGGATTTCGGAGAAATGTTTAGGCAGTGGAGCTTTTATGCTTATTTTTTCTTCCTGATTAAAAGGATGAGGAATAATTGTGTGATAGGAGTGAAGCAGTAGGTCATTCATATTGTAATGCTTCATGAATGCTTTGTTTTGCTTGTTGTCTCCATGTTTTTTGTCACCGATAATGTAGTGTCTTATATGGGCGAAATGCTTGCGAAGTTGGTGTGTTCTGCCTGTAATAGGCTCAGCTTCTGCTAAAGTATATCTAGAGGTAGGGAAATTGGGATTGGTGCAAATATTTACTTCGGTTTGATAAAGCGGCTTTACTTGACTTATGGCATCCCTTAATGTTTCATCATATTCATTGTTGATAGGATGATTGATAGTTATTACATCATCAATAAATCCTCTGACTAACGCTAAGTATTTTTTTGTTACTTTTTTATCTTCAAATGATTTTTGCAATGCAGTAGCGCTTTCTTTATTCGTCCCAAAAAGCAGTACGCCGGATGTGGGTCGATCAATTCGATGAAGTGGAAAAACGTGATGGCCGACTTGATCTCTTAGAGTCTGCATGGCAAATATTTTTTCTTGGCGAGCCAATGGAGATCTATGGACAAGCATTCCTTTGGGTTTGTTGATGGCTATCAGGTGCTCATCATAATGCAATATTTCAAGCATTTTAATAGTATTGTTGAGTATTGTAACCATCAACTCTATAAAATTATAGAGTTGAAGGGTTTATCTGTGAGGGTTAATTTGAGTTGAGGATGTTATGGTAAAGAAACTTTTCAGGGTCTTTAATAATTGACTTTGCAGCATCAAGATCTTCTTCCAATAGGTAATCCAATTGATGTTTGTAGATATTTTGCACTTGCTCGGACTTCATGTTAACCAATCTTGGGATCACTTTTTTAGTCGTTGGATCGCTAATGTCATTAAGATAAAGTGGTTCAATATTGCCTATGCTGTCCAAAGCTACTAAGCACCCTGTAGCTCCCTCTGAAAATAGCTTGTAAACACCAAGGCCAAGTTGAGTACACATGTCCAAGTCGTAAGAATTTGGATGGCAACATCTTAGTTCGAAACCAAGTTCAACAGGTCTAGTGTTGACAGGGAGTCCTATTTTTCTGAGCTCTCTTTGAACAAGTGTTTTGAATATATGAGCTTTGCTTATACTGAATAGCTCTGGGTGACCATGTTCGTCATAGGTGAATGTAATCCCTGAATTGATAATTTCCGACTCATCCATGAAATGAAAAATCCCTTCGCTGACTATAGCTGCTCCGTAGTCAAAACCTTGAATTCGCCTTTTGATTATGGATGAAATGATTAGTTTGACAATTTTGTCAAAAGTGATGCTTTGGGATTCAAACATCTCAGGAATGATAATCATAGAGAGATGACTTGAGCTTCCGATTTTTAAAGCCAAATGTCCAGCTTCACGACCCATAGCCGATAAGATGAACCAATTGTGACTAGTTTTGGCATCTTCATAGACAGTTTGAGTGATTTTCACCCCTTCATTGATCGCAGAGTTAAAGCCAAAGGTTGGAACGCCTTCTTTTAATGGCAAGTCATTGTCAATAGTCTTAGGAACATGTATGTTTTGGATTTTTAGCCCCTTTTCTTCAAGGAATAAACGAATTCTGTTTGCCGTGGATGCAGTATCATCTCCTCCTATTGTCACAAGAAGTTTGATGTTTTCTTTTATGAAAAAGTCTTCACTGAATTCTTCATCTTTGGGCTTGTACCTGCTCATCGGCAAAGCTGATCCGCCTCTAAAAGCGATATTTTCTGCAAATTGATGATCCAATTCGTCATACGAAGGATTTTCATCAAATAAAGTTTTATAACCTTGTTTTAAACCAATAACTCTGTATTTATGGCTTAAAAATACTTTTGTGATGGTACTTATTACCGTATTGATGCCTGGTGCGGGGCCACCTCCGCAGAGTATGACTACAGTGTCTTTCATTAATTTTCCAGTCTTAATTTTCTACAAAAATGATGATTTTTTTCTCGGAAAAAAAATGAAATGGCAAGCTGTGTTTAAAGTGCAAATAAGCCTTTGCTAACTAATATTTATAATTTCATTATTACTGATTTCCAACATGCTTTTAGGTACAGATTCTTTAATGCTTTCCTTTAATAGACTGAGCAACTTCATTTTAGCGAAGTTTCTAGTGTAGACTAAACTGATTTCTCTGACAGGGTGAGCACTTGCGCCAATGGACTTTATTTGTGCTCTTCCATTGTCTGGTTCGTCTAGTGTTGCTAAGTCAGGGAGTAGGGTGGCGCCTCCCTCGGTATTTACAAGTTTTTTGAGCGTTTCCAGTGATCCGCTTTCGTATTCAAAGCCACTGTTCCTGCTGTTTTCATTATTTTGATGGCACAGATTAATGGATTGGTTTCTAAAGCAGTTTCCTGATGATAGCAACCACAAGTCGTTAATGCTTATTTCGTTAATTTCTATGAAGTTTTTGTCTTTCAATGAATGGGCTTTATTGACATAAAGTTTGAACTCTTCATAATACAAAGGATCTTCATGTATACCTTGAGTATTTAAGGGTGTAGCAAGTATCCCAGCGTCTAGAGTGTCTTTTTGCAAGGATGAAATGATGTCGTCCGTAATCATTTCTTTTACTGAAAGCTTGATGTTTGGATATTTATTAATGAAACTACCTATGAATTTGGGCAATAGATAAGGCGCAATTGTAGGGATTATTCCAATTTTCAATTCACCACTGACTTGATCTTTGTAATCAAGAATGATGTCGTTGATTTTCTTAGCATTGGCTACGACTGTTCTTGATTGTGCGATTATTTCCTTGCCGACATCTGTAGGAATGATAGGTTGTTTGCTTCGGTCGAATATTATCACCCCGAGTTGCTCTTCTAGTTTTTTGATCTGCATACTTAGCGTTGGCTGAGTGACAAAGCATTTTTCGGCAGCAGTGACAAAGTGTCTATATGTGTCAACAGCAATAATGTATTCGAGTTGGGCGAAAGTAATATTCATTAGTAGCTTTGAATGTTTGGATGTCAAACAATTTGAAAAATAGACTTAATATTAATTGATTTTAAGATTAAGTCATTAATAGTTATTTCAGACTAATTTAGTGGGTAAATCTTTAAGTCCAATAAAAAAAACGGACAATTTTGTCCGTTTTTTTAAAAGCTTTGGTATAATTATCAAAAAGTCTGGCCAGTGTTTATTTCAACCATTTGTCTAGCCATTTGAAATACTCTTTATGCCATATAAGTCCGTTTTGAGGCGATAAAATCCAATGCCCTTCATTAGGGAAATAAAGAAACTTGCTTGGAATGCCTTTTAATTGAGCTGCTTGAAATGCTTGCATTCCTTGTGTCTCAGGTACTCTAAAGTCTTTCCCTCCGTGGATTACCAAAATTGGTGTGTCCCAATTTTCCACATAATCGCTAGGGGAGAATTTTTCATATGATTTTGAAGCGGATTTGTCCCAATATGGACCGCCAATGTCCCAGTTTGCGAAGAACAATTCTTCAGTAGTTCCATACCAACTCTTCAGATCGAAAAGGCCGCAGTGAGAAATAAATGTCTTGAATCTGCCTTCATGAATTCCTGCAAGCATATACACAGAATAACCTCCATAACTCGCTCCGACAGCTCCTAAGTTATTTTCATCCACATATGGCTCTGCAGATACGGCATCAATTGCGGACATGTAGTCTTTCATTGGTTGTCCGCCCCAATCTTTGCTGATCGCTTCGTTCCATTCTGTGCCAAATGAAGGCAATCCTCTTCTGTTTGGCGCTACGATGATGTAATTGTGAGCGGCCATGAGTTGGAAGTTCCATCTGTAGGAGAAGTATTGAGAGATTGTGCTTTGCGGACCTCCTTGGCAATACAATAAGGCAGGATACTTTTTGTTACGATCGAAATTCGGCGGGTAGATTACCCAAGTGAGCATTTTTTTGTTGTCAGTAGTTGTGATCCATCTTTTTTCCACTTTACCAACAGTTACGTTATTAAGCAAATTTTGGTTAGTGAATGTAAGTTGATTTTCCTTACCATTTTTAATGGATACTTTATAGATCTCGCTTGGAGCACTCAGGCTTTGTTTTAAACCAATAAGGGATTTGCCAACTTGTTGAAGAGAAGTGAAGTTATGCTCTCCGCTTGTGATTTGACGAATATCTTTGGCTTTGACATTTCTAAATCCTTCTTTTGGGAATTTGATCTCAAAAAGCTGCTGTGTAGCTTCAATTCCAGTCATGAAAAATACACCTCTTTCCGTTTTGTCCCAGATAAAAGTCTTAACCGTTTCATCAAAATCAGTTGTTAAAGAAGCTCTTTCATTGCTTTTCAAGTCCAATACGATAATTTCATTTTTATCTGACTCATAGCCATTGTGTTTCATGCTAAGCCAAGCGATTTTGTCGCCGCTTTCAGTGAATGAAGGATGCGTGTCGTATCCCATCATTCCAGCGGAAAGATTGGTGGTTTTGCCGGAATTTATGTCATAAAGATATATGTCAGAATTTGTGCTCGTTGCATATTCTTTCCCTGTCAATTTTTTGCAGACATAAGCGATTTTTTTTCCGTCAGGGCTGAAAGTGAAATCCTCTGATCCTCCAAACGGAGTCGTTGGAGTATCATAGGGGCTATTTTCCATAATATCCACCATTTTGCCAATACTTCCATTGGAGTAATCGGCTACATATACATGATTGTGATACGCGTCAGACCAATGATCCCAATGCCTGTACATCAAATCATCGATAACTAGAGCTTCGGCCTTGTCAAGGTCAGGATAAAGATCTTGTGTCGTTTTTTCCGTTTTGGTAGGAATAGCAATTGCGATTTTTTGTTGATTTGGCGAGTAGTTGAACGCTATTATTTTTTTGTCAGTATCGGAAATTTGTGAGACTTGGCTGCCGTCGGGATTCATTTCATGGATTTCCCCTTGCATTAAAAATCCAATTTTTTTACCATCAGGTCGCCATTGCACGTTGTATATGCTGACCTCTTCATTGGAAATTTTTTTTGGATCTCCGCCATTGATGCTGATAGTGTACAATTGATTTTTTCCTTTGTTTTCAGGAATATCATAAGTTGTGATACCGTATAAAATGGTTTTGCCGTCAGGCGAAACTTGCTCGCTATTGACTCTGCCAAGTTTCCAAAGCAATTCTTCGCTAAAAATGTCCTGAGCAAATACCATTGAAGACTGGCTTAAAAAAAGTATAAGTAGTCCTATAAAAGATAAATTTTTGAACATGTGATAAATCTCTATTTTAAATGTTGATAAATTTTAAAGAAAATTAATATAATTTTCTCTTATCTCTAAATGATTCATCATTTTAATCTAATAATTATTAATTCTGTTTAGAAATTAATTGAAAAAAATTTTTATAAATCATTTAATAATTTATATTTAGAAATTAAGCAAATGTTATTTAGAACCCTACAAACATTTTATCATGAATAAAGCACTGATTTATTGCTTTTTAGCATTAATTGGATTTCATAATTCAGTATTTTCTCAGTCACTTTTAAAAGATGGTGACATTTATCGAATTTCAGTTGAAGTAGAAGGGATTTACAAACTTACTCATGGAGACTTAACGAGTTATGGAATTGATTTGAAGAACGAATCAATACATAATATAAGTCTACTATCGAATGGAGGCAGTATGTTGCCGCAGTTGAACTCAATTGAAAGACAAAATGAGTTATATCCTTTGTCTGTAGAATTTGAAGGTATAATTGATGGTAAATGGACAGAAAATAGCTCATTAATTTTTTATGTAGAGCCTTTGGAGACTATTTCTTATAATCAAAGCAAGGATGCTTTTGAAATTGAAAACTATATTTATGATAATAAGAACTATGTGTTCTTGAAGATTGGAGGTGAATCTTCATATACACCTATACAAGTAGAAAATTCAAATAGCGTCACATCTACAATTATAGAAACTACAAGAGCTTATGTGCATTATGAAGAAGATTCGGATTACATTATAGGCTCAGGTAGAGAATGGTATCAAAAAACGTTTTATAAAGAAAGCCATTTCGACGTAAGTTTAAATGTGGAAGGAATTGTTAGGGGAAGCAGGGCTGTTTTGTCTTCTGAAATAGCAAGCAAGAGTAAAGAATCATCAACTGTATACTCGCACGCTGTCAATGGGGTTAATGTAGGGGAGTATACAGTAGGACAGGCAACTTCTTTAGCTTATGGAGATAAAGCAAAATCAAATTCAGGTGAATTTGAATTTTTAGTTCAAAACTCAAATTCATCTTTAAGAATAGATGTAGATTATAAAGGTGACTTATCAAAGCCTAACGGTTATCTGAATTATCTTACTTTGACATTTGATCAATATATCGGATGTTATGAAGGTCAATCGACTTTCATGTTTCAAGATGATATGCCTTCATTAGTGAAAATCAAAAATCCTTCTACGAATTTGCAAGTATGGGACGTTACAGGACATCAAGCCATAAAATTGCCTTATGATAATGAAAACGGAACCTTTCATAGAAGTAGCTCAACGAGGAAAATTGCAATTTTTGATAAAACGCGTTATTTAAGTATTTCGAATATTGAGGAAATTGAGAATCAAAATCTATATAAAAAAGAAAATATAGAATATATTATAATTACTCATAAAGATTTTGCTGATGGAGCTGATCATTTGGCCTCTTTTCATGAAGCTCATAATAACATTTCTGCGAAAGTATTTTATGTTGATGAAATTTACAATGATTTTTCCGGGGGGAGAGTAGATGTTGTGGCAATAAGAGATTTTTTAAGATATCATAATAGAACAAATGATTACTTGAAATATGTTTTGATGTTAGGTAAGGCTTCATTTGATTATCAGGATCAGTCTAATGGGGTGAATAAAAGTATTGTGCCGACTTATGAGTCAAGAGAGTCGTTTCATAATATAACAAGTTACGCATCCGATGATTTTTATGTCTTGTTAGAAGATCACGAAGGAGAATGGAGAGAAAGGCAAATAAATCAGTATGAAACATTGGATTTGGCAATTGGTCGTCTGCCAGTTAGTAATAATCAGCAAGTGGTGGATTACTTGGAAAAGATGACAAATTATGTGACAGGCCCTGGTTCTCAAGGTAGTTGGAAGAGAAATTTCACATTTGTCGCGGATGAAGGTGATGACAATAAGCATGAGGAGCAGTCTACAGCTTTAGCGGATGCGATTCAGCAAAATGTGGATGGGGCGGTAGTGAATAGGATGCTTTTGAAGGATTACTCACGAGATGATGCTAATCCAACGATGAGGCAATATATTAATTCCGGAACTTTGTTTTTGGATTATATCGGACATGGAGGTGAGACTTCTTGGGCAGCTAAGAATGTGTTTAATATTAAAGATCTGGAAGAGTGGGATAATGAGAATAATCTTCCAATTATTGTAGCTGGAACATGTAAGTTTGCTACATATGATAACCCTTGGAAAGTTGGAGGTTCGGGAGCTGAACAAGTTGTTATGAAAGAGAAAACAGGAGCTATTGCGGCAGTGAGTAGTTCCAGGTCGGCATATAGTTCAACAAGTTACGCCATGAGCAAATCATTGTATGATATTTTGATTCAGAATTATGGCGTTGATGGGTTTAGATTGGGAGACTTATTTAAGCTTACTAAGAATCAGAATAATGCAATGGTTAATGCAAGAAGCTTTGTGTTGATTGGTGATCCGGCTATTTCATTTTCATTGCCTGAGTTTAATGTCAATGTAGAAACTTTGGACGGTCAGGCTGTGGATGCCGAGGTTAGTGTTAAAGAAAGTCAAATATATACGATTCGTGGAAGTGTATTGAATAACAATACTATTTTGAATTCTTTCGATGGAAATGTTGAATTAAAAATTTTCTCAGAAGATGGGAATACTTTGCTATCAAATACTTCTGGAGTTATTGAGAATGGTTTGTTTGCTGTTCAATTTTTGCTTTCCGAGACTGGGTTGCCAAATGGAGAAGTTTTAAAATTGAAATTTTACGCTAACTCAGAAGATGGAAAAGAGGCTGTGGGAAGCATTGACTTGAATTATGAAAGTGCGAGTTCTCCTGATTTGAAAGATGAGGAGC
The DNA here is from genome assembly GCF_036492635.1 of Aureibacter tunicatorum. Classification (GTDB taxonomy): domain Bacteria; phylum Bacteroidota; class Bacteroidia; order Cytophagales; family Cyclobacteriaceae; genus Aureibacter; species Aureibacter tunicatorum. Next base: position 2,161,910 of record NZ_AP025305.1, read on the forward strand.
CTCCTTTGGTTGTCGCAGATATATTAGAAATTAATAAAGAGGAAGAATATGTTTTATTCCGAGTGAGTATTACTGATAATGTCAGTATACAGTCGGGTGACTCGGAGACAGATTATTTAAGATTGGAAATTGTCAGGAATGATGAAGTGGAAGAGTTGTCGTTGGTGAAACATTATGTTAGTGAGGGGATAAATAAGGGATATATAGAATATAAAGCATTTTATGTAGAGGAATACTTTGAGGAAAATAGAATATTTCAGTTTTTCGCTTATGATATGGGCGGGAATGAGGGGGCCCAAACTGTTATTGTGAAACCTGAAATGGTACTTAAAGATGTTGAATTAAAATTTATAGTTGATTTTTCGATTAATAGAAATGATTCAAAAAAGAGCTTTTTGAATATATATTCGCCTGATACATCTGAGTTGACACTGGAATATACATTATTTGATTTGACAGGAAAAAAAATAGAGTCGAATGAGGTTGTTTTAAATGGAGAGAACTTGAATAACAAATTTTATTTTGATGACTTAATTAAATCTCACCTTAGAAATGGAATATATGTGTTTAAAGCAGTGGTAACAACGCAGAGTTCTGGTAATCAAATAATTAAGTCAAGTAAATTAATAATCAATCAATAGTTGATCGATTTTCATTAACTATCTGTTAAAATAAATGTAAGGTTTGTAAACCAAAAATTAGCTTTTGGTTTACAAACCTTTTTTTTTATCATTTTTACTTCAAGGTGCCATAATATTGGGATTAATGGTTGTTGCTAAATTGCAACCATTCTAATACAAACACCAATATTACTATTATGAAAAAAATTTTTACTACACTAGCTTTTGCCGCTTTGTTGGCAGGTTCTGCAAAAGCTCAATTTGTTTTTCCTATTGAACTTGAAGGCTCTTACGACAATCAGGGTGTTAAGACAGTTATAATGGAGTCGAATCCTTTGGTAGGTCAAGTTCTTTTTACCGGTGGAGTTGATCAGGTGGTTTCCAATGGCCAATATGACCAAGATGGGAATTGGGTTTTAAATGCTGACTGGGAAGCAAACTCTATTATCGCAGATGCTAAGCAATGGCATGATTTCATCGGTTTTACTCCTGATAATGAATCAAGTGACTTAGGTTGGGTGACGATTAACCATGAGAGAGTTGATCAGAATGACCAACTTGGAGATGGAGGAGGAATGACTGTTTTTAAAGTGAAGCGCGCAGATGACGGTACTTTGGAAATTGTTGAGCAAACTCTTGATGGATTTGGAACTGGAGACTTTTTTAATGTTGACTTTGCGGGAACGGTAGGCGAAACAGGTATGAACTGTGGAGGTATCAATAGTGCTGATGGCAGAATATGGACTGCTGAGGAGTGGTGGAGAAATTCGGCTGAAAGTATAGCGGATGGCTTGAGAAATACAGAATTTACCATTGGAGAAGGTTGGGATGAAAGTTCTCCTTATTATGGTGAGACTATTGAAATGTATCAAAACCTAAACTATATGGTTGAGGTTGATCCAAGATCGGCTAAAGCCATCAGGAAGCAATATAACTGGGGTAAATTTCCTTTCGAAGGAGGAGCGGTGATGCCTGATAATAAAACAGTTTATATGGGAGCTGATGCGTCTGCTGGAACTTTTACTAAATTTGTTGCGGACACTCCAAATGATTTCACAAAAGGTACATTATATGCTTATAAGCATGATAACGAGGGTGATAAGTGGATTGAGTTAGATGTTTCTACAATTGACGGAGCTATAAATGCATATAAAAATGCTTTGGATAATGGAGCTTCAATGTTTAGAAGATTGGAGTGGGTAGTTGAGATCGGAGGAAAGATTTACATGACGGAAACTGGTAGAGATGGAATTGGTTCTGCATATACTGATCACCCGAATGCTGTTTTAAACCCTCATATTTTCGATGAAGTTAGAGAAAGACATCCGGAAATGGCAGGTAAGCCTGATGAAGTTGTTGAAAGCTTCATAAGAGATGAAGACGGTTTTGCTGATTACTATGGTAGAGTTTTGGAATACAATCCTGAAACGCAAACGGTAAAAACATTTTTGAAAGGAGGCCCATATTTCGCGCAAGAAGAAGTAGCAGCTGAAGATTATCCTTCAAAACATCTATCAAACCCTGATGGATTGACTGTATTGACGGTAAGAAATAAAAACTTCATGATCATTCAAGAAGATTTGAATGGATCAAGTCATGGTAGAGTTCCTGCAGGAGCAGCTGCTAGAACTTGTGAAATGTGGCTGTTGGATATGGATATTGTAAATCCTACAATTGATGACTTGCATAGAATTGCGGTGGTTCCAAATGGCGCAGAAGTTACAGGTGCAAGAGCTACATCGGATGGAAATACTTTGATGTTCAATGCTCAACACCCAAGCGCTGATACTGAGTCGAATGGAAATTCATTTACGTATGCAATTTCTGGATGGAAAGAAGTAGTACAAGGTTTGACAGCAATTGATGATGCTAAGAGAGAAGGGGTTTCTGTATATCCAAATCCTGTGTCACGATGGTTGAATCTTTCTGAAGTAACTGATGTAGCGATCTATAGCCAGTCAGGACAGAGATTGAAAGTTGAGAGAAATACTAAAAAAATAGATGTTTCTGATTTGACTCCTGGACTTTATATCTTGAAGACTGCGAAAGGCGAGACTGTAAAAGTAATTGTTAAGTAATATTAGTGATAGATTTTTTTATTGACTAAAGCCATGACTTATCATGGCTTTTTTTATAACTAATGAACATGATTGACATATAAAGTCCATCATAACTTTCATTGAATATTTTAGTGAAGTGCTTAGTGTTTAATATTTTGATTAGGATGAGAAGAATAATGAAATTTGTGATTTTTAGCTTCATATATTTATTTGGAGCAGGGTTGGATGACAGTATGGCTCAAAAGCAAGCGTATAATTGCGAAAAAGTAGCTGAGCTGTACAGAGATGATTTGTCAAAGTTTGAAAAAGCGGTCAATGATTTTCATAAGTCAATTGATTTGATGGAAAATACTCTCTTGGTTAAAGAAAAGCTAAAGAATATGAGATTAGCATATAAGAGGTTTGAATTCTTGTTTTCAAATATTGACCCTGAGATGGCAACAAAATATTTCAACGGAGCACCATTGCCGAAACTAAACTCTAGCGATCCTTCATTATATATTATTGAGCCAGAAGGTTTACAGGTTTTGGAAGAATTAGTATATGAAGATGAAATAAATTATTCTAAGACTTTGAAATTAGCAAAGAAACTTCAGCGAAAAACCGAGGAGTTGATGGTTTATCAAAGCAGAAAGTATATAACTGATCACTTGGTGTTTGATGGAGTTCGGTTGGGTTTGATACGATTGAATGCATTTGGAATCACAGGTTTTGACTCTCCAAGTTTAGAGTATTCTATCTCTGAGTCGAAAGAAACGGTTGTTTCAATTTCACGGGCGATTAATATTTATTTGCCAACTATAGCTGAGAAAGATCCAGATCTTGCAAGGCGAATAAGATCTTCATTTATTGGATTAGAGGCTACATTTGAGAATGTTTTTTTTGATGATTATGATAGATTGTCTGCTCTAAAGGACTATATCAACCCATTATATAGCGATTTATTAATCGCTCAAAAATTATTGCAGATTGAAACTATCTATGAGACAATTCCACTCCATACAAGCTTGCCGCTTAATTACAACTCAATTAATATTTTCTCAGAGAATTTTTTGAATAAATATCATTATGCAAAATTGAGAGAGTCGGAAGATAATAATGATCAAAAGAAGCTAGGTAAAATGCTGTTCTTTGACCCAGCGCTTTCCGGGAATAATCAGAGATCATGCGCTTCATGCCATAATCCTTCTAAAGGATTTTCTGATGGCAATAAAAAGAGCTTGGCTATGGATTTTAACGGAACAGTGCCGAGGAACTCTCCAACTTTGCTTAATTCAATTTATTCTGATCGTTTTTTTCATGATTTGAGAGCTTTGAAGCTTGAAGACCAGTTTGAGCATGTGATTTTTAGTGATAAGGAATTTGATACTTCTTATAAAGAGATTGTGAGTAAATTGAATGAGAGCAAAGAGTATAAGGAATTATTTGCTGAAACGTTTGATATGCCAAAGGATGAAGCAGTATCTTCAAGTACGATTCAGCAAGCTATTGCATCGTATGTGGTTTCTCTTTCGAGTTTGAACAGTGATTTCGATAAATTTATTAGAGGAGAAAGAGACCAAATTAGCGAGAGCGTAAAATTGGGATATAATATTTTTACAGGGAAAGGAAAATGTGCGACTTGCCATTTTGCGCCTATTTTTAATGGTCTAGTTCCTCCATATTTTAAAGAGAATGAATCGGAGATATTAGGAGTGCCAGTCGCTATTGATAATCCTGAGATCGACCCTGATTTAGGTAGGGCGATGGGAGTGTTAAAAGAAAGAACGGAAATTTATGAGCATTCTTTCAAAACTCCGACTGTAAGAAATGCTGAACTAACAGGCCCTTATATGCATAATGGTGTGTACTCTACTTTGGAAGAAGTTGTTGATTTTTATAATAATGGAGGTGGTGTTGGCATGGGGATGGACTTGCCGAGACAAACATTGCCTTCAGACAGTTTGCATTTGTCTGAGATTGAACAAGAAGCGTTGGTGGACTTTATCAAGTCGCTAACAGATACAGTCGGCATGAATGCGGTTCCATCATATTTGCCAAAGTTTGAGAATTCTCCTGAATTGAATGCCAGAACTATTGGAGGCGATTATTAATAATCATTATTAAGATTATCAAAGTCGATTTTATTAAGCATCAGTCCTGATGCTGGAGCTACATGGCATATGGGACTGATTTCTTTAGAACTTAGTGAGTCTTTTATTTCTTCTAACGATAGATTTCCCAAACCTACTTCAAACAAAGCTCCCATGATCAATCTCACTTGATTTCTTAAAAAACCTCTGCCTTTGATTCTTAGCATATAACTTTTCTCAGGGAAAAAATTAGCAGTTAGAAGAGTGTTGACTTCTATTCTGCAATGATTGATGGTTCTAGAAAATACAGTTTCCTCAGAGGGCTTGATGCAGTAGCGCCTGAAGTCATGATTCCCTTCAAATAAAATAGCCGCTTCTTTCATTTTTTCAATGTTAAGATTTGCTAGCTTATATGTCATAAATGGCGCGGCGAATGCGTTATTTTTATTGCCGTAGGAGAACAAATAAACATATTCTTTTTCAGATGAGTCTTGTATAATATTGAACTTATCGCTAATTGGCTTAGCAGATAATATATCAATATCATGTGGCAGATTTGATTTCATGCCTTGAAAAAAAGGATCTAATTCAATCTCCTCTCTTGCGAAGAGTTCAAAGCAAGCACTGTTTGCGGATACCATAGCGTCTGTTCGGCTAGCTCCTAAAATTTTAAAATCCTCTCTTTGAAGTACAAATCGGATGGTTTTTTCCAACATGGATTGTATTGTCTTAACTCCAGGTTGTCTTTGCCAACCATGATATCTAAATCCCAAGTATTGAACTCTAATTAGATAACAATGCCATTTTTTTTTCATTACTCGTAAGTTGTGCTGAAGTTCTATATTAGGGTATTAAAAAGAGGATAGGGCGACAATTTTGTCTTTAGCCAACTGATTTTTCAATTCATCTATATTGTTGAATTTAATTTCATCTCTGATTCTGTCGATGAAATTGATTTGGATATGTTTATTATAGATATTTTGCTCAAAATCAAAGATGTTCACTTCTATGCTTGGATGATTGTCTATGGTCGGCCTATTGCCTATATTCATCATGCCTTTGTAAACTTTGTCATCTCTGTTAATAATGATTTCAACAGAATAAACTCCATTCAGAGGAACTAATTTGTAATCTTCAGCGATATTGATATTGGCGGTCGGAAAACCGATTGATCGACCAATTTTATTGCCATGAATTACCGTTCCATTGATTTCGTAAGGCCTGCCTAAGTATTTTTTCGCTTTATTGACATTTCCCGAATCAAGCAATCTTCTGATTTTGGAAGAGCTTAATCCCACATCGTCTATGTCATGACGTGAGATTTCTTCTATATCAAAGGGGTAAAGATGTGCATGTTGCTTCAAAAACTCAAAACTTCCTTCTCTATTTTTTCCAAACCTATGATCGTAGCCAATAACTAATTTTTGGGTGCCGATTTTGTCTATTAGAATTTTTTGTATGAACTCGGCGGAGCTCAAGCTGGCAAACTCTTTGGTAAATGGCACTTTAATCAGATGATCGATTCCTGAAGCTTCCAACAATTTTAATTTTTCATCGAAAGTACTCAATAGTTTGAGTTTGTGATCATGCTCAAGCACAAGACGGGGGTGAGGCCAGAAAGTAATTAATACTGTCTCGCCATGATTGTCTTTAGCAATGTCTTTGAGTCTGGAAATGATCTTTTTATGACCTTCATGCACACCGTCAAAACTGCCACTAGTGACAACAGGGCAGTTAGGAATACGAAAATTGTCAAAAGCGTTGTATATTTTCATTGACATCAGGCTTCTTCAGTGTTGTTCTTGTCGATGACTTCGGATATGTAATTTGAGTATGCTTGCACATATTCATCCAGTTGGTGAGCGTCTTCGATTTTGAATTCTCCAATGCGAGTTCTTCTTAAAGAGGACATATAGGCTCCTACACCCAATTCTTCGCCAAAATCTCTGACAAGGCTCCTTATATAAGTCCCTTTGGAACACACTATGCGAAAGTCAATTTCGGGCAAGTTGATGCCAGTTATTTCAAATTCTGAAACGGTTACATCTCTTGGGTCGATTTTTACTTCTTTGCCTTTGCGAGCGCTTTTATAAACTCTTCTGCCGTCAACTTTTATTGCTGAATGCTGAGGAGGAATTTGACTGATAACCCCGGTGAATTTATTCGTTAATTCTAGAATTTGTTCTTCGGAAATATGATCTATTTCGGCTACATGCTCAATTTCCGTTTCCAAATCATGAGAAGCTGTTTTCTTCCCTATAACCATGCTTCCGGTATACTCTTTTTCTTGTGCTTGATAGGATTCTATGGATTTGGTTTTTTTACCTGTGCAAAGGATGAGCAAGCCAGTGGCCAACGGGTCAAGTGTTCCCGCATGGCCAATTTTTTTTATTTTTAAAAGATATCTCAGTTTCTTCACTACGTCAAATGACGTCCACTCTTTAGGCTTGTCTATTAGAATGACCTCACCCGCACTAAAATCTTTTTCTTCGAAATTCATTATACTAAACTGCTTACGATGGCAATAGTGCCAACAATGCCGCAATATATGGCAAAATAAATTAACTTCCCTTTCTTTACGATGTTAATCATCAATTTGCATGCTAAAACCCCTGTAACGAAGGAAGCTATAAAGCCTGCTAAGAGTCCTGCGTTGGAAAAGCCTCCAACTTCGCTTGCCGCTTCGCCTGAAGATTTTATGATGTCAAGTAAATTGGCTCCGATGATTGGAACTAATACCATTAGAAATGAAAACTGGGTGGCAACTTCTTTTTTAACACCTAGTATCAATGCGGTTGCGATAGTTGATCCTGACCTAGATATGCCGGGAATAACAGCTATAGCTTGGCTTATGCCTATGACAAATGCGTCCAAATAGCTGACGTCCTTTTCTTTGTTTTTGGCATAATATGTAAATGCGAGAAGGCCTGCAGTAAAGAGCAAAGCGATTCCAACTTTAGTTAAATCGCCAAAAAAGAACTCCTCAATAGTATCTTTAAAGAAAATTCCTACAACAAATATAGGAATCATCGAGATGGCTATTTTGAAAATGTATTGGGTTTGGCTATTCCATTTGAATTGAAATGCTCCCTTTAAGATGTTGAGTATTTCTTTGTAAAAAACGAAAATAGTCGAGAGCACTGTGCCTCCATGGACTATTACTGTGAACCTCAAACTAGTTTCATCGGACACGTTTAATAATTCTTTTGCGATTTCCAGATGTCCGCTGCTGGAAACAGGCAAAAACTCTGTTAGTCCCTGAATGATTCCAAGGATAATTGCTTTAATAATACTTTCCATTAATGGATAAAAAGTTACTTTTTAGATTTTTTGAAAATGGTATAAAATTGTAAAATGAAGCTAGCGATGATTACAATGGGGCCTAAGGTAATTCCAAAGAATCCGAAACCATAATCTTCAGTATCCATGGTCATGATAACCAAGCCAATGATGAAGGTAGCAATTCCAATCAACATCCAGATGTAATTGGTTTTGTCAAATGCTAAATTTTTATTTTTTTCCATATTTGAATAGATTAATATAAATCGTCCAGTTTTACGTAAAGGTATTTTTTTATTGCCGAAAAGGTGCTTGTCAAAGATATCAAAATACCCATGGTCAAAAGCAATCCGAAAAGTATGTACAATTGATCGTCGTTGATGAGACGATCGAGTTCCGGAATGTATCTTTTAAGATATGAGGTGAGTATATAGATTATCAATATCGATAGCATGCCACCGCCTATGCCATAATAAAACGATCGTTTTAAGAATGGCTTTGATATGAAACCATCGGTTGCTCCTGTGAGTTGCATGCTTCTAATTAGAAAGCGTTGGGAAAATAAGGCAAGTTTGATTGTATTGTGTATCAATACGATGATAGTGATAATCAACAATAGCGAAGTTCCAACTAGTATTATACTTACTTTTGTCAAGTTGTGGTTGATAATATCAATAAAGCTTTTGATATATTCAACTTCATATACCCCCTCAATCATAGATAAGTCGGATTGAATTAGCTCTAATTGTTCATTGGAATGAAATTTATTGTTGATTTTTAGAATGAAGACATCTCTTAGAGGGTTTACCCCGATGAATTTGACAAATTCTTCCCCTGTTTCTCGAATGAGCTTTTCGGCTGCGCTTTCCTTGGATATGAAAGTCACAGCGTCATCATCTTCCGAGTGTGCGAGGAATTCGCTTTTTTGGAGTTTTTGTTGAAGACTAACTTTTTGAGCATCGGTAATATTCTTCTTCAAATACACTTGAACTTCGATATTTTTGCGAATGATCTGCGTAAGCTTGTCGGTGGAAATATATAAAACTCCGAATAATCCTAGTATAAATAATGCTAAAGTGATGCTGAATACAACACTGAAAAAAGGAAATGTTCCAAAAGTTTTACTTTTGTTGAATCGGTTAAAACTCATAAAGTTGTTTTTAGCTATTTGCGTTCAAAAATACCCAATAAATTAAGACTGTCTAAATATTTGGAATAAAAAAAGGTTAAATACATTGACGTATTTAACCTGGATTTGTTCATAGGGGGTAATTTATTGTATAGCTTTTTCTATCTCTTCAATTTTTTTGTCGCTTTTTATTGCTCGCAACTTGGTTATTGCATTTCTCTTTTTGTTGAGATGATAATACTTGCGCTTATGTATTAGTATGATCTCAGTTTGTTGATTGTTGAGGTTGACTTCTATTATTCTGTAAGGTATATTATCAAAATCGCCAAACAAGGTTAGTTTGCCTTCTTCGAATTTGTAATGACTGCCATACTTGCTGTCGCTGATATTTTCCACATCTGTATAGATATCAGAGTCAGTAGTGTATTTTCTTTCAATCATCTTCGGAAGATTGTCTTCGGATAGAGCAATGTTTTCTTCGCTGCTGAAAGATGCATTCGTATGGCCAGGCTTGACAATTTCATAATTGCCCGCTTCAGCAACATGATCCGCAGTTGAGTTCGCATTATTATTCATCGCAAAGTCAGAATTCGCATTTGAGCTTGCTGAAAGAGCATTTGCATTATTTGTATAATGCGAGTCAATTTTGCTTGCGTTTAGAGCAACATCACTGCTGATTCTTGGCAGAGGCATCGTAGGAATATCACTGATAACGTCTTTAGCAAAAGGCGATTCTATCGCAATATTATATGTATCATTCAACGCTACAAAATTGCTGGCGTCGATCGTGTCGTTTTGGTCGTTTTGATATAAATAATATCCTATGCCTGATAGCATGGCTATGGTTATCGTGCTTATAATCGGCACCATGAATTTAGGGTTAAGATGCCAAGGTGTAGTATGCAGGCTTGGAGTCGGCAACTGAGAAAGCCTTCCTTTGAGTTGGTTTTTTCTAAATTGCTTGATCTCATCTTGAACGCCTTTTTCCAGAAGGTACTCGCTTTTAAGTACAGGATCGGAAGCCAATAGATTTTCCAACGATCTGATTTCTCCTTCATTCGCCTCTTTGCTCAAGCACTTTTCAATCAGTTTTGTATGTTCAGGGGTAGTTCGCATAGTCTTGTCCTAATCTTGGAAATCGTGTGCTTTGTACTTTGATCTTACAAAAGCGTCTAACTTCTTTTTACATTTATATTTTTTCGTCTTGGCGGTATCCGTATTGGCGTAGCCCAATATTTCAGCAATCTTTTGCATCGAAAAGCCATCAAAATAATACAATGATAGTATTTTTTGACACGACTCTTGCATCTGATTTACGCAATTTCTGATGATTTCTTGCCTTTCTTTAGCTTCAAAATCCAAATTCACTGAATCTTCTTTTTCTTCATGGCTTAGTTTGCTTTTCCTCTTAAGTTCTTTAAGCCAAAGATTATTGCTTACGCTATAAAGGTAAGTGCTTATTTTTGAAGTAAGCTCGAAGCTTTCGCTAATCGCATTTTGCCAAAATACGATCAATGCATCTTGAAATATGTCTTTAGCTTCTTCTTCAGATCCGTTATTTTTGGTAATATGACCTACAATCATACGATAATTCTTCTGATACAAGTAATCTAAAGCTCGTTCATCGCCATTTTTTATTTTTATTAATATGTCTTTATCTTTCATTTGTTCACCTGTACATACTCACAATAGAAAAAAAGTAACCTGTTGAAAGAGGAATTTTTCAAAAAATACTAAAAATGTGAAATCTTAGCTAGCATTGATGGTATTTTATTTAATGTTGGGCAGTGAATTTATTAAAATAAATATTTTTAATTATCTTTTAGTAGTGGTTATTTCTATGCTAGTACTAGATCAGTAATTTGAATTGCTATTTATTATTAAGCTATTGAGAATGACCTGGTGACTAAAGTTAGGTGTATGTTTGGTGTTATGAAAGCGACTGCTTGCAAGAGCAAGTCGCAAGAAGAAGTTGATTGGCAAAGGTTTAACTATTGCGGGACTTGCAAGAGTATTGGGGTGATGTATGGGCATCAATCAAGGCTTTTTTTAAATTATGATATCGTATTTCTAACCAGTTTGCTTCAAGCCATATCAGGTAAAAAAGAAGACAACACTGTAAGGTTTAAGAATTCGAAGTTGTTTTGTTGGGATATGCCTCGTTTGGATCAAATATCAATAATTCAGAAATACACATCTTCATTGCATTTATTTTTGGCTTCTATAAAAGTCAAAGACAATATCATCGATGGTAATAAATTGAGTCGAATAAAGTGGACAGCATTTAATGTGTCAATGTCGGGTAATTTTTTTAAGAGCAAAGATGCTTTAGCTGCATTGGGTTTGCCAGTTGATATGTTAAATGGCGAAGTAGAAAAGAATTTTAAGGCTGAGCAAGTAAAGGGTTTGTCTTTATCCGAATACTCAAAATATACTTCAGAGGTATGCAAGATTATTTTTGAGCATGGAGCAAAGCTTGCGAATTCGGATTTCTCAAATAAATTTAAAGAAATAGGAGCATCATTTGGTAAGCTAGTGTATTGTTTGGACGCTAGAAACGATTATGAAGAAGATCGTAGAAACGGAAGTTTTAACCCCATGATTAACAATACAGCGATTCAAGTCAAAGACTTGGATCGGGTTATAATGGATGAAGTAAATTTTTTGATTGGTCAATTGAAAGGTTTGGGTTTGCCAAATGGAGTGCTAGATAGTTACATATCGCGTTTTCGAATTCTTCTTTCAAAAGAAACTATTGAAGAAAAACAAAAGAAGAGTTCAAAGATTAGTGATTTATTTTGTTTGCCGGATAGCTTCGAAGTTTGTGACTTTTGCTGTTGTGATGGTTTCTGCTGTGGAGAAGGTGGAGGCTGCGACGGCTGTTGTGAGTGCCATTGTGGTTAATGAATTAACATCCTTTAACTTTTGTGTAAATTATTTACTGCAAGTTTTTGCTCAATAATCCATATATTAAATAGACAAACCAAATTTTACGATTATGGTAGTAACTATTTTTTTAGCGTTTGCATTCATGCCATTTTTTGGAGAGCGTGAAATTGAGTTCAATCCAGATTCCATTCATATTGAAATAATTAGACATTGCGAATTAGAAGAATATGAACTCAAAGAGAGGTATTTTGAAGAAGAGCATAAAACTGAGGACCATAAGGGGAGAACGGTTCATATAGAAGAGCTCGGAGAGTATAATTAAGAATAATTTTGGAGAACTGAACGGTTCTCCTTTTTTATTTTCTATCAGGAAGGGGAGACTTAGTCTGTTAAGAGTTGCTTTTGTTGAAGTTGATAACATATTCAACGACGACTAGGGGCTCTACTTTGATTAATCCTAGCATTTTGTTTGGAGGCTTGATTTTATAATCTCTCATATCGATCTCCAAAAGACCTTTGACAAGCAACATTCCTTCATTATTTCTAATGATTTTTTTTGGAATGATTTGGTACTCTAAGGATTCCCCAGACATTTCAACACTGACAGTCATGGATTTAAGCTTATTGCTTTGGTTCAGTTGAATCTCTTGTAAATCAATTACAATATGCGGAAATTGGCGGGCATTCAAAGCGCTAGCCAAGTCTTTGCTGATTAATTCTATAGAACATTCGCAACTGTCAATATCAAAATACAATTCGGCTTCTTCAAGGACAATACGATTATCCTTAATGTCTTTTTCTTGAAAATGAAAATCTCTTGACGTAGCGGAATGAAAATCGCATTCGAAAGTATTTATATTCGTTTTGCCTTTCATTATTAGTTCCGCTGAAGCATGAACATTAATCATTTTTGATGGGGAAGAATTTTCTTGAGCATTTGACTGATGTAAATATGAAATAAGTATTATTATAATTATTATTCTATGAATCATCAGGTAAGGGTATTAAAAAAGCTGCCTCTAAATGAAGCAGCTTTCGGTTAACAAGTAATATAATTAGAAAGAGATTGCGGCCTCGATCATTATTCCATTGAATTCATATCCATCAAAGTTGCTTCCTGCATAGCCATCTCCTTTGTATTTTTGGTTAACATATTCAAGCTTAGCAACTACGTTTTGAGTTAGGAACCAACCAAAAACAGCATTGTACCTTTGAATTTTCTTCTCTGCGGCGCCTTCATAGTCTTCCCCATTCACAAGGTTGTAACGACCGCCTACATAGAAGTTTTCATTATGACCAAATCTATAGATCAAATCTCCAGCAATTTGAGTGTATTTCCCATTGTCGAATTCGTCACCTTCGACTACGTCGCCAGCGGAGACTTCATATGCGCCAAAGAATTCCAAGCCTCTATATTTTACAAATGGGTTAATCTGCCAGTTGGTTACGCTTCTGAAGCCTGGGTTAACGCGCCCGCTAAAATCGCCTCCTTCTATCAGGTTTCCATCCTCATCAATGAATGATGTTACATGATAATATCTAGATCCAGCGCGATCGCCTCCATACATATAAGTTCCATTGTCATAGCTCTTGTTCACATACCATGACCCTGTCAGACGAACTCTCAAATCTGAATTCACTTGATTGTCATAACCTAACTTACCGTAAAAAGAGGGCTTGTTATCCGCTTGTCCGGTTACAGTGGATGATCCCCAACCCGTTTGATCTTGTTGGACACTTTGATTCAGTTTTCCATTTGAAACTCCGGCTACTACCAATAGATTTTTGGCTTGGACCGTTGCTTCCATGAATGCCTCAGTAGTAAAGGCGTCCATCAAGTAGTTGCCAACGAAAGGGTTTTGGGTAGCATTAGCGTTGTCCGTTCTTCTGAAATGGGCGTCGCCGTAATTAATTTCATCAAGACCTACGCGAACGCTTGTGTATTGCATCACTTCTTTCAGAAAGTCTTTTTTGATGAAGTCAAGTTTATCAATTTGCATATATCCACCTTTTACCCAAGCTTCATTATGATGTCTTGACGCTAGGTAAGTTGTCAAGTGCATTCTCATCCCATCATATAGTTGCACGTCTAGTTTTAGATTGGCAGCGGGAAGGTTGAAGTCCGAGCCAATGTTAGCGGTGTTTCCATTCGTATTGCTTTGGTCTAGCATTTGGAATTGCAAAGCGAAGTCGCCGCCAACTCTAACTTTAAAGCCACTGTAAGTAGTTGTGTCATTTTTTGGAGTTTCAAATACATTCACTCCTGATAGACCTGCGCTTCTGTAATATTGAAGCCCGCCGTTGCCTAGAAACTCGAATTGCGCTTGTGCCATCAAAGGCAAAATTACCGCTGCAATAATTAATATCGCAGCCGAAAAAAATCTGTAATTAGCGTTCATAAGTATGTGTTTATTGTAATACTAGTTCATATTTTACATTGACGTCGTCATAGCATTTTACAGCTCCCATCATTGCTGTTGGAGGCTCCACATTATATTCTGACATCTTAATTGGCAATTCTCCTTGGATTTTGATGCTCCCTGAAGTAGCTGTCGCTTTAGCTGTAAATGTGATGCTTTTTTGTGTCCCGGCTATTGTAAGTGAGCCGGTAGCAGTCACATTATATTGTCCGTTCCCGATAGACTTTATTTCATCGACATTATTCAAAGTCATCGTTATATTCTTATGATTCTTAGCTTTTAGAGCTTTATAGGTTTTGTCATTCATCGCGCCTTTGCCACTTTCAATTCCTTCCACTGGAATCTTAAGCTCAAAGGATGTGATATTTTGCAAGTTTCCATTGTCAAGCGAAGCGGTGATTGACCCTGTCATTTCTTCCGCATTTTCTTCCCACTTGTGGACATTGGAGTCCCCATGAATTTCAACTTTTGATTTTTCCGCAGATAAATTCAGCTTGTCTTGAGCCATAATAATGTTGCTCGAAAACAAAACCATTAAAAACAACAAAGATATCGTCCCCTTTTTCATATAACCTTTTTTTAAAAAATACCATTTGTTTGATGTTGCAAAGGTTATGTTTGGGAATAATTAAAAAAATGAGAATTATCACACTTTTTGAAACTGGATTTTGATAATATATTTATGAAAATTGAAAATATTATATAGGTTGTGTTTTTTGAATGAATTTAATTTGTAGTGTTACAGTTTTTTATAATAATAAAAGTGTATTCTAGGTTAGAATTATATAGAAACCGAGTGAAAATTGAATATTGAAATAAAAGCGGAAATATCAACAAATTAGCTAATTACCGTCAGTGAGAAAGTGATTATTAGTCAATTTTTAAACTAAAATTAACTTTTTTTGATGCTTTTAAAAGTCAAGTTGAATATTGATTATCAGCGTTAGTGATAATAGCTAAGCAAAACCAAGCTTTAGATTTTTGTATAATCATTTTGTTAGTTTCCATTGATGCTTTTCAGGGTTTATCGAGAAATCAAACTCGATGAAAAGATTTGATTGTAGTTATTGATTTAATCCCTGAAAACAGGGAGTGCATATTTATTTTAAAATTGTGTAATTTACTCTAGAGAATTTTTTAGAATTATATGCAAACAATTAAATGTGATTATCTTCAGCAACTTTACGTACTTCCATCGAAGTTCTCGGGAGTTGAAGAGTTGAGATATACAGGATATTTGGATAAAAAGTCAGCCTTTGTTTTTTCAGCGTTGACAGAATTGAAGAGGGTAGAATTTGGGAGCACAGCTTATTACTCTATCAAGTCGTTAATCGATCCGGTTTTGGAAGCTCCAAGTTTGGAGGAAATTCATGGATACCATAGTCTTTGTTATTCGTCGGAATTTTTTGAAAAATTGATCCGAAAGAAAACTTTTAGGAAGTTGGTGATCACTAACCCATCGAGCCTTCAGCTTTTACAGTTGGAAAAACTTTATGAGGAAGGTGGTTTGGACGGATTTCATCTAGTAAGCAATAAATCAAACAGAGCTTATGAATCGGATTCCAAAAAGAAAATCATAGAAATTGATACTGACTTTTCAGGAGTATTGGATGATATTGCTGAAAAAATTTGCTTCAAGACAGGCGTTGACAAGCATTACGAATTTGAGTCAGATTTTTCAGAAGAAAAATGGGTGCAAGAATGCACATTAGCGATTTGGACGAATGATTTTGATGCATTCAAGCGTTTGATTTATCTAGTTAAATACCTGCCATATCCTATCGGAGTTCAAAAGTATTTCCAATATCTGTTAATTAATTTCGTGGAATTTAGATATTGGAAGATTGGGGAAGAATATGCCAAAGCTTTGGGAAAGTTGTCAGACAATCCAATTTATGTTCCTTTGATCCAGCTTATGTTGTCTAAGTTAGAGGGAGTGAATTTGCATGTTATACCTCAAAAATTTCAGTCGTGGATTCCATTTTGTTCAAACGCATGCTCGATTGAATTTACAAGAGCGATGACGGATGAGAATAAAATAATAGAATTCTCGGTGGATATGATTTCTAATCCTGATAAAATTACAAAGCTTGAGTTGAGTTATGTGCATTTGGATTCGGATGTGTTGGATTTGAGCGAATTCACAGCTTTGGAAGAGTTGGTAATCAAAGAGCTAAGACTTCGAGATTTTATATTGCCTGAGAATTCTTGCTTGAAAAAGTTTGAAATGCTAAGGAGCTATGATAAAGCTGATTTGCCGGATTCATTGCTGAACTGCAAAGAGCTGGAGTATTTCAATTTTTATGATAAGCAATTGAACTTGAGTAGAAAGTTTTATGAATTGACTAAGCTTAACTATATCAATATTAGCTTTGACGGGGATGGCAAGGTGGAATTAACAAAAGATATTGGCAAGCTTGTAAATTTGGAGTTTTTAACGATCATAAATAGTCATGGTCTCTCGCGTGTTCCTAGAATGATACGAAGGTTGGAAAAACTTAGACATGTTTCTTTGCATGGCTCATATGCTTCAATTCCCGAAGAGATCTTTTTATTGCCGGTTTTGGAACAGCTTCATATCAGTTCCGATCATCTGGATGAAATCCCTAAAGCGCTTGACCAGTGTGTGGCATTTGATATTGAGGTCAAAGGAAGCAATATAAGAAGCGTGCCTTTAGGACAAGTTGGTCGATTAGGACCTGCTTTCAGTTGCGATACGGTTGATTTTCAGAATAGAGATTTGAATGATTTCTATATGGCAAAGAAAGGAGAGTACTTGCCACTGGAAAAGCATCAAGACTTTTTCAATATTCTTTACAATAGTTTTGAAGGTGCTGGCAAGGCGAGTATAGACTTGTATTTTGATGTTTTGGCAACAAATGAATCAAAATATATCTATGCGATTAACGATCAGATAGAGTATTTCAATAAAGATCGAAAGAGCATCGCAAAGCATGGAATTCCTAAAGGAAGCAAGGTAGGGTTGATTGGAGATCTGCATGGCAATAGCGATATGCTCATTGCGCAATTAAATCAATTGGAAATATCATGGGCAGATATCGATAAGGAAACGCCAGAATATTTGATTGTCGGAAATAGTCCAACATGGAAAGATTGGTTGAGTGAAGGCGAGTTTGTGCTATGTTCAGAGTCGCAGATGATGGAATTTATTTCTAGCAAAGGCTTGAAGCAATTCAATACACCTGAGGGCAAGCAATCTATCGCTCAAATAGAAAATTTGCTGTATAGCAAGGAAGGCTCAAATCAGAGACTTGGACTTGAGATGTTGATGAGCATGGGCTTGCCTAAAGAGTTGGAGCTTTTGGTGTTGGTGATCGCAAAGAATACTTTATTGCCGGAAGATATAAATCATGACCCCGAGGTGCCTGAGCTGGCGGAGCGAATAATTAGAGCTTATACTTCGGATTTTAGGATGCTGAGCGTTTTGGACAATGAAAATAAAGCGCTTGATTATGATTGGGATAAGAATCATTGGTTTATGCCGGAAAAGGTTTTTACAGAGTTAAATGACTATAATCAAAGAGATAATAATATTTCTAGAAGAGGATATATTTGCTGGCATTTGCTGTGGAAGTTGACGCATAATTCGGTTGTTTTCATTGACCTGTTTAATAAGCTTAGAAATGATTACTTGATCGAAGAAATGGATTATTTTAAAGAGAAAAATCAAGAAATAATCGATGATGGCTATAAGTTTAACATACTAAGAAGGAAGCAATAGTTATGAGCAAAGATAATTTAATAACAAGGAATGCAAAGGATCTTAATCGCCTTCTTAGCCATAGCAGGAGCGAGTTCGAAGTTGTTGTATTTTCGGGAAGCATCAATCAGATTGAAGAAAAGTATATCCAGCGCAAGCATTCGGTGAAAGAGTTTCAACTGTCCGGCAAAGGATATGCCTCGGAAGATATCAAAGATGCGATTATTCATGGCGAATCCGTCGATGAGATTGTAAAGAGAAAGAATAATCCAGTCAAGCTTTTTCAATTTCCAAATTTGGAAACGCTTCAAATTGATCATGATTCTCAATTGTCGACAGAGCTTTTGACAGCTATTGGCAATCATGCGAATTTCAAAAAATTGGTCATCAGCACACCAAGCCAAGAGCAACAGCAATGGTTGCTTGAGCAGGTTGATATTTCTTTATTTGAAAGATGGATTGATAATGCACAACAAATCGACTTGATGCCTGTCGGTAGCTTGACAATAGAATTTCAAGGAGAGTTATGCGATGAATTGAGATCGAGATGTGAACACATTATTGATTATTTGAATGAACCTTACCCTAAGGTCGGTATTCCGCTAGGACTTGAAGAGGCGCAAGAACAGCTAGAGTCTGTGGTGTCAGCTAAGGAAAAGCTGAAGTTGTTTCATTTGTTCCCGCATATATTGTCTTGGAAATGGTCGGAGGATGAAAAAGTGCTTCTTGATAAAGCATTGAGACATTGTTTGATGAATCAGGTTTTTAATGCCGAAGGAAGTGACTATGCTTTGATGGAGGGGATTATGAAAAGGAAAAAGTATTCCGCATTGCTGTATTTGATTTTTGATCAAGTGCTTCGCTTAAATCTCAGGATAGTTGATTATGAGTCTCTTGCGATTACTCAGTATTTCAGGAAGGCCAACAGTATTATTGTTGATTTTATCGTGAATGAAGATAATTCCTACATGACGCTTTCATTGGAGCATTTTTATTATCCGATGAACTATAAAAGCCTTACGTTTTTGAACATCGGAAATAAATACCATGCTCAGGATTTTTCGGACTTTCATAATATGGAAGAGATCCGGATCGAAAGTGAAAATCTCGGAAATCCTTTCTTCGGGTTTCATCCTAAACTCAAAAAGGTAATTATAAAAGACTCTCAGTTAAACAATTTTCCAGAGTCGCTGTGCAGTACTCCTGTTGAATCTATTGTTTTGCAAATGTCTACGATTTCCCTTCCAGCCCAGATAAAAAATATGAAGTCTTTGAAATTTTTTCAGTGGATAAGCAATGAAAGTTTGCCGATCACAGAGCGATTAAAATTCAATGATCAGATTGTGATCAAAGGCTTTGTCAAAAAATATCCTTTGCGAAAAGCTCAAAAATCAAAAAACGAATTTCAAGATTCGTTATTCAGCGATGAGTTGTCGACTCAATTGGACGCTATAAAGCAAATAGGCACACATGATAAGTGGGAAGAATGGATTTGGCATTTGCTTGTGATTGCCAAAGTCTCCAAATATGCGGAAGCACGCGAAGAAGCACGGCATATTATAAATATGTTTTGCACTACTGAGCATTTTTTAAAGCAATTAGAGAAAAATGATGTATTATTGAAAGAGAACTACAATGGTTTGAAAGTAAATAATATTTTTAGTGAATTTCCTCTAGTTAGTCAAATAGAATGTCTTGAATACGCTTACAGGATAACTGGAGAAGAGTTGATCTTGTGGAAAAAGGCTGAACTTGAAATGCTGAGCGAGGAAATCAAAGACCCTGTTGTTGAGATTATTTAAACGTATAAAATAAATGACTGACACACATTTTTATAGAAAGCAAGTTGAGAATTTTGACCCGAATAAAGGGATTGAAGATGAGCGCAAGTCATATCGCTTGACATGCGAATATGATGATGATCAACAAGTAATGCTGGATCTGATTGACAAATTTTGTTCTGACCCAAAAGCAACCTCTGTGAATGCTTTAGTGATTGGCATGTGGGGAGAGCCATGGGATTGTTCTTCTGAAGATACAGTCAAGAAATTGGTTGAGAATAAAGATAAGTTGCAACAGCTTGAAGCGCTCTATATCGGGGATATGACTTTTGAGGATTGTGAAATATCTTGGATTATTCAATCAAACGTGGAGGCCGTTTTTGAAGCATTTCCAAATCTAAAATTATTGAAACTTCGAGGCGGAAACGAGCTGGAATTAGGGACTGTCAAGCATGAGAGCTTGGAAGCCTTAATTATCCACACAGGTGGTGTCGGGAAAAGTGTGCTTCATAGCATGGCAGGAGCTGAACTGCCTTCGTTGAAGTATTTGGAAATCTGGCTTGGAACAGATGAATATGGTTTTGATGGATCTGTGGAGGATGTGAAGCCATTGATGAAAGCGGATTTGTTCCCAAATTTAACGTTTCTTGGATTGCAAAACTCTTGCATCGCTGATGATATTGCAATTGCTTTTGCTGAGCAAACATTGCAAGAGACTTTAAAGCATGTCGACTTTTCGATGGGAGTGATGACAGACAAGGGAATGGAAGTTCTGATGTCTTCAGGCGTATTAAATTCTTTGGAAACGTTGAATGTGGAGAGCAATTATCTGTCGGAAAAAATCTTGACGGAAGCGAATAATTCTTTGAGCCTAAGTTTAATTTCCGGTAGTCAGAAAGAAGATGAAGACGAGGATGATGAAGACCCTTGGAGATATGTAGATGTTGGAGAGTAATAAACATTTAGATCAAAACTCTTCGAAAAAGTTAAAGGTTCGAAGAGTTTTGATCATAGGCAATCCAGAAAACAGACGAGTAGAATTATTTACTGAGGCATGTAAAAATCGAAACTTGGATTTTGATGTGCTGTCGTGGAAGGAGCTTTTGACAAATCCCAAAGTGCTTGAATCTAAGTTGGAAGAAGTGGACTTTGTGAAAATCGAATCTTACGGTGAGGATTTCGAGGTGTTTAAAATGCTTTTGAAGTGGGGAGCAAAGGAAGCGGAGCATGAAGACTCACCATCGATTTCAGAGAAGGTTCTTGAGAGCTTTAAGGAAGAAAAAGGAAGGATTCTTTATTCTCGACAGTGCTATTTGGGCTTCAAAAGTGTCTTGAATTTCATAAAGCAAAAGGCGTATGGCAAGGTGGAATTTTTGAATTCGCCGGAAGCCATTCAGATGATGTTTGACAAGATTGGTACGCATAAAGCGCTTGATAATCATCGTGTAGCCAAAACTAAATTTTTAGGAATAGTGGGTTCTTATAATCATTTGTTGGATCTGATGAATGATGAAAAATGTTTTCAAGTGTTTGTGAAGTTGGCGCATGGTTCGTCATCTTCAGGTGTGATGGCTTATCGAAAAGCAAGAAATAGAGAAGAGCTGAAGACTTCTGTGGAATTGGTGAAAGAAAACGGATCGATAAAGTGTTTTAATTCTCTAAAAATAAGAACATATAAGAACCCCCAAGACATTAAAGCAATCATAGATACGCTCGCAAAGGAAGTTCTTATCGTTGAAAAATGGGAGCCCAAAGCAAGTATTGGAAAAGAAATCTTTGATTTGCGGATCGTGGTGATTGGAAATGAAGCCAAACACGCAGTCATGCGTTGCAGTCAATCGCCGATGACAAATCTTCATCTGGGTAATCGAAGAGGAGATCTGGAAGCATTGAAAAATCGTCTTGGCTTTGAGTTTTGGACGGAATTGCAACAGTTGGCATTGAAAGCAGTACATGCGATTCCTGAGGCTAATCTCGCTGGTGTGGATGTGTTGATTACTTCGAATTTCAATCAAGCCAAAGTCATTGAAGTAAATGCTTTCGGAGACTTGTTGCCAAATATTTATAACGAGGCAAAAAGAACGACCTATGAAGAGGAGGTTGAATTTATCTTAAACCATTAATTAAGAAAATAATGTCAATGTATGAAATAGAATGGTTAGTTCGTGAGAGTGTTGAGCTTGTTGCGTGCTCTAAATCTTTTGATGCGGATAAAAGAAATATCGTTTCAAATCTTTACCAAATTCAGCAATTTTTTGATTGTGGCCATACCTATCATAAATGTTGGGATCTGCTTGAGAATATGAATTATATTTTTTCCATTGAGCCGAATGAGCACCCTCTATATAGTCAGCACAAGGAGTATTTTGAATCTGTGTCGGCAAAAGGAACTTTCTATCATACGAATTTGTATGCAAGTGAAATTCAAGGCATACAGAGAGCAGAAGAGGAGGAAAGTGAAGGATATTTTGATGGAGAGAGCCAGAAAGTTGTCTTTTGGTATGGTAACCCTCTATGGGAGAAGTTGAAGAAAGAAGAAGGCGAGGAGAATCCTTCGGAAATTAATCCTCATTTGCTTTTTTTGAAATTGATCGAGGAAGCGAACTCATGTCAGAACAGAGAACTTCTATATAATCTTATTGGATTTGCTCTGAACTTTAATCTAGGTTTGGTGAATACCGGAGAAACTGAGGAAGAGCTGAAGGGTAAGTATTTTAACAGAATTATCGATATTTTTAAATCTGTTGCGTTTGAAAAATCTGATTGTTTTCACGATTCATTCAGAATTCCGGATGAGAGTATAATCGAAAACCAAGATTATTTCAAGCCAATTCAGACAGCGATGTTCAAAATGATTTATTCATAATGCATAAATGATATTGTAATGAGAATGAAGGATATTGTTGGGAAGTATGATATTGTTTTGATCACACTGGATACTTTGAGATATGATGTTGCTCAAGATTTGTTTCTTAATAAAGAATTGCCAAATTTTGAAAAGCACTTGTCTGATGAAGGATGGGAAAAAAGGCATGCACCGGGAAGCTTCACATATGCGTCTCATCACGCGATTTTTTCCGGTTTTTTTCCGACGCCAATAGATAATCCCAAAGGGGAAAGACTCTTCGCAACCCGTTTTGCAGGAAGCGAGACTTCTACAGACAATACATTTGTATTTGAAGAGGCGACGATCATTGAAGGCTTGAAAAGTGAAGGCTACCATACTGCGTGCATAGGAGGCGTAGGATTTTTTAATAAGCAAACGGCATTAAGCCGGGTTTTTCCTGACATGTTTGACGAGAGTCATTGGCAAGCAGAGTTTGGAGTGACTGAACCGGATTCAACAGAAAACCAGTTTGAAAAAGCGGTAGAAATTCTTGAAAATCTAGACGAACAAAGACTGTTTTTATTTATCAATGTGTCTGCTATTCATCAGCCGAATTGCTTTTATGTCGAAGGGCAAAAAACGGATAACATCCATTCGCATGCTGAAGCTTTGAAATATGTAGATAGTAAATTGCCAATATTGATGAACGCTTTTAAGAATCGGCCAACACTGTTCTTGTTTATGGGAGATCATGGGACAGCTTATGGAGAAGGAGGATATGAAGGCCATCGATTAGCTCATGAAGTGGTATGGAATGTTCCATATGCGATGTTTAAGTAACCAAT
Source organism: Aureibacter tunicatorum (assembly GCF_036492635.1). GTDB lineage: Bacteria > Bacteroidota > Bacteroidia > Cytophagales > Cyclobacteriaceae > Aureibacter > Aureibacter tunicatorum. The sequence continues at coordinate 2,185,553 of NZ_AP025305.1, forward strand.
CAGAGTTATTTTCATATTTGCAATGTTGGTGATATTTGATAAAACACCCCTTCTTTCACTTCAAAGGAGAGTTTTGCTGTTTTCAAAACTAAATTTTATACTTGAAAACAAGAGATTTATTTTGATCAACTACTTAATAATAGAATAGAGGAGAAAAGAAATTGAGGAAAGGAAGTTTAAAAGAATATATCAAAGAATCATATTTTCATTCTTATGCTTATTCGTATCCGCATAAGATGTCATATCGATCGTTTGAAAAGCCGGTTTCATTGAAACGTATTTGGGAGAAAGAGTCAAAAGACAACTTATTCTTGTATTTGCATGTCCCGTTTTGCGAGATGAGATGCGGTTTTTGCAATTTATTTACCATAGCAAACCCTAAGAGCGATCTTCAAAACCCATTTGTGGAGGCACTTTTCAGACAAATAGATGCCGTAAAGGAACAGTTGGGAGCACTGAATTTTGCTAATGTCGCTTGGGGAGGCGGTACGCCAAGCTATTTGTCTTTGGAGGAAATGTATGAAGTTCATGATCGAATGAAAAAGAGTTTTGGCTTGAATTCAACGAGAATCAATACAGCGATCGAAGTTTCACCAAAGACGATCACTACTGACAAAATCGCTTTTTTGAAAGAAGAAAACTTTTTCAGAGTTAGCATGGGAGTGCAAAGCTTCATTGAGGATGAAGTGAGAGCTATGGGACGTCCTCAGAGGTTCGATGAAGTAGAACGAGCGATAAAAGAGTTGAAAAATGCTGATTTCCCTTTGCTTAATCTCGATTTGATCTATGGAGCTGAAAATCAAACTCCGGAAAGTTGGCAATATTCGTTGGATAGAATGCTGGAAGTTTCTCCGGAAGAAGTGTTTTTGTATCCTTTGTATGTAAGGCCATTGACAGGATTGGGCAAGCAGGAGAAGTCTTGGGATGACTTCAGAATGGGCTTGTATCTTCAGGCCAGGGATTTTTTGATGAAAAATGGCTATGAGCAGATCACCATGAGACAATTCAAGAAAATAGGGGCTCCGAATTTTATCCATGCTGATTATCATTCTCAAGAAAATGGCATGATTGGGTTGGGAGTGGGAGCAAGATCATATACGCGTGATACTCACTACAGTTCGGATTATGCTGTGGGGCGAAAAAGCATCAAAGGGATCATCAGTGATTTTAATGAAAAGTCTGTTGATCAATTTTCCTTTGCAAACTACGGCACTATGCTGAATATCGAGGAACAAAAACGAAGATACTTGATCAAGTCTTTTTGCGAAGGAAGTGGCTTGGAAACGAATCGTTATAATAACTATTTTCAAGCGAATGTATTTGAAGACTTTGCCGATGAGTTGGAGGAATTGGAAGAAAATGAACTTATTTCATTCAAGGATAATAAAATCACACTGACTTTGGAAGGCAGAGCCTTGGAAGATGTTATTGGGCCTTGGCTGTATTCCGAGCATGTGAAAGAGGCAATAGGTGAATTTGATTTGGCATAATGCAGAAAACTTGGAATATACTTTATCGCGGTGATTTGTCAAGTTGCAACTATAGTTGTGACTACTGTCCCTTTGCGAAAACCAAAAATACGAAAGAAGAACTTGAAATTGACGCGGGTCAGGTCAGGAAGTTTCAAAACTGGATAAGTGGGCGAAAGGAGAGAATAGGCATTCTATTTACCCCTTGGGGAGAAGCTTTGATCCGCAAATATTATCAACAGACGATGACTCAACTGAGTCATATGAAGCATGTTTATCGTGTGGCTATGCAAACGAATCTATCATGCCATCTGGAATGGATGCATGAAGTCAATAAAGATACGTTCGCGCTTTGGACTACTTTTCATCCAAGCCAGACAAGTGTTGACGCTTTTTTGGCTAAGTGTGAAGCTCTTCTGAATATGGGAATTCGTTTCAGTGTCGGGACTGTTGGCTTGAAAGAGGATTTGGAAACGATTCGATTGTTAAGGGAAAAACTACCAACAAGCGTTTATCTATGGGTAAATGCCTACAAGAGCGGAACAGATTATTATACTCAGGGCGAGATTAAGTTTATCGAATTCATTGACCCGCTATTTCATTGGAATAATCAAAGGCATGAGAGTTTGGGTAAGCCTTGTCGCGCAGGAGAGACTACTTTTTCTATAGACGGCATGGGCAATGTAACCAGTTGTCATTTTATCTCTCGCAAGTTGGGAAATATTTATGAGAATTCGATAGAAAACATATTGAAGCCTAGCACTTGCGTCAAGGAAACTTGCAGTTGTCATATTGGCTATGTTCACATGAAGGAATTGGAACAAGATGAAATCTATGGCAATGGACTGTTGGAAAGGATTCCTATTCGATTTCATTAGTTATTTAAACGATGTGACGCACTGTTTCTCATGCTTTGTACTTTCTGAAAAGCAAGTCAAAAAGCCATTTAAGCTCTTGCCGACTAGGAATAAGTGATGAATGAAAACAACGAATTCCCCCTTAGAAGGGGGAGACAGGGGGATGTAAAGCGTTTAGTATAAAAATTGCGGATAAATTAAGATGAAAAATAACATTATTCCGTATCGAAAAGATCTTAAACATCTAGCTAGGAAATTTCGTGAAGAGCACACTTTCTGAGATTTGATGATATTGATGTTAAAAATCAGATAAATCAAGTTGTTAATGATATTCAATGTTGGATTGAAAATAATAGAGATAGGATTTCTTGATCTTCAAACATTCCTGACATCCTCCTTCGCCCCCTTCAAAGGGGGATTATACTATTTTTATACTTGAAAGTGTGGAGACTATCTGGTCGAAAATTGAAGCTGATCGCATCTTTAGTTTGTAATAACACATTGCTAATTGTCAAATAATTAAAGTTTACTAATCCCAACTATAAAATAGACGTTTGAAAACAACGAAATCCCCCTTAGAAGGGGGAGACATGGGGATGTTAAGCATTTAGTATAAAAATTGCGGATAAATTAAGATGAAAAATAATATTATCCCGTATCGAAAAGATCTTAAACATCTAGCCAGAAAATTTCGTAAAGATAGCACACTTTCTGAGGTGATCCTTTGGCAGGAAATCAAGAATAAGCAGATATTAGGTTTTGAGTTTCATAGACAAGTGCCCATGTTGGATTACATTGTAGATTTTTATTCACATGAACTTCTGTTAGTCATTGAAATCGATGGAATCACGCATACGTATGAATATGCCAAAGAAAAAGACGCTAAAAGGCAAAAACGAATAGAAGAATATGGAGTGCGATTTCTGAGATTTGATGATATTGATGTTAAAAATCATATGAATCAAGTTGTTAATGATATTCAATGTTGGATTGAAAATAATAGAGATAGGATTTCTTGATCTTCAAACATTCCTGACATCCCCCTTCGCCCCCTTCAAAGGGGGATTTTACTACTTTTAAACTTTATTTTTATACTTGAAAGTGTGGAGACTAACTATCCATTGCTAATTGTCAATTGTTAAATTATCTTGCACTAAAACCTGAAGAGAATAAAGATATCAAAGACAAATTTGCCGAATCCAAGAAGATGTTTGATACAAGTACCAATAGCGGAAAGAAAGAACAGCTCCAATACATGGAAGACAACAAGTGGAATGAAATGCAGAAAATGATCATCTCAGACCCTAATGAGATTCTTGCCGAAAAGAGCGATACATGGAAAGCATACGTAGAGCGCAATCAATCCGAACTTAACAGCTTGGCAATAAACTTCTTCACACCTATCTTCAATGCACCTGAAGGAGCTAAGTGGGGAGATATCGAAAAAGACATGCTTACACTTACTGCCAAGGATATGGATTTTTATTTTAAAGACTATGAAACTCCAGCGGAGATGATGTCAGTTCTTAAAATTAAAAAGTATGACGATATGACTTTTGATAAGCTTGAAAAATACATCCTCTTTGGTATGTACAAAAAACAACAATTTCTTAACTTTCATCGAGATGATAAAAACTATAACAAATAGACACACTATTTATTTGATAATACTATTAATGAGCATGCTATTGTCATGCTCTTTTAATAAGTCAAGCGATGAGCTTAAAAAAGAACAACAAATAATATCTATATTAGAAAAAAAATATGGATTCACAAATACTGATATTGAAACTCTAGACAGAAGGTATAGATATAGTATTAATCCTGACGGTTTTGTTAAAATCCTTTCAATAAAGGACAAGAATTGTTCGCAAATACCTCCAGAAATATTTCAACTAAAACGTCTGAAACTCTTAGATGTAAGAAACACTACAATATCTCAACTTCCTCAAGCCATTTCTACTATGGAAGGTTTGGAAGAAATTAGCTTTATTAATAATCCAATCGAAATGATTGGCAAATTCAAAATACCAAATAGTGTAAATGATATTTGGATAAGAAGAACCCCTCTTAAAGAGTTCCCTCATTTTTACAAAGAAGATAATTCAATTCCTTATGAGTTAATGCTTAATGAGACACTCATCGAAGAGATTCCAGATTACATCAACGAGATGAATATCACTCAACTGAATGTCATGAACTGTCCCAACCTCCAATACATCTCTCCCAAGCTGGGAGAGTGTCAAAGCTTAGAAGTGTTGGAATTTAAAAGAAATTATAAGATCAAAGAGTTTCCTAAGGAGTTGGACAATCTTAAGAGACTAAAAAGATTAACATTGCCAAATACTGGACTTACAACTATACCTGACTTTGTTTATGAGCTGGATAGCTTAAAGTCCTTACATCTTTATGAAAATAGCATCTCTGAAATTCCTCCTCAAATAGGACAATTGAAAAACCTAAATCGTTTATTATTGTCAATTAATGACATTTCATCTCTTCCTAAAGAAATCGGAGACTTAAAACAACTCGAACTGCTCGATCTACGAGGCAACCCTCTCAAATGGAAAGCTCTCCCTGCCGAAGCATTCTGGCCAAGAGAAGGCGATAAGCAAACTCGCCTGTTGATTGATACAGACGACTACAGCAAGTTCATCGTCCCGGAAGACCAAGTACGACAAGCATTTGATCTGATCGACAGGTAAATAATTGAAAATTAGGATAGGTTGGTCATTGTTAATTATCCCAACTGGTTTACCACCTCTAATGCAAATCTTTTCGCTTGACTATCCATGCCTTATAATCTGCATTTATCAGAATTCCATCTTTGAGGATTATTGATGATGTAATTCGACATTTTGGTTCGCATCGGAGATACGAACCAGCAGGAATTTTGGACCGTTATTTAATACAAAAGTGAACGACTTTATTTAAATAGGGTGGAAGGAAGTGTCTCTTTTACCTGTAAAAATCAAATGCTTTTTTGCTTTCATAAAATCCTCCACGGCCTTTTTTGATTAAATTTTTTCTTTCTTTTACGGTCATGGTTTTCGATTTTCCATCCCCAATAATTTGAGTGAGAATCCAATACCAAAAAAATGGAAAGACCCAGATCAATATCATATGAATTCTTTTTTGTTTCGCGCTTAATGATTGAAACTTATTTATCTTCTTAAGCACCCAAATATTAAAGAGTGTATAAACCGTCAAAAAAGTATATAGTAGGGTCATGGCCTTTTAAAATTCAATATCATTATTGCCTTCAAGAACTGGGCCTGAAAATATATTACAATCAGGTAGTTTTAATTTAATGTTTTTAGGTAATTCAATCAAATCAAATTTCGAGTTATAGTCTCTGAGGTTTTGTTTTCCAATGATGATTTTTTTCAACCAAGGCATTTCCAATAACGCTTCTGGAAATTTATTGAAGTTGTTTTTTGAGATATTAAGTTCTTCGAGGTTCACCAATTGAATTAGCCTTTTTGGAAGTGTTTTCAAGCCATTTTTACTCAAATCCAGTTTTTTAATGCCGGTAAATTGTTCAATATCTTCAGGAAGCTCATGCAATCTGCAATGATGCAAATTCAGTTCATGGATATTTTCTTTATCTTCAATTTCAATGGGCATAGGAATCGGTAGATTGCGATTACTCTGTCCTTCCCTCCACCAGTCTCCGTCGTAACCATATGCACTCGCCCAATTCAGATGATTGGCTTTGCGTAGCATAGAAATAGCTTTCAAACGATAAGGATGTCCAATTTCTGCTTGAGTCATCAGATATCTTAAGCCTCTTTCTCTATGCCTGTAATATTCCAACCCGTAATACATGCAGAAATCATGCGTCCACTTGCTTTCATTTTTCTTAAGCTTTTTGACAATGTCAGATTCTTTTTCACTGCCATAATCTCTCAACTGCTTGGAAGAAAGCTCGCGCTTGAAAGAACTGTTTGACAGATCAGTCCAAAAGATGGAAGATTGACTTTTTAAGATTCCCTGAAGGTGATCCGGAAGCGTTTTCTTAAGCAATTCTTTCAATGCATTGATTCCTTTGCCTCCTGCCGTTTTGTAAAGAAATAGCATAGGGTAATAGAGTTCTTGAGGCACACCGCCTGTTTTCATCATTTCTACCGCCATGAGAATGTTTTCGTCCTGTCGAGAGTCGAGAAGATTCCAAAGATTTTGTCGTAGCGTTTCATCATTTGATTCCTCTAAGAATTGCGGGCTTAACCTCTTAAGCTGATTGAATAGTGCTGATTCAGACAGATAGGTAACTTGTCCCATTGGTTTGCCTAGCATTTCAACTGGCGCGTTGCCTAGTATCACATGACTTACCTTTTCTGAGTATTTAGTAACATATTTAGCGGAGAGTTCTTTGCAGGCATTTCTAATGTCTGTTTTCTTTGCAGAAGTTTTACCGGCGACCAACACGACAGAGTTTTCATTGACGATATATTTATCCGCACTATGATTATTTAATAACTTTTTTCTATTAGGTTCTTCGAGTTCGGGAAATCGAATGCACAGATTTCTAATACAATCTTGTTCTGTTAGGGATGGGAAGATAAGATCAGGATGTTGGCTGGCAAACTTTAGGAGTTCAACCTTTTTTTCATAGGCTATTGGAGACTTGGCCAATGCGGAAGCCAAGCGTGTGAAATTCTTCTTGCTGGGCACAATATTTTTCCATTGAAAACCATCCACATTCAAAGCTCTTGTGCTTAAAAGATTTTCTGCTTGACCAGCGCATTTCACTCTTTTCACAGACAGATAGGTCAGCTCTCTTACTTTATCATAACCTGTGAAGCTGTCCATTGGATTATCATCCAGATAGAGGTAAGTCAACTCTTTGCATTCAGCCAATTTTTTTGGAAAAGAAGTGAATTTATTAGCTTTGATCTGAAGAATCATAAGCTTAGGAAGCTTGGTCAAGATATCAGGGATTTCATCCAAATTGCAATCATTCATTTCAACTCTGAAGATTGGGCTGTTGTCAGGAATTTCTTTTGGAAAAACAGGATTTTGAACTCCATTTAGAATTAATGATTTGGCTTCTGGGTTTTGAAAAGCTTTAAGAGGAATTTCATTTCCTTCGTTATTGAAATAAATTTCCTCCCAATGCCATTGTTGACCTGACATGCTATCCGGCAGTCTGGTTACTTTGTTTTTATCAAAGAAAAATTCTTCTAATTGAACTAACTTTTCGACCTCATCAGGTATGCTTGAAAAGTCGCAATTTTGCAATTCCAGACGTCTCAATGTTAAAGCATTTTCGATGCCTTTGGGGAAGTTTTTGAGCGGGTTCATGCTAGCTGATAATATACTCAAGCAAGAGTACTTTTGAGTAAAGGAGATTTCTTCCAGGTTATTTCGATCTAACAACAATTCGGTCAAAAATTGCATTTTGCAATTTGAATCATTCCAATAACTTAGTGTTTTGTTTTTGCTGATATTCAGTGATTTAAGTGTTTTGAAATCTTTGTTTAATGGAAGGCTTTGAAGTTTGTTCTTAGCTAAATTAATGACTTCAATAGTGTCCGAAAAACCATCAGCCCAATTTTCAGAAATATTGGTGATTCTGTTGTTCTCCAGACTCAAGTATTTTAATCTCTTCAGTTTGGAAATACCTGAAGGAAATTCCCTCAACCGACAGTTTTCAAACTGCAAACTCTCAATAGGCAACTCAAAGATTTTTGATGAAATCTCACTTAAAAATCCTCCAGATACAGCCAGCTTATTAAGCTTTTTTAATTTATAAAAATCATTGCTTAGCTTATCGATTTTGGTATTTGTCAGATCCAGTTCGAGCAAATCGTTATAGCCAAAAAGTTCTTTGGGAAGTTCATTCAACTCTGTGGCATTGCTGATAAATATTTTCTTTAGATTAGGAAAAAACGAAAAGCAATGAGCTAATTGGTCAACAGTAATCGGTTTGTAAAACACCCATAACTTTTCAATGCTTTGATCTACTTTTTTCAGACCGACAATATCCTTTTTATATTTGATCGAATAAGCTCTCATATATTACATTTTTTCCAACAACATAATACTTACTTGCGGGTCTGCCATGACCATTTTTACAGATTGATTTTCACAAGCTACCAAATCCTGCAAGAACGTCATTCGGAGGTCATTAGGCATATAGTCCAGTTTGATGAATTTCTGAATATTTTGAATCTGATCCATATTCAGAATTTCGGTTTTTACTCTTAAGTGATTCAAAAGGCGTGTGCAAATCGTTGCCATGATATCCATCCGGAAAGGTTCTTTGCAAACTACAGCCTTGATAGGTTCATAGACTCTTTTCTCAAAGTTATTCGCTTCGATGATATCTTCAGGTGTGATCAGATCTTCCAAGTTTTGATTAATGAAGGAGATAAAGCTGGTTACGGCATTTTCATCTATTGTGGCATCTGCCAAAAGTTTGATCATTTCCACATGCTCATGCAGATTCTTAAAGTCTTTGATCGTCTCAAAAAATTGCACTAGGGTTCTAGGTGTGGTGCGATCTCCGATAGCTATCTCAGGGTATGTCAATACAAAGTTTATCCCGCGTGAATCTATTTCATTTTCTTCAGCCCAAAGCGCCCAGTCTTTTGGATCAAATTCCATGGTGATATGCATCATTCGGGTTAGCATTGCATCATCCATCGGCGTTACGGAGTAATCGCCTCCGTCAGGGTTTGCTGTCAAAATTATATCCCAACCTTTAGGCAGTTTCCAACTGACCAATTCAAAATTTTGAAGCAATTGCATGATGCCTCTCAAGATTCTGTCATCCGCTCGATTGACGTCGTCTATTAGTAGAATTCCTTTGCCTTCTTCCGTTGGAACCCACTCAGGTGCTTTGAAAATCATCTTGCCGTCTTCTATCATAGGCATGCCGATAAGGTCTCCCATTTCTTCAAACTGCGCTGGAGCGATGTATCTCCATTCATAATTGTTTTTCTTAGCTATTTGCTCTACGATCTGAGTTTTACCTATGCCATGAGTTCCCCAGATACATATTGGAGTTCTTTTCTTTGCTCTTTGTTCTTGTCGCTCATTGGTTTTTAGAATATGCTCGACAAATCCGATTACTTCTGTCGCATGAGTTTTTGTACCGTAAAATGTATAATTATAATCTTGTTGCTTTGCCATGTTCTTTTGAATTTAAGCCATCATCTTTATGACTCTTCCTTTTAATTGATTCCATTCTCTTGACCCTTGGCTCACTCCTTGGGGAGTAATCATCCACATCAAAGGCTTTCGAGGGTTAACTCTGATCTTATCAGCGTATCCATCTGTGAAAAATACCGTCACATCAGGTCTGATTTTATCGTTTGCTAATCGAATGACTTCGTCAAAGCAAGTTCCTCCTCGGCCCTTTACCTCTTTGGGCGGAACACCCTGATAGGAGTAAACATTGTGAATGATCGTGTCAAACTCAACGACAGTCATCTCTGCGCCATTTTTCCAGATATGATATACTTCTCCAAACAGCAACTCTATTTCCTGCTTAGACATACTTCCTGAAGTATCAACAGCTACCATTACATGGTTTTTGGATTTGATTTTTATACCGGGAGTCGTACCATAACGCTTAGATTTACGCTTCATGGTATTTTTTAGATATGTCCTTGAGCCAGTCGTTGTAAAAAGTCTCAATGCCCTTCTCCAGTCAATACTCGGCTTAAGCTTTGCCTTTAGAATATTTATTTGCTCTAAGACATCCCCAGGCAAATTCCCTTGCATATTTCCTTCTCCAACTCTCTCTATTGTATTCTTTAATACCTGATCGATATAGCCTTCCAAGAGCATTCTTTCAGGGCTTGAAAGCTTTTCAAAAGTATCCCATAATTTATGATTCTTTGTAGAGAGCTTTCCAGAGTCCAAAAGTTCTCTTAAAGATCTTTGAGTATTATCGGTATCTAAATTTGAATCAATTTTCACAGTCGAGCTTAACGTCTTGTCAAGCATTTCGGAAAGCTTGGCGTAATAATAATCCGCTGATTCCTCTGGCAGAAAGTCAATTGAGAGTCTATCTGCGATCTTTTTAAAGTCTGTATAAAACACCCCTCCGTCCGGCAATTGATCTCTTTCGATATATTGATTAATAACCATATCAAAAGCGATATTAGCAAGTTCTCTGTCCGGCATTTTCATTGTTCTGTTATAAGTGATATGCTTAAGAACTACATGCAAAATCTCATGCTTCACTACACCATATCGTTGTTCCGCTGGTATAGAAAGCCAGAAAGACTTGCTGACTGAAAACTGAACTGTAAAGTTATTCAATGCTCTGACGAATGCAGTATTCAGTCCCATCTCTTCCTCAGCTTCTGTTGTAACGCTTTTGACTATTCCGGTAAAAAAATGCCCGTAAAATGGTTCGGTCATCAGCAACTTAATGCTTGTTCGGGATATATCATCTAGTAATTCTTGATGAGTCATTTTTAATCATTAATCGAAGTAATTACCAATGTGCCTGATATTTCAATCAGGTCGCCTGATTCTTTGTCCATAAAATAATAGCCATCACTTGTAGGTTCGCTTAATACTTTTCCTGTGCTGGTCCAAGTACGCGCGACGCTACCATCGCAGTTTAATAATTCTACTTTGAACTCTGTTCCAAAGCCTTTCCACTTTGCTTGCTCAGCTCCTGTGCAACTTTCTAAAAAAATTATGGCACTTGATAATGCCAAAACCAAAACGCTTCTCATCATAATTATTCAGTTACTAAAGAAAGTGATTAAGTTAACTATTATTTGCTGGAATCACCTCCCTGAAAACAGGGGGTGAGTCTGTGAGAATCAAGTAAATCTGAGAAACATGTTAGACAGAAAGTAATAGACAGCTTAGTGATTAGCATAAATAATTTCCGGAGTCGTTTCATCAGCAAGAAGCTCATCGATAAGCTCTTTGTGATGTTTTTTGACGTAACTAGAAATAGGTGAAGGCAATTCTTTTAGCAGTACACTGCCTTCAAACGTCTTTGGGTTGACTATAATAATTTCTGTGTCATCAAAAGCTTTCTTTTGAATTGTTTTGTCCAATGCCCGATGCATTCTTATATAGTCGTTATTATCGATAAACTTATAGATATGTTTATCTCTATTCATGCTTTTAACTGTGCGGATGGCTAGTTTGAGTTGAAAATTTTTCAGGGCTCGGAATATAGGCATTCTGTCAATTATATGTCTAAAAATAATCAAGAGCATAGCTGTTAAAAGGAACATGCTAATGTAAATCAAATCATAACCTTCATTGGCATGTAAACCGTCTATTCTGCTCACGGAAGGAGTATTGTAGTCATATATCACTACTACTGGCTCTCCCGGTTTCGTTAAGTTGGCATAAGAATGATCGTAAGAATAGCCATGAAAAGTTTTGTCTATTCCAGGCACTTTGTATTCAAACTCTAAATAGTAATGATCATGGTTTGATGTGACAGAGCCGTTGACAATCCGATATTCATCGGATAGTGAAGTTAGATTGTCAAGAGGCTTTCGTTCCCTGTAGCTATAGGAAAATACCTTGTCGTAATCTCTGCTAAAGCAGATTAAAAATGGAACTAGAACGCCTATTAGTTTTCCGTTAAGAAAACCTTTAAAAAGAACAGTCCAACGTAAAGCGTTGGGGATCAAAAAAGTGGATTTAATATTCATATGTTTATTTAAAAAATAATTTATTAGATATAATCACGATTGAATTTTATACTATTTTATTTCCGCTGGAAAAACATAAAGAGGAAAATCATAAAAACCAATTATGATAAGCATTTCTGTTATGATGATAATTGCAACTTATTCAACTGATCGAGCACGCTTTGCTTGTATTGCCTGCCGATAGGCAAAGCTTGATTTTTTATTTCTATTAATTCGTGTGTATAAGCGTCTATTTTTTTTACTTGAATGATAAATGAACGATGTATTCTTAGAAATTGCTTGGAAGGCAATATTGATTCGAAGTGGCTGATACTTTCCCTTACCATGATAAATTCATTGTTCAGATATATTTTCAAATAGTCTTTTTGGCTTTCGATGTATTGGATTTCATTGAACTTGATTTTGATCATTTTGCGATCGGATTTGACAAATGCAAAGTCCTTAATTTGAGTGTCATCTTTGGTCTCAATGATTGGAGTGCTGGTCCTTTTCTTGTATACTTCCACGGCTTTGAATAACCGTTCAAGAGAGATCGGCTTGAGCAAGTAATCAATGGCTTGAAGTTCAAAGCCTTCAATAGCATATTCTCTGTGCGCTGTCGTGAATATTACTTTTGTGTCATTTGAAATGGATTTGGCAAGGCTCAGTCCCGAAATGTCCGGCATGTCAATATCCAAGAAAATCAAGTCGATTTGATTTTCATTCAAAGCTTTGAAGGCTTCCAGCGCATTTTTACAGACGGCCACAAGCTCGATAGAAGGGATGCTCTGAAGATGTATTTCAAGGATTTTTCTTGCTGTAGGCTCGTCATCGACTATTATCGATTTAATAGGAAAGTTCATAGGATGTTGTTTTTGAGGTTTGGAGAGTTAGGTTGATGTGAAAATACTGTTCTTGAAGGTTATTTTCAATGATTAGATGATGACGATCCGGATATAATATTTTCAGTCTTTGCCTAATATTATTCAATCCAAGTCCTCCAGATTGTGATGATTCATGTTGAATATGATAGGTGTTCTTAACGTTGAAATTGATTTCTTTTTGATCCACTCTAAGCTCAATCCATACTTTTAATTTATTTCCGACTTTTCGACCATGTTTAAAAGCATTTTCTATAAATGGAATGAACAGCATGGGAGAAACCATGCATTCATTATTAAGCATATCGAAATTGTGAGAAATATCCAGGCTATCTTCTAGTCTGATTTTTTCAAGCTCTATATAATTTGCCAAATGCTCGGTCTCCAACGAGATAGGGACCTCAGGCTTGTCTATTTGATAAAGCATATAGTCTAGAAGTCCCGAAAGCCTTAATATCAGATCAGGTGTTTCATCAGCTCTTTGCAAAGCGAATCCATAAATGGAGTTCAGCGTGTTGAAAAGAAAATGCGGATTGATCTGCATTTTAAGATACTTCAGTTCTTGTTTCTTTAGCTTCAGTTGAGCTTTAAGCATTTCTTGTTCCTGTTTCTTTCGTTCATTTTCGGTGTGAAGGTAATTTTTAAACAGATAGTAAATAGAGACTATCAGCACAATAAAATAAACGCTTGCGCAGACCACAAAATAACTTTTACTGAAGTTGGGGAGGGAGGAAAACGAGCCATTTGAGAGAATCATTAATGCTCCGAAAATGGAAAGCAATATGAAGTTGGTCGAGATAATTATACTGTAACAAGAGTAAAGGGCGAATTTGGCGTATTTTTTTAGCAACAGGTATCTGGGTATGAGGAATAGACCAAAGAAATAGCTAGTCAGTATTGTGATAGGCATTAATAGGGTGGAGAATTGAAATATATAATACAGGTCTTCATTTTTATAGGAAAAAAATTGAATATAAAAACCCAGAACACCTACCCAAAATAGGCTGTGAAGTATTGGTTTTTTGATAGAGTTAAGGCTTTTGAGCATAATATGTTTCTGAGAATTTAGTTTTTATTAAATTGTGAAAAAATATTGTTACTTACACGTTTTTGAGACAGAATACACTTTTCGTTAGACGAATGACTGCAATTAATTTCTGAATAGCTTAGTCGATTAAAATTGGTTAAAAGTAGTTCATACAGCTTCGTTTGTCGCAAAATAAATTTAGTTGATTTCAAAATCTGTAATCTTGGGCATGTTTAATTTTTAAAATAACAAGAAAATGAATTTAATTATCGAAGGAGGAGTAATCTTCACAGGTCCAATTACATTGATTATGATTTCAATTGTCGTTTTATGCGTGTATGCGATGATGAAAAAAGAGTCGTTGGTTAAAGTCAGTCGATTGATTCATCAGTTAAGCTTGTTCGTGTTAGCTTTTGGTTTTTTTGGGCAGATGCTAGGGCTTTATGAAGCATTTAAGACTATTTCAGCGGTAGGTTCTGTTTCTCCGCAGATTATGTTCGCCGGTTTGAGAGTGTCATCGATTTCTCCGATGATGGGAGTTTTTACTTATTTGTTGGCTAGAATAGCGGTGATGATTCTTGAGAATCAGCGAAAGGGGGTTGAAAGTGTGAAATAAAGCGAAGAGAGCAAGTTAATCTTTTCGTATTTATAGGTTTTAATAGTAGTATTTTATCAAGCGCTTGAAATAGAGGTGTAGCTCTAATCTCAAGCGCTTTTATGTTTTAATCCCTTTTAATGATTAATTCTTCTGTAATAAGAAAGTTGTCGCCTTCAAGTTTTAGAAAATATATTCCTTCGTTAAAGTTGTTAATATTGATTCGCTTATTCTTTAACTCGTTTTTGATGAGTAATTGGCCCGCATTGTTGAAAATGGAATACTCCAGTGGTATGTCAATATTTATAAAAATAATGTCATTAGCTGGATTGGGATAAAATATTGTTTTCTTTTGAATTTCAGTTATTGCGCTGTTTTGAGCGTTATTTTTTTTTCTGCTGGCGTTGCCATTGCTGTAATTGTGAAGCCCTAAATTGCTGGAGTAGTTGGAACTTTTCGCAGTCCACTCTGATGATTTGTTAAAGCTGGTATTTCCATCTGTAATGTCGCTATTTCTGATCAAAGTAACATCTTTACCAAAATATGAGCTTCCTCCATTGAAATTTCCTACGATGTCAATCAATTGATTATTGTAGAATAGACCTATAGGATCATTGCCATTGAATGATATCATCGCACCAGTGCTTGTTTCATCCGCTTTGTTTCTTATAGTGGATGTTGCGCTTGAATGAGAGATAACAAATGTTTTGTCATGAGCTAAAGTGCCTGATAAGCTATAAGTCCCAGACCAGCTTCCACTGCCATTAATTTGTTTTTTCAGTGAATAGTCGGACAGGTCTACATTGTCGCCAGTGAGGTTGACGATTTCTATTGCTTTGTTGTAACTGGATCCTTCAATATATTCTGAGATAAAAAGCTGGTTTGAAGTCCCTGAATTTGAACCGCCACTGTTATTGCCAAATCTATTTTCCGCTTGAGGGCCTCCCCAAATCGCTGTTGCAAAAGCTGGATTATCTATAAATGGATTTCGATTTCCTTGAAGGTTTTCTAGGATTGGGTTTCTTTGGAGCTCGTATTCAGATACAGGGTCTTCGGCATTCCATTCCAGAAACAAAGCGATCATTTTATTATCGTTGCTTACTGTTTGACCGATACCTACATTTGAAGGCAAGCATCTATTGCCGTATCTTAAGTACATGTACATGATCATTCTGGCTACATCGCCTTTCCATTCATCTCCAGGGTACCAATATGTATTTACGACTCCCGAGTTTCCGCTCCCGTCAGCGAATTTTCGACTGCCTCGAGTGCTATTCATTCGAGTATCAGAGGCTCTAAGATTGTGAGCGTCAGCTCCGGCTCCGCTAGTTCCTAGGTTAGGATTGGCTAAAGACTTAGGGTACACATGCTCTCTGTTCCAGTCAGTGGATCCTCCACCGTTGTCATTTTTGCTTCTTGTTCTGTCATTTTTGGTATCAGAGTCATAGTCATTGTAACCATAAATCAAGAATACCTTTGAAGATGTCGAACTGGTAAGGTCTGTTGATTTCAAAGCATTCCAAACACCCGGTGTATAGGACAGGTTTGTTGTATGTGTTGAAGAGATTTTGTTTGCAAGTTCATATTTAAGGCTGAGTCCTGTAGCGTTGATGTTTACATCATCGTAATAACTTGGAACTTGCGCTAAAGCGCCGAAATTAATGGCCAGAAAGAGGATGAATAGAAATTGTTTCATGATAAATGAAAGTTTAAAATGTTTAAATGTGGTAAAAGCTTAGTGCAGAGCTTGTTGGCTCTATGATGCAATTAAACAAACCTTCATTATTTGAATATTACTGTGGTGGCTGACAATGTGTTTATTTGGTCATTTGATTGTTATTAGAAAAAGTAGTGTTTATTAAATGATATTATTTTGAAAAATAGATTATTTCTTTTTAGCTCTTGGGCTTGATGATGCCATTTTTCGGGATTTTCCAGTTGCTTGAGAGATAGCTTCGAGAGGGGTTGAACGTTCTTTTTCCACATCTTTGGCGAGTGCGATTAAAGTAGAGAATGTCATGTTGGTTTCTTCATTCCATCTGAGCAATTGATCACCGCTGAAGCTTGCGGAAGCCAGCACAGTGTCAAACGTTGGAAAGCGCATGGCTCTTAATTTTCTTTCAAGTGGCAAAGGATGGTGTTTTATGGTGGTCATTACCGCTTTTGAAGTGGTTTCAACACATTCGCTCATTTCAGTGAAATGGCCGTCCCACATAGCTTCTTGTTGATCGGCTTCAGAGTCCATAAGCACAGGGTTGTACATGAGCGAGCAGATGAATTCAACAGATGCAGGATCTTTCATCAGGTTGGCCCTTTTCATTTCATAATAAAGGAATAGCTTTTCAAAATAAGAGCTTTTGTATTCTGGTAGCAGTTCTTTGATAATTAGTTGAAGAGCGATGAGTCGGTCTTTGGCTTCATTGCATCTGAGTTGACAAAGCATTAATTCATAGACTTTGGAAGTTACCTTGAGGCAAAAATCAAATAGAGCTTGCTCATCTTTATTAGCATGCCATGTTTTATGCAAAGACTCGGGAATGAGATCCACTAGGGTGTAGGCATTGAATTCGGGTAAAATGGAAGTATGAAGTTTATCAAAGAATGAACTTAGAAATTCCAAGTCATTCTTTCTTTTGCCCAGTTTACGCGTTGAAATGAAGTATCGAGCTATCTCATTATTGAATTCCTTTCCTCTGGCAGCGATCATGTCTTGCAAGCGAGTCGCTTTTGAAGCAATATGGCCCACCATTTTCATTTCATGATCCACTAGAAAATCCACGTGTTCTGTTGAAAGATCTTCAAGTTTTGCTACTTGAAAATGGTCGAGGATGTTGGCGAATTTCACACTTTCTTCCAAACGCAAAGTTTCATCAATTTCAAATTCGCTTCCAGCGACGGGTTTTTTCTTCTTCTTTTTTTTCTTTTTGGCGGGAGTGGGAGATGAATCGGTTGATGACGGCAGAGAAGTGTCATGCGGAGGAGTAGGTACGTCAATGGTTAACAAATCAAGGTTGGGCATGCTATGACTCGTTGTTTCAAGCGAGTCTTCAGCAGGACTAAAGGTCAAAGAAGGCAACAATGTAGTGGAGGCGGAATCTTGTAAAGGATGAAATTCAGGTTCGGCTATGCTTAACCCTAATTTAGACTTTTTCAGCCAGTTGTTTGCTGTTTTTATCAAATGAAGGTCTTCTGGTGTGGGGTTTATTGCTTCAAATACGCCGGTAGTTTTGGATTCGACAAATAATAGCCGTTTGCCATACTTTGATGGCGAATAATGCATATGGCTAATGGATAGAGATACCGTTCCTTTTTTTCTTTCAAATGTGCTGTCGTCTATGTCAATGGTTAGGTGGGGATAGCCTTGGGTATCGGGAATTAGGATCGCTTTGCGAATATTGGTTCTTACAAAGCGTCTTTTGCCTGCAATGCTTTTTGTCAATTTGTTGCCATACCATTCCTCTTGTCCTACGAGCACCCGCGCGCATTGTACGGGAAAAGATTCCAAAGGAATTGATGGAGGTGATATGCTTAAACTATTAGCTCTTTTGGCTATTTTTCTTTCATTGTTTTTTAATTCAATTTGTTGTTTAAGCATTTAAAGATAAGTGGAATTCATACTGTATTTATTTCAACTTATCTTATGTCTCAGTGTTTGATTATTTAAAATTCCGCAAATTTTTCAAAAATGATATTGAGGAATAGATTTTTTAAAAGGTGAAAAAAGAGGCTGCATTTTTTAATGGCAGCCTCAATATTAATTATTTCTTTAATATTATTTTTTCGGTAAATGAGCCTGATGCTGTTTCTATCACAACAATATAGATTCCTTCTCTAACATTGTTGAAGTCAATTTTCAAGCTGTTTTTATTTTGAGTTTTTACTACCGAAGTAACCTCACTACCAACAGAACTGTATACTTTAGCGTTCTTGATTTCATCGTTCATTCCATCAATATTAATAATCCTGTTAGTAGGGTTGGGGTAAAGTTTGTAATCTTTTAATGTATTTGGGGTTCCTAAGACAACGTCATTATCAGTCGCTTCAATTTTCAAGTCATCTAGCCATATGCGAGTTCCGTAACCCGAAACGTTTTGAATTTTAAGCATAACTGAGCCTTGGCCTTTGAATTGAGAAATATCAATCTGTTCTTTTCTCCAATCTCCGTTAGCCGAAGAAGGTACCCAATCGTTTGACTCTCCTTGTGGAACTTCTTTAGTTTGAAGCTCTGTATGTGTTTTACTGTATACTTCTTCCCATGACAAACCGCAGTCAGTTGAGATGAAGAACTTTAATACGTCAGGGCTAAAGTCGTTGAACTTGGTATAAGCAAGTTGAAACTCAATAAATTCTCCAGCTTTAGTGAAATTAAGAGGAGGAGAGATAATTTCATCAATTTCTCCAACAATAGCATTAGCAGCATTATTCATTACGAGGCTTGATGAGGAGTTGAAACCTGTCGTGTTGTTTATCTCCCATTTAAGTCCCGAGTCAGGATTGATAACTTCCCAATTAGCTATTGATTCATTATTTTCAAAATCAAGATTTAACGGCAATGATTGCAATTCATCTACTCTTATATAGTTTTCAATACTGATTGTATCCGATTTGTCTTCCTTGAAAACGATAAGTTCTACTTTATAGCTTCCTGATGTTGGGTAAATCACTGTAGGGTGTGCTTCAGTGGATGTTTCAGGACTGCCGCCTTCAAAGTTCCACTTTACGCTTTCAACTGTACCAATAGATTTGTTTTCAAATTTAATACTGCTGTTTTCGCATGTTGATTTTTTATCAGAACCAAACAAGGCTACTACATCATCAGGAGTAATGCAGCTGACATTTGCTTTCCATCCAGGGAAATTAGTATTCCCATCAGATTCAAAATGAAATGTCAATGCGCCGGAAGCATTAGTAGCTAGAATGCTACCGGGAGAATTCTTGCCACAATAACGACCAATAATTGGAGCTCCTTGATTTTCACCATCATGAATAGTCAGGAAATCATAATCACATTGCTCTCCCATTTCAAGTTCGAATTCTAAAAATTCTACTTTCACTTTATTTTGAGAACCTTCAGGATAAATAGTAAGCGTGCTATTTTCACTGTCAGAATAATTAGTGTTCTTTCCAGAATCAAAAAATGTTCCATCGCATGAAGTGACGCTTTTTGTGCCCATTATAATGTCAGTGCTGATGTAGTCTTTGTCTCTACATATAATATTTGCTTTCCATCCAGGGCTGTAAGAATTGTCATCAGAATGAAATCTGAAAGTTATTGAGCCACTAGAATTGTTTGCAATAACACTTTTAGGAGCATTATTGTCGCAATATAGACCAAGAGATGGAGAGTTGACATCAGGGCCATTGAAGATTTCCAAATAATCAAAGCATTCGCCATCGTCTTTTTCCAGATTAAAAGAAATAAAATCAAACTCTAATTTTTTAGTGTCGTCTTCAGGAGTGAATGTCATCACATAGTCTTCATTGTTCTCATGAGGACTTCTTAAACCAGAATCGTAAAATGTACCTTCGCAAACGGAAACAGTTGAGTTGCTCATTGCGAAAAAGTTCTCCACAACAACTGCGTCAGAAATTGTTCTCGTATGAGATTCTCCCAAGTTATTTGTTACAGTAAGTTTTACATCATATGATCCAACTTCATTGTAAACAATTTGCGGAGGTGTTTGACCTGAGAATTCAGGTGTATCAGAACCAGGAAATTCCCACTTCCATGTTGTTATATTAGCGCCAGTTTCAGAAATAGACTGATCCGTGAAGGTTATTGAATTCCCAGGTTTAACTATATCTGAACTTTGATCAAATATTGCTAAAGCCGGAGCGTCTAATATTCCTGTTTCTATAAGGTTTTGTGTTGTATGAAGGTTATTCCTTCCTGATATATCTGAGTTTAAAGCAGCTCTCATTCTATTTTTTTGCCCTTCAGTGAACATCACGGAGCAATTCGCGTAATCCATGAAGTTTTGATAGTTGTCTTTGCTGCCACAAGAAGATTGTGCCCCACAACCACCATTGCCATAAGTCAGCGGTGTATCAGCAACACCGTCGTCCACGTTGCAGGCCGCGCCAGAAAATCTTTCAGCATTTCCCCAGCAGTGCTCTAGGTTTGCCCAGTGGCCGATTTCATGCGTTAAGATTTTGTAATGTGTCCATCTGGCAGTACCTGTACGTCCAACCGCCCAATGTGAAGTTGTCACACCATCAATTAATGGCCTGTCAATAACAGTACTAGGTATATAAGCATAGGCGGATCCGCTGCCACCATCAGAGCTTGTTACAACCCAAATATTTAGATATTTTTCTCTAGGCCAAGAGATTAAATCTTGAATTTCTTGGTTTTGCCCATTACTGCTAAGTGTAGTGTAAATTCTGTTGATTCCTGTAGTAGGCTTCCCTTGTGGATCTCTTTTCGCTAAATAAAATTCGAACCCAACATTAGCAATAATATTCTGAAATTCAGTTTCTACATCTGCTAATCCTTGATTTCTAGCATTGAAATCTTCATTGACTTGTACGATGGATTCTTTAATTTGCTCATCAGAGATGTTCTCTTCACCACCTTGATGAACAATATGGAATACCATAGGAATTTTCATAATCCCGTCAGCTTTGGCTCTGCTTGCAGAAGAAGCGTTATTTAGGTCTTTTGCCGCTTGCTCAAGAGTAAACTCCGCATCTTTAATTCGCTTTAACTCTTGCGAGCTGGCATTTTTTAGTATTTGCTTGCTTTTGTTTAACTGATCGCACTTTTCAACCTTTTGGCTGAAAACGGGAAAAGCCATCATGCAAGCTAAAATAGTAGCTTTTATTTTCATATATTTTCTTGTTTGTGATTAGGGTCTAATAATGCAATGTAAAAAAAATATACAATATAAGCTTGTCTAATGAGTGTTTTATGAAGCTCTAAGCTATAATTTCCGTGAAATAGTCACATATAATTAACATCTACTTGTGAACAAAGAGTTGGACAGCAAAAAATGAAAAATATAATATTTATGTCAGGCTTTTCGTTTAACTTTGTTAGTCAAGGAAAAATTCAAGGAGATAAATAAAATGGCGAACGAAAGAGTAGTTGTAGGACTATCGGGAGGCGTTGATTCCAGCGTGGCGGCTTATTTATTGCAAGAGCAAGGTTATGAAGTCATCGGTTTGTTTATGAAAAACTGGCATGATGAATCTGTTACAATAAGCGATGAATGCCCTTGGGTGGAAGACAGCAATGACGCATTGTTGGTTGCTCAAAAATTGGGCATACCTTTTCAGACCATAGATTTGAGCGAAGAATATAAGAAACAGGTGGTCGATTATATGTTTGCTGAATATGAAAATGGTAGAACTCCTAACCCTGATGTGCTTTGCAACAGAGAAATCAAGTTTGATGTGTTCTTGAAAGCGGCAATGTCTTTGGGTGCTGACTATGTGGCTACTGGGCATTATTGCAGAAAGAGCGAGATAGAAGTGAATGGAGAAAAGAAATACCAATTAAAAGCTGGTGTGGATTCAAACAAGGATCAAAGTTATTTCCTTTGTCAATTAACTCAGGAGCAATTAGCCAAGTCTCTTTTTCCTGTAGGGCATTTGGAGAAACCTGAAGTGAGAAAAATTGCCGCTGAGTTGGATTTGGTGACAGCTGATAAAAAGGATTCGCAAGGAATTTGTTTTGTAGGGAAAGTTAAGTTGCCAGACTTCTTGCAACAACAGCTAAAGCCTAAAGCAGGAGAAGTGTATGAAATTCCTGTTGACGCGCCTTCTATTGTGGAGAGGAAAAATGCGTTGGCTAATGCCAAATCAGAAGAAGAGTGGCTAAAGTTGGTATGCAGTCCTTACCAGTTCGATAAAAACGAAGGGAGGAAAGCAGGAGACCATCGAGGCGCTCATTTTTTCACAATCGGCCAACGGAAAGGACTTAATATTGGAGGCACGCCAAAGCCTTTGTTTATCATTGGAACGGACGTGAAAGAAAATCTTGTGTTTGCAGGTCAGGGTGGAGATCATCCGGGCTTGATTAGATCTGGTTTGTTTATAGATAAAAGCGAAGAACACTGGGTAAGACCCGACCTTGCTTTGAAGATAGGCGAATCTAAGAAAATGATGGGACGTATAAGATACAGAGAAGATTTAAGTCCTATTACATTGTTCAAGAAAGAAGAAGGTCTATACATTGTTTTTGATCAACCAAGAAAGGGAATTGCGGCAGGTCAGTTTGCAGCTTGGTATGATGAAGATGAATTGGTCGGATCTGGAGTGATAAACGGCTAATCACGATAACCTTAATGGGTATTATAGATGAGTAAGAAGCTAATTGATATTTGTCAATTAGCTTTTTTCTTTTTTAACCTTCATACAGTGGCTTCCCTTTTGTTTCGATTTGAAAAGCTCTTGTGAATACAAAGCCAAGAAATGAAGTAATGGCCAATATAATCAATGTGATGGACATGCCTGCGGATTTGCTTAAAATAGGCAAGAAAAATATGCCCAAGGTCGCTCCTAGCTTTGCTATGCCGGCGGCAAAGCCGCTGCCTGTAGCTCTAAGGTTTGTAGGAAACAATTCACCGGAAAGAGTGAATGTCGTTGGGTTGGGTCCAGAGTTCATCATGAAGTTAAAAATAGAAAACCCTAGAAAGGTGAAGCCAAAAGTCCAAGGCTCGGACAGATGAAAACTATTGGGAATAGCGAGTATAAGTAGCCCTAAAGCCATCCCCATGAAGCCTATTTTTTGCAAAGGCATACGACCGACTCTTTCCACGAAACATAAATTGACTATGAAACCTATGATCAGAAATAAGTCAAGAAAAGATGACTCGACGATGGCTTTTTTGACTTCCTGCACGAAATTCATATGCTCGATATTGAAATGCAATTGAGTGAGAATAATCGGAGTGAAAAGTCCTATGCCATAAGTTGAAATATCCATTAGAAACCATGGCACGGTAGCAAGGATGGTTCTTTTTCGAATGCTTTTTTTGAAAAGCTCTTTGATTCTGATTTTTCTTTCAGGAAGAAATTCCGTTTTATACTTTTCGTTTTTGAAATAATCTTTGATGAACTTTTCTTCGTGCGAATAAATCGAAAGGCATATTTTTTCAGCTTTCTTGTACTTTTTGTGAAACAAAAGCCATCGGATACTTTCAGGAACAGAGCTGCGAAAGAAAAGGATGATACCAGCAGGGATGACCCCGATCAATAAGAAATATCTCCATGCGTTAATAGAGGGAAATATTTTGAGGATTAATATGCTTGAGATTGCCGCTAATATCATTCCTACAGCCTGCAATGCAAATGAACTTGTCAGCATTCTGCCACGTATTTTTTTGGGCATGAATTCGGATACATAAGAGGAACAAATTGGGTAATCGGCACCAACGCCCATTCCCACAAAGAATCTTGATACAATAAGCAACCAGGGATTCCATGCGATGCCGGAAAGTACTCCAAAGAAAATCAGAAATACCATATTGATCATATAGAATGTCTTACGGCCGTATTTGTCTGTCAAGTATCCTAATATGATGGCGCCGAAAATAGCGCCTAATAGCGCGGAACTGCCTATAAGCCCTGTTAGAACGGGAGATGTTTTGAAGTATTTGCTGATCAGTGGAAGTGATAGCCCTATGACGAAAAGATCGAATCCGTCGAGTAGAATTCCAGCGGCGGACAGGAGCCAGATTTTTTTATGAGTTTTTTTAAAGGGGGAGTGGTCAATTAGGTGGCCTAGGCTTTTTGATTTCTGGGTTTTCATTAGACCAAGATTTTCTCGTCTTCTGTTTGGATGAACTTAAGCCATTTGATGGCTTCAGTACAGTTTTTGAAAAATTTGATCTCGTTAAAATGATTGCCCATTTTTAATTTGCATGTTTCTTCTTCTTGTCCGTAAGGAACGATAATGGCCGTATGCAAATGTTTTTTCTGATGTTCTTTGCGAATTCTTTGAAAAAAAATAGAGTTGATGTCTTCCATGCTCATATCGACATTTTGAAAGTCATAGAGGACCTTTTTGATGTTGGTCTTATTGAGTATTTTATAGTTCTTGTCTAGTGTGCGTGCATATGGTTCTTTGATGATATTGATAGAATTTTTAAGTACCACGTGTACATAGCCTTCCACATCATTCCAGCCTAGAATACTGTGATTGGTTTCCATTGTAAGCCTATTGTTCATACTCTGACTTGTAAAATACCGCCAGCCAAATTGTTTTCTCTTCAGGTGAAGTGTGAATAACTCTGTGCTTTTGGCGAGCTGGTATGTTGATATAATCTCCTTTGCCTAGTTTATGAATCTCGCCACCTTCAAACTCAAGCTCAGCATAGCCTTCGAGCACTATTACCCATTCGCTTTCTTCCTGATCATACCAAAAGTCGGAAGGGCTTTTCTGTCCAAAAGATACTATTCTTTCAATTTTGATACTATTGGACTCCTCCAAAATATCAAAAACTTCTTGCGATCGATCGGCAATGAGTTTGTCGAATATGTTTTTCGGGCGTTGATTCACACTCAAAATTCTTTCATTTTTAGTGCCAATAAGAATGTGTTTTTCATTGATTTTTATGTGTTTTATTACACGGGAGTAAAAAAGATGGTATGCGTAAAAAATAAAAAATCCGCTATTCGAAGCGGATTTTTAAAATTTATCTCATGTTTTGTTGCATTTCTTTCTTGATATGCTCCACAAGCTCTTCGCATAGGTCATTCATGCGCTTTGCCATGATTTCGTCACCGGTAGAGTTTAGGATACTCTGCGCCATGCCTCCGATGCAATCCACATAAAATCTTTTCATTTCATCGACTTGCATCTCCTTAGTCCACAAATCAATTCTCAATGTATTGTTTTGCTTCGGATCCCAGATGGATAGGTTTATAGCTTTGGCATCTTCAAATGCCTCTTGGTTAGAAGCGTCCGTAGCATTCCATTTTATATCTTCAGGAATGTTGTCTTTGTCAAGGGAAACCTTGATGCTGATATCTTTCTCTGTCATGTTCATCAGTTTTGTAAGGACAATATCGTACTAAATTTGATTTTTTCAAAGCATCATCCTTAATCTTGACGATGAGCGTGTGCTAGATTATTCAATGTTTATTAAAGTGAAAAAGTTCGAAAAGCTATCTTGTTTTTGATACTAGGACTTTAAAAGTACATCTGAACGATTTAATACTGAGGTTTTAAGGGTGAATTTTTTCGTAAATTTTGCTTTAGTCGAGTATGATTGAGTAAATTGTTTGCGTTTGGTGAATATTGCATTACTGTTAATATATGGAAGAAGGCATTTTTATAAACGGCAAATTGATGCCATTTGAAAATCACGGATTAATAGAAGACGTGGTTAATGAAAATACGAAAGCTGCCGTTGAATTTATAAGCTCTTGGAGAAGCCAATATGATTCATTTGAAGTCTCTACTTCAGGTTCTACCGGTATTCCGAAGCTTATTGATGTCAGTCGCAGACAGATGATAGTGAGTGCGGAAAAAACTGTATCGGCATTGAAACTAGCAAATGGCGATGCCTCATTATTATGTCTCAATGCGAATTTTATAGGCGGGAAAATGATGATTGTAAGAAGTATCATTCATAAGATGAAGCTTCATGTCGTAGAGCCTTGCTTGAATCCATTAGAGAAATTTATTGGGAAAATAGATTTCATCGCTTTAGTGCCGATGCAATTGGAAGCTATATTAAACAAGGCTGATAAAAGAGAGTTAGGAGTTTTAAATTCCTGCAAAGCGATAATTATTGGTGGCGCTGCTGTGTCTGTGATTTTGCATCAAAAGATTCGTGAAATGATTCAGGCTCCTATTTTTGGAACTTATGGGATGACTGAAACAGTTTCTCATATTGCTTTATGTGATTTGCGAGAGGAAGAAATAGTGTACTGTACACTAGATGATACGATTATCACTAAAGATGACAGAGGATGTTTAGCAATTAAGGCTCCTGTAACTAATGATGAAGAAGTAATGACAAATGATTTGGTGCAAATTTTAAATCCAAATACATTCAAATGGTTGGGGCGTGCTGACAATGTTATAAATACAGGAGGAATTAAAGTTAGTCCTGAGATAGCAGAAAAGTGTCTTGAAAAAGCATTTACTGAATTAGGTCACGATATGAAGTTTTTTATTGGAGGAGCTCCTGATGTGGAATTGGGAAGTAAAGTTTGTATTTGGGTGGAAGGAGACATTGAGTTTGAAGCAGATGCCTTGCTTGAATTTTGCAAAAAGCATTTGCCCAAATACCATGCGCCGAAAAAGATTTACAACCCAATGAGTTTTGAAAAGACGGCATCGGGCAAGATTAATAGATTGTTGACTATTGAAAAATCGCTTTCTGAGTTTGCTTAGATTTTTAGAGATAGCTTTTTGGCAAGCGGGTCCAATAGAGCCCCTTGAATAATTATAGAGTACATGACAATGTAAAATACCATATTGAAGATTTCAGGAGAGTTTGGGACTCCTTTTACCAAGGGGATAAATGCGAAAACAATGGGAGTAGCGCCTTTGAGTCCGATCATTGCTATGAAGAGTTTTTTTTGGTACGGTATATTTTTAAATGGAAGATAGCAAAGGTATGTCGCAAGAGGTCTTGCGGCTAAAATTAAGAAGATAGCTGGCAGAAAGGATATAAAAAATACTCTGATGAGTTGATCTGGAAATATTTGCAATCCTAAAAAAAGGAACATAAGCGCTTGAGCCATCCATGATATGCTGTTATTGAATGATTGGTTTAATTCACGTCCTTTGTAAGTGCCGTTTCCTATGATCAAGCCAAATACATAAGAGCTAATAAGAATATTTCCATCCAGTAATTTGCTCCCGTATGTAGCGATAAAAAACATGCATAGCGTAAAGATTGGGATGAGTCCATTCTCTTGAAAAGAGATTTTATCAAGAGCTATTTTAGTTAAAAGTCCCAAGCCAATTCCAATTGCTAGTCCTACTACGATCAGTTTGATAAAGGTCCATATCAAGTCGTAAACACTTAGCATTTCGCCGCTGCCAGCGCTAAGGCTTGTTAAGACAGTTACTAAGACAAGAGCCATCGGGTCATTGGTGGCAGATTCGAATTCCAGTATGGTGCCAGTTTTATGCTTGAGCTTAAGTTTTCTGGCTTCAAGTATTCCAAACACAGCCGCTGCATCCGTGGATGATACTACGGCCCCGAATATCAAGGCTGACATGAGCGGCAAGTCAGTGACAAGCCATGTGAACCCTCCGAGCAGAGCTGCTGTTATGAGAACACCAACAGTTGACAAAATCATTCCTTCTTTGTACGCGGTTTTGACATTTTCGATAGACGTATTGAATCCTCCGTCAAAAATAATGATATTCAAAGCCAGACCGCTTAATAATTCAGTCAATTGCGGGTCGTCAAATACTGGATCTCCTAAATCTCCATTGCCCAAAAATAGTCCGATGCCCATGAATATAATGAAGCTCGGAATCCCTAAGAATTTGGCTGGATTGTAAATAAGTATTCCAAACACAACGAGTATGGAAATTAATATAATACCGGAGTCTAAAGACAAATCCGTATAAGCCATCTTTTCAACTTAAATTTCATCAAAATTAAATTTAGCACGATTGATTATGTACCAATATATTTCTCTTAGTAGGGTATACATGGGAGGGAAATTGGTGAACTCGAAAAAATAATCGTGGTAATTCTATTTATCTTTAAGCAAAAGCAGAGTCTGAATGTTTTGTGATAATTTATGAGAAAAGAAAAAGCTCTCTTCAGAATGCTTAGTTTCTAAAGAGAGCTTAATTATTTAAAAGAATGAATAGCGATTAATTAGCTTTTTGGATTTTCATTTTTTTTCACAGCGAATTCTTTGTAGGCTGTGAAAATTACAAGAGCGAGCACAAGCAAAGAACAAATGATTCCAATGATTTCTCCGTACTTATATGAGTTGGGTTGGAATTTGAACTCGATTTTGTGCTTGCCTTCAGGAATAATCAGACCTCTAAGTACATAGTCTACTCTAACATGCTCCACAGGTACTTCGTCAATATATGCTTGCCACCCTGGTTGATAATAAATCTCAGAGAACACGGCAAATTGTTGTTGCGGTGATTCCGAGTAATATACCATGTGGTCAGGGTTGTAGCTTTGAAGTTTAATGTTTCCTTTTTGCGTAAAACTTATGTCTCCTTGCTGAGGCATGAAACTTTCGAATCGTTTGTCCATAAAGGCCGTTTGGCTAGGATTAAAGCTTTGCAATGATGACAGTTCTTGATCAGCATTATCCACGATTTTTAGATCCTTGATAAACCAAACATTTCCAACAGCGTCAGGATTTTTTTGGACAATTGGTCTGCCATCTTGCGAAGGCACGATGAAGTATTTAGTGTTCAACATGTTTAATACCGACATGTTGTTTTTGCTGATATGATTCTCGATTAGCTCTTGGTACCTTTGAAGTTTAATAGCGCTATACCCACCGATTGATTTATGGTGATAAGAAGTTCTTCCTTCATTGAAAGGATTCATTGTAAGGTTGAATACTCTATAGTAAGAAGTGTCTTTAAGTATTTCCTTGTCAGCTTCAGTCGCGCTAAAGTGAGTTGTAGATAGCTCTCTTTTAGGTTGGAAATCTTTGCCGGATAAGTATCTTTTGTCAACTTGCCAAAGATCCACAAGTGTCATAAGAGCTAGTCCGGCAATCATATAAGTTTCTTTGATTTTCTCTTTGATCCATGCCCAAATCAAACCTGCGGCTACGAAAACAAAGAACAAGCTTCTAAGAGCGTCGGATTTGAAAAATGCTTTTCTGTCTTTGATGATTGATTCAACCAGCCATTGAGGATAACCTTGTTGAAGAAGTCTGGCATCCTTTGAAGACTCAAAAGAAAATATAGATCCGCCAAATAGGAACATTAGCAAGGCTAAGCCTCCACAGATTCCAAATGCGATAAGCACGCCTTTTTCAGCTTCTTTTTTATCAATGGTTTTATTCAGTATTTGTATCAATGCGTAAATTCCTAAGAAAGGAACTGTGATTTGCGCGATGGTCAGAATCATGGTCACTGATCTGAACTTATTGTACATCGGCACATAGTAAAAGAAAAAGTCATTGAATGCTTCAAAATTTGATCCCCAAGCAAGCATAATGGATAAAATGGTCAAGGTCAGCGCCCACCATTTGTATTTGCCTTTAACGATAATAAGGCCTAATACAAATAAGAATATCATGATAGCGCCCAGATAAACCGGACCAACTGTAAAAGGTTGTTCTCCCCAATACAATGGAGCGTTTTCAACGATGTTTAGCGCTTGTTGCCTCGGTACTCTGCTTTCGATTAGTTTTTTGAATGTTTCGGATTTATCGCCAATGTTTTCCGCAGATCCACCGCCATTGAAATAAGGGATGAATAAAGTCATTGTCTCAAGTTTTCCTAAACTCCAAGCAAATGCGTAGTCTTTTTCCAGTCCGTCGCCGCTTGATTTTTTTGAGGAAAGTTCTGATCCACCTCTTGTGCTTGATTTTGCGTATTCACCAGTTGACCAAACTTTCACTAAGTTAGATCCTAAAGCGATGCTCGCAGACGCTACTAATATTACGCATGAAATGGCAAATTGCTTTTCTTTCTTTTCTCTAATGGCTTGCACTAACTCCAGAATAGCAAGGACCAACATCATCAACATCAAATAATAGCTTATCTGAACGTGCGCATAATAGAATTGCATGCCAAGGAAAAAGGTGGTCACTAAAGCCCCTTTCAGATACTTTCTTTGAAATACGAGTATGACTCCTGCCAGAGAAGGCGCCATTAGCATCATGTCGTATACCTTGTTGATATGTCCCGCTTCGATGCTTATCAAGCTGAAGGTTGATAACGCGTAAGCGGATGCGCCAAGGAAAGCAGTCCATGGTTTTACTTTAAAACATGAGAGAAGAATGTAAAAACCAATGTATCCGAGGAGAATTAATAATACAGGCGTTGGTATAAAACTGGTCAAAGCTTTGTGAACCCAATAAAAAACATTATAATCGGATGTCGTAAATATGGGCATGCCGCCAAATGTGGAATTAGTCCAATGAAGCGATTCGCCGGTAGCTTCTTTATACGTGTCAATTTCGTGCGCTGTGCCCGCCCATTCGATTACATCGGTTTGGCGCAACACTTTGCCTTGTATCACAGGAGAAAAATAAATTACGGTAAGCACCAAAAAAACCAAGAAAGGGATGAGGTGCGTCAAAATTTTTTTGAACGTCATTACTTTAAATTTGTTTACAACATGAGTCTTTGGCTCAACATCGCCTATAGTATGCAATTATAACATAATCGTAGCGATTAAATTAATATTTCAAAATATTAATTATCAGTTAAAGCAATCGATTGTGAAGAATTTAAAAATAATTCGAATATTGGAAAAAAAATAAATGGCATGATCTATATCATTATTAATTCGTATAGGAAAATATAACTTTGATGAGTTTAGTTCGATTTTTCAAACATGCAAGTCTTATTGAACTAAATAGATATATTTTTTTCGCGCAAGAAAATCACATTTAAAGGAACTTATAAGAACATTACAATAAATATTCATGAAAAAAGTTGCTGTATTAACATCTGGAGGAGACGCTCCTGGAATGAACGCCTGCCTTAGAGCGGTAGTAAGAGGTGCACTCTATCATGGACTTGAAGTTTACGGAATCAAACGCGGATACGACGGGATGATCCGAGGAGATATTTACAAAATGAAATCCTACTCTGTAAGCAATATCCTTGGGCAAGGAGGAACGATACTTAAATCGGCTAGAAGTGTTGAATTCCGTACCAAAGAAGGTAGAGCCAAAGCCGCTGAGCAATTAAAGAGTAGAGGTATCGAAGGATTGGTAGTGATCGGTGGAGATGGTACTTTCACTGGTGCTAAATTGCTTTATGAAGAGCATGGATTGCCTGTAGTTGGCGCTCCGGGTACAATAGATAATGATTTGTATGGAACTGACTCGACAATAGGGTATGATACTGCTGTGAATACTGCTCTTGACGCAATCGATAAGATTAGAGATACTGCTAATTCACATGACAGAGTATTCTTTATTGAAGTTATGGGTCGTGATTCTGGTTATATCGCCGTTCAAACGGGAATTGGCGGAGGAGCGGAACTTGTTATGGTTCCTGAAACTAGAACGACTATTGACAATGTTATCAGCACTCTTCAACAAGGGTGGGATAGAGAAAAAAGCGCCTCAATAGTAATCACTGCCGAAGGAGATCAAGAAGGTTCTGCTCAAGAAATCGCCGCTAAGGTAAAAGCTAAATGTCCCGACAAGGATATTAAAGTGACTACTTTGGGCCATATTCAACGTGGAGGATCGCCATCGGCTTATGACAGAATTTTGGCTTCTAGGCTTGGATTAGCTGCTTTGGAAGGCTTGGTTGCTGGAAAAGAGTGTGTTATGGCTGGAATTATTAAAAATGAAGTAGTGTATACTTCGTTGGAAGATGCGATCACTAAAGACAAGCCGCTTAATCAAGATTTAGTTAGAATGATTAATATCTTGAGCGTGTAAGCAAAATATTTAATAAAATAAATAATTGGAAAGAGCGGATATTAATTCGCTCTTTTTATTTTTTCGTTAATATGGGTCATGATTTTTTCAAATTCATCAGGATGAAACCAAGCGTAATCTTGACCCCTTTTGAACCAGGTCATTTGTCTTTTAGCATATCGCCTTGAATTTCTTTTAAGCAACCTAACTGCTTCTTCATAATCGTACTTTCCGTCTAAGTAATCATATATTTCTTTGTACCCGACAGTTTGCAATGCGTTTATTTCTTTATAGGCTTGGTATTTTTTAGCTTCTTCAAAAAGACCTTTTCCAATCATGATGTCCATCCTTTGGTTGATTCGATTGTAGAGTTCTTCACGATCTCTTTCCAATCCAATTTTTATCATTTTGAATGGCCTCTTGTTAAGTTTGGATTTTCTAAAGTAAGAAATGGGCTTGCCTGACACTTGGTATACTTCCAAAGCTCTCACAATTCTTTGTGAATTATTGGGGTCAACCTCGTTGAAATATTGAGGATCAATTACTTTAAGCTCGTTTCTTAGTATTTCAAGTCCCTCATTTTCCAACCTTTGCATCAAGTTGTCACGAATCTCTGGAGGAGTGGGAGGCATGTCGTCAATGCCTTCGCATACGGCGTTGATATATAGCCCTGAGCCGCCAGTTAATATGGTCGAATCATGTGTTTTGAATATTTCATCGATAGTATTTAGAGCGTCCAGTTCAAACTTGCCAGCGCTGTAAGGTTCGTGTATTGACATGCAATCGATAAAATGATGGGGAACACCGTCCATTTCTTCAATGTCGGGTTTTGCCGTGCCGATGCTAAGCTCTTTGAAAAATTGTCTGGAATCTGCACTGACAATGTCAGTTTTTAGCGCTTTGGCTAATTGAATGCTTAAGGCTGTTTTTCCAACGGCTGTTGGTCCAACAAGTACAATTAGGTATTTCTCCAATTAAATTATGATTTTAATCCACAGCAAGGGAATGCTCATTTCCTATTCAAGCATAAAATTAAGCTTATTGTTGAATAAAATAAAGCAAAGTATAATCTTAGAAAGGTAGCAGGCGAAATATTTTGGGCAAAATGATTAAGGCGCCAATGATAAATGATACGATAGATGAGACAAGCACAGCGCCAGCAGCGATATCTTTAATAGATTCAATCTCTTTATTCCTTTCAAGACTTATTAGGTTGCAAATCCTCTCAATGGATGAATTGACCATTTCTAGACTTATTACTAATCCTATACAGAGCAAAATTATGCACCATTCGATTGGTGTTAAAGTCAGATAAAGCCCTAACGATATGACGAGAAAAGTTGCGGCAATGTGAATCCAGAAATTATGCTCGGATTTGAACATGATTTTAATTCCATTGAAGGCGTATTTGAAACTATTGATGCGACTGGAAATCTTAAATTTTTTCTTCATGCCACTTTGCGGTCTAAATCTTAAATTGAAATAAAATAAAAAAGCTGATGCTTAAAAGGTAATTTGAACAAAAAATAGAAAACTCTGCTATCTGTATGATTGAATTTATATCTTTATCGGTAAAATTATATTGATAGAAAATAACTAAGAAATGAAGATAGTTGACTTAACTAAGCCGATACAGTATAACCCAAATGATCCTTGGTTTATGAAGGTGAAAATAAAGCATAAACCGCATCGAAAGGCGAAGTGGCTGATAAGATTATTGGGCTTGCCGTTTAAGCTATTTCCTAAAGGATTTGAAGGTTGGGCGGATGATACGATTCAAAAAATGGGAGTTCATTCGACGACGCATATCGATGCTCCTTGGCATTACTCGCCGACCACAGCGGGCAAAAGGTCCAAAACGATAGATGAAGTGCCATTAGAGTGGTGCTATGGTAAAGGCCTAGTGTTGGACATGAAGCACAAAGAGGATTTTGACGCCATCACAGTTCAGGATATAGAGAGCTTTTTGGACGAAAACGGATTGAAGGTGGAGCCGGGAATGATTGTGTTGGTGAAGACCGGAAGAGATAAATTCAATGGCACTAAAGATTTTCATAAAAAAGGAACTGGAATGAGCGCTGAGGCTACGGAGTGGTTGATTGACAAAGGAATTAAAGTCATGGGAATAGATTCTTGGGGTTGGGATTTGCCATTGCCATACCTAATGGAAAAAGCGAAAGAGACTGGGGATTCGGAGTTGTTTTGGGAGGCGCATCTGGTTGGAAAGGAAAAGGAATATTGCCATATGGAGCAATTGGTGAACCTAGACGCTCTGCCTTATGAAGGGTTTAAGGTAGCGGTTTTTCCAATGAAAATAGTTGGAGCCTCAGCAGCGCCTGCCAGAGTTGTTGCCCTATTTGATTAAATGCTTTCTGTTTAATCAGCAACAACATTAATTTTTGCTGGTTATGAAATTACGAGTATAGGACAATTGATAAAGCAA
The DNA here is from genome assembly GCF_036492635.1 of Aureibacter tunicatorum. Lineage (GTDB taxonomy): Bacteria > Bacteroidota > Bacteroidia > Cytophagales > Cyclobacteriaceae > Aureibacter > Aureibacter tunicatorum. Next base: position 2,219,956 of record NZ_AP025305.1, read on the forward strand.
TGGCAAAAGCTATAATTCTAAATCACAGGCCAATAGGGATGGCAACTTTGGAAGACTTTAAAATCATAGATTTTGAATTGGAGAAGCCCAAGGATGGTGAACTGAAATTGAAAACGATTTATATTTCTGTAGATCCATATTTGAGAGGAAGAATGAATTTGGCTAAGTCTTATATTCCTCCTTTCGAATTAGGAAAGCCGATAGAGTCGGGTATGATTGCTCAAGTCGAAGAGTCCTTGAATGAAGAGTATAAACAAGGAGATTATGTGACAGGTATTCTTCCGTGGCAAGAGCATATAATTTCTGATGGAAAAGGTTTGATGAAAATTGATCCTGACTTGGCTCCTTTATCCGCATACTTAGGTGTTCTGGGATTGACTGGAATTACGGCTTATCTAGGGTTGTTGGAAATAGGCAAGCCTAAGGAAGGGGAAACCCTTTTGGTGTCAGGAGCCGCCGGAGCGGTAGGCTCTATAGTTGGACAAATTGGAAAGATCAAAGGTTGTCATGTAGTAGGGATAGCTGGATCGGATGAGAAAGTCTTGATGCTTGAAGAGAGATTTGGCTATGATAAAGTAATAAATTACAAGACTTCGAAGGATTTGTCGCAAGAGATAGGGAAGTATTGTTCCAATGGAGTGGATGTTTATTTTGATAATGTTGGGGGAGTGATTTCCGATGCTGCATTGGATCACATTAATAAGTTTGCGAGAATATCACTATGTGGAAATATTTCATTATATAATGAAAAAGAACTGCCAACAGGACCGAGAATTCAAATCAAGCTTTTGAAAAAGAGTGCATTAATGCAGGGATTTATAGTCTTTGATTTTAAAAATAAATATTCAGAAGCAATTGAGGAATTGTCAAAGTGGTTGAAAAATGGAGACTTGGTGTATGAGGAAACTATTGTCAATGGTTTTGAAAATACTCCTGAAGCATTTATAGGATTGTTTGAGGGTAAGAACAAAGGTAAAATGCTGGTCAAAGTATAATTCTTTGTAAGCAATTAAAGTCATAGCCATTTTTTTAATTATACTATGGCTATGACAACTAGTCATTTGAGCTGATCGTTGATTACTCTTGATTATTTTTTAACCATTCTAGTCTTCTGGAGTCAGGAGTGTGTTTGATTTTGAAATCTTCAAATGTTGCTTCGAAACCGTCTCCATCAGGGCTAGCAGCCATCATTCCTACTTCAATGCTACGATGCTCTGGGAAATAAACGATATTGCTCATTTGATAATTCGTCCCGTCTAGAGAGTAAAAGATTTCTATAGCATCGACTTTTCTTATTGCCTTTATCCAGATGCTTTTTGGTTTCTCTTTTAGCGCTACGACACTCCAAGAGCTATGATTTATAGTGTGAACTGTGCTGAAATTATAAACTCCATCGACATATTCAATACCTGTTTTTATCCAGTGATTATTATCAATTCGGAACATAAGCCCCATTTGATCAAATCGAGTTTTATATTTTCCAGTTAATTTTGCAGTGACTTCAAACTCTCCGCTTCTTTTTGCAAAAAGAAATGGCCCGTCATTTACAGTAAAGCCGTAATGAGTTTTATTCCAAAAATCTGTTTGAGGTGTGACTTGCAATGTGAGTCGATTGTCTGAAATATTCCATTGTTCAGGCTCATTCAGCCAGTTAAGTGAATTAAGGCTTTGTCCGAAAGTGGTATTAAGCGACATAATGAAAATAATTGCTATGAAAATGTTTTTCTTCATGATATCTACATTTTGGTTGTTGAAACGTTGTATTGTTGCAAAGTTGTCAAAAATACTCTGAGTACTCAATACTGAAAAATAACCATTTGTTCGGTTTTGAGGTATGAAGGTTTGAGAATAGAATCAGTTATTAATATATTTTTATGGATCCAATTTCCCGACTTGAAAATGAATACAGCAAGGAAACTTATGATAGCTTAAGGCAAAGGACATTAGTGCTTGAAGAGTGTATTGCTCAAATGAAGTCTTATGTTGAAATAGAGCACTGTGTGGTTGTAATGTCTGATTTAGCGGAAAAAAACAATCATATTTTCAATGGTTCGTTCGGAGATTTTTTAGGTTTGAATCCTTCAAGGTATAGAGTGATCGATGGAATTTGGGAACGGGAAATATATGAGAAAATACATCCAGACGATGTGTTTCAAAGACATTTGTTGGAATTGGAGTTTTACAATTTTCTTCAATCTTTGCCTAAGACTGAGCGTTTGAGTTATCGCACGAATTGCAAACTAAGAGCAATGGGCAAAGACAAGATGTATCAAGTTATTTCACATAAGAGTTTTTATTTAAGAATGAGTGAAAATGGAAGTCTTTGGTTGGATGCCTGTGTTTACAATTTTTCAACATCCAACCAACCCTTTCAAGGTATTGAAGGTCGTATTATCAATATGAAAACGGGTGAATTCATTGATGTTGATAAGTTCAGGAATAGTACTAATATGCTGAGCTCAAGAGAAAAGGAAGTTCTTAGATTAGTAGGCAAAGGAAGCCTTAGTAAAGAGATTTCATCGGAATTGAACATTAGCGTCAATACTGTAAATCGACATCGTCAAAATATATTGCAAAAGTTGAAAGTGAATAATTCAATGGAGGCTGTAAAGGTGGCTATTGCGATGAATTTAATGTAGCTCGTTAAGCTGTCGAATGTCATGTTGTTTTATGATTCATTCCCGAGTCTCATGTGCATCGCTCGATAAAATGATTCGTGCATATTTATATTAATTTGTGGAAACTGACATTCTTTGCTTTGAATAGGTTTAACAGGTGTTTATTAAGTTTATTATTGCTTGGAATGAATGATATTTTTTGAAAAAGATGTGAGATTTTTAATGTTTGTCTGGCTTTTAAATTTGATCTACATTTGCACGAATTTGCAGAAATATAGATAAAATTTTCAAGGAATGAGCAAGAATAGTACGGAGTTGACGGTTAATCCAGCGCCATTAGGTTTGGCGGGGTTTGGAATGACAACGATTTTATTGAATATCCATAATGCAGGTTTTTTCGAAGTCAATGCTATGATATTGATGATGGGAATCTTTTATGGTGGATTGGCGCAATTGATTGCGGGTATAATGGAATTCAAAAAAGACAATACATTTGGATTCGTCGCATTTACTTCATACGGATGTTTTTGGATGACATTGGTAGGGATTTTCATATTGGAAGAGGTTGGTTTTATGGCCGCTGACTCATTTTCAATGGGCTGTTATTTGTTTATGTGGGGATTGTTGACTTTAGGTTTGTTTTTTGGAACGCTTAAAGGCGGGAAAGTAGGTCAAGCTGTGTTCTTTTCATTGACAGTATTATTTTTCTTGCTTGCTTTGGCGAAGTTTACGGGTAGCCATCTTATTCATACTATAGCTGGTTATGAAGGAATTATATGCGGAGGAATTGCCTTTTATGAAGCTATTGCTATTGTGATAAATGATAAGCACGGAAAGCAAGTTTTGCCATTGTAAAAATTTGTAAACAAGAAATAAAAAAATCCCTGCATTGAGTTTCTCAACGCAGGGATTTTCATTTGTCGACTAGGATATTTTTTTAATTTTCCAAAGCAAAGATCTGATCAGCGTGTTCTTTGGTTTTTACTTTGTTGATGATATGCTCGATTTGGCCTTTTTCATCAATAATGAATGTAGTTCTTACCGTGCCCATGTATGTTTTGCCGAAGTTTTTCTTTTCTTGCCATACACCATACATTTCGTTAACAGATTTGTCTGTATCAGCTAGCAAGTCAAAAGGGAGCAGATGCTTGCAGATGAACTTTTGATGCGATGTTTCATCGTCTCCGCTTACACCCAATACTTCATAGCCTTTTGACTGTAGCGTTTCATAGTTGTCTCTTAAATTCTGAGCTTCTAATGTGCACCCGGGTGTATTATCTTTAGGATAAAAGAACAGAACAAGCTTTTTTCCTGTATAATCGTCTAGACTGATAGATTTGCCATCTTGATTTTTGCCTTCAAATCTTGGGGCTTTGTCGCCGATATTTAGCATAATTTATTGAATTGTTTGTTTAAAAATTTTCTCATTATTGTTGAAGTCGCTGACTTTCAATATTAATTCTCCTTTGAATGGTTTTTTCGGATCCAGCTTTTCCGACCAAATCAAAGCTCTTTTATAATCATAGTTCATGAGAACCCATTCGTCATCGATGTAAGCGTTGAAAGATTTGATCCCCGACAAGTCATCTTTAATGACAAATCTAAGGTCTTTACTGTTGATTCTTAATGCTTTGATGGTCGGAGCAAGGCTATCTTCCAAAATGGTTATTTCTCCGAATTCTCTAGTTTTGAAGTTCAATTGATCGTTTTTCCAATAGCCGCCTATGTATGAATGCCTTTTGGAATTCTTGACTTTGTAAGCCGCCGCTTTTTCTTGATTGTATTCCTTTTGAGGTTTTAAAGTGATCTCCATATTGCTTTTAAGCGGCGTGTATTTATCATTGATCTTGAAAGTCTCTTTTTTCTTCAAGCTATCATATCTGTACTCTGTATGCAAGTAAAGCGTGTCGAAAAGCGTTTTTTTGAAAAAATGAATGTCAAAATTTTGGCCATAGACTTTCATCTCTTGCTTGTATGGCACTTGAGCTTGAAAATTGAATTTCATAGCCTCGTTATTTTTAATTTTAATTGAATCAGGCATGCCGTACCTTAAGTCCCAAAGGTAAACAGATTCATTGTTGTTGACGTAAGCAGGAAGAATCTCCACTTTTTTTCGTTGAGTGAAAACAGCGGCTTTGTCGTCCGTGGAGTCTGTTTTATTAATGTCATCAGTAAGCATTAATATATTGTTTGGACTTGGATGATATGCTTTGTTTTTTGAAGAAACAAATTTGTTTTCGCCTACTATATGAAATTTTAATGAGGAAGCATTTCCATAAGCGTCTTTTAGCACTACATTGGCTTGATAACTTGAATCCATTTCAACCCAGAATGCGCCTTTCATATCATTGTGATCATTGAATCTTAGACTGTTGCCGTCTTCAACATAAAGTTTGTTGAATTTTTTTCGAGTAGCCATTTGTGTGGCAAAATCGCAGTGGAGAAGGATATGGCGATTGTGAGCGAAAGGGACTCTGTCCAGTTTCTGGCTGTAAATAGTATCTCCATTAATGCTTAAGTCAATGAAAGGGACGCCATTTTTGTTATTAGCGCCATCGAGTCGATCAAAGCACAACAATTGCAAACCAATTTTTCCAAAAGCTGAAACGTCTTCAGGAATCACGTAATTCCCATTGAATTTTTCGACGCTGTATTCAAATCTGCCGTATTGCCCATTAATTCTAGCGTTTTTATCAAGCGTCACTAAAGCGATTTTGATTAAGCTTGGTGGTGTTGTGTCCTTGATTTCTTTGAAACCAATCAAAAGGGGGTTGAAAGGCACTTGATTTTCATCCCTTATTTCAAAGTGCAAATGAGGTCCCATGGAAGAGCCCGAATTTCCGGACTTGGCTACAATATCTCCTTGATTGAAGCTAAGCTCTCCTTTTTTGGGGAATAACTCAATCTCAAATGTTTGTTTTGCATATTGCGCATTTCTTACGTAATCAGCTACTTCACCACTAAACTCTTTAAGGTGAGCGTAGACGCTAGTGGTTCCATTGGGATGCGTAATGTAAAGGCAATTTCCATATCCCCATGTCGATACTTTGATTCTGCTTACATAACCTTCTGCTGTCGCGTAAACAGGAAGTCCTGTAATTCCGCTTGTTTTTATGTCAAGTCCTCCATGAAAGTGATTGGTACGGAGCTCTCCCATTGTGCCTGAAAGAAAGTTTTGCTGATTGGTTCTTATGGGGAAAATGTAATAATTGGCGTATTTGGTTTTATATGCTGACATTTCTTGAGCGTCAAGCATTGTTGCAAAATTGGTCATAAAGACAATGACCATGAAAATAATAATTGGAAATCTACCCTTCAAGCCCTTAATCTTCATTTTATTTTACTTCAAAATCAAACATTGTTTTACCACTTAGCTTGCCTACAAGATTGTCTCCAATTTCAACTGGACCTACACCGCTGGGAGTACCTGTGAAAATAAGATCACCTTGCTTAAGTTGAAAGAATTGCGATAAATAGGAAATAATCGCATCAAAGCTGTACATCATATGGCTGGTGTTTCCTGTTTGCACAGTTTGACCATTTTTTTCTAATGAAAAGTCTAACGCGTTGATATTTTCAATTTCGCTTACAGGGATAAAATTTGAAATTGGCGCAGAACCGTTGAAACCTTTGGCTATATCCCATGGCAATCCTTTTTCTTTAGCTTTGGACTGAAGGTCTCTTGCGGTAAAGTCGATGCCTAGCGCGATTTGATCATAATATTTGTGAGCGAATTTTTCTTGGATGCTTTTTCCTTGTTTGCAAATTCTGATGACTATTTCAACTTCATGATGAACATCCTTTGAAAAGCTGGGGTAGTAAAAAGGATCATTGTTTTTTAACAGCGCAGTATCAGGTTTTGTGAAAACTACAGGTTCGCTTGGGATTTCGTTATTGAGTTCTTTTATATGTTCTACGTAATTTCTGCCTATTCCGAATATCTTCATTGTAATGAGGTTTGTTTTTTAAATGATACGAAATTTGACCGAGACAATATTATTAGAGGCCAAAATTTTTTAATAAAATTATTTATGCTTTAATTGAATTCAAAAGAATAAAATCAAAATGATTTAGAACCTGATTAATAATTTATAATATGGATCATAATAAAGGCTTTTCACAAGAAGAAATCGAAAATTTCAAACAAGGTTTGTCGCATGTCAATGATGATTTCATTGTCGTGGAAGAAGAAGAGAACGGACCTGAATATCTTCATTTTCAATTTTTGGGTAAATATGAAGGAGAAGATGTGATTTTTGATGCGGTTATGTATACCCTTAGATTGCATCATAGCAGCGAGTTGTTCGAGATTGCTGAAAAACAAGCAGCCGAAAAATTTCCTGAATATCATAAGATCACTTATTCTGAAGATGAAAATGGTGATTTAGAATCTTTGGAAGGCTTGGATGAGGAGATTGGTTTGTTCTTGACGGAAGTGATGATGGAGCTGGAAGAAGAAGAATCCATCAAAGTGCAAGAGCATGTGGATATTGATACCATGGTTGAGTATGGTGTTGCTTTGGATATTGGATTGAACGTGGACCAGATTACTCCTGCGGTTGTTAATGGCTTCATTAAGTCATATAATGGAGGGAACTTGAAACTTGACAAGACATTGTACTCATTTGTTCATAATGACGAAGATGATGAATAATGAGTTTGAAAGTGGCGTGGGATGAATGCTATGCTTTGCCCCTGAAAGAGGGGCATAGATTTCCTATGGAAAAATATCCTTTGTTAAAAGAGCAGTTGGAGTATAGGGGCATAGTGAATAAGAAAGATTTTTTTCGACCTTCGAAGCTACCGGATTACAGCAACATATTCTTGGCCCATGATGAAAGTTATTTGCATAGGCTGGAAAATGCTGAATTGTCAAAATCCGAAATAAGAGCAATTGGGTTGCCGTATGATGAAGCTTTGATCGAAAGGGAAGTGACGATTGTCAACGGCACCATTGAAGCGACAAAGTATGCTCAAGACTTTGGAGTTTCGATGAATATAGCCGGAGGGACTCATCATGCTTTTACAAATCGTGGTGAAGGCTTTTGCGTGTTGAATGATCAAGCAATAGCCGCTGCGATGCTGATGAATAACTCTAGAACTCAATCTATTGCCATCGTCGATTTGGATGTGCATCAAGGAAATGGCACAGCTGAAATTTTTCAAAATAATGAGGGTGTTAGAACCATAAGCGTTCACGGAGATAAAAATTATCCTTTGAGAAAAGAAAAATCGGATTTGGATGTAGCATTGATGGATGATTGCGAAGACGAAACCTACTTGCGAATTATTCAAAATGATGTGATTGCTTACTTGGATGCAATTGAGCCAGAATTTATTTTTTATCAATCAGGAGTCGATATTTTGGGCAGCGATAAACTAGGGAAATTGAATGTGAGTATTGAAGGTTGTAAAGAAAGGGATAAAATAGTGCTGGAGTATTGCAAAAATAAATCAATTCCCGTAGTTTGTTGCATGGGAGGTGGTTATTCGAAAGACATAAAAGTGATCTTGGAGGCCCATACAAATACATTTGCACTGGCAAAGGACATCTTTTTTTGAAATATCCATAACGATTTGATTGAAATTAAAGTTCAATAACAAAGCAAATGAATCTTTTTTAGGGTGGGGTTTGCAGAGAGAACAGTTATTTACTTAAAAGGATCAAATGGAGCATATTTCTACGCACGAATCGAAGCTTTTTTATCGAAGCTTATTGATGACAACTCTTTTCATAGGGATTTTGTGGACGATTACAGTTTTGGAGTGGTTCATGCACGAGGACTTTGGATTCCTTGGCATATTGCCCAGAAAAATTGAAGGGGCTGTTGGTATCATCACAGGTCCTTTGATTCACGGTAGTTTTTCCCATTTATTGTCAAATACTTTTCCCTTGTTGATTCTTGGCATAGGTTTGTTTTATTTTTATCATAAGATTGCGATTCAAGTGTTCGTGAGCATATATGTCGCGAGCGGATTTTGGGTATGGCTTTCAGCTAGAGAAGCATATCATATTGGATCCAGCGGTATTGTATATGGACTTGTGTCGTTTTTGTTTTTCATAGGATTGCTTAGGCGTGATCAGAAGTCCATGGCGGTATCTTTATGCGTGTTTTTGCTGTATGGAGGCATGATGTATGGTTTGATGCCGTCAAATGGCGAAGTTTCATGGGAGTCGCATTTGTTCGGAACGTTGACAGGCTTGTTTTGCGCCCTTTATTTCCAAAATTACTCCGAAGAATCAAAACCTAGTTTGAGACCTGTAGAATCAAGAGGTGTTGATTATACTAGAAGCAGACTTGAATACCCAAAAAGGCATGTGATGAGAATCTCTTCGCATACTCATGGCAAGCAAGTTAGGTTTAAGTACAAGGTTAAAAAATCCGAAAATAATAACAACCCAAGAAAAAGATAGGCTCTGGTTAGAAAACATTATTAGCTGTCATTTTCTTATTCATAATGAACTATAATTAATTCATATGGATAAGGTAAATGTTAATCAAGAGCAGATTTTTGGCCACCCAAAAGGATTGTTTGTCCTATTTTTTACTGAAATGTGGGAAAGGTTCAGCTACTATGGAATGAGGGCTATATTGGTTCTTTTTTTAGTAGCTAAGAGCGAAGATGGAGGCATGGGTTGGGATAAGCCGGAAGCATTGATTTTATATGGTGTTTATACCGCGCTTGTGTATGTGATGGCCATTCCTGGGGGGATTTTAGCTGATAGGTATTTGGGACAAAAGAAGTCTGTGTTGCTGGGAGCTGTATTGCTTGTGATTGGACCGCTATTTTTAACTTTGGAAGGCTTTGTCCCCTCGACGCTTCAGGCAACATTCTTTTTTACAGGCTTAGGGATTATAATCCTTGGGGTAGGAGCTTTGAAACCTAATATTTCTACGATGGTTGGTTCTTTGTATCACCCGAAGGATAATCGAAGGGATATGGGGTTCACGATTTTTTATATTGGAATAAATTTAGGAGCATTTCTGTCTGGGTTGATTGTGGCATCTGTCGCCGCTAATTTTGGATGGCATTTCGGTTTTGGAGTTTCAGCTATTGGAATGATTCTCGGTTTGATAGTTTACACTTCTGGGCAAAAGTATTTGGAAGGCGTTGATGTGAAAGTGAATGAAGAAAATAAACAGCTGAAAAATAGTTCATCCAGTCAAGCTTTGTCAAAAAAAGAAAAAGATCGATTAGTTGTGCTCTCGATTTCATTTTTGGTAGTGATTGTATTTTGGGGCGCTTTTGAGCAAGCAGGAGGTTTGATGAATATTTACGCTCAAGAAAAGGTGAACAGATTTGTCGGGGATTTTGAAATTCCGGCAGGTTGGTTTCAATCCGTTAATTCGCTTTACATTATGATTTTTGGAACCTTGGTTGCCGCATTTTGGGTAAGGTGGGGTAAAATGGGAAGGGAAAGCAGCTCTTTGTTTAAAATGGCTGTCGGTACCATAATCATGGGACTTGGTTTTTTGTTCATGATTGGAGCTACTCATCAATTAGTCTATGACGCTCAAGGCGAGATTGTGCAAAAAGCGAGCATGATGTGGTTGTTTGGAGCTTATTTTTTGCATACGATTGGAGAGCTTTGTCTTTCTCCGGTTGCTTTGTCATTTGTAACAAGATTGGCTCCTGCCAAGTACACATCCATGGTTATGGGCGTGTTTTTCGCCATGACCGGTTTTGGAAATTTACTAGCAGGTTCTTTGGGAGCATTGTCGGCAAGTTTGGGGGATGAGGAAATTTTTAAGCTTATAGTGATTGTTTCAGTGGGTGTTGGAGTCGTATTATTGGCTTTTTTAAGTAAACTTAAGAAGTTGACTCATGGTGCGGACAATGAATCCTCTTATCCAAGTAAAGATTTGGAGGGAGAATTGGATTTGCAACAATAATTTATAATTATATTGTGTTTTTAATTTGTAAATGATAGATTAGCAACTTTAAAGTGGTTGTTATGATTGAGAATACTGTGCAAAATTTTGATATGCGGAGTCAACATTTTTTGAGCTGTAGTGGCAACGTCAATGAAAACTCATTAGACGATATCATCAATGAGATAGATGAAAGTATCTCTAGCGAGTCTGTGGATAGAAAATTTGGGAAGAAAATCTTCAGGATTTCAGTTGAACTCTTGCAAAATATTTTCCAACATACGGATTATAATTTGTTGGATGATTCGAATAAGAATTATTATTTCAACATCATCAAGACAGGCGATCAGTCTTTTGAAATCAAGTCCAAGAACTTGGTTAGCAAGAGCGAGGCAGAAAGATTGTCCAAAAAATTGGAGATCGCGAACAAATTGGATGTAAATCAGCTCAACGAAGCTTACAGGCTTAAATTGAATTTTGGAAAATTCGAAGGTTCAGGAGGTGCTGGATTGGGAATATTGGATATTTTGCGCAAGTCCTCGCAAAAAATCAATTTTCAATTCGAAGAATATGACCAAGCTTGTTTATTTTTGGTATTAAGAGTTAAGGTAAATTAAGGATAAATGATGAGTAATTTTTATTTGAAATCAACACCAAAAACACCTTACATTAATTTTGAAGGGGATACGGGGGACTTCAGACTAGCGGGTAGATCTATACCCGAGAATTCGATAGAGTATTACAGGCCTTTGATGGAATGGTTGGAGAGTTATATCGACCATCCGGCAAAAGAAATTAATATTGAAGCTAGGTTTGAATATTTCAATACAAGTTCGTCTAAATGTTTGGTTGAGATGTTTAGACTTTTTGAAAGAATTCATAAAGATGGAAAATCTTCTGTGTATATGAAATGGTATTATGAGGAAGATGACGAGGATATGATGGATTCTGGCGAGGATTTTAGTTTGATCTTTGGTTTTCCTGTTGAGATAATACAGGATACCGAGGTGTGATTTGATAAGTATTAATAATTGGGAGATGAAGGTGAGGACAGGATTTATTGCTGTAGTGCTAATCGCATTATTTTGTTTGAAAGGTTATGGACAGGATTTGCCAAGGTTGAGTCCCTTGTGCAAAATGTCTCAAAAGATAGGTTTGACAGAGATAAGCCTTGAATATTCAAGACCAAGCACCAAGGGAAGAGAGATTTTTGGAGGCCTTGTGCCATACAATCAAGTATGGAGAGCGGGAGCCAATGCATGCACAAAAGTCACTTTTTCGACGGATGTGGTTATCAATGGCAAGGAATTGCCTAAAGGAACGTACGGGTTATTTGTTATTCCTAACAAAGATAGTTGGAAAGTATCGTTCAATAGCAATTTTGACCAATGGGGATCGACAGATTATGATTCAGAGTTGGATGTGTTGGCTACAGTAGTCAAGCCTGAGACAACTGAATATACAGAGACTTTTACGTTTGAAGTTAGTGATATAAAGTCAGAAACTGCGGATTTGACTCTTAAATGGGCTGATACGAAAGTGAATATTCCTATTAGCGTTCCTGTCTTAGCGATGGCCGATGAGAATATCAAAGAGAAGTTAGAAGAAATTCAGAACCCTTATTTTACTTATTTTAATATCGCTAGATATTATTTGGGAGTTCACGAAAATAAGAAAGGCTTGGAATATGCAAAAATGGCTGCTGAAACATCTGGCAAATATTGGGTGTTGAAATTGCTTTCTGAAGCATATGCAGCCAATTTAGATTATAAACTTGCGGTGAAAGAAGGCAAGAAAGCACTGTCAGCTGCGAAAAAAGCCGGTGACTCGAATTATACGATTGCTATTGAGCGTAATATTAACGCTTGGTCTCAGAGAAGATAATGTTTATAGATCAGAATGAAATCAATTCTGATCTTATTTTTTTATTCAAATTCAAGATTTTTTGATTTCATGCTGATTGGTTGATGTTGTTTTCAGTTATTGGATGAATTAATTGATTACTGGTAAAACTAATACATCACATTATTTTTCGTTAGCAAGAAAGTTGATTAATAGACATGAAGGAGAATTTCGAGGTGAAGAACAAACCGCATAAGCATTTTAAAATTTACAAACCTTATGGCTATCTGAGCCAATTTGTTCCAGAGACTAGAAAAAACAAGAAGCTTCTCGGAGAATTACACGATTTCCCTGACAATACCATGGCAGTTGGAAGGTTGGATCATGATTCGGAAGGTTTGTTGTTGCTTACTACAGATGGCATGTTTAGCTTTGATTTAAGACAGAAGCATGTTGAGAAGGAATATTATGTGCAAGTTGATGGTTTGATAGACGACAAAGCTATTGAGCTGATGCAAAAAGGCGTGGAAATTGGCGTAAAAGGAAAAAAGTACACAACCCTTCCCTCCAAAGTGCGCATGTTGGACAAAGAGCCTGAATTGCCTTCAAGAGGAAGAAATATACGTGATTCAAGGCATGGTCCGACTAGCTGGATCTCTGTGGTTGTAACCGAAGGGAAAAACAGGCAAGTTAGAAAAATGACGGCCGCGGTAGGGTTTCCTACTTTGAGATTGGTTAGGGTTAGAGTAGGTGATTTTGTTCTTGGACAAATGGATGTGGGAGAAGTTATAGAAATTGCATAGTTTTTATTGCAGATGTCATGCTTCGGATAATATAAGTACTCTCTTTTTTGAAATTTCATTTGTTTTTTGAATATAATTCCTTTAATGCTTTTAATTTTAGAAAAATAAGTATATACTGGAATCGCATTCAAACTTATTGAAGAATATGGTAACAGAAGTGACAAATGGCATTAGAGTGTCGGTGAGGCAAAAGTACCAGCCAGACTATTCGAATCCTTTTCAGGCTCATTATGTGTTTACATATAAAATTTCTATCGAGAACTTGACAGACTATACTATACAATTGAAATCTCGTGTTTGGAATATTCATGATGGAAATGGCAGTTATAGAGAAGTGGTAGGAGAAGGAGTAGTAGGGCAGCAACCGGTTTTAGAACCTGGGGAAAGCCATGATTATGTGTCAGGGTGTAATTTCAAATCTGGTATTGGCAAGATGTATGGCAAATACATGTTTGAGAAAATCATGACAGGGGAGGAGTTCGAAGTGAATATTCCGGAATTCACATTATGCGTGCCATTTAAACTGAATTAATAATAATCGGAAGATTTGTTTTTTGTTATTTCATTGCTGTTTAATAAATAGCAACTTTTTCATTATACAGAAATTCTTATTAATAATTTATTCTATAATTAATCCATTAATCAGGCGGAGTTTGTTCCGATTTTTTTTATTTTGGCAGGATTGAATGCCTTAAGGGAATAAACAGACTACTCTTTCGTTTTAGGAATATTATACACCCTTTAAGTATTAACATCGAATCATTATTAAGGCTTTCTTAACAAGGCTTTAAAATAAAAATATTTATCTTATTTTTGTGGGAAACATAAAACAACGAAAATGTCACTAAAAGAAGAGCACGAAGCGAATATCATTGAAAGCAAAAAAAACAACAAGAAGAATTTTATAATCATTTTTGCTGTCTTGTTGATAGTTTTGTTAGGGGCTAACCTTTATTACAATTATCAATTAAGAGAAGAAAAAGATTTTATTGAATCAGAGTTGAATCTTTCAAAAAATACAATTGACGAACTCACCAATGAATTGGATGAGAAAATCGCTGAAGTTGAAGAACTTGGAGGTGACGTTGAGGATTTAAGAAATGCAAAAGAAGAGCTTGAAGAAGAAAAGCGAAAGTTGCAGTCGGCTAGTGACTATACATATAGACAACTTAAGGAAGCAAGAAAAATCATAGCGGGTCATAAAGAGCTTCTAAAGCAGAAAGACAAAGAGATTGCCAAGCTTAAAGAGGTGAATGAGACTCTTCATGAGGAGAATGTTCAGCTTAAGGAAGATAAAAACAAATTGAACAAGTCGATTTCTGATTTGAATGATAAACAATCGGAATTGAATAGCAAGATTAAGACAGCTTCCAGATTGCAAGCGGAAAAGATCACTTTGTTTGCGATCAATGAGAAAGGCAAAGAGAGAGAAGGCGATGTGTGGAGAAAAAGACATACATTCAAGATCAAAACTCAATTTGGCATAGCTGATAATAAGGTGGCTCCAATTGAGATCAAGGAGATTTTGCTTAGAATCGTAGACACGAACACAAATCAGGTGATTTTTGACGTGGCGAAAGGTTCAGGAACATTTATGTTGGATGGCGAAGAGGAGTTCTACACTGCCAAGCAAGAAATCTTGTTTGACAATTCAGGACAGGAAATTACCTTCTTGTATGATAAAGGAACTGAATTTGACAGAGGAAATTATAAAATCGAATTGTATACGGATGGATATTTGATGGGAGTGAAATCCTTTACAATCAAGTAGCATTTAAAGTTGAATTTCTGATTTTAAGAAGCGTTTGGGATGCGATTATCCCAAACGCTTTTTTTTTGAACGAGCAAAGATTTGCATAATTTAAACTACATATTTAAATTCAGATAGAATATGCTTTCAAGTTGTTTTAAGACGTAATTTATTGCGTCAAAAGTAAATTGGTTTGGATGTATAATAAGTATTTTTTTATAAATTGCTTGATGAATCAATATTTGTAGTAAAATTTTTGATTTAACTTTTTGAGTGTGAATTTTTTGAATTAAAACAATAATCGACAATAATAACTGTTATGGCTGAAATAATCAGAATGCCTAAGATGAGTGACACGATGACAGAAGGAGTGATTGCATCGTGGTTAAAAAAGGTAGGAGACGAGGTGAATTCAGGTGATATATTAGCTGAGGTGGAAACTGATAAAGCTACTATGGAACTTGAGTCTTATGATGATGGTGTCCTATTGTATATAGGGGTTCAAGAAAAAGAAGCTGTTCCTGTTGACGCTGTAATAGCGATCATTGGCGAGGAAGGCGAGAATATAGACGACGTTATTGCTCAAATCAAGTCAGGTGGTTCCGCTGCGGAGACAAAATCTGAAGAAACTGCTGAGGCTCCTGCTGAGCAAACTGTTCAAGCGGAAGCTATTGATACTTCCAATATAGCAGCTAGCGTTATCAGAATGCCAAAGATGAGCGATACTATGAAGGAAGGAGTGATTTCTTCGTGGTTGAAGCAAGTTGGCGATGATGTTCAGTCGGGAGACATTCTAGCGGAAGTGGAAACTGACAAGGCAACCATGGAGTTGGAGTCTTATGAAGATGGAACATTGCTTTATATTGGCGTTGAGGCAGGTCAGTCTGTTGAGATCGATGGAATTATAGCTATTATCGGAGAAAAAGACGCTGATTACCAAACATTATTGAAAGCTGAAACTCAGGCTTCTGCGACTAGTGGTTCTGCCGAGCCTCAAGCAAACGAAGCGAAGCCAGCAACAGCCGCTAGTGAATCTGTAGCTGCGGAAGTTACATCAAATACAACTGGAGCTGATCAAGGAAGGGTATTTGCGTCTCCCTTGGCGAAGAAAATGGCTCAAGATAAAGGATATGATCTTTCGAAAATAAAAGGTTCGGGAGAGAATGGACGTATTATCAAGAGAGATGTTGAGAGTTATGTTCCGGTAGCGGAAGCGCCAGTTGCTAAGCCTCAAGCTGCTGAAGCCGCTAGCGCGCCAGCGAAAATCGAATTGCCTCAGGTGGTTGGAGAAGAGAAATTTAGAGAAGAACCAGTTTCTCAAATGCGTAAGACGATTGCCAATCGATTGTCTGAGTCAAAATTCACAGCTCCTCATTTCTATGTTTCGATGGAAATCAACATGGATAAGGTGATGGAAGCTAGAAAGAGCATGAATGAGATTTCTCCAGTTAAGATTTCTTTCAATGATATTATCGTAAAAGCCGCCGCGGCAGCTATTAGAAAAAACCCTGGAGTGAACGCATCATGGCTTGGCGACAAAATCAGATACAATGAGCATATCAACATTGGTATTGCAATGGCAGTTCCAGATGGTTTGCTTGTTCCTGTGGTTAAATTTACGGATAATAAATCTGTATCTCATATCTCTGCTGAAATTAAGGATTACGGCGTTAAAGCTAAGAATAAGCAGTTGCAGCCATCGGATTGGGAAGGCAATACATTTACAATTTCTAATTTGGGTATGTTTGGCGTGGAGGATTTCACTGCTATTATCAATGCTCCTGACGTTTGTATTTTGGCCGTTGGCGGTATTCACCAGAAGCCAGTGATTAAGGATAATCAAGTAGTGCCGGGCAATGTAATGAAAGTTACACTTTCTAGTGATCATAGAGTAGTGGATGGCGCAGTTGCGGCTTCTTTCTTACAAACTTTGAAAAACCTATTGGAAGATCCAATCAGACTTTTAGTCTAAGACATAGTTATGTGATAAACCGGGCAAGCTGTTAAGGTTTGCCCTTTTTATTACATAAATATATTGTCATGACAAAGAAGGGCTTGAGTTTAGTATTATTTTCTATTTTTTTAACTTTTAATGTTTTTGGCCAAGAGAATTCTGATCTGCAGTTGCATCTGAAAAAAGGCCATAAATACCTTACCCAGCTTGAATCCAAGCTACAGCTTCATTCGCTGAACACTGAAGAGCAACTTGATTTCAACATGAATATGATAACCAATACAGAAGTTCATGTTCGAAAGAAGAAGAAAAAGGATTTTCACCTAGAGTTTCAGATAAAGGATTTCTTATTGGATATGCAAATGCCCGAGGATAATGTGTATATCAATACGGTGACAAAAAACCATGAAGCACCTGAAAATTTGGTAGCTGTTTATGATAAAATAAGAAATTTGCCGATGTCTTTAAGCGTAACGCACAAGGGAGATGTTTTCAATCGTGTGAATTTGAGGGAATCATTTCCGGAAATGCCTCAAAAGCAAGCGGATCAAATTTCAGAAAGCATCAATAGTTTTTTCATTCCTTTACCTGAAGGCCCCATAGAGCTTGAGGATACTTGGGAAGTGAATTCCGATGGAGGAGAAAGCGTGTCCGTGAAGCTTAATTATAAATTGGACAAAGTAACGCCTGATTTTTACGTAATTTCTTACAAGGGAAAGATTGAGTCCAATAGCACAGCAATGGAAATAGTTGGAGATTTGGAAGGCTTTCAGCGATTGGATAAAGAGTCATGTTTTCCTCTGGAAGGAGAAATGGTGATGTATATGGATATGAATATGCCAGTGGTAAATTCTGATGAAAAGATAAAAATTGTTTCAAAACTCACAGAAAATTTCAGAAGTCGAAGATTTAAATGATATTTGTGAATAATTAAAATATATTCACAAATATGCTACGAAAATTTCTGTTTCTGTTTTGCTTATTTCTTTTTGCAATGCAGAATCATGTTCAGTCACAATCCCAATACGATACTTTGAGGGTTTCATCTAAACAATCGAAGACACCTTCTTTGTATCCCTTGCCGCACAGGAAGAACAGTATCAAGGTGAATTTTGCGCCGACGTTGATTTTGTTGGGCAATCCCCCATTGTTTGGGTATGAGAGGGTATTGGGCAAGTCAAGCTCTATCAATGTGTATTTGGGATATAGCCAGTTGCCAAAATTTAGTTCAGATAGTCGAAATTCTGTGGAGTTCCAGATGGATAGAAAAAGTGAGGGCTTTGCGTTTGACTTGGATTATCGACGATACTTAACCTCAAAAAATAAATTTGGACCTCCAGATGGATTTTATTTTGGACCTTATTTTCAATACTATGGAATATTTACTGACTATAAAGTGAAGTATGATGATCGAGAGGGAAATTCTGTTGATGGAACTATCGGTTTTGACCTTAAAACATATTCCGTAGGCCTTTTGCTTGGATATCAATATGTCATAAGCAATAGAGTTTCTATAGATTTGACTTTTTTAGGTTTTGGCATGGCCAAGTATAATGGCATATTCGATTTTGACGGAGATTTGACTTTGGACGAGGAAACAGAAGCTTATAATGAGGTTTTGAATCAATTGAAAGCTAAAGTGCCGGATTTTGTCGTAGACGATGATCAGATCAAGGTTGAAGGTACAAATTCATTGAATGCGTGGTCGCTTGGCGCTAGATTCGCTATTTCTGTAGGCATCCTTTTTTAGTCTTTGCTAAAGCTTTTTAATAAACTTTTGATATTAGCTTGTCAGCATTTACCTTTGTCAGGTAGTTTTATAAAATGTGGATTATGAAAAAGTGGAGATTAGTGCTGGCTTGTCTTTTATTTGGTTTGGTCAGTTGTCAAGAATCCGTGAGTGAATTAAGTCAACAAGCTAAAGATCATTTGACAAGTGGAAACTTGGATGAAGCTAGAAGTGTATTTGTAAGAATACTTGAAATTGACGAGAATAATTTTGGTGCTTTGAATGGAAAAGGTGTTGTTGAATTTCAAAGCGGTAATTTTGAAGCTTGTGTTGAATTGATGGATTTGGCTTTGAATATTGATTCTTCGGATTACAAGCCTTATTATAATCGAGGGAATGCTAAAAGAGAAATGGGTGATCTCAAAGGTGCATTATATGATTACTCACAAGCGATCAGTATCAAAGCCAATGACGCTGATTTGTACAATAATAGAGCTTACGCGCACTTCAAGTTGGGGAATTTGGAAAATGCAAAAAAAGACTATGATTTCGCTTTGCAGCTTAACCCGAATCATCAAATGGCTAAATTCAATTTGGCAATGATAGATGTTGCCACAGGAGATTTGAATGGCGCGCGAGTGAAATTCAGTGAGTTGGCTCAGAATAACCCTGAAAGCGGAAAAATATTCCTTCAACTTGGCAAAGTAAACCTTATGCTTGGCGAGAAAGTTCCAGCTTGTGAGGCTTTCGTTACAGCGAAAAGCCTTGGAGAGTCAGACGCTGACACATATTTGGAAAATAATTGCAAATAGAAGAGAAAACTCTCTTTGAGAATATAATAAATAACTTATGGCTAAAATTGGCGATGATATCAGCATAGCCAAGAAAATTTTGGAAGAAGGCGGCTTGGTGGGAATGCCTACCGAGACAGTGTACGGTTTGGCAGGCAATGCCTATGATGCATTGGCTTGCGCGAATATATTCAAAGTGAAGGGGAGACCCTCGTTCGATCCATTGATAGTGCATACGAACGATGTCGAAAGAATAGCGGAGTTTGCGTATTTGGATAATGACAAGCTGAGTTTGCTGGCGGATAGATTCTGGCCAGGGCCGCTTACGGTCATTTTGAGACGTAAACAGGTTATCCCTGATTTGGTTACTTCGGGTTTGGAAACAGTTGCGGTGAGAATTCCCAATCACCCTTTGGCTTTGTCGCTTCTTGAAAGCTTGGATTTTCCTTTGGCTGCACCAAGCGCTAATCCATTTGGATATATCAGTCCTACGTCTGCAAAGCACGTAAATGATCAACTTGGTGAAAAAATAAATTACATACTTGACGGAGGTCATAGTAAAGTGGGGATAGAATCCACTATTATTGACTTTGAAAGTGATATACCGAAAGTGCTTAGGCTTGGAGGTTTGGAAATAGAACAAATCGAAGAACAGATAGGCGAAGTAGAGGTGAATAGGCACTCAACGTCTAATCCAAAAGCTCCCGGAATGCTTAAAAGCCATTACGCGCCAAGCAAACCCGTGATTTTAGGAGATGTTGAAAAACTTTTGCTTGCTAATAACGATTTTAACTTAAGCGAAGTAGGAATATTGACTTTCACAAAGGTAAGCGACCAAGTGCCGTTTGATAACCAATTCATAATGTCTGAATCAGGTTCTTTGCCGGAAGCGGCAAGCAATTTGTTCAAAGGCTTGAGAGAACTGGATTCAAAACCTGTCAAGGTGATCTTTGCTGAAATGATGCCGGAAACTGGTTTGGGAAGAGCGATCAATGATAGATTGAGGCGCTCGGCGGCAAAATGACATATTGCAATTGTTCACATAACAATATATTTTAATGAAAACGTTAGATAACTTTAATTTCGCTGGCAGAAAAGCTGTAGTCAGAGTAGATTTCAATGTTCCTTTGGATGAGAACTTTCAAATCAAAGATTTCACAAGAATAAATGCGGCTTTGCCATCTATCAAGAAAATTTTGTCTGATGGTGGTGCGGTAATTTTGATGTCCCACTTGGGTAGACCTAAAAATGGACCTGAGGAAAAATTCTCTTTAAAGCATATTGTTAATGCATTGTCAGAAAAATTAGGGGTTAAAGTTGATTTTGCTAACGACTGCATCGGAGACCAAGCAAAAGCAAAAGCGGATGCATTGCAGTCTGGCGAAGTATTGTTGTTGGAAAACCTTAGATTTTATTCTGAGGAGAAAAAAGGAGACGAAGCTTTTGCTCAGAAGCTAGCTGATTTGGGTGATGTTTGGGTAATGGATGCCTTCGGTACCGCTCACAGAGCTCACGCTTCCACAGCTGTGATATCAAAGTTCGTTAAGGATAAAGTTGCAGGATACGTGTTGCAAAGAGAAGTTGACAATGCGAATAAAGTATTGAAGACCGGAGAGAAGCCTTTGACTGCTATCATGGGTGGCGCGAAGATCTCTGATAAAATCTTGATCATCGAGCAGTTGTTGGATAGAGTTGACAATTTGATCATCGGAGGTGGAATGACTTATACTTTCGTGAAAGCTTTGGGAGGTAATATCGGAAACTCATTGGTGGAGGAAGATAGAATCGACTATGCGAAAGAATTGCTAGAAAAAGCAAAATCAAAAGGCGTTAATCTTTTATTGCCTAAAGATGATGTTGTAGCTGATGCTTTCAATAACGATGCGAATACTCAAATAACTGCAGCTGGTGAAATTCCTGAAGGCTACATGGGCTTGGATATCGGACCAAAAACTGTGGAAGATTTCGCAAAGATTATCGAGTCGTCAAAAACTATCCTATGGAATGGACCAATGGGTGTGTTTGAAATGCCTAATTTCGCTAAAGGAACTATCGAGGTGGCTAAAGCTGTTGTGAAGGCTACTGAGGAAAATGGCGCGTTTTCTTTGATTGGTGGAGGTGATTCTGCTTCTGCGGTTAACAATTTAGGATTCGGCGATAGAGTTTCTTATGTTTCGACAGGTGGTGGAGCATTGTTAGAGTTTATGGAAGGCAAAGTATTGCCGGGTATAGCTGCTTTGGAAGATTAATATTTTTCAAGCTTATAGGAAATTGAAAGCCTCCAATTTGGGGGCTTTTTTTGTTGTTGTAATGATCCGGATAATGATCGAATATGAATTTGACGTGCATTATTAAATAATGATCAAGGATTTTGCAACAACCCGTTAATTAGCAAGTTTAATTTCTGAATAGTAAACTTGTATTTAACGTGAGGGTAAGGAAGGTTTTTAAGGATAGATTTGTGATGAATGTTGCGATAATATCTCGTATTTTTTTTGGCTTGTTTGATTTTTCAAATAATCATTTTTTTAATGCTGAAATTTGAAGGCAAAAGAAATCCGCAATCGAAACCGAGCAATCCCAGAGCCGGATTGCAGAAATCTCCGCCTATTCAGTGCATGCTTACTAGAGCGGAAATCGTTAAGCAGTTGGGCTTGGCGAATGAAGAAGATGCCGCTAATGAATCTTATTTTGTTTATACCGTCAAGCCAAATGAAAGAGAGCCTGTGCCTAAGAGATCCGCAAGGCGATTTAATCGCGAAAAGTTTTTTGATTTCACAGTTAAGTCAACAGCTAAGGCAGATCCCAAATATGCATTGGAAGCTAGCACAACGAAGCGGAAGTCTGGGAATTATGTGCCGACAGCATCCGATTTGACAGAATGGCATTTGACCGGTCATGCTGAATTGCTTGATATTCTAAATTTATTGGATAGGTATCAGAATATTGATACTATCATCGAAGATGAAAAGCTTGAAACAGGGTTGCCGAGAAGATTTCCTGATCTGGCCAATTTTTGCTTAGCCGAAATACCATTTAAAAGATTGGCAAAACGACTGCATGAAATAAGATTCGGAAGACAAACTGAAGAAGCGGAGGTTGTCAATCCATTTTTAGATGAAACAGATGGAGCTGTGGATGATGAAACGATAAGAGCATGCAAGATTGATAAGTTGATGCTTCCTGCTCTTGAAAAGTATAAGTCTCATCAACGCAAGAGGATGGCAACCGCTAATCAGCGTATGGAAATACAAGCTCAAGATGAAAGGTATCAGGAGTTGGCTAAGGCTCGCTTCCAAGCGAATGAGGCTTTGTCCGAGGCAAAAATGGATTTATTGGAAAGAATGGAAGTGAAGGAATACTGTCCGGACGATGATGAAGAAGAATTAAGAAAAATTGTTAGCAAGAAAGGTGAAGGCTATGTGTTCGCGAAGCTTAGGTTGGAGAAAATAGAGAAACAAAAAGCTTCCGGCTTGAAGGCTGAAATAGATGAGTTGAAGCAAAAAATGCTCGAAAAACAAAGAAAGTTTGAAGAAGCGGATGCTGAGATGACGACAGCTTTCGGTTCTTTTGCCGATCATGCCAATGAGGAAAGGGAGTTTAAATTTTGCATTAGGCTTGCTGAGAATTTGGAAGATGTTTATAGGGGTTTTGTAGAGCGTTCAGGTCGTGAGGAAAGAAGAACTGCTTCGGTTGCTGCTAGTTTTCAAGGTATGGAGCCTGATGATTCAGAAGAATACACACCAGCGTTGATGCTGGAGAATTTACAAGAAGAGAGGAAACAATTGGAGGCAGAGCTTGAGGAGGTCGCGCATAAATTGTCAGTAGCTAAAGAAGATTTTTCCGGAAATGAGGATGTAGAGTCTCGTGATGTGCTTATTGGCAAGGCGGGTGATTTGAATAGGAGAATCGATCAAGTGACAAGGCAGGAGTATCTTTACGCGGAGCAGCAAGGAGAAAATTATACGGATACAAAAGATATTGAGCGAGAGATTCAAGCCAATTATTTGTTGTTGGGCCAAAAACATTTGGAAAAATCCGATAAGGCAAGGGTGTATCGTAGAATTCGTGAGTTGAAATTGAGAAAAAGAGGCTTGAGTATGCACTTGGATCAAAAAGGAGCAGGAAGTAGGAAAGTGGATGAAATTCCGAGCGATGATTTTATGGCTCCAAGGATGTTGGAACATGAGCTGATGTTGCTCGATGAAAGTGAGAGAGAATTTTTATTATCCAGTGTGGAGTTAAAAGATAATGGAGATCCTACATATACTAGAGAGGAAGTCTTCGCGATATTAAATTGCAACCCGCCTTTGGCTAAAACGATACTGGAAGATGAAATGGAATACGCGACCGCATTGCATAAAAAATTGTACAGGGATTTGTTTTATATGAAGCTTAATACAACGTATTTGGGAATAAAAACTCAAGGGCAAGAAGCATTTGGAGGAGTGAGAGAATTTAAGAAGCTGACTGTTTCAGAGTTTGTTGATTTGAAGTTTGCTGAAAAGTACCCGGATAGCAAGAGTTTGCTTGAAGAGTTTTGCTCGATTGATGTTGAAGGAGATGCATTAAGTGAAAATATTGGAGCTCTTGAGCAAACTACTTCCAGATTAGTTAGAAGAGCTTGGTTTGAGGGTTGGGAACAAGCTGATTTGGATCTTGTCGTTCATATGGATAATTTGACACTAGATTTGATGCATGCCATGTCATTGGAAGACTTGATTGCTCCTCGTAAAGAAACGTATGAGTTTTTCGATCAACATCGAGCAAGACTTAAGAAAGCGATCATGAGATTTTTTCCTTATAAATTCGAATTGCTTGATACTCCTCACCCAGATACTGGGGCATATTTGCAAATAGAGTCATATTCCATATTAGAGGCAAGAGCTCAACTTGCGAAGCAGATAATGGACCAAATGGACCGATTAATGACTCAGTGGAAAAGAAAATACCCTTCAGGTCAGAGATCCACTGATCCAATTGTTGTTAATATTAGTAAAATCTTTGGAAAATTGAAATCTCAGATCATGCAGGAAAAGGGAACTTTCAAAAGAAGAATAAAAGAACAGGAAAGCGCTTTTCAATATATTGAGGTGCATCAAGAAGAATATTAGAGAGGTTTTGGGAATTATCCATAACTTTGCCGTATGAAGGATAGAAACGAATTTTTGAAAAAATTATATAGCCAAGCGGGCATAGTTGATCTGAATGAAATGCAAAAGTCAACTATCAAAGCAAGTACAGAGTCGGATGAAATTATGTTATTCTCGCCTACTGGCAGTGGGAAGACTTTGGCATTTTTGCTTTCATTAGCTCAAAAACTGACAAAAGGAAAGGGAGTTCAGAGCATTATTCTGTCTCCATCCCGAGAGTTGGCTCTTCAGATTGAGGCAGTGTTTAAATCATTAAAGTCGGAATTTCATGTAGTCAGTTGTTTTGGTGGACATGCTTTTTCTGTGGAAAAAAATAATTTAAAAGCAGATGTTGATCTTATAGTTGGCACGCCAGGTCGATTAAGGGATCATATGGAAAAAGGAACTTTTGATTATTCTGATGTGGAGATGCTGGTGTTGGATGAGTTTGACAAATCCTTGGAACTTGGTTTTCAAAAAGACATGCAATGGATAATTTCCAGTCTTTATCATTTGGAGTTTAAAATGTTGGTTTCTGCGACCAAGATGGAAGAGATTCCTCAGTTTACTGGGATCTCTAAACCCAAAGTCATTGACTTTTTGGAAGACGAGAGTAAAATTAAAATTTCGCAAAAGGCAATTTATTCAAAGCCTGAAGAGAAATCTGAAGACTTGTTGAAATTATTGCTGTCGGTAGAACAAGGAAGAACGCTTGTTTTTTGCAATCATAAACAAGCCGTGGATAGGTTGAGTGATTTTTTGAAAGATCATCTGGTCCCTCATGATGTTTACCATGGCGATAGAGACCAAGAATCAAGAGAGAAAGCTTTGATCAAGTTGAGAAATGGAAGCATCAATTTATTGGTAGTGACGGATTTGGCAGCAAGAGGTTTGGATATACCAGAAATCAAACACGTTATGCATTATCAGTTGCCTGTGAAAGAAGATGCTTACATACATCGAAATGGGAGGACTGCGAGGATGACAGCTGAGGGAACTTCGTATTTGATGTTGACTGAAGGCGATATTCCCAAGTATGTAAAGAGGGATGTGGAGCGAGTGGATTTGGACGAGGTAGATTTGAAAACTCAGTATCCTTTGCCGGAGTGGGTTAGTATCTTTGTAGGCAGAGGCAAGAAGGATAAAGTCAATAAAATTGATCTTGTAGGCTTTTTTTGTCAGCAAGGAGGAGTAGAGAAAGCATCATTGGGCAAGATTGACGTATTGGACTTTATTTCAGTTGTTGCATTGAAAAGGGGAGAGGAGAAAACGCTCTTGAAGAACTTGAAAGGCAAGAAAATCAAGAAAAAGCCAGTCAGGGTTGGCATGATCAGATAAGGCGATTTGAAGACTGTTTTGTATAATTTTAGAGCGTATAATTGATGTGTTCTGGCATGAGTCAAAATAATAGGTAGAAATTTTAATATTAAAATAAAACATATATATTTGCAGACCCTATAGCGATAGGCGATGGTCCCGTAGCTCAACTGGATAGAGCGCTGGATTTCGGCTCCAGAGGTTGAGGGTTCGACTCCTTCCGGGATCACAAATGGCTGAAAATAAGCACTTTAACAAGCGAATTTCAAAGGCCTTTTAAAGGTTGGTAAGGGTAATCTCTAAGATTAACCCTTTTTTTATGTCCATAGAAAAAGGTTACACATCCATAATTATCCCCACTCATTAGTAACCAATTTTTAATACTATGAAATTTAATATTAACATGTGGCTCAGAAAAGACCGCATTTCAGAGGACGGAAGAGCCCCTATTTACTGTAAAATCAATTACAAAGGCCAAATAGCGTCAATTTCAACAAATGTAAGAGTTGCTCCAGAGGAATGGAATAGTAAAGGCTATGGCCGTATTACAAGCTCTGGTGAATTGTCTCAGATTCACAATACAGTTCTTCATAATATGAGAGCTAAATTAGAAAGAATTTACAATGCGCTTATTTCTTTTGGAAAACTCGTAAGTTCAAAAATTGTCAAAGATATTTACCAAGGAAATAGAAAAGTACACTACAAACTGGTAGAAATTGTCGAAGAGTTCATTCAATATCGTGAGGATCAAGGACTTGCTTACAATACATTGAAAAATTCCCGTAATGCATTAAGGCACCTTTTTAATTACCTAGAGAAGGTAAATAATAAGAATTTACAAGCGGATGATATCGATAGATGCTTTGGAGATGATTTTTTATTGTACTTGAAAAAAGACTGTGAAGTAAGCCATAATACGGCAGTCAAGCTTGTTAAGCTAATTCAGGCTGCTTTGGATTATGGTTTCAAGAGAGACTATATTGAGACGAATCCACTCAAGAGTTTTGAGGCTAAGATGAGAAATGAGATTAAGCCGATTGATTTTGTTGATGATCAAGATATGGAACGCCTTAAACAAGCTGAATTTGAAGATAAGCGACATGAGAGGGTAAGAGATATATTTTACTTCCAATGCAGAACAGGGCTTTCTTATTGCGATCTAAAGGCATTTCAGAGCGAAGCGCATGTGAAGTTTGCAAAGCAAGGACCTTTCATCCAGCAACAACGACAAAAATCAAGCACTTACAGCGTAGTTCCGTTGATGCCGGAGGCAATTACGATCCTTGAAAAATATGAATACAAGTTGCCTATAATCAGCAATCAGAAATATAATAAGTACCTTAAAGAGGTTGCTGATTTGTGTGATATTCGAATGTCATTAAGCTCCCATATAGGTAGAAAGACATTTGCTACTTGGCTTTTTAATAATGAAGTGAATGCTGTATCAGTAATGAAAGCATTAGGTCATAGCGATCTCAAGACTACATTACGCCATTATGCCGAGATTTTGCCTAAAAAAGTGATTGAAGACTTTAGGCAAGCATTTGGTTTGATGTAAGATCATTACTTTTTTCAACTTATAATTCTCATACCCTTTCAATTTATTCTCATTTCGTGGTAAAATAATACGCAGTTTCGTGGTTGAAATCTGATATGGAATTATATTGTCTTTTTAAGTTTAATGTAAGAAAATGATTGTTTTTTATGTTTTGAAAATTATTGGAATTATTAAATTTGGACATATATCTCATTTAAAATTCTCATTATAATGAAAAAATTATTTTTATTTTTAATTATTATTTTCGCTTCTTTTTCAAATTTAGTGGCACAAACTTTTAAAGCTAAGGTTGAAAGAATGAATGGTCTCGAATTATATGTATTAGCAGAACCAGAAACTGAATATGAAAAGCTTGGTACGGTCCAAATCGTAAGTACTGGATTTGAAAAAAACACTATTCAAGCAATGGTTAGCAGGCTAGTTGTAAAAGCATCTAAAACACATCCTCAAGCTGATGCAATTATCTACTATTCTGGAAATACAGCCTTTGCTATAAAATTTAAAGAAAAGTCAAATGGCATAGCTGTTTTGAATAACTCTGATAACTTAGACGATAAACCTATTTTTGTTTATTCAGAACCAATAGATTTAGATTACAATGTTGTTGACATGAAAAAGCTACCTTCACAATCACTCACTCCTAAAATATACTATATTTATGGCGTGTTCAATAATGTTTCAAAAAAGGTAGCAAAAAAACAAGAACACGATGGTTTGATTTATACCGGAGGGAATAAAGTAAAAGTAATTACTCTTTAAAGATAATGGTTTGAATATTTGTCGAAATATTCAAACCATTTTATGGTATGATTTTTCTTCATATCATTCTAAAAATGACATGAGAAATTTTATTATAGTAATAATATTTGTATTTTTTACAGGTTTAGATATTGTTAATGCTCAAGATGACCCAATAGTTTATATTTGTGGTACAAGTAAAATATTTCACAATGTTTTGTCTCATAATGCTCTTGAATTTCAATGTAAATCTGAGATTTGGACTATGAAGAAATCCGAAGCTATTAAAAGTGGGAAAAGACAATGTAGATGTAAATATTAATTCTTATGTCTATTTATTGTGATATTACATAATATAAATCTCTACAGATCTGTCATTATAAAGCCTATTAGTGTCACTTTCAATTCCACCTTTTGATAATATAATAATTTTGTCTTCATTAATATCTGTATTGGTGATTAAATAATTCTTTACACTGATTGCTCTTAATGTGGATAGTTCAAAATTTGAACCTATTTTATATTTAAGTTTTCCAGTTAATTGTCTTTTATCTGCACTACCAATCAATAAAATAGCGCTTGAATTAACTAATGATTCTTTGTATTTAATTAAGTCGCCTTTCATTTGGTTAGTTAAAAAGTACTCTCCTGATTTAAAGTGCTTAATTTCTGTCAAAAATTTAGGTTTATATGAGTTCAGATCATTCGAAACTTTTTGTTTATATTCAGTTGTATTGCGTAATGTTAGATTTAATGTTAATTGTTCAATTGCTAGTAAAGAACAACCTGAGATTAAAGAAGCAATTGCGATAGAAGTTTTCTGTTTGAGAATAATAAAAATAAAGAAAGATAATATAAGAATACATGCTACTATATTTATTAAGCTAAATTCAATTGTTGTAAAGCTTGTGTTTTCTTGTGTTTTTTCGCTGTTTTGTGAGAAGGCTAGGTATGTGAATAGTACAAAAGAAAAAAATAAAAAAGTAATTAGAAATATTACGTCCCTATGCCCAATTGCTTGATGCCAAAACCCTTGACTACCATTTTTATTTATCTTGTTATTTATTGATAAATAAAAATAGAAACAAGGTAGAAGAAGTAATATCGATAAAATTATATATATGAATTTATTAAGTTCATTTGAATGAATTGAAAAGTTGATATTTAA
The DNA here is from genome assembly GCF_036492635.1 of Aureibacter tunicatorum. Taxonomy (GTDB): domain Bacteria; phylum Bacteroidota; class Bacteroidia; order Cytophagales; family Cyclobacteriaceae; genus Aureibacter; species Aureibacter tunicatorum. The sequence goes on from NZ_AP025305.1 coordinate 2,249,230, forward strand.
TATGAACAAGACAATTGAGGTTGTAAGCAAAAATGTGCTGAGATTTATACGGTTTTTTGCTACTGTAATTTTATTAATATCCGAATTCATTAAATAGATTAATTGAAATTGATGATTTTTAACTTCTTGTCCTTATTCATTTCTGAGATTTTTTTTAAAATTTTTTCAATAGAATCATCATTTTCAATATTGCTAAAAATTTCATCAATTTCATTAAAGATTATTTTGGTTAAATTATTAGTACTATTTTCATTTATTTGATCTATATATTTTTCAATAAAACTTGGTGATTTTTCATAATATCTCATTAGAAGAATTTTTGGTTGAAAAATATAAATATGATAATTTAAATAGAAGAAGTATAAAGCACTATTTCTTATTTTGTCGTTTTTTATACTATATTTTCTAATTAAATAGTTTTTAACCCGAATCAAATGAATTATTTCAACTTCAAATAGTTTTATTTCAATGCCTTTAAGTTTGATTTTATCTTGAATAATATATTCGTTTAAAAGGATTTCATATGTTTCACTATTACATTTTATGTCTTCAAATATTGATGCTCCACCGGGGAGAATTCTATCAAACATCATTAATTTAGTTGTTTTAATTGTTAATAGGATTCATAAATTTACTCTTAAGTTGATAACTTTCAATGTTTTAATTGAATTAAATTATTTTTTGGGTAGGTGTGCATTATTGTTTTGCATCGTTATTTAAAATTTGATAAAGTAAGTATTTGGTTAAGGAATGTAATAATTTCCCTAAAAAGGATCTAATTATTGTTTATATTTAAATTTTATGGAAATAAATTTAAATGTATAGAGTCAAACTCTAACAGTTTAGATTAATAAATCTTTTGCTTAAATATGAATAACTTAGAGAAATCAAGACTAAAGTTAGTTAAAGATGAATATATTGGTGAACTTTTTTTTCTACGAAGTAATAATTGTTGGACTTTTAAATTAAGAGAAGACTACAAATCGAAGTTTGTTCATTCAGAGGGTATTAAAAGCGATAATGTAATAGCTGTTATATTAGAGAGCCCTCATATTTATGAATTTGAGAATTTGTCGCTTTCTTGTGAGGATGGAAAAAAATATTATTCTAGACCATTAAATAATAACAAATCTAGGGAAGCATTGATTAATATTCTTCAGAAAATAATGACATCATTTTATGAAAAATCAAAGAAATATGAAGTAGTTCTTATAAATGCGATACAATTTCAGAATTCTCTAGGCAAAAATCTTGACAGTGATGAGAATATAGATATACGAAATGAAAACTGGATTAAAAATTGGATAGATTATAATATTGATTTTATAAACCGAGTAAAAAGTGTTTCTCCTAAGTTGATTTTTAACCTTTGTACTCAAGGATCTTATAAATTGTCTAATTGTAAAAATGTATATCAAAATCTTGATGATGAATATATTCAAAAATTTGGTTTAAAATTTACAAATACTAAATCTGATAAAGTGTTGTTCGAAGTTAGACGACAGTTTGGCTATGAAAAATTTACATTGCAAGATGTTGTTGAATATAAGCTAGAGCAGAAGGGGTGTATTACGAATGATAATTATTGTAAATACTATCATCCATCAAAATTTACGCATGATAAAAAACCTACTTATCCTTCTCTTGAAGACAAGAATAAAATTAATTTTAGTAAAAAAAAATTAGCAATAGTGAATGATTAAAAAATCATTTTATCCTCCTTTGGAGGATTATTTGTAAAGTCATAAATAACTTGATCATTAGTTCTAATTTTTGTTAAAAACCTTAGACTCAAACACACTATACACATGATCTGTATCGCCATCGGCAAAGCGGTTTTTTTCCCAATAGACATGGTGGTCGTCATGTACATGAGCTACACAAGAGGCGTCAAAGTCAGCCATATTTCCGCCTCTTGTTCCTGACTTGCTGTTGGATTGTGTGATAATAATAAACATCGTATTTTGATTGTTTTTTCGAAGCTTGTCAAAGTCAGTTTGCTTCACATTTTCGATTTTTTGCCATGAGTCAATGACGATTACATCAAACTCTTTTGCGGCTTTTTCTATGGTTGTTAATCCTTCAGGACAAATAGAAGTACTCATGACTTGAGGTTTAAATTCCTCACTAATGTACAGCTCTGAATAATCTTGCACAATAGAGCTGGCTACATCCATTTCAAGGGAAAAAAATGCAAGAGTTAAATTAGCTTCAATAAAACAGTTGATAAGCTGAAAAATGAATCTGGATTTTCCAGCTCCGGGTTCTCCACGTAAAAGTAGCATGAATTCAAATGATTCAGGTTTTCCGAGCCATTTAGCAATCGGTCCTTTTAACTTGATTGGTTTTCCGGTTTTTTGGGTTTGTGGTTTATTGATTGGAGAAAAAAGCCATTTCAAATCACTTGAAAGCGATTTTGAAGAGGTGTTAATAGGTTCGTGAACCGTTTCAGTTACGTTTTGAGCCTGTTTTGTTACGCTTTGAAGCGGTTTTGAAACGCTTTTATCCGTTTTTGAAACGTTTCGAGATGGTTTGGAAACGTTTTTCGAAACGCTTTTAAGCGCTTCGGGGTGCTTTTCCTCGATTTCCGCTATGCATATTTCAAGCTCCGTTTCGTATTTCTTAGGCAACTTCTTGAACTTCCTGTACTCTTGTTGCAGTCGCTTGGGCAGTAGTGAGATATTCATGATATTACTTTTTAGTGCCGAACAAGGCCATTTGCTTTTTGCCTTCGCTTAGTATATTCGTTTTCTTGCTGGCGATGTCATTGAGTTTTGACTTGGCAAGACCAAAGCTTGTCGTATGCGGTTTAAGCATTTCATCAGCTTTGGCTTGGCTGATCCTTCCGTCTTTTACTGCCGCATAGTATTTTGTGCTTTTTTCCTTAAGGATCTTTTCAGCTTCTTTTACTTCTTCCTGAGCATCGCTTAAAAGCTTGTCGAATTCTTGTTCGGCAAGAGACTTTGAAACGTTTCTTTCCATGTTGAGCGGTTCTCCAGCTTTGAACTTGCCAAACTCCGTTTGCTTGTCAATCGCTACATGAAGCCGTTCGAGAAACGTTTTTTTATTTGAGAATTGGCCTTTTTTGTTGCCATACGCTTTTTCGATAAGCCAAGTCGAAAGCTCGTTTTCATGCGAATTGGTCAGTTGCGAATATTTGCGTCTGGCTTCACCGATCCAGTTTGCTATTGTAAGCAAGTTGTTTCGGCTCTCGATATTTCCCAGACCAAAATCATCCAGCTTTTGGAATAATATTCCCTTTGGATTCAAAAAGGACAAGTTGATGATTTGAGCGGCATTCTTGCCTTCTTGCTTTCGGATAAGCTTTTCAACATCTTTCACGCTTTCCCCGGACTTTCTCAGATTGGCGTAATATGTAGCTCTTTCAAGATCGGATTCTTTGGTGCTTAGCGTGTTGGAGTTTAAAGCAAATTGTATTGCTTCCTCTTCTGTGCCTTCAAATAATTTTGCAGGAATATTTTCAAACTCTTCATACTCAAACATCACTTCTTTAAAGGCGGCTAATCTACTGTGACCTGATAAGACATAATATTTATCTACTGCATTTGGGTCTTTCCATATGGTGATAGGATCAAAAGCCGCCCAATTGAATGTATTATTTTTAATAGCTTCGACAATTCTATTCTTTGATTCCGATGAAAATTCATTAGCCCTATTTTGAAAACGCTTAGGGTCTGCATGAATATCCTTTGTCCAATATTCTTCAACTTTACTAAGGTTGAAACTCGTCTTTTTCTTTTCCTTTTTCGGAGCTTCTTCCTTATCAATTATCACCATGCGACTACTCACTCCAGTTTGTCGAAATGCCTCTTTGCCTTTGAATGAATCCTTTGGAAGCTGTTCAGAATATCCCCCGATTTCATCCAGCCATTCACGAAAAGCCTTGGCTTTCTTCTGACTGTTGAAAAATGGACTTTCGGACATGATCGCTACAAGCCTTCCCCCAGGCTTCAATAATTTGTAAGCATGTCCCACATGATCGATGTCTTGAAGCTTCTCAAAAGGAGGGTTCATAATGATGCGGTCATATTTCTTGGTATGCTTCAAAAAGTCCTCGCCAACCACATTATGGCCTTTGAGCTTCAAAATATTTCTCAAGTCATTCCACCACTCGATGACTTCCAAGTCATTGTCCGGGTGCATCGCTTTGATCTGGTCAGCGATATGCCCAAGGCCAGCCGATGGCTCAAGAATCGTATGGCCTTTGATGATGTCAGCCTTATACACAAGCTTTTTGGCTAAAGTCGCTGGCGTTGGGAAAAAGCCTTTGTCATTGGATTTTTTCCAACTGTTCACCAGCTTTTCAATCTCTTGCTTTTCCTTTTCCGCTTCACGCTCAGGATCATGAGCCACTAAGCTTTTTAAAAGCTCAAAAACCTCTTTAGCCTCTTCAAGCGTGTAAACCTCGATCTCTTCTAAGTTCTCTTTATAGTACTTGAAATACTTCTCAAAATTTGGAGTGTCGGACTTGGTATGATAGTACGAATACCCTTGATTTCCTTGCTCTCCAGATAATAAGAAAGATTTCAAATGATCTTTTGATTTCACCGGACTAATCAGTTTTAATTTCTCCGGAATAGTGTTGTTTCTCCAAGCAATCGCCAATGCATTGACAAATGCATGAAGCTCTAAAGCATCATTGTAATCAAATTGCTTGGAGTAATACTGAGCGAGTCTTTTGTTTGTGTTCGTATTGTAATTCTTTAAGCTTTCTTTAGCCTTATCGATATAATCCTGAAGCCTGTCTGCCCACGTTTCGAATTTGTCAGCCATTTTGTTGTGGTCGGCATTCAGCGCTTTGCTTTTATTCTCTTTCTTTTCAAATTTGGCCTGCTCCTCCGGACTTATGCCAGACTCAAGATTGATATATGCCTTTGCGTCTTTGCCATGATAGCGAAGCGCATACGAGCTTACGGATGAACCTATATTTATAACTTTATCGGACTCAAGCCCGACGGTGTTATACCTTTCGCTAAATACTCTCAGCGCCTTGTCAATCGATGGAATTTCCCATTTGTAGTCTTTTACGTGTTCGGTCAATTCCTCATAAGAGTTCCAATAACTAGAAACAGCCCATTCCATTTTACCAAGCAAAACCTCTTGCAAAAGCACATCCTTTTTGAGTTTCTTTCTGTCGTCCGGGAGTTTATAATGCGGAGCTCGTTTTGCTTTAGGCACAAATACTTTGGCAGGGATTTCAAAAGGCTTCAAATCTTCGATAGAGTGCCCATTGCTGACCTTTTTAGCCGTTGCAGGCTCATTGTCTTTGAATCGCACAAAGAATCGGTATTTATTGTCTGATTCAATATTGTTGTATCCGGCCTCTTTTAGCTTTCTGACATTAGCGTCCACTTGCTTGCCGTTGACAATGTACTTTTTCAAATCTTTATTTGATGGGTAAAACCATCCATCTTTGAGAACCGCTTGAATGCCTTTATTGAATTTATAGTAATCTTTATCGCCTTTCCTTTTCTCTTTGTAATAGGTTTTTCTTGCTCCGGCTTTGGAGATGATTTCCCACTCACTGCGAGCGCTTTCAAAGCTTCGGTTCAAATAGTGCATGACAATATGAATATTGCCTTCATCATCCATATAACTTGCTAAATGCGGCTTGTACATCCACTTGCCATTGCTTTCTTCCTGCAAGCCTTCGTACCAATCCAAATACCTATATCTTTTGATATCTGACTCGCTAAGCTCATGCTCGCTCAAATCGGGAATGCCTTTGGCAGTGTCTTGAAATAAAGTATTGTTGACAAAATCCTTTTTGTACTCCTTAAGCAACAAGTAGGCAACCAGATGCTGACGCAATGGCAATGATCCTCTATGGCTTTGCGTATTTGAAGAGCTGGAGCTTACTTTTTTGGTAATGGTCACAGCTTCGCCATTGTTGATTTCTTGGACGAATTTCTCCAGTATCTCACGATCCTTTTTGGAGAATACCCAGCCTGCGAATGGATTGCCGTTTTCATCTTTCAAACGGTTGTTGAACTTTGCCCAAATGCCAAGGTTTTTGATGCTTTGAGCCATTTCCTTGGTAGTGCCTTTCAGCGCCAAGACTTTTTGGGTATAATCAATGATTTCCAGTTGAGGATTTGATTTAGCTGCTGACTCTTGCGCTGGCTTTGTCTCTTCCTTTTGAAGAGTGGGAGCTGTATTTGTTTTTTCTTCCTTGATTTTCGCTTTTCTTTTATTGAAAAGACTTGACTTAAACTTTAACTTACTCCTTTTCTCTTGGCTAATGTTCTTCAAGTCAATTACTTGACTCCCTTTTGCTAAGGTCGTAGTTCTCCCATAAGCAAACATTTCTAAATAGAAATTACCTCTTGTTTCTTTGATAAGAATACTTCTGCCAAACAAATGAAACCAAGTATTTTTAGAATACGCTTTATTTACCCAACTATGCGTATAAGTAGCTTTTAATAATTCATTTTCTAAATCTTTGAATTTTTCTACCCAAGAATCGTTTAGCTCACTATTGTAGCTTTCGTACTGACGTTGATTAATTGTCCTTTCTATCGCAGACTTATAAACACGTATTTTCTTGCCTGTTTCTTTATTTAAGTAAGACTTTGATTTACCGTACTTTTGAATGAAAGCATTATATTCTTTCTCATCTGCTTCAGGTAATTTCCCCAAGCCTTCATTATCATCATCATTATTCGAAAAAAGGCCAGCCAAAGCCAGCCCACCCAGCGCTAAATATTGCCACATAATTTATTGATTGTATAGGTTATTTGATGAGAGCGGCGGCGAGCACAGTGCCCAAAAATCCACCGATCAACATATAGGGTATCTTTTCTTTCGGGTCGGGAGCCATGTAATAGCCTGCCAAGCTCCCTGCGACTGAAATGCCGCTTGCTACGACTTCTTTGTTTTTCATAGTTATAGCTTGTATTCGTAATTGAATGACTTGGCACGCTTGAGCCAGCCATTCAGAAACTTTTTATTCTCGCCTTTCTCAGCGATGCGGTAGTAATAATTTATTCTCAGTTCTTTCAAATCCTCAAAAAGATCGCATCCATCGATGGCGTTTATAGCGCTTATCGTTTTGCTTCCGATAGCTCCGTCCACCGCTAGATTTTGACCAAATAGATTGCAGGCTCTTTGCACAAGCTTAGCTCCGCTTGATCCGGAGTTCATGTAAATGTCGAAGATCATAGCCGCCAGCTGGGGGTCTTCCACCTTGTCAAGCTGAATGCGTTTCCAAAACTTCTCGAAGTAAAGGTCTTCAATGTGCTTTTCGAGCATATCGCAATCGATGAACTCATTCCAATTGAGCGGTTTGTTTTGATCCACAATTTCCCATCCTATCCAATTGGGATGAAATTTTCTTGCGATGCCTTTGTAAGTCTCGCCGCCTCGATCTCCTTTCACATTGGCGTAGCCGCCTTCATGGGCTAAAGTTTTACTTAGGATTGTTTGAAACATGGCTAGAGTATTTGATGAAAGAATAAGTTAAAAGGCCCGCAACAGCCACCGTAAAGAGCAGTCCGTCGCGAGCTTTTTCGGAAGGATGGAAATGATTGTTTAGCAGATTCAAACCTGCGTTAATGTCTTGATTGCTGACAAGATGCCTGTCTTCCGGGTAGTTTTCCATATTGCATATGGCTCTTGTCAGTTTGAATAATGTATTTCTGTCTGCGGATAATCTGGAGTGCTTGGGAAGCCCTGTAAGCTTTGCTATGTAGTTTATATAAGCTTGAGTCTTATTCTCATGAGGTGGCGCATATTCATTGATCAACGATGTTAATGTGCGTCCTTTTTTAAGCTTATTGAGCACATTCAAAGCTCCGGCTCGAATGCCATATGCCAAACTACTAAATTGCTCAAATGCATTATTGCTCACGACTTCGCCTTTCCAGTTGATATAAGTCTTTCTAAGGTTCATCGGGTTATTGTTCCTGATGCCCAGCGAGCGAATATTTGAGCGGTTTAGATAGCTTTTCATCGGACAATTTGATTATAAGTGGTTTGGCTGATCGGCAGGGTATAACCCACCGTTTTGAGGGCTTTTTCAGTCATTCTGCCCATGACGCCATCATAGCCGCCACCGTTCATGATTTGGTTTTTAGCAAGACCGTTCATTTTAGCGATAGCTATTTGCAAATCTTTCACATGCGATCCTCTTGTTCCAAGTATTATAGGAAATGGCGATCCGTTTGCAAGCTTTGGTGTTGAAGGTTGAGGCTGCAAAGGCGGCACATGTTCCGCTTGAATCGCCGCCGTTGCTTCTTTAGGCCTGAGCATCATGTAGAGTATGCCTATTCCGATGATCGAGCCGCCAACCAGCAGAATATTATTGTCGTTTGCTTTCGTGTTTTTTTGCTCCATTATGCCAGCTTTATATTGATTTCATGTCCGTTTAAACTTACTCTGTGGTTGACTAATGGCTTGGGTGGAGCTCCAGTTTTTACCAGTTCCCAAAAAGTCCTTAATTCGTTTGAATCCAGTTCGCTTTGCAAGTCCTCCAGCAAATTTCTTTGGTACAAACCTTTGTACTGATCCGATACCTGTATAAAGGATATTTGCTTATTGAACATCGTTTTAGCGACTTGAAACACCAGCACGTCATTGGTGCCGTCAGGAATCCAATTGTTCCTAATCCCAGCTTGGTAAAATGCGGAGGAAAGATTGGTGGCAAGCATTGTGGCAATGCCTGTTTTGCTTTGCGTATTAATGGCTTTGATAGCTGAGTTGTATTTTGCTTTATCAACCGCGCTTCGCACTGTCTTGGCAATCAATATCGTTGCTATTATGCCTCCTCCAATGATATACACTTCTTTAGGGATGCTTTTCAAAGCTCCGCTTGCGCTTGATAGCGCTGTTCCTATTGCCAATGATGCAGCCATATTATAATAGTTTTGCTAGTGGTAATAATTTCTTTTCTATGCCGGGGATTTGGCATTTATCAGCCAAAACGTTGAGCGCTTCATTACTTAGATGCTTATTGATAAGCTTCATGCATTCTTCATTGGACAGCGTTTCTTTCTCTTGCAGAAAATCAATTTTGGGTAGTAGATTCATTGAGTTGAGATTTAATGTTTTGATTTAGTTCATTGGCGAATTCCATCAAGTTTGGAATGGCTGAAAGCGTTTGGATCAACTCCCAAACCGCCTGCTTGGTCTTGTTGTCCAGCTTAGTGAACCAGCCTAAGAAAGCATTGCTGAACTTGTCGGTGCTTTGCTGAGGAAGCCCAGCAAGTCCGGCTTGCGGAGCTCCGCCAAATTTGTGACTCAACACGCCCATAAGGGTGCTCATAAGCATGTCATTATTGCTCACAGAATCAATGACGCCTGCCAATGTATTTTTAGTTTGAGCATCTTTTTTAAGCGATTTCAGCTCAAATTCCCTGTCTTTTGACCGCAACTCGATATGCAGCTCGTCATGCTTTTTCTTGAGCTCTTTGTACTCGTCCTCCAGTTTTTCCCTTTTGACGGTTTCCTTGTCAAGAGCTTTGGTCAATTTGTCGATTTCGTATTTTTCCCATGAGTGGGCTTGACTTGGCTGTGTCGGTTGGGGCGCTGCCGCTTGAAAAGTTGGCTGTGGTTGCGTTATCGCATCATTTTGCGGAGCTTCGGCAGGCAGCAAGTTTGTTTGAGTTTTAGCAAGTCGATGAGCCGCATTCTTGCAAGTAGCGGAGCAATATTTGGCGTCCTTTCTTCTTGCTTCGAACTCATCCTCGCAATGTTCACAAATTTTTTTCATTCCTTTTCCTTTCCTTTATTTCCTTTGTTGAATCTGCTTTCTATCGCTTCGTATGCTTTCAAAGTCCCGTAAATGCAAGCCATCAAAGCGGTGTAAGCCAGAAAACCTTTGCTGTGCGTGAACTCATAAGCGTATCCGGTCAAGCGGTTGAAATAGCTTAAAGCGGAAATGCCCATTGATGACATGCCGATGATTTCGTAAGTTTTATGGAATAATTTGACAGCTAAATGTTGCATGAGATTATAGGATTTGAAAGTTGTTTTTGACTGTGATTTCAGCGTTTTGCAATAGTGATTCTTTCTTGTTTTTGATCGTGGCCGCAATGGCTGATTGCGTAATCATCCAAGTGATTTCCACATCATTGCCGTTATAAATTCTCGGTGGAAATGGCGGTGTCGTTCTATTCAGAAGAAATTGACCGCCAAAGTCATATTTACTTGAGCTTGTGCCGTCTTCCCATTCTAATTCGATTTTCCACATGAATGTGCAATTGATCAAATAGGAGGCAGGGAACGAGACGACCACAGCACTGTCAGAGTGATATGTTGCTGTGCTTTCGTTGGCTATGATTTGCCCAGACTCGGTTAAGAGCAAGCCTTGCCGATCCGGAAAAGCTGTGTCTATGTAGAATTGCAAAGGCATCAGCGCTTCGCCCTCCAGCTTTTCATATTCAGGGCCTCCGGATGCGAATTTGTACACCGTTTGATCATTGAGCATGATGGCGTAATAGGTGTGTATATTCTGAATCATGCCGATGACCTGAGCGACTTTCGTGTGATCAAACGTAAAGTTCAACCCAGTCAAAAGAATGCCTTTGTTCACATCGATTAGCTTGCCTTTGTTGGTAATGGCAAGCGTTGCGTCTCCGGAGACAAACACTTCATCGGGTTCAAATTGACTGATGTCCGGGTAAGGTGATCCGGTTGTGAAATTCTCTATGTAAACTGAAACCGACTTGCTGATCTTATGGAGCTTGAACTTTTGATCATTACCATCATTGGCATAGCAATAAACGGCAAGGTCGGTGTAGATAGCGAAAAAGCCGTTTTTATTGTCAAAGGATACTTGATTGATTGTGCCATGCGCCCATATTTTCAAGTCTTCACTTTCTCTTATTGTCGTTTCATTTGAGTATGTATAAGTCTTGTTTGAAGAGTTGTCAGCGACATTGTACAAATAATTGCCTTGTCCGTCTTTTCTAACCAAAAACCACTTTCTTGATCGATCATTTAAAAATGCGTACTCGTAATCTTTTACCGTTGTATTGTCGATATTGGAAAAGGTGAATTCATTTAAACTGTAAGTTGCCGTTTTTTGGTCAACACTTCCAATCGAGCTTAAATCATAAAGGCCGTTTTCTGTCCTTATGACAAAACTATAACTGCCTGCCGGAGGAGGAGGCCCATCAGATCCCCCAAAGCCTTTGACTGGAACATCATCAAAATGAACATTTGAGTCAAGATCAAGGACAATTTCCCACTTGTCAGTAGTCGTTTTCTTGGCGATCCTCAACAATCCCCAGGCATTCGACTTTTTGTACATAAGCCAAATGGATGATTCTCGATAGTAAAAGTCAGTGAATGCATATGTTGGAACACCTTTGTCATAAGCAAAGTCAATGATTTGATAGTCTGAGGGAATAAAATTCTCTTTGCTAATGATGCTTTGAATCTCGGCAGCGCTCACATTCTCAATCGTTTTCACATAATCCTGAGGCGAATTATCCGGCAACGGAATATTGTTGATCTTTTGATCCACAATAAGAGCGATTTGAGAGGTATCGAGCTGATTGAAATACAACTTTTCCGTTTTGCCTTCCGCATTCATCACAATAGCGTACTTGCCGCTTTGATCTTCATGCACCGTCAAAAGGTTCATCAAGTGTCCTCCAATTTTATTGCTATTGCTGACTTCTCCTGTCATGATTATAATGCCTATTTACAATTTGATTTAATGTGTGCTCTGGTGATCAGCACTTTTGAGTTTTCTATGATGACGGATTTTTCATCCACCAATTTGCAGTCTGGGATGAATCCGTATGATCGTTGATCCCCCGGATGTAGCTCGATAATCTCGTTTTCAGGATTGCCGAACTTGACAGAGGAATCGCCAATGTTTTCTATCGTGAAGCCAAAGCAGTTTAATTCAAATTGATTTGACTTGGTCAGAATCGTGTAGTTGTACTTTAGATTATTTGCAGCCACACCCTTTATTATTGCGCCTTCTTTCGCATTCGTCGGCATCGACTTGGCGAAACACAAAGCTGATTTCCACATCTTGCGTCAAAGGCTTTTTGCTGCTGAAATTCAATGTGAACTCTTGACGATTATTCTTGAAATCCACATCATGATAAGTTTGAGCCATGAGGTTTCTTTCCCAAAAAGCGACTGGCGCTTTGTCTTCCAGCACACCGCTTTGATCATCTTCGACTTGCACCATTATGCCATTGGCAGAAGCCGTGGCAAAGGCAACCATGCCGTCAACTTCTTCATAGCCGCTGTCGAACTTGAGGTTTTCTGCGACAGTTCCCGAAAACCCACTTTGCAAAGTGACTGTGATTGTTTTATTCTTTATTTTTCTTCTGCTGCTCATTGTAGAACGGTTTTAGAGTTTTGCGAAACGGCTCAAAGCGTTTGGTGAACGGCTCTTGAAACGTTTTGAAACGGCTTAGAAACGTTTAGAGTCGCTTCATAACCGCTAAGAGATGAGAGAAAACGGCTCTAAGTATTTTAAGAGCCATTTTATCATTTTGTGGAACGGCTAGTATTAGTTCTTTTTAGTAATTCCACCGTAAAGAGAAACTTCCACAATGTGTTTTTCATCACTCACAGTAGGGACATTCTGACCATTGAAATCCAATTCGATAGAAAAAGGAGTGTCCCCAGCGATAAGCTTGAAGTTTTCCAGATCAAAACAATCACGCTCATTAGTAAATGAATCAGCACTCACAGGCATAATCGATTTTACTCTCTGGCGAAATACAGGCTTGTCCTCTATCTTAAGAACCAATTCCGCATTGACAATAGCGCTTGGAATATCATCAGTCATATAAGGCTTTGTAACAGCTTCTTTCGCTGATAGATTACTGCCTTTAGCATGACCAAAAGACAATGATTTCACAACCAAATTCACCAATGACTCAAGGCTTCCTTTGTCGACATTAGTGATCCCTGATTGCTTGACAGTATCACTATCCAAGATGGCCACAGTACCTCCAAAGCCTGTGACATCTGCTTTGATGTAGATTTCTCCATCATCAATTCTCAAAGTGCCTTCTCTTAGCTCTTTTAGGGTAGAAGGGTTAAGCTTGTCAGCTACAAGGCCTAAAAAGTTTATTGTTATTTCGTCTCTCACGATTTTATGATTTTTTATATTGATATTTATTTTTAAGAAAACACCGTTTAAACAGCGATATTTATTTGAGTATTTTCTTGCTCATCTGCGACATATCCTACTCCGTTTATGCCTTCGTTTTGACGAGCTAGATTAAGTCCGTTTTCGAAGCTCACTGCGTCTTCCTCGCTTTGGATGACATCATTGGTTTGCGGAAGCATTTCGTAACTCGAATAGCCGTAGTCCACGTTTCCAAGGGCAGGGATGAAGTTTGGCGCTTTGTCTTTCAGCGATTGCGGCATCCATTGATCGATAGCGTCAATAGCGCCCATGACAGCCACGCCTTGGCCAAGTTCTTTAACGGTTTTGTTCTTGCTCATATGCGCCATGATGCCGACAGCGAACAGCGCCAAGCCTGTGAACTTTCCGAATTTGTCCGGAGCGGATTTGATTGCCGCATAGCCGATCATTGCGCCTCCGACATTCGTCCCGATCGATGTCATTGCAGGGACTATTTTTTTGGTATCTACCATAATTTTAAGGTTATTTCAATTTTGATTAAGCTGCTTTCTTTTCAGTTTCATTTGATCCATTGCTATTGCTCAAAGCGAATGCTCCGGCAACGGCAAGGCCTGCGATCAAGAGCATGTTCATTCCTCCAGCCGTCTTGTCTTCCGCTTTGGTAGTCAAATTGGTCGGCACTGGCTTTTGAGGAATATGAGGCGTTAGATTGACCGATGGCTTGTAAGGAGCAATAGGTCTAAAGCCGCCACCCGGACGATAGCTCGGATTCGTTGGGCTGTAAATAACGCTTGGCTTTCTTGGCGGCACGACTGTATTCACAATCGATTTGCCTTGGTCGTAGATGCTTTTGCCTGTGTCTACGATCTTTTTGCCTTTGTTCAGCAAGTCCGTTATTTTGCTCAAGTCGATTCCTTGTTGCCCCGGCCTTGTGCCCGGACCGGAACCGCCTTTGGTCAGCGCATTTGCCGTTTTTGATTTGCTAAGAGCTGTTTTCGCTTTTTTGAACAGCTTGACCACCGTTGCGCCTATGCCTTTGAAGAATGCCGCAAGCTTTGCGATGAATCCGCTTGCCGCTGCTCCGGAAGCTGCCGCGGTAACTGGTTCTCCAAGCCCTGCCAGCGTAATATTGAAGTTTTCTTCCGGCTCCACATCCAAATACTCCAAGTCTTCTAGGCCTTCCAAACCTCTCAGGTTTCTGTTGAACCTAAAGTCTTTCATGCCGCCTCGGATAGGTCTTGCCATAGGTCTGGATGGCTTGTAGCTAAACCTTGGCCTAGACCTTGAATACCTTGTTTTGGAACTTTTGGAAGTCTTGGTCTTGCTTCTGGATTTGGTTTGGTATTTTGACAGCGACTTGTTGCTTTTTATCGAACTTTCAAGCAGTCTTTTAAGCTCTTTCTGGTCGGCTGTCGTGCTTTTTGAGCTAGCGCCTTTGATCGGATCATAAGTGAGATTGTTCACAAAGAAATCCTCGTTCTTGGCTTTCATGCGCCAGCCTTTCAAAATCGCATTGTCGAAGTTCTTGCGCTTGCCTTGCATGATGTTCACAAAAAGGTTGTAGGACTTTTTGTAAGCTTCCACGCACTTTCTATGATAGCTTGGATCAATGCCGAACTCTTTAACTTGAGCAGGCGAAAGTCTTGCGACTCCCAGCTGCACAGGCTTTGTTTTGTTATAACTGATATAGGTCAGCAATCCTTTTCTGGCAAGAGCTGTGAGCGGATTGAATTTCATCAAGAACTTGCCCACCTCTTTGATGCCTTTCCAAACAAAATTGCCAACTTTCTTTACGCCATTCCATACTTTGCCGCCTATTTCCTTGGCTGACTTCCAGACTCTTTTTGCCGTTGTGGCTACTTTTTTGGTGACATTTCGTATGCCTCTTCCGACTGATTTAGCGGCCTTTTTCACGCCTTTCCAAACTTTCTTGAATGGTCGGCTGATTTTCTTAAAAGTCCTTTTTAGCCAACCGCCCAAGCCGTTAAGTCCTTCAAGCTCCGAGTAATCGGTTCTTTGCGGAAGATCGGCAAGCGTTTCAATTGCTCGTTCTCTTTCTTTGGGGTTTTTCCAAACCGAAAGCACGTAGTTTATTTCCTTAAGGATATAGCCGCCAAATTCACCGAACACTTTAGGTACTGCGATAAGTTTTTTAACGGTATTCATCAAGTGCGCTTTGATGCCGTTCCAAAAGCCATTGTAAGCTTGAGAAGGCGTAAGCTCAAAGGTTCCATTCAATCCTGAAAGCGTGCTGATGTCAATCAAGCCGAATTCCTCGCCCCAATCGGTGCCGCCTCCGATACTGCCCAAAAAGGCAATGCTTTCAGGCGCTTCTTCCTCAAGCTCAGAAAGAATCATGCTGTCGTCTTTTTGGTCAGAAGGAGTAGTGCTTATAGGAAGTCCATATAAATATTCTATTTCCATAATATCTTTGTCATAATCTTCACTTTGCGGTGCTTCGTAGTCAAACTCCTCGACTACGCAATCCATCGTGTAATATTCCTTTCCGTCCTTTGAGTGAGCTATGGGGTACACATGCTGGAAATTCGGTTTACCGTTGTATTTGGTCATTCGGTAGGAGTGCTTGATGCCTAGATTCATCAGCAGGCAGCTAATGAAAATGGTGTAATCGTCGCAGTCCACGCCTTCCACTCGCTTGTCCCAGATCCTTTGGGGAGAGTGCAATTGTTCTCTGAGTGGATTGTCAGGCTTGTATTGAATGTGGTGGTAAACAAAGTTCCAGATATTTCTGCAAGTCTCTTTTACATTGCGGCCTTTGAGCCTTGCCGACAATAAGATGAGCGATTCACGCTCTTTTCTTGCGATGTTTTCAATGTAATCGAGCGTTTTATAAACATCTCCATTTCTTTCAAGAATGATCGATGCCTTTTGCAGCTTGGTTGAGTCAATGAGGTGATTGTATTCACCTCCGGACTTGATTTGCCGTTTAGCCTTGGCCTGCATTCACGAGTCCAACTAAGTTGAGAATGTTGCCAAGGTTGACCGGGTGAATCTCCTCTATGGGGGGCGTGTCGAATCCGTTAATCTTGGGTACAGCGGTAATCAAAAGCTGTTTGGTTTTGAGCAACTGGCTGAGATTCGAAATATTTGACAGTACCGGAAAGCTAAAGATAAGTTCCTTATAGCTTGTTTGGTTGGGGGCTAAGATCTGGAGCTCTGGTTGAGGGGCTGTGCTTGCGATCTTGACTTTCGCTCCGGTCGAGTCAATCGAATGGATCGTTGCAAAGATGCTGTCAAGCTTTAGTTGAGACGCACCGTTATTATCAAATCTGATTTTTACGGGGATATTCACATGCCCTCCAGATACTATGGGAATGCCAATGGAACTGATCGATACGACCATTTTTTCCTTGGTTTCATTGAGATCAATGCCCTTCGAGGTCATCGACAGAAGCCCGAAGGCTCCAATCAACAGGAAGAGTTTTTTCATAAGATGTAATTTCATGATTCTTGCCTTGCGTTAAAATGATGATGCAAGAATATGAAAGTCGCAAGTGTTACGATGTGATTACTCGTGTTCTTATATGATTTTTCAATTTTAAGTTTAATTTTGAAAAATTACGATAAAAAACATAGTATGTATTATATTGTAGATGGATCAAATGATTATTTCATATGACTTTTATCACTCGGAAAGAACTTGCTTTAAAATATGACATACACCCTCAAACTTTAGCTAATTATCTAAAGCGAATAGGGATCGTCCATAAATTTAGGCTGTCTCCCAAGGAAGTGAAGGTGTTTGAAGAGCATTATGATTATTGATATTTATTTTTTTGAATAGGAAGTTGAATTATATGGCTAGAAAAATAACAACAGCAAAACAAAGTTCTGGAGCTGGTTTTTTATTTGAAGATAAAGTGTTTTCATGGTTTGCAATTACTCTTTTAACTCAGGATTTTCCATTTTCAAATATCTCTGCTAATGTTTGTGAAATAGCATTTCAAGCAAGATCTAAAGGTTGGCTATTTGATGATTTGGTTTTAACGATGAAGACCAGTTCTGAAAATACTTTTAATATTCCTATTACTGTAAAAAGTAATGTTCAATTTTCTGGAAATGGACCAAATACTGAATTGTTAACTGATTTATGGGAGCAATATTTAAATGAAGAATCAACAGTTTTTGATAAACAGAATGATTATTTATGTATTGTAAATTCTCCGTTAGGTTCAGTTCTATCTGCTGATCTAAATAGACTTTTAAAAGCAGCTCGTTCATCTACTTACGAAATTCTTGAATCTAATATTTCTCAAGGTGAGAAAGGAAGTTTTTCTAAAAGACAAATTAAGCTATTAAAAGGGTTTAAGTGTCCTTCTGAATTAGCGTTAAAGCATAATATTGATGATAAAGATATCTGGAAACTTTTGAGTAGAGTAATTTTATTAGAGTTTGATTTTGAAAATGCTCCATCAAAGGATGAATCCAAATTGATACAAAATTGTAAAAATTGTTTATCCAATGCTGATAATAGTCAAGCAGACTTGTTAAAAATTAAATTATGTGAAATAAGAAGTGAACTATCTGCAAATGAAGGATCGTTTATTAATTATCAAACTCTAGTTGATGATATACGACTTCTTTTTAATCTCAAAGGTCTACCTCAGCATGAAGCGGATTGGAAAAAGATAGCCTCAATTACTTCTCAAAAATGTAATAGTATACAAGATAAAATAGGAGGGGAAGTTAAACTAGAAAGAGGACAGGAATTATCTGCTTTTAAGCAGATGATTAGAGAAAGTAGTTTTGTTTTTTTGTTAGGTAAATCAGGTTATGGAAAATCAGTTCTACTTAAACACTTTTTTCAAGAGCTTGATTTATCTAATAAGATTAAAACGATTTGGTTAGATTCAGATATTATATATAGTAATAACCTAGAGGATTTCTTTGATTTATCTAATTCATTTGTTGAAATCATTAAGCAAAGTCAGGATCAAGAGGGGTATATCATAATCGATTCAGTAGAAAGGTTTTGTAAAGAGGAACATTTAAAATTATTATTTAGTTTTTTAAACTATATTAAACAAAATCAAACTCCATGGAAAGTGATTTTTTCGTGTCAATCGAATGATTATGAAGATATAATAAAAGGTTTATATAGAATTAATTTATGCTTATCTCATAAAGTGTTTGATCTTCAAACTATTGAAAATGAAAAATTAATCATTGTTCAGCAAAAATTTCCAGCTTTAGCAAATCTATTTAAACATAATCATCTAAATGATATATTAAAAAACTTAAAATATTTAGACTTATTAGCATTCAATCTATCTAAAGATACTAATGTAGAAATAAATGATTTCTTTGGTGAGTCTAATATTATTGATTTAATCTGGAACGAAGAGGTTGAAAATGTTAAATACGATAATGCAGAACAACGATCTCGTTTTTTACAGCTTCTTTCTGAGAATCAAGCTGAAAAGATGACTTTTAGCACCTCTCAATCAGATTTTAATATTTGGGAATTATCCCCAGTAACATCATTAAAAAAGAGTAAACTTTTAAGAGTTGTAAATGATAGGTTGGCCTTTGAACATGATTTATTCTCAGATTGGGCAAGATATAAACTCATAAAGGATAAAAGTGATACTTTTAAAGAATATGTAGTTTCTAAAAATATTTTGTCACCATTATGGGGAAGGTCAATTAGATTATATGGGGTATATTTGTTAGAAAAGGAAGTAAGTGTTGATAGTTGGATTGAAACCTTTTCTGATTTAAATGAGAATATCCCAAATGAAAAAATTATCCAAGATTTATTATTAGATTCAATAATTTACTCCAATTCAACATTTCGTTTTTTAGAGCTTCTCTACTTTTTTTTTATTGAAAATGAAGGACAAATATTAAAGCGTTTTGTAGATCGATTCTTATTGAAGGCTACAAAGCCAAATCCCCAAATTTTAAAATTGGCTGAAGAAATGGGTGGAATTACTAAATCTGAAGCATCAATATATCATAGAATCCCAAATTATTCATATTGGTTTCCTGTTGTGGAATTTTTAAGAAAATATATTGATTCTTTTATTCCTTTATTAGGTGATAAAGTTGCTGAATTAGGAAAAGTATGGTTATTAAATACACCTGAAGATTTTCATTTACGAGAAGAAATTGCTTTTTGCGTTTTTAAAAATACCGAATGGGTTTTCAACATGAAACTTAATAATGGATGGATAAAAGATGATATAGATGAAAAAGTTTATAAATCTATGCTTTTAGGAGTTTATGATATGCCTAAAGAGAATATTGATATTTGCCTAAAGCTGTGTAAACGTAAAAAATTTCAAAACCAAGAAAGAAAATTACTTAAATCTGATTTTTCTAGACATGAGAGAATTCTTGAAAAAGTTGAAATAAGAAAGCCAATACAATGGGAAGATGGCCCTTATGAAATGGTAGATGAAACTTTTTCAGAAGTGTTTTTATCTACTGAATTTTCATATGGTTTAATTTCTCTATATCCAGATAAAGCAAAAGAGATTATATTAGCCTTGCTAATAGATCCTCCATGTGCAATTTCATTTAATTATGATTTTCATTACAAATATGATATTAATGAACCTCATGATTGGCATCCCCCTTATTATGGTAGAGGTCCTTTTTTAGATTTCTTGAATGTGAATTCAAATATAGGAATAGATACTATAATAAGTCTGGTCAATTTCGCTACTTCACAGTGGGCTAAAGTTGAGGAATTTAATAAACGCCAAGTTCCTACATTAAAGATGGAGTTTGAAGAAAGGAAATTATCATTTATTGGTGATTATCGTATTTATTTTTGGTATCGAGCAGCAGGAGGAGCACCACATGCAATTTCATCTGCTTTAATGGCGTTGGAAAAATTTTTAATTAACAGTATTGACAAAGGTGAAAATATTGAGCCTTTTATTAAGCAGATTTTAAAAAATGCTAATAGTGTTTGCTTTATAGGCTTATTATGTTTCATCGGTAAATATCATTCATCATTATTTCTAGGGATACTACAGCCAGTCTTATCTATTTTTGATTTGTATAGATGGGAAACTTCCTTAATGAATACTGAAGGTCATCAGATGCTTGGGCTAACTGATTTAGATGAAAATATAATGAATGAAATCAGAGAGTGGAATAATCTAGAATGTAGGAGAATACCTATTTACTTTACAGGTCATCAATTATTTAAACAAACCTATCAATCAAATAATTTTTATAAAAAAATAATTGAATTATGGAATAAGGAATTGTATAAAGATGAAGAAAAAGATGGGACAGATTTATTGAAAATGAATTTTATAGCACAGTTCGATTTAGAAAATTACGAAGTTTTAGAAAATAATGGTGAAACAATTTTTGAATATAATGAACCTAAAAAGCTTAATGAGAAGTTGACTCCATTAAGAATAGAAAGTGAAAAGCCAATTATAGAGATGCATTCAATTGAATATTTAAGAGAAATTAATACAGGTGGAAAATATTCAAAAGATGAACTTAATGAAGTTTGGGAAAAAGTATTTTTGGAATCTAAAATTTCTCTTACACCTGAAAAGTATCATAAATTTGCCAATGAAATTAGTTCTTTATTTGAAGTTTTAAAATTACTTTTTGAACATCAAAATTTATGGATCGATAAATATGACAATCACGTAAATTGGACAATTGATTTTTTAGAGAAAGTATTAATCAAAGCACCATATAGACAAGATGATTATTATGAGGTAGGGCTAAGTAGTGCTTGGAGTGATTCTATAGCAAGGTTTTTACCTAAGCTTTGGTCAAAAAACTTGAAGAATAAAAAAATTAGAAGATCATTAGGGTTACTTTTTTTAAAGTCAGCAAATAAAACTAATAAAATACTCTTTAGCAATATTGCTAAAGAATTAAGATGGAATCAACAAGATTTTATACAATTACAAAATTTAGCAATTAAATGGAGTTCTGGTATTTATGATTTTAATAATACAGATAATTATGAAAAATTACCTTCAGTATATGAGGAGACAAAATATCAAAAATTAATAAAACGTATTTTTAATAGAGATAAAGATATAACTTGGATAGTTTTATATGGAGATAAAATACTAAAAGAGTTTATTAATGATAAAACGGAAAAAGTAATTATAAATTTGTTAGATAAAAAATCCTCAACAAATAGTGCCTCCAGAAAAAATTATGAAGCAAGGAAATATAGAGAAAAAAGAGGTTTTGATACTCAATTATTACAAAATGTGTTTTCGCCAACTCCAGAGTTTTCAGATGTAAAAGATATTTCCGAATATAAATACCTTCTCTTATTATGGGATCAATTAGTTGGACAAATAATTAATGAAAATGAAGATATTATCTCGTATTCTGAAGTGAATAGTGAATATCCTAATGAGTTTTCTAGTTGGGTACTTAAACGTATTAGTAGACATATTTTAAGATTAAAAAAAGAAGATAACCCTAGCAGGTACTGGAAGCCAATCTTAAGTTATGGGTATTTATGCCCAAAGCAAAGTCATTTTTTTTTAGAAAATTACTTTTTAAATGATTTTAATGAAGAAAAAAATAAAATCAAATTTCATGAAGAATGGGAACAAATGATTTTGTTTTGTTCACAATCAGAAAATTGGAAAAGTAAAGGAGTAAAAACTTGGAATAATAGAGATATTGAGCAATCCTTATATGGGGTTTCTTATGATCAGATTGATATTTGGGATGATGATCATAAGGATCTTTTGAAATTGTCTTCAAAAAATATCATTAAGTGGTTTTTCAATAATGTACATAATTATGATCGGGTCAGAATGTTAATTTTATTACTTAGAAAAAAATCAGGAGGAGTCCTTTTAAAAGAGGGGCTTACTGTATTATATTGTTTTGTTAAGTGGTACACTCAAATTCTAAGTATTCCAGCTCCAGATGGTAAAGTACATAGACAGTTTGAATATAATGAAAGTTTTGCTCGAACAGCAAGTTATCTATGGGAGGAATATAGGGACGTTATTAAAAAAGATAAAGAACTGTATAATAATTATAAAGTAATTGTAATGTATTTAGTCTCTATTAATGAACCTATTGGTCTAGAGTTACAAAATAGAATTTTAGACTAGATTTTATTTACATCTAATCTCTAATTTTTAGAGATTAGATGTAAATATTACTTTATGATATTTCCATATGTTTGTCTTTTCTCTAGTCCGCAATATTTTTTGACTCTAAACTCTTTTCGTATGATGTTTAGGATTGTTTTTTCTGAGAGATAAAACTCTTTTTCAGAGAGTATTTTAAGAGTATCATCAACTCTTTTGCGCTTTACTTCTGTAAGATGCACGAAACGTTTTACAAGAGCTTTATCTCTTAACTTTATGAGCTCTTTAGAGCGTCCTTTTTGTGTTTTGATTTTCATTTTGATTTGAGATTTAAGGGTTGTTATTCTTCTTCGTTGTCGGGTATGAAATTGATTGTGAGGCTTACTAGCTGTTCGTCATCTTGCTTAATCCATTCGATGCTATCTACTGCGCATAGATTGATGCCCATCTGATTAGGAATGACTTCAACTGGTAGTGGCGATTTCATTTTTCCGTCAATGACTTCTTGTACGGTTGTTTTAAGGTGCTTCATTTTTTATTATTTATTTGAGATTTAAAGAGTGGAATAACCGTTTCGAAACGTTTCTGAAACGGCTCATTTTTTATGTTAATGGGGCTTTTTGATTCGTTTTTTGTCAAGGAAAGAGCTGAAATACTTCTTTCTAATATTATCGAGAAATCTATAAATCAGATAAAGAGCGAATAGGATGACAAAGGCATAAAATAAGCTATCGAAGGTTTGATTATTCATGTCTGGAGTAATAAAGGATTTCAAATACTTGCAACTGGCTGCTTTTATAAGATTGGTAGATTCTGTACACCCAAACGATCCCGATCACCATCAAGCAGACGATGATAATTAATGTGGTGATCAAAAATGCGATTAACATTGCCTTATCATTTGGATGTCGTTGTAGACTGTTCGTTGCGAGCATGCGAACATGGTTGACACCTCGTCGATGAGATCGGGAATCGAGTTGTTGGCAATCGATTCTTGTATTCTTGGTTTGAGATAATCGATCCTGAAAGATCGCTTTGGGATGTGATATGTCATATTGTTTGGTTTTCGATTTTGAGGCTAGGGTCTAGGTTGAGCTCTAGTTGCACGTTGAGATTCCTTTCTACATACTGCTTGACTCTTTTGTCAATGTCCTTGTGAAATTCGGAGTTGAACAGGAATATAAGCCCTCTGTATCGAAGGCTTGTATAGAAAGTGTATGTGGCTTCATGAGGCGTTTTGGCAGTTACCATCGTGGAATGCACTTTATTGTCCTTGCGGTATATGATCTTGTAGCTTTGCATCTTTGCATTTGTGAGCATTTTTAGCAAAAGGACTCTTGAACCTTTCCCCACATTCACCGCAAGTTGTTGCTTCTCTCCATTTGTCGGCTTCTTCTTTTTCCTTATTGTACTGCGCTTCTATTCCTTGCCGGACTATTTCAAGTTCAGAAAGCGTATCTGCGAAACGTTTCTGCTGCTCGTCCATTTCCTCGTCTTTTTCTTGCTTTTCGGCTTCTGTTTCTTCCAGTTTTGCCTGCAAATCCCTTATATCTTGCTCCAAGCCGTCACGAAACGTTTCAGAAACGTTTCGTGACGTTTCGATTTTTGAGGCGTACATTTCCGAAAACATGTAGATCGATACTGTAAAAAGTGTCGAATACACCACGCTTGCCGTTAATTGCTCCCAGTTGCCCAGAATCATGAAAGTTCGCACATCATAGTAAAGCATGGACAGTACAAAAAGCAGTACTGTGAACAGCAAGGCGAACCACTTCTTGCCATTGGCTACAAAGGCCATGATCGCAAGCTCGATGATGACCACCACGATAACCGAGTGAATCATGCTGCCTTCGATCCCAAAGAGCTTGCGGCTGATGTCATGATGCACATAAGCAAGATGCTCGATATTGTTGATCATCACCAGTCCGATGATGATCAATAGGTAATGTTTCTTAATAAAGTTCATATTCAATTGAATTTATAAATGATCTTAAATCGGAAACATTACCCTCAAGCTCTTCTACATAATCTTTTTCTAGTTTCGCATAGACCTCTTTACATTGATTATAAGTATGTTGAGTTATACTTGATTTTTTAATTTGAGAAGGTGTTGAAATGGCAATTTTACAAACTCTAAGGATTTCTAAATCAGTCTCTATAAATTTGAATACACCTTTTTTAACCATACTATAATAATTTGCTTTTTCTTTCTTTGTGAGTCTCATTCTTTTTACTGTTGATGGTGAATATGCCGAATAGCCGTTCAATAAAGTTTTTTTTTCGAGGCTTCAATCCGTAGAAAGCGTTTGCCCAGGCTTCGAAGTGTTTTTCTTGATTGCGGTTCATCAGTTCAATATTTTAGGTTGAAATCTCAAATCCGAATTAGGCATCCATCGAGGTTGATAAGAGCCTTTTTCAAGTATTTTGCATTGAAAGTGTCCTTTATGATGGATCAAAGAGGGGATCCCTTGGTTGGTTATCGCTAACATTTCATTTGCTGGTATTTCTCGATAATGAGACATATTCTTATGCATAACATGTGTGTTGATATTCATTATGTGAATTTCTCCAGTATTAGACCTGACGATCTTGCCTAATACGCATTCAAAATTTCCAGCTCCAGTAATGTCAATGGCTTGAATGATATTTTTAGTCGAAGCGGTTTTATGAGTGATTTCTATCCAGTTGTTCATATCAGTTGTAATTGAGAATCAAAATATCTTTTAATCTGAATTTGGTTACTCCCGAAATATTGTCCAGCTTCACAAACACCTCTTTATCAGATTTTATCCGGGTAATTTTACCTTTGCAACTTTTGCTTAAAACTTTGCATAATACAACCTCTCCAACCTTGCAGAGAGGCGAAATTATTTGTACTTTTGTCATGGAATAATAAGAATTATAAACTGGTCTGTTGGAGATCAATCTTTAAAGCTCAAAGGGTTGCAGCCTTTTGAGCTTTTTTTATGGATTATGATCTAATGAGTGATTTTTGCTCTTTGGTCCCGTATTTCTCGACTAGAAATGTTGCAAACTGGAATTCGTCCGAACTATTGGTTTTTCCTCCGATAATACGGCTTAGCACCGATTCATTGAATATATTGTCATCCGCTTTCAAATACTCGATAAATGCCAATCGATTCTCGTTTGTATTGTAGTCTTTATGAAATTGTCTTCTGAGGCTTACCGCTTTGTTTTTCGGATCAGCAACGACAGATTTTTGAGTGTTTTTCGCAGGCTTTGTTTTCTTGCTTTTTTGGTTGTTTTCCTTAACCTTTGTCTCGTTCAATTTGCCAGTCTGCATTGACTCATTGCCTTCGCTGAAATATTTTTCACTATACTTTCTAATGAAATCTTGCACTACGCCTTTTGGAAAGTGATAGGTGTTGATAAGCTGTTCTGAATACGAATAGAGCGAATTGAGCGTGCGAAACCTATGTCTTTTAAGCGACATCATGTTCTCTTTGCTCTTGGCAGACTTCTTGACTAGATTTGACGTTTCACCAGTTTCGACAAGCTCATAGAAGCGATTGAGAAAGTTGATCAAAACTTTGTTGTCAATGTACTTATCTCCAAGCTCGTAATGACTGATAAAAAGCACGCAGATCGTCACATCCTCACCGTTGTTGTTTTCGCAAAATTCGATGAAATCAAGCGGAAATTGCGTCTTGCCATTGCTGCGAATGATCGGTTTTTCATTGAAATAGCCAGTATTGTAAAGCCTTTCGATACACTCTTGCAGGAGCGTGTCTTTATCGGCTCTTTCGGGTAAATTATTCCATTTGGAATAGCCCTTGAGAAACTTTGGGTTGTTTTGTTGCCAAATGTACCATGAATAAGTACTGGAGGCTTTGTCTTTTCGGTTGCCAGCCAATTTTCGAGCTTGCTTGATGCGTTCTTGCGAAATAGTAGACATTTTTTCAAAAATTTATCCTAAGAATTATAGTAAAGAAATAGGTAAAGAGGTGAAGAACATAAGGTAAAGAGCTTTTGGAAAAAGCTTTTTCCTGAAAGGGAATAAGAGAAAAATTCCCTAAGAAAAACGACCAAAAAGGACGTACTTTACCTGTTCACGAAAAGTAGGTTTTTTGATTTTTTCGTGTTATGTCATATAATTTCGGCTTGATTGCGCTTTTCAAGACTTACGAGATTACGTACTACTTTGAACCTATTTAATTTTGATCCTGAGAGGGGAGATGATCCCCTCCAAGCTCCGAGTCAGGACTGTTTGGTTTGTGACTTTTTGAGTCAAAGAGTATTCAGGGTTTCTTTATGCGAGATAGTTTTTAGCGTTTTGCAATTCTATCTCGATGGCTGCTTTTTTGAACTCCCACTCGCTAGGCGTAGCGATGAATTTCTCAGCTTTTTCGATAGATGTTTCCACAATGCTTTTCACTCTTTCGTCTTCTATCTTTTGGGCTTTTTCTTTGATTGATTTGAGTTGTCTATTGACTTCCTCGATGTATCGTGTTGTTGCTTCGGATTCTATTTTCATTTTGGACTTGAATTAAATATAATATAAACCATTATGTTTGATGAGTTTTTTAAGTTGGAATCGTCTTTTGATTCTTCTTAGTTCCCCTATGCGGATTCGAACCGCACCAACTTCACAGCCTGTTTTACCCAAATGGGGGAGATGTTAGATTTTGGTAATTAATTCTTGATATATTTCTAAGAATTTGATGACCATTAAATACTCCAAGTTTTTTATGTTGAAGTGAGTTCTTTGATTTTTTGATTAATAAAATTAATTTCTTCGATACTTAGCTTTTCTTTTTTTAACCTATTCCAAAAACTATTTTTATGATAAGCGAACTTCTCTGTGATAGACTTTATAATATTTCCTTTAATTGAATAGGGTAAAAGCTTATACCTTGTGTAAATTTCATCGCTTTTGTCGTAATTTTTTGAAAAACTCTTTTTATCCATGGAACATATGTGATTGTTTTCGAGTATATAATTTTAAAATTATAGTAAATTGTGTTACATTGTATTAAAATATATCATCTTGTGTTATTATGTATTACAAATTAGATTCTAAATTCTAATAAATACAATAAAAAATTCCATAAAATAGTAAAATAGATTAGATAATATATATAATGGTTAAAATATGACAGATTCTATCAATGAAAGACTAGAGTTTTTACTCCAAGAGCTTAGATATAATCGGAGTGAGTTTGCTAGAAAGGTAGGAGTTTCTATTCAGACTATCCATAATATCTTAGGGGAGAAAAAAACAAAGCCTACTTTTGAAGTAATTAATAAAATATTGAAAAATATTCCAGATATTAATTCAGATTGGCTAATTCTTGGAGCTGGAGAGATGTATAGAGGAGTTGATGATTCAACAAAAGTTGAAGAAGAGCCAGCAAAAGAAAAGAGATTTTCTCCAGAGATTCAAAAATATATTGACTCAATAGTCAATAAGTATGAAACTCAAATAAATAAAAAGGATAAACAGATTGATAACTTAATAACTATACTGAGTTCTCAAGCTGCGGGAAAGCTCATAGGTAAACAATTAACAGCACAGCGATGGTAATTATTTTTTTGTAAAAAATGATAACCAGATTGTTTGCCATACCAACTTGAGAAGTTGGAATTCGCTGAAAATGAGTAGGTTAAAGAAGCTTTAGTTCGACTCCTTCCGGGACTACAAAAGCTTGAAATTCAACAAGTTAAATAAGCCGAAACGACTTGAATAAGGGTAATCAAAGGGTAATCTTTAAGGTTAACCCTTTTTTTTATGCTCTAAAAAAAGGTTACATACTCATATATATTCCCACCTAGAAGTAACCAAAAAATAACAGACATGAAATTTAATATCAACATGTGGTTAAGAAAAGACCGCATAGGAGCGGATGGAAGAGCTCCAATTTATTGCAAAGTTAATTACAAAGGACAAATCAGCATGATTTCTACAAATGTGCGAGTATCTCCAGATGAATGGAGCAGCAAAGGCTATGGAAGAATCACAAGTCCGGGGAAATATTCAGAATTAGGCAATACCATACTTTTAGAAACATATACCAAGATTAAAAGCATATACAGAACACTGGAGGATTTGGACAAGGTTGTAACTTCTAAGATTGTCCTTAAGGTATATAAAGGAGAGAGAAAGATTCATTATAAATTGATTGAAATCGTAGAGGAATTTGTTCAAGACCGGGAGGATCTAGGGTATGCGAATAATACGATTAGAAGTTTGAGAAATGCTCTTAGGCACCTAAAGAATTATCTGGAGAAGATTAATAATAAAAACTTGCTTGCGGAAGATCTTTCGAAGAGTTTTGGAGATGATTTTTTAAAATACCTGAAAACAGATCAAGAGCTAGGACACAATCAAGCTGTGCGTATTGTTAAGCAAACTCAAGCGGCCTTGGAGTTTGGCTTTAAGCGAGATTATATTGAGACTAATCCGCTTAAGAGCTTTATGGGAAAGATAAGGAATGAAGTAAAGCCTATTGACTTTGTGGACGATCAAGATATGGAGCGTCTTAAAAAGGCAGAATTTGATGATCAAAGGCACGAACGAGTAAGAGACATGTTTTACTTCCAATGCAGAACAGGGCTTTCCTATTGCGATCTCAAAGCATTTCAAAGCGAATCTCATGTGAAGATATCGCAGTTTGGTCCTTTCATTCAACAACAGCGTCAAAAATCAAGCACATATAGTGTAATTCCTTTATTGCCAGAGGCGATAACGATCCTTGAAAAGTATGAGTACAAACTTCCTGTTATTAGTAATCAGAAATACAATAAATACCTTAAGGAAGTAGCAGCAATTTGCGACATAAAAATGTCACTGACTTCTCATATTGGTAGGAAAACGTTTGCTACATGGCTATTCAATAATGAAGTGAATGCCGTTTCAGTAATGAAAGCTCTTGGTCATAGCGATTTGAAGACTACATTAAAGTATTATGCCGAGATTTTGCCTAAAAAAGTGATCGAAGACTTTAGGCAAGCATTTGGTTTGATGTAAGGTCATTATTTTTTCAACTTATAATTTTCACACCCTTTCAATTTATTCTCATTTGTTGGTAAAATAATACGCAGTTTCGTAGTCGAAATCTGATGCGGAATTTTAATGATTTTATAAAGATAAAATGTTTAAAAAAATGTGTTTTTTTGGTTACAACTTTAATGAATAGCTTACTAATTAGTAGGCAATATTTTAAATTAAAATAAATTATTCTGTTGAGTCAGGCTAGGCTAGATTATACTATGAAAGAATTGAGCCAGAAAATAATGAATTTTGAGCATTGGATATCTTCTGGGCTAAAAAGTAAATGTCCTGATAATATTCCTCTTGAGTTATTGATGTTATTTAAGGAGTCAGGAGATGCTTATGCGTTTTATAGAAATTATTTATTTAGAGTACATTTTATATCAAATAATGATATAAATTTAATTAATGAATTTTTTGATTTTATAAATTCTTGCGATGTATTTTCTGATTTTAAGAAATTAATTGAATTTTATTCGATAAATAAACAAGTAGATTTATTTAATGATAAAAGGGAAAATGTTTTTGAAATTGCAATGGAGAAACCTAAGGATGGACTTTCTCAAAATGCCTGCTTTTTATATCAAAGCTATTATGAGATTGAAACACTTCTTTTAATTTTCGTTTCCATTGTAAAGCTTAAAACAAAAAACAGACTTGATCTAGAATTATATAATTTTAAAGATAGAAAAGGACGATTAAAGAAAGGTAATTGTATTGATTATATAAAACCAAAGCTTAAAGATTATCCAATTTTGCAAGCTGTTTTTTCAAGTGCATATAATATTCAATTACGTAATACTATTGGTCATAATGATTATCGAATAATTGATAATACAATTCAATCATATGATGGAAAATCGATAATAGATAAAGATGATTTTTTTAAATCGCTTTATGATATTCAGCATTTAAACAATCTTTTGATCAATTATTTTTCATCTAAAAATATTGGAGAGAGCTTATTGTTTAATTGTGGAGTACTATCAATGGGATATGGTATAGTTAATGGTAATGTGGTGCTTGTGATATATCAATTAGAATGCTTTTTTGATTTAGACATATCTAAAGATTGGCTTAATAAAGTTTATATTTTAATTACTAAATCTGATTTTAAAATAGATGTTAATGCAAAAACTAAGTTAACTCGTCCAGTTAATCAATTGTTTGAAATATGGCTTTGTGAATTAACAAAAGAATCAAAACTAAAGGTAATTGTACAATCAATTAGACCAAAAATTAAAGAGAGTTCACAGGTGATAAACATTGAATGTGGTGATTTTGAAATTTTAAGCAATAAATTAGAAAAAAATGTTGAATACGAAATTAGTGATGTTGATTAATAATAAATCATGTTAAATTATAAAGAGATTGAAGAGAGAGTTAATAAGATAAATAATACTTTTAATAATCTTCATTATATTGAAAAGAGAAATAGAAAAATATCGACACTTTATAAAATATTATTATATAATAGTGAAATTTACAAAAAAAATATAAATGAAATTCAAGCTTTATACTCAACTAAAAAGCGTAAAATACATATTAAGTATAGGGAATTAGTAGCTTGTTCAATTGCTGCTAAATATGAGAAAAGTGGTGTTTTTGGAACTTCTTTTGGAAAACTAAGTCATGAGGATTCGATTAATTATAAGCTTAGAAAACAGTTAAATAAATTAGGCATAATAGGGGAACTATCGTCAAAAACAAGTTCTAAAAATATTATTGGGAAATGCGCTGAAAATAAAGCAGCAAACAAGGTGTTAAAAATAAAAAGTAAAGCAGAATTGTTGGATATTCAATTTACAAAAGCCATAAGGCCTAGAACATCTGAACCGATTCCAAGGTGTGAAAATTGCGAAGTAGTTTATGGGAAAGAAAAAATATAATGTTACAGATTTTGATTTAGATATATTTAAATTTAATTCTGGTTTATTGTGTCATTTTGCAACTGCTGGAGGAAATGTTTATTCTTATTTCGAAGATGAAGGTTTTCACAATGAATTGAGAATAATTCTTAGGGAGAGTAATTTTGAATTTAAATATGAAATTAATCGATATTTAGAAAGAATTATTGATCATAGAATACTTAATCAAGGATTTGATCGTGATAAGTATTTACATGATTTTGTAGGATTTGCAAAAAAAGGGCTGTTTTCATTTGATAAAACATTTTTACATGATAGTGAGGATTTAAGTTACCATCTTGTAGCTTATCCAATATTTGAAAATCGTAGTCAATATTTTGATTTATTAGAATATTGTCTAGAAAGCTTAAGTGATGAATTTAAGAGGAAATTTAAGCCTTATCCGAGATATCGGTATTGGACTTATTACTTTTCCATAAACAAGTTAGATCTTTTTAATGAGTCAATCAAAGTGCAATTATAAATTATAGTTGTTTTGTGGTATTGATATTGATTACCGTACTTAAAAATATTATACTATGATGGTGAATATTGTAATTTATTTGTTAAGTGCTTTTTTTGTGACCCCCACATTAAAAGTAGTAGAGAGTCAGTTAGAGGTAGATCCGAAAGTCTTTATTTGTGGAGAAAGTAAAATTTTTCATAATGATTCAACTCATAATGCATTAGTTAGTAATTGTAAATCAGGTGTTTGGACTCAAAAAAAATCTGAGGCTTTAGATGATGGAAAAAGGTTATGTCGTTGTAGATATTAGTTTTTTGTGAAGTTTTTGATTTACCTTATAACCTTCGAATCAAAAACACTATACACATGATCCGTATCACCATCAGCAAAGCGATTCTTTTCCCAATATACATGGTGATCATCATGAACATGAGCTACACAAGAGGCGTCAAAATCAGCCATATTTCCGCCTCTTGTTCCTGACTTGCTGTTGGATTGTGTGATAATGATAAACATCGTATTTTGATTGTTTTTTCGAAGCTTGTCAAAGTCTGTTTGCTTCACATTATCTATTTTTTGCCATGAGTCAATGACAATAACATCAAATTCTTTTGCTGCTTTGTCTATGGTTGTTAACCCTTCCGGACAAACAGAAGTACTCATGACTTGAGGCTTAAATTCCTCACTAATGTACAGCTCTGAATAATCTTGCACAATAGAACTAGCTACATCCATTTCAAGAGAAAAAAATGCTAGGGTTAGATTCGCTTCAATAAAACAGTTGATAAGCTGAAAAATGAATCTGGATTTTCCAGCTCCGGGTTCTCCACGTAAAAGTAGCATGAATTCAAATGATTCAGGTTTTCCGAGCCATTTAGCAATCGGTCCTTTTAACTTGATTGGTTTTCCGGTTTTTTGGGTTTGTGGTTTATTGATTGGAGAAAAAAGCCCTTTTAAACTACTGGAAAGCGATTTTGAAGAGGTGTTAATAGGTTCGTGAACCGTTTCAGTTACGTTTTGAGCCTGTTTTGTTACGCTTTGAAGCGGTTTGGAAACGCTTTTATCCGTTTTTGAAACGTTTCGTGACGGTTTGGAAACGTTTTTAGAAACGCTTTTAAGCGCTTCGGGGTGCTTTTCCTCGATTTCCGCTATGCATATTTCAAGCTCCGTTTCGTATTTCTTAGGCGACTTCTTGAACTTTCTATACTCTTGTTGCAGTCGCTTGGGCAGTAGTGAGATATTCATGATATTACTTTTTAGTGCCGAACAAGGCCATTTGCTTTTTGCCTTCGCTTAGTATATCCGTTTTCTTGCTGGCGATGTCATTGAATTTTGACTTGGCAAGACCAAAGCTTGCCGTATGCGGTTTGAGCATTGCATCGGCTTTAGCTTGGCTAATTCTACCGTTTTTTACTGCGGCATAGTATTTTGTGCTTTTTTCCTTAAGGATTTTTTCAGCTTCTTTTACTTCTTCCTGAGCATCGCTTAAAAGCTTATCGAATTCTTGTTCGGCAAGAGACTTTGAAACGTTTCTTTCCATGTTGAGCGGTTCTCCAGCTT
Source organism: Aureibacter tunicatorum (assembly GCF_036492635.1). Taxonomy (GTDB): domain Bacteria; phylum Bacteroidota; class Bacteroidia; order Cytophagales; family Cyclobacteriaceae; genus Aureibacter; species Aureibacter tunicatorum. The sequence continues at coordinate 2,282,330 of NZ_AP025305.1, forward strand.
TGAACTTGCCAAACTCCGTTTGCTTGTCAATCGCTACATGAAGCCGTTCGAGAAACGCTTTTTTATTGGAAAATTGGCCTTTTTTGTTGCCATACGCTTTTTCGATAAGCCAAGTCGAAAGCTCGTTTTCATGCGAATTAGTCAGTTGCGGGTATTTGCGTCTGGCTTCACCGATCCAGTTTGCTATTGTAAGCAAGTTGTTGCGGCTTTCGATATTGCCAAGGCCAAAATCATCCAGCTTTTGGAATAATATTCCCTTTGGATTCAAAAAGGACAAGTTGATGATTTGAGCGGCATTCTTGCCTTCTTGCTTTCGGATAAGCTTTTCAACATCTTTCACGCTTTCCCCGGACTTTCTCAAACTGGCGTAATATGTAGCTCTTTCAAGATCGGATTCTTTGGTGCTTAAGGTGTTGGAGTTTAAAGCAAATTGTATTGCTTCCTCTTCTGTGCCTTCAAATAATTTTGCAGGAATATTATCAAACTCTTCATACTCAAACATCACTTCTTTAAAGGCTGCCAATCTACTGTGACCTGATAAGACATAATATTTATCTACTGCATTTGGGTCTTTCCATATGGTGATAGGATCAAAAGCCGCCCAATTGAATGTATTATTTTTAATAGCTTCGACAATTCTATTCTTTGATTCCGATGAAAATTCATTTGCCCTATTTTGAAAACGCTTAGGGTCTGCATAAATATCCTTTGTCCAATATTCTTCAACTTTACTAAGGTTAAAATTCGTCTTTTTCTTTTCCTTTTTCGGAGCTTCTTTCTTATCAATTATCACCATGCGGCTACTCACTCCAGTTTGTCTAAATGCCTCTTTGCCTTTGAATGAATCCTTTGGAAGCTGTTCAGAATATCCCCCGATTTCATCCAGCCATTCACGGAAAGCTTTGGCTTTCTTCTGACTGTTGAAAAATGGACTTTCCGACATGATCGCAACAAGCCTTCCCCCAGACTTCAATAATTTGTAAGCATGTCTCACATGATCGATGTCTTGAAGCTTCTCAAAAGGAGGGTTCATGATGATGCGATCATACTCCTTGGTATGCTTCAAAAAGTCCTCGCCAACCACATTATGGCCTTTGAGCTTCAAAATATTTCTCAAGTCATTCCACCACTCGATGACTTCCAAGTCATTGTCCGGGTGCATCGCTTTGATCTGGTCAGCGATATGCCCAAGGCCAGCCGATGGCTCAAGAATCGTATGGCCTTTGATGATTTCAGCCTTATACACAAGCTTTTTGGCTAAAGTCGCTGGCGTAGGGAAAAAGCCTTTGTCATTGGATTTTTTCCAACTGTTCACCAGCTTTTCAATCTCTTGCTTTTCCTTTTCCGCTTCACGCTCAGGATCATGAGCCACTAAGCTTTTTAAAAGCTCAAAAACCTCTTTAGCCTCTTCAAGCGTGTAAACCTCGATCTCTTCCAAGTTGTCTTTATAGTACTTGAAATACTTCTCAAAATTTGGAGTGTCGGACTTGGTATGATAGTACGAATACCCTTGATTTCCTTGCTCTCCAGATAATAAGAAAGATTTCAAATGATCTTTTGATTTCACCGGACTAATCAGTTTTAATTTCTCCGGAATAGTGTTGTTCCTCCAAGCAATCGCCAATGCATTGACAAACGCATGAAGCTCTAAAGCATCATTGTAATCAAATTGCTTGGAGTAATACTGAGCGAGTCTTTTGTTTGTATTCGTATTGTAATTCTTTAAGCTTTCTTTAGCCTTATCGATATAATCCTGAAGCCTGTCTGCCCACGCTTCGAACTTGTCAGCCATTTTGTTGTGGTCGGCATTCAGCGCTTTGCTTTTATTCTCTTTCTTTTCAAATTTGGCTTGCTCCTCCGGACTTATGCCAGCCTCAAGATTGATATATGCCTTTGCGTCTTTGCCATGATAGCGAAGCGCATACGAGCTTACGGATGAGCCTATATTTATGACTTTATCGGACTCAAGCCCGACGGTGTTATACCTTTCGCTAAATACTCTCAGCGCCTTGTCAATCGATGGGATTTCCCATTTGTAGTCTTTTACGTGTTCGGTTAATTCCTCATAAGAGTTCCAATAACTAGAAACAGCCCATTCCATTTTACCAAGCAAAACCTCTTGCAAAAGCACATCCTTTTTGAGTTTCTTTTTGTCGTCCGGGAGTTTATAATGCGGAGCTCGTTTTGCTTTAGGCACAAATACTTTGGCAGGGATTTCAAAAGGCTTCAAATCTTCGATAGAGTGCCCATTGCTGACCTTTTTAGCCGTTGCAGGCTCATTGTCTTTGAATCGCACAAAGAATCGGTATTTGTTGTCTGATTCAATATTGTTGTATCCGGCCTCTTTTAGCTTTCTGACATTAGCGTCCACTTGCTTGCCGTTGACAATGTACTTTTTCAAATCTTTATTTGATGGGTAAAACCATCCGTCTTTGAGAACCGCTTGAATGCTTTTATTGAACTTATAGTAATCCTTATCGCCTTTCCTTCTCTCTTTGTAATAGGTTTTTCTTGCTCCGGCTTTGGAGATGATTTCCCACTCACTGCGAGCACTTTCAAAGCTTCGGTTCAAATAATGCATGACAATATGAATATTGCCTTCATCATCCATATAACTTGCTAAATGCGGCTTGTACATCCACTTGCCGTTGCTTTCTTCCTGCAAGCCTTCGTACCAATCCAAATACCTGTATCTTTTGATATCAGACTCGCTAAGCTCATGCTCGCTCAAATCGGGAATGCCTTTGGCAGTGTCTTGAAATAAAGCATTGTTGACAAAATCCTTTTTGTACTCCTTAAGCAACAAGTAGGCAACCAGATGTTGACGCAATGGCAATGATGCTCTATGGCTTTGAGTATTTGAAGAGCTGGAGCTTTCTTTTTTGGTAATGGTTACAGCTTCGCCATTGTTGATTTCTTGGACGAATTTCTCAAGTGTCTCACGATCCTTTTTGGAGAATACCCAGCCTGCGAATGGATTGCCGTTTTCATCTTTCAGACGGTTGTTGAACTTTGCCCAAATACCAAGGCCTTTGATGCTTTGAGCCATTTCCTTGGTAGTGCCTTTCAGCGCCAAGACTTTTTGAGTATAATCAATGATCTCCAGTTGAGGGTTTGATTTAGCTGCTGATTCTTGTGCTGGCTTTGTCTCTACTTTTTGAACTTGTTTTGTCTCTACCTTTTGAACTTGTTTTGGCTCTTCCTTTTGAAGAGTGGGAACTGTATTTGTTTTTTCTTCCTTGATTTTCGCATTTTTTTTATTGAAAAGACTTGATTTAAACTTTAACTTACTCCTTTCCTCTTGGCTAATGTTCTTCAAATCAATTATTTGACTCCCTTTTGCTAAGATCGTAGTTCTCCCATAAGCAAACATTTCTAAATAGAAATTACCTCTTGTTTCTTTGATAAGAATACTTCTGCCAAACAAATGAAACCAAGTATTTTTAGAATACGCTTTATTTATCCAACTATGCGTATAAGTAGCTTTTAATAATTCATTTTCTAAATCTTTGAATTTTTCTACCCAAGAATCGTTTAGCTCACTATTGTAGCTTTCGTACTGACGTTGATTAATTGTCCTTTCTATCGCAGACTTATAAACACGTATTTTCTTGCCTGTTTCTTTATTTAAGTAAGACTTTGATTTACCGTACTTTTGGATGAAAGCACTATATTCTTTCTCATCTGCTTCAGGTAATTTCCCCAAGCCTTCATTTTCTTCTTTATTATTCGAAAAAAGGCCAGCCAAAGCCAGCCCACCAAGCGCTAAATATTGCCACATAATTTATTGATTGTATAGGTTATTTGATGAGAGCGGCGGCGAGCACAGTGCCCAAAAAACCACCGATCAACATGTAGGGTATCTTTTCTTTCGGATCGGGAGCCATGTAATAGCCTGCCAAGCTCCCTGCGACTGAAATGCCACTTGCTACGACTTCTTTGTTTTTCATAGTTATAGCTTGTATTCGTAATTGAATGATTTGGCACGCTTGAGCCAGCCCTTTAGAAATTTTTTATTCTCGCCATTCTCAGCGATGCGGTAGTAATAATTGATTCTCAGTTCTTTCAAGTCCTCAAATAGATCGCATCCATCGATGGCGTTTATCGCGCTTATCGTTTTGCTTCCGATTGCTCCGTCCACCGCTAGATTTTGACCAAATAGATTGCAAGCTCTTTGCACAAGCTTAGCTCCGCTTGATCCGGAGTTCATGTAAATATCAAAGATCATAGCCGCCAGCTGGAGATCTTCCACCTTGTCAAGCTGAATGCGTTTCCAAAAATTCTCGAAGTAAAAGTCTTCAATGTGTTTTTCGAGCATATCGCAGTCGATGAACTCATTCCAATTGAGCGGTTTGTTTTGATCCACAATTTCCCATCCTTTCCAATTGGGATGAAATTTTCTTGCGATGCCTTTGTAAGTCTCGCCGCCTCGATCTCCTTTCACATTGGCGTAGCCGCCTTCATGGGCTAAAGTTTTACTTAGAATTGTTTGAAACATGGCTAGAGTATTTGATGAAAGAATAAGTTAAAAGGCCCGCAACAGCCACCGTAAAGAGCAGTCCGTCGCGAGCTTTTTCGGAAGGATGGAAATGATTGTTTAGCAGATTCAAACCTGCGTTAATGTCTTGATTGCTGACAAGATGCCTGTCTTCCGGGTAGTTTTCCATATTGCATATGGCTCTTGTCAGTTTGAATAAAGTGTTTCTGTCTGCGGATAATCTGGAGTGCTTGGGAAGCCCTGTAAGCTTTGCTATGTAGTTTATATAAGCTTGAGTCTTATTCTCATGAGGTGGCGCATATTCATTGATCAACGATGTTAATGTGCGTCCTTTTTTAAGCTTATTGAGTACATTCAAAGCTCCGGCTCGAATGCCATATGCCAAACTACTAAATTGCTCAAATGCATTATTGCTCACGACTTCGCCTTTCCAGTTGATATAAGTCTTTCTAAGGTTCATCGGGTTATTGTTCCTGATGCCCAGCGAGCGAATATTTGAGCGGTTTAGATAGCTTTTCATCGGACAATTTGATTATAAGTGGTTTGGCTGATCGGCAGGGTATAACCCACCGTTTTGAGTGCTTTTTCAGTCATTCTCCCCATGAAACCGTCATAGCCGCCACCGTTCATGATTTGGTTTTTGGCAAGACCGTTCATTTTAGCGATAGCGATTTGCAAGGCTTTCACATGCGGTCCTCTTGTTCCAAGTGTTATAGGAAATGAGGATCCGCTTGCTAGATTTGGTGTTGAAGCTTGAGGCAGTTGAGGCTGCAAAGGTGGCACGTGTTCCGCTTGAATCGCTGCCGTTGCTTCTTTAGGTCTGAGCATCATGTAGAGTATGCCTATTCCGATGATCGAGCCGCCAACCAGCAGAATATTATTGTCTTTTTCTTTCGTATCTTTTTGTGCCATTATGCCAGCGTTATATTGATTTCAAATCCGTTTAATCTTGATTCATGAACTAGGGGAGCAGGCTTGCTTCCAGTCTCCAGATAAGACCACATGTACCTCATTTCATTTTCGTCAAGCTCGCTTTCCAAGTCGCTCAGCAATTGCCTTCCAGAATAGAGTTTTTTGTATTGGTCAGAGACAAGATCAAAGGTGATTTGATGCTTGTGCATCTCTTGGGCTACTTTGTAAATCAACACCTCGTTTGTGCCATCAGGAAACCAAGTCGGCAAAACTGAATTATACATGGCTGAATATAATTGAGTTGCCAGCATAGTTGCCATTCCTTTTTTTGTATCCTTTCCAATCACATTGATAGCCGCATTGTAGCGTGCTTTATCAGCGGCTTTTTTAATAACATTGACAAGTAGAACCGTGACGCCAATTCCAGCTCCAATGATATACACTTCTTTAGGGATGCTTTTAAAAGCTCCTCCTACGCTTGATAGCGCCGTTCCTAATGCCAATGATGCAGCCATATTATAATAATTTTGCTAGTGGTAATAATTTCTTTTCTATGCCGGGGATTTGGCATTTATCAGCGAGTATATTGAGCGCTTCATTGCTTAGATGCTTATTGATAAGCTTCAAGCAGTCTTCATTGGAAAGCGTTTCTTTGCTTTTGCTGAAATCAAACTTAGGTAGTTTCATTATCGAGTTGAGATTTAATGTTTTGATCAATTTGAGTAATTACTTCTGCCATATTTGGAAGGCTTGAAAGGGTCTCAATCAACCCCCATACAATTTGCTTTGTGCCGTTGTCAAGCGGAGCAAACCAACCTAAGAAAGCTTGACTATACTGGTCAGCGGCTTGATTCTGCTGAGGAACTCCAGCCAATTGATTTGTCGCTGAGTTGCCTCCAATGTTATTTGTAAGCGCTCCCAAAAGAGTAGTCATAATCCCCTCATTGCTTCCAACCGTATTGATAATCCCAGCCAAAGAATTTTGATTTTCAATATCCTTTTGAAGCTCCTTCAACGCATGCTCTTTGTCCTTCGTTTTCAGCTCAATTTTTAAATCATCATACTTTGTTTTAAGCTCCTTATGCTCGTCCTCCAGCTTTTCCCTTTTGCTTGTTTCTTTGTTAAGGGCTATGGTCAATTTGTCGATTTCGTATTTTTCCCATGAATGGGCATGACTTGTTTGTATAGGCTGTGGGGCTTGTGGTATCGCATGAATCTGCGGAGCTTCGACAGGCTCGACAGGTTGTGCCTTCGCTTGAGTTTTAGCGAGTCTATGAGCCGCATTCTTGCAGGTAGTCGAGCAGTATTTTGCGTCCCTTCTGCTTGCTTCGAACTCATCCTCGCAATGTTCACAAATTTTTTTCATTCCTTTTCCTTTCCTTTATTGATGAATCTTCTTTCGAAAGCTTCATAAGCTTTCAATGTCCCATAAATAGCAGCCATCAAAGCGGTGTAAGCCATAAAACCCTTGCTGTTTGTGAATTCATAAGCGTATCCGGTCAAGTGTTTTAAAAAACTATAAGCGGTAATGCCCATCGATGACATGCCGATGAATTCGTAAGTTTTATGGAATAATTTGACAGCTAAATGTTGCATGAGATTATAGGGTTTGAAAGTTGTTGATTACGGTTAATGTGGCTTTTTGCAAGAGGGATTCTTTCTTGTTCTTGACTGTAACCGCAAAGCCTGACATGCCAATGCTCCACTCGATTTCCACATCATTGTATTGATGGGTTTGCGGAGGAAATAGCGGAGAGGATGCGCTTAAGACAAATTGACCGCTAAAATGGCTTTTGCCAAAGGTTGAACCATCTTCCCACTCGCAGTCTATTCTCCACATGAATTCGCAGTTGATTATTTCAACAGAAGAGAATGAAACCACCTCCGCATTTCCTGTGGGGTAAGTAGCTGTGGTCTGTTTGGCTATGATTTGCCCAGACTCGGTTAAGAGCAAGCCTTGCCGATCCGGAAAAGCTGTGTCTATGTAGAATTGCAAAGGCATCAGCGCTTCGCCCTCCAGCTTTTCATATTCGGGGCCTCCGGATGCGAATTTGTACACCGTTTGGTCGTTGAGCATGATTGCGTAATGAGTGTGTATATTCTGAATCATGCCGATGACTTGAGCGACTTTCGTGTGATCGAACGCAAAGTCCAATCCAGTCAAAAGAATGCCTTTGTTCACATCGATTAGTTTGCCTTTGTTGGTGATGGCAAGCGTTGCATCTCCAGAGACAAACACTTCATCGGGTTCAAATTGACTAATGTCCGGGTAAGGCGATCCAGTTGTGAAATTCTCAATGTAAACTGAAACCGACTTGCTGATTTTATGGAGCTTGAACTTTTGATCATTACCGTCATTGGCATAGCAATAAACGGCAAGGTCGGTGTAAATGGCAAAGAAGCCGTTTTTATTGTCAAAGGCTACTTGATTGATTGTGCCATGCGCCCATATTTTCAAATCATCGCTCTCACGAATTGTCGTTTCATTTGAGTAAGCATAAGTCTTGTTTGAAGAGTTGTCAGCGACATTGTATAAATAATTGCCTTGTCCGTCTTTTCTAACCAAAAACCACTTTCTTGATCGATCGTTTAAAAATGCGTACTCGTAATCCTTTGCCGTTGCATTGTCGATATTGGAAAATGTGAATTCACTTAAACTGTATGTTGCCGTTTTTTGATCAACACTTCCAATCGAGCTTAAATCATAAAGGCCGTTTTCTGTCCTTATGACAAAACTATAACTGCCTGCCGGAGGCGGAGGCCCATCAGATCCCCCAAAGCCTTTGACTGGAACATCATCAAAATGAACATTTGAGTCAAGATCAAGGACAATTTCCCACTTGTCAGTCGTGGTACTTTTGGCAATCCTCAACAATCCCCAAGCTCCCGACTTTTTGTACATAAGCCAAATGGATGATTCTCGATAGTAAAAGTCAGTGAATGCATATGTTGGAACACCTTTGTCATAAGCAAAGTCAATGATTTGATATCCTGAGGGAATAAAATTATCTTTGCTAATGATGCTTTGAATCTCGGCAGCGCTCACATTCTCAATCGTTTTCACATAATCCTGAGGCGAACTGTCAGGCAATTGACTTATCTTTTGGTCTACAATAAGAGCGATTTGAGAGGCTTCGAGCTGATTGAAATACAGCTTTTTCGTTTGGCCTTCCGAATTCATCACAATAGCGTACTCGCCGCCTTGATCTTCATGCACCGACAAAAGGTTCATCAAGTGTCCTCTAATTTTATTGCTATTGCTGACTTCTCCTGTGCTCATAATTATAATGCCTATTTACAATTTGATTTAATGTGTGCTCTGGTGATCAGCACTTTTGAATTTTCTATGATGACGGATTTTTCATCCACCAATTTGCAGTCTGGGATGAATCCGTATGACCGTTGGTCCCCCGGATGTAGCTCGATAATCTCATTTTCAGGATTGCCGAACATGACAGAGGAAGGGCCGCAGTTTTCTATCGTGAAGCCAAAGCAGTCTAATTCAAATTGATTTGACTTGCTCAGAATCGTGTAGTTGTACTTTAGATTATTTGCAGCCACACCCTTTATGATTGCGCCTTCTTTCGCATTCGTCGGCATCGACTTGGCGAAACACAAAGCTGATTTCCACATCTTGCGTCAGAAGTTTTTTGCTGCTGAAATTCAATGTGAACTCTTGACGGTCATTCTTGAAATCCACATCATGATAAGTTTGGGATATAAGGTTTCTTTCCCAAAAAGCGACTGGCACTTTATCCTCCAGCACACCGCTTTGATCATCCTCGACTTGCACCATTATGCCATTGACAGAGGCCGTGGCAAAGGCAACCATGCCGTCAACTTCTTCATAGCCGCTATCGAACTTGAAGCTTTCTGAGGTAGTCCCCGAAAACCCAGTCCTCAAAGTGACTGTGATTGTTTTGTTCTTTATTTTTCTTCTTCTGCTGCTCATTGTAGAACGGTTTTAGAGTTTTGCGAAACGGCTCAAAGCGTTTGGTGAACGGCTCTTGAAACGTTTCGAAACGTTTTGAAACGGCTTAGAAACGTTTTAGAGTCGCTTCATAACCGCTAAGAGATGAGAGAAAACGGCTTCCTCTTTTGCAAAAGCCGCTTTCTCCATGATTTTGGATAAGGAATAGTTATTATTTTTTCTTGGTGATGTCTCCAAACAAGCTTACCTCTACGATATGCTTCTCATCGTTTACATCAGGCACAGTAAGTCCGTTGAAGTCCAACTGGATTTTAAACGGTCTGTCTCCCGGAATGAATTTCCAGTTGGTCGCATCGTAAACGTCTTTTTCATTGGTAATCGCCTCTTTGGAAATCGCCATCAAAGACTTTACTCTTTGCTTGAATATCGGCTTGTCTTCCACGATGATTACAAGGTCCGCCTTGGCAATAGCCGCAGGCACATCGTCGGACATGATCGAAGAAGTCACAGCTTCCTTTGGCGTAAGGTTCGTGCCTTTAGCATGACCTACTGAAAGAGTCTTAAGAACAAGGTTCACCAAAGGATCAAGGCGGCCTTTGTCAATATTGGTAACCCCTTTTTCCTTGTACACATCGCTGTCCACAAGATTGATTGTTCCTCCTTTGCCTGTCACATCAACGATGATGTACAACTCACCATCATCAATTCGGATCGTTCCGTTCGTCAATTCTTGTTGAATGTCAGGATTCAGTTGGCTGTTGATTGCTGGATCTTCTAAAAAGTCTCTTGTATATTGATCGTACATTTTATTTCTTATTTTTTATAGTGACAAATTGATTGTTGGTTGTTGCGTCTCGACATATCCCATGCCATTGTCTTCGTTTTCAATGGCTTGTTGAAGACCTTGCTCAAAGCTTAAAAGGTCGCTCTCATTTGTTTGCGGAAGCGCTTCAAAAGTCGTGTAGTCGTAATTATCCACATTTCCAAGAGCTGGAATGAAGTTAGACGCTTTGTCTTTCAAAGACTGAGGCATCCATTTATCCACAGCGTCAATTATACCCATAATCGCTACACCTAGACCTAGCTCTTGAACAGTTTTATTGTCGCTCGTATTAGCCATAATGCCGACAGACATCAGCGTCAAACCTGTGAACTTTTCGAATTTTTCCGGAGCATTTTTGATAGCAGCATAAGCTAATGCCGCACCCCCTGCACTTGTTCCGATTTTAGTCAATACAGGGACTATTTTTTTGGTATCTACCATAATTTTAAGGTTATTTCAGTTTTGATTAAGCTGCTTTCTTTTCAGTTTCTTTTGATCCATTGCTATTGCCCAAAACAACTACTCCGGCAACTGCAAGACCTGCGACCAAAAGCATGTTCATTCCTCCAGCCGTCTTGTCTTCCGCTTTGGTGGTCAAATTGGTAGGCACTGACTTTTGAGGAATATGAGGCGTTAAATTCACCGAAGGCTTGTAAGGGACAACAGGTCTAAAGCCGCCACCCGGACGATAGCTTGGATTCGTAGGGCTGTCAATAATACTTGGTTTTCTTGGCGGTGCGACAGTATGCACAATTTGCCTGCCTTTGTCGTAGATGCTTTTGCCTGTGTCCACGATCTTTTTGCCTTTGTCCAGCCAATCATTCACTTTAGTCAAATCAATTCCTTTTTGCCCTGGAGTCACTCCCTGACCTGAGCTGCCTTTCGTCAAACCGTTTGTTGCTTTGGATTTGCTAAGAGCTGTTTTCGCTTTTTTGAACAGCTTGAGAACCGTTGCGCCTATGCCTTTGAAGAATCCCACAAGCTTAGCAATGAATCCGCTTGCCGCTGCTCCTGAAGCTGCCGCAGTAGCTGGCTCGCCTAATCCTGCCAGCGTTACATTGAAATCTTCCGGCTCCATGTCAACATTCTCAAAGCCTCTCAAACCTCTGTCATACCCTCGTCTTGCTTTGGCAACATAACTGCCTCTGCCGACTGGCCTTCCTGTTGGTCTTGAAGGTCTGCGGTAAACCGTTGGCTTGAACCTTGTTTTGGAAAGAACTTTGGAAAGAAATCTTCGCATACCACCCTTGTTCCTCAAAGAGCTTCTTTTCTTGTTTCGAGTCTTGGCCTTGGTCTTCTTGTGGTATTTTACAAGCGATTTGTTTTTCTTCATTGAGCTTTCAAGCAGTCTTTTAAGCTCTTTCTGATCGGCCGTTGTGCTTTTTGAGCTTGCGCCTCTGATCGGATCATAAGTGAGGTTGTTCACAAAGAAATCCTCGTTCTTGGCTTTCATGCGCCAGCCTTTCAAAATCGCATTGTCAAAGTTCTTGCGCTTGCCTTGCATGATGTTCACAAAAAGGTTATAGGACTTTTTGTAAGCTTCCACACACTTTCTATGATAGCTCGGATCAATGCCGAACTCTTTCACTTGCTGAGGCGAAAGTCTTGCAACTCCCAATTGAACAGGCTTTGTCTTGTTGTAAGTGATGAAGGTCAGCACGCCTTTTCTGGCAAGTGCTGTGAGCGGATTGAATTTCATCAAGAACTTGCCCACCTCTTTGATGCCTTTCCAAACAAAATTGCCGACTTTCTTTACGCCTTTCCAGACTCTGCCGCCCAGCTCTTTGGTTGATTTCCAGACTCTTTTTGCTGTTGTAGCTACTTTTCTAGTGACATTTCGAATGCCTCTGCCGACTGACTTAGCGGCCTTTTTCACGCCTTTCCAAACTTTCTTGAATGGTCGGCTGATTTTCTTAAACGCTTTTTTGAACCAACCGTCCAAGCCGTTGAGCCCTTCAAGCTCCGAGTAATCAGATCTTTGCGGAAGATCGGCAAGCGTTTCAATCGCTCGCTCTCTTTCTTTGGGATTATCCCAAACCGAAAGCACGTAGTTTACTTCCGTGAGGATATTGCCGCCATACTCTCCAAATACACTTGGATTGACAACAAGCTTGTTTCTGGTGTTGATCAAATGCCCTTTGATGCCATTCCAAAAGCCATTGTAAGCCTGTGATGGCGTAAGCTCTCCGGTGCCGTTCAATCCCGAAAGCGTGTCAATGTCGATAAGCCCAAACTCTTCGCCCCAATCGGTACCGCCTCCGATATTGCCCAAAAATTCAATGCCTTTCAGTGCTTCTTCTCCTTCAAACTCAGAAAGGATCATGCTGTCGTCCTCTTGATCGGAAAGATTTTCGGCTAAATCCAAGCCGTTTAATAATTCTATTTGCATAATGTCTTTGTCATATACTTCACTGTATGGGACCTCGTAGTCAAAATCATCGACCACGCAATCCATCGTATAATATTCCTTTCCGTCCTCTGAGTAAGCTATGGGGTACACATGCTGGAATTTATCTTTGCCATTGTACTTGGTCATTCGATAAGAGTGCTTGATGCCTAGATTCATCAGCAAACAGCTAATGAAAATGGTGTAATCGTCGCAGTCCACGCCTTCCGCTCGCTTGTCCCAGATTCTTTGGGGAGTGTGCAATTGCTCTTTGAGCGGATGATCTTCCGTGTATTGAATGTGATGGTATACAAAATTCCAGATATTTCTGCAGGTCTGCTTTACGTTTAATCCTTTAAGCCTTGCGGCAAGCAAAATCAACGCTTCTCGATGCTCTTTGGCGACCTTTTCAATGTGCATGAGCGTTTTGAACACATCGCCTTTTTCTTCAAGAGTTATCGTGCTTCTTTGCAGATTGGTCGAGTCAATGAGGTGATTGTATTCGCCTCCGGACTTGATTTGCCGTTTAGCCTTGGCCTGCATTCAATAGTCCAGCAAAGTTGAAAATGTTGCCAAGATTGATCGGAAGTATTTCTACTATGGGGGGGGTGTCAAACCCGTTGATCTTGGGGACAGCCGTAATTTTAAGTTGCTTCGTTTTGAGCAAATGGCTGATATTCGAAGCTCCTGAGAGCAGCGGAATGCTAAAGGTCAACTGCTTCACACTTTTTTGATTCGGCGCTAGGATTTGATGTTCTGGCTGGGGCATAGTGCTTGCGATTTGCACGCTTGCGCCTGTGGAGTCGATGGCATGCACCGTAGCGAAAATACTGTCAATGCGCAGTTGTCCAGCTCCGTTATTGTTGAATCGAATGTCAACAGGCAGGTGCATGTGTCCAGCATCAAAACTAGGTTTGCCAATCGAACCAATCGAGACCATTAACTTGTCCTTGGTCTCTTTAAGGTCGATGCCTTTGGCCGATAGCGATAAAATGCCAATCGCTGAAAATAATAAGAGAAATGCTTTCATAGGGTGTGATTTCATGATTCTTGCGTTAGAATGATGATACAAGAATAGGAAAGTCACAAGTGTCACGATGTGGTTACTCGTGTTTATATCAAATTTTTCAATTTTAAGCTTTACTTTGAAAAATTGCGATTGAATATAAGAGATGTATTATATTGTATATGTACCAAATGATTATTTCATATGACTTTTATCACTCGGAAAGAGCTTGCTGTAAAATATGACATACACCCTCAAACTTTGGCTAATTACCTAAAACGAATAGGGATCATGCACAAGTTTAGATTGTCTCCAAAGGAGGTGAAGCAGTTTGAGGAGCATTATGATTATTGAATTGTTCTTTGTTTAAATAAGTCAAATATTATCAATAAAACACAAACTTCCGTATACAGGTCTTATAAGAGAAATAAACGGAAGTTTATGGTCAAAATAGATTGCATGTCGTGTAATAATATAATTTAATATCGATTTGATAGTTATAAAACTTCATCTATAACCTCAAACGAAGAGAAGTCAGCTTTTTTACTTGAGAATTTTACAAAAAACATTCTTTTCTACTCATCTAGCTGAAAAAGACATGAATCTACGATACACTCAACATATAATAAAAAATCAAAGCCCAAAAACCACAGAAGTATATATACATATTACTGATTTGAATTTATCAAATAAAAAAATTCGCTGAACACACTTGAAATGCTACTTTTTTTATTTAATTTTTCACTTGAAATAATTTTTATGCCTAATAAATGAAGTCCGCACATAGTGAAAATAAACGGAATTCGTGTTATTGAGGTGTTATAGCCAATTAAAAAATATCGCATCAAATACTTGGTGAATTCATAAAAATAGTTTTATTGTCATCTATGACGAAAAATGTTGAAAATATTAGACCAAAAGTAATAGACTTGTTTGCAGGTGCAGGTGGATTAAGCCTTGGTTTTGAGCAAGCTGGTTTTGATATTATATGTGCTGTTGAGATTGATCCAGTTCATGCTTCGATTCACGAATATAATTTCCCTTACACCAATGTGATAGCAAAGCCAATTCAACAGGTTAACGGTGATTTAATTAGGAATAAGTGTGGGTTAAAACCCGATGATGAAATAGAAGTATTAGTTGGAGGTGCTCCATGTCAAGGATTTTCACTTATTGGACAAAGAGCATTAGATGACCCTAGAAACTCCTTAGTTAAGGATTATATCCGATTAATTAAAGAACTTCGACCAAAATACTTTTTATTCGAGAATGTTAAAGGCTTAACTATTGGAAAACATAAAAAGTTTCTAGATGAAATTGTCGCGGACATTAAAGAACTTGGATATGCAATAAACTTACCCTGGAAAGTACTAAATGCTAAAGATTTTGGGGTCCCACAAAGTAGAGAAAGACTTTTTCTATTAGGTTCCAGAGATGATTGCAGGTTACCTCAATACCCAGCAAAACTTAATAAAATAATTACCTGTAAGGAGGCTTTAGATGACTTGCCAGATGCAGAAAGTTTTATCGAGTTGCTTGAAGATGATTGCATTGAGACTAAATATGTAAAAAAAGCACATGGGTATTCTGCTCAATTGAGGTGTACCAATAAAGCAACTTGGAAGTATGGTTATCAAAGAAAGTGGAATTCAAAAATTATTACAAGCAGTAGAAGAACTAATCATTCTGATATTTCAAGAAGTAGATTTTCAAACACCCTTCAAGGAGCAGTTGAGCCAATATCAAGATTTTTCAAATTACCTGAAAATGGAGTTTCAAATACTTTAAGAGCTGGAACTGATTCATCAAGAGGTGCATTTACAAGCCCTAGACCAATTCATTATAAATACTCTAGATGCATTACGGTGCGAGAAATGGCAAGACTTCATGGGTTTCCTGATTGGTTTCGTTTTAATTCCACGAAATGGCATGGTGCAAGGCAAATCGGAAATTCAGTACCACCTCCATTAGCTTTTAGTTTAGCCTGTGAGATAATGATGGTACTTCCACACATACCTTTTCAGCCAAAGAATAAAATTAAGCTTGGAAAAACTGAATTAATCTATGCAGATATCACGACAGCTTCATTGTATTGGGGGGTTGACAATCCTATTGGTAAACGGGATAGGAAAAGTGGTATTAAAAAAAGAAAGCAAATTGAAATAGAAACAATATAGAATGGCTCAAAAACAGAATAGATATCAGTTATTAATTGAGGACATATTCTTTTCATCATATAAAAAAGGTGTTGAAGAAATTACGTTTCATAGAGATGACCTTATTAAGTCATCAAAAAAGCTTGGTATTAATTTGCCGAAAAATTTGGGTGATGTAATTTATGCTGTACGCTACAGAATACCGTTACCTCAATCAATATTAGATACGCAAACTAAAGGTCGAGAATGGATTATTGAAGGTAAAGGAAGAGCTAAATATTGCTTTAAACTAGTGAAAATAAATCGTATCCTTCCAAATTCAGAACTTGTAACTATAAAGATTCCAGATTCGACACCAGAAATAGTTACTCAATATTCACTCTCAGATGAACAGGCATTATTAGCAAAAATAAGGTATAACCGTCTTATTGATATATTTTTAAACATCACAACCTATTCATTACAGAATCATTTAAGAACAACAGTACAGGAAGTTGGTCAGATAGAAATTGATGAAATTTATGTAGGAATTGATGATAATGGAAGGCATTTTGTCATTCCTGTTCAGGCAAAGGGAGGTAGTGATCAATTATCAGTTGTTCAGACTAGCCAAGATATAAAACTCTGTTCAGAGAAATATTCAGACTTAATATGTAGAGCCATTTCTGCCCAATTCATGGAAGATGACCTGATAGCTTTGTTTGAATTAACGATACAGGATAATCAGATTAAAGTTGCAAAAGAACGTCATTACAAACTTGTAACAAAGGATGAGATTGGTACAAATGACTTGGAGTTATACAAAACAATAGGCTAACTGGCTATAACAATGTGTCATACGTAATGGCAATGAAAGCATTAAATATCAAGGTTTGAGGCTCGCATCAACACCATCTCGGTTTGATAGCGAGGAGCTCCGAAATCCGCCACTACGCATACACTCAACGTTAGCAGCAACCATAAAGAAATGACAGAGCACGAAATTCAAAAATATATTTGGGAAAACAAGGATGAGTGGGAAGACTTAATAATAGAATATGAATTCCCAGAGGAATATCGCTTTAATGAAAATGAAGAATCGATATATTCACTAACTCCCGATAAACTAATTTATAATGAATTATTAAAACGACTAAAAAAGACTTATGATAGCCTATATGGTTTAAGATTATTTGGCTGTGAAGTTCCCTTAAAAAAAGATGGTGATAGTACAATTAGAGCTGACTTAATGGGGGTAATAGAAGGAAACTCTGGAATAGCTTTAATTGAACTTAAAAAAAGTGCTCAAACAGAAAGACAGGCATATACAGAACTTCTCGCATATGCCTCACATCTTCATAGTATTTTCCCTACTTTTAGTAAGGATGATATTACGTTTGTACTAATATCCCCAATGGAAGAAAGAATTGTCCGTGAAGCCACAATTTTCAGCTTTTTGTTTGATGAGAAACCTGTATTTGCATATATCCCTACTTGGACTGATAATGACGTTAAGACATTAAAATTGACACCATGGATTCCAACAGAAGAAGATATAATTCATGTAACTCAAAGTATTTTTTCACAAAAGAATTTTGAAATATTTAAAGTAACATGGGACAAAATTGATGACTGGAATGCAGAAAAGGGAGAAAATCCTTCTGAATACATGATTGAAAGGATGAATAGCATTACATCATATGCTGCACAGTTAATGGAGTCTAAAGGTGTACATGGTTTTGTATACACCTCTCAAGCATATCCAGAATTACCATTTCTTCCGAATGCATTAATTGTTGCTGGAATTAATCCATTCAAAATCGCAAAAGACAATTACTTAATTAAAGAAGGTCTAAGTCCTTATAAATTAGATAGTGTATCTGACGACTCTATTAACATTCTTCAAATTATACCTGAATTAGCAAATAAGGCAAAAAAAGTAAATGAAGAAAACTGTTATTTATATGATTTAATTACAACCTGGACAAACACAATTACAGGTATTGCTTTTGAGACTGTTAATTTGATGACAAGTAATGATGATAACCAAAACTTTGAGAAAGGTTGGGGTGGAATGACATGGGAGCAATACCAAACTAAAATGCTTGAAGACGCACTTTGCTTTAATTTTAATGTAAGAGCAACAGGTTTGATTAGAAAGTTATTTGTCGATTATACAAGAGAAGATTATAAATACTTAACAAAATATGGATATGAAAATCATCCCTCATTAAGTCATGGAGATATTCCTACATTCATCGTAGATTACTTAAATGAACAACATTATTTTAGGAATTTTTTACAACGATTATTTGACCCATATCATGAAATAAGAGATGATTTAGAAGATTACGAATAAAGGGCTGCTGCTAACACGCGGTCATAAAACATTGCGCGGATAGTGCTATCTTTAAACCTACTAACATTTAATCAACGGTTTAGCGGGCTGATAAGTTTGTGTTTCAAAGTGCGCAACGATTTTATACCGCCATCCGTTATGCTCAATTGAAATGAAAATGAATTACATGTACATATCGATTCTTCTAACTTTATTATCATGTAGAGGGGAAAAAGAAAAGAATTTAAACTCAGGCATTCAAAACAAAGAAATTGAAATTGGACAAAAGTTAATAACTGAGATCAGTGAAGAAGAACGTAATTTTTGGGCATATGACACTTTACTATTCAAGGAATATACTTCTTCCTACGGAAATAAAATTCAACTGAAAGGTAGTCAGTCACGAGACCTTTATAGAATTTCGACTAAATCAAAAAAAGGATTTAATAAGAATTTTGATCTTACGAAAAACTCATATATAGCTAGTCATTCCTCTATTCTTTGGGATAATGATAACTACCTTTTTGTTAGATACGGTTGCGGTTCACCATGTTGGGGAGGTAAGATACTATCACTAAATAATAATCAAGGAACTAGAGATTATAAAATGTATCTATTTGTTGATAGCGTAAAAAATATAATTGTTTATCCAGAAGATGGAGAGTATCTAGTTTTAGAAAATTTCGCAATCAATAAAAGAAGTAAAGTGAAATTTGAGTTCTGCCAAAAATCACCGACTATTTACAATTTAATTGATACAATTTATTCTACTTCCAATAAGTCTGTAACTGTGAAGTATATTTCAAATGATTGCGATAAAACAAAAATTAAGGATATCAATCTAAATTAAAAGAGCATAACATGCGCTAAAAATGCATAGCTCACTACGTTCGCTCTGCCATTTTAGCGCCCTCGTTACAAAGCATTAAACCTAATCTTCATCGTTAAGATCAGGCGTAGAATTGATTACCACTTTTTCAGTCATATTTCTTTAAGGTTTTTAATTTGATCTTTTAGTCCTTTTCTATATTTCCATAGTTTGAAAAATCTAAAGCTAAACAAACAGACCAATCAAGGTCGATATACTTCAATTCCTCTCTTAACAGAGGAATAAAGCATAAAAGCATCAATATTAGTTAATTAACCATTTTTAGGGTTTCTACCTTATATTCATGCTTGGTTAAGGCTAAATCTATTCTGGCTGAAAAGTAGCCTTCGGGCTTGCTAGACGTTGTTTTTTTTGAATTTTTCATGATGCTATCAAGGTTTGTCTTTTTTCTAGTCCGCAATCTCTTTTGAATCTATACTCTTTCCGTATGATGTTGAGGATCGTTTGCTCTGAGATATAAAATTCTTTTTCAGAGAGTATTTTAAGGGTGTCGTCTACTCTTTTGCGCTTTACTTCTGTAAGGTGCACGAAACGTTTTACAAGAGCTTTATCTCTTAACTTTATGAGCTCTTTAGACCGTCCTTTTTGTGTTTTGATTTTCATTTTGATTTGAGATTTAAGGGTTGTTATTCTTCTTCGTTGTCGGGTATAAAATTGATTGTGAGGCTTACAAGCTGTTCATCATTTTGCTTAACCCATTCGATGCTATCTACTGCGCATAGATTGATTCCCATCTGATTAGGAATAACTTCAACTGGTAGTGGCGATTCCATTTTACCATCAATGACTTCTTGTACGGTTGTTTTAAGGTGCTTCATTTTTATTATTTATTTGAGATTTAAAGAGTGGAATAACCGTTTCGAATCGTTTTAGAAACGTTTCTGAAACGGCTCATTTCTTATGTTAATGTTTTTTTTGATTCGTTTTTTGTCAAGGAAAGAGTTGAAATACTTTCTTCGAATTACTGTAAAAATGATTCGCAGATTAGGGACTGAAATTTGATGGGCTTTTTTATTAGCTATTGATAGATTGAGAGCCTTGTATCAAATAATCTCGACCTAATTAATAATGGCTATGCGGTTATTGAGTATATAAAAAATAAACATTCATGAGAGTACCAGAAGACAGTATATTAAAGGCGATTATCAAAGAAACGAAGGAAGTAAATGAAAAGAGAGCGAACTTCAGCAATTCGCCATTTAAGGAAGATGACTATTTTCAATATTTATCCTTGGGGCTTCCATTGAAAAGAGCATTGATTGATTCAATTCAAGAATCCAAATTATTAGAAGGAAAGCATTTTGTTAGCGTGGAGCTTTATGATGACAGTGGCTTTAAAAACGATTTTTTGGCGACACTGTCCCAATTGCAATCGCAGTTTTCCGAGCGCCAATTGAAGACGTTTGAAGATGAACATCTTGAGAGTTTATCCGATGAGTTGCTAAAAGAAGACCTAAATGAAGCCGTTTTTTCATTAATAAATCTATGCAGAAGATAGTTGCTCAGTGGAGGCTGATGGATTAAATAAGCAATATTTATGTTATTTGCCTCTAGTAAATGCAAGCCAAAGCTAAATGAGCTTTGGCTTTTTCTTTTTCAACTCTATTTTTTTGAAATCAGCGTTTGTTGAAATATTATGACTCTATTGTTGTGGATATACAATATTATTCACTATCTGAATCGTTGTCATAGAAGTCTATAATGTTCTTTATTATCAAACTATGAGCAGAATCAATTCAGATAATTTATACCCAATAGAAGGCTTGGCTACGACAATTTTTTTGAAACCACTAGTTGAGGAAAGTGAAATCACTAATGTCTTTGTTGGGGAATATACTTATTATAGTGACTTTAAGGAGCCAAAGAACTTTTTAAGAGACAATGTGCTCTATAATTACGGAATATCTAATACAGCATTGAGAATCGGAAAGTTTTGTGCCCTGGCGAATGGTGCTAAATTTATAATGGCGGATGCTAATCATGCAACAGAAGGCATTACCACTTTTCCATTTCCTATTTTTGGTGGTGATTGGGCTGACACTATTCCTTTGTCTGAATATCCTTTGAAGCGATATTCGGATATCATTATTGGCAATGATGTTTGGTTGGGAGAGTCTGCGACGATCATGCCTGGAGTAAAAGTGGGAAATGGTTCAATTGTGGGCAGCAAGGCTGTTGTTTCCAAGGATGTTCCTCCATACAGCATAGTGGTTGGAAATCCTGCAAGAGTTGTTAGGACAAGATTTTCCAATGAGGAAATTGCGATGCTGGAAAAATTGTCGTGGTGGGATTGGCCAATTGAGCATATAGAAAAGAATATGACTATTTTGGTGAAAAGAGATATCAAGACTCTTTGGGATTATGCTATGAATAATCATCTCATTAAAAAAAGCCTATAAGCAGATATCTTGAGTGATTATTATTAGAATGGAAATGATACATTATGTTATTAAACATAATGTTGTATTTAATTAATACCTTTTAATTATTTGAAGAGTATTGCGAATGCGATTGTTGTTATGGTTTTTTTCTATATCCATATGAACTGTGATGGATGTAAGTAATACATCAAATAAAAATCATGAATATTTAGATAGAGAGAAAAGTAATTATTTTAATAATTTGAAGAAATGAATTTGAGATATGTCATTAATTATGAAAATGACATATGACATGATTTTTTTTGAAATAAAAGCTGAAATTTCTACTAGTTTTTAAAAGTAGATATTATGCGAAGAAGTATACTCCTCATGGCGCTTTTTATTTCAGGAGCTTTTCATGCCAACTCTCAGAATAAAGAGTATAAGTACCCATTTTTAAATCCCGGTCTTCCCTTGGAGCAACGTGTTGATGACTTGATTTCGAGAATGACGTTGCAGGAGAAGGTTCAGCAAATGGAACATGAAGCTCCAGCTATTGAAAGATTGAATGTCGTGGCATATAATTGGTGGAATGAAGCGCTTCATGGTGTTGCCAGAACGGATGAAAAAGTTACGGTCTTTCCTCAAGCCATTGGCATGGCGGCCTCGTTTGATGATGAAGCCTTGAGAAGAGTCGGTGATATCGCTTCGACAGAAGGCAGAGCGATTTTTAATGAAGATATGAAAAACGGGACGACTGGTACGATCTATCGAGGATTGACTTTTTGGACTCCCAATGTCAATATATTCAGAGATCCTAGATGGGGACGTGGCCAAGAGACTTATGGCGAAGACCCATTTTTAAGCTCCAGAATGGGTGCCGCTATGGTTAGAGGGCTTCAAGGAGATGATCCTTATTACCTCAAGGCTGTGGCTTGTGCCAAGCATTATGCAGTTCATAGTGGGCCTGAGCATAATCGCCATAGCTTTAATGCAGAGGCTTCGGATTTTGATCTTTGGGATACTTACTTGCCGGCATTCAAGATATTGGTCAAGGATGCTAAAGTCGAAGGGGTAATGTGCGCTTATAACCGGTTTAGGGGTGAGGAGTGCTGTGGCAATGGACCATTGATGACTGAGATTCTCAGAGAACAATGGGGATTCAAAGGTTATTCCGTTTCGGACTGCTGGGCGGTGTCGGATTTCTACAAATTCCATAAGACCCATCCTGATGCAGTAACTTCGATTTCCACTTCTTTGGAAGCAGGGACCGATTTAGAATGCGGAAATCTTTACAGACAGTTGACAAGCGCTGTGGATAAAGGTTTAGTTAATGAGCATCAGGTGAATAGGTCTATCAAGCGTCTTTTTGAGATAAGAATGAGGTTGGGAATGTTTGACGATCAAAATCCTTATGCCAAGATAGGTAAAGACGCGATCGAGACCGATGAGAATAAGAAAGAAGCTTATGAAATGGCGCAGAAGAGCATGGTTTTGCTAAAAAATGAGAAAAACATTCTTCCGCTTGATAAGAAAAAATACAAGCGCATAGCTGTCGTAGGACCTAATGCTGATAATGAAGAGGTGTTGTTAGCCAATTACTTTGGCAGGCCAACGCATATTGTTAGCGCGCTTGAAGGAATAAAAAATAAATTTTCTGATTCAGAAATAATATATGCAAAAGGAGTGGACCATGTCAAGGATATTGAAGGTGTTGAATATGCTGATGTGCTTGATCAAGTAAGCAAAGCGGACGTCATCATTTTCGTCGGAGGAATTTCAGCGGATTATGAAGGCGAGGCAGGCGACGCGGGAGCTGGTGGATATGCTGGTTTTGCCAGCGGAGACAGGGTAAGTCTTGATTTGCCTCCTGTGCAAACCAATTTGATGAAAACATTGAAAAAGCTTAATAAGCTCCTTGTATATGTGAATATGTCCGGCTCTGCGATAACGATGGACTGGCAGGTTAAAAATGCTGATGCAATCATACAGGCATGGTATGGTGGACAAGCGGGAGGAACAGCTATAGCTGATGTGATCGCTGGTGATTATAATCCGGCCGGCCGTATGCCATTGACTACTTACAAGAGCGAAGATGATCTTCCTGGTTTTGAAGATTATTCGATGGAAAATAGAACTTACAGATATTTTCATGGAGATGTTCAGTATCCATTTGGTTATGGTTTGAGTTATACAGAGTTTAGATTTGACAATATTGAATTATCAAAAGAGATAGCAACGGACAAGCCTGTCAAAGTAAAAGCGATTGTGACGAATGTCGGGAAGAAGGACGGCGATGAAGTGGTGCAACTCTATGTCAAGCATCACAAAAAGACTTATAGAGAGGCGAATTGTTCATTAAAAGGTTTTCAGCGTATTCACCTAAAGAAAGGCGAAAGCAAAGTTGTAGAGTTCGAGCTTAGGCCTGAAGATCTGGCAACAGTAGACGAACATGGAATGAGCGCAGTGTCTGAAGGAGATGTGGAGATCTCTATCGGTGGAGGACAGCCAAAGTACGCTTCGCATATCAGTAAAATTTCGACTATTAAAGGTGACCGATATCAAATTATGTAATTCTCTATATTTATAGAAGAATAAAGGGCCTCGGTGTTACATTGAGGCTTTTTTGATGAGTCATATGTAAGTTCCTTGAGGCATTTCTTCAACTTGTTCAAAATGTTGGCAAGTCATTAGCCGAGGTATATTTCTTCAAATTCATATCTTATTTTTTGTGTTTAAATTAAGTATTTTTAGGTGTTGCAAATTCGGTTGTAGAGCATTCAGAAAATATTTTTACTATGATAAAGGTGTGTGATTTATTGCTTAAGGAGAAACGAGGAAATCACCCTCTTAGATCAGTTGAGCAAATGGAGATTGGGGAGCATGGAATCGTTGGTAATGTCTCAACATTGCCGTCAAGGCAAGTTTTGATTTTGCCAAAGGAAGTTCATTCTAAGTTTAGTTTAAAGCCGGGGGATCTGAGGGAGAATATCGTCATTGAAGGCTTTGATATTCATGAATTAAGTTCCGGAACTGTTGTGCGGATTGGCGAGGTGAAGATAAGGCTGACTTATCACTGTGAACCGTGCAAGAGGATATCTGAATTCGCAAGCGCAAAAGAGATAATGCATCAGAGAGGCTATTTAGGCTCTTTTTTAAATCAAGGTAGAATATCTCTGGGAGATGATTTGCGAGTGTTGGAAAAAGAGTTCGAGTCGATTCCTTATGATATAAAGGAACGGATGCAATGGTATTTGGATAAGGTCGACAAGCCTGTTTCTATCAAAAAGCTAGCTTTCGAAATAGGATTGTCGCAATCATATTACAGAGCTATTCCCAATATGCTGAAAAGAATGGATCAGAAATACAGAGACCTTGTTGATT
Organism: Aureibacter tunicatorum; assembly: GCF_036492635.1. Taxonomy (GTDB): domain Bacteria; phylum Bacteroidota; class Bacteroidia; order Cytophagales; family Cyclobacteriaceae; genus Aureibacter; species Aureibacter tunicatorum. The sequence goes on from NZ_AP025305.1 coordinate 2,306,992, forward strand.
ATCCGTCGAAAAAATGAAAATACTTTTTATTGCAAAATCTAAAAGCTTTAAGTAACCCCTATCATGGAAGACAATGAAAAACCTAGATTATCGAGACTGACAGCTATAGTCATTCAACTTCAGTCCAAGCGTGTTGTCACATCGACTGAGCTTGCAAAAAAGCATGGAGTAAGCGTAAGAACAATTTATCGAGATATTAGGACGCTAGAAAATTCGGGAATTCCAATTACTGTGGAGGAAGGAAAAGGCTATTCCTTGATGGATGGTTATCAATTGCCTCCGGTTCTGTTCACAGAAGAGGAAGCAAATGCAATGGTAACCGCCGAGCAATTGGTTTTGAAAAATAAAGACAAGTCATTTGCAAAATCATACAGCGAAGCGATGATTAAGATCAAGTCAGTTTTGAAGTATTCGCAAAAGGATAATGCAAGTTTGTTGGCGGATAGAGTATACTTTGGAGGCAATAACACATATGAAAAAACAAGCGATCATTTGATGGTTATTCAGATGGCTGTAACCAGTTTTCAATTGATGGATATTGAATACCTTTCTTTGGACAATGCATTGTCAAAAAGAAAAGTTGAGCCATTTGCGATGTACAGCACAAATGGAAATTGGTTGTTGATCGCATTTTGTAGATTGCGCAATGAATTCAGAGCTTTCAGGATTGATAAGATTCAAAAAGTCAATATACTGGACGAGAAATTTTCACCTCATGATATGTCAATAAGCGATTATTTCGAATTATATGTGAAAAATAAAACACCCCTGACATAGGGCTGTCATATCGTCGATTTAGATTTGCATTAGTATTTAACTCAAACAATAAAAAATGGAAATCTTTAGCATTATTACTTTAGCATTATCGGGGCTTTTATTACTTATGGTTGGCACTATGAGGTTGGTCAACCCAATAAAGACTTTTTCAAACAACTCTGAAATTATATTGGCCAATCAAGTTGACATATTGAATGAAGCAAGAGGCACTAGCGCAATGATGTTGCTCGGGGGCTTGATAATATTAATGGGAACGATTGTAAGCCCTCAAGCTCAAGCTTCTCACTTGGTTGCAGTTTTGATATTCTTTGGTTTTGGAGTAGGGAGAGTAGTAAGCATGGCCGTGGATGGCAAGCCCAATAAGAAATTAATTCAAGGCCTAATCTCGGAGTTTCTGCTTGGGTCTTTGAATCTAATTGCTTTATTTTTTTTCCTTAAAAATTAATGGTTTGTGTTATAATTGTATGTTATGCATTAACAGTTGTATTTGATTTTGCGAAATATAGTTAAATCAATAATAAATTTATTTTTATTAATTTGGTCTCTGTTTTTTTATTCGATGATTTAATATATTTTATGATGTTTGATGGGGGGACGGCTTGTTATTATCTTCGCTTTGAATGTTGTAGTTTCTTATTGAAAATATTTAAATAGATATTGTTGAGATATGAGAAGGAAAGTCAACAGAGTTATGCTTTTTGTAATTTTGATATCAAATATTTTTCTTGGAATAAAGTTGCTGATTGATGCTTGGCATTTATTTGTGAGCGGGAAGTTTTATGAGGGATATGTTTTTGCAATGTATATTATGTTATTTGATATAATAGTTTTTATACCTTTAATTGTTGTACTACTATTGCGAGGAGTTTCTAAAATGAAAAAATGGGCTATTCTTTCTGTTGTTTCTCAAAATATAGTGATGTTTGTGGGGTTTAAGTTAGGTTCAATTTTAGGAGTACTATTTTGTTTGACTTCATTAATATATTATTTCAAAAATTGTAAAAAAATAGCTTAGCTGTGTATTGAGTTTTTTATAAATCCCTTTTTGGAACCGATTTCTTAGAAGAATTAATAACCATAGAGATGAAAAAATTTGACAAAACAATTCATAATATAGTATTGGCAGCAATAAAACGAAAAACACTAAAACCCTATGAGTTTAGATGGACAAACCTTTATGAAAGCAATTCTGAGTTTCCTTATGTGGGAATGTTGAAGTTTTCAGAAGAAGAATTGCTAATATGCTCGACAGTGATTGATGAGGATAACTATAGTATTTTGACGACTCGATCTTTGATTACAAGTGAAAGAGGAGTGAGGGCCGTCAATGACTTAACAGGAGTGAAACAAATCAATAGCGATAACTTTAAAAGTTTTGGAAATAATGCTTTCACGATGGGTGTCGTATCATTTCTTAATGGGTCTCAAATAAAATACTTCATAGAAACTGGCAATGCCTCGATGGTGATGATTTATGGAGTAATGACTTTGTTCAGTCTTCAAAATGCCAATAAATGATTTAAATGAAGGCCAAATAGTAAAGCTTATGGCCTCCATATTTATCATTTTAGATTTCCGCCCACATGCGTATCAAATTGCTGTATAATTGTTGAAGATTAAGATGTGCTTCGGTATTCGCCATGTCTTTTTCTTCCAGTTCTTTTATCACTTCGGATGCTTTGAAAATCATCTCGCGTTGATGAGCGTCTCTTACCGCGCATTGTATCCAAGTGACCGCGACTAGTCTTTTTCCGGATATTACTTTGTTGACACGATGCAATTGAGTGGTTGGATAGCATATAGCTTCTCCGGCTGATAGCTTGTAGCTTTTAAGGCCCGCGTCAGTCATGATTTCCAATTCGCCGCCTTCATATTCATGGGGTTCGTTTAGAAATAATGTGACGCTGATATCTGTTCTGATAGTGTATTCTTGCCCGTTGAGCGGGCTGTCGACATGCATGCCGTATTTCATGCCTTCGGTGTAACGGCTGATCAGTGGGGGAATGGCCATTTTGGGCATTGCCGCTCGTTGTAATAATGTATGCTTCAGCAGAGCTTGAAGCAAGTATTGAGCTATTTGGGTGTTTTCCTGCGAATTGGCTAGTTGTTGATTGTTTTTGATTTTAAGCGCAGCGCCAGACGCAGTCGCTTTGCCATCTACAAAATTGCTTTTGGCAACTATTTCTCTAATTTGCCTTAACTCCTCTTGCGATAGCACTTCTTTGAGGTGAATGAAGTTTCCGTGAACCATATCTTGCGATTATAATGAAAAATAGGGATAGTATTAAAAATTAAAAGTGCGACTAAGATCTATAAAAACAATTTAAAATACAATTTTATAGGTATATAATATAGTGGTTAATAGAATTTAAAGTTTAATTCTTTTAAATTAGTATTTTAACAATTTAATATTAACTTTATTTGGTGGTCTATTAAATAATGTTTGAATTAACCTATGCATTTAATTCTTGACGCTCCGTATAATGATATATTTTGGGACTTTTTGAATTATAAAGCCAGAGAAGAATTTATTGGAGATGAGTTCGATTTTGTAATTATTTATCCCTGGGGAGTTGACACTTCTACTTTATTTAATTCAAGAAAGAATTCAGAGTGTTTGATCAGTGCCAAAACCGTATTTTTTAAGGGTGACGAAGAATTTATGTATGATACAGTCATCAAGCTTGGCACATATTCACAAAGAGTCTATCATAACATGAAGGGATATGACGTGAAAAAATGCTATAAATTAAACGGGAAGGCAGGTTGGGCGAATGTCAATCGAAATAATCGGACTGTGAGCATTGTTCTGAAATAGTCAATAATAACTAGAATTTTAAGGGTTTGTGATTTTACACATAGTGAGCGGAAAGATTACTTATGATATTTTATTCAGTTTTAAAATGCTTTATACAAAGTATTTTAGTTGATTTATCGTGAAATTTAGCGCTTATAATCTTCATTTCTTAGCAACTGTAGCTTCAAAACCTATATTCATTTTATTCAATCACTTTATCAGTGGTTGAAATCAAAAATCGGACAGAGTCAAATAGTTATACTAATGCTTATAGAGTTTTTCTTCTAGTAGCTTGTAAATCAGTTTGTATTTTACAGTTTTGGTGTATTGCTTTCTGTAATAATTATATTTTAAATAGAATTGTACTTAGGTTGGTGTCGATTTTATTTTTATAAAAAACGATTAATGTGAAATATTTTATAATAAATTACTTTAATTATTATATTTTAAATCAAATTATTGTATGTTTGTGATGCATTAATTAAAAATTTAATATATATATGAAAAAGTTTATTCTATCAGCGTTTGTTGCCGCTAGTTTGTTTTCATGCAATAAAAATTCAGAATTAGATAATTCAATAGACGTTGTGGAGGAGCGTGAGATCCAAGGAGTAAGGAATTTTACATTTAAAATAGGAGGAGAGTTTATATCCAAGTCTGAACAGGAGCTTTCTAGATTATCTGCATATTCGGATACTACGATACATTATCTTGTTCAAGTTGATAAATTAATTTCTGGACAAGGAGGAGGAGCTATGCGTTCGAAATCGATACGTTCAAACTTCGCATGGGGAATATTTGATGATTTAGCACTTATAAATATTGATCTTGCTGATGGAGCGCAATACCAATTTGATATAATTGCTATTAAGTCTACTCCAGAAAGTGGTTTGGAAATCTCTTCAGAGGGAATATTAGGCACTCCATATAATAGGCCTGTTACGAATGAATTCACCTTTGAGTCTACTTTTGGATTAGATGTATTCTCAACAAGAATTGGTCTTGAGGAAGAGAATGGCGAAATATTTAGATATAGAAATTATCCTGCTATTGAATGCTACACTGGAGAAAAGCTGATTAATTTGGCTGGTGGAGCGGCAAGAACTACTTCAACAAATGAAAATGTCATTGAGATAAATCTATATAAAGCTACTTTTGGGTATAAGTTCAAGTTGAATAACTTGCAAGCGGGTTATGTTGAAATCAATATGGCTGAGAAGTTGATAACTATGGATAGTGATTCAACGTCTTCGAAAAGAATTTTTTCAAGTTCATTAGGTCAGATATCAGCTTCTGAAAGATCTCCAGGATATTTGGAAACGACAGCGCAAGTTCCGACAACGATTACTTGGTTTAATGATGAAACAGGTGAAGCTGTCGAGTTGCATTCGGCACCTTTAGGGTTCAAAAGAAATACTTTGACAACTTATAATATAACGTTGCCTGATAACTTAGAGCAAGGGCCTTCAGCAGAGCCCGAGAGTAATTTTGCCATCACTTTGGAAGAAGCTCCAATGACAGAAGTTGAGGGAGGGGAAGTAATTAACCAAATGTAGACAACATAATATTCAAAAGCAGGGAACGCTAAATGTTTTCTGCTTTTGTTATATATAGCTATTTCAAAGCCATTTATTTGTATATTTTTGCTTTTCTATATAATTTTTAATGAATATTTTTACTATGACAACTCCTCAACATCAGCTGAACCTTCGCTTGAGACATTCTGATTTTCAAGCATATTTGGATATCAATGAATATGAATCCGAGCGAGTACGGAAAGATTATGTTTGCTGTTTGAATGAAAAATACGGTGAGCATTTGCTTCAAGCGATGGATGTTTTTCCATCTCCGATTGAAAATTCGCCCATCTTAATTTTCATTCATGGAGGATATTGGCGAGGATTGGATAAGAAAAGCTATAGTTTTGTGGCAGAGCCTTTTGTGCGAAATAATATGACTGTATGCGTGGTGAACTATAGGTTGCTTCCTCAGGTGAATATGAAATCCTTGTTGGATGATGTGATGAAGGCGGTTGCATGGATTCAAAAAGAAGCTAAGCATTACAATGGAGATGCTCATTCATTGATTCTTTCCGGCCATTCAGCAGGTGGACATATTGCTTTGAAGACATACTTGATGAATGAAAAGCTAAGGCCAAGTATCAAGGCAATTTGCAGTTTGAGCGGCATATTTGATCTGAATGTTGTCAAAAATAGCTATTTAAACGAGACTTTGAAGCTGGATGCTTATGACGCGGATTCCTACAGCGTTTCTAATAAGGACTTGTCAATTTTGACTTGTCCGACGCTACTAAGCGTTGGCTCAGACGAAACAGAGCTTTTTATCGAGCAATCCAAGACGCTTTTTTCTAAAAACAAGCATATAGCTAACTTGAAATACTTTGAATGCGAGCATCTGAATCATTATCAAATTATCCATCACTTTGGCCATGCGGAAAGTGTTTTGGCTAGATTTGTTATTGAAAATAAGTGATTTGTTATTTTTGCATAAGCAGATTTTTTATATTGTATCTAAGTCTTTTAGTTTTTATTACTTAGTATTAAGTACTTTGGGTGGAAGAAATAATGTAATAGCGTTATTTATATTTTTTAAATATTGGCTAAGAGGTTGGTCATCTTTGTTTAAACTAAACCAATATTATGATGACGGATTTGTGGTTGAAAAAGTGGGATGATAGGTATGATCAAGAAAAGTATGCTTATGGAGTTGAACCGAATGAATTTTTTAAAAATCAACTAAAGAAGTTGAACGCAGGAAGAGCGCTCTTTGCCGCCGAAGGCGAAGGAAGAAATGCTGTGTTTGCGGCAATGCTTGGCTGGGAAGCTTTCGCTTTTGATATCAGCAAATCCGGAAAATTCAAGGCAATGAGTTTGGCTGAGAATAAAAATGTTAAGATAGATTATCGAATAGGAAATTTGCCGGATTTAAACTTTTTAAATGAGTCTTTTGATGTTGTGGCTTTGATTTACGCTCACTTTCCCCCAAATATCAAGTCCAAATACCATGAACTGCTGAGTGAAAAACTTAAAAAAGGAGGCCATGTGATTTTTGAGGCATTTGGGAAAAAACATTTGGAATATCGAAATGCTGATGAAAATGTAGGAGGACCTTCTAATTTGGACGCTTTGTTTTCTATAGATGAATTAAATGATGATTTTAAGAATTTTGAGATTATTCTACTGGAAGAGAAAGTAGTTGATTTGAGAGAAGGTTTATATCACAACGGCAAAGGATCTGTTGTGAGATTTGTAGGAAAGAAATTAAAATAATTACATAAATATAGAATGGATGTTAATAGAGTTGGCGGTTGGAGATGCATATGGTGCGGGCTTTGAATATGTGGACAAGGATGTGATTCATAAATATAATAATTTGGAATACAGACAACATCCCAGGCATTTGGGTACAAAACCCGGAATGTATACAGACGATACGCAGATGAGTTTGGCGGTAGCAGAATTGATTGTTGAAAATAAAGATTGGACATCAGTTAATATTGCTGATAAGTTTCTGGAAGCATTTAAAAGAGATGAAAGAGAGGGATATGCGGCAGGTTTTTATCATTTTTTGAAAAAGACGGAATCAGGCGACGAGTTTTTGAAGAATATAAACCCCTCAAGTGACAAGAGTGGAGCGGCAATGAGAGCTCCTGTTATTGGCGTATATGAAGATATTAAAGAGGTGTTGGAGAAAACGGAAATACAGGCTGCATTGACGCATAATACTAAAGACGGAATCAATGCGGCCAAAGCTTCGTCATTGATAACGCATTATTTCATTTGGGAAAAAGGCCAAAAGAAAGACTTGGCAAAGTATATAAAATCTCATGTCAAAGGCGATTGGTTAAGCCCTTGGACAGGCAAAGTAAGGTCGAAAGGCTGGATGAGTGTCAGGGCAGCGATCACAGCCATTCAGCAGACGAATAGTTTGGCGGAATTATTAAAGGCATGTGTGGCTTTTACTGGCGATGTTGACACAGTCGCAGCGATAGCTCTAGCTGGTGGGAGTGTATGCAAGGAAATGAAAAAAGATTTGCCTAGCTGGTTGTTTTCCCAAATGGAAGATGGCAGCTATGGTAGAACCTATATTGAGAGTTTGGATAAAAAACTTAAGCAGATATAATTTCAGACAGCTAATGAGAGAATATAAAGAGCAATTAAATGAAAACGGGTTTTCGACAACGGATAGTTTGTATGGTGATCATGAGATTCAATTGCTAAAAAATATAATTGATGAATGGCAAGCTTCCAATATGGAAAGCGATGGCTCATCACAAGTGTTTTCGATCAGAAGATTGATCAAGAAAATTCCATCGCTGTTGCCAGTTTTGTTGAATGACAAGCTTAAGCAATTGGTGACGGAGCTTGGAGGTGAGGATTTCTTTTTAGTCAAAGCGATTTATTTCGACAAGCCTGAAAATTTTAATTGGTTTGTTTCATATCATCAAGACCTGAGCATAACTGTTGATAGAAAGCATGATGCCAGCGGGTACACAAAGTGGACTTCCAAACATGGTCAAATTGGAGTTATTCCCCCGCAAGATATCTTGGAGAATATTTTCACGATAAGAATCCATTTGGATGATACGGACAATTCCAACGGAGCATTGCGTGTGATTCCCAAGTCGCATTCGAAAGGGATTAGAAAATTTACGGAATTGGATGCTTTGGAAAAAGATACTGAAGTTTTATGTCCAGTGAATGAAGGGGAGGCTATGTTGATGAAGCCGCTTTCTTTTCATGCTTCCAGCAAGTCGAATATGACCCATCGAAGAAGAGTGATGCATTTGGAATTTTCAAATCAGGATTTAAAAGTGCCATTGAATTGGGGTGAAAAAGAATTGCTTTTTTTCCGTTAAAATTAACGGATGGCTGAGTTTTGGTTGCTAATTATTTCGGCGAGAGCCCTTTTGAAAATGAAATGATCTTGCGAATTTATCAATAAAATTATGCTAAAATGAAGACTCATTTCGTACTTATCACAACTAGTAACTAATTATAATAATCCGAAAATGAAGATTCCTTTAGGTTTAAAAAGGACTGCTACTTTATGCGTTCTTAAGAATGGAGATAGATTTTTGCTTCTAAAGAGATTCAAGGAGCCAAACAAAGACAATTTTACGCCGGTGGGAGGAAAGTTGGATCCTTTTGAAAGTCCCAAAAATGCGGCAATCAGAGAGGTTTTTGAAGAGACAGGAATTAAAGTGGCTTCAATGAAATATTGTGGCATCCTGACCGAGAGTTCTCCGACCAAATACAATTGGACGAATTATGTTTATTTGGCGGAAATCGATTATGTGGAACCGCCCATTTGCAATGAGGGAATATTGGAGTGGATAAGCTTTGAAAATGTTTTGAACATAGTTACACCTAAAACTGATTGGCATATCTACGATTACTTGTTGAGAGGGAAGACTTTCGCTTTTCATGCCGAATACAGTGAAACGTTGGAATTGTTGACCATGGTCGAAGAAATTGAAGATAAGCTTATTTATTGATTTGGTTAGACGCTGTCGTGATTTGTTTTTTGTGCTATTTTATTTCCCTCAGGATGGGAACACAAAGGAGGTTGATTAATAATATCATAAAAAACTAATCATGATAAGATCCATTATAAATGAAATTTTTTACGAGGCATGATTGATTTGGTCTATGATAAATAAATAATATTGGCAAATAAATATTTTTTCTCATATTGTAAATGATTTCTCACTCTTTTTAGGCCATTGCAATGCTTGTCATTATTATGAAAAAAGCAGTTTCTCAAAGATTTATAACAACTTGCCACGTAATATTAGGCGTTTTTTTTATTCAGTCCTGTGTTTATGTGGACCCTTTGTATTATTATGAGCGTGCCTATGAAAGCAAAGACAGAGAATTTTTCTTAAGCAAGCTGGAGAAGATAAACCAGATGCGCGATTTTGATGAGCTAGTGAATGAGTTGCTTTTGATTTCAGGCGCTGCAAATATCTATATTCTGGATTCAAGTGAAATTCCTTTTGACAAAGAAAAGCTTCAAGATTTTGATGTTATCAAGGTGAATGTGATGTTTTGCTTGTCAAGTTTGTTTACTTCCAAGAGTTTTTTTTCGTCTGATAGGCAATTTGATTTAAGCGATTGCAGAGTATATAGTCATATTTTGACAGAGAAAGAGCGAATTGCAATGATTCAAAAAATTAATAGACATACGGAAAATAAGGATATTTAATGAATAGATTTCTTATCTAGGCTTGCTATAAGAATAATGCGTACCCTAACGATATTTCAACAAACATAACTTAATTTTTACAACATGGCTTTCAATCGAAACTATCAAAACCTTGTAGAAGAGCAAACGAATGCTCACACAAGGTTGATTAGAGACTATGATGGAACGAATCGGGATTTTGATTATATCATCATAGGCTCAGGCATGGGTGGTGGAATCTTGGCGGATGATTTGGCGGACCATCTAGGCTCTCACAAGCGTATATTGTTATTGGACGTTGGATCTTTTATTTATCCAACGCATGTTTACAATATCAGCAGATTTCCTAATTCTGGCTTAGCCAAGCATTTTGGCGTATCAAATTTTTGGCAGCAATCCGAGAATAGCGGCTTCAAAATAGGAGAAGAACCACAAATGGCCTTTGGAGGCAGGAGCATATTTTGGTCGGGACTTATTCCTCAAGCTCAGTCCTGGGAGCTTGATTATTTCCCTGATAATGTCAAGTCCGATTTGAAAAACACGTATTTGGATTTGGCTGGGGATAGAATGAACGAGTCGATTACCATGGGCGATAAAGCGACTGAGATGGTGAACTTTTTTAGAAGCACATCGCTTAATGATGACTTCGAAATAGTTCAAACGCCAAGAGCATTGCATCAGCCTTATTTGAATGCGAATGGAATTCCTAAGGATCAGTTTTATACCGAACCTACTGGAGTATTCAATACTGCTGAGCTTTTGATCAACCAAGTAGGATTGACTCCTGGCAATAGCCAAGAAGGGCCAGGATTGTTTGTAAAGCTAAATTCTTTTGTAGAGTCTGTGAAAGATATTCCATTTGATTGGCATGAGGTGAAGACTACCAATACGATCACTGGAGAGGAAACTATATTTTATTCGCCAAATGTCATTATGGCAGCGGGCTCGATCGAAAGCCCTAAGCTTATCAATCGCTCTTCAGCTTATCACAAACAAAGGGACGATATCAAGCAACAAATCGGTTTTGGGTTGACCGATCACCCCGTTACTTCCGAATCAAGGGCTTCAGTATCTTCATTGGGACCAAATGGAATCCCGATTGGAGTTAATGACCATGCGAAAATCATATTTTATTCTCGCGGAGAAAAAGACAGCAACGGGCATATCAAGTTTCCATTCAATATCGAAATGAATGTCAATCATGAGTATTGGCATCTTAGAAATAATGATCCGTCTGTTCCAGTGTTTTCAACACCTTCAAAGTCAAAGGTGGATATTAAATTTAGTTTCGCGAATTGCCTGGATGATGAAAATGGCATTTTATCCCATGCGCATGATGGATATAAGCCAGAAATCCGATTTAAGAGATTTTCCAACTTGGGAAATCTGTTGCAAAGCAGATTCCCTGCTGTCGCGGGTTGGCATAAAAGCGATCAGGACTTTTTCAACCTTCTGAATGGAACGAGAAATCGCGTATTTGAGCTTTTTAACGGAGTAGAATGGGAAACTCCTGAGTATGGAGGCAATGGCAAACAGTGGCCTTTTGGATGGGGAACTGTTCATCATGCTTGTGGAACGTTGAGAATGCCTTGGAAGAGTCATTTGCATGATAATTTTAATTATGAATCCATTGTGGATGAAAATCTTCAAGTGAAAAACTCTAAAGGATTGTATGTGTGCGATATGTCTGTGATGCCTATTAGCACAGCGGCAAACCCTGTGAGAACTTTGGCTGGATTAGCTTTGAGGCTATCTTCTCATTTGCGTTCCTAATATATTAGGGCGTTAAATTGTAGTGATATTGGGAATCGATTTTGTCAATCATGTTTATTCAAATGCATTGATTTAGTCGATTTCCAATATTTTGATTTTTTGAAATGTATTTTGTTCGTAAATTCTTGAACAGCTTAGTTCAATTTTTTTTAGTGCTGTGTATTAAGGTTAAAGACAATGAATAATTTTCGATCCATTTTTGCAGTAGACTTTAGATAATCATTTAGTGTTTTTTTGAAATATGGTAGCGATTTTGTATCAATCGGCATTGCCGCCAATGGTGAATGGAATTCAAAAACCGATGAAACCCGGGGGGTATTCCGATAGCGGAGCTGATATCGCTTATGAATTATTCAACCATGGGATTAAAGTTATTACTCCTGTGGTAGAGCCTCAAATTGACAACGACTTGGATTGGGTATTTCCCGATACTGTTGAGGGAATTCAACAAGCAGTGGATAAGGGGGCTAAGATTATATGGTTGAATACGGTTTTATATGATAATCATCCGATACAATCATTTTTCAATTCAGACCTAAAATTTGTGGGTCAAGATCCTCGCTTGGTTGAGATTTTTGACGATAAATGGTTTGCTAATAATTTCTTGAAAGATCATGGCATATCAATCCCATCAATGACTTTGATTGCAAACGCAAAATATCTCAAAGATGGTCAAGATATCAGTTATCCGGTTATTATTAAGCCAATAAGAGGCCGAGGAAGCCAAGGCGTTTTTAAAATAGATAATGCGAATGAGTTTGCTGTTAAACTTGGGGAGTTGTTCTCTAGTGAAAAATACGGAAGCTCTTTGTATGCGGAACAATATTTAAGTGGTCAAGAGATTACGGTCACTGTCATGCCCTCAGGCAAATATACATTTGATCGTGTAGATAAAATTTTTGAAAAGCCATGGTGTTTGCCTCCGGTGAAAAGATTCAATCATCAAAATGGCGTAGCGCCTTACAATGGAACTGTAGCAGTCGTGCAGAATAGCAGTTTGCTGGAACAGCATGAGCTGAATTCGAAAGCAGTGGTAAACGCTAGCCTAGAATGCGCCAAAGCTGGAGAATTGATTGGCATTAAAGCCCCCATAAGAATTGATTGCAGAGCAGATGAGAATGGCAAATACTTTTTGTTTGACGTTAATATGAAACCCAATATGACAGGGCCGTCAAGGCCTCATCGTAATGATCAGGATAGTTTATCGCTAATAGCGGCAAAGGGAATAGGATGGAGTTATATTGAATTGCTGTTGAATATGCTCAATCAATCTTGGTGATTTTGAAATGCAGGATTTAAGCTAAATCCTTTGATTTTGGTTATAATTAAATTTTTTTTTGTACTTTTCGCTTTGTTTTAATTTTTGTGGATTTGGTATTTTCACAATATTATTTTAATCACAGTCAGAATGCTTATAGAAATAGCGTTAATCACAGATGTAAAGAAATTGATGAAGCATTTCCTTCAAATGGAGAAATCTCTTGGTTATGCAAGCATAGAGCTTGTTTCAGAGCCAGATGCTGAGATTTTTATTGAAAAATAGGGATTGAAATTGTAAAGAAGTAGGAACGCAGAGTTAAAGGAAGGTTTCTTCCTGTTATGAAATTAGAATTGTAGTCAAAATTATTATTATCATTCATGAATAGTTTACTTAACTACCTTCATAACCAAATGCCATTGGAGCGAAAGGATTTTGAGTTAATCAATAGATATTTTGTATATGAAGAAATCCCCGCGCAAAGCATTTTATTGAATGCCGGAGATGTGGAAAGGCATGCGTATTTTTTAATCAGCGGAGTTGTGAAAGGTTATCAAAATATTGATGGAAAATTAGTCGTTCAACATTTGGTGAGCGACAATGATTTTTTCACTTCCTTGGATAGTTTTATATTAGAAATGCCGTCAAACGATACCTTTGAAACGGTTACTACTTGCGCTATTATGAAGATATCGAAAGGGAACTACAACCTATTACAGGAACAGTCGGCATATTGGAATAAGTTTGTAAAAGAACTTACTAATAACCACTTGAGATGCAAGTTGGAAAGGGTTAAGGATTTTCAGACGCTGACAGCGAAAGAACGCTATCTCAAATTCATAGATCAACACCCTAATTTGGCGATGAATGTGTCGGTGGATAATATTGCGTCATTTTTGGGCATGGAGCCTCAATCATTGAGTCGAATTAGAAGGCAAGTTGCTTTCTAACAAATGTTATTTTTGTTGAACGTTAATCTTCTAAAATTTGCTCAAAGATAAATATTAGAATCATGAGCAAAGAAATTTCATTAGTAACAGGAGGCAATGGACACTTGGGCAATAATTTAATCAGACTATTGCTTGCTGACCATCAAAAAGTTAGAACGACCATAAGAAACATTAATTATAAGGAATCATTTAAAGGTTTGGATTGCGAGCTTGTGGAGGCGGATATTACAGAAAGGGGTTCCTTAAGAAAAGCCTTTGAGGGTGTGGCGAATGTATATGCTGTAGCCGCAAGCTTTAGAATGTGGGCGCCAAATCCCAAAGTCGATATTTATGAAACCAATATGCAAGGAACGCAAAATGTGTTTGATATGGCGAAAGAATGCGGTGTGAAGAATATCGTTTATGTTAGTTCTGTAGCGAGTTTGGATTTCACTAAACTGCCAGCGCATGTGGACAATGGATATAACAAGGATCGACGAAATTGGTACTACAATTCAAAAAATGACGCTGATAAGTTAGCTTTGGAGCTAGGAAAAAAATATGGCATACGAACGATAATTATTTTGCCATCAGCCATGATAGGGGCTGAAGCTCATAGGCTAAGTTATTCCAACAAGATAGTTTGGCAAATACTCAATGGAGAAATACCTGTGGACACAAATATCAGTGTCAATTGGATTGATGTCAAAGACGTTGCTTTTGGTGCTTACAAAGCGATGGAAAAAGGCAGAAACGGACAAAGGTATATTTTGGCTAACTCTAGACATACTACTATACAAGAAAGCGTCAAGATCGCTTCTCGTTTATATCCGGATTTGAATTTAAAAATGCCTGTGAAGCTTCCAAAGTTATTATTGTATTTCGTTGCTGCTTTGATGGAGTTTGCAAGTCGGATCACAAAGAGTGAGCCGTTGCTTCAGAGGCATTATTTGGATATGTTTTATGGCTTGAAGCAAGATTATGACATTGTCAAGTCAAAGCTAGAACTTGACTTCAATCCCAAGTCTTCCAAAGCAGCTCTTGAAGAGGCTCTGCGATATTTGAGGTATGATTGGAAAGGTTCTGAGAAAATGGACTAGTATGATTTTTCGATTTATGGAATGCAGTGACTGAGTAATTTGTATTGAGTGACGATAGTTAAGTTCAATTGTTCTTAATTTATAAGATTTTGTATATTTGACTTGAAAATGTATATGTAATTTCTTTCTCAAATTATCGTATGAAAAATGAAAATAATTTTTGCTTAGTTATTAGACATTGTCACGATTGATTATTTATACCATTTTATTTCTCTCTGGAGAGAACACAAAGGAGGATGATTAAGAAAACCATGAAAAACTAATCGTGAAAACCTTATTTAACCGTATAAACTACAATGAAACCTATCATAAGAAAAGCTGCCAAATCGGATAAGTCGTCTATTTTTGAGCTGGCGAATCAACTTCACGAGAGAGTAACTGTTGATGAGAAAGTGTTTGATATGCATTTTGAGTCTATAATCGCGGATGAAAAACACATACTAATGGTTGCTGAGCGAGATGATGAAGTCGTGGGCTATTTTAGCGCTAATATGCACTATGCGATTTACGCAAATGGCAAAGTGATGTACTTGGATGAGATTGTCGTAATGGATTCGGCAAGAGGCCAAAAGATCGGTAATTTGTTAATGGAGGAATTGGAAACTTTTGCCATCGAACAAAATTGTATCTTGATCTCACTTGCGACAGCGGGAGCAAGCGACTTTTACAATAAACTCGGGTTTCAAACAAAAGCCGGATATTATAAAAAGTATTTGAATTAGTGGATAATTAATTAAGGCTTGCTCTTAATATTTATTGATGGTAACTCGTCAATTGATTTGATCGACAGGTAAATAATTGATAATTAGGATATGCTGTCATTATTAATTATCCATTGTGAATTGTTAATTATCAAACTGCTACTTGGGGAGAAATCGAAAAGGCATGGTCAGCCTTACAGCAGAAGATATGGATTTATTACTGGCGATTAATTGATTTAAGTTTACTAATCTCAACTATAAAACACACGCTTGGAAACAACGAAATCCCCCTTTTAAGGGGGATACAGGGGGATGTTAAGTGTTTAGTATAAAAATTGCTGATAAATTAAGTTGAAAAATAACATTATTCCGTATCGAAAAGAACTTAAACATCTAGCCAGGCAACTTCGTAAAGATAGCACACTTTCTAAGGTGATACTTTGGCAGGAAATCAAGAATAAGCAGATATTAGGTTTTGAGTTTCATAGACAAGTGTCCATGTTGGATTACATTGTAGATTTTTATTCACATGAACTTTTGTTAGTCATTGAAATCGATGGAATCACGCATACGTATGAATATGCCAAAGAAAAAGACGCTAAAAGGCAAAAACGAATAGAAGAATATGGAGTGCGATTTCTGAGATTTGATGATATTGATGTTAAAAATCATATAAATCAAATTGTTAATGATATTCAATATTGGATTGAAAATAATAGAGATAGGATTTTTTGATCTTCAAACATTCCTGACATCCCCCTTCGCCCCCTTCAAAGGGGGATTTTACTACTTTTAAACTTTATTTTTATACTTGAAAATGTGGAGACAACCTGGTCGAAAGTTGAAGCTGCGCACTTCTTTAGTTTGTAATCTGAGATACCTGAAAACGCTTGAATTCCAACTTGCTCCTAATTTATAACTTTATGCTAGCCCGCTTGTATAGATTAAGTAGTTAATCACATAATCTATCTTTTATGCAACGATTTCATGAAGCTCAAAAAATGGTGCCTAACAGGACTGATATGCCCCCTATGTTTCAAGCGAATATTTTAAAGGGCATCTACCATGTCATGTCCGAAGAAGTGGGGAGTAAAGAAGCAAAGGAACTTTTGATGGAAGCTTTTTTGTGGGATTCTATTTTCAAAAGACCTGTATGGAAGCCTGAGTTATTCGACTTGAAGAGCAAAGAATCTGAAAAGCATTATAAAAAAATATTCAATGGCTTGGTCCCGTTTATTTGTTTATTCAACAGGTTCAAGGAAAATTATGGAGAAGAGAGGGCGCAGTATTTGACGGCTTTGGTGGCAGTCCCTTCAGCGGTTCCTTACCTTGCAGGGACGTTCAAGCATATCGAGAACTTCTCAGATATAGATCAATTCAGGCAGGAGCTTGCGAATTATTTAGGAGATGGCAAAGGTTTTACATGGACGGAAGAGGTTTCGGATGACAAGACTGAGGTGAGATATCATTTTACCCAATGCGTATATATTGAAGTTTTGAGAGCTTATGGCTTGACTTCAGCGGCAATGATGAGTTGTTATTGCGACCATATCATTTTTGACAATGCCATGCCCGAGATATATTTTAAAAGGGATCATTGCAAAGGAGCCGGGGATAGTTATTGCGACCATTGCTTTAAGATCAAAACCGAAGAGGATAAAAGCAGAATGGATGAAAGGTATGGGGATACTAAGCATGCCGATTTTGACGCCATGAAAGTTATAAATCACTGGAGAAAAAACTATCAGGACAATGGCGGCAAATTCAAATGGTAGTTGAAATAGCAAGAGCTTTTTAGTGATAAATTTATGGCGATAAGTTTGAAATCTCTCAGATTATCGCCATATTTATTTCGGTTTATTTTTACTTTTTTAAATGATATAATGAAACTTCCATTAGCTCCTCAAGATAAGGCAAACCATTTTTTGTATGGATCTGTGATTACATGCATTTCGATACTAGCTATTTTGTATATAGATCAAAAATTGTTTGCGTCCAATTTTTTAATTTGGATGGGAATCGTTCCTGCGATCGCTTTTGGTATATTCAAGGAAGTGTGGGACAGTAGGGGGAGAGGAAATGTGGAGGCGATGGACGCTGTCTGGACGATCTTTGGAGGTGTGCCTATTTGGCTTTGCACTTTGCTTGCTATGAAATTTTATTCATAATGAAATTATCAATTAGTTAAAAATAATATACTTTTATTTAAATTTTACTTTATAAATCTATTTCTAACTAACTGATTTTCAATAACTGATCATTACTTACTTTATTTATGATATAAGTCAAATTTAATATTGAATATATATTATATCTTCTTACAAATGAAAGATAAAAATGTATGTTCAACTAAATATTAGGCTTATGGGATATGCTGTGATAATTTTCATTTGTCTATTGATTTCTGTTTTGTGGATTGTTCATAGCAGAAGCAATGACATCGATTCATTTTTAGTGGGGGATGGATGGGAAGTTGAATGCGAAGATTTAAATGATAAAATAATTTTTAACTCGGAATTAGATTTGGATGAATTAGGCAATTGCCATATTCGTTTGGACTTGTTTTTTGACAGGGATAATTCCACATTAACTATTAAGGGGAAAGGCTTAGTAGACAAAGAGGCTTGGCTGGGACTGAAATGTTTTGGTTATGAATCAAGACGCAATGTGTTGTTTTCAAATCAAGGACAAGCAATATTGGATTTTGATTCCGGGATTTTAATTGATCGATTAAAAAAATCGCCTTGCTTGGATTTGGATATTGCCGGCCAAGAGGTGAGAATTCCCTTGTCTTGCTTTAAGAAGGGAATGAAGTTTATTGATGGAGAAGTGGTTTCGTTATTGCCTAACTTCAATTCGTTGATAAGGCAACAACATTTTTTTGATTTTAAATAATTTAAAAAGGCGAAACATCATGTTTCGCCTCTCTTTTTTAGTTAAGTATGAATATCAAGGAAGATACTGAGATGAAGATCCAAAGCAATACGGCTTTGAGCAGTACTTTTCCACCAACGTTTTTCAAAGATCTGATGGATAAATTGGCGCCAATGAAAAACAAAGCCAAGGTTAGCATGGATTTGGAGATTGCGGTAACGCCATAAGTCAATGCGCTAGGCAATTCTATAAACGAATTGAGTAGTATGGCGGCTATAAATCCGAATATAAAATAAGGAATGCTTATTTTGGATTTTCCGTCAGAGAACAAAAACGCGCTCATCAAGCTGATTGGTATGATCCAAAGAGCTCTTGTAAGCTTGACCGTTGTTGCGATTTGCAATGCTTTTTCACCAAATGTAGCGGATGCGCCCACAACAGAGCTGGTGTCGTGAATGGCTATAGCCGACCAAAGACCGAATGTTTCCTGGCTCATGTCCAAGAATCTTCCAAGCACAGGGAAGATAAGCAGGGCCAGAGCGTTAAGTAGAAAAACGACGGCCAAAGCCATGGAAGTTTGGTCTTCTTTTGCTTTGATAACAGGCGATATCGCTGCTATCGCGCTTCCTCCGCATATCGCTGTTCCGCAAGCCACCAAGTATGCGGTTGCTTTTTCAAGCTTGAAAATTTTAGAAAGAATAAAACCAATCAATAAGGTGCTGAAAATTGATAAAACCGTTAATACGATGCCTGATTTCCCAATTTCTATAGCGTCGTAAAGATTGATGCCAAAGCCCAATCCTATGATTGAAATTTTCAAGAGTTTTTGACTGTATTGCTTGGTGAATCCTTGGTATGGATTTCCTAAAAATGCGGTAAAAGCAAATCCTGCTAATAAAGCTATGGGCGAAGAAACAAGCCCTGTTAATGTTAAAATACAAATAGCGGTGAATAATGCTGTATGTATATTCTTGTCGATTTTGAACATTATCTTATCCGTTTGGTATAGCGCAAATGTAGGATATTGCTCATAACCAATCAAATATCAAAAAATTAAGAATCATAACTTTTAGTTATGAGTTGGTGTTGAATTGCTTTAGGAATTTGATGAATTTCAATCCAAGTCCGGTCGGAGGCAAGCCTTTGAAGTAAATGAGGTTAAAATCTCGTTCGATATTGAGCTTTTTAATGGAAATAGGCTTTAGGCTTTGGCTTCCACCAAATGATAATTGGGAGAGAAAACCGAGGCTGTCGGAATTGCGAAGGAATGATTTGATGGCTTCAGTGCTTCCTAGAGTTGTATTGTTGTTGATGTCATTTGTATTGGCTCCGATGCTTAGAAGCGAGTTAAGAACAACTTCGCGCGTACCAGAGCCTTCTTCTCTAAGCACGATATCTTGCTTGATGACGTCTTTGAATGAGATGTTGTTTTGCTCGGCGAAGAAGAGCGGAGAATGCATGGACACTACAGGGACGATTTTGTCTGTATAGATGTATTCGTAGGCATATGAAGTTTTTCTTTGAGCTCCTTCGACAAGAGCGAAGTCGATCTCATAGGCGTCGAGCATTTGTTCGATTTCGTTTGTGTTTCCACTGCGTAGAGAGATTTGAATCGATTCATGTTCCCGCTTGAACGCTGCTAGTATTTTAGGCAAGAAATACTGGCTGATGGTAGAGCTGGCTCCGAGTTTGATCTGGCCTTTCGTTTGGTTTTGATTTTGTGAAATGTCAAATTCCAAAGCTTGTTGCTCTTTTTCCATTTTAAGGGCATGCTGAAATAGAATTTGCCCTGTGTCTGTCAGATGAATGCTTTGGCCTTTGCGAAGTATTAAGTGCGTATTGTAGTGCTTTTCGAGTTCTTTGACATGCTTTGAAACAGCAGGCTGAGAGATGCAAAGCTCTTGAGCGGCTTTGGTGAAGCTGTTGTTTTTGATTATGGTAAGAAATACGAAAAGCCTGAAGTCCATATTTGTTATTGAATGTTTGGCAAGTAAAAGTCGAATTTTTGGTCATTCATGCATTTGAAGTGTCCTTTGGGACATTTGTCAAAGCCAATTTTTGAGCAAGGCCTGCATTTTAGGTTTTTCACTTCAAAAATTGTGAATTTAGTGCGATAAGGGTACATTCCCAGCTCAGGCGTCGTATTGCCCCAAATTGTGAAGCACTCTTTTTTAAAGGCTGCGGCTATGTGCATGAAGCCTGTGTCATGGCTGAAAACGAATTTTGCTTGCTTGACAAGCGCTGCGGATTGGTGAAGGTTGAACTTTCCGACAGCGTTGAAAATGATAGATCTTTTGCCCAATTCAAATAATCTGTTTTCTGTATTTACAGGACTGGAGTCATTGTCAAAAAACGATTCGATTTTATCCGCTTCTTCTTTGTCCGATGGTCCGCCTATTAAAACGATCGGAGCGCTGATTTGATCGCAAAGTTGGATGATTTTGTCAGTAGGAAGGCGTTTGGTGGCGTAAGACGCTCCTATGACTACCGCGACAAATCCTCTTTGGAAATTTTCCGGTAGCCAGTCGGCGTTGTAAGCATATTGCTCAGGGATGAAATAGTCGAGGCCAAGTGCGTCCATTTTCAATCCAAGAGGTTTTAATGTGTCAACATATCTGTCTACGATGTGCTTATTGGGCATGACGTCTAATTTGAAATTAACGTAGAGCCATTTTTTCAAATTTAATTTGTCGAAAGTATAAGCTTTTTTGCCAAGTTTGAGCTTAATGATTCTTGTTCTAAGGTTGCTGTGCAAGTCAATGATATAATCGAAGTTTTCCTTTTTTAGTGAGGAAATCAGATCGTCGAGTTTGTCGCCTAATACATGCACTTTGTCAACGTAGGGATTGTCGTCAAATAATGAAGCGAATTGTTTTTTGGTGCAAAAGTGAACTTGCGCGTCATCAAGTTGAGTTTTAAGTATTCTTACGACTGGTGTCGTAAGCACTATGTCTCCTATGGATGAGAATCTTATTACCAGAACTTTTTTCATTGTATAATAATGTTTATCACGATTAGTTTTTTATGATTTTCTTACTCATCCTCCTTTGTATTCCCTCCAGAGGGAAATAAAATGGTATAAAAAATCAATCGCGATAGTGTCTAAATCTTAGCGGCCTTATCTTTATCAATTATGAGTTGAAAGCATAAGAAGCAATAGTTTGGTGAGTAATGGATCAACAAAATTATTGCTCTTTACAATCAACATGTTTACTACCTTGTAGAGTTTTATTTTTTTCTGGATTGGAAGTAAATTTCCATTTCTTTTTTGCTCATGGCATTGAATGTCATGTCTTTGGTTAGTCCGCCTTTGCGTCCAATAAGTGTACCGTATTTGATATCCCAAAGTCCTTTGATTTCATGCGCGTCAGGATTGATGCTTAGCATAACATCTTTTTCTAAAGCTTTGTGAACCCATCTCCAATCGATATCCAGTCTGTAAGGGCTTGCGTTGATTTCGATAATCACTCCATTAGCAGCGCATGCGTCGATGACTTTTTGATGATCAACTGGATAGCCTTCTCTGCGAAGCAGGATTCTGCCGGTCATATGTCCCAGTATCGTTGTATATGGATTTTCAATAGCTTTGATGAGTCTCGCCGTTGCTTTTTTCTCATCCATGCCAAGATTGGAATGAATGGAAGCGACAATATAGTCGAATGACGATAATACTTCATCCGGATAATCAAGAGCTCCATCATTGAGAATGTCCGATTCTATGCCTTTGAAAATTTTAAATGAATCGCCATATTCCGCATTCAACTGATCGATTTCTTTATGTTGTTTGAAGACATCTTCTTCTTTAAGTCCGTTGGCGTAAAATGCAGTCTGGCTGTGATCGGAAATTCCAAAGTATTCAAAGCCATTATCCCTACAAGCATCAGCCATCTCTTTCAAGGTATTAGCTCCATCTGAATATGTGCTGTGGTTATGCAGAATACCTTTCAAGTCTTGGACTTCAAGCAGATCAGGCATGGACTCTTTTTTTGCAAGGTCGAATTCTATTATTCCTTCTCTAAGCTCGGGCTCTATATATGGAAGGTTGGCTTTATGATACAGTTCTTCTTCCGTTTCAATATCTTTGTTGTTTCTAACAATTTGATGCAAATTGGCATGCTCATCATTAATAGAATGAAGCAGATGGTTTTGACTGCCTGTTGTGCCGAATAGCGTATTCAAGTATTCGACATGCGTTTCAGAAAAGTGGATCTTGAAAGGTAGCTCATGGTCTTCATTATGAAATGATCCGCATAGATAGAATGGTGAAGATTCTTTTGGGTTCACGGTCAAGTTTTCAATCTTTCCGATTTCCTCGAAGAGAGTTGTTCTATTTTGGTCAATGAGTAAAGCGACTTCTATCAAGTCGATGATTTCCAATCTTCTTCTCAAAGACCCGGTTGGGTTTATTTCAAGGATTCCATTGATTTGATCCAATTTTTGTGCTAGTTGCGAAAAAAGATTTTCAGCATGCGCATAGAATATTTTTCCCGAATTTGATTTCATGTATTGAAGCGACTCAAGAATGGTAGCTTCGGTTTTTTTGCCAAATCCTTTCATCTCAGATACTCGGTTCGCTTGGCAAGCTTCCATCAAACCGTCTATGGTGTCTATATTCATATCTTGCCAGATTGCGCGAACTTTTTTAGGCCCGATTCCGCTTATGTTCAGCATTTTCAAGACATCTTCGGGGGTTTGAGAAAGCAATGCTTCCAGGTTTTCATGCGTGCCGTTCTCAACGATTTCAAGCAACATTGCAGCCATTTTCTTTGAAAACCCGATGTCAACCAACTGTTCTTCAGAGCAAACGGAAACTTGAACGCTCATGCCTTCAAGTCTTTGAAGAGCTCCTGAATATCCCCTTATTTTGAAAGGATTTTCGCCATGGAGTTCCAAAAGATTGACGAGAAGTTTAATTTTTTTGGTAATTTCTTTATTTGTTAGTGACATCTTTATATCTTTTGATACTTTATTAAACAAACAATATACTATGAGGTCATTTTTATTAATCGTGGCTTTTTC
Organism: Aureibacter tunicatorum; assembly: GCF_036492635.1. Taxonomy (GTDB): domain Bacteria; phylum Bacteroidota; class Bacteroidia; order Cytophagales; family Cyclobacteriaceae; genus Aureibacter; species Aureibacter tunicatorum. The sequence goes on from NZ_AP025305.1 coordinate 2,330,427, forward strand.
GTTTTCAGCCATCATTGAAAATGTTGCTCAAGTCATTGATTTCAAGGGCTTGCCTCTTGAGACTGTCAAGACTGCAAATATTACAATACACCCAAGCGAGGATGAATTTTTGTTGTTTCCTGTAGCCGGCAAGCAAGTGTTTTTTGCCCATCAAACTTTAGAAGGTTACAACAATGCCCAAAATGTATGGGAAGTTATAATGTTTGATTCATTACTGCAAATACAAGCAAAAACAAAATTGGATTTTGATAGAAATATGAAAGTTGTGGGTTATGACTTTCATAAAGGTCATTTCTTGTGTTTGAGTCAAAAATCAGAAAGAAAGAATATCGCACAGATAATTTCATGGGATTCTGGGAGCAATGAACAAGTGATGAAAAACTTGATATTGCCTGTTGAGATAAGTTTGAGGTATTTTGAATGCGTGGGGAGCAAGTTGATTTTATCAGGGATGTTTGAGGATTCGTATTTAGTGTTATTGTTTGATCCGAAATCCAATAAATACATCACGTTGAAAGGCTTTTTTAATAACAATGAAAAGATATTGGCTATTGAAGTCGATGATGAAAATGAATATTTTGATGTGATTTCCACAAAAACAGATGCTGAAGAAGACAATTCGCTTCATGTCTCAACATTTGATTCTCAAGGAAAATTGTTGGAAAATTATGCTCCGATAATGCCTGAAGGAGTATTTTTGGGAAATATTCAAAAGACCAAGTCCGGCTTTCATCTGGGAGAATTTAATTCCAATGAATCCATCAGTGACTCGGAAGGCTTGTATTTTATGAATTCCGCAGGAGAAAGAGCCGTTCAAGCTTATTATAGATTTATTGATTTTGACTCATTCTTTGATTATTTGCCTGCCAAGAGGAGGGAGAAAGCAACCGCTAAAATTGAGAAAATCAAAGAGGCAGGTAAAAAGAATAGTTTTAGTTTCCCTTATCGAATTGCGAAGCTTTGGGAGGATGACGAAGGGTTGAATGTATTGGGAGAAAAATACAAAGTGCATGTTGTGAATAGGTATGATCATCGGCGAATGACAATTTTTGGTTCAATTGGCATGCAGTCAAACTTCTCTTCTCCCCAATACAATTATCATTTGGAAAGGCAATATGAATACCATAGCTTGTTTTATGTGAAATTCGACGCGCAGGGCAAATCGATTAGAGAATGTTCGATGCCGTTGGAGAGTTTTAAAAGCCATGTTAAGGGAAAGTTTTCAGCCAAGGCAGGTGACTATGTGTTTTTTGCAGGAGAAGATTTAATAGTCAAGAATATCAATGAGCGGTTTAGAGATCCTGAAAAGCTTAATATGTCTTCGGAGGGAGCTAGTTCCAAGTTTGAAAGAATTGAAAATTGGGATGAAAATACAGTGTTGCTTTATGGAGTTGTGGAGGGAGAAGGGAAAAAGTTGATGAATAATAGAGACAAATTTTTTATTCAATTGATAAAAAACAATAATTATTGATTCTATTTGCTATGATATTCTAGTAAAAACGTGCCTCTTTAGTATATTTGCATGATTGTAATTTTTACGATCATCTGGTCTAAACATTGCTTCATACACGTTTTTATGCAAGAGAGATTAATACTTGAAGGCGAACTTTTCGAAGTGCTCATACGACGCCTCGCTCAGCAACTAATAGAAAATCATTATCCTTTTGACCAGACAGTGCTCATCGGGCTTCAGCCGAGGGGGATTGATCTGGCGCGCCGTCTCAAAAGCGTATTGGAGTCCGAGCTTGATAGGGAGATTCCTATGGGGCAGTTGGATGTTACATTTTACAGGGATGATTTCAGAAGGAGAGATTCTCCGATTCAGGCAAACAAAACTGACATACCGTTCATTATCGAAGACAAAAAAGTCGTGCTTATCGATGATGTATTGTACACAGGACGTACAGTTAGAGCAGCATTGGATGCTATGTTGGCATTTGGAAGACCTTTGAAAGTTGAGCTTCTTACATTGGTGGATCGCAAGTACGTGCGCGATTTGCCGGTCATGGCTAATTATGTGGGAAGAGAAGTGAATACGCTCAAATCGCAACATGTCGAAGTGGAGTGGAAAGAGAATGGATTTGAATTGGATAGAATTTGGCTTAAAAATATTAATTAATTTATGGCTCAATTAAGCACTAAACACTTATTGGGTATCAAGGACTTGACTCCGGAAGATATCGAATTGATCATGGAAACTGCCCATAATTTCAAGGAAGTGATCAATAGGCCGATCAAAAAAGTTCCTTCATTGAGGGACATTACGATCGCCAACATATTTTTCGAAAATTCGACCAGAACGAGATTGTCCTTCGAATTGGCAGAGAAAAGGCTTTCCGCGGATGTTATCAATTTCGCGGCGTCAAATAGTTCTGTGAAGAAGGGAGAGACTTTGTTGGATACGGTTAATAATATTCTTTCGATGAAAGTGGATATGGTAGTGATGAGGCATAGCAGCCCCGGAGCTCCTCATTTTCTATCAAAGCATATCGATGCCAACATTGTCAACGCGGGAGATGGAACTCATGAACACCCGACACAGGCTCTTTTGGATTCATTTTCCATCCGAGAAAAATTGGGAACTGTCGCAGGCAAAAAGGTTGTAATCGTAGGAGATATTCTTCACTCGAGAGTTGCCTTGTCAAATATTTTCGCGCTTAAAAAACAAGGCGCTGAGGTGATGGTCTGCGGGCCAAATACTTTATTGCCAAAGTATATTGAGAGCTTGGGTGTGAAAGTGGAGTTGGATATCAGAAAAGCACTGCAATGGTGCGATGTAGCCAATGTGTTGCGCATCCAACTGGAAAGACAACAAATCAAATACTTTCCATCATTGAGAGAATATTCAACTTATTTTGGTGTGAATAAGCAGTTGCTTGAAGAATTGGACAAAGAAATTGTAATCATGCACCCTGGACCAATCAATAGAGGGGTGGAATTGACTTCTGATGTCGCCGATGCCGAGAATGCGATTATTCTGGATCAGGTTGAAAATGGGGTTGCGGTAAGAATGGCTGTGCTTTATTTATTAGCAGGAGGAAATAACAATTAGTTTTATAAATTAGAATTTACTTTGCTGAGCCTTCTCTTTTGAACAGGAGAGGGCTTTTTTCTTTTCGATTTTTGATGGAATTTTCTGTAAGCTACTTCATATGCGCCCGCCAAAGTCAGTAAGATGAAAGCCATGGCGGTAAGAGGTATGAACAGAATTGTCCATTTTCCTAGCAATGGCGTGAACAGACGGCCATTATGGAGCTCGAACATATAGTTCCAAAGAGGCATGTTTGCATTTTCCACTATTTCATCCGGCATTTTGAATCGATAATTGTTTTCAGGTTTGGTAAGTGGCAGAAGCCCTTGGCCAAAAGAGCAAATGTATTCATCGCCATTTGGCGTAGAGAAATAGCTTGTTGTCATGAATCTGCCGGGGCGTTGAACTCCATTGAATTTTGGCGCAGGTTTACCGGTAATTTTGTCAATGGAAATATTTTTATTTTCATCGAATTCATATAAACCATAAAATGAACCGATGTTGAATTTGCCATTTCCTATAGGCTCGAAAACTGTGGCTCCCATGACAAATATGTTGGTGTTCCAATCTATAGGCTTGAATTCTTGAGTCATGTCTGAAGGCCCTGCAAATAAGCCTTCTGTCGTATCCAATATTATTCTATCAGTTTCTTGATCGTACAAAGCATTTCTGATCGTATGATACCAAGGGTTGTAAGTCATCGTTTTGGGTAAATACTTTACTGGAACCTTTCCATCCGCCAAAGCGACAAGGAGTGGAGGTCTCATGAAGAGGCCTGTTCCTCCAATGATAAGTAAAAAAGCAAATAGCCATAAACCCCATTTGGCATGTTTTTGAAACATGAACTTTCTTGTTTTCTTAGTCAAAGCAGTTGCCTTTTTAGGCTTTTTTTTATTATTAATAATAAAAATGTAAATACCACTTATTGAAAAGAAAATGATGAATAATGAAATGATATCGTAGGCAATTCTGCCGCCATAACCCCAAAGCCATCCACTATGCAGTGCGAAAGTAAATGAAATCAAATCCATTGCGGACCGCTGTTTCTTCGGGGTGACTTTTTCAATGTGATTTAGGTTTGTGATATCGATTTTATAAAAGTCATTTTTTGAAATAGCGATAATGTTGTTTTCTATTCTTATGCATTTTATAAAATGCGTTTTTCCGATAAGTTTATCAGATATATTCGACCATATATTTTGCTTCAAATCATAATGCCAAAGACCTCCATAAGTGGATGCTAAAATCGCATCATTTTCAGGTATGTAATGCAAGTCATTGGTTTTGCCAAAGTAGGGGGAACTAGTAAATCCTTCTTGCGTAGCGGGGGAAAAGGTTTCGCCGCCATTATAACTTTTCCAAATGCCTTGTTTGCCGGCAAAGAAAATATTGTTATCAGAAATGAATAGCGCATCGTTTATCGTGCTTCGATTCCAGTTTTGAGGAATGTACTCTTCGGGGAAAAATGACTTGCCGATTGATGCTTTATGAATTGCTTCAGGGTGATTTAGCAAAATGCCTGAAACACTCATCCAAATTAGAAGTACACATAAGGCCAACCCCAACACTTTGTGGATTTTTTTTGAAGCGTTGTATAATTTCTTTCCGATCGATTGTTCTCTCATGGCCATGCATTTTTAACGAAAGTAACTTTTCGATCATATACTTCTTATGCTTTGAGTCATATGGAATTTAGCTGGTTGTTTGAAAAATCCTTAGGTGCTAAAAGTAAAAAAGGTCTGCATAACGCAGACCTTTTTTGTATATTATATCAAAGTGTTCTTATCTTTTGCTTAAGCTTTTCACTCTTTGCTCCGCAAGTTTGCAAGCTTCGTAAAGGTTAACGATTCCGCCTGTTTGCGACAACTCAGCGAAGTCAACAGTTTTTTTGTCTTTTCTGTCAGGATTTGGCTTTCTGACCATTTTGCCTTTGTGGGTAGTTACAGATTTTTTAAGAATATCGACAACATCTGCACCTGATAATTCAGGATAATATGAAAGCAAAACTGCAGCAGCTCCAGCAGCAACAGGAGTTGCCATGCTTGTCCCGCTCATATATCTGTATTTGTTGTCCGGCAAGGTAGAATAAATATCTACGCCCGGAGAGAAGAAGTCAACTTTGTTTTGAGCATAATTTGAGAAAATAGCCGGCAATTCACGGTCAAAATTAATAGAAGAAGCTCCTACGTAAAGCACGTTACTAGGTCTTGTTCCATCCATATAGATCGTTTTAGGATAAGAGTCTTTTTTCTCCAAATCCCTAGAGTCATTTCCTGCTGCGATCATAAGAATAATGCCTTTGTCTTCAGCGTACTTGATCGCTTCTTCCACAGCTTTTTGGTCAGAGGCGAAATCTTTTCCAAAACTCATATTCATAACCTGAGCGCCATTGTCAACGGCATATCTGATTGCTCTAGCTACGTCTTTGTCTCTTTCGTCACCGTCAGGAACACATCTAAGAACCATGAATTCAACATTGTCGGCAATTCCTTTCATGCCTAAGTCATTGCTTCTGTTCGCGCCTATGATTCCCGCAACGTGAGTTCCGTGTTCAGCGCCAGTTGCGATAACATCAGAGTTTCCGTAAACAGTGTCTTTCAGGTCTTCTGGGTTGTCGCCTACAACATCTCTTGCGTTTAGGTCAACGTTCAGGTATCCTGCGTAAAGTGTTTTGATCCAATTCACTTTCCACTCATAATAGCTTAGAGCTCTATTGTTCAAAAAGAATTTAGCCGCTTTTTTATATCTTCCTTCAGCGGATGAAGTCGAAAGCTCTTCTAATTCTTCTTTAGAATAATCGCTTTTTTTGAAGTACTCATTCAAGGCTGCGTCATGCTCAAGGGCTTTAGCATAGGTTTTTCTAGTACTTTCCCCGATTTTGCCAGTTTCTTTGTATCTGTCAAAGTAAGCTTTTTCGTACTCTTTGAATTTTTTATACTCTTCTTTCTCTTCAGCAGTTGAAGGTTTTTTACCTTCAAAGTCTGTTTTATATCTTTTGTAAAGTCTTGTTATTTCAAAATTCTCAAGCTCTATATTGTCTCCATTAGGGTGACCCAAATAGTTCCAACCATGCACATCATCTACATAGCCATTGCCGTCATCGTCTTTCCCATTGTCAGGAATTTCATTCTTGTTTGTCCAAATCAGGCCTTTCAAATCCTCATGCTCGATATCTACGCCACTGTCAATGATCGCAACAGTAACCTTTTTGGAAGTTTTTCCTTTTAGAATGGTTTCGTAAGCTTTATTTGCACTTATGCCAGGGATGCCATCTTCTTCCAAGTCCAAGTGTTGCCAATTTTGCTTGGTTTCTTTACTAACTTTGTCCTTGTCTCCCTCTCCTGAATTGAATCCACCTGCGAAGGCAACGCTTGCAGACAGCAAAAGAGGCAATATTAAGTATCTCTTGCGCATTGTGATATATTTTTAGTTTCTATTTTAGCTCCAATATTAGTTAAAATGTCTTAATATGACAATTAAAATCTTTTGAGTGGTTGTCAAAGGTGATAAATGATTAATTGCTCCAATTCAGTAGGACTAAGACATTGATTTCATTTCGAATTTGGAGGGCGGGGCCTTCAGTGCCGTCGTCCCGGACGATATTCACATCATCATCGTAAACGAACCGAGTGTTATATGAAAAAGCGATATTATTTGTCAAATTATACTGAAGAATAGCGTTAAAGTCTATGTCAACACTTGTGACTTTTTGATAAGCGGCAAAAAGGTTTACCCTGCCTTCCAATGTCAGATTTTTGGCAGGCTGCAGTTTTATTAATTGCACTAACAAACCTAATCCAATTTCTGTAAGAACCTTGTCACCTGGTTTGACACCGTAGACCCCCTGATTTGAAAGGCTATCATCCAATACGAAAGTGATTTTTCCTTTGATAGGAGAGAATACAACATTTAATGTGTCTTTTTTCAAATAACTCATACCGAGACCTAATTCGAGATAACCAGGAGCCATGAAGTCGGACTTGAAAACCCTAGTCCCGTCATCATTATAATCATAGCCACGTGTGAATTGCGTTTTAAAATCCACTGATGATGAAAAAAGCAGTTTTTCCGTGAATTGCCTACTTTGAATTGATGTTATTCTTAATAAATCTGAGTTTTTACGTATGCCTAACTCTCCGTCTCTCATGATGCCATAGAAGAACTCACCTCTGTTGTCAACACTTATATTTCCAAATTTCCTTGAAGCGTTAGGCCTGAATTCCATGCCTAAAGTTATAGTATTGTTGCCTCCAGGGGCCCAGTTTGACAGTTCAATCCAATTAAAATTTAATCGAGTATTGGAGCTTAAAGTCCAAATTTTAGGTTTTGACTCAGGATATACAGTGATAGTGGAGTCTACCAACAGAAACTTGGGATTCATGTAAAAGTAGATTGTGTCAAAATCAGGTTGGAAAAATGCTATCGAATCATAAGCAGCATTTTTTTCAACTTTTACTACATTCGGAGGTTCGAAAAAGAATACAGTATCCAACAAAGAAGGTTTCAATGAATCCAAATACGCTAGCTTGGATATGACCAAGTAATCTGGCTTATACAGCAGAGTGATGCTATCATTGCCATGAACTTTTCGGTTGATTTCATTGAAAATAGAATCTTTCTTTTGACGCTTCTTAGATACCTTTTCACTGAATTCAATATAGTCAGAATCTTTTTCTGCTTGACCGTAAACGATTATGGAGCTGATTAACAAGTAAATGAAAAATACAATTCGCTTCATGAAATATTAGTAGTTCTTATCTTATTGCCAATCAATTTATCATATCTTAACAAATATTAACATATTGCCAATTATAATTTTTTCATTTACTTGGATCAGTCAAAAAAATAAAAAGTTATATCCAGTAATTTACTAATGTGTAATGTTGAAACACCTTCTATTTATATTTTAACACTTCACCAATACTCAAGTTATAATCACTTTTATTATTCCATTTCATAATTTGTTCCACAGTTGCATTTAATTTTTTAGAAATACTGTACATTGTGTCTTTTGGCTTAACTTCATAAGTCTTGAATTCATCAATTTTTTCTTCTATAGCCTTAGGTTGTGTTGTCGGTTTTGGCTCCATTTTAACAGCTTCGGAAATAGGTGTTTCTTCGATAACTTTTGGAGCTTCTTTTAAATCAGGCATAATAGCAAGGACCTGGCCAATGCTTAAAGGAATTCTAAGACTTAAGCCATTACGAGCCAATAAATCCTCAACAGTGGAATTATACTTTCGAGCGATGCCATAAAAAGTCTCGCCTTTTGCAACTTGGTGCCTGATGATATTCATCTCACCAGTACTTTCATTAATAGTTGGAGAGCCTATAGTTGGTTGGGGTTTTGCTTCTGTGAGAATGTCTTCATCCTCTATGTCTGCGTCATTAAGCTCTTCTATTTCGCTGATGTCATGTTTTTCTGAAGAACTTGCGGATGAGCTATCATAAGTATTATCTTCTATTTTGATAGGTTTCTCTTCGGGCTCGTTTTCTGCAATTGGTTCGATATCATCAGTCGTTAATGGCTTTTCATAAGTGTCGACTTCTTCGGTAACTAATTCTTCTTGTTCTATTGGTTTGACGGTCTCTTTGTACTCGATAGGAGTGTTTTTTGGTCTTTTTTTCTTCAGCCATAATACCATGCCAGGCTTGAGTTCATCATAAGGGTTGATTCTATTCTTCTTGGCAAGTTGCTTTTGTTTTATGCCGTATTTTTGAGCGACTTCCCAGAGTGTTTCATCGTATTGCAAAGTGTGGTATTCAGCTTTTTTTGATTTGTTTTTCTTCTTTTTTAGATAAAAAAGCTCGCCTTCTTTGACAATTATATGCGCTGGAATATCATTGTAGCTGATAAATTTCAACTCAGGAATGTTGCCTTTTTGCGCAAGTGACTTTATGTCATCGTTCTCTTTGGCTATGATGCCGGGAATGCCATTCACAGTTACTAGCTGTGAGTTGTTCTTTGCATTGGAAACGATTGGGTATTGGCCGACATTGTTGTTTAGCGTTTCGTTCTTCTTATTGTCAGCTAGAAGTTTAACATTTCGATTGGAATTCTTATAAGGGATAAGCACTGGAGTTTCGTTTTCTCTAGGGATTTTTCCTTTTTTGATCCAAGGATTGTAATGCTTTAGTTCATCGTAGTCTACAGACAGTTCTTGAGAAATGGATTTTAAAGTTTTCCCGCTGCCTTGTCTATATTCTTCTAAAATGATGTTAGGGCCTTCGCTGGTTTCAAGCAATTTTTCAAATGCGATTTTATGAGCAAGTGTTTTTTTGATGTACCAATTTGTTTTTCCATCGATAACCATGCTGGAAACTCCGCGCTCTCTAGTGTTAATGCTTCTTTTGACTCCACCAAGTCCAAGGTAGTAGGATAGGAGTGTGTGCACCCAGTTGTCTAAGTATAGGTTGTTTTTTTTCAAGTAATTAGCGGCGCCTCTTGTCGAAGTGACGATGTTTTGGCGTTCGTCAACCCAATAATCTACATCCATTCCGTTTTCCAGTGCGGTCGGTTTTTTGAATTGCCAATAGCCAACGGCATTGGAAGAGGATACAGCGGTTCCGATAAGGTCACTTTCTTGAATAGGGAGGTACTTGAAGTCTTCCGGAAGGTTTTTATCCTTCAGATGTTTCTCTATTATAGGCATGAATGTTTTGATTCTATCGAATTTGGCATGGAAGTATTGACCGCCTTGTAATAGACTATTGACATTTTCTTGAATTTCAAATCTGGCTTTGCTGTTGAGTTTCAGTTTCATTCCAGCGAACGTCATTTGCTCGGGGACTTTAGGAATATCTTGAGCGAATGCAAAAACGTTCGAAAAAAGAATTATTAGTAAAAAAAGATGCTTTTTAGCCATGAATGTATGCAATGAATGGTTTTTAAGAATTTTCACTTAATATATATTATGCAGATAATATCTAGAAAAAAAGATGCAAAAAAAATATTCGGAATGTATTTTTTAATGCACTGAACAAAGAAATCCCGCATGGCATAAGATTTTTAAATTGCAATGCGGGATTAGTGCTATTTCGGGATTGTATTAATGTATTATTTGATTTTTTCAGCGATCATCAATCCGTCTCTTACAGGCAACAAAACATTTTCAAGTCTCGGATTTTCTTGCACGATTCGGTTATAATCAAGAATAGCTTGAGTGTCTTTGTCAAGTTTCTTGCGATTTTTTTCAAGCACTTTTCCGCTCCATAGAATGTTGTCGGCGATGATATACCCTCCTACATCGACTTTCTCAATGATCAAGTCCAAATAGTTGGGGTAATTAATCTTATCAGCGTCAATAAAGACCAAGTCGAATTGCTCTTCAAGATTGGGAATGATCTCCATAGCGTTGCCTATGATACATTCTACTTGATGGTTAAGGCCTGATTTCTCCAAATGCGTTTGCACAAAATCTTCCAGTTCTTCATTTATGTCAATCGTCACAATTTTCGCGTCAGAACTAGGAAGCCCTTCGGCCATGCAAATCGCTGAATATCCAGTATAAGTTCCAATTTCCAACACTCTTTGCGGTTTTATCATCCGAACGAGCATTTTAAGTAGTCTTCCTTGAAAATGTCCGGAAAGCATGCGAGGCATCATCACATTGATATGAGTATCCCTGTCAAGTTGTTTTAATGCTTCCGGTTCGTCGCTAGTATGATTGTCGCAATAAGCTTGCAAGTCTGGATCTATAAATTCCATAGTAATTATTGTTCGGTATTGTATATTAGGTAGCTAAAATGATCTTCTTGGAAATAAATATTAGCCATTTCAAAAAGATCCTCTGAAGATATTTGATTGATTTGCCCTACGACATTTTCGAAACTGTCGATTTTATTGAGATCGAGCAAACTCTTGGCCAGCATGATCATCATACTCAAGTTGTTTTCCTCAGACATTGCCATTTGACCGATGATTTGGTTTTTAAGCCTTTGAAGCTGAAGTCCCGACAGTTTTTCTTTTTTTAGTCTGTTAAGCTCTTTTTTAACCAAAGACAAGCTTTTCTTTTTGAGATTAGGTTCTACAGCGAAGAAAATGGCGAATATCCCAGTGTCGATAAATGGCGTGAAGCTGGATTCTATATTGTATACATAGCCGTACTTTTCTCGCAGGCTCATGTTCAGTCTGCTGTTAAGATTAGGGCCGCCAAGCAAATTGTTCAATAAGAACAATTTCATCCTGTCAGGATGGCCTATTCCGATTGCAGGAACTCCCATAGCGCAATGCACTTGCGATATGTCTTTGGTTTTTTCTATGAGCAAAGGCTTGTATTGATTGTTGTATAGCCTTTTGCGAGTAGACCTTTTAGAAGGAATATTCTCTAGATGCTTTCTTAGCAATTTGAAAACTTTCTCGCTTGGCAAGTTGCTTACCGATGAGAATACCACTTCGTCAGTGTCGAGGTTTTCATCTATGAAGTTGAAAAAATCATCCTGAGTGAATCCTTTTACGCTGGCAGTATTGCCAAGTATGTTTTTGCCCAGCTGATCTTCCGGAAATAGAAGTTCGTCAAATTCATCTTGTATGGCATCTTCAGGCACATCATTGTACATGGCCATTTCTTCAAGAATGACATTTTTCTCTTTTTGTATTTCTTTTTCTGGAAATGTGCTTCTAAAAGTAATATCGGTGAGCAGATCAACCGCTTTGTCAAAGTGCGCGTCAAGCACGGAGGCGTGAAAGCATATTTTCTCTTTAGTCGTGTATGCGTTAAGGTCTCCGCCGACAGCATCAAGTCTATTAAGAATATGGAATGCTTTACGGTTTTGAGTACCCTTAAAGGCCATATGTTCCCAAAAGTGCGCTATGCCTTGTTGGTGGGGTTTTTCATCCCTGCTGCCAATGTTCAAGACGAAGCCGCAATGGGCGATTTTGGTATGAGGCACCTGCTTGTGCACGATGCGTATCCCATTATTGAGTTCTATTAAATCAAAGTCTTTCATATGAGGTCTGCAAATTTGCGAAAAAAACCTTTTAGCGTCTAATTTTTTAAGGCATCTTTTTTTGGTTAAGAGAATATCTTGTTTACCTTTGCGATCCACTTGCGGGAATTGCACATGTGGTGGAATTGGTAGACACGCCATCTTGAGGGGGTGGTGCTCTTACGAGCGTGGAAGTTCGAATCTTCTCATGTGCACTTTAACTAAAAATGATTGGATGTTTTTGATTTTGTATGCGAACAAAAAATAAATTTTGCGCAGACATAAAAATTAGAAAGCCATACCGCAAGTAATCACGTAAAGCGTACGTGGTGGAATTGGTAGACACGCCATCTTGAGGGGGTGGTGCTCTTACGAGCGTGGAAGTTCGAATCTTCTCGTACGCACTTTCTGATCAAATTTTATGTAAGCGTCATCAGCGGATGGACGCTTTTTTTATGCTTAATTGGAAATAGTTTATATTGAAAATACAAAGAACCTGATTTTTGAATTTTTTGTAGTTTAAGAAAAACTCTTCAATTCTAACTGCTTGGAGTTTCGGCACATTAAGCATCTTGACTTTGCTTAAAAAATCATGATAAGGTATAAGGAGTTGTAGTTTAATTGATGGATTCTTTTCAATCCAAATCAATCACACAAAAGGAGTGAAAGTACCTAAAGTAACTCTAAGGTAAATTAGATAAAATTGAGTTAGTAAAAACTTGAATTAAGACGATTACTTCCTCTATCGAGAATTTCGATAAGCTTAAGATTGGCCAGACTCGCATTCGAAGGAGAAGCAGAAAGTATTTTTCATGCAAGCTCAATTACATTAGTTTTAAAGAGAGTTTTGTAAAGACTCAAAATTAAATAATTAGTTTTGAATATATTATGAAATAATGTTAAAAAACTAATATTAAATGATTTTGATATTCTTTGCGATAACACTTTCTATGAACTGTTATATGCTGTAATATTTATAATAGGCTTCCTTTCTTAATTTCAGGGTTCAAATTTTTCAATCTATTATTTTTTTTAATGAATCAATCTCAACAAGAGTATTCTCACAACAATGGTGCTCAGCGTCATGCTGATCAGAAAATGAAAGCCAATTGGAAAGCGGCCCAATTGCGAAAAAAAGACAAGTCAGATTCCAGTTTCGAAAGTTCAAACAGTGACATGGGTATCACTCAGCTTCATGAGGATATAGAAGCGATGAAGTCCAGCCGGCGATTTCAAATGTGGAACACTCCTCCGGATCAAATGCCTGTGCAAAAGAAAGACGATATCGGAGGCACTGGCAATCATGGAGGATCTTCAAAGCCTAATAATACAGGCTTGCCGGATAAGCTTAAGACAGGAGTGGAAAATCTTTCGGGCTATTCAATGGACGATGTAAAAGTGCATTATAATTCGGACAAGCCTGCACAGCTTCAAGCTCATGCTTATGCGCAAGGTACGGATATACATGTAGCTTCCGGACAAGAAAAGCATTTGCCTCATGAAGCTTGGCACGTCGTTCAGCAAAAGCAAGGAAGAGTGAAGCCAACAAAACAGATGAAAGGCAAGGTGAATGTTAATGATGATCCCGCGCTGGAACGGCAAGCTGATATTATGGGGCAAAGAGCCAATGAATTTACTTCCTCACCTACCAATTCAGAATTGCAACAACGATCGACTTGGGCTCCGGTGTCCCAGTTGGTGGGTTTGGAGAAATTGTCAGAACCAAAAGTGCATCAGCTTCCTCAAGAACAGTTCGATCTTCAAAATAGACTCATGAACTATCTGAGCGACAAAATAGAAAACACTAAAAATGACGTAAAAGACACGCCATTTAGAATAGGAAGTGTAGAATTATCATGGCCAGAACTAAAGCCTACCTTCGGAAAACCCTTAGATGATATCCCCGCTGGCTTACAAGACGGTTACGACTTGGTAAAGGACGATAATGATCTTAAGGGTGCCATTATCAGTACTTTAATAAAAACCTTAGAGCAAGCAGGTCAAATCGAATACTTTACGAAAAACCCATCCATTGGTAAAGACAACCGGATTTTGGTCGAGATAGACTTCTATTATGAACGCCCAAAAAACGCAGTTGGATTCCACAAAGACTCTATTGGAAAGTCACTCTTCGTAAATTTAAATTTTAACAATAAGGAAGAAATTCCAGGACCCGAATTTGTACTCAATCCACCTGTTGTTGATGAGCATGACGAGCATACAGCAGCCAAACTTCCTGACGTCTTCAAGGCCGATTTAGCATCAGAAAGGGACCGCCTTCCTCTGGCAGACGAAATTAAAGCTACAAAAGTACCTCCTGGGGGTGTTGTTAGCTTCGTAGACGAGATGATTCATCATACCACGCCGTATCTTCAGCATAGAGCTTATGGCGCTAACATTTCTTCGGATGATCTCAAACAACAAATGCTAGATGAAAAGATTATTGATGTAGATTATATAGTCGCTTATCGACTTACCAATTTGTTGAAGGAAGAAGGCACAAAGGAAGTCACGAAACAACAAATAATAGACATGGGTTTTGTTGAAGATTCAGCCAAATTTATAACTCAGACTAAAGATAAGACAACTGTAAACGAAATGAATGCCTACCTTACTAGTAATTCTATCTATCAAGGCATGCAAGAAAAAATGGGCGAATATGGCGAAGGTAAGAAAGCCTATCAGTTTATCGACAAATTGAAGTCGTCTGCACCCGATGCCCCTCATGATAAAGCAGCATTACTAGCAACGGGTTTATCTGAAAAAGAAGCAAACTTTATTCTGCAAGGAGCTGAATCCAAAACTACCGCAGAAATAGAAAAAAAGCTTGGTGGTGAAGCTTTATATCAAGAGATGCAAAATAAACATGCGCTTATTGTTGGACAGAAGCAAGTAATGGACTTGATCGAATCGGGTCGATTAGACATTAAAAGAGACGAACTAGCAGCAACAGGATTACCTCGACCTAAAGTAGAAGAGGTTTTCGCTAATGCGGGAAGACATCAATTGGATACCGTAGCTTTGGCCCATTGCGAAGACACATGCAAAAAAGATACTGAGACAAAACGCTATCCACTTTCTGCTCACCCCCTCAAGCGACAAATGAGTGGGCTTCTAGATGAAGGTAAGGTGCCTCAGCCACAAGATGCGACCTACAAACGACAGTTTTTCCGAACCTGGGTACAAACCATTCCAAAATAGGCAGAATAAAGAAACCGTAAATTTAAAGTTAGCTTCAGAGCACAAAACACATGGCAACACATGGAACAGGTACTACAAAAAGATTAACCCGCAGAATAGCCTCAACTGGGACAGGCACTGGATATTCCCTTGTTATAGCGTGTACGTGGATCTGTGTGACTTTAGTAAAGTAAAAAAATAACGTATGTGTGGAGTGGAATGCATTCGACTATGCGAAGCAACTACTCGTCAACAGAGACACGAGGTGTGACGTGAATATAAACAGCGGTAATTAAAAAAGCCCATAACAACTAAGTCTTCGTATTGCTCGCAGAGCCCAATATGAAGGCCATAAAAAAAACTTGCTAATCATAGCAAGCTTTTTTCATACGCCCCTCAAATCTAATCTTCATCGTTAAGATCAGGTATAAAATTGATTACCACTTTTTTAGTCATATAGCTTCGAGGTTTTTTATTTGGTCTTTTAGTCCTTTTCTATATTTATATAATTTGAAAAATTTCGTTTCACTGGCTTTATACATAAAAAATACTAGTGAAACATCTAAAGCTAAACAAACAGACCAATTGAGGTTGATATACTTCAATTCCTCTCTAATCAGAGGAATGAAGCATAAAAGCATCAGTGTTAGATAATTAACCATTTTTAGGGTTTCTACATTTATTCATGCTTGGTTCAGGCTAAATCTACTCTGGCTGAATAGTAGCCTATGGGCTTGTGTGACGTTTTCTTTTTTGTATTCGATTTTAGCTAGAAAATATTTGTTCATGATACTATGAAATTAGGGTTGGAAGAAAATTGTAGTTTTAATGTATCGAGGAAGTAGTTTTTTTCCACTTCGGTGGCGAACTGCAAGAATATGTTCAAGTTGCCACATGGTCGCTTGGAATGTCCATTGTAGGTTTTTATGCCTGAGAATTCCATCTTCTTGATGTTGCGGAAAAGGGTTTCTGAAGATATAATGCTGAGGTGTGGCAAGATATTGAAGAGCCTTTTTTGCATATTAAAAATTAAGCTTTGATATACGCTGTAATATAAATTATTTGATGCTTTGTCTAAATTCAAAATGTGATTTTTTGGCAATTGAATAATTTTTTATGAATCGACCTCAACGAGACTATCATCAAAATAATGGTGCTCAGCGTCATGCTGATCAGAAAATGAAAGCTAATTGGAAAGCGGCTCAATTGCGAAGAAAAGACAGGCCGGATTCCAGTTTCGAAAATTCAAACAGTGATATGAGTATCGCTCAACTTCATGCGGATATAGATGCGATGAAGTCCAGCGAGCGATTTCAAATATGGAACACTCCCCCTGATCAAATGCCGTTGCAAAAGAAAGATGATACAGGAGAGGCTGTCAATCATGGAACTTCTTCAAAGCCTAATAACACAGGCTTGCCGGATAAGCTTAAGACTGGGGTGGAGAACCTTTCGGGCTATTCGATGGACGATGTCAAGGTGCATTATAATTCGGACATGCCTGCGCAGCTACAAGCCCATGCTTATGCTCAAGGCTCTGATATTCACTTAGCTTCGGGACAAGAAAAACACTTGCCTCATGAAGCTTGGCATGTTGTTCAGCAAAAGCAAGGAAGGGTGAAGCCAACAAAGCAGATGAAAGGTAAAGTGAATGTCAATGATGATGAGGGGTTGGAGAAGGAGGCTGATGTGATGGGGGGTAAGGCACTACAAATGAGGGGGAAAAATGACAAGCAACAAGAACTTGAACTTGTTGGAAGCAGACAAAAAAACTCATCATCTCAAACTCTTCAAGGACAGTTTATTACTGTCCGTCCGATGATAGAACAGGCTGAGTCTCCTGGGCAAGAGATCGCACTACTACTGAAAAAAGTTAAAAAAGACCTGACAAAGTTTGATCATCCAGAACATGTTGAAGCTTTATTGAATAATGAAGATTTAGAACAATATATCAATAACATGTATGAGAGTAGTATTGACCATGGTATTTTTGATTTGGCACATGATCAGGAATTAGCTCTTTTTTATTATAGGCTGCAACGAGAAGTCAACCCGACAAAGCAAAGCCGAGAAGATGAAAAAATAGCAAATCAGGATAAAAAGAAAGAAAGTGACGACTGGATTAAATTCAAGGACGAAGTCATCATTAATAATGAAGAAGTTTTACCCATTTTCAAACAGGTTATTTTAGGGACAGGGGCAAGTGCTGTTTATTATCTTTTAAGTGCTTTTCAATCTATGGACCTTCGGAATTCTGCATTGATCGGAAATCTTCAACCTTGGGCAGGAGAAAGAGGCAAAAAAGGAGTGATAAACCATCCGATGAATATGATTGCTCCAGACTATCAGGGAGGTCAATTATATGGACCTGATGGACTTGCTGAACGCGAAGCCTTTTCTGAAGAATTAAAAGACATCTTAGAAACCATGCCATTGTTTGAAAGAAATATACAAAGTGTGGTCAAAAAAGGAGACACTACTAAATACTATCTCATCACCACAAATGACGGCACTTTTGCAGCACAAAAAGTGGTCGCAGCCATGGGGATTGGCAAGCACAAAAATCCTGGAGGAATTACTGGGGAGGGACAAACAGAAAAGCAAATCAATCGTGTCATGAACATGGATGAGTTTAAAGTCGCACAAGAAGAAGGCAAGCTTCCAAAAGATGAAATTAAGTCTATAGTCGTTGTAGGTCCAAATGCTGCAATTGATGTAATGTCCACAGCAATTCGTGAGGGATATGAGGAGCTCACTTGGATTATTGGCAGCGGAGAAAAAAGAAGGCCCGCTTTTCTAAAAGGTACTGATAACGAGTTTGTTGAATCGAGGTATGACGAAGTTTTAGAAAATTCAGAAGATGAAAGTAAGCTGATTAAAACCTATAATGGAATCACAGTAATCAAACACGATTATTTAACAGCTTCAATTGGTCAAAAAAGTGTGAATGTCGGTTATGGTACACGGGCTAGCAGACAAAACGAAGCTAATGAAGTTGGAACAGCTCAAGGGCATATTATGGTACATGGCACAGGGCCTGATGTGGGTGCAATGCAGAGAATATTCCCTGATATCGAGAATGCGAACAACCTTGAAGCTATTTATGATAAAAATCAACGTTTTAATTACGATCCAGTCTCACCTAGACTTACTGAAGGAAAAATAAATATTGCTCAGAAAGAAGAATTCGGAGATAAAACAACTGTTCAAAAAATTGAAAATATTATTGGCTCTATCCGTGAATTAGAACGTCCATCTAATGAATCAATGCCTAAAAAACTGCCTCAGGTATTAGGTCTTCAAGCAAAAAAAGACCCGAATGACGAAACTGATAATACATCTCTAGAATTTATCGGTGGTATGGCTTCCCGCTTAGCAGGTGAAAATCGTATGAAATATACCTATATCAGTGAATCTTTTAAGGAAATGAAAAAAACGGCACCTAATGAACTACTGGATGAATTGGCAGAAGAAGTTATTGAAGAGCAGAGTTTAGTTAAGGATTTTCACGAAAAGCTAAATACATTCCTAATATTGGGAGAAGAATTTTCTTCAAAATTAGAAGCTGCACAGAATATCCAAAAAGTAAGTGAACTCAAAAGTGATTATAATAACTTTCACAAAGCACTTATCGACTGTTATAAAGCAAATAATGATTTACGAAGAGCTATTATCAATAAAAAAGACCTTTCTAAAAACTATTTTGGTATTTTATCCACGATGTTTACACAGACGAAAAATATTTTTGACACTCTTAAAGAGTATTATGATATGGTGAAAACAGATAATTATGGTGGCCGTATCACTTCTCACATGGGGGGGGCTGTTTATAGTTTGCCTAAAAATGTTGTATTGAATGATCAATTAACTTCTTCAAGAAGTATGATTGAAGCTTCCGAAAATAATATGCCTTTTTATGTGGAGCAAGGTGTTAACTTTATTACCAGTGATGCGACTATTATTGCAGCTCACATGGCAAGTGGTTTTACAAAAATCCCACCAGTCCTTGCTGATTATGTCACTAACTTGATCATATGGGAGCGAAGGCACTTGCCTCTTAACGAAGCACCGCTTCCACGGCCTAATTCGAAGGAGCCTGATTCTACTTTCAACTTAAAGCAACAACAGGGTTTCCAAGAAAAATGGGTGCAAAAATTATCAGAACTAAATAATATTTTTTAAAATACTAATAAGTTAAGTATGTAAAGGATAAATGAGAAATTAAATGCTAATAGGTGTTTTTTATAAGATTAGCTTGAGTTGGGAAATATCTATTAGCATTTTATTCTAAGTTTATAATAAGATCGTTATGTATTTTTTTTCATAGAGGAGTTTTTTTCTAATTAAATGATTTTTTAAAGAGTAGTAGTTTTTTAAGTTTAGAGGTGGCTTTGATGAAAATGATTTAGGGTAAGTTCTAGCGTGCCACAAGAAATCTTTGTGTTATAATAAATAATCTTGCAGGATTGTAGTATTTTCTCCAAGCGTTAGAGTTTGACAAATCTAAATATTACAGCTTAACGCCCCTTAATCAAGTCTATGATTTTGCGATAGACTTTTACACTTTGCTTCTCTTTTACTATCAGCTTTTGTTTGTGATACTTTTTTTCAATTGTTTAGAATTTTCTAAAGTAGATTTTTATGCTCGAATATGAGTGGTTTTTAACATTATACAGTTTTGTAAATTTACTGAAAAATTCAATTTTATATAGTTTTACCATTATGTATCAATGATGCTTGCATCATTGATACATAATTTGAGAATTTTTATAGGGTTAATATAATACAATTTTTGAATGCTAGTGTTTGGGGAAAAATATTTCATTTTATATCACGGGGTAATATAGTATTGTTTTTGAAAGGGGATGACATTTTTGTAGTTGTTTTAATAGCTTTATGGCTGATGTGAATTCATAATGGGTATTATTTTGTCTTTTTTAGACTTAGATTAATGAGAGGGGGAATTATTAATGTATCGTCTCAAAAGATGTGATAATCATTGAGTTTTCGATTTGAAGAGCTTTCTAAGGCAATTTTTGCAATTTATATTGATTAATCTGTATATAGGTGATGTTTTTTTCTGTTTTTTAGAAAATATGTGTTTAAAGACTTGTAGTGCTGATATGAAGAGCTTTCCCTGCTAAAGTTTCTGTTTGATTTCCATTGCAAATGATTATTTGTTTAAATAATGGATTGAATATTACATGCGAGTAGTGTCGAAAATGAAATTTTTCGCATCCCTCATCTCACATTTATATGGCTTGCCTGTTCGGTAATTGTTATTTAGATATAAAAACAAGTAAATCTTTCATTTATTCAATATAAATCTAAAATTAGATTTTTAAGAGATATAAATATTCCGCTTTAATATGGTATATGAAGTGCTTAGATATTTTATGCGAAGCATAAAGGAAAATATTCTTGGTAATGGGCATGGCCCGGATATTAAATGGATAACACTTGATTCCAAACAGCCATTGATGCCTGAGTCAGTCAATATAGCAGTATTCGGTTCGAAGGAAGCTAGACAGATCCAAGGAATAGATTCATTTACACCTCAGGGAGAAGAAACCAAGGGAATCAAGACGAAACCGCCTTTGAAATTGTCGCTTGATGTTCTTATTCTGTTTAATCTTAAAGATTATGAATCAGCCTTTCTCTGCTATGTTCAGGTGATCGGATTTCTTTATAATCACAATACCTTCACCATGCGATACAATGGAGCAGAGTACTCATTGAGCATACTCCCTTCGCAGTTTTTGGATCGTGATGAGATTGATATTTGGAGTGCCTTTCATGTCCCGGGGATACCCATTCTCAGATATGAAATAAAGTATGTGCTTATCAGTGGTGATATAAAGGTACTACCGATGGTCAAATCAACTGCTGTTGACAGCACAGTGTCAGAAGATGATATATTGCCGGTATCTGTAATATATACTATCAAAGAGCCGATCATCAATGAGCTGAACTCATTGATTCAGAATATTGAAAAAATTCATCAGGAGTGGGGAGTGTTAGGAATCTTGGAAGGAATGAGAAAGCGTAAGCTGATTAAGCATTATAATGAAGTACAGAAGGAGATATATTCGATATTAACTCTTCATTGGGGCTATATATTTCTCTTTTCTCTTATAAATCGAGTTTTGACAGAGCAAAGAAACAAGATAAAAGAAAGCAGAGGGCTTGACAAAGAAGTTCTTCATGGTTTTATAAAGTCGCTTGAATATGTAAAGACATTATTCTGTAAGCATATCATCACAGGGACTTCGTATGTCAATGTGTGTAGCCCTTTTAATGATCGGATTTCACTCCTGCACCATCAAGAAATGACTATGACAGAATTGTCAAAATCAGATATGATGATCCCTTCGCAGTACATTCTTAAAGCCTGGCAGATGAATGATATGATGATCAAGTTAAAAAAGACCTTGGTGCAAATTATAGACGGGCAAGTATTTGAATCCGAAAGCTTTTGGAAGCAGGCGGGCTCTAAGCTAATAGAGAGACTTTCATGGATAGAGGATAGGTTTTCCAATAAGCTTAAAGAACTTCAAAAGGTTTATTCTCTACAGCAACGGAAAGAAAAAATAATATACCAAATCAGAGAGTTTGATAAGGTGAGTCAGGAAACTGTGAAGCAAGTAACTGCATTGTCAGAAAATGTCAAACCGACTAATGATAAGGAATTCGAAGAAATCATCTACGGCTCAGATAAAAATCTGTTGGGTCTGCTGACCCATTTTATACATAAGACTATTTCATTATAATATTTTCAAAAATTATTTATGAGTACATTTAAAACTCCAGGCGTTTACGTCAAAGAAGAAAATGCATTTGGCTCTAGTATCATAGCTAATGCTACAGCTATTCCAGTGATACTAGGCTTTACTGAAAAAGCAACTTATCCAAATGGAGAGGATTTACCAAATGTTCCAGAATCTGATACTGTGAAAATCCCAGTGATGATCAATAGTACCTTAGAGTATCAACAATACTTCGGTGGCCCAGATACTACAGGAACGATTGAAATAACTCAAAATGAGGCAGGTAGTCAGTTTTATTATACAGCCCAAAACATGAGAGGTGGCAAAGAATACATTCCTGCTTATACTCAACCATCTGTGGCTACTTTCTTTGAGAATGGAGGTGGTTCATGTTATGTGGTATCTTTAGGTAGTTATGATAAGTTTGATAATGTCGCCAGTGGTGTGGATAAAGTTGGCGTGACTAAAGCTATTGAACTAGCTGAAAAAGCGACACTGATCTTGCCTACTGACCTTATTCGTTATGGAGAAAATAATTACTATAACTGGTGCAATCAGTTCATGGAATATTGTGGTGAAGAAAAGAGACTGTTTTGTATTTTCGATGTAGTAGATAAAGGTGAAAGTACTACGTTTAGCTCTGAAGCACTTAATCAGTATCGTAGTCAAGTAACTAATGAAAATTCTAAGTATGCCGCTGCGTATTATCCTTATATGAAAACTTTAAGGCCTTATGCTTTTAAGAATGATTTATCGAATGTGACATATAATGGAACTTTTGTTAATGCTGGAAATACCTCAGATGGAGAAACTCATTTTAAAGGTGAGGTAATAGAAGAAAAGAATGGTGAAAAAGTTATTACTTTTGAGTACGTTAATAAAAAAATAAAAAAAGTACCATATATAACATTAAAAGAAGGGACTGCCATAAATTTTGATCTTGATGACGAAAAACTAACTATAACATGTCCAGATAAAACAACTTCAGATCAACTTAATAAAAAGTTTCTTAGTGTAAACCCTATAGCATCACCTTGGGTAGAAGTGAAGTTTTTGGAGGAAATTCTTTTTACTGATCCTGATGCTAATCCAATTACTTATTCTACCAATTCATTCCAATTAGGTGCATGGAAAACAAAAAAAGGGAATGAAGATAATGTAGGTTTTCCATTAATCGCTACTTGTTCAAGATATGAGTTTAAATCTCTAGATAAAACTTTGAGCTATATTAATGGTCCATTGAAGTTAAATTTAAAGCTCGACTCTAAAGTTTCAGCTATTAAGTTAGAATGGGATGAGACAGGAGGAATAACTATCACTTATCCTAGTAAAATAAATGATGCGGATGGTAAATCTCAGAATTTAAATTTTCAAACCTTAGTAAATGAATTAAATTTATATTACTCGAATCTAATTCAATTTCAAGTTAATCCATTAATTTCTCCAACTTTAGAAACGTCAGCTTATCCAGAGGGTGATATTTCATTAGACCCTTTTAATAATGATAACGCCCAAATCCAAAAAGTAAGAAACTTCTTGGCTACCAACTATATGAACCTTCCATCCTCGCCATTTATGGCAGGAATCTATAGTCGTGTAGATAACTCTAATGGAGTGTGGACACCTCCTGCTAATATCGCGCCTATAGGAGTGCGTGGCCCGTTGGTTGAGGTTTCCTCTAGACAGCAAAAAGATATGAATGTCAATGCCGAATCGGGCAAATCTATCAATGCGATTCGTAGTTTTACTGGTAAAGGGACATTGGTATGGGGCGCAAGAACCAACGATGGTAACAGTTTGGACTGGCGATATATCAATGTATGCCGTTTGTTCATCGCTATGGAGACAGATATCAGCAAGTCACTGGAAGCATTTGTCTTTAAGCCTAACGTTCATAACACTTGGGTAGAGGTTAAGACGATGATCGAAAGTTATTTGTTCAATTTGTATAGCGATGGAGCTTTTGCGGGTACAACTCCAGCTAGTAGTTATCAAGTGCAAATAGGACTTGGAGAGACCATGACAGATGAAGATATTCTTAATGGTATCATGAAAGCTTCGATCAGAGTGGCTCCAGTAAGACCTGCAGAGTTTATTGAATTGACCTTCTCACAGATGATTGGAAGTTAATGATTATATTTTTATAGCTTAAATAGAGCACTTACAGTTATGGATAATATTTTAATTTCATATATCTGATTTAAAATTTAAGCTTGTAATTCAAACTATAATTATACTTCACTTCAAAATAAATGAGTGTATAACCCTAGTAGGCCAATTTATTTTCTTTTATGCCTCTTTGAGGAGGGTGAAGAGAGAGGGTTTTATTAAATCATTTTTCTTTTTGAAGGATGCTAGTCTACTCTTGTTTACACTCAAAATAAATTAATTCAAAATATTTAAAAAAATATAATATCATGGCAGATGCGCAAAGTGATATCACCGAAAAGTATCCAGTATTATCATATAGATATAAAGCAGTAATTGGAGATAAAGACACATTGTTTTTCAGTGAAGTGTCAGGGCTTAAGCTTTCTTTTGAAAGTGCGGAATATAAGGAGGCTACTGATCAGGGGATAAAGATTTATCAAGTACCAGCACAATTGTCTACTCCAGAAATCACTATGAAAAAAGGAATGTTCAATGGAGATACAGCCTTATTTGATTGGTTTAACTCGACACATTCGGATAAATTTTCAAAGCAGGAAGTGGTCATTTCTCAATTGGATAATGAAAACAAAGCGATTATGGTATGGACGATAACGAATGCCTTTCCTACAAGTTTCGAGGGACCTACTTTAGATGCCAAGTCTAATGAAGTGGCTTTTGAATCTGTTACTCTCAAAGGCTTAACATTAACTATGGCTAAAGCTTAATTAGGTTATATAAAATTAGAATGGCTTTTCATATGAAAGGTCATTCTAAATGAAGATTATTTATATGAGTAATTCAACTAAAAGTTATCATCAGGAGTCACATCCACTGTTGCAGTATCAATTTCTTATCAAATATACTAGTAAAAAAGGGGAGGTAGTATTAAATGCTCAAAGTGTATCAGGGCTTGGCTTTAGTATGGAGCAAGAAGGTGTAGATTCAACTAATGGTATATTAAGAGTACCTAAAGGCATACAATATGAAAAATTAAAAATCGAAAAGGCATTATTTTCAGAGACTAATTACAAAGGGCTTTTGAAAGACCCCTATGAATTATTTAGAAATATGTACATACAAAGAGATAAATCTGATGTATATATCTATTTAAGAAATTCACTAATGGATATACAACAAAGTTGGGTGGTGAAGGGAGCATATCCTGTTAGTTGGAAGATATCTGATTTGAATAGTAGATCAAGTGAGGTGATAATTACGAGTATAGAGTTTGATTATTACAAACTCATACGAGTAAAATAGATATTATAAGTAATCGATCAAAATAAGCGTTCTATTTCCAAGTAATATTTAAATCTAAAAATAGCAAAATCTTCTTTTTAAAGAGAATACAAAGGAGAATGATTGAGAAAGACATTAAAGTAAATAGTAAGATTAATACAAGCATCCAATTTCTCATGACTTAAACATAAAATATCATATGCCGAAATTAGAAGTATTAAAAATATATTCTTATGAAGACTCTAAGAGGTCTAAGCAGATGGGATCGTTTGAATGTGAGATAAATCCCGAAAGCTTTAATGTATATCAAGAAAATCTCTACTCTTCAGTAAATACTATCAATGCAAGCTTGCCTCATACAGCTTTTAATTCAGGAGGAAAAAGTACTATAAAAGCTACTATAATATTAGAAGCGTCAGGATTGATGACGATTAATGAGAATAGTGCTCAAACAGTTAATGATCAGATTACGGATTTGAAAAAAAATACGGTTGATTTTAGCGGTAAGATTCATCAACCTCCTTTTTTAAAATTAGTATGGGGTACGTTGTCTGTATTTTATTGCAGAGCAACAAATATTAAGATTGACTATCAAAAATTTGACGAAGATGGAGTTCCACTTATCGCCCAGGCAGAACTTGATTTTGTAGAAGATGAAGATTTTGGAACTCAACAGAAAAAAAACAACAAACAATCTCCAGATCTCTACCATGTCCATCGGGTGGAAGAGAGCCAATCTTTAGCCTATATTTCCTATTTATACTATAACAATGTGGATCATATTCAGCTGATTGCACAGGCCAATGAACTTGACAATTTATATGCCTGTAAGCCAGGGGATGAACTACTTATTCCACCCTTAAACCCACTTCAATCATGAATCAGGCTATAACCGTTACTTTAACAGGTAAGAAACAAAAAGATGTGGGTGATGCACTCATTCATTTAAAAACAGAACATCAGGTCAATCAGGTTCCCTTTGCTGAGCTAACCATGGTCACTGGGAATTTTCCTAATACAGATTATCCCTTATTCTCTGAAGATGACTATAAAATTGGAAAGGAGCTGGCCATTAGTATACGGTATGAAGGACAGAAAGAAATTGATCACAAAATATTTAAAGGGATCATAACTCAAAGAGCTTTTGAGTCTGTTGAAGAAGTTCCTGCTATCAAACTAAAAGTAGAAGATCCTTCTTTCAGACTTAAAAATCAGGCGGGTGTTTATTTCTATCAGAAGAAAAACGGTTTGGAAATCATTAAAAAGAGACTCAATGACTGTAAAGGGCTAAGTGTGGGAAAGACGAATAGCCGTTTGAATCAACCTAAATATGAGCAGAAGATTAGCCTTAACCAAACAGCTTGGGAAGAAATAGGAATGACGCTTCAGTCCTGCGGATTGGTTATGGCTTGGCAGGATGGAAAACTTAGTGTTTTAGATTATTCGGATACTTCCTCTACTTATAAACTGACTATTGATCAGGATGAAATCGTGGATATTTCCTTGAATCAAAAAGCCAATCATCTTTCCAAAGAAGCTCAAGTGTCCTATTGGGATCCGAAGAATAATAAGATCAAAGAAAAGAAGGAAAAAAGTATCCCTTTGGCCTCTGATGTTGATGCGCCAAAAATGGAAACGAATACCCTTGATCTCACAGAGATTGCTGAAGCCGAACATGCCTTACAATCTTTTTTGCTACAACAAAAAATGATGGCATGGGAAGGGGGAGTTACCGTTATTGGAGATGCTAGTGTGAATCTGATGCAATCTCTTCAGTTGCTTAAAGTACCAAAAGGTTACGAAGAGAAGATTCCTATCACTAAGGTGACACATTATATTGAAAAAGGCGTATGGTATACCCAAATAGGAGTGGGGATGCAATCGGAAGACTTTTTTGAGGAAAAATCTACTGAATTTGATATGCAATTAGGGGAGGTCCAAAGTTTACAAAAAGATCCCCAAGGTCTTGGACGTATACCGATTAAGATTGCTGCTTTTGGCAAAGAGACTTTTTGGGCTTTCTTAGGTCAGCTGTCCGCAGGTTCTTCTCAGAGTTATTTCAGAATTCCTCAAAAAGGAGAAACCGTTTGTGTGGCTTTTTTGCATGGTAGTTTGAGCCAGGGAATTATCTTAACTTCTTCCTATTTGGGAAATAAAAATCCTCCTAGTCCCTTTAAGCTATCGAGTGATACACCAATGGGCTTTTTATCTGAAGGGAAATTACAAATCCTCTTTGAAGATAAAAAACATTCTATAAAAATGCATACGCCAGATAACCATCAGGTGATTTTGGGAAAAAGCGAAGGCGTAAAAGTCGAAAGTAAAGGAGGGATAGATCTTAATAGCAGCAAAAAAATGTCCCTCAAGGCTTCTGGAGGAAATATTGACTTAAAAGGGCGTTCCATTAATTTAAATTAAACCATCATGAGTAGAGCAGCAGCAGTAAAGAAAAATGACACCTTTAAATCTTCAACCGATTTGCATTTGGTACAAATTCCTATGCCCTTTGTGGGCATGGTAACCCTTCCTTTGCCTCATACTTTTCATGGTAAATTTACTCAGGGCCTAAGCACAAATGTAAAAGTAGAAGGAAAACCCGCAGCTAAACAGTTTAGCGGAGGAAAGAATGATCCCAAACATGTGGCTAAAGGAATCAAATTTATGGTTAATCCGACGAACAAAGGAAATGTAATGCTGGCGAGTAAGAAGGTGAAAATTAATCATTTTGGAGCGGTTAATATTAAACATAAGGTATTCACTTGTAATGATCCAGCTCCATTACCCATGGGCAAGATTAAAGGGAAATCATCTGTAAATCTATCTTAATCTTTGAAGCAAAATGAATCCAAAATTAAAAATAAGGAGACCGAGTCTTAATCCCATTGATAATAACGACCCTAGTTTTGATGAAAGCGGAGAGTATGCCCGATCAGGTTGGCCCTTCTTACCAACCTTTCAGAATCAAGGAAGCCAAATTAGTGACCTAAGTTATAAAAAAGATATCGAAGAAAGCTTATTGATATTGTTTACCACTCTTCCAGGAGAAAGGATTGCTCACCCCCTTTATGGTTGTGACCTTTGGCAATATATGTTTAAACCGATTAATAACTCATTAATCACCAGTATGCAGAATACCATTGAGCAATCTATCATTCTATTCGAACCAAGAATTAATTTATTAGAAGTAAAAGTTAGTGCAGACAGTTTAGAACCCTATATTTTAAGGATAGAACTAGCCTATAGCTTGAGAACAGAAAGCTCTAGATTTAATTTGACCCTTCCATTTTACATCATGGAGGGAGTCGCCTAAAAAATATACATTCATCCACCAATTTAAATTAGTCTTAAAGCTTTCAAATGGTAGAATCCAATATCATAAAAAGTCATCAATGGTTACGTCAGGGGCTAAATGCTGATAATAATCCTCTGTCTGAGTATCTTTCCTTAGACTATTTTAAAGCTGAACCACGAACTACTTATGATTGGTTGGTATTAGTCAGAAAACTAACTCAAAGCTCGAATTTATCAAGTCAGTGGGGAGATCTCTTGCCTAATAATATATCAATAGACGTACTGACTGCCTATATAGATAACCCTGTAGCCCTCAGAAATAGTGGGAAATTATCCAATGATGAAATTTCAGAACTCCAGCAGCCTCAACGAGTAGTCTTTTTTTACTTTCTGAAAAAGCTTAAGGCCTTTCAGTTAGAAAATAGCCACCTAATCGAACATATTAATTTACTGATAGCCCAAGAGCTGTTTAGGATACCAAAGCTCCCTGCCGTTCCTGATCAAGGTATATTGGTGATTTCTAGTTCTACGGATGAACTCCTTCCTCTTTACATACCCGAAGGAAACCCAATTCAGGCTATCGTTCCTAATGAGGAAAATCCCAGATACTATCAGGCCAAAAACACTCAGGTGACCTATATGGCTCAGGCGTCTCAATGGATTAAACTGGAAAGAAAAAATAAGTTGATGATGCTAACCAAAGAGCGGATTCAAGCCCCTTTTCTCAATCAAACGCTCTTGCCTGAAATGATTAAAGAGGGTAAAGCCATACAAAAAAAGAACGTAGATTTTAGCCCAGCTTTCATTATTGCCTCTGATCAATTATTCATGGAAGAAGGGATCCGAAAAATCATTTTAACTCTGCATTTCAAAGAAGATGTACATACTGATTTTGACTTCTGGATTAGTACTGAATTGGAATGGCGACCATTAAATGGAGATCAATTTGAACAGGTAAAATTGTGTAAAGGAAGTAAAAATCAGTTTACCTTTACTTTAAATTCCGAATTTCCCCCAATCCAAGTTCTTAATGATGATTCCTTATCTGAAGAAGAACTATTGGCGACACAAAAGATGCCTTGTCTAAAAATTCAGTCGAGAGACCTGAGTCCTTTTGAAGTTGAAAAATTCACTATTCAAACGCAAGTTACGGGATTAAGACCCAATTGGATCAGAAACCAAGATGAAGTACTTGACCCCACTGATAATTTTCTGCCTTTTGGCTCCGATGCTCCTGTAGGTGCTTTATTTACTTTTTCAGATCCAGAGCTCATTAATCGCCCTTTAAAAACTATGCGATTAACGCCTAATTGGATAGGCAAACCTGAAGATATCACCAACTACTATAAAGCTTATCATAAATCAGAATCAGATTTTAAAGTTAATATCTATTCCAAAAGCCAACCCAAACTAAATCCTAAGGAATTACTTCCTGAGCAACAAACACTAGATCAGGCTTTGTTTAAACCTCAGCTTGTCTTTCAACCGGCTTTACAGTATAAAGAAGAACATATCCCTCATTTATTTCCAAAAGAGGATGAGGAAATAGAAGGTGATATTGACCCTTTAAATAAGCAAGCATGTTTTCAGTTGGAGCTAAGCCCTGTGGATTTTGGTCAATCGGACTATGCTTTGCTCATGGCTAATTATTCAATTGAACTCAATGCAAAGTTTTTAAGTAACAATACTGAGCCCGAGAGCATTGATCCTGTTAACCTTCCTTACACTCCTCAATGGAGCTTTTTATTGATAGATTATCTTAGTGAACCCCAGACTTGGTCTGGTGAAAATAATTCGGTACTAGGAGCCTATTTGAGTACCCCTATCATGAACCAAGCCTATACACCCTCTATGAAAGTTGATTTAGGTGATTTCCAACATGGGGGTTTATTAATTGGTCTGGATTCCATTAAGATAGGTGAGTACCTTAACTTTTATTTTTTTGGAGATATCAGAACCGATATAGATCAACCAGCATTGCCTCAATGGGCCTACCTGTCTGAAAATGGGTGGAAAGAAATTCATGATGAAGATTTATTCTCTGATACCACCTGTGGTTTAAAACAACCCGGTATTGTGACACTCATGGCTGATATGGAGATGGAAGATCAGGCAGAGAATACCCTTTATGCCTCAAAATATTGGTTCAGAGTAACCTTTCATCCTAAATCCTCTCATCAGCATTCAGAACCATTAGTTCCCTTAAATATTCAAGGAATTTATCCTAATGCAGTCCCTATGGTTCGAGATTTTGAAAAAGAAATTGAGCCTGTAATGAAAGACCTTCCAACTGACAGTACATTTTATTTAGAGGAAGATGAATTAGGATATGAATTCTCCTTACCTGTTCCTACTTACGGGGTCCTGCCTGAAGAAAGTCAGAAGGATTATTTTGTGAGAGTCTTTGCTCAAATGAGAAATAGAAAAAGAGCTCAAAGTTATCAGGACTTTGAAAATATTCTTATCGCTAATAACCGAAATCTGCAAATGGTTAAAGCCATTGGTTTAAATGAGGAGAATGAGATGGAGTTAGTAGCAAGTAAAAGGCCTTATAAACTATCCAGATTAATTCCTAAAAGACCTAACCTGTCCATCCATGAGTGTAAAACCATTGAAGAAGGGTTAAGCTCTGCCCTTTTTCCTTTCATTGGAGAAAAGAAATACTCTTTAAAAGTTAAAAATCCTGTTTTCAGACCTGTAGGCTATCAAGCAGTTATCTTATTGAATCCAGGATATAAAGAGCAGGCCGCTTTAAATCTATTTTACAAAGATTTCTCTCAATTTATTAACCCATGGTTACTTGATGCTACAAGTGTTCCTCTATTTGGATGTTGGATAGACTATGGCTCATTAATCAACTTTTTTCAACAGCAACCTTATATAAAAATGGTGATCTCAGTTGAACTAAGAATTTCATCAAAAAAAACATTAGAAGAAAATGAACCTATTTGGTATACACCCAACTTTCCTATTCCTTTTCAAGAAGATGAGGTCATGGTTCCCGCAGAATATAAGTATTGTCAGGTTGATTTTATAAAAGATATAAATGACTTGAATCAGGGTAGAATAGGAGAGATGAAGGTCAATAAAAATAATAAGAAAAATAATAAGGATAATACGAACCCATGGATAGTCAGCTAGAATTCTCTTTTGAAGATCAGGAATTTATGGAATTCCTCCCTCAAGCCAATGCGAATTACCAAAACCGTTGGGCAGACTTCAATACCCATGACCCTGGAGTCACAATTATTGAAGCTTTAAAATTTTCATTTGAAGATATGACTTATCGCTGGAATCAGCCCGTAGCTGATCTTTTAGAAAATGAGAAAGATGTAAATGCACTCAAAGGGTGGAGTCCAAATCTCTTGTTAACGCAATATGCCATCAGTAAAACAGATTACAGACGGCTTTTGGCCATAACCCCAGCTATACTAAACGCCGTTTGTCAACCTAAGAAAGCTGATCCTAGTAAAGGTAAACCTCAGTTACTCAAATTACTGATAGCTACAAACCCAGATACTCATTTGGACCATATTTCTTTAATGAAGTCTCTTTATCAAAAAAGGGCACTAGGGGTTTACTTTACCTGGAATGCTAAAAAACAATCCTTTTTTTATGAAAAGAAAGTGCCCATTGGCGTTAAGCTCAATGTTACCTTTAAAGCTGAGCAAGATAATGGGGTTAATCGAATCGTTCTTACAAAAGAAGTCGCTGACTTCCTTTTACCAATATTAGAAAAGGTAGATTATCGTCAGGTTTCAACTAATGGTTATACTCTTAATCAGATCTTTGAGGGGCCTTTTACCTCTACGGTGATTAATCCTGAAACGCTTAGCAAGCCTTGTTTCCGTAAGCAAATTATCATCGCGGAACTCTATGAAAAAATACAGGCTCTTCCATTTGTCATGCACATACTTAACATAGAGATGTGTATCGTTAAGAATGGAGCTGCTGATGGACCATACTCTTCTACAGTACTTCCTCTTGACAAGAAAGCTTTTACATGTTTAGGTCAACTAGAAATCAACGGAGCTCCAATCGATCTAGAGGACCTGGCGAATATTAATTCGCCATTAATAGAATCGAATTTCACTGAAAATACTCATTTAAGTGAATATATTGATGAAGTTAAAGATTATGAAAATGGGAAGCAGAAAATATATAATGGCCCCATAAGTATTGAAGGGAAATACCGAAACATTGGAGCATTCCGTTCATTACAACTTTCATTTCCTGAAAACTATGGAGTGGGGAAAAATTTAGATAAGGTAAGTAATGAAGATCAAAAAAAGGTTCTAGAAGACCGCTCTAAGGAGTTCAGAACATATTTAGCCTTTTTTGATCAGATTAGAGGAAATATTAATGCCCAAATGGGGCAATTCCCTGAAATCTTTTCTTACAAGAATTCATATTGTAAAAAGAAACCTCCTATCAAGATCTTTGATTTAACAGGACCTGACGATCCCGAGCGATCCTTTTATACAGATTTAGATTGGCCCAATCAGGAAGAAATTCCTAAGCCTTCAGAAGAAATGAATCGGAGCTTTAGGCAAAAGAGGTTGAACTACCTATTGGCTCAACAGGGCTTTGCCTTTCCGAATTTTAATCCCTTTCAGTTTAAAGAATATGATGAAAAGGAGCAGGTCATTCGGGTCAGTAAAGCTAAGGAAGATTTTCTCAAGTCACTTTGGGAAGAGCCCACACCCGTAAAGATAGGAGTAGAGGCAACCATCAATCCTATTTTCCAAAGTGCAATGATTCAATCTCTACAAAAACAGATCAAGATCTTATTATTTGGAACGGCTGAAGGAGATGAAAATAAGGTATTCATTTTTGAGCATATGTTTATCCAGTCTATTGAGCAAGAGAAGGATATGAGTATGGGTGTTTCTGTTCTCATTTTTGATGATCAATTATCAAAAGGAAAAAGGGTAGCAGATCAGCCTATGGCAGAAGTGATCATTAAAGAACTCATGCCCGCTTATTTTCATTTACACATTCAATGGAAAGCTTCTAATCAATATGAAAAATTCATCGAACTGATCAATCAGACCTATCCACCTTATCAAACCTTTTATTTCGGTGATCACATCAATAAAGAGAAAATGAAAAAGTTGAAAAATAAGTGGCTGAATATTAATGGTTTGAGTGCTGATAATTAAAAATGATAGACGAATGAGAAGTCAAAAAAATAAACCTAATCCACATGTCTGATGAGAATACATACCAACCAGAAGAACTGCTTATAGCTGAGAGCCTTTGGATAGAGGCACTTATCCAATTCAGGATAAAAGAGCTCTGTGGGAATCTGGATGACAAGGAAACCTTGCCAGATCCTCCAGAAGTTCAACACGGCTTACATGCCTATTTCAATCAAATGATTCACCAGCAATGGGATATGGTCGAGAGAGTAGCTATGGGACTTGCCCTCTGTGATCATCTATTTCCTCATTTACTTGATGCTCTTTACACCCGTAATGAGGCTACCGATGTGGTCTTTACAGAATTTGGTGTGAAGCATGAAGGTAACCCTGCCCGACTGAAAATCAG
The DNA here is from genome assembly GCF_036492635.1 of Aureibacter tunicatorum. GTDB lineage: Bacteria > Bacteroidota > Bacteroidia > Cytophagales > Cyclobacteriaceae > Aureibacter > Aureibacter tunicatorum. The sequence continues at coordinate 2,364,564 of NZ_AP025305.1, forward strand.
TTGGCAGACCGTCGTTTTTCTTTGTTTATCGACTCCCTATCATTGGCAAACTAAATTGTTTCATTATACGCATCCTAGTCATCGTTTGTATCAACAAAAAATGTTGAACTATCCTGACGAAGAAGTCACGAAACCCTTTTTATTGACTTTAAAAATAAACCCTGACTGGTTCAATGCCTCATTTTATACTGAAGAACTTCCTTTATGGGCTTCTAATAAATTCCCGGCTGATCGTCTAGAGTCACCCTTAAATTGGGCGGATTTACAGTTAGAAACTCCAACTTATACTGCTCTAGAAGAAATGAAGGCTTGGCTTCAGCACGAACACTTCTTATTAACCCATAAAAAATTCGGCAAGATGATTAATGAAGGGATTCGAGTAGCTTTTTACGGGCCTTCGGGAACTGGTAAAACACTTACTGCTTCCTTACTGGGGAAAGAATATAATCGGCCCGTTTATCGGGTAGACCTTTCAAAAATTGTTTCCAAATGGGTGGGTGAAACAGAGAAGAATTTAGGACAAGTCTTTGATCATGCTGAGGATAAAAAATGGATACTCTTTTTTGATGAGGCCGATGCCTTATTTGCTACTCGTGGAGCCGTGGAAAATGCCAATGACAAACGGGCCAATCAGGAAGTGGCTTATTTGTTGCAGAGAATGGAAAATTTTAACGGGGTTATCATCATTGCCACGAATCTCTTGGAAAATATTGACCCAGCCTTTATCAGACGTTTCCAGCTCATGATTGAATTCCCAATGCCTGAACCAGATACCCGTCTGAAAATCTGGAAAAATGTACTTTCCGATACCTTCCCATGGTCAGATCAATTAGACCTTGACCTCATCGCTCAGGAGTACGAACTAACCGGTGGGAATATCAAGAATATCTTTCGTAGTCTGACCCTAAAAATATTAAATCACCCAGAAGAAGATAGACAGATCACTCAAGCAGGACTAGAAGAAGTCATTCATCAAGAACTTAAGAAAAAAGGTATTTATCGAATTACCAGACAATATTAAATACAGATTCAAGCTTACCAAAATCATCTAAAATGCATATCACTCATGGCTAAAAATAATCACTCTTCAGGAAAACCCTTATCAGTTGACGTTCTGGATTCAAAGTTCAAAGATGGAGCACAACCCACTGGTAATGACTTTGCAAACCTCATAGCTTCAACACTTAATTTAGTAGATGATGGCATTGAATCAATCGATAAAGGAAAAATAAAATTATCCAATGAAGAGCATAGTATCGTCATATGTCCTGAAAAAATAAAATCTACAAATCAACTTATACTAAAGACGCTAAAAGGTAACCTGAAGCTTCATCCTGAAGAGGGCGAAGTACAGCTCAAAAATCTGAGTATGGAGAATTCAGAGGCTACTATTGAGCAGATTCAGGGACAAATCATCACAGGACAAGACAAAGTTAACAAAAAAGCATTACCTACCACTAAAGCAGTTGTCGATTATATCAATCAATTTTCAGACAATACAAAAGAAGCCGTTCTCACTCTATTTCAAACTTTGTATGCTACCTATACAAATCTAGTCATACAAGCCAGTAACCAGCAAATTCAAGTATTAAGATCCCTTTTAGAAAAAGAAAACATCTACAACTCCATCAGTGACTGCCTGAAGTGTGGAACCCCTGGAAGCATCTATGTGATGAGTACTACTGGAATATGGAGGGAGTACATTAATATCGTACGAACTAACGAAAGCTTTTCCTGTATGAACACCTTCGACTGGGAAAGTCTAGAACTGATCTTTTCTCCCCAAACCACACTTTGTCCTCCTCTTGACGATGGAAAAGTAGGGCAATCCAATCTTATTAACATTATAGGGCCAAGTATAGAAGAAGGGCAAAAGCCTGAACAACTGAATGTTAAAATTACTGCAAATATTAATGGCGAAAAAGAACTACTCAAAAAGAAAACTAGAGCCATCTATTGTCAATCTGCCACTCTCGATTTTACAGGAAATATAAAGAATGCCTCTTCAGTAGAAAGTGGTGGTGCCATCAAGGTAAGTAAGCAAGGAAAAATAAAATTCAGAGGAGAAATAAATGGGTGTCAGTCAGATCAGTCTGGTGGAGCTATTGCCATAGAGCAAGGGAGCCATATGTATATGAAGGGTGACATTCTGAACTGCCAAGCAGGTTGCCCCCAGCAATGTCAGGAAAGCCTGCCACTCCGGAATGGAGGTGCCGTGTCGAATGCAGGCACCTTTATTTTACAAGGCAATATTTTAAGCTGCAAAACGATGCAGTCAGGAGGAGCTGTAGAAAATAAGGAAGACGCTTACCTAGAGGTCCAAGGAAACCTCTACGGTTGCCAGGCCAAAGAAAACGGAGGGGCTGTATACGGAGGTGGAAAAATCAGAGTCTCAGGAATCAGATCCTGTCAGGCCATGCAGTCTGGAGGCGCCATGTATCTGTACCAAGCCAGTGAAGTATTTATGAGTGACTGGATTGAAGACTGCACAGCCAAACAAATAGCAGGAGCCCTTTACCTTGCTCCCATGGAAGAGCAAGCTATAAAGGTACAGGTATTCAACATTAGGAATTGTGGTATCGTGCAAGATCTAGATAAGATAATCGAGCAATGGGTTTATGCTTCCGGAGCTAATACCTTGCTTATACTCACTTCCTTTGTGATTGATCTCTACGGAGGGGTCGGTAGATTAAACAACCTCCTACAGCTTAGTGCCGGAGCAAATTTATACTATTCTAATTATAGTGCTTATAATATAGGAACTCCAACAAGTTCACTGTAGAGTTTAAGAAGAATTATCTAAATCTCATTTAATAATCGATTCTGGAATCAGAATCATTAACTATAATTTTATAAATAATTATGCAAGAACAAAAGCAAAAACAAGAAGAACTAAATCTAAAAAAAGATGAACCTAAAGGTAATTCTCAGTCGAAATTAAGTTTACAAGACTATAAAAACTATGCGCTAATTACAGGATTAACTTATTATGGTGGAAACCAATTTAAGAAAAGAATGGAAAATGTAAAATCTCCTTATCCTATTTATAGAAGCCCTTTAGATATAATAATGAAACAAAATTATTTTAAAAAGGCACCAAGCGGTATTAAAATGGTAGCATTATCAGCTTTTCTATCAAGTTATGGAATAAGTAAGTTAAATAAAAATGGTCATTTTGATGTTATTAAAGATTTAGCAAAGTACACAAAAAAGGGGACGGCACAGTATGATCCTAAAGATCACCAATATTCAGAAAATATTTAAATATAAGTATATGGTGTTTGTTTAGTAGTATTTGATAAAGGATCTAGTGTGTTAGCTAGATCTTTTATTTTTGTGGGGGGAATTAATAAAATATAACGCTTCAAATGTTAATATCATCCAATGTCAGCATAAATGAAATGATATCCTGAATTTCCGACGGGGACAGATGAAGGGAGTCTGATGGCAAGGTTTGATGGGCTAGGTTAAAGCCTCTGCCATTTCCTCCGCCTGCATTATAGAAATCCATGACTTCTTCCAATGTCTCAAATACGCCATTGTGCATATATGGAGCCGTTTTATTGATATTCCTAAGCGTTGGCGTTTTGAAAAAGTGCTTTCTTTCGGGGGTTTGGAATATATCATATCTGCCCAAATCGTTGCTTACAGGCGAGTCATTGCTTGCATTGTCGGGAACTCCCAAAGATTCAAGTTCGGAATGCATGAAAGTAGGAGGAAGGGTTCCATTGAATACGGGAGCGAAATGGCATGTTCCGCATTGCGCTTTGCCCATGAATAGATTGAATCCATTGATTTCGTTTTCGTTCATGCTCTGCTCCTCATTTCTCATATTCTTGTCAAATTTTGAAGTGAATTTGTTTAGATCTCTGATATAGGAAGCGATCGCATTTCTTATGTTCAAAGAATTAATCTTGCCAGCATACAAAGAGTCGAAATCGCTTCGATAGGCAGCGATGGACTTTACCGTTTTGGCTATTTGTTCGGATGAGGAATGAAATTCATTTTCGTTTTCGACAACTCCTAAAATCTGTCCTTCCAATCCTTTCGCTCTTCCGTCATAAAAAAAAGATTTTTGCAAGGAAGAGTAAAGCAGGGTAGGCGTGTTCCTTTTTTGCTTGGGAAATTTTGTCAAGCCATCGGTGAATGCTAAATTCTCGTCATGGCATGTAGCGCAACTCATTTTTTGGGATAAAGAAAGTCTTTTGTCATGGAATAGCTTTTTTCCTAATCTGGATTTTTCTGCGTTATGAGAAAGTTGTTTGTCAAAATCTATAAAGTGGCTAGTATTGAATGTCGATTTTGAAAATAGGCTTTGCGCATTATTGGCAATGGCTCTTTCAAAAGGAAAGTTTACTTGCCAATCACTAACGGTTTTATTCCATAGATTAATCTGTCTTCGCACTCTGTTTTTTAGAAAGTCATATCGGTCGAAAGCTTCAAAGTCGGTTTGGCTCAGAGTTGTTTTTGTTTCGTTGATTTCATTTTTCCATTCCTGCAAGAGTTGTTTATCCGAGAATTTAAAGGCATAGATATCTAAAACCTGAGAGATGTAATCATAGCAAAAAATGGATTCTTCAAGCGATTTGCCACTAGCAGGACTATCAAAACCTGTAATGCTTGTCAATGCTATTCGAAAGATTTGTTCTCGAATCATCCAAAGCAAATGATAGTCTTTTATTTGGATGTGGAGGTTGGCTTTTATAAGCTTTAGACGTTGTTTTGTGTAAGTGATAATTTTGAAAAGCTCTTTCTGGTCAAAAGCATCAGCATAGATCATTTCCTCTAATACTTGATATCCAAATGGTTTCAAGTATTTGATATTCGTAGCGTCTTCTTCTTCAACTTTCAAAAAATTGGCTTGGTTGAGAGCACTGTAATTATCCGGATCAGTGAAGGCTAATACCAGCTCCGCTTTTTTGAATGAATCTCTTGATTTGTGATAGAAGTATTTGTGTTTACTATTTTCAGAGACAAGAATGGTGTCTAAATAGTCAATCGCATGTGTTAAGTTTTGAGCATATGAATGCTCTAATTCATTTAGCGCTTTTTTATCCAACAAGTCAGTGCTTTGCTTGGGTTCGCAAGAAATAATAAGAGTTAAAAAAAGGACTCTAAAAAGTCCTTTTAATTTTGAATATGCTGACATGCTTACCTTTCTAATCCTTCAACAACATACAAAATACTGCCTTCGCTATTGCTTGGGCTATCTGTAGCTTTGGGATCAGTAAAGCTTTCATTCTCCCAGCCATGGTTTTGGCTGATGATCATAAATGTGCCTTCCTTGTTGATAATATCCGATATATCAACGACACCTGTCAATTCCCAGATTTTATCAGATGTGCCATAACCATTTGCTTCGGCGGACTTTTGATCGCATTCCAATACTGTTTTGAAAGCTTTGGTTTGCAGGTTGTATTGATACATTCTTGCAAAATGCTTCTTATCCTCTTGATCAAAATAGCCATTTGGATCTTCCTGTATGTAAATATAGTCTTGTGTCACAGCGATATTGTCCGGACTGTGAAATGAAGCTTCAGGACTGCCTTTGATATCGCCATCCAATACACAGCTAATAGAGCCTTTAGTAGGATCATTCTCATTAAGATTTAGCTTGTAAACTCTGCCGAATTTGCTTCCTTTTCCTTCCAGCGCAGGGTGTTTTCTGCCTGTAACGCAAAAATATACTTCTCTATTATTTTCAGCGTTTCCTCTTCTCCAATCAATATCTTCTACGCGAGAAAAGCCCATGACTCCTTTGATTTTGGATTCCTGATCGAGCAGGTCGAATTGTCTTTCATCCAGTTCCACGAATTCAATTGGATACTCATTGCCTTTTTTCATATCCACTTCGAATTGAACTTGCGGATCATTGACTTTAAGACCGTAAAGCTTGCCATTCTCTAGATCCCCTCTATCTCCAATATACATGGCTAGTTGGCCTGAAGGAGTTTCATTGTCAGCGTGGTCATCTCCGATGAGAATAACTGTCTTTTCCGGAAATGCGTTTTTATTTAAAGCTACGGCATTTTCGACAGCCCATTGTCCAAGGCTTGTCAGAAGAGTCGCTGAGCTTGCTTTGGAGGCATCCTTGTAAGGATCTGTAGCGAATACGCCTCTGGAAGACTTGCCAGCTTCTCCCCCCGAAAGATACAGTGGACCAAAACCATGATCTTCAGGCGTGATAATACTTCCTGAGCATTGTGCGGTTCTGGCTGTTCCAACCGAATTGACAATATATTCTCCTCCCACAGGCTTCAAGGTTGAATCAAGTTTAATGCGGGCGATAGAATAATCACCTTCCATATTATTGATAAGCGAGAAGCTTCCGTCTTTATTGGCCAAAAGGGCTGCCCCGTCGGCAGCTGATCCATATACAAATTCAGGGGTTTCAGAGAGTTTGTCTTCACTGGATAGAATAGGGTAGACTTTCAGGTTGGGAAAGTCTTCGCTCACTTTTAAAAAATTTGGCGTTTTGGAATGCGCCTCAAGTTTGATGTGATTTTTAGATTGCGTGGATTCTTGCTTGCAACCAAGGAAAGCAACTGCGATAACAGAAAGTATTATCCTTTTCATTGTGTAGTAGTTTTTAGAGTCGCAAAACTCCACATTTTAATGAAAATAAAAGTTAATGTTTTATTACTTAAATATGGATAATATGAACTTTCTGTTAAAGGCTATGCTTTAAAATACTATTTTGTTCGATTTTTGGCGTTTGCCAAGCTGTCTTGTATAGCTTTTTCTAATAATGCATGTTCACTGCCGGGACCTACGGTTAAGAGTTTTGGACCTGTCGTCGGAACACCGCTGTTAGGTCTAATGAATATTTCTCCATCCGGTGTTCTTTCAAAGAATGTGAACTGTTTTTCGCTGTTTATATGCGTGCAACCTTTGACTCTAAGGATGCTTTTGGGAATGGCGTTGCAAATCTCATAAATGCAATCCAGGTCAGGCAAATCAGGCAGATCCACAGAACACGAAGCCCAATGAGCTTTGAGGTGGTCGAGTTTTTCAGCGGTATTATTTGAAGGAGACAATTGAGGGAGCAAAGTCGCATCGATTTTGCTCATATCAATCACCTGAGCCGTTGGGTTGAGCTTTTTCAAGTGTTCAATTACAGATGAACGTCTTTCCAAAGTTGTTGATTCTGTACGCGTCAATACAATCATTGAGGATACTTGAATCTGATTGGCTTCAAGTTCATTGTGCATTCCTCGTTTTTGCCAGTTTTTGACATCCACTACTGATATTTGAATAGGAGGAAGAAAACGCTTGTCTAATCCGACGCCAAGAAAACCCATCAGAGAGCATGCGTCCGAGGTTCCGTTTGCTTCGATAAGAGTTATTCCATTTTCTCTTTCGGGAACTCTATTGACGAATTCCCTTAGTTCATTTATGCCGCTGCAACATATGCAACTACCGCTTAGTGCTTTGACAGATTGAATGTCTATCTTTTCGGTGAATTGCTGGACGTCAAGGTTCGCATTTTCATAGTCATTCAAAATGATAAAAGGATCCCATCCTTTGTTGATATAATTGTTTGTTAAATGCTTGAGCAATGTGGTCTTTCCCGCGCCTAAAAAACCAACAATGGTGATTATTGCTTCCATGATCTTATGTGTAGAATTACTGTTTACTGTTTTTAGTGGATACTAGCCTTTCACAAGTTCAAGGTTTTGACTCGTTGATTTTAGCAGTGTGCAAAATTGGTCAATCTTGTGTTTGCTGATATGCTGCATTACGACAATATGCGCCTTGTTGCCTTGAGTCGCCAGTTGGTATTTTTGCACAATCTCATCGCAAGGTTTTTCAAAAGTAACGATTAATTGATCAGCATTATAAGCGACATCAGGGTAGTTCATTTCGTTCAGGCTATTGTAAAGGTATTGGGCGTTTTCAATGCAGGTCATTGCTTCTTCTTTAAATCCATTGACACCCTTTTTCTGAATGATATACCAGAAATTCAATGCTAAAAAACCATTTCTTGAACCGCTAATTGTTGTGTCGTTCGCTTCCAAATAAGGTATCCAATTAGCGTCTTGGAATGTAGCGTCGTGCATGGATTTATTGGCAAGTAAAACTCCGCAAGGATGTATCGTGCCAGGGAATTTATGACCTGAAATAGCTATGCTGCTAACTCCATTTGCGAATAAATCTTCTTTGGAACTCAAGAATGGGTAAATGAAGCCCATAAGCGCCGCATCAGCATGAATGTAAACGTCTTCTTTTGGAATATGTAGCTCATCAAGCACATTATGGATTTCGCTAAGTTCATCCATGGCGCCAGTCATAGTAGTGCCGATATTTAGATTGATGATTAAGCCGTATTCTTTATGCTTTGTATTTATTGATTTTATTTTCTCAGTTAAGTTTTTATAGTTCATTTCGCCGGATCCGTCGCAGTTTACTTGAAAAGCGTCTACGTTGAGCAGGTGAGCGTTTTTAGGAATGGAGTAATGACTGGATGAAGAAAAAAGGAAAAAGGGCTTCTTATTCTTTTGTGTGAAATATTCTCGGCCCATATATAGACCATATAAATTGCCTTCTGTCCCGCCACTTGTAATATAGCCCCAATAGGATTCCAAGTCATATAATTTGGCTACGAAATCCAATACTTCTTTTTCGAATTCTTTGGTGTGCATCTTGGCATTGCCATGCACAGAAGGATCTCCTGCATTATTCAGGTGCAACTTTGCCAGACCGCTAATTCCAAGTATGGACAAGTCGTTGTTTTGAGGTATTTCAGGGTACCCAAAATAGGTCGCAGAGTTTCTTATCTGCTCAGCTAAAAATTCAGTTAATCTTATTTCCGCTTGAGTGAGTTTCTCTTGATAATCGAATTCTTCCATTCTTTACTTTCTTGCTCCTTGTTTGATATCTTCCAATGCATTAATTATAACATTGGCTTATAATCATGTCTAATATCTAATCAAAATAATAAGATTATTTACTAAATAAAATGGAGTAAGTGAATTTGCAGGTGTTTAAAACCAAATTCATCGCAATGTTAGGCAGATGACTTGAATTTGTCGCTTATCTATTGTTCGGAACTTTAATCAATTTGAGCATATTCATTTTTATGAATTGTGTTTTGCTCAGGAGTTTTGATGCTTGGAGCGAATTTGAATCCTATAACCAAAATGTCATCCACTTGCTTTTGATTGCCGATTTTCATCCAGCTATTGATCTTTGATTCGAGAATGAACTTTTGGTCATCAAAGGAATGATGGTGTATATCCTTTAGAAGGCTTCTAAAAGGTTTTGCCATGAATTTATTGCCATCCTCTCCGCCAAATTGATCTTGAAAACCATCAGAGGAGATATAAAAATGCATTTCTTCTTCTATTTTTATGACTTGTTTTGTAAAGTTGGATCGGTGTTTTGTTTTTCTACCGCCAACGGAAAGTTTGTCACCTTTTATTCGTGTAACTTCATCGTTGTGAATGCATATCAAGGAGTTTTTGGCACCTGCAAATTCTAAAATATTCTTATCCAAATCCATTACGCATAGCGAGATATCCATGCCGTCTCGATTTTGGGTTTTGTCCTGCCTCAAAGCATTTTCCACTTGAGCATGCAGTTCGTCTAAAATGAGGTGAGGCTCTAAAATGTTCTTTTCAGAGACAATACGATTTAAGAATGAAATTCCCAACATAGACATGAATGCTCCGGGTACGCCATGTCCTGTGCAGTCTGCCGCGCAAATCACGATCTTATTATCTTTTTCATAAAACCAATAAAAGTCCCCGGATACGATATCCTTGGGCTGAAAGAAAATAAAGTGTTCCGGGATATTTTGGATTTCTTCCACGTCAGTTAATGCCGCTTTTTGAATGCGCTCCGCATAGTTGATGCTTGCGATTATTTTATTGTTTTTTTTCTCCAATTCTTCTTTTTGCCCTTCAAGCACTTTGTTGGTTTTTCGTTTGGCACTGTAATTTTTGAATAAAATAGCAGTAAGTATCAGCAATAAAGTCAATGATAATCCAATGGTCGCCGAGATGATGGTTTGTCGCTCTGATTTGGCTTTATAGATTAAGTTTTCTTTTTCCTTTTTGTCGGCTTCATATTTTACTTGCATTTCCGCTATCTGCTTGCTCTTTTCAGTATTGAATATGCTGTCTTTGAGCGCAGAGTAGGATTTATAAGCATTCAATGCGGCTTCCTTGTCGTTGATCTTTTCAAAAAATTCCGATTTCTTCAGATACGCATCTTGTACGATTGAATTAAAATTCATTTTTTCTGCTTTTTCAATCGCTTCGTTTAAAATGCCTTCAACTTTGGCATATTGCTTTTTTTTGATGTAGACATCAGCAACATGAATCATATTGGAGGTCATGCTCTTGACTCCATTTAGTTTTTTGCTTAGTTCAAGCGCTTTATTATAATTCGTTAGCGCTTTATCATAATCTCCCAGTTCATCATAAGCTTGGCCTCTGTATTCATATATGTATATGGCTACTGTATTATTTTCATTATTTGATTGGATTAGAAGCTCTTCCGCTATTTTAAGCTCTTCCAAAGCTTTTTCATACTCTTTGAGATAAACATAGTTTAGTCCAATATTGCTCCGGGCAGCTATAATTCCATCAAAGTTCTCTATCTTTTCGTGTGCTGCGATGGCCTTTTCTTGATATTTGATAGCTTTGTGATATTGCCCGTAAGCTTTGTAAATAATCCCAATATTGATGTATGCCGAACCCATCCCAATGTAGTGCGAATCTTCTTCGCACATTTCAACGGTTTTTAAGAAGTACTCCAATGCTTTGTCATATTCGCCTTGTGTCCAATAACTAATTCCTATGGTATTAAGGTTGATCGATACAATATGTTTTTCATTGTATTTTTCGTTGATTTTTAAACTTTTTTCAGCTAGTTCTCGGCTTTTATAATGATCGGAGTCCCAATATGCAAATGCCAAACGGGCTAAAAGATGCATCTGGACAGAGTCGTTTTTTTCTACAGCCAATTTTTGCTCATAATCTTTTATCGATGAGTTTTGAGCTTGCGAAACTTGAAAAATAATGATGTGAATAATGAGTAAAAGTAGTTTTTTCATAGGATTCTGGAATCTAATCAATTCGATGCGAATCTTTCTGTAAGCGTTTGGCATTGATTAGCGTTTAATCTTTCTTTTCTAACACCTTTTCAAGATAATAATATATTTTGCTAATTAAAATTTTCCATTTAATTGGATATAGATACAATCTGAGTCAATCGAATGTATTAATGATTATAATTTATGGGCTTTATAGTTCAAAATGAGAGATTATGCTTAGATGAGTAAATAGTTTCATATGAATACTGATTGATTTTAATATAGTCTACGAGCAATTAAAATGGATTATGAATTTATGGTTTTCGAAAATATTTTTTGTTCTTTCTTTAGTTCATAATCCATTTTGTAGTAAAAGTTGTGCGCCAAAATTCTTTTGCTATTGCATCTGACTCTGATGGACTGAATATCGTTTATTGCCATTTCAAGTTTTTCAACCAGCATTTTGCCTATGCCTTGATTTCTGAATTGTTTACTGACGATAAGTCCGGCGATTTCTCCAAACGGTTCGCCGGTCAGTCGAATCGCTATGAAACCATGAATGAAGCCAACGATTTTATGACCGATAGTGGCTACGTATGCATACTGGTCATTCTCGCTTATTATATGTTGAATGTGTTTTTGCACCATTGAAAGATTTGTTTTGTATCCAAGTTCTTGATTCAATTGGACAATGGATGAACTGTCACTAGTTTCGATTTTTCTGATTTTAACTATTAGCTTATTGAACATGAAATACGTTTTTTGATTTATTTTAAATATTTAAAGATAAAAAATAAAAATAATCAAATATTCTTTATATTGTGGATATAGTTAAAAGCAATATTATTTATATGATTTTTATAAGATGAAGAAATGGGTGATTTTTTTATTGATAGCCTTGCCTCGTTTAGTCTTTGCGCAGGAGAAAGAAATTCTAAATACATACACAAAGAAAGAATTGCAGGCTGATTTTGATTTGATGGTCAATGCAATAATAGAAGGGCATGGAGGTTTGTACTGGTACAATTCTTATGAAGCCTTTGATAGCATTTGCTCTGTTGAAAGGAATAAAATTATTGAGGGGATGGATTCTTATGATTTTTTTAGAATAGCTTCCAAAATTGTGACAAGCACAAAAGAAGGGCATTGCAGAATTTATTCATCCAGAGATATTGGCGAGTATTTTAGGAAAAAGGCCAAACTAATACCAGTTGTCGTGAAGGTGATTGATAGTGAGTTGTATTTATTAAATAACATTAAAGAACACTCGACAAAAGGGAAAATCTTGAGAAAGGTCGATGGGGTGGAAATTCAGGCCCATGTTGACAAAATTTTGGAATATTCTCGAAAAGCTTCTGATGGATTGATTAGAACGGGGAAAATCAGGTACAGTATTGATTATGCAAATTTTACGAATTACTATGCTGATTATGTTGGTCAAAGAGATATTTACCGTTTAGAGCTATTTGATCCGAATACCAAGGAGCTTGAAACTTTGGAAGTGAATGGAGTGAATGCTTTGGATTTTAGAGAGATACGAAAGCAAGTAGAAATACCTTATTTTGATTCACCCATTGAATTAATTCTTAACCATGAGCATCAAACAGCTCGCTTGGCGCTGAATTCATTTAGACATACTTATTATCATCGTGATGGAAATGAAGATCTTGCATTCAAGAGTTTCAAGATGAAAATTGACAGCGCGTTTGAAGCGATCAAACGAAATAAAATTGAAAATGTCATTATTGATCTTAGACATAATAGCGGAGGAACGGAAGGTTATGAAGATTATGTGTTTTCATATTTGACAGCGGAATCTTATGAAAAGTATCAATGTGTTCAAGCAAAAGCTTTGACATTTTCATTTTTGTCCTATACGCAATACAATACGTATGAAAAGCAAAAAGAATTTGAAGGCTATATGGAGAATGAGTTTCAGCTTCATAGTGATGGAAGGTACTTGAGAAAACCAGAGTTTATGCCCGTGGAGGATCCTAGAGAAGATTGTTTTAAAGGCAAAATCTATGTGTTGACTTCAGGCAGGACTTATTCGGGCGGTTCTGAGCTAGCGAGTTTGTTGAAGATTCATACTGATGCAATATTTGTAGGTGAGGAGACAGGTGGAGGATTTTATGGTCAAACTAGCGGGATGGGCTTGAACCTAAGGTTGCCAAATACCAATATTGGCATTGATATCCCTTTGATCAAGTTTGTGTTAACGGATTTTCATCATGATATTCCTTTTGGCCGTGGCGTGATTCCTGACTATCAAGTAGAAAACACTTATGAAGAGTTTATTGGTAAAGTCGATGTGGAAATGAACTTTGTGATGAATTTGATTTCAAAGCGTAAGCGATTGTAATTTAATAGAGATTGTTCCGATGAAATACTATATCATTTTATTTTTCCATGGAGGATGATCTGGAAAGTCAAGAAAACAATCAATGTAAATATTAATAAGTAGAAAGTTTAATTTTATCAAAATGATATCTAGGCAGACTGTATACATGCTTTTAATAGCATGTTTGTTTTTTCAGAATTGCAAACAGGCAACGAATCACTCAAAGAGTAAATCGATGAATGAAACAGAGTCTATCATTGCAAAACATGCGAATGAATTTTTGATTCCGCATAATATACACTCTGTGTCGATTGGCGTCTTTAACAAAGGCGAAGAATATTCTATGCATTTTGGAGAAATATCTCCGGATGGAAATGAGTCGCCTACTGATTCGACATTGTACGAGTTGGCATCGATCAGCAAGACATTTGTTGGAACTATGACAGCTCAAGCCGTTTTGGACAATAAGCTGTCTTTGGATGATGATATTAGAATCTATTTGGAAGGAAAGTATCCTAATCTTCAATATAACGGAGAAAAAATCACGATCAAGCATATTTTGACGCATACATCAGGCTTTCCTAATTTTCCCAAAAGCATGGAAAGCAAAGAAGTCTTCTGGGAGGAGATCAAAGAGATTGAAATCAACGAATCGCCGGGAACAAAATGCTCTTACTCGAACACTGCTCCTGAGTTGCTGGCTTATATTTTGGAACGAGTTTATGATACGCCATATCAGGCATTGGTAGTGAAAAATATCCTAGATCCAAATGGAATGAAAGACACTAAAGTAAAGCTATCTACTTTGGAGCAAAATAGATTGATTCAAGGCTATAATGGAGAAACAGAACCTCAGGCCCATTTGAATAATCGCCTTTGGGGAGGAATTGCGGGTTATCATTCGACTACGCAAGATATGATCAAGTATATCAAATTTCACCTCAATGAAGATAATCCAGTCGTAAAAGAGTCGCATAAAAACTTCTATTCAACAAGTGATGATTATGATATAGGCTATCATTGGAATATAATAGAAATCGAAGGGACAACATGCTATCTGCATCATGGAGGCATATGGGGAATGCAAAACTGGTTGATGGTTTTTCCTGAGGATAATATTGGGATTGTGGTATCTTCAAATGCAAGCTTTGAAGGAATCGACGACCGCTTATTCGACTTGGCTGAGGGAGTTTACAAGGAGTTGAGGTGAGAGAGGGATTAATTTTATTGAAAGCTTATTATCAATATTTTACTATTTTGTTATGGTTCTTTATTGAGATATTATTTATAGATATTTTTTGTAATTTAATAATGATCTGCTAATGAGAGTGTTTAAGAAGTAAAGGAAGCGGGTTTATTTAAGAAATATTCATTTATTCAAATACATTCTTTTACGTTTATGAGAGTTGCAACATTTAACATCGAAAATCTAGATAACAAACCTGATGAAAAAAATCCATCATTAGCTCAAAGAGCTCCTGTTTTAAAAAAAGAATTAGAAAGAATCAATGCTGATATTATTTGTATACAAGAAGTTCATGGGCAAGAAACAATAAATCATACTGTTGAAAATCCAGAAAGAAATTTGTCAGCATTGGATTATGTAATTAAAGGCACAAAATATGAAGATTATAAAAGAGCTTATACTACAACTGCCGAAGGTATGCCCAGAGATAAGAGAAATTTGGTGATTTTGTCTGCGTATGAGATTCTAGAATTTTATCAATATAGAAATTCATATATTTCTAAATTAAAATATTTACCTATAACAGCTGATGAGGGAGGAGATGAGGTGAAAAATGTGATGTGGGAGAGACCGATTTTACATGCAAAAGTAAAATTGCCGAATGATGAAATAATTCATGTTATTAACGTTCATTTTAAATCCAAACTATCATCTAATATATCAGGTCAAAAAGTAGGGTTTGGGTGGAAAAGTTCTGCGGGATGGGCTGAAGGATATTTTTTATCTTCGATCAAAAGAGTTGGACAAGCTTTGGAAACAAGGATACTTGTTGATAAAATATTTGATAATGATCCTGATGCAAATATTTTGATTTGTGGTGATTTTAATGCTGAGCCAGGTACAGTACCTGTTGAAGCTATCCAAGGAAGAACAGAAAATACTAATAATTCTGAATTGAATTCTAGAGTTTTAGTTTCTTGTAGTCGTTCCATAGCAGAATCAATAAGATTTAGTCATTTACATCATGGGCATGGGAATTTATTGGATCATATATTGGTTTCAAGATCTTTGTTTCAATATTTTAATAAAGCAGAAATTTTTAATGAAATGTTACATGACGAAAGCTTACCTTTTGCATATGATACAAAATACCCTGAAGCTGATCATGCTCCATTTATTGCTACTTTTAATATCCAGTTTTAGATGAGAGTAATTTTTGAATATTTATATTTAACTAAATAATATATTTATGTTTGTTTACGATTAAATATTTGATGCTTTGAATTAATTGGCACAAACCTGTTTCTTTGTTTTATTTTCTATATCTAAATTTATTTTCAAAATACTATATTTAAATATTTGTATTATTTCACAGCTTGTGTTGGGCATGCGGCAAGCTGTTTATACATTTTTGACGGTTTCTGGTTCTGATATTGAATTTATTTTTGTTTTTGAGATAAAAGCTTAATTTGATTCTTTAAAGTGTAGAGTTCTGTTGGCCGCTTTTGCATCAATGAACTATAAATTCCTTGATGATTGTAAAAATCAAAATACTCGAGCAAGCTTACGAATTATTCTTTAGAAATATGATATGGAAAATGATTTTCTAAGTTCCATCATAGGTTTTAGGTGATGGTTGACAAGGATAATTGTTGATGCCTATGGATATTTATATAAGGTTTTATAATAGCCATTGTAGATAGTTAAATCAAATTATCCTTGTTAACATCTTCTAATTAAAATTTATAACATATAGTTCCATACACATTTGTTGCTGTATGTTGATGAGGGACTATATTTATTCTATCGGTGCCAAATTTAAATATAGTATTTATACCTAAATTTATTTTTTTTGAAGCTTTAATGGATAAGCCGATAGAATAATTAGGTCTTAAAAGACCAATTGAGAATTGAGGTCTTATCAAATAGCTTTCAGGAAACTTATAAGTTAAATATAGTGGGTATTCATTATATGATTCTCTTTCATCTTCTATAATTAATCTGTTATGAATGAATCCAAAAGTAATATATAAGTTTTCATGAGTTTTTGGTAAATTAAAATCTGCTATTATACCGAAGCTACTATAAGCACCTGGTTTAACTTCTGGTATTTTATCACTAAAGTTTGTAGTTCCTCCAACTAAAGACAATTCGTATTTTCTTTGTTTTTTTGAATTTAAAATGACCTCATCATTATTATTGTTCTTTGATAAATTGTATTGATGAATAAGTTTCTTTAATTTTTTTTCTTCTGGTTTTTTAAGTGATTTTATTCTTGATTTAAACTGAGGTCTGTCTTTCATTAGTTCTAATAAAATATGCTGATGAATTTCAGTTTGATAATTAAATGATTTGCCATCAATACGTTTAACTCCTTCGCTGTATGTTAATTCAATAATTTTTTCATTTATTTTTTCTACAAAGAAAACTTTTTGAGCCTTTTCATTTAAGTAATAATATAAATTGATCTCACCTTCGACTAAATATTCAAGAAAAACCTTTTTACCAGAAGTGATCTTTTTTGATATGTATTTTTTGCTATCATTAAATTCAAAATATTTTATATGGTTGGGCGAATATGTAATTTTTTTATTATCTATAATTGCGGTGCATTTTATTGACATATTTGCATCTGATCTATAATCTATTTTAGTTTTTGTGGTGTCTCCAGAGTTATAAATTATAAATCCTTCTTTAAAATTTTGTTGACTAATAGCATTTATGCTAATTAATAAAAGAATTGATAGAAAAGTTAATGTTTTGATCATTATATTATATTTTTTTAAGCAAATATAGGAATGAATTTTTTGATAAAATGTGAAATATAATCTTATTTATGTATTATTTTGTTGATTTTATGCGAGACTTGTATTTGTAAATCCATTAATTGTATATTAATTGTTATTTTTATTACTATATATATATGGTGATAGTGTTGGTTAGTTCTAAAAAATTGTATTTCTGTGAAATAGAATTAAAAGTAATAGGCAGTTTGCATTTAAAGTGGCATTAGCTGTTGTCAAAAAATAAATAAAGCTATTTTTTTCCTAGAATTTGAAATGAGCAGATCGTTAATAAATCACCACATGTCCAGTGGAACAATTATCTATTTGTGGCTTGAAAATCAGCTATGTGCGAGAAAGTATCACGGTAAAGTTATAAATCACACATATTCTCTTGGTAAATTCTATATATTTCGCAATATTGTTAAGTTGTAAATTTATAAGTCATGAGTATGGTTATTTATTTAGGGTGCTTGCGTTCAATTGTGAAAAATATAACTATTTTAGTTTTTCTAATGCTAGTATGTTGTTCTTTGCTTTCTTGTCAATTAGAAAATGAAGAATATGTAGAAAGTGAAACAGTTTATCCTCTTTTTGATGAAATTCTTATTGAAAAGGGTAGTTCAAGTACTAGAAAAAGACAACTGATTAAGAGTATAATCTCTGATGAATATTATCCGATGACGTTAGATTATTGTGACCCGCTGATGGATAGCTTGTCTAAATCAGTTAGGGATTTTTTTTTTCAGTCAAAAACACAAGAGATTTCATTATTTTCAAATCCCTACAAGAAAATGTATGATTCTTTAAAAGTGCAAATAGATTCGATATTAGTATCTGAGGGTATTAATCATGAGAATTTTTTCAATGAAGATGAACTTAAGAGCAATTTTTTTGCAAAAAAAAGAATAAGAGAAAATTACTATAGAGCTTATAATCTCACGAATGCTATTGATGCCTATTATTCTTTCAAACTAGAAAATATTATTGAGATAGAAAAAGAACTGACTTTACATAGCCATAATTTTTCTTATTACCCTAATTTTGATTCAGTCAGAGTGGGAGATGAATTTGAACTGATTATTAAATATTATAATTATAATAATTTAGATAGACTTGCTGATTTTTCACATTTAAATACTGAAGTTATTGTCAATGATAATCTAGTTGACATTTCGACAGAAACTTTTGGTTCTTCATTGCTTATAAAATTTACTCCTCTCGATACTGGGAAACATTTTATTAAAGGAGATTTTCAATTGTCTTTTGAAATAATACCAGATTCTATTTTTGACCAAAGTTTTTCAACTTATATAAATGTTTATACAAAAAATAATTAATATGAAAAAGATAAATTGTACATTATTCATTTTAATGACTCTGATCTTTTTTTCATGTCAAGAAAAGCCTTTGGAAAAAAATCAAGTAAAAGTCTTAGAAAGCCATCATAAAGAAGATTATATTAATCAATGGAGAAAGGGAATTGAATTTGGTTTTTTAAATTCAATTTATAAAAGAAAATTACATGAATCGGAATTGGATATTTTAAAAAGCTTATTAGGGATATGTGAAAAAAGGAATAATTTAAAATTGAACGATAAGTCGCTTACAGATAGTGAGCTAAGAAATGAATTTTACTCATATTTGTCAGAAATGGATTCAATTTTAAGCCCTTTTCGAAATTATAAAATTGAAAATATCTACTTTGATACATTAATATTTGACAATTATTTAAACAACCGATCAAAATTTAACTTTTCACACCTTCAATATGATTTAGATAGATATGAAAAATCATTAATAACTATTCTTATTATAGAGTTAGGCGTTGATTGTTCATTTTCAGATGATATTATGTTGAGAAGTTTGAGCGTAGATTCTTTAGATTGGAATTTTGAAGAAGGTTATACTTACAAAATGAAAAAAGGAGAAAAGTTTAAATCAATTTTGACTGATATTTCAGGGGCTATTCCAAAACATGTAAATATTCTCAAAGATTCAATTATAATCTATTCTCCTTCTGGCAAAACGGTAGAGTATAATCGATATAATTATGGAAATGGACTTCTATTAGATTTTTTGCCAATGGATAGTGGTAATTATATCATCAGAAATATTCATGAAGCAGAAATAACTGGGGAGTATCCTAGAAAATTTGCCAAAGATCAAAATATACCTTTGAAAATAGAATGGTGATAAAATGTTACTTTATACTCTGAAAGCTTCATTTTGAATTTAGAAGGTGCTTGTATTTTTTGTTGTTTTTTGTAATATTATATGTAAATTTTTTAATTATTTATTTTTATATAAAATACTCTCTTTGATGATTAATTATTTGAAGATATATGGAGTTTTTTTGATTCTCGTGCTTTTTTACTCTTGTGGACCAAGCAAGGAAGAAAAAGATCTTAGAGAAATTCAGTTAGTAACTCATCTGGCAGAAACGAGAATGAAAATTTCTGGTGAAATCGCTGGATTTAAAAAGATTCAATATGATATAGGAATAAAAAAACCGGATTCAACAGCTTATTCACTGTTTATACAAAAAATAATGAGTTCGATTGATTCAAATGAATCTAAAATCGAGAAAATACCAGAATATTATAAATCAGCAGAATATTTAGATAGTTATTTGCAAATCAAAGCTCAGCTTGATTCGGCTTTTGAAGCCGATGGAATAGAGCATATTTATTTTTTTAATCCTGAAGAGCTGGAGAAGAAATTTTATGAAAAAGATGATAGAAGAGATGCTTTTTTTCGTCAGTATAATCTTCTATTGGCATTGGAAAGTTATGTTGATTTTCAAATCAAAAGCCTTTCTAATAAAATTCCAGCACCGAAACATGATGGAAATATTTATTTTCATCTGGAGCAAGACACCGCTAAAGTGGATAAGCCATTCGAATTTATAATTCAATACGAAGATGGACAAGCGACTGAAGAATATGCCAAAATTTCTTTTGACAGTTTGAAAATCAAGCAAAATGGGGAGGTTTTAAAACATTCTGTAAAAACATATGGCCCCGCTATTCTTGTAAAATTTTCTCCAAAATATACAGGGAAGTGTATCGTGTCCGGCCGAGCAAATATTGATTTTCCAGACATGACAGCTTTTGAGTTTTATGAGGATTTTTCTACTCATATAGATATTTCATCTAACTAATATGCATATGAAATATATTTGGCTGAGCATATTTTTTTCTTTGATGCTATTTTCTTGTGATAGTCGACGAACGAATGAGAATCATTTGAAAATTCTTAACGATGAACTGAATAAATATAAAGAAAAACGTAAGCAGAAATATCTATCAATCTATAAAAGTGTAAGAAAAAGTGGAAATAGAAAAGAGGATCTATATATTTTAGAAGTATTAACTGAAGCATTTGAGTTAAAAAGTGAATTGATTGCTGGGCATAACAACAAAACATTTGTAAATAAGAAAGCTGATCTATCTTATTTTTCTAATGTAATTGATTCTTTAGCAGTACAATTAACTCTTTCAGATGATAAATTCAACTCCATCTTATTTGATAAAGTATATTTTAATCACTTAACAGAGTTAAATTTTGCGCTACTAATGAATGAGTTGAATTTAAATGAAATAGAATTCTTGATAGAAGTCGATAGAGTTATTTCCCCATTTTATAGTTGGGATGGAAGGTTTTTTTATAGAAAAATTTCTTCAAATGTGATAGATTTTTTTAGTAGTAGATATTCGTATAGATGTGATATTGATAATAAAGATGGATTTAATGAAATTTTATTTGAAGATCCACGAGTTGATCACTGTATATTGAAATATTTAAATGATTCCATTCAGATATTTGATCCAAACAATCAGCCAGTAGATTTCATACAGAAAACATTTAATTCAGCGATTCAAATTTCTTTTACTCCTCAAGATACAGGGACTTATCTTATCAAAAATCAAAGAGAAATACTTTGTCAAATAATAGATATGGGCGATAGTCTTTTGAATATTGATTATGAGATTCCAATCCAATTATTTAAAAATTAGAGTATGAAGAAAAGGTATATCTATTGTATTTTGATGATTCTGACTTTTTTCTCATGTTCAGAGGAAAGGGTTAATGAAAATCATGTGAAGGTCTTGAAGAAGAATTGGAGTCAGCAAAAGGAGAAAGAGAAAAGTGATTTGTTCACATTTAATTCTTATAAATATGTGCGAGAGTCTGAAAAAAGAATGGCCTCTGGAGCTTATCAAGATTATATTTTCTTGAAAAGAAATTTGAATTTGGATGAAGGTGAGACACGATTGACAATCACAAGGTCTGATTTTGAGGATTTTTTATATATGACTGATTCGATTACTAATATTGAAAATTCTAAGAAGGGAAGTCTCCAATTTGATAAATTCAGATTGGATATTTTTTTCAATAATAGGAGTAGGTTGAATTATAATTTATTGCTGAATCAATTAAGTTATTTTGATAAAGATGTTTTTGTGAAATTAATTTCAACATACAGAGTTTTTTGTGGTGTTGATATGGATAATGAAGGTTTCGGGAAAAAGGTTTTGTCACGTAAAAAGGAGTGTTCAAGTAATGAAAATAATAAGGATTCAGTTGATTTATTAGTGGTGATGGATTTGATCTCGTTTGCAAGTATTTTTCCTGATTCATCTTTTTATATGAATACTCTCGAAGTTTATAGTCCTGATAAAAATCCCATTGAAGTTGATCACAAAAAATTTAAGAGAGCTTCTCAAATTAATTTTTTAAGACAAGACACAGGCATGTATACTGTTAAAAGTAAAATAAAAGTGAAATTGAACTTACCTTCATTTGAAAAAAGATATCTGGATACTATCTATACAATAGATCAAAAAATTCCATTCAAAGTGTATTAAGCGGGATAATATGAAATTTAGATTAACATACATTTTATTTCTGCTTTTACTTTCCTGTTCTGAAAAAAGATCGGATGAGAATCATGTCAAAATCTTGAAGGAGAGTTGGAATCAGCAAAAGGAGAAAGAAAAAAGTGATTTATTCTCATTTAATTCTAACAAGTATGCACTAGAGTTTGAAATAAGACAGGCTTCTGGAGCTTATCAAGATTATATTTTTCTGAAAAGAAATTTGAATTTGGATGAAGATGAAACTCGATTGATGATCACAAGATCTGATTTTGAAAATTTTTTATCTATGACGGATTCGATTACGAAAATTGAAGATGTTAGAGAATTTGATTTGACTTTTGATGATGAAAAATTAGATCAATTCTTTAAGAATAGAAGTGTTTTGAGTTATTATCTGATGCTAGATGAGATAAATAGATGTAATTATGCTGTAGTAAGAAGATTAGCGTCGCTTCATTGGCCTTTTTGTGGGTTTACAATTTATCCTGATGAGTTTAAAAGGAAATTATTATTTTATTCTCATGATTGTGATTGTCAAGGGGTTTATCATTTTAAAAAGTTACATGAATATGATTGTTCATACATTTATAAAAGAAAAATATTAGATAAAACACGAGTTCAATTGTTATTGATGGATTTGAATAAACCGATGTATACTTTTGGAGAATATAAATTGGATTCTGTTCAAGTTTTTGATTCAGAAGGAAAAGCGATAAAGTATGACCGGAAAAAATTTAAATCGTCTTATTTGTTGAATTTTCATACACAAGATACAGGTATGTTTACGGTTAGAAACTTAAGAAAAATCTTTCTAAATTCCGACGGCTATTTTGTTAGAAAAGATACTTTATTGACGGTTGATCAAGAAATTAGATTGAGAGTGGAATAAGGTAGGTCATATGAAATTTAGATTAACATACATTTTATTTCTGTTTTTGCTTTCCTGTTCTGAAAAAAGATCGGATGAAAATCATGTCAAAATCTTGAAGGAGAGTTGGAATAAAAATAAGGATAAAGAACAGCAGTATTTTTTTTCAACTTTGTCACGAAGAATGCGCTCTAGAGATAGGGTTTTAAAAGCCTGTAAAGCTTTAAATGATTATACTTTGCTAAAAAGAAATTTGAATCTTGATGACGAAAACACGGGATTAACTTTGACCCGAGAGAAAATTGATCATTTTTTAGCAAAATCTGATAGCTTAACTGATTTGGAACGTTCTCGTGATTTTAACATTACTTCTGATCATCCTTCTGTGAATGATTTGTTTGAAAAAAGGGATAAACTCAGTTATTATAATTTTCTGAATAAGTTTATATATATGGATATGAGAATCATTGATCGAATAAACTCTTCAATTACTCCTTTTTGTGGATTTGAAGATTATACAGATAGCTTTCGAAGGAGATTATTATTTGATTTTGATGAGCATAATTATCCTTACACTTTTATAAGAGAAAATATGGGCGATGATTCTGTCGAATTGTTATTGATGGATTTGAATAAACCGATGTATACTGTTGGGGAATATAAATATGATTCGGTTCAAATTTTTGATTCAGAAGGAAAGTCGATAAAGTATGACCGGAAAAAATTCAAATCGTCTTATTTTCTGAATTTTCACGCTCAAGATACAGGTGTGTATACCATAAAAAGCATGAGAAAAATCTATATGAAATCGGAGTACAATTTTTTTAGAAAAGATACTTTATTGAAGGTCGATCAGGAGATTAGATTGAAAGTGAAATGATTAATTAGAAATCAAAGTTTATTTTTAAAATTGTTGATTTGAAACTAATCAAGATATGTGGAATCTAAGTTTAGCTTTAACGAAGGTAATTAACTGCATTTAATAGAAATGATGTGTTTTGAAATTGAGTAGAAAGCTAGATAATATCATCTGAGAATTGGATTATGGATATCTTGAATTTTAGTGAATGAATTTTAGTGCTCTCGATTTACGGTGCTATGTTTTTTTTGAATCTTGATTGGAGTATCAAACATAGTATATTGTACAGCTCATTTCATTACCATTCGTAGTACTCATTATATATTATTACTAGCTTTCTTTTTATCTTTAGATGTCTGTATCAAAATTGAAACGATCCATTTCCATTTGAAGGTCTTCGATTTGAGATTCTAATTCAAGAACTAATTGATCTCTCTCTATATTCGTGAGAACACTTTCCCATTCGTTTACTTCGGAATTGTAACTACTCTCTTTTACTTTACCTTCTTTTATGTCTAATTTTTTTAAAAAATTTGCAAGAGATTTTAGTTCTGATAGCTTATAAATTGATTCAATCTTTATTTGATTTGCTCTTGTAATTTCAGACTTGACTTTTATAATTGATTCAAT
The DNA here is from genome assembly GCF_036492635.1 of Aureibacter tunicatorum. Taxonomy (GTDB): domain Bacteria; phylum Bacteroidota; class Bacteroidia; order Cytophagales; family Cyclobacteriaceae; genus Aureibacter; species Aureibacter tunicatorum. The sequence continues at coordinate 2,389,152 of NZ_AP025305.1, forward strand.
GTTTTTATTTAAATCTGTCAATAACTGTTTTGTGTCATATATAGCTGTATTGCCAGCAATATAACTATTATGAGTTGATATTTTTTTTTGAATGTCTTTAATATTACGAGCTAACTTGTTTTTTTCAGAAAGGGCTTTAATTAATTTCATATATTATGCTTGAAAATAATGCTTTATGTTGAGTTTTTTATTGTGATAAAATGATAATTAAGTACTTTTTTAATTTGTTGTTTAAATTTGCTTGATTTTTTTGACATTTTCAAGTTATATTTAGTGAAAGTTTTAAAATTGATTAATTTTAGAGCTAGAATAGCTTTTGTTTAATTATAACGAATAATATTTGAAGTATATTCGTATTGTTTTTACTTTTTCTAATCTATATTTTTGGAGGATAATAATAAATGGAAAGTGTGATGGTTGAAGATGAAATAAAAGAAAAATTCTTATATATTTCAGAAACTAGATTTTTATTAATGAATATAGTGACTTTTGGTGTTTTTGAAAGGTATTGGATTTACAAGAATTGGAAGTGTTTAAAACAAAATGATGGTTTGGATATCATGCCGTTTTGGCGTGGAATTTTTGGGATATTTTTTATTCATACTTTATTAGATGAGATTGCTTTTAGAAGAGAGTTATATGAAGTACAAAAATCAAAATTTAACCCTCGTACTTTGGCTACATTATGGGTTGTTGTTCAAATTGGATTGAATATACTTGGTAAAATTGAAAATGATTTATTAACAATTTTCTTGTTATTTATTACTGTTATCTCAAGCTATATATTAGTGCCTGTTCAAAGGTATATAAATAATGTATATGAAGAAAAATATCCAGATCTAGAGTATAGTTCATGGTCAAAGGGACAGGTAATTTGTTTAATAGTAGGAGTAATTATATCTTTAGTGGTGTTGTCAGGATTATTTTCTGGTTTTATTTTTTAAATCTATTGAAAAACTACTTATACAACAATATTATAAGCAGAATAAACAACCAAAATGTGATTGATCAGCTTGTTCCTGATGAAAATGAGGTTGAGAATATAATCAATGCTAAATTTGGAGATACTTCTATAGGGTTAGTTCAAGAGCTGAATTAAGATGAAATCTTTTTCAATATTTATTCGAAAAGCTGTTACTTGGGAAGTGCTCAGTTGATAGAGCTTCAAAAAGCTGTTGATGTCATTAGTTTTGTCTCAAATGAAGATTTTCAGCCGGAAGATTTATATTTAAAATTTCCGGAATTCTTTGCCGAATCATTAAGGCCTCATCTTAATTGTTTGAAAGGGGATGAGTTATTGCTCGAAATCAAATGGCTGGAAGATATTATCCCAAGGGTCTGTGAAGAATCAGATCACAAGAATTTTTTCATTAGCTTAAAAGAAATCGTGGGCAGTCAGTATCCATTTTTCAGTCTAGATCGTTTGTGCTTTGCAAGAAGTATCGAGAATCAGGAGACTTCTTTTTGCGTAAGGTTTGATGATAAAGAGTTAGAGCTTACTAATTATGACGATGTGTTGATTTTCAAGGGGAGCTCTTTGGACGTATTGAATTATTTGAAGAAAAATCCATTGGGTGAAGATTAATCGATCCTGAAACTAGCCCAAAAGCTTTCAATAGTTTCTTCCTTTATTTGCTTTAAAAGTCGTTCATTTTCTTGTTTATTCGCTTCGATTTCTTCGGGAGTTTATTCAGGTTGAATAATTTTGAAGATTTATAAGCGATATATTCTTAGTCGTTTATTTTTTCAAGATGGGAAACAACAAGGAGAGATTATGGAAATTTATTTATATGTTGTTTAATATAAGTGATTATACTCTCATAAATTTTATCCAGCCTTTCATCAAATAAGAATTGGCTTGCTTTTATAATAATACTATTCTCTTCTAATTCTTTTCTATACAAATAATGAATATTACCTTTCTTAATATTAAAATCATACTTTTTTATTATTTGATTTTTTGTGTCATTTGCGTTTTCTAAATTTTTTGCGAATTCTGTCATCCCATATTTGAGACCAAAAATTTTAATTACGTCTTCAAAACAATCTTGATGTATAGCATCACTGAATCCTTCATAATCCTCATAACCCAACCAATCGTAAACCATAATGAAATCTTTTTCAAATGTATTGAATTTCGTTTTATCATGACTATCAATTTCACATTCCTCATGAGTTACAGAATATTTATTAAAAATTGCTCTATATATTTGAATAGCTTTTTGTTCATTTGAAGAGTTTTTGCTGAGAATTATTTCCGTCGTACTTAATCTGCTTTCTATAATTCTTTTTTTAGCTTCAATTAAATTATAATTTACTTCGAATAAAATTTCTTCAGCCATTTTAGAATCAACTTTTACCTCACAGATTAATTGATTTTGATACTCATTTTTTGCTTGTTCTATTGATTTATTAACATCTCCATTATTCTGTTTAAGTATTTTAATTGCCTGCTGAATTCCGATTGGAATTGAATCCCTAAATAATTTTAGTTGTTTTGAAAATTCCATGGTAATATTTCTATTCTAAGAGGGTTTTAATTTCATGATCAATTTCTTCATCATCATCTTTTCTCAAAAAGGTTTCAATCTTTTTCTTTTCTGATTCGATTTCTTCAGGAGTCGGATAACGTAGGAATGTAATCTCAGCTAATTTATTCGAAGTAGTTTTTTCATAAGCATTCATAATCTTGTTGATTTGATCATTTAGTTTTTTTATGCTTTGGTTCGAGTTTTTTATACAAATCAACATTATTTTATGGCTATCACTAAATTCGGGCTTAACTCCATTATTATAATAGTTAAGAGTGAAAATAGAGTCTAGTTGATCGAGATGCCATTTTTGATCAGATATTTTAATTGAATCATCATTTATATGAAAAATATTTCGTTCGCGAATTAATATACAATCAAATTCGCTACAAGGATCTTGAAAGGAATATGCTGCACGGATTTTTTTCTTTGTTCCATTATGATCAAAATAAATCTGAGGAGATGGAATAATATGTTTGCAAAAATAAGCATCAACGCTGTCTACAAATTGATCATATGATTCAAATTCTTCTATATCGAATTTTTGATTGAATGAATATGGATTATGTTCATTTGATTCAGCTGTATTAATTAATTCTTTTGCCGAATATTTTTCAAAAGTCAAATAACTAATTCCGATAACAATGACTGTAGTAATCGAAAGATAAAAGTAAATACTATTTATGCGGGATTTTCTGTTCATAAGTTTTTACTAATTAGTTGGACTTAAGAAAACAAATATTCATGTTTTGAGCTGATTCTAATTGGTCATAGATTTCTGTTACTTTTATTATTTGAGCTTTTATTATTTCAATATCTTGATTTGAATTTTGAATATGAATGATAATATGGTTTGAGGAAGTGCTAAAATCACTTTTTTCCCCATCATTATAGTAATCTAATGGCAGAATTGAGTCTATTTTAGAGTAGTGCCAACTTAAGTCTGATTTTTTGATTGAATCGTCTTGAATGAGAATAACGTTTCTATTTTTGTAACAAACAGATAGGTCTGGACATGGATTATTAGCTCCATAAAAAGGCTTAATTACAAAGCTTCGTTTTTTATGATGAATAAATAGTTTTGGAGAGTTTCTAACTTCACAAAACTTTGAATCGATACTGTCAATCAATTCGTTGTATGTTTTAAAGTCATCAATATTAATATTTCCTTTTGAAAATGTATAATGGTACAATAGTTCTGACAAGTCAGAACTATTGTACTCCTTTACCAAGTATTTGTCAAAAATGATATACAATGTAGCTATTCCTATGAATAAAGTGATGGATAGAAATGGAAGAAGGTTGTTTTTGTCGAGTTTTCTATGCATTGGTTAATGTTTGATAATTGGTGGTTTGACTTCTTAGTGATCTCCTTCGCCAATGAAGTTAATTTCCGAGACGTATAAATCAGAATACTTCTCACCGGGATAAATATCAGTGAATTTAAACTCAAGGATGAGTTCTTCATTATCCGCTAGGTAATTGACTGGATCGATGGTAAATCGTTGAAGTCTGTAAGTGTCTTGGAGTTGTAGAGTATATGTTTTGATCCCGTTGATATATAAATCGACTGATTTTGCTCTTGAGTTATTTTTCCAAGCCTTTTCACTCTTGATGTACCCGTTATAAAAATCAATGGTATAAACGGATAGTATTTCAGATCCTTTGAAGAAATATTTTAAAGAGCTGCCTTTGTGGTTTTTTACTGCCCAAGCTGTTTTTAATTTAAAGTCATGCGCATTCTTTGCATCATAGGTCGAAACAGAACTTGCAGGAAGATTGTCATTTGATTCAACTTTGAATGGACCTCCAGCGCAATACCAGTTGCAACCAGGCTCTGATGTGCTAAAAGGGTTTTGATCAAGCTCAGTGCCCGATACTTCTTCCAAAAAGTTCAACTCTTCTTCAGTAAGAGAGTTATGTCCATATTCTTTAGATTTAGCAGAGATGTCATTGTATGTTTTAAGATTAGCATTGTATAGAGCAATATTTTCCGCTGATATATCTGGATAACTCATGACGACAGGCTGAATTGTTTTCGGATTATTATTGAGATTGGCTATCAGTAAAAGATTTATTGCTAATAATTGTAAGGTCATCTTCTGGTTGTTTATTTAAATATTTCTTAACTGGAATAATATTTATTTTCAATATATAATTAATGTGCTTTTAAAATAATGATTTTTCTTTGAAAAAGATATAAATTAAGGTGGTAATGTTTTAACTTCCAATAAGGTTGTAATCGATCAATGTTAATGAATGCCTTTTAAATTATAAAAAATAGAATGCAAGTATTCTCCATGAACAAAAATACAAACAAGACATACCTATTGATATGTGTTTTAATATTAGTGAGTGCTTTCCAAGCAGATAAAGAAAAGCATTTTCCAAAAATCATTGATAATTTACCAAAACCGGATAAATTGCTAGCGCAAAATGAATTGCATAAGGCAGATCCATTGATTTATATGTTTGGGGATTTAAATAATAAGTCATACAAACTTGTAAATATCAATCGAGGATTTAATTTATCGCCTGATTCTTTACCCAAAGCTAGGCCAAGTAATTTGAAAATATTTATAGATACGACTCAAGTTCTATCAATTGACTTGTCAAGATATGATATTCCTCCTCCGCCAGTTTATGTAGATGATAAAGTGCCTGTTATTTATGAAGCGGATGATCTGGAACTGGAATATGATGAAGTTTCGGTGATAGATACTTTGGAGACTATTCGTATTAGAAAGCTATATGAGGAAAGAGAGCCAAGGTGTGTAAGGTCATATCCCGTCTATGTAGAAAACATTTCAGGGAAGGATTTAAGGGTTTTTACAGTGGATGATAAATTATTGATGATACAGGAGGTATTGGATGATAATGGAAAGTGGCGTTCGATAGAGTATTTTAGATTTGGTATGTGTGGTAATGGATATTATTACCAACCGCTTCCTAAGAATCACTTCATGCTGATTAAAACGCCTTTATATGAAGGTGCGTTTAAAACGAAGATGCGCTTGAAAATGAAAATTGATGATAAGTATATTTTCTCAAATGAAATTGATTTTCATATTAACCGTAATCAGATGTTTCCAGGTCAAGAATTTTATTCGTTTTTTGATTTTGAAATAGAACGAGACTCAGTAGCTTTTTTTAATAGGGTACTTTTGAAATAGAGCATTATGAAATCAATACGTGAAATTGAATCAAAGTTAAATATATATTTACCAAGTGATTATGTGAATTTATTATTGAATTTCCCTGATGAAATAATTTCGGCAGAATTAAATTTTGAAAATTTGCTGGATAACTCAAATAGAATAATTGAGATAAATCTATTGTTAAGAAAAATGGAAGTTCCAGAAGGTTATTTAGCTATAGGGTATGACGTTACTGCTACGCATTTTTTCATTAAACTAGATGATGAAGATCAGGCTGTTTATGAATATAATATTGCTGAAATAGCTTTTGAAAATTATGAAGAAGATGATGATGAAAATTATATATTTGAAAACTTAATAAAGAGAAGATATAAAAACCTAGAAGAGTATGTAGATGAATTAAAATCTTGGGTGTGAAATTCATAGAAAATGGAATATATTTAAATCTTATTTAAAACAAGCATTGGCTTATGAAGCAAAAAGTGAAGCTGAAAGGCAAGCCTGAAAATGACAAATTGTTTCTAGTAGGCTTTATGTTAGCTGGTTGGACTTTTATTATTTTTTTACTCAAGGATGCTACCTTGGTCGAAATGTATGATAGGCCTGTTGTATTCGCAACAATTTTTCTTCTACATATAGTTGGATTCAATTTGTTTCCACTTACAATGATTTTTAATAAGAAAGAGTTGCTTATTACTGCCAATGAATTGTATTATAAGTCAAAGTTGAAGGGTGAAAGAAAGTTCCAAGTTTCGGATTTTGATAGTTATAAAACAGTTTATACTAAGTTAGGGGGGATGATGGTTCTTTATTTTAAGGATGGAACTTCCCTTATAATTCGTTCTATTGATTTTTCAAATTATCATGAGATAGTATTGTATATTAGAAAAAATGCAAAATTCAAATGATAAAATTTTTTAAAATAAAACGATTGGGGAGTGTCTTTGAATACATTGAAACATATAGGTATCTTTCTGCGAAACGAACATTGAAAAGTTACAGCCAATTTATAAAACTGATAAAAATAAAAGATCAGAGGGCTGCGATTATAGCATCGAGCTGTGAAGATGATAAGGGATTGCTTTTAGATTTAAAAAATGTTCAGCCTACAGATGGCGCCAATCATAGTTATTTTTATTCCAAAGACTCCTATTTTGCTTGGTATTACCAAAAATTACTCGATGACGGAGATATTGGCGAGATTGGTCGCAGTTTGTCTGGATTTTTGTATCAGTATCGCCCTGAGCTTTATTATGTGTTTGCAGAGTATAATATGAGGATAGGGAGAAAGGAAAAGGCTAAAATGTACTTTTTTCTAAGTGGAATTTATGATGACAAATCAATGCCATATGTCGAAGAATATTGTACGCAACTTCAAAAGGGAGACCGTAGGCAATTGGAGGGTATCTTTCCGAAGCCATTTCTGATGAAAAAAACTCGATATCTAATCTCAGACTCCCTTAAACATAAGTTGAAAAGTTTGAACGCGCCTGAATGGATGTTTAATAATAATTGAAAATAGACTTAATTGATAACGTTATGCGAAAAATGGTTGATGTAGTTTTGATTTTTATTTTATGCACAGTATTCGCCTGCAATGCAAATGCTCAATATTTTGGCTCGGAAAAAATCCCAAAAGAAATCATCGAACCTTGGATAGAAGATTCTATTCAACAGTATCAAGCGGTTTATAAGTTTGGTTTTTCGGAAGGAGAATGCGAAATGACGATTATCATTAATGACGACTTAATCATTGCCCAAACTAGCGAATATGAATGGTCTAATGAATTTAATCGGTTTGTAAGCACATATTCAAATTTCAGCAATGTAAAGATAGAAGGGAATAAATTCTTTAGCGATCAAACCGATGGAGAGTTCGTTTTCATTGAGAATGATAATGGAAGCACTGCTTACTTATTAATTTATGACCCATGGACGTATGAATTTCATGAGGGCGGAGAGCTGGGAAAAATAATGGGAGATAGCCAAGAATTGTATTGCAATGGAAAGTTTCCTCAAGCAAGTTTGACATTGTTAAGTGATTCGGATTTGGAAAAATTGACTCTGCATGAATTGAAAGTCATGAGGAATGAAATATTTGCCAGATATAGTTATAAATTCAAATTGGGAGGAGAAATGGATAAATATTTCAAAAGTCAAGATTGGTATTTGCCTTATTCAGATTCTGCTAACCTGACTGAACTTGAGATACGAAACATAGCATTGATAAAAAAGGCCGAGAGCAAGAAGAAAGAATAATAATAATGCTTTAATGAATTTTTATTTATATAAATTACATAATTATTTCCAAAAGGGAGGATTATATATTAATAATTCATTTTTTGTTATGAATAAAGAGTTGGCAAAGAGAAAAGTGTGCATGTCTGGTGTTTCGATATTACTGATATTGTTAATGGCTTGTAATGATGCTGATAAGGCTTATTACCTTAAACCGGTTGATTTGGCTTATTTGGAAACGGTTTATCGTAATGATTTTGATACTGTGAATTATGTTAGGTTCTTTGAAAATGAAGAGGGAATTCATAAATTATCTGGTGTGATACGCTTTACAGAAGACTTCTTGTCATTGCAAAGTGTCAGTTCCCGCCGACTAATAGCTAAAGACTCTTTGTCTTCAACCATTGATTTGCATTTGAATAATGGATACCGAAAAGAGTTTGATAACGAGGAGAAGGTGATGTTTATTCAACTTCAAATTTCAACAAACTCGCTTGAGTCAGCATATGAGTTTAGAGAGCAGATTGGTGAGAGGTTAGTTGGTTTTATTGAATATCAAAATCTAGGCAGTTGGATGGCGGAGGATTTTGGTGCTGGAGGACTTAACTGTCTATTTGTCGTCAATGATTGGGATAAGGCGCAAAGGGATATTATTCGATTTTTGAACGGTGAAAAATTATTGGACAAGGTATTAATAGCGAAAAGGCTTTATGTATCAGATGAAAATTGGCAATATGAAGTCGTTTATCCTGCGAACTTTAGCGGAGCATTTAATAGCATGTGATTTAGGCATGTTTATGTGATATTTAGGACAAATTGCTCGGAATTCTTTTTGTTTTTAGATCCTTAAAAGGAATAAATAGGTACGATTTTTAAATAGTGGTAGTGAAATATGGAATATAAAGCGAATAAAAAAAGTGTTAATAAGATAAAACCAAAGATATATTTAATATCTATCGGAATTATTATTTTTGTAATGTCACTGTCTGTGAATAAAGTGTATTATACTAGTGAATTTGAAGATTTCCCTGAAGTAGCAAAAATAAGTATATTGACTTTTACTCTTTCTGTATGTATTTATCAATTATATTTTTTTAAAAGACATTTTGATAAACAAGATAAATATAGAATTATTTTGACTGATGAATATTTGAAAATCAGTCAGAAAGGTTCAGAGGATAAAATTATAAAAATTGAAGAAATAGGATTGATTGATAAAATTAATCGAGGAGTTTGGCTTTATACTAAAAAGGAAGATTTTTTAGTTCCGAATTGGATTGAGAATTTGGATGAATTAGAATATAAAATCAGAGAATTAAAGAAAAATCGTAAGTAATAGCCATTCAAAGAGTTTGACTATTTTTTTAACTAGATTGATTCAACATGCTAAAACTTTTAAGTATAATATTTACATCAATTTTAGTATTGATAGTCAGTTTTTTTTGGCTTTTGATATTAGCATCTTCTCATGAAATTGATACTTCGATAAAATTAGTTCCAGGTTTAATAATTTTGATGATTGTTTTACTACAAATAATATTATTGAGACAATTCAAACGAAAAAACAACTGATTGGAAAGTGAAGTAAAGAATAAAAAGGATAAATTTTAATTAAATATAAAACTGAGAGCTTTTTTAGAAATAAATTAAATTTTTTATTGTCTAATAATTATGAAAATCTTGAATATCTATCAGTTTACGATTCTATAGAGAAAAAAAATGAAGTAAATCAGGTTTAAAATATTGTTACCCTTAGTATTAGATGAAAATAAAATCAGATAAAATATTTTTCTATTTTGGATTATTATTATTATTGATAAGCCTTTTTTTAACATATAAGACTAGCTATCATGTTATTTTCTATGACAAAACACTTGGCTATGATAGGTTTACATTAGGATATGGAAAGCCATTTGAAGAAATATTAATTAATTTTATTTATTCAGTGTCATTATTTATTAGCTCTTTTGGATTAATCTCAAAAAATATAATCGGTCGTAGAATTACTTTTTTCTTTTTAATTCCACCAGTTCTTTATTCATTATTATATCTGTTGGCTGTTTTACCAAAAGTTTATGAAACTTCATATTTTATATATGAATCAAATATAGAAAGTGTCTTTAATATAATAAATAGTTTGAATTATCCTTATCTTGAGCCTTTTATTATTTTTCTAATTATACCTATATTATTTATTGAATATAAAATGATTTTATCAGGAATATTTAAAAAGCTTGAATCATAATTGATGTAGTGTTTGAAAATTGTAATACTTTGATTTTTTTGTAATAGGTAAATCGATTTATTAACCTAATTTAATAGGTATGTTTATAGTTGAACTTAATATGTTTTAATTATATTAAGTTCAATTTCATTCAAGGACTTTTATAGCTAAGATCTTTGTTGTGAACACCAAATTCAAAAGCGAAGATCCATTTTAGAGCATGTAAAGCATATATTAGCTGATATAAACTGTTGGAGTTGATTTTATTTCATGAATTTTCTCCAACTCTGTTTTGATTGGTAAAATATATTTTTATCTTGAAAATATATTAAAAATGAATATAACATAATCTAATCGCTAATAAGATACGCATAATTGATTTTATGAGCTCGTAGAATGTGATTGGAATAAACCATATAATAAAACAATAGTAAGCATTGACCAACAAACAACTACACACAGCATCGACAATCATCATTTCTTTAGTCTGGTTTGCCAACGGGCTTTTTTGCAAAGTCTTAAATTTTGTGCCTCGTCACGAGCAGATTGTCGCAAGGATATTAGGAGTAGATTATTCCAGGCCTTTGACTATGCTTATAGGTATGTCGGAAATCATGATGGCTATCTGGGCATTTAGCAAATTCAAGTCAAGACTTAACGCCATTTTGCAAATCCTCGTAGTGGCATGCATGAATATT